>CALNYP010000014.1:0-154419 GCA_942490715.1 uncultured bacterium
AGGCAATTTGCCGACTGCATTGGGAGTGATCCATGAAAGGTTGTGTTGAACATTTGAAGTGCGCTCCTTTCTTTGAATTTTCGAACGATGTGCCCAGTTTACACTTCCATTTGGAATGTGTCAAGGATAGGAATCTGATGAGATTGGAAATATCAGGTTATTAGGTTGCAATCCAATAGTCAAAGAGGAAAAAACCTGATGAAAAAAATTATTATTCTTGACTTTGATACTTTTGACAGCCTGTGCGCCGCTTGCGGGGAAAAAAGCCCCGGTTCCGCCTACTCCCAGGGCGGTTTCTGACGCGAGCAGCTTTTCAGGCATCCCAGACGGGCTCCAACATTGACCTGCTTGCCAATCTCTCTGAACCTGTTTGTAGTTCTGGCATCACCCCGGAAAACCAGGAAGGCCCGTATTTCAAAGGCGGGTTCACCTGGGACTTCTACCCTTTTTCAAGATGATACGCTGGGAAAGAAACTGATCTTGGCTGGGTTTGTGTTGGGTGGAAACTGTCTTCCCATACCCCGTGCCTTGCTTGATTTCTGGCAGGCCGAATTCAGAAGGCAATTACGACAACTCAGGCTACAGCCTGCGCGGTCATCAATTTTCAGACAATAAGGGAAGATATTTACTGGAGACGGTTTTCACGGGAGAATATGGAATCACGTCCGATTGAGCATATTCATGTAAAAGTCCAGCCTCCAAACGGACAGCTATTGACCACTCAATTATATTTTCCAGCCCAGCCCATTGAGAGTTTAACCGTCCAGTTGGAAGACCGCGGCGATCATTATTTGGCTATCTTTAATTTTATCGTGCGGTAATCTTGGTTGTGTGGATGGTGCGTCGCGCTGCTATTGATCAGGGCTATTTTCCAAACAGCCACACTTGTCGGATTAACTTTATGCCCTTTTTGCGCGACGCACTCCAGCTAGGTTTCGACTAGAAGCCTTCGCAAATACAGGATCTGTTCTTCGGCCGCCTTTTCTCCCTGTTCGATGATATAGGGGGAGTTGATGGTGGTCAAAGCCGCCGATCTGCTTTTCAAAGACAGGAAGGATGGGGATGATTTCCGCATGGGATGCAGCATTATAGAAAGGCAAAACTGGATTTCAAGATGTTATTCATGTAAAGGGCGTTCAAGTGAGCTGTAACGGCTATATATGAATTCATGCGTTTGCGCATGGGAAGCTCAAAGCCGACTGCGACGATCACATCACTGCCTTCCTTGATTGCCACGTCGATGGGGAGGGGGTTGCTGACAGCTCCATCGACGAGCAATTTATCGCCCACTGTTACTGGGGGGAAGACCATTGGGATGGCGGAACTGGCGCGGGTTGCGTCAACGAGCCGGCCTTCGGTTATCACCGTCATTTCGCCGCTGTGAAACTCAGTGGCTGTGTTTAATGGCGGTATTTTTGTGTCTGCAAAAGTGTGGTCACCAAATGCCGATGTCAGCCGTTCGAGCGATGGGCGTATCGTCCGCCAACCCTTGTTTCGGTGAATCTGGTTTCCCCAGACATGGCCGCTTTGAGATTGGTTGTGTACCCTTCAACGATGTCGCTTTTGAGGAGGTTAGCCGTCTTATCCAGCATTGTTTCAGGGTCAATGCCCAATGCGATCATACTTGCATGAGGCTTCCTCCGCTGCAGCCCACAGCAGACTTGGCTCCAGGCCTTCACGGCGCAGGGCTTTGATCAACCCTAAAGATGCTGCACAAGGAATCCGCCTGAACCGATAACAATAGAAAGTCGTTTATTCATTGTTATACCAATAATTTCTTGATATAGGGAATCTGTTCTTCGGCGGCCTTCTCTCCTGCTCGATGACATAAGGAATCTGATCCGTATCAAACAGGCGGATGGGACGTTCCGTCGGGAAGATGGGAATGATCTCGGAGTGGTGAACCGCATTATGGAACGAGAAGTTGGATTGATAAGGTTATTGGTCATCACGCCATTTACATGGAAAGCGTAACGGCTGATTGTCGCCCGGCCTACGGCGCCTTCGTCGAGGAGCTCACCCTCAAGACCTCCCACGATCTGACGATCAACGGACTGCCGGCCGAGACGCAGTTCCACCTGATGGCGGTGGCGACCGACGCAGGCGGGCGCTTCGACGATAGCGGCGACGTTCCGTTCGTCACCGGTGTGGCGGTTCCCGGTGCGTTCGACTCCGACGATTTCAACGCCTGTGGGATCGATACCGGTCGCTGGCTGCTCGTCGACCCGGTGGGTGACGCCACCGTGGAGATGATCGGGGCCGCGACCGAGGATGCCCGGCTCCGCTTCACGCTGCCCGAGAACTCGTCCCACGATCCCTGGCAGACCAACGAGGCCGTGCGCCTGATGCAGTCGGCGATGGACGACGACTTCCAGGTCGAGTTCAAGCTCGAGACTCCCCTCAGCAGCCGGTATCAGGAAGCCGGCGTGATCATCGAGGAGGACTCCGGGCACTGGATGCGTTTCGACTTCGTCCACGACGGCTCTCAGGTCCGTGCCTTCGCCGCGTTCAACGACGGCTTCCCGCGGGTGCGGATCAGCCAGGTCGTTGCCACCGGTATCTCGCCCACGCCGCTCTGGATGCGGGTCAGCCGTGTCGGGAACACCTGGACCCAGGAGTACTCGACCGACGGCGTGCAGTGGACGACCGCCGGCAGCTTCAACCACGTGATGGTCGTCAACTCCCTCGGCCCGTACGCCGGCAACTTCGACCCCGACGGGTTCGCGCCCGGCCTGGTCGCCGAGTTCGACTACTTCTTCGAGACCGGCAGTCCGCTCTTCCCCGAGGACGGAGGATCGGTCGACAGCAGCACGCTGACCCTGCTCTCCTCCGGCAACGGCATCGTCAACGCGACGCCGGACAAGGCCGAGTACAACTGCGGCGAGGAAGTCCTGATCACCGCGACGCCGGCCGCCGGCTGGGTTCTCGCCGGCTGGAGCGGCGGATTGAGCGGCATCGTCAATCCGGCGCCTTTCACCGTCGCCGCCGATTCGACGATCACCGCGAATTTCGTCCTCGACAACACCGCTCCGATCATCCAGGACCTGCAGGTCGTCACCACCGAGACGACCGCCACGTTCACCTGGTGGACCAACGAACCGGCGAACACGCGAGTCGAGTACGGCGAGACGCCGACCCCGACGTTCTGGGACATCGACGTCAGCCCGGCGATGGTGACCCAGCACTCCCGGACCCTGACCAGCCTGATTCCCAACACGCAGTACTACTTCCGGGTCGGTTCGACGGACCAGGAGGGGATGACGACGTTCACGGCGAACAGTTCGTTCTTCACCGGCGAACAGCTCGACACCGCCTTCGCTTCCGACGATTTCAATACCTGCGATCCGGCCGCGTCCGGACCCTGGAGCTTCATCAACCCGCGGGGCGACGCAAGCTTCGACGTGAGCGGCGTCGGATCGCCCGACGTCCAGTTGAATATCCACGTGCCGGGCGGCGTGAATCACGACCCCTGGTCGGTCAACGACGCACCCCGACTGATGCAGCCCGCGACCGACGAGGACTTCCGGCTCCACGTCAAGATGAACTCGATCCCGGCGCTGTCGACCCAGCAGCAGGGTGTGATCGTCCAGCAGGACAACGACGACTGGCTGCGTTTCGATTTCATCAACGACGGCACCAACGTCAAGGTCTTCGCCGCCCGGATCACCGCCGGCGTGCCGTCGGCGCGGGTCAATACCGTCGTGCCCCAGCCGATCGTCGACGGCGGAACCCTGCACATGCGGTTGACCCGTCTCGGCGATCTGTGGCGTCAGGAGTACTCCGCCAACGGGACGGTCTGGACCACCGCGGGTACCTTCGTCTCGACCCTCAACGTCTCCTCGATCGGTGTCTTCGGCGGCAACTACCACGTGACCGGCGCCGCGCCGGGGTTCACGGCCTCCTTCGACTACTTCTTCGAGACGGACAACCCGGTCGAGCCCGAGGACGGCGGTTCGCCGGCGATCGGCCGGCAGCTGAGCCTGACGAACAACGGAAACGGTACGGTCGTCCAGGACCCGGACCAGGCGCTGTACTACTGCAACATCCCGGTCCAGTTGACCGCGGTCCCGGACCCCGGGAGTTCGTTCGTCGGCTGGAGCGGTGACCTCGTCGGGTTGAATCCGGAACAGATGCTGGTGATGAACCTGAACCGTTCGGTCACCGCGACGTTCCAGGCCGCGCCTGGGCCGCCGTCGATCAGCAACGTTCAGGTGACGGCCTCCCAGGGGTCGGCGACGATGACCTGGACCACGAACGAGCCGGCCTCGAGCCATGTCGATCTCGGCCCGACCGCAGCCTACGGCCAGGTGATGGACGATCCGACGCTGGTGACCCATCACAGCGTGACCTTCGTCGGCCTGACTCCGGACACGCTCTACCACTACCGCATTCGATCGACGGACTCCGACCTGCTGTCGGCAGTCACCGGCGACCTCACGTTCACGACACAGCCCGGCGATTTCCTGTCCGAGGATTTCCAGACCTGCGAGCTGGAGCCGGGTCTCTGGACCTTCATCGACCCGCTGGGCGACTCGACCCTCTCCCTCGTCGGGGGCGGCACCCTCGACGCTCAGCTGGTCATCGACATTCCGAAGAACGTCGCCCACGACGCATGGGAAATGTCCGATGCGCCGCGTGTTCTGCAGGCGGCCCAGGACAACGACTTCCAGGTCGAGATCAAGATCGAGACGGCGATGCAGCTCGGCAATCAGATGCAGGGCATCTGGATCGAAGAGTCGCCGACACACTGGCTGCGCTTCGACTTCGTCTCGACGGCATCGACGATTCGCGTCTTTGCCGCGCAGCACATCGACGGCGCGCCGTCGCAGACCATCGATATCAGTACGCCGCAGTTGCGCGACGTCGTTCCGTTGTGGATGCGGGTGACCCGTGCCGGTCACGTCTGGACCCAGGAGTACTCGACCGACGGAACCAACTGGACGACCTCCGGCTCGTTCGTCCACGTCATGTCGGTCAGCTACGTCGGCGTCTTCGCCGGTAACGCGGTCAAGACGCCTCCGCATCGCGCCGTATTCGACTACTTCTTCAACACCGAAGCCCCGGTGATCCCCGAGGATGCCGGCGAGCCCGGCCCGGCCCGGACCCTCGACCTCAGCGACGTCGGGAACGGAACCGCCTCGGTCGAGCCGTTGCTGGCCGTGTACTACTGCGATCAGGAGGTCGAACTCTCGGCGCTGCCGCAGTCGGGCCACGAGTTCACCGGATGGAGCGGAGATCTCACCGGTCTGTCCAACCCGGCGACGGTCGCGATCGACACCAACAAGACGATCGTCGGTTCGTTCCAGGCGGCGCCGGGGCCGCCGGTGATCAGTGACGTCCTTGTCGTGCCCCGCGACGAGTTCGCGACGATCAGCTGGACCACCAACGAGCCGACCACCAGCCGTGTCGACTTCGGTGAGACCGCCGGCTATGGCGCGTTCGAGCACGAGCTGACGGCCAAGATTCATCACGAACTGGTGATCACTGGCCTCACGCCGGAGACGGCCTATCACTTCAGCGTGACCAGCGTGGACTCGTCGGCCTTCCCGGACAGCACGCCCGATGCGACCTTCGTGACCACGCCGCCGGACTACAAGAGCGACGACTTCAACGAAGTTCACCTGGATCTCGGCCGTTGGGAGTGGGTCGATCCGCTGGGCGACTCGGCCTACTCGATCGACGGCGCGGGTACGGGCGAATCGATCCTGTCGATCCACGTGCCGAAGGGTTCGCCCTCCCACGACCCGTGGGTCACCTACGACGCGCCGCGGCTGATGCAGCCGGCGAACAACACGGACTTCGAGATCGAGGTCAAGATCGACTCCGTCTTCGACGGCAGCAACTTGCAGCAGGGCATCCTCATCGAGGAGACGCCGACGTTCTGGATCCGGCTCGACTTCGTGCACAACGGCAATTCGTTGCTGGCGTTCGCCGCGACTCACCTCGACGGCGTGCCGACGATCCAGGTTATCGGCAAGATCCTCGACGGGCCGTACTCCGGTCCGATCTGGCTCCGGGTCAACCGGACCGGTGACCTGTGGACCCACGAGTACTCCCTCGACGGCACGTTGTGGGAGCTCGGCGGGACCTTCATCGAGCCGATCGTCGTGAACAAGGTCGGCATCTTCGCCGGTAACGCGATCGAGAACCCGGCCTTCATCGGCAGGTTCGACTACTTCTCCAACAACGAGTTCCCGGTCTCCAACGAGGACCAGGGAACGCCCGCGCCGGACAGCCAGGCGCCGACGATCCAGGCCGTGACCGCCTCCTCGGGCGAGAACTTCTTCCGTGTGGACTGGGTCACCGACGAGCCGACCACCGGCAGGATCGAGTACGGATTCACTCCGAGCTACGAGCTGGGCTTCCTCGAAGACCTCGACTTCGAGGTGATCCATCAGCTCCAGGCCAACGGACTTCCCACCGATACGACGTTCCACTTCCACGTCATCGCCGAGGATGCCCAGGGGAATGTGGCGGACTCCGGGGACATGACAGTTCGGGTCCAGGGTGTCGATTTCGACATCTGGTACGGCCCGGTGCAGAAGTTCGGCCACATCGGCGTGCACCAGGTCTGGGCCAATATCCTCGGCAACGTCACCGACCCGGACGGAATCGCCACCCTCAGCTACTCGCTGAACGGCGGGCCCGAGGTCTTCCTCGATCCAGGGGAGCCGTACCGTCGTCGCGCCTATCTCGGAGACTTCATCGCCGAGTTCGACTACACCGAGTTGCAGAACGGCCTGAACGAGGTCGTCTTCACCGCGACGGACTCGATCGATACCTTCGGTCAGACGACGGTCTTCATCGACTACGACGCGGGCAACGTATGGCCTCAGAACTACAGCATCGACTTCTCCGCCGAGACGGAGCTGCTGGACGTGGCGAGTGTCATCGACGGTCACTGGACGTTGACCCCCGAGGGCGTGCGGACCGTCGCCCACGGCTACGATCGACTGATCGGCATCGGCGACGTCAACTGGACCGACTACGAGGTCCAGGCGACGGTGACGTTGAAGGGTCTCTTCCCGGTCTACGACGACGGCCAGAGCGCCGGCGCGGCCCTCGGCATCGGCCTGCGCTGGGCCGGCCACATCGCCGTCGACGAGTCCCAGCCGCGCTGGGGCTTCTGGCCACTGGGCGCCCTGGCCTGGTACCGCTGGCTGCCCGATGACCGCGACTACTTCTCGATTCTCGGCAACCAGTCGGCGGCCCAGCAGGTCGACTCGTCCGGTCGCGAGATCGAGATGGACGTGCCCTACTACTTCAAGGCCAGGGTCGAGACCCTGGAGACCGGTCACTCGCTCTACAGCTTCAAGGCCTGGAAGGTCGCCGACCCGGAGACGCTGGGCTGGGATGTGCAGATCACGCTGACCCCCGAGCAGGGGCCGGCCACCGGCTCGCTGTTCCTGGTGGCCCACCAGGTCGACGCGATCTTCGACGATGTCCAGGTGAACTCCCTGGCCTTCTGCGACGGTCCGGAGCGCACCCTGACGGCCAATGTCGTCGGCAACGGTCAGATCGAGGCGCTGCCGGACAGTCCGGTCTACACCTGCGAAGAGGATGTCACGATCACGGCGTTGCCCGACCCCGGCTGGGAGTTCGTCGGCTGGAGCGGCGCCAAGTCGGGTACGGTCAACCCGGAATCGATCTCGATGACCGACGACCAGTCGATCACGGCAACCTTCACCCCCGCTCCCGGGGCGCCTCAGATCAGCGGCATCAGCGCGGTAACCGGTGACACGTGGGCCACCGTCAGCTGGCTGACCAACGAGCCGGCGACGAGTACCCTCGATTTCGGCGAGACGCTGGCCTATGAGCTCGGCACGCTCGAGCGGCAAACACTGACGACGCGCCACTCGATCACGATGACCGGCCTGACGCCGAGTACGCAACACAACTACCGGATCACGGTCGTCGACTCGGATCTGAACAGCGTCTCGTCGCCGAACGGGATCTTCACGACGACCGCGGACACGGTCGGCGCGTTCACCTCCGACGACTTCAACCAGTGCGAGCTCGACACGAACCTGTGGACCTTCCACAACCCGTTCGGCGACGCCACCTACCGGTTGACCGGCGGCGGCTCCGGCGACGCGGCGCTGAGCATCAGTGTTCCGGGGACGGTCTCTCACGACCCCTTCACGTCGCTCATCGCGCCACGGCTCATGCAGCCGGTGCAGGACACGGACTTCCAGATCGAGGTCAAGTTCGTCTCGGTCCTGGACCAGGCCGGACAGGAACAGGGCGTGATCGTCGAGCAGGACTCGAACCACTGGTTGCGCTTCGACTACCTCTCCTTCAACGGCCAGATTCACGCTTTCGCGGTCTGGAGAGACGGCAACAAGTCGACGATCGTCGGCGATCAGGTCATCGGCGTCGGGGACTCCCGCACGCCGCTCTACCTGCGTATCTCTCGCGTGGGCCACGACTGGACCTACGAGCGGTCGTTCGACGGTGTCACCTGGGTCGCCAATGGCGTGTTCACCGCGCCGCTGGCGGTCTCCAGCGCCGGCGTGTTCGCGGGCAACGCACCGATCGACGGGGTCGTTCCCGACCACACCGCATCGTTCGACTACTTCTTCCTCCCGGGAGACCACGTCGTGCCGGAGGACGGTGGTGTCGTCGGCCCGGGTTACATGCTCTCGGTCACCAAGTCCGGCAACGGCCAGGTGACGAAGGACCTCGACCAGCCGCTGTTCCACTGCCAGGAGCAGGTCCAGTTGACGGCGACGCCCGACGAGGGCTGGGTCTTCGCGGGCTGGAGCGGCGACCACTCCGGCGTGGCCAGCCCCGACAGCGTGACGATGTCCCAGGACCGCACGATCAACGGTGCGTTCGCCCTCGATACCGGGCCCGCGCTGATCGGAAACATCGAGGTGATCCCCCAGCATAACTGGGCCCTGGTTCGCTGGGTCACCAACGAGCTGGCGACCAGCCGCATCGACTACGGCACCACGGCGAGCTACGGGAACTTCGAGGAGTCGGACACCCTGACGACGACCCACAGCCTGGTGCTGACCGGCCTGAGTCCGCAGACCGTCTATCACTATCGTCTGAGCAACGTGGATGAAGAACTCCAGGCCTCGAACACCGTCGATTTGACCTTCACGACGACGAGCTTCGTCCCCGGTCCGTTCCTCTCCGACGACTTCGCGACCTGCGCGCTCCAGGGCGCCTGGACCTTCATCGATCCGCTGCTGGACTCCTCCCACAAGGTCGACGGGGCCGGCAGCGATGACGCATGGCTGAGCGTGACCGTGGCCGGCGGCGCTTCGCACAACCCGTGGACCACGCTGGACGCGCCACGACTGATCCAGCCGATCCAGGACACCGACTTCCAGGTCGAGGTCCGGATGGAATCTTCCGTCTCCGACCGCTTCGAGGAGCAGGGCGTCGTCTTCGAGCTGGACTCCCAGAACTTCCTGCGCTTCGAGATCTTCGCCAACGGAACCAAGGTGCTCGCCTTCGCCAGCGAGACGGTAGGCGGCATTCCGTCTCCGCGTCTGCAGAAGGAGCTCGGCCCCGTACCGTCGGTCGTGCCGATGTGGCTACGTGTGACGCGCACCGGAGATGTCTGGGTCCACGAGCACTCGGTGGACGGGATGACCTGGCAGTTCAACGGCAGCTTCGTCTCTTCGCTGCCGGTAGCCTACGTCGGGCTCTACGCCGCCAACGTCGCCGCAGGCGGCCCGGCGCCGGAGCACACCGCGGTCTTCGACTACATGTTTGACACGATGCTGCCGATCGTTCCCGAGGACGACGAAATGGCCGGCCCCGGCAATTCGCTGACCGTCAACGTCGTCGGTTCCGGCAATGTGACTCGTTATCGCGACCAGGACGTCTTCTACTGCGACGAGAATGTCGAGTTGACGGCGACCCCCGACCCCGGCTGGGTCTTCACGGGCTGGACCGGCGACCTGTCGGGCATCGCCAACCCGCAGATGCTGGCGATGGACACCGACCGGACGGTGACCGTGACCTTCGATCCCAACACGACGCCGCCGGTGATCGACCAGATCAGCGTCGAGGTGCAGGACACCACGGCGATCGTGCGCTGGGTTACCAACGAGGGCGCCACGAGCCGCGTCGACTACGGCCTGACGACCGGCTACGGGCTGTTCGTCGAGGATCTGACGATCCGCACCAGTCACGAGGTCACACTGGCCGGGCTGATGCCCGACGAGACGTATCACTTCTCGATCACCTCCGAGGACTCGAGCCAGCTGTTCACGTCGACGCCGGACGACACGTTTGCGACCACGCCGCTGATCGACCGGCCCTTCGAATCCGACGATTTCGACGTTGCCGTGCTCGACAGCCGGATCTGGACCTTCGTCGATCCGCTCGGCGATGCCTCGTTCGCGGTGAACGGCGCGGGCACCGAGAATGCCCTGTTGTCGATCGTGGTGCCGGGCGGTCCGTCCCACGATCCGTGGAGCGTGAACAACGCGCCGCGGCTGATGCAGACCGCTCAGGACGAGGATTTCCAGGCCGAGATCAAGTTCGAGTCGTCGATGAACAACCGCTTCCAGGAGCAGGGCATCATCGTCGAGGCCGACACCGACAACTGGCTGCGGATCGAGTTCCACTCCGACGGGGCTCAGGTCAAGGCCTTCTCGTCGGCGACGATCGACGGTGTACCGTCGGTCAAGGTGAACAAGTCGATCCAGCCGGTACCGGCCACGGCGCCGATGTGGATGCGGGTGACTCGTAGCGGCAACACCTTCACCCAGGAGTACTCGCTCGACGGTGAGAACTGGACGGTCGCCGGCAGCTTCGAGCAGGCCCTGGCCGTGACCCAGGTCGGCGTGTTCGCCGGCAACTTCAACCCTGCCGGAGACGCGCCGTCGCATACCGCGGTGATCGACTACTTCTTCGAGACGTCGCTGCCGATCGTTCCGGAAGACACGCCGCCGGCTCCCTGACCTCCCCGCGATCGGATCCTCCCTTTCGCCGCGATTTTCTCGAAAATAAATCGACCGGTTTGCGTCGGATTCGTCGACGCGAACCCGCCCGGCGAATCGTAACGCCGCTTTCGAATCCGCGGCCGATGACCGGCTGCTCCCTCCGCGTCGACACGCAACCGTAATCCCTGTCGAGCGTCGCGACAGCGGGGTGACGCTGCGGGGCAATGCCGCTGCGATTCCGTCATCAGAACGACTCTTTCTCAAGGCTTTTCGCGGTTTCCGGAGATCGTCATCGCTTTCCGGACGGCCTATCTTCCCTCCAGGACGACCGCCAGTTGCGGAGTGGCCCCAGCGGGCAATCACTCCGGGAAGCTCAACCCTCGCCGGCACAGGAACGGATCGATTCGTTCGCCGACGTCGGGGGAGAAGGTGCCAACGATGAAGCGACATATTCCATCAGCCCTGTTCCTGATCGCGCTGGTCTCGACCGGCCCGGCCCTGGCCCTCGGCCCTGGCCCCGGAGACGTCTACCGCGAATTCTCGGTAGCGATGAAGGGCGCGACCTGGCGCGTCACCGACCCGGGGGCGACGCATCCGGGAACTCCCGGGAACAGCCCCGGCGACTTCCTGCCCAACGCGCTGATCGGAATCGACCTGCCCCATGGAACCCTCGACGGGGCGATCCGCGCGGACATGATGATCGACTTCTGGGGCGGACACGTCGGGACGATCGGCCAGCGCCTGCGGCTCAACGGCCGGCCCTGGATCGACATCCCCGAGCTGACGATCTCCAGCGCGATCGCCGAGAGCCCCGCCGGGGATCCCGAGTGCTACACCCAGCAGTGGAACCCCGAGGTCGCCATCCCCCTGAGCCATCTCGTCCACGGCGAGAACGTCCTCGAGGGAACCTCCGGCGGCCAGACCTGCTTCAGCTTCAACTGGGGACAGTGGGGCTGGTACGGCGCGACCCTCCGCGTCTACTACAACCCCTCCCAGATCTCCCATCCCACGGGACGGATCGTCAGTCCGGCCGCCGGTGACGAGTTCTTCGACCATCCGACGATCGTCGCCGAGGTCGACGGTGGAGCGGCCGACCGGATCGAGTTCGTCGCCCGTTACCACGGTCCCGATGTCGATGGCGACGGGATCCACACGGAGTACCAGGAGAGCTATCAACGGCTCCAGCCGGCGAATGGTCTCAGCGTGCGTCACAACGTGGCCACGACCTCCGGCGCGACCTCCGTGACCTGGGACACCAGCCTCGTCCCGGATCAGGCGCCCGGCGAGATCCGGTTACTGGCGCGGATCTGCAACGACGACATCTGCACCGTTACCCAGGAGGTCGAGGATCTGACGCTGGTGCGCGATTCGACCTCGATCCGGCTCCTCGAACCCAGGGATGTCCCCCGGAAGTACTGGGTCCGGGCCAACAAGACCTTCGACAGCGAGGTCCTGATTCCCGAGGACGTCGACCTGAACCACGCGATCTGGGCCAAGCTCGTGGTGCGGACCTGGAACGGCATCAACGGCCACGCGGAGCCCGGTCAGGACCATCACACCAAGTTCAACGGTTTCAAGTTGCCGGACTTCGGCGCCAACCACTTCTTCTCCTACGACCTGGTCGACGTGCCGGTCGACCGGCTGCAGTACGGCGCCAACGTGGTCGAGTTTCGCTCGGAGTCGTCCCATCACGGCGCCGAGATTCTCTGGCCCGGTCCGGCGCTGCTGATCGGGTTCGATGCGGCCCAGCCCCGTTGCGGCGACGGCGAGGTCGGCGCCGGCGAGCAGTGCGACACCGGGGGGCAGTCCGCGACCTGTGACGCCGATTGCACCTACGCCGACTGCGGGGACGGAGATCTCAACGAACCTGCCGGCGAGGAATGCGACGACGGCAACAGCAATGATTTCGACGTGTGTGCCAACGACTGCACGACCCAGATTCCCGCCAACTGCGGCGATTCGCTGATCGGCGCCGGCGAGGAATGCGACGACGGCGCCGAGACCGATCAGTGCGATGCCGATTGCTCCCTCGTCGTCTGCGGCGACGGCTACCGGAACGCCCTGGCTGGCGAGGAGTGCGACGACGGCAATCAGCAGCCCGGCGACGCCTGCGAGCCCGATTGCCGGCGCCCCGACCTGCCGCTGGCCCCGGCCTACTACGGCTTCGAGGGGCAGGGGAGCACCGTCCTCGACAGCAGCGGCTTCGGCAACGACGGCCAGCTGGTCGGTGGAGCCGCCCGGACCTCCGACGGCTACTTCGGCGGGGCGGTGCGATTCGGCGGAAACGACGAGCGAATCGACCTCGGCGGTCTGGATATCCCCGGCTCGGGGCTGACCTTGATGGCCTGGATCCGGGCCGACGACTTCGACATCAACGACGGTCGGATTCTCTCCAAGACCCTGAGCCCGGCGACCGAGTCGCACTACTGGATGCTATCGACGATCGACGATGGTGGCATGCGACTGCGCTTCCGGGTCAAGACCGATACCTCCGGCACGGCGACTCTGATCTCCTCCGGGCGAACGGTCTACAGGGACACCTGGACCCACGTCGCCGCGACCTATGACGGGGTCTGGATGCGGCTGTATCAAGACGGATTCCCGGTGGGCTCCCTGATCCACACCGGGCCGATCAGCGTCGACCCGACGGTCCCGGTCTCGATCGGCGACAACCCCCAGGGCGGTCGCCCGTTCGACGGATCGATCGACGAGGTCCGGATCGAGAACCGGGCGCTGAGTTCCGCGGAGATCCGGGAGCTGATGGATCGCCCCCTCGACGACCCGCCGGGCTGCAGCAGCGACGTCCAGTGCGACGACGGGCTGTACTGCAACGGTGAGGAGAGCTGCAATGCGGCCGGGAACTGCATGGCGGGTACGCCTCCGGACTGCGGAGACGGCCTGGGCTGCACCGCCGACAGCTGCGACGAGAAGAGCGATAGCTGCAAGAACCTGCCGGACGACTCGGTCTGCGACGACGGGTTGTTCTGCAACGGCGCCGAAACCTGTAGCCCGGTCCACGGCTGCTCGGCGGGGCCGGAGCCGTGTCCCGACGGAGCCTGCGACGACGAGCTGCAGACCTGTGCGGACTGCTCCGGCCCGGCGTGTGAATCCGGAACGGGCCCGCTGCCGCGGTTCGAGACCGGCTCGGTCACGGCCACCGGAGCGACGGTCACCGTGCCGCTCGGGCAGGTCTACGATTCGCCGGTAGTCGTGACCACGGTGCGCTACGAGCCCGGATTCCTGCCGGTCGTGACCCGGGTCTCCAACGTGCGCTCCACCTCGTTCGACCTGCGGCTGCAGGGCGCCGGCCACGACCAGCCGGCTCCGGCGCGGGTCGACTACCTGGTCGTCGAGGAGGGGATCTGGGAACTCCAGGGCACCCGTTTCGAGGCTCATCGTTATCTATCGGAAGTGACCGACCACGCCGAGAGCTGGGTCGCCGAGGCGATGACCTACGGCCAGGAGTACGAGAGCCCGGTCGTCATCGGTCAGGTGATGAGCGACAACGATCCCCGCTGGTCCGTCTTCTGGAGCAGCGGGCACCAGGCGCACCAGGCGCCGGCTCCGGGCATGCTCCGGGCCGGCCGGCACGTCGGCGAAGACCCCGACCGGAACCGGATCCCCGAGACCGTCGGCTACGTCGTGTTCGAGGCCGCCCACGGCTGGCTCGGGGGTACCGAGTTCGAGGCTGACAACGGCATCGACTGGGTTCGCGGTGTGGCCGACGCGGCGCCGTTCCGCTACAAGATCAGGCAGCCGATGGAGAGCGAGCCCGCCGTCGTGCTGCTGGGAATGGCGGGGATGGATGGGCTGAACGGTGCCTGGCCCCAGGTCCACGATTCCGCCAGCGACGCGATCTGGGTCACCGTCGACGAGGACGTCGCCCTGGACGACGAGCGCCTGCACACCACCGAACAGCTCGACTACCTGGTGTTCGGCGAGCCGATCGTCTTCCCCGGCGGGGGTGTTTGCTCCGAGGACTTCCCCTGGGTCGAGGAGTTCGACCAGGCCGCGCTGACCAAGCCCGACGACTGGTACGACAGCGGGATGTACAACTCCCTGCACCCGGCGAATCGATTCAAGGTCTATTCCGTGGCCGGAGAGCAGGCGCTCGGTACGATCTCCACCGCGACGGCGATTCACTCTCATTTCCTCGGCGAAAACAGTGAGAGCTGGGCGAACTACACTCTGGGCGGGCGGATGCGTATCGCCCACCATAACTCCGGGATGGGCGTGACCGTCCTGTCGGACTACCCGAACGAGGATCGCTACTACCGGCTCCGGCGGCACGCCGGCGAACGCGAGTTCCGGCTCGATGCCCATGGTACCGAACTGGACTGCGACCAGCCGCACACAGGTGTTACCGCGAAGCCGAAGCGGTGGTACGAGTTCGAGGTCGAGGCGATCGACCTGGGCGACCATACCCGGTTGCGCGCAAGGGTCTGGCCTACCGGCCAGGCGAAGCCGGACTGGCAGCAGAGCTGCACCGACGCCGGCGAGAACCGCCTGGCCCGGGGCACGGTCGGAGTCTGGTCCAAGGGAATCAGCGGAAAGTACTGGGACCGGCTGACCGTGGAGTGCGCGACGGATTGACGCCTCCTCGGTCGACGACCGATCTTCTTTTCCGACTTTCAATAATGAAACCGGCGCCCTGCGGCGCCGGTTTTTTGTTGTATTTCGCGACATTCTTCTGCGCTGAGATGACGTTATTGAAACGTTGAACACGGGGGCGCCTCAAACCCTCCTCCGACCACGTCGCCAACCACGTTTCTGGGTCGTCGTCGCGCGCGGGATCGTCGGCGCTTTCCATGGGGGCACCGCCTTGTCAGTACCCCCCGCGGACAGTAGATATGGAAACGGGTGGTGTCCCCCAAGGTGCATCATTCGCCCATAAGGCGGGCATTTGGAGCCGAAAGCTCCATATTGGTTAGTGGGTCAAGACAACATTGCTCTGAACGGAAGAGCGCCGTTTTCCGTGTTGACGTACGCGGAGGCGGTTTGTAACTAGTTGTTGAATAGCTCCGGGGCGGGGTTGAGGGAAGTTCTCATGTCGAAGTGTCATCACGGCGCAACGATCCCCCTGCCAGCGAAGTCGAAAGTCGGCCAGTGGTGGAGACAACAATGAATAGTGGTGGATGCCGAACGCAGCGGGTGATTCTCGTTGCTCTGTTGACCGTGCTCTGTTCGACGGTCGTATTCGCGAACGAATACCTTGCCTCGCCGCAACCCGGCGAGATCTACAAGGAGTTCGAACGTGTCAACACCGGGTCACGCTGGCGCGTGACCGATCCGGATGCCACGAACCCTGGCACACCCGGTAACTCGCCATGCGACTTCCTCGAGTGCGACGAGAGTTGCGACAACTGCGAGAACGAGTCGCTACGCATCAACGGCGTCGACCTCGCAGGCGCGACACGCGCCGAGGTCTTGATCGACCTGTGGGGCGGGCATATCGGAACGACCGGCAAGCAGTTCCGCGTCAACGGTAGTTCCTGGATCGACATTCCCGAGCTGGCTTCCACCCCCGGCGATGGGCAATGCTACAACAACCAGTGGAACACCGTTCTCGACGTACCGCTGAACCACCTGCGCAACGGTAACAACGACTTTCAAGGTCTCTCCGACAATCAGTCCTGCTTCGGTTTCAACTGGGGCCAGTGGGGCTGGTACGGCATCAAGCTTCGCGTCTACTACAACAACAGCAAGCCGCACCCGACCGGCGCGATCACCTCGCCGACGCAAGGTGCATCGTTCGGCGACAATCCGACGGTCACCGCCTCCGCCGTCTCCGGCGGGTCACCGATCGAGAAGGTCGAGTTCTTCGCCTACTACGACGGTTACGACTGGGACGGAGACGGCCGCTATCTCGACTACCACCAGGCCTACCACCGGGCGCCGAGCGATTCGGAGACCAACGTGTCGTTCCACGTGGGCACCGCGACCGCGTCGCCCTACTCCGTGGTCTGGAACACCGATCTCGTTCCCGATCAAGGCGGACCGACGATCAAGCTGCTCGCACGAATCAAGGACGCCGCCGGCGTCTGGTACGTGACCGACGAAGTCGAGAACCTGGCGCTCAACCGGATGGGCACGAAGGTCGTGCTGTACAAGCCGCTCAACGTGCCGCAGCGCATGTGGACCAACGGCAACCTCGGGCAGAAACAGTCGGATGTGGTGATCCCCGCCGGCGACAACATCGGCACCGCGATCTACGCCAAGCTGCTGATCAAGACCTGGAACGGAATCGACGGCCAGGCCGAAGAGGGCGAGGAGCACTACACCCGGGTCAACAGCTATCAGGTCCCGTTCGATTACGGCGGTAACCACTTCTACTCCGCCGATGTGATCGATATTCCGGTCAACGAGCTGGTCTCCGGAACGAACACGATCCGTGTCGACTCGGACTCGACCCA
Source organism: uncultured bacterium (assembly GCA_942490715.1). GTDB lineage: Bacteria > Acidobacteriota > Polarisedimenticolia > Polarisedimenticolales > Polarisedimenticolaceae > CALNYP01. The sequence continues at coordinate 17,321 of CALNYP010000014.1, forward strand.
CCACGGGATCGAGGTGCTCTGGCCCGGCCCGGCGATCATCGCCCGTGTCCTGGCCGCTCCGGATACCTGCGGCGACATGATCGTCGATGCCGGGGAAGAATGCGACGACGGCAACGCGATCAACGGCGACGGCTGCAACGTGTTCTGTATCGCCGAAGTCTGCGGTGACGGTGTGCTGCAGACGGCGATCGGCGAAGAGTGCGACGACGGCAACACGATCTCCGGCGACGGCTGCCGGGCGGATTGCACGATCGAGGTCTGCGGCGACGGAACCGTCGAGGGCATGGAGCAGTGCGACGACGGTAACGACCAGGACAACGACGGCTGCTCGTCCACCTGCCAGATCGAGATCTGCGGCGACGGCGTGACCCAGGCCAACGAAGACTGCGACGACGCCAACGGTAACAACACCGACGGCTGCAACAGCAACTGTCAGTTCGTCGACCTCATCGCCTATGGTTTCGAGTCCGTCGGCAACACGGTGCTCGACGTGACCGGCAACTTCAACAACGGCACGCTCCAGTCCGGCGCGGCCCGGACCGACTTCGGTCGCCTGGGCAAGGGCGCGCTGTTCGACGGCACTGCGGGGCGCATCAGCATCGGCACCTACAATCCGCCGATCGTCTCGGCGATGACGATGTCGATGTGGATCAAGGCCGACGACTTCGACAACAACGACGCGCGGCTGTTCTCGAAGGCGACCGGCGTCAACGATATCGACCACTGCCTGATGCTGAGCATGCTCGGCGACGAGGTGCGGGTCCGGCTGAATTCGAGCGTCGGCGACACGGCGACGCTGATCTCCACCGATGCGAATCTCCAGGCCAACGTCTGGTACTACGTCTCCGCGGTCTGGGACGGCGTCGACCTGAAGCTCTATCTCGGTGGTACCGAGGTCGCCTCGACACCGAAGAGCGGTGTCTACGAATGCAACGCCGGAATCAACACCTGGATCGGCGATCAGCCCGGTTCGCCCCAGGGCGGCAAGACCTTCGACGGCGTGATCGACGAGTTCCGGCTGTCCAACCGGGCCAAGAGCCCGGCCGAACTGCTGACCGAGATGAACGAGCCGCTCGACCTGTGCGGCGACGGAACGCAGCATCCGGGTGAGGACTGCGACGACGGCAACCTGGTCGGCGGCGACGGATGCCGTGGCGACTGCACCCTGGAGGTCTGCGGCGACGCGATCCTGGACGCCGGAGAAGAGTGCGACAACGGCCTGAACAACTCCGATGTCCACGCCGATGCCTGCCGCACGGACTGCACGTTGCCGACCTGCGGCGACGGCGCGACCGACACGGCGGAAGAGTGCGACGATGGCAACAACCAGAGTGGCGACGGCTGTCGCGCCGACTGTCGGATCGAGAACTGCGGTGACGGTATCGTCGACGCTCCCGGCGAGCAGTGCGATAACGGTCTGGCCAACTCCGATCTGACCCCCAACGCCTGCCGCACCGACTGCCAGGTCGCCCATTGCGGCGACGGCGTCATCGACGCGGGCGAGGTCTGCGACGACGGCAACATGATCGGCGGTGACGGATGCCAGCCGACCTGCCAGCTCCCGTCCTGTGGCGACGGCTACGAGGATCCCGGCGAAGAGTGCGACGACGGCAACAACGTCAACGGCGACGGTTGCTCGGCGCTCTGTCTCGACCCGGCCTGCGGCGACGGCTTCGTCGACCCCGGCGAAGAGTGCGACGACGGTACGGAGAACTCCAATAATCTGCCCGGCGCCTGCCGGACCGACTGCACCGATCCCGGTTGCGGTGACGGTGTCGTCGACCCGAGCGAAGATTGCGACGACGGAAACGTGGTCAACGGCGACGGCTGCCGCGAGGATTGCAGCCACGAGACGTGCGGCGACGGTGTCGTCGATCCCGGCGAGGAGTGCGACGACGGCAACCTCGACGAGGGCGACGGATGTAAGCCGAACTGCCGGGTCGAGGTGTGTGGTAACGGAGTCCTGGAGGCTCCCGGCGAGGAATGCGACGACGGCCTGGGCAACTCCGACGACACCGCCGACGCCTGCCGGACCGATTGCCGAAGCCCGTTTTGCGGTGACGGCGTGACCGACGCCGCAGAAGATTGTGACGACGGCAACACGACGGCCGGTGACGGCTGCGGTCCGACCTGTATCGCCGAGATCTGCGGCGACGGCGCGATGGATCCCGGCGAGGAGTGCGACGACGGCAACAACATCGACGGCGACGGTTGTGACGGCGATTGCTCGCTCAACGAGGTCTATCTGACGATGGAGAACGGCCCCGGACCTGGTGCCGTCCTGCTGGAATGGGTCGGAGGCACACCGGAGTTCTCGATTCTCCGCTCGACCGACCCCCAGACGCTGGGGATCGTCGACAGCACCGGTGACTTCGAGTACATCGACACTCCGCCCTCCGGTCAGTCGTTCTACTACAGCGTCGTGATGCATTGCGGCAATGGCGCGATGGATCCCGGCGAGGAATGCGACGACGGCAACCGGATCGACGGTGACGGCTGTCAGGCCGACTGCCTCGATCCGTTCTGCGGCGACACCGTGCTCGACCCCTCGGAGCAGTGCGACGACGGCAACAACCTCGACGGCGACGGTTGCTCCGCCTTCTGTACCCTGCCCTTCTGTGGCGATGGCGCGCAGAACCTCCCCGGCGAGGACTGCGACGACGGCAACAACGTCGATGGCGACGGCTGCACGGCCGGCTGCAAGATCGAGTTCTGCGGCGACGGCATCATCCAGATGGCCGAGGAATGCGACGACGCCGGCATGAACTCCGACGTTCTGCCGAACAGCTGCCGCACCGACTGCACCCTGGCCGGCTGCGGCGACGGGATCCTCGACGTCAGCTCCGAGTATCTCCTCGATGGAAGTTTCGAGAACTGGACCGGCCTGGCCCTCGATGACTGGCTGCGCAGCACGGCGGGCGGTACCGTCGTCGAAGCGACGTCCGGGGTGTTCGACGGGTCGTCTGCGGTTCAGCTGAACCGTTTCGTGCCCGGCACGCTACGGGTACACCAGAACTTCAGCGGTCTGGAGCCGGGACGCGAATACGAGGTTCGGGTCTGGGTCAAGACGAATGCCGGCGCCGATCTGACCGGCGTTCCGATGATCGTCCTCCAGAACTTCTCCCGTGCCGAGTGGCTCCAGCAGAGCGGCACCTGGATCAACTCCCAGAACAACGGCAGCCTCAGCGGTGGCCTCCTGGCGACCGACACGTGGCAGCAGTTCAAGATCCGCTTCACCACGACGGTGGCGCACTCCGCGACCGATCTCTACAAGATCTCCTTCTGGCATCCGAACAACTTCGACACGAACGTCCAGGTCTACTACGACGCCGCGTCGATCGTCGGTCCGCTGGATGTAGCCTCGATCGAAGAGTGCGACGATGGTAACAACACCCCGGGCGACGGTTGCTCGGTCGACTGTCTGATCGAGGAGTGCGGCAACGGCCGTGTCGAGTTCGGCGAGGACTGCGACGACGGCAACGAGGACTTCGGCGACGGCTGCACGCCGGCCTGCGAGCTCGAGTTCTGCGGCGACGGTACGCAGCAGGTCGGCCTCGGCGAAGCCTGCGACGATGGCGCCGGCAACTCGAACACGACTCCGGACGCCTGCCGGCTCGACTGCAGCCTTCCCGCTTGTGGCGACAACGTCGCCGATGCGGGCGAGGCCTGCGACGACGGGAACGTCGTCAGTGGCGACGGCTGCAGCGCGACCTGCGTGGTCGAGTTCTGCGGCGACGGTACGCTGCAGCCGGCCCTCGGCGAGCAGTGCGATGCCGGTCCCGGAAACAGCGACTCGACCCCCGACGCCTGTCGCACATCGTGCCTGCTGGCAACCTGCGGCGACGGCGTGGTCGACTCCGGCGAGCAGTGCGACGACAGCAATGCGGTCGACGGCGACGGCTGTCAGTCCTCCTGTACGCTGCCGGTCTGCGGCGATGGCGTCCTCGACGACGGCGAGGAGTGCGACGACGGCAACAACAACTCGGGCGACGGTTGCAGCGCGACCTGCATCTCGCTGGTGTCCGACGACTTCAACACCTGCGGACTGGATCCGCGATGGACCTTCGTCAACCCGCTGGGCGACGGAAGCTACGCGATTGTCGGCGCCGGAACGGGCGATGCGCACCTGCGCATCTCGGTCCCCGCCGGTGTCTCGCATGACGCCTGGGCACTGAACCAGGCCCCGCGCATCATGCAGGACATCGACGATTCGAACTTCCAGATCGCGGTCAAGTTCAACTCGGCCGTGGTTTCGGCGAATCAGTTCCAGGGAATCATCGTGGAGCAGGACGTCAACCACTGGTTGCGCTTCGACCTGGTCCAGAACGGTGTGAACCACCGAGCCTTCGCGGCAACCAACATCAACGGCGTTCCGCTGGGGCAGATCAACACGGTGATCAACACCGGTGCCGGAACGGCGCCGACGTGGATGCGCGTGACTCGCGTGGGCGACGTCTGGACCCAGGAGTTCTCGACCGACGGTGCGATCTGGACGATCGCCGGCAGCTTCTTCGACGTGATGACGGCGAACAAGTTCGGTCCCTTCGCGGGCAACTTCAGCCCGTCGAACAACGCTCCGGCGTTCATCGCGGAGTTCGATTACGTCTTCTCGACCAGTTCCCCGGTCAGTCCCGAGGACGGTGGGTCGCCGGGCGTCGCCCGGACCCTGACGGTCCTGACCAGCGGAAACGGTTCGGTCTCGGTCGATCCGCTCCAGGCGCAGTACTTCTGCGACGACACGGTGACGGTGACCGCGACCCCCGAGTCCGGCTGGCTGTTCAGCGAGTGGACCGGCGATCTGACCAGCATGGCGAATCCGGAAACGGTCGTCATGGACAGCAACCGGACGATCACCGCTACCTTCGAGGTCGCGGTCGGACCGCCGGTGATCACCAACGTGCAGGTCGACGTTCTCGATAACCGCGCAACGGTTACCTGGAACACGAACGAACCGGCGACGAGCCGGGTCGACTACGGCACGACGATGGGCTACGGCAGCAACGTCCAGTCGGGGACTCTGGTGACCAGCCACAGCCTCGAGATCGTCGGGTTGATGCCTGAGACCACCTATCAGTTCCAGCTCACGTCGGTCGACGCCGACCTCGACGCGGGCACGTCGGCGAACATGCAGTTCACGACGCTGGAGTTGATCCCCGGACCGTTCGTCTCCGACGACTTCAACAGCTGTGACCTGATGGCCGGCTGGAACTTCATCAACCCGCTCGGCGACGCCACGGCGGAGATCTCCGGCGCCGGAACCGGTGACGCGAAACTGCGTATCACCGTCCCCGCCGGGATTCCCCACGACGCGTTCATGGGCAACAACGCTCCGCGTGTGATGCAGGCGACCGAGGACATCGACTTCCAGATCGAGGTCAAGTTCGAGTCGGTGCTCAGCACAGGTAACCAGTTCCAGGGCGTGCTCATCGAGCAGGACGCGACGAACTGGATCCGCTTCGACCTGGTCAGCTCGGGAACCCAGGTGCGCGCCTTCTCGGCGTCGATCGCCAACGGTACTCCGACGACCCGGATCAACCAGGTCGTCGGGGCCAGCCCGACGGTCGCGCCGCACTGGGTGCGGGTCACCCGGGTGGGAGACCTCTGGACTCTCGAGTACAAGTTCGACGGCGACCCAGGCTTCACCACGGCACAGACCGTCGACCTGGGCCTGTCGTTCACGAGGGTGATGACGGTCAACTCGGTCGGCGTATTCGCCGGTAACGCGGGAAGCAACCCGCAGCTGATCTCGGAGGCGGACTACTTCTTCGAGACGCTCTCGCCGATCGTGCCCGAGGACGATCCGTTCGTCGGCGGTGGCCACAGCCTGGCCTTGACCGCCAACGGCAGCGGCACGGTCTCCGCCGACCCGGATCAGACGACCTACTTCTGTGACGACGTGGTCACCCTGACGGCGACGCCGAACGGCGGCTCCGTCTTCACCGGCTGGAGTCAGGATCTTGCCGGAATCGACAACCCGACGACGATCGTGGTCAATTCCGATCGGCAGGTGACCGGCACGTTCGTGGTCAACAACATCCCGCCGATCCTGGCCAACATCGCGGTCGAGCATACGGACACCGCCGCGACGGTGACCTGGAACACCAACGAGCCGGCCTCGAGCATCGTCGAGTACGGCCCGACCGGCGGGCTGGGCCTCGTCGAGCTCGACGGCACGTTGAAGACGAGCCACAGCATCGAGTTGACCGGCCTGACGCCGAACTCCGATGTGTTCTTCCGGGTGTCGTCGACCGACTCCGACACGCAGACGTCGACGTCGGCTACCGACGTGTTCCACACGGACACGCTCCCTCCGGGACCGTTCGACTCCGATGACTTCCAGTCCTGTGTGCTGAACGGACGCTGGTCGACCGTGAACCCGCTCGGCGATGCGTCGTTCGGGATCGTCGGCCAGGGTACGAGCAACGCCCGGTTTGCGATCACCGTGCCCTCCGGTACGGCTCACGATGCCTTCGACGCGAACTCGGCTCCGCGGATCGTCCAGGCGGCCGACGACGTCGACTTCACCGTCGAGGTCAAGCTGGACTCGTCGATCAGCCAGGGGAATCAGTTCCAGGGCCTGCTGGTCGAGGAAAGCGTCAACAACTGGCTGCGTTTCGACGTCTTCTCCAACGGAACGGAGACCCGGGCCTTCGCCGCGTCGAGTGTCAACGGCAGTGGTTCGATCGAGCACAACCAGATGGTCGAGTCGAGCCCGTCGACGGCGCCGACCTGGCTCCGTGTGACCCGTACCGGCAACAACTGGAAGTTCGAGTACTCGATGAACGGATCCACCTGGATGGTCATCGGGAACTTCACCCACGCGATGACGGTGACGAAGATCGGACTGCAGGCCGGCAATGCGGTCGGCAACCCGGGCTTCACCGCCTTCTTCGACTACATCTTCGAGAGTCTGCGCCCGATCCTTCCCGAGGATGGTGGTGTGCCGGCCGGCGCCAACACTCTGACGGTCAACACCGTCGGTGGCGGCTCCGTGACGGCGACCCCGGACCAGCTCTTCTACTGCACGCCGGGCCAGAACGTGACCCTGGAGGCGTTCCCGGATCCCCTGTGGACTTTCGACGGATGGTCCGGCGACCTGGTGAGCATGACGAACCCCGACAGCGTCTCGCTCGACTCGAGCAAGACGGTGACGGCAACCTTCGTCGGCCCGCCGAACTGCGGCAACGGAGTTCTGGATCCTGGCGAGCAGTGCGACGACAGCAACACGGTCGGCGGCGACGGTTGCTCCGGCGTCTGCATCATCGAGATCTGCGGTAACGCGATCATCGAGGTCGGTGAGGAGTGCGACGACGGGAACATGGTTACCGGCGACGGCTGCTCGGCGCTCTGCGTGGTCGAGTTCTGCGGCGACGGTTTGATCCAGGCCGGCCTGGGTGAGACCTGCGACGATGCCGGTGCCAACTCCAACGTCAATCCGGATGCCTGTCGGTTGACCTGCGTGGATGCCACCTGCGGCGACAGCGTGATCGATACGAACGAGCAGTGCGACGACGGCAACAACGCGAACAACGACGGCTGTCAGGCCAACTGCAGCCTGCCGAACAATCAGGGCGTGCTGGCCTTCGGATTCGAGGAGGCCAGTGGCAACACGGTCGTCGACCAGTCCGGCCAGGCCAACAACGGCACGATCGCCGGTGGTGCGTCCCGGACGAACAACACAACCGGCTACTTCGGCAAGGGTGTCACCTTCGGGACCAACGGCCGGGTCGACCTGAACGAGCTGGACCTGCCGTTCGGCGGGTTGACCATCATGATGTGGTTCAACCCCGACACTCTGGTACCGTTCGACTCCCGGCTGATCTCCAAGGCGACCGGCACTGCCGCCGACGACCACTGGTACATGATCAGTCTTCTCAACAGCGAACTGCGCTTCCGGCTCCAGACCGACAACGGCGGCGGCGCACCGAGCACGGCGACCGTGCTGACCACCGGGGCCGGCATCACGACCGGACAGTGGTTCCACGTTGCCACGACCTACGATGGCACGACGATGCGGGTCTACGTGAACGGTGTCGACCTCGGCAGCGGTCCGAAGACCGGTACGATCGAGGTCGATGCCGCGGTCGAGAGCTTCCTGGGCAACCAGCCGAACCTCTCCAAGACCTTCGACGGCGTCGTCGACGAGCTCCGGATCTTCAACGTAGCGCTGACCCAGCCTCAGATCGAAGAGCTGCGGCAGATTCCGGTCAGCTGCGGCAACGCGATCCTCGAGGGTAGCGAGGAGTGCGACGACGGTAACAACCAGTCCGGCGACGACTGCGCCGCCGACTGCGTCAGCGAACTCGTCTGCGGCAACGGCGCCCTGGAAGGTGGCGAGGAATGCGACGAGGGTCTCGGAAACAGCGATGCTCCCGACGCAACCTGCCGCACCGATTGCACGGTCGGCGGCTGCGGCGACGGAATCATCGACACGGCCGAGACCTGCGATGACGGCGTACTCAACAGCGATGCGCCGAATGCCAACTGCCGCACCGACTGCACCCTGGGCGGTTGCGGCGACAGCATCGTCGACGCCGGCGAAGAGTGCGATCTCGGCGGCGCGAACAGCGACGCGCCTGATGCGGCTTGCCGGACGACCTGCGTGGCAGGTGGTTGCGGTGACGGCATCATGGACTCCGCCGAGGAGTGCGAGGACAGCAACACGACACCCGGTGACGGTTGCGACGAGAACTGTATCGTCGAGACCTGCGGAAACGGCGTGGCACAGGCCGGCGAGGACTGCGACGAGATCGTGGCCACGGCGACCTGCGATGCGGACTGCAGCTTCGTGGTCTGCGGAGACAACACGGTCAACATGCCCGCTGGAGAGACCTGCGACGACGGCAACACCACCGCCGGTGATGGCTGCGACGAGAACTGCTTCGTCGAGGTCTGCGGCAACGGTGTCCTGCAGGGTCTCGAGGAATGCGACGACGGCAACACCGCTCCGCTGGACGGCTGCGATGCGACCTGCAACCTCGAGTGCGGAAACGGCTCACTGGAGGGCAGCGAGGAGTGCGACGACGGCAACCGGGTTGCGCTGGACGGTTGCGATGCGACCTGTAACCTCGAGTGCGGAAACGGAGTCACCGAGGGCGTCGAGGAATGCGACGACGGCAACGTCGACGATCTCGATGCCTGCGGCAACGACTGTCTGAACAATTTCTGTGGCGACGGCGTCACGAACAACGGTGAGCAGTGCGACGACGGCAACGTCGACGACAACGACGCTTGCCGCAACAACTGCGAACTCGCTGCCTGTGGCGACGGCGTCCAGGGTCCGGGCGAGGAGTGCGACGACGGCAACACCGACGTCGGCGACGGCTGCGATGAGAACTGCGTGACCGAGAGCTGCGGCAACGGTGTGGTGCAATCCGGCGAGGAGTGCGACGACGGCGGCGCCAACTCCAACACCAACCCCGACGCCTGTCGGTTGAGCTGCCTGCTGCCGACCTGCGGTGACAACGTGCAGGACAGCGGCGAGGAGTGCGACCTGGGCGGCGCCAACAGCGACGCGATGGACGGCGTCTGTCGCACGACCTGCATCCTGCAGGCCTGCGGCGACGGTGTGCGTGACACGGGTGAGCAGTGCGATAACGGTCCGGCGAACTCCGACGTCCTGATGGACGCCTGCCGGACGGATTGCATGAGCGCCAGCTGCGGTGACGGCGTGATCGACACGTTCGAGGGCTGCGACAACGGTCCGGCGAACTCCGACGTGACGCCGGACGCCTGCCGTACCGATTGCTCCGAGGCGTTCTGCGGTGACTTCGTCATCGACAGCGGCGAGGAGTGCGACGACGGCAACTTCAGCGACGGTGACGGGTGCGACTCGTCCTGCGTGCTGGAGTGCGGCGACGGAAACCTCGACGCCGGCGAGGAGTGCGATGACGGCAACCTGACCACCGGCGACGGCTGCGACGCGCAGTGTATCTCCGAGGTGTGCGGTAACGGCATCTTGCAGGACGGCGAGGGTTGCGACGACGGCAACACGACAAACGGCGATGGCTGCGACGAGAACTGCTTCTCCGAAGGCTGTGGCAACGGCATTCTCCAGGCCGGCGAGGAATGCGACGATGGTAACGTCGCCAACGACGACGGTTGTGACATGAACTGCCTGCTCGAGTGCGGCAACGGCCAGCTCGACGGAGCGGAAGAGTGCGACGACGGCAACGTCGACGACCTCGACGCTTGCGGCAACGACTGTCTCGACAACTTCTGCGGTGACGGCGAAGTCAACAACGGCGAGCAGTGCGACGACGGCAACGTGATCGACGGCGACGGCTGCCAGTCGACCTGTCTGAACCCGGTCTGTGGCGACGGCGTCCAGGACGCGGGCGAGGAGTGCGACGACGGCAACCTGGTCGACGGCGACGGCTGCCAGTCGACGTGCTTGAACCCGGTCTGCGGCGACGGCGTCCAGGACGCGGGCGAGGAGTGCGACGACGGTAACCTGGTCGACGGCGACGTCTGCCAGTCGTCCTGTCTGAACCCGGTCTGCGGCGACGGCGTCCAATGGATGGCGGGCGAGGAGTGCGACGACGGCAACGTGGTCGATGGCGACGGCTGCCAGTCGACCTGCCTGAACCCGGTCTGCGGCGACAGCGTACATCGTCGACCGGCCGGCGAGGAGTGCGACGACGGCAACCTGGTCGACGGTGACGGCTGCCAGTCGACGTGTCCGACCTGGCGGTCTGCGGCGACGGCGTCCTGGATGCCGGCGAGGAGTGCGACGACGGCAACCAGACCAACGGTGACGGCTGCCACGAGAACTGCCTCGATCCCGGTCTGCGGCGACGGCGTCCTGGATGCCGGCGAGGAGTGCGACGACGGCAACCTGGTCGACGGCGACGGCTGCCGCAACAGCTGCAGCTCGACCCGTCTGCGGCGACGGCATCCTCGACGCGGGCGAGGAGTGCGACGACGGCAACCTGGTCGACGGCGACGGCTGCCAGGGCAACTGCCTGGATCCGGTCTGCGGCGACGGCATCGTCGACGCCGGCGAGGAGTGCGACGACGGCAACCTGGTCGACGGCGACGGCTGTCAGTCGACCTGCAGGAACCCGGTCTGCGGCGACGGCGTCCAGGACGCGGGCGAGGAATGCGACGACGGCAACACGACCGGTGGCGACGGCTGCGCTGCGACTGCACGATCGAGCCGATCTGCGGCGACAGCATCGTCGACGCGGGCGAGGAATGCGACGACGGCAACACGACCGACGGCGACGGCTGCCAGGGCAACTGCCTCGATCCCGTCTGCGGCGACAGCATCGTCGATGCGGGCGAGGAGTGCGACGACGGCAACCTGGTCGACGGCGACGGCTGCCAGTCGACGTGCTTGAACCCGGTCTGCGGCGATGGCGTCCAGGACGCGGGCGAGGAGTGCGACGACGGCAACCTGGTCGACGGCGACGGCTGCCAGACGACCTGCACTGAACCCGGTCTGCGGCGACGGCGTCCAGGACGCGGGCGAGGAGTGCGACGACGGCAACCTGGTCGACGGCGACGGCTGCCAGTCGACCTGTCTGAACCCGGTCTGCGGCGACGGCGTCCAGGATGCGGGCGAGGAGTGCGACGACGGCAACCTGGTCGACGGCGACGGCTGCCTGTCGACCTGTCTGAACCCGGCCTGCGGCGACGGCATCCAGGACGCGGGCGAGGAGTGCGACGACGGCAACGACCTGGTCGACGGCGACGGCTGCCAGTCGACCTGTCTGAACCCGGTCTGCGGCGACGGCGTCCAGGATGCGGGCGAGGAGTGCGACGACGGCAACCTGGTCGACGGCGACGGCTGCCAGTCGACCTGCATCGCCGAGGTCTGTGGCGACGGCGTCCTGGATGCGGGCGAGGAGTGCGACGACGGCAACCAGGTCGACGGCGACGGCTGCCAGTCGACGTGCCTGAACCCGGTCTGCGGCGATGGCGTCCAGGACGCGGGCGAGGAGTGCGACGACGGCAACCTGGTTGATGGCGACGGCTGCCAGTCGACCTGTCGGAACCGCGTCCTGCGGCGACGGCGTCCAGGATGCGGGCGAGGAGTGCGACGACGGCAACGCCAACAACAACGACGCCTGCCAGGGCAACTGCCTCGATCCGGTCTGCGGCGACGGCATCCAGGATGCCGGCGAGGCCTGCGACGACGGCAACGCGATCAACACCGATGCCTGTACCAACGCCTGCACGATCGCGTTCTGCGGCGACGGTATCACCGGACCTGGCGAAGGTTGCGACGACGGCAACGCCGTCGACGACGACGCCTGCGCCAACGACTGCGTCGTGAACTTCTGCGGCGACGGTGAGACGAACAACGGCGAAGAGTGCGACGACGGCGGATCCAACTCCGACGTGAACCCGGACGCCTGCCGGACGACCTGCCTGCTGCCGACCTGCGGCGACAGCGTGATCGACACCGGCGAGGACTGCGATGACGGCAACACCGACGACACCGACGATTGCAGCGCGGTCTGCACGGCGGCGATGTCCGACGACTTCAGCGCCGTCTCACTGGCCTCCTTCTGGGACTTCGACAACGGTGGCGGAACCGGGACGCCGACGGCGACCCTGGTCGACGACACCGTGGACAAGAAGCTCAGCATCTTCGTCCCCGCCGGTGGGCACGACGCCTGGACAGCCGGGAACGCCGCTCCGCGGGTGATGCAGGACGTGGGCGACGACCAGGACTGGGTCATCGAGACGCGGATCCTGTCCACGCCTTCGCCGACGAGTAACAGCCGCTTCCACGCCAACGGCGTCATGCTGGAGAACTCCTCCGGGGACTTCATGCGCTTCGATACCTACGCGAACCTGTCGTCGAACTCGGTCATCGCGGCGACGGTGATCGGCGGCTCGGCCACGGTCCACTTCAACCACACGATCCCGTCGGTGGCGAACCGGCTCCGGGTGACCCGGTCGAGCACCGGCACCGAGTGGACGTTCGAGTACTCCCTGAACGACGGTGCCAGCTGGCTGCCGGCGGGCGGCGCCAGCGGCAGCTTCGACTCGGCCTTCGTCGTGGACAAGCTCGGTGTCTTCGCCGCCAACTCCGGCGGCGGCGTACCGGCGCACACGGCGGAGTTCGACTTCTTCTTCATCGACACGGCCGGGGACATCTCTCCCGAGGATCCCTGATCGGTTCTTGAAGAAATAGAGAAATCAGCTCGAGGGCGGGTCCGGAAACGGGCCCGCCCTTCTTTTTTGATGGTCTGTGCCGGTTCCCGGCGATCCAGCTTGACTCTGCTCCCGCCGACACCTATCAATTCCTTCGAGTTTCGTGGTTCTCCGGTTGGGATCGACCACGACAGCAAGGCGCCCTGAAGGCGGGCAAGACTGGGGTTCAGCAAGGGTTCGGGCCGGTTTCCGGCCGCGGACGGAGAGGGTAGGCCACAGATGAAGGTAGCGATCCTCGCCGGGGGTGTGGGTTCCCGGCTCTCCGAAGAGACCGTGGTCCGGCCCAAGCCGATGGTCGAGATCGGCTCGCGGCCGATCCTGTGGCACATCATGAAGCACTACGAACACTTCGGGCACAAGGAGTTCGTCATCGCGCTCGGCTACAAGGGCGAGTACATCAAGAAGTACATGGTCGACTACGCCTCCCTGGCGGGCAACCTGACGGTGAACCTGGGAAGCGGCCAGGTCAAGAATCACAACGGTGGCTCGTCGCTGGACTGGGAGATCGACCTGGTCGACACCGGAGCGCCGACGCTGACCGGCGGCCGGATCAAGCGGCTACAGCCCTACCTGAACAACGAGACCTTCATGCTGACCTGGGGCGACGGCGTCTCCAACGTCGACCTGGACAAGCTGCTCGCGTTCCACCGCTCCCACGGCAAGCTGGCGACCGTCACCGCCGTCCGTCCTCCGGCCCGTTTCGGGCTGATCGAGATGACCGGCGACCAGGTGACCGAGTTCACCGAGAAGCCGCAGCTCGGCGAGGGCTGGATCAACGGCGCCTTCTTCGTGCTCGAGCCGGCCGTCTTCGACTACATCGAGGGCGACTCGACCCAGTGGGAGCGCGAGCCGATGGAGAACCTGGCCAAGGACGGCCAGTTGATGGCCTACAAACACGAGGGGTTCTGGCAGTGCATGGACACGCTACGCGACAAGGCACTGCTGGAGAAACTATGGAACGAGGGCGGCGCCCCTTGGAAAACCTGGGAGTAAGCAGATGAAGGTCCTGATCACCGGGCACAACGGCTATATCGGAACGATCCTCGTCCCGATGGTTCAGGCATCCGGCCACGAGGTCGTCGGCCTCGACAACTACCTGTTCGAGGACTGCGTCTTCGGTCCGGACATCCCCGATGTCGAGTCGCACCGGATCGATGTCCGGGACGTTCAGAAAGAGCACCTCGAGGGCGTGGACGCGATCCTGCACCTGGCGGGCCTGTCGAACGACCCCCTCGGCGACCTCAACCCGAACTGCACCTACGACATCAACCACCTGGCCTCGGTCCGCCTGGCCAAGCTGGCCAAGGAAGCCGGTGTGAAGCGGTTCATCTTCTCGTCTTCCTGCAGCAACTACGGCGCCGCCGGCGACGACATCCTCGACGAGCAAGCGGCCTTCAACCCGGTCACGCCCTACGGCGAATCCAAGGTCCGGGTCGAGCGCGACGTGGCGCCGATGGCCGACGACAACTTCAGCCCGACCTTCCTGCGCAACGCGACCGCCTACGGCATGTCCCCGCGGCTGCGAGGCGACCTGGTCGTCAACAACCTGGTCGGCTACGCCTTCACGACCGGCGAGGTGCTGATCAAGAGCGATGGCATGCCCTGGCGTCCGCTGGTGCACATCGAGGACATCTCCCGGGCCTTCGTTGCCGTGCTGAACGCGCCGATCGAGAAGGTCCACAACGAGGCCTTCAACGTCGGGACGACCGCGGAGAACTACCGGATCCGCGAGATCGCCGACATCGTCGCCGAGGTCGTGCCCAACAGCAAGGTCGACCTTCGCCGACGACGCCAGCCCCGACCTGCGCAACTACCGGGTCGACTGCGACAAGATCCGCCCGCACCTGCCGGAGTTCGAAGCGCAGTGGACGGTGCGCAAGGGCATCGAGGAGCTCTACGAGGCCTACGACGAGTCGGTCTGACCCTCGAGGAGTTCGAAGGCCCCGCTACATGCGCATCAAGCACGTCCGAGGACTGCTGGAAGGCGAAGGCCGCATCGACGCAGGACCTGCGCTGGCAGACCGTGACGAGCTGGAGGAAGTCGTCCGATGACACATGGCCGTCCGAACGCCGATGCCGACCTGTCGCTCCTGCGGCACCCGACCTGGATCAGCCCTTCCTCGACCTCGGGAGACATGCCGCTGTCCGACGGGCTGCTGCGTCAGGACAGCTCGACCGAGCCCGAGCCACGCTACCCGCTGGACGTGGCTTCTGCGCCGACTGCGCGCTGGTGCAGATCCTCGAGACGGTCCGTCCGGAGGTGCTGTTCTGCGACGACTACCCGTACTTCTCGTCGTTCTCGGACAGCGCTGCTTGCGCACTCGCGGCGAACGCCTTCGAGCTGATCGACGATCGCGCGGACTCGACGCCGACAGCCTCGTCGTCGAGCTGGCCAGCAACGACGGCTACCTGCTGAAGAACTTCGTCGAGACGGGATCCCGGTGCTGGGCATCGATCCGGCCGAGGGTCCGGCAGGCGGCCGAGAAGACGGGGATGCCGACGATCGTCGACTTCTTCACCCTGGACCTGGCCAAGAAGCTCGTCGCCGAGGGGAAGCGGGCCGACGTGATCCTCGGCAACAACGTGCTGGCCCACGTGCCGGACCTGAACGGCTTCGTCGAGGGGATCGCCACGCTGCTCAAGGACGACGGCGTCGGCGTGATCGAGGTGCCGTACCTGCGGGACCTGATCGACCACTGCGAGTTCGACACGATCTACCACGAGCACCTGTGCTACTTCTCGGTGACCGCCCTGGACCGCCTGTTCCGGCGCCATGGCATGTTCCTCAACAAGGTGCGCCGGCTGTCGATCCACGGCGGCTCCCTGCGCCTGTACGTCGAGAAGCGGGAAGACGTCGACTCGTCGGTCAAGACGCTGCTCCGCGAGGAGCGCGAGCTGCAGGTCGACAACCTGGGGTTCTACCGCGACTTCGCCGACCGGGTGACCGGCGTCAAGACGGACCTGTCGGCGATGATCGCCAGGCTCAAGGCCGAGGGCAAGACCCTCGCCGCCTACGGCGCGGCGGCCAAGGGTGCGATCCTGATCAACTACACCGGAATAACGAAGGACCTCGTTGACTACGTGGTCGACCGCAACGTGCACAAGCAGGGTCGTTTCATGCCCGGCATGCACATCCCGATCGTCGATCCGGGCAAGATCCTCGACGACAGTCCCGACTACGTGCTGCTGCTGCCCTGGAACTTCAAGGACGAGATCCTGGCCCAGCAGAGCGAATACAGGAGCCGGGGCGGGAAATTCATCATCCCGATCCCGAGCCCGGAGATCGTCTGACGTGTCCGCGCCGACGTGCCGAAACTGCGAAGCGACGGAGCTCGAGGAGTTCTACGAGGTCCACGGAATCCCGGTCCACAGCACGATCCTGATGCAGACGCGTCAGGAGGCGCTGGACTACCCGAAGGGCGATCTGCGCCTGGCGTTCTGCAAGAGCTGCGGCTTCATCCAGAACAACCTGTTCGACCCCTCGGTGCACGAGTACTCGCCCCGCTGCGAGGAGAGTCAGGGTTTCTCGGCGACCTTCAACAAGTTCGCCGAGGAGGTGGCCCAGGGCTACATCGAGCGCTACGGACTCCAGGACAAGAGCGTCCTGGAGATCGGCTGCGGCAAGGGCGACTTCCTGGTGCTGCTGTGCCAGATGGCCCAGTGCGACGGGATCGGCATCGACCCCAGCTTCCGCACCGACCGCTGGGACGCCGAGCAGGCACGCCGGATCCGGTTCATCCAGGACTTCTACTCCGAGGCCTACTCGCACCTGCAGGCCGACTTCGTCTGCTGCCGCCACACCCTCGAGCACATCCAGCCGACGCTGGAGTTCGTGCGGATGATCCGCCGTTCGATCGGCGACCGCAAGGAGACGATCGTCGCCTTCGAGCTGCCGGACATCGCCCGGGTCTTGAAGGAACAGGCGTTCTGGGACGTCTACTACGAGCACTGCTCCTACTTCAGCCTGGGCTCCCTGGCCCGGCTGTTCCGCGCCAGCGGCCTGCAGCCGCTGCTGCTGGACACCGTCTTCGACGGGCAGTACCTGCTGATCGACGCCCGCCGATGAACGGCGGTCCGCCGAAGACTCGATGCTCCCCGGAGGAGAACGACCTCGACGAGCTGGCCGCCGACGTCGAAGCGGTTCGCCGAGCGAGGTCCGCCGAAGGCTCGCCCAGTGGCGCGAACTGCTGGACGCCCGGAAGCGGGACGGCAAGCGTGTCGTGGTCTGGGGTTCGACCTCCAAGGCGGTCTCGTTCCTGACGACCCTCGGCGTGACCGACGAGGTCGGCTACGGTCACCGACATCAACCCCCATCGCCAGAACATGGTTCATGCCCGGTACCGGGCACGAGATCGTGCCGCCCGCGGACCTGGCCGACTATCAAGCCGGACACCGTGATCGCGATGAACCCGATCTACGTCGACGAGATCCGGGCAGACCTGCGAACGATGGGGCTCGAGCCGGAACTGCTCGCCCTGTAGGAAGCGAGTAGCGGACGATCTGCCCGGCCTGCGGCGAATCCGAACTGAACGTCTTCTTCCGCCAGCCGGCAGCCCCGGTCCTGTGCAACGTGCTCTGGCCCACCGCCGAGGAGGCGAGGTCGGCGCCCAGCGGTGAGATCGCTCTCGGGATCTGCGACTCCTGCGCGATGATCTACAACACCGAGTTCGACGAGGCGCGGATCGACTACGATCAGGAGTACGAGAACTCGCTGCACTTCTCGCCGCGCTTCCAGGCCTACGCCGAGGAGCTGGCCGGGCGTCTCGTCGACCGCTACTCGCTCCACGGCTCGACGGTCGTCGAGGTCGGCTGCGGCAAGGGTGACTTCCTGCGGCTGCTCGCCGCGGCGGGCAACGAGTGCATCGGCTTCGACACCTCCTTCGAGGGCGCCCTCGAGGAACGCGTCGGTGACGGGACGATCCGCGTCGTCCGGGACCTCTACGGAGAGGCCCACGCGTCGGTCGGCGGCGACCTGGTCTGCTGCCGCCACGTCCTCGAGCACATCTCCGAGCCCGGCTCGTTCCTGGATCAGGTGCGCCGGGCCGCGTCGGCGACGGACGGCGCGGCGACCTTCTTCGAGGTTCCCAACGCGCTCTGGACGCTACGCGACCTGGGTGTCTGGGACATCATCTACGAGCACTGTTCGTACTACACCGCCCCTTCGATCGAGCGGATCTTCCGCCGCGCCGGGTTCGCCCCCGAAACGGCCTACGAAGCGTTCGGCGGGCAGTACCTGTGCGTCGAGTCGAAGATCGCCGCCAACGGCAACGGAGCTCCGGGCCAGGACGAGCGGGTGTCCCAGGTCGCCGAGCACGCCCGCCGCTTCGCCAGCCATTACCGCGAGATCGTCGACCGCTTCCGCGGAAGGCTGGCCGGGTTTGCCCGGGAGGGCCGGAAGGTCGCCATCTGGGGCGCCGGCTCGAAGGGCGTGACGTTCGTCAACACCGTCGAGGGTGGTGCCGACGTCGTCTGCGCCATCGACATCAACCCGCGCAAGCAGGGCCGCTTCGTTCCGGGGACGGCCCAGCAGGTGCGGGGTCCCGAGGCGATCCAGGAGCTCGGCATCGAACGGGTCCTGGTGATGAACCCGCTCTACATCGACGAGATCCGCGGCACGCTGACCGAGCTCGGATCCGCGGCCACCGCCGAGCCGGTCTGAGGCTCTTCCCGGCCGACGCGCCGGGACGCCCTCCCCCTCGTCGAGACCCGGCCCGGCGGCCCCCGGGGATGACGAGAGTGTGATTCCAGATTCTATGGTGTGCTCCGTCGAGCACCCCGACAAGACCGACAAACAAGCGAAGTCCCGTGTTGTCTAAGAATTAGCCTGAATGGTTCGCGATGGCATCGACCTTGCCTTGGCAGGTAGGCGAGGAAGGGTCAAACGAACCATGAGCCATTCAAATTTCACGTTCGCCAGAGTTGCCACGATCGTCGCGGTCTGCCTGGCCTTCTGCAGCGCGTCCGCCTTCGCCGGAGAGATCCGGCTGGCGTGGGATGCGGTCGAAGGCGCCTCGGGCTACCGGGTCTACTACGGCACCTCGTCCGGGGACTACACGCGGTCGGTCTCCGTCGGGAACTCGACCACCGGTCGTCTGACCGGCCTGGAGAACTGCAAGCGGTACTACATGGCCGTCAAGGCCTACAACTCGGCGGGGGAGTCTCCGACCTTCTCCAACGAGCTCAACGGCTGGGCCCAGCCCGAGATTCGCCGGGTCGACCCCGATCAGGGCGATCAGGGTGACCAGTTCACGATGAACATCCACGGCGTCAACTTCGAGGGGATGGCCGATCTGGACTGGACCCGCACGGTGCTCCCCCGGGACAGCCAGGGGAACCCCTTGCTGCACCTGGAGTCGGCCCGGGTGCTCTCCTGCTCGGTGGTGCAGTTGATGGTCTCGATCGAACCCGGCGCCCGGGGCTTCCGGGCGACTCCGCTGGGGAACCACTTGCTGCAGTTCGAGCTGACGAACCCCGACGGCGTATTCGGCACCGGAAACGCCGTGCTGGCCGTCGAGTTCGACCGGCGCCGTGCGGATATCAACCGCAGCAACTCCGGGACCTCGAATCGCGTCGACGGCCAGGACCTGGCCTGGCTGGCCTACGCGTACGGCGCCGGCGACGGCGCCCCGCGCTTCAACCCGGACGCGGACCTCAACGGGGACGGCCTGGTCGACGGTGAGGACCTCGCGCTGCTCTCCCCGGGGTTCGGTGGCTGCTGGACCGGTTCCGGCTGGAGCGCGTCGGCTTGCCCCTGATCGGGCCCGGCGCAAGATTGCACCCCATGAAGGCACAAACGATGAGATCTCGAATGACCCTCGGCTGCAGCCTGCTCCTGCTCTCGCTGCTCGGGTGTGGCGGAGGCGGCGGCGGCGACGACGCGAGCGATCCGGTCAACACCGTGCTGCCGACCGAGAACACCGCGGCGACGTTCGTCCCGGACTTTTCCGGTACCGGCAGCAACTCGATCTGGCTCGGAGGCCCGCAGACCAGCGGCAACCTGGTCACGCTGAAGGTCTTCGTCCGGGAGACCGACAACGTCTACGCGGGCTCCTTCGACGTCAATTTCGACTGGACCCGGGTCGCCTTCGTCGGCCACTCCCCGGGGGACCTGCTGGAGCGCGCCGGCCATCAGGTGCTCTACACGGTCGACGAGAGCACCGGCACGCTGACCGTCGGAGCCTCCAGGGTCGGCAGCGCTGTGGGCGCCGACATCACCGGGCCGAAGGTGCTGATCGAACTGACGTTCCGCTTGACCCGCGCGGGCAGCAGCACGGCGAGGTTCGCCAACGCGAACCTGCTCCGTCCCGGCAGCGGCGCCCCCGAACCGATCCCCGGCTTGAGCTGGTACGGCGGCCGGTTCAACGCCAACTAGCGGCGCGAGAAGCCTGGCCAGGCCTCTGTTTTCCCGCGAATACGAAAAGGTGAGTCCGCGGCTCTCCCGAGCTTGCCTGCCGACAACCGGGAACCTAAGTTTTCCAGGCGTCGCCCGGGGGGCGGGGTCCGCCGGTGTTGCAAGCCAAAAGCATGTGTTCTCAGTCCTTTGCAGGAGCCGACGAGAGTCGTCCGACCCCTCGAGGTGAAGACCGCGTCTCGATGACGGAATCGCGGTTTCTCAAGGCCCTGTTCGACGGCATGCGTTGCGGCATTCTCTCCCTCGATGCCGACCGCAAGATCCAGGCGATCAACGATCAGGCCGTGACGATGCTCGGACTCGATCCCCGCCCGGAGCCCGGCACTCCCCTGGACGCGCTGGCGGAGATCCACCCCCGGCTCGTGCAGATCTTCGAGGAGTCGTTCGGGCGCGGGCAGCTCCCGACCCGGGAAGAGGTGGTCCTGGGTACCGAGGAATCGCCCGGCGGCACGATCGGCTACACCCTCTCTCACGTTTCTCCGGACGGCACCGCGCCGGGCCTGGCGATGTTCTTCCGCGATCTGACACTGATCGAGCAGCGGGAGGAGCAGGAGCGCCTGAAGGACCGCCTGGCGGCCCTGGGCCACATGGCCGCCAGCCTGGCCCATGAGATCCGCAACCCCCTGGCATCGATCGATGTGACCTGTTCGCTGATGCGACGCCGGCTGTCCGATGCCGATGCGCTGAAGTTCCTGGAGAAGATCACCGCCGAAGTGCGTCGGCTGAACGCCACGATCACCTCCAGTCTCGAGTTCGTCCGGCCGATGTCGCTGACGATCGCTCCCGGCGACATGATCGCCGTGCTGGAGCAGGCGATCGAGGTCGCCCGTGGACGCGCCGGAGATCGCCGGATCCAGATCGAGGCCAACCTGGACCGCCAGATGCCGCCGATCGAGATGGACGCCAGCCAGGTGCGTCAGGTCTTCGAGAACCTGATCGTCAACGCCGTCGAGGCGGTCGGTGACGGTGGGACGGTGCAGCTGGGCAGCCGGATCCTCGACGGTCCGGGACGGAATGCGGACACCCGGGTGATCGAGGTTCGGGTCTCGGATGACGGCCCGGGGATCGCCGCCGATCAGACCGACAAGATTTTCTACCCGTTCTACACGACGAAGGATCAGGGCTCAGGGGTCGGGCTGTCGACCGTCAAGAAGGTGATCGACAGCCACAACGGTGAGATCGACGTGAAGAGCGGTGACAACGGAGGCGCCACGTTTACCGTGCGTCTTCCCATCAAGCAGGCGATGACGGAGGCTAGAGATCGATGAAGAAGATTCTCGTCGTTGAAGACGAGTCCACACTGCGCGAGGGCGTGACCACAGCATTCGACGACCGTGGCTGGCAGGTCACGACGGCTGCCGCCGCCGACGAGGCGATCAAGCTGCTCGAACAGGAGATGTTCGACGTGGTCGTCACGGACTACAAGATGCCTGGAGGCAGCGGAATGGACGTCGTCCGCCGCTGCAAGCAGGTCAACGAGAGCACCGTCGTCCTGATGATGACGGCGTTCGGCACCGTCGAGTCCGCCGTCGAGGCGATGAAGACCGGTGCCTACGACTACGTCATGAAGCCGTTCGCCCTCGAGGAACTCGAGCTGAAGGTCGACAAGGCGCTGGAGCACCGGCGCCTGCTGGTCAAGATCGAGGCCTACGATCGCGAGGCGATCATTCCCCGCTTCGAGAACATCGTCGGCGAGAGCCCGCAGATGAAGGCGATCTTCACTTCGATCCAGAAGGTCGCACGGTCCAACGCGACCGTGCTGGTCCTCGGCGAGACCGGCGTGGGCAAGGAGCTGGTCGCCGAGGCGTTACACCGGAACTCGGCCCGGGCGTCCCTGCCGTTCGTGAAGATGAACTGCGCGGCGTTGCACGAGAACCTGCTCGAGTCCGAGCTGTTCGGCCACGAGCGCGGTGCCTTCACCGGCGCCGACCGCCAGCGGATCGGCCGCTTCGAGCTGGCCAACGGCGGCACGCTGTTCCTCGACGAGATCGGCAACATGAGCCTGTCGACCCAGGCCAAGGTGCTGCGCGTCCTCCAGGAGCGCGAGTTCGAGCGTCTCGGCGGAACCCGCACGATCAAGGTCGATGTCCGGGTGATCGCGGCCACGAACGTCAACATGGAGCAGGCGATCGCCGATGGCCGGTTCCGCGAGGACCTCTACTACCGGCTCAACGTCGTGACGCTGAAGGTCCCGCCGCTGCGCGAGCGCCGCGACGACATCCTGCCGCTGGCCAAGCACTTCATCGACGCGGCCTGCGCAGAGATCAAGAAGGACGTCCGGGGGATCGACCCCGGGGCGGTCCGGTTGCTCAATCGCCACACCTGGCCGGGCAACATCCGCGAGCTTCGCAACACGATGGAGCGCGCGGTCCTGATGTCCGAGCAGAGCTTCATCCGCCAGGAGGACCTGCAGCTCTTCTCCGACGGCACAGGTCTGGAGGATCAGGCGGCGGGGATGAGCCTGCGGCTTCCGCCCAACGGCATCGACCTCGAGGATCTCGAGAAGATGGCGATCATGGAGGCGCTGCGGATCAACAACTGGGTCCAGAAGGATGCCGCCCAGTTCCTCGGGATCTCCTCTCGCGTGATGAACTACAAGGTCGCCAAGTACGAGATCAAGAACCCGCGCTGGAGCAAGAACAAGCTCGTTTCCTGAACCGGACCGGCCGGCTTGAGCCGGCCGGCTTCCGGGTGCTAGCCTGAAGCCGTTTCCCGGCGTTCCGCCCCGGCCAGCGCCGGACGGCGCGCCTTGCGCTGCGGTGGCCGACGAGGCCCCGCCCGGAGCGGCGATGACACGGGTCGACTGGCACACCTACTTCATGAACATCGCCACCCAGGCGGCCACCCGCTCGACCTGCGATCGCAAGCACGTGGGGGCGGTGATCGTCCGTGACCGGACGATCCTCTCGACCGGCTACAACGGGTCGATCCGCGGCATGCCCCACTGCGACGACGTAGGCCACATGATCGAAGGGGGACCACTGCGTCGCCACGGTCCACGCCGAGGCCAACGCGATCATCCAGGCGGCGAAGAACGGCGTCCGGATCGACGGCGCCGAGATCTACACGACCGCCTCTCCCTGCTGGAACTGCTTCAAGCTGATCGCCAACGCCGGGATCGGCCGGGTCTATTACGGCGAGTTCTACCGCGACGCACGCAGCCTGGAGATCGCGCGCCAGCTCGGCATCGAACTCGTCGATCTCCGGGCGTCGGCCGCCGACGACCGCTGACGATGGCGCGGATCGTCGTGTATACGAAGTCCTGGTGCGGCTACTGTCGACGCGCCACAGGGCTGCTCGAACGCGAAAAGATCGAGTTCGACGTGATCGACGTCACCAGCGACCCCGGGGGTGAGCGGGAGATGATCCAGCGGTCCGGTCGCTTCACGGTACCGCAGGTGTTCATCGACGGAGCGCCGATCGGCGGCTCGGTGGAGCTGCTGGCGCTGGCCGCCTCCGGGCGACTCGCCGAGCTCCTGCGCAACCCGCCGGTCGGGGAGACGCCGGTCGGCGGCAACCAGGGCGGGGACGTCGGAGGCTAAAAAAAGGCCGGCGGCACCCGCCACCGGCCTCTCTCCATTGCGGTGATCCGAACGGCTACTTCTTCTTGGCCGCTCTCTTCTTGGTCTTGCGTTTTGCGGCCTTTTTCTTGGCCTTTTTCTTGGTGGCCTTCTTCTTGGCTACCTTCTTCTTGGCGGCTTGGTGGCCTTTTTCTTGGTGGCCTTCTTCTTGGCTACCTTCTTCTTGGACTTCCGCTTAGCCTTCTTCTTGGCTACCTTCTTCTTGGCCTTTCGCTTGGCCTTCTTCTTGGCTACCTTCTTCTTGGCCTTCCGCTTGGTGGCCTTCTTCTTGGTCGCCTTTTTCTTGGCTTTGCGCTTGGTGGCCTTCTTCTTGGTCGCCTTTTTCTTGGCGGCCTTCCGTTTGGCCGGTTTGCGCTTGGCCGCTTTCTTCTTGGCCTTCCTTTTTGCCATGCTGTCTCACCTCCTCGTGGCAGAACACCTGCCGGGGAATGATGGGCTCAACATCTAGAGCCCGACGCAAGGGCGAACCCAATATATAGGGTGGGTGATCTCAGTCAAGAATTATTTGAGGAGCCGGCGACCGTGGTCAGGGATCGAACTTGATGTTCGCGGCCTTGAACTGCGACTCGAGGCTCGCTCGATCGACCGCCTTGCGCCAGGCTTCCTCGGGCGCGACGGTACCGGCCTTGACCAGGCTCAGCAGCGAGTCGTTCAACAGCGTCATGCCGAGCTTCTTGCCGGTCTGCATCAAGCTGGCGATCTGGAACGTCTTGCCCTCACGGATCAGATTCGAGATTGCCGGCGTCACGATCAGCACCTCGAGCGCGGCGACCCGGCCTCCGCCGTTCTTCTTCAACAGCGTCTGGGCCACGACCCCGCGGATCGACTCCGAGAGCATGGTCCTGATCTGCGCCTGCCGGTCCGACGGGAACTGATCGATGATCCGGTCGACCGTCGAGACCGCCGTCGTGGTGTGCAGGGTGCCGAACACCAGATGCCCGGTCTCGGCCGTCTCGATGGCGATCTCGATCGTCTCGAGATCCCGCATCTCACCGACGAGGATGATGTCCGGGTCCTCGCGTAGCGCGGCGCGGAGGGCCCGCTTGAAGCCGGTCGTGTGGGTGCCGACCTCGCGCTGATTGATCAGGCACGAACGGTTCGGGTGCACGAACTCGACGGGATCCTCGATCGTGATGATGTGATCCGAGCGCTGGCGGTTGATGTGATCGATCATCGCCGCGAGGGTCGTCGACTTGCCGGACCCGGTCGGGCCGGTGACGAGCACGAGGCCCTTGGGCAGCTTGCAAAGCGACAGCACCGCCTCGGGGAGCCCGAGCTGCTCCGCCGTGAGGATCTCCGACGGAATCACCCGGATCACCATCCCCGGTCCCTTGCGGTCGGCGAAGACGTTGACGCGGAACCGGCACAGGCCTCCGATCTCGTAGCCTAGGTCGGTGTCGTTGGTCTTCTCGTACTCCTCGCGGTTTCGCTCTGCGAAGATCGGATCGGCCATCGCCCGCATCACCGCCGGCGTCATCGGCTGGGTGCCCTCGAGACGGATCATGTCTCCGTCCTGGCGGACCATCGGGTACTCCCCGGACGACAGATGAAGATCGCTCGCCCCGATCGAGACCATCGCCCGCAGGTAGTCATCGAGGGTGGCGCCTTCGGCGGGGATGTCGACGGCAACGACCGCTCCCGTGATCTCGACCTGCGGGGCGTCGTCGTTCTCCTCGGAGACCGGGACGGCCGCGGCCGCGGCAACTTCGACGGGAGCTTCGGCGGGAGCCTCGGCCGGCGCCACCGCTGCGGGAACGATCCGGGCCGCGATCCCCGGTCCGCTGGCACCGACCCGGCAGAGAAACTCGGTGCCATCGGTCAATCGATAGCCGAACTCGGCCGGTTGCCCGGCGACGATCCTGGCGCCATCGACGGCGTCGGACAGCTCGCCGAGCAGTCGGCCGATCTGGCTTCGATCGAGTGCTTTCTGGGAGACCGGCTTGAGCACGCCACCGATCCGGAGCGCTGCCGGTTGCCCCTCCTGCATCAGGAGCTCCTGGGCGTTCTTGCTGACCATGGCGACGAGGAGCGGATCCAGCTGAGGCAAGGAGTCCTCCGCGCGCCGAGGTTGGCGCGGCGTTCGGGGCAAGTCCGCGCTGAATATAAGGCTAATCGTGGGCTGGAAACAAGAGCGGGGCCGGTTGCACGCCGGCAGTGCCACGCGTACGATGCACAAATGTCACCCAGGATCCGAGGGATGAAGTTGAGAAACCAGCTACCGATCACCGCGCTGTTGCTATCGGCACTGATCGTTTCGATCGCTCTTCCGGTCGCCGCGCAATCCGCACCCGCAGCCGCACCGGTGGGGGAGGACTACACGCCGTCGCCGGAACTCCCGATGGGCTGGTACGCCAGGATCGAGACGTCGATGGGGCGGATCATCGTCCGCCTGTTGCCCGAACAATCTCCCGAGTCGGTCGCGCATTTCGTCGGCTTCGTCCGCGGCGAGATCGAATGGGTCGACCCGGTCAACGGCGAAACGCACAAGGAGCCGTACTACGACGGAAGCGAGGTCTACATCGCCCGGGGGGCGACGATGTTCCAGGTCGGCGACCGCTCGGCGTCAGGGGTCTTCGCACCGTTCGTCTACGTGCCGGGCAAGCCGGAGCAGCCGGTCAATTTCCATCTGGGCTGGCGTGTGGGGCATGTGGCCGTCGGGCCACGGATCAGCGCGACCCGCTTCCTGATCACCGCCGGAGCGATGCCCGGGCTGAACGAGACGGTGCCGTGCTTCGGTGCCGTGCTCGAAGGCCAGGACGTGGTGTTCAACATCACGTCGGTCAAGACGCACCGGAACCAGCGGCCGATCGAACCGGTCAAGATCCACCGGATTCACATCTTCTCGATCGGCGATCCGGCACCGCTGCCCGAGCGAGTGCCGTACATCCCTGATGTGACGCCGGTCCAGCTCCAGGAACTCAAACTCAAGGAAAACCCGGAATAACGACCTTTTTTGCCCGACCGCCCGGGCAAAAAAATGGGGACGCCGGTTCCGACGTCCCCTGATATTTCTTTGGGCCCGAAGGCAGAAAGAACTCGCTACTTCTTCTTCGCGGTCTTCCGTTTGGCCTTCCTCTTGGCGGCCTTTTTCTTGGTGGCCTTCTTCTTGGCTACCTTCTTCTTGGCCTTTTTCTTGGCGGCCTTTTTCTTGGTGGCCTTCTTCTTGGCTACCTTCTTCTTGGCCTTGCGCTTAGCGGCCTTTTTCTTGGCGGCCTTTTTCTTGGTGGCCTTCTTCTTGGCTACCTTCTTCTTGGCTACCTTCTTCTTGGCCACCTTTTTCTTGGCGGCCTTTTTCTTGGTGGCCTTTTTCTTGGCTACCTTCTTCTTGGCCTTGCGCTTGGTCGCCTTCTTGGCGGCCTTCTTCTTCGTCGCTTTCTTCTTCGCCATCTTCGATCACCTCCTCTCTTGTTCGTTGCGCGACTACGCAACTTCGTTTCGTTACCGTTTCGAAATATAAAGGCGAAGTTTTTCGTGTCAACCCCCTAAGTGCGCCGTTCGATGCGTTCCGGTGTCGTACAACCGGTGCCTGGAGGTGGATCGTGCACCCGATTTCGGTGCTTCGTCGAAGCGGCGAACGCGCTCCGGAGCTGCCGACGGAGTCGGGTCACGCGGTGGGAAACCGAAGGCGAGCAGGCGGTGCGGTCAGCGGTTCGCGGCCTTGCGTGTACGTCGCCGTCTGGGTGCGATCTCGATGCCGTAGCTCTGGATCTTGCGCTGGAGTGTCCGCACGCCGATGCCGAGCATCGAGGCACTGTGTGTGCGGTTTCCTCCCGTGAATTCCAGGGTCTTTCGAATCAACTGGCTTTCCATCTCGTCGAGTCGCATCCCCGCTTCGAGGCCCTTCTTGTCGTTACGAGAGGGTTGGCCCAGAACGTACGCGGGCAGGTCCTCGGCGCGGATGCGATCGGAGACGACCGAGACCAGCAGGCTCTCCACGAGGTTCTTCAACTCGCGTACGTTGCCCGGCCACTGGTAGGCCTGGAGGACGCGGAGAGCACGCGCCGAGAAGGTCTTCGGCTCCACCGCATTCGACTTCGCGAGCTGGGCAAGAAAAGTTTGCACGAGGGCCGGAATATCCGGCTGTCGATCCCGGAGTGGCGGAACCTCGATGGTCACGACCTTCAGTCGGTAGTACAGGTCGCGACGGAATTCGCCCTCGTCGACCATGCTGGCCAGGTCCGCGTTCGTGGCCGCGATCACCCGGACGTCGACCCGGATGTGCTGGTCGCCACCGACGCGCATGAACTCGCGCTCCTCCAGCACCCGCAGCAGCTTCGCCTGCGTCGCCGGAGTCGTCTCGGCGATCTCGTCGAGGAACAGGGTGCCGCCGTGGGCGATCTCGAACTTGCCGCGAACCCGCTCGTGGGCGCCGGTGAACGCCCCCTTCTCGTGGCCGAACAGTTCCGATTCGATCAGATTCGCCGGGATTGCGGCGCAGTTGAGCGCGATGAACGGCCGGGTGCGCCGCGGCGAAGAGAAGTGAATCGAGCGCGCCACGAGCTCCTTTCCGACCCCGCTCTCGCCGTTGACGAGCACCGTCGAGCGCATCGGCGCCACGCGCCGCACGCGTTCGAGGACCGCACTCATCGCCGGCGACGACGTCTCCATCGACTTCGACTTGGCTCGTTTGGAGAGCTCGTCGCGGAAGAACCGGATCTGCGAGTCGAGGTCCAGCCGCTCCAGCACCCGGGACAGACGCGTCTCCAACTCCGCGGACTGGGGCGGCCGGAGCAGGTAGTCGTCGGCGCCGAAGCGCAGCGCCGCGACTCCGATCTTCACTCGCGAGGCCGGACACAGCAGCAGCATCGGGGCATTTCCGCCCTGGCGCTTGAGACGTTGCAGGTCGCGAAGGTCCTCGTTGTTCAGCGCGAGAAGCGAGGCGACGATGGCGTCATGGCGCCCGCTCGCGAGCTGGTTCGCCGCGCGGGATGCGTCCGAACAGGTCGTCACCCGATAGCCGGATTCGGCCAGCATGCCGGCGACGTGCCCCCGCATCGCCGGGTCGGACTCGATCAACAAGATGTGGTGGGTTCCTGAAGGGGCCGGCATTTCACGTCCGTGTCGGCCAATCTGACCGGGGTATCCGTCGCTAAGTCTGTCATAGTGACCGACCAGAAGGCAACGCAGGAACGGGATGGCCTGCTGCGCTCTTGCCGAACCATGCGTTTTTTCAGGGAAAATCGCAGATTCGACACGCACCGAGCTCGATCTCACCGGTCTGGTATGGAAGTTGAAGCCACCAGAGGTACCGCGCGCAGGCCCACCGCGGAGGAGGCTCAACCGATGGCACGTACCAAGAAGGTGATCCCGACGTACGAGAAACCCAAGTTCGTTAACTTCAACTTCGAAGACCGTGTCTATCAGATCGACCCCAGTCTCAAGAAGGTGTACCGCCGCTTCGTCGAGATCGAGACGTCGAAGGCGTCCTTGATCCTGAGCAGCTGGCGCGCCATCGCCGCCGTCTGAGCGCGACCCGCCGCATCCGCTTCCCGACCGTTGCCCGGCCTGCGGGCCCGTCGTGCGCCATCGCGCCCGCGAACTACAATTGAACCCATGAAGCGGTTCCTCACCTTCGTCTGCCTCACCCTGTTCCCCATCGCGGTCGCATCCGCCGCCCCGACGTCGCGCTGTCTCGAGCCGTCGGAGACCGTCGCTCGGATCGACTGCCTGGTCGGGGACAGCACCCTCGGTCCGGACACACTCGAAGCCCTCGCCGATGCGCTCCCGACGGATCCCGCAGCCGTGGCCGAAGCTGCCGACCGACTGAACAAGGCGACACGCGGCGCGGACGGATCATCCCGGGCCCGCCTGTTCGACCTCCAGGCCCAGGCGCTATCGGCTCTCGGCAAGGCCGCTGAGGCAGCGCAGGCCTACGATCGTGCCCTGGCCAGCGACGACGGCGTGCGGTCGATCGTCTGGTACGAGGGCAAGCGGGAAGTCGCCTCGACGGCACTCGATACCGGACACGGACTGCTGGTCCGGGCCGGCATCGCGAAGATCGAGGCCGGCAACCCCGGGAACGCCAGGGAGCTGCTCGGCCGCGCCGTGAACCTGGGGGCGGGGGAGGAGGCGCGGGCTGCGCTGGAGCGCGCCGGTGGTGCGCCGGTCTCCGGCGAAGAGGTCCAGGTGCTCGCGGGGCGCAACTGGTTCGAGCCGTTCCCCGATCTGGAAGTGCCGATGTACGGCGGCCAGAGATTCGTCACCTCGGAAAAACGGGGTCGGGTGGTCCTGTTCGATTTCTGGGCCTCCTGGTGTCAACCGTGCGTCCGGGAGTTGCCGTTCATCCAGCAGTTGCACGAGGCGAAGCAGGACGAGGGGCTCGATGTCCTGGCGGTCAACTTCCAGGAGCCGCCCGACGAGGCGATGGCGTTCGCTCAGGGGCTGGGAATCAACTTGCCGCTGGGGATCGCGACGGCCGAGATGGAGCGTGCGTTCCGCCTCGTGCAGATGCCGACGGTCGTCATCGCCGATCGCCTCGGACGAATTCGCGCGCGCTTCGAGGGCTACGAAGAGGGGATCAACGACGCGATCCTCGACAAGGTGCAGGAACTGCTCGACGAGCCCGAGGAGCAGGCCACCGAGCTGGGGCGGGTCGTGCAGGGCGCCGGCCGCTTCCAGGTGGCCTGGATGCGCAACGCCTCCCGACGGGTCGAAGGTCTGGCGGTGATCCACGATCCCGGCAAGGAGCCGTCGATCGCCGTGACGATGAGCCGGGCCTTTCATGTGTTTGCCTGGGACGGCCGACTCCTCGAGGAGTATGGCGCCTCGCAGAACAGCGGCCGGATCCGTAGCCTCGACGACGAGACCGGCGGTCTGACGCAGATGTTCTCGTTCCGGCCGGGCGGGCGCGACGTGGCCCACTACGATCGCGTCAACGGGAAGCGCAACATCTGGCAAGCGCCCTCCCCGATCTTCGAGATCGCCACGGCGGTCGGCTCCCAGGGGACACCCGAACTGCTCCTGGCGACGATGGACGGACTGTACGCCGTGGACCGGGACGGTGCGGAACCGCAGCGGATCGACGGACTCACCCGGGCCAGCGACGTTCGCCGCCAGGGGACGAGCTGGATCGCGATCGACCCCGGAGTGCGGGTCGCCCAATCCGCCGACCCTGCAGCCTCCGGCCCCCGGGTCGCAGCCGACTCGTGGCGCATCGTTCCCGCGAACGGAGACCGCTACGGGGTCGTCGGTTTCGGCGCCGTCGCCATCGCCGTCGGCAACTTCTTCGACCCGGAACGGTCGATGGTCGCTCTGGCGCTGGACACGGGTCAGGTCGTGATCGTCGATCCGGCTTCCGGCGAGGTCGAGTTCCGCGCCGAGTGGGAGGGAGCCTCGGATCTCGCGGCCGGAGACATCGACGGCGACGGTCTCGACGACCTCGTGGTCGCCGACGCCCGGGGATTGATCGTGCTCTACGCCGTGCCCCGGGCCGCCCAGCGACAGGCCCGGGCCTCGTCGCCGAACTGAGCCCTCCGTGCCCGTCGCGCCACGCGCCCGCAGCCTGGGTGGTCTCGAGCGTGAGATCGTCGCCTGCGAGGCCTGCCGCCGCCTGCGGGAGCATTGCATCGAGGTGGCACGGGTCAAGCGCAGGGCCTACCGCGGCGAACATTACTGGGGCCGCCCGGTTCCCGGCTTCGGCGATAGGGAGGCGCGGATCCTCCTGCTCGGACTCGCTCCGGGGGCCCATGGAGCCAACCGGACCGGGCGGATGTTCACCGGCGACCGATCCGGCGAGTGGCTCTACCGCGCGCTGTTCGACGCGAAGCTGGCCAGTCAGGCGGAGTCGACCCATCGGAACGACGGCCTCACGCTACGCGATGTGTTCATCACCGCGGCGGGGCGCTGTGCGCCGCCCGGCAACCGTCCCACCGTCGACGAGCTGGCCTGCTGCGCGCCGTTTCTCGACCGCGAACTGGAACTCCTGGCCCGGGTTCGTGTCGTGCTCGCCCTGGGCGGCATCGCCTGGGAGGCGGCACGCAGACGGGCCGCCAGGCTGGCAACCGACGGACGACCGCCACGACGCGAGAAGTTCGGCCACGGCGCGGAGACCGTGTTGCCGATCGGTCGGTCCGGCCGGCCCGTTGCCGTCCTGGGCAGTTACCACCCGAGTCAGCAGAACACCCTGACCGGACGGCTGACCCGGCCGATGCTCGACCAGGTCCTGCGGCGTGGGATCGAACTCGCCGAGGCCGGATCGCCCGGGCGCTGAACCGATCGGGGGTTCAGGCCGGACCCAGGCCGAGCGCCTCGAGCGACCGGGCGAGGTCGGAAAGGTCGTCGAGCAGGACGTCCGGGGCAGCCTCGCGCAAGGTCTCGACCGTCGACCATCCCGTGGCGACCGCGACGGCACCGAAGCCGTTGGCCCGAGCGCAGTCCACGTCGTGACGGGTGTCTCCGATGACGACGACGTCGGCATCGTCGAACCGGTGGTCGGCGTGACGCGAGCAGGCGTCGGCGGCGGCTCGAGCGATCTCGCGACGATCCGCGTGGTCCGAGCCGTACCCGCCAGCCGGGAAGTACACGTTCAGGCCGAAGGGCTCGAGCTTGCGCCGGGCCCCTTGTTCGATGTTCCCGGTCAACAGGCCCAGCACCGCCCGCGGGTCCGGCGAGATCCGGGCCAGGAGCGCGGCGACCCCCGGGAGTACCCGGCCGTCCAGCTCCGCCCGGCCCATCTCGGAATCCAGCGCCGCCAGGTAGGCCGACTCGAAGCGCAGCAGGTCGGTGGGATCGGGCTCCGCGACTCCGTTGGCCCGCAGCAATCCGGCGACGATCGTCGGGTCGCTCCGCCCGCCGAACTCGACGCCATGTCCCCGGGGGTCGACCGAGGGTCGTCCGTAGATCGACTCGAACGCCGTGGTCATCGCCCGCAGACCGGCGCCGCAGGTGTCGATCAGCGTGCCGTCGATGTCGAACAGGATCAGGCGCTTCATCGACCGATTCTAGCCTGCCCCGGAGGCTGGGCGGTGGTCGCTTCGCTTACGATGCCCTCAGGGTGGTCTTGAGATTGTTGCGCCGCCCGGTAGCTGGGTCTCGCCATTTCCCGGGATCCGGGCCGCGCAACAATCTCGCGACCACCCTGGGGGGACGGTGGGGAGCGAGCGTGAACTGGACGGTCAAGCTGCAACAGGTCGAACGCCGCGCCGACGAGGTGCGCACTCCCGGGGAGGCCGTCCCCGGTGTCGAGCGGGTTGCGGTGATTCGCGGCGACAAGCTCGGCGACTTCGTGC
Organism: uncultured bacterium; assembly: GCA_942490715.1. Lineage (GTDB taxonomy): Bacteria > Acidobacteriota > Polarisedimenticolia > Polarisedimenticolales > Polarisedimenticolaceae > CALNYP01. Next base: position 50,707 of record CALNYP010000014.1, read on the forward strand.
TCACGCTGCCGGCGATCGCCGCGATCCACGACACCTACCCCGAGGCGCGGCTGGCCGTCGCGGTCAACCCGGCGGTGGCGCCGCTGGCTGCGATCTGTCCGATCGTCGACGAGGTGCTGACCTCGCCGGATCGCGACGGCGGCGCGGCGCTGCGCCGCTATCGCCCGGACCTGGTCGTCTGCATCGAACGGGGCTGGCCGGCCGCGATCGCGACGTGGAGAAGCGGTGCTCGTCATCGGGTGGGTTCGGCTCGCCGGCTCTGGTCGGTGGCGTTTCCCACGACGGTCCGGGAATCCCGACGCGGCGGGGGGCGGCACGAAGCGGAGTACGGCCTGTCCTTCGCCCACCGCGTCGGCGCTCCAGCGGGCCCGGCACGTTTTCCGCTGCAGCTCGACGACGCCGATCGCAGCGCCGCTCAGCGCTGGCGGCAGCAGTCGGGCGTCGAAGGCCCGTTCGTCCTGCTGCACCCGGGAAGCGGCGGGTCCTGTCCCCGCTGGCCGCTGGAGCGCTACGGCGATCTGATCGCCGTGCTGTCCCGGGCCGGTCGCCCGGTGGTGCTCTCGGCCGGCCCCGAGGATGACGCGGTCGCGCGAGCCCTCGTCCGCGATCCGGCCACGTCACTCCCGGTCTTCCAGGGGAGCCTGGGTACGCTGGCTGCGCTGCTGGATAGCGCGGCGGTGGTGGTCAGCAACAGCACCGGGCCGCTGCATCTCGCCGCCGCGCTGGAGACCCCGACCCTGGCCCTGCACGCGCCGTGGTCCGGCTGTGCCGTCCCGCGCTGGGGGCCGTATTCCCCACGGGGCTACGGACTCGTCGCCGAACCCGACCGGCCGGTCCCCTGGAGCCGCAAGAACCGCAGGCGTCTCGGCGAGCAGGCGCTGGCCGCGCTGACCGTCGAGCGCGTGGCCGCGATCGCGACGGCGCTGGCCGACGGCGAGGAGCCGCGCTAGTTCAGGACTCACCCCAGGGCTCGACCAGATCGTGTTCGATCCCCAGCAGCGACAGCGCGCGGCCGGCGATGAAGTCGGCCAGATCCTCGAAGCTCTGCGGCTGCTGGTAAAAGGCCGGCATCGCCGGCAGCACGCTGGCGCCGGCACGAGCGAGTGTGGCGAGGTTCTCGAGCTGGATCAGGTTGAGCGGCGTCTCCCGGGGGACGACGACCAGCGGCCGTCGTTCCTTGAGCGTCACGTCCGCCGCGCGCTCGATCAGGTTCGACGACGCACCCCGGGCGATCCCCGAGAGCGTCTTCATCGAGCAGGGGACGACGACCATCCCGTCCCGGAGCGCCGAACCCGAGGCGACCGAGGCGCCCAGGTCGGAGGTGCGATGCTCGACGATCCTCCCCGGACGAGGGGCTGCGCCGTACGTCCGGTCGAGCCAATCGGTCAGCGACTCCGACTTCGCGTTGAAGCCGCACTCCTCGATCAGCAGCCGCCTCCCGTAGTCGCTGACGATCAGGTCGATCACGAGGCCGAGCTCGAGGCCCGCCTTGAGCAGCCGGACCGCGTAGAGCGCTCCACTGGCGCCGGTCACGGCGACGACGATCCGTCTGGGTCGCTGGTTCGTACTGGACATGCGGCTCCCGTTTTTCGTCAGCGCCGACCGAGCAGGACCGCGGTCAACACCACGGCGAAGTACAGGACGCTGATCACCCCGTTCATGGTAAAGAATGCGACGCCGATCTTCGACAGGTCGTCGGCCCGGACCAGCCGATGCTCCCAGGCCAGCAACCCGGCGATTCCCGCGACGCCGACCCAGTAGACCGGGTGCAGCTCCGCGGCGAGCCCGACCCCGGCCATCGCCCCCAGCGCGGCCAGATGGAGCCCTCGGGCGATCCAGAGCGCCTGGGGGATGCCGAAACGAGCCGGCATCGAGTGCAGCCCCGCATCGCGGTCGAAACCGGCGTCCTGGCAGGCGTAGATCACGTCGAAGCCGGCGACCCAGAGCAGGACCGCGGCGGCGAGCCACCAGGCGATCGGCGAGAACCCACCGCGGACCGCGACCCATCCCCCGACCGGAGCGATCGCCAGCGCCAGGCCGAGGACCAGGTGACTGCCCCAGGTGAAACGCTTGGTGTAGGAGTAGCCGAAGACCACCGCCAGGGCGATCGGCGACAGCAGGCCGCACATCCGGTTCAGCTGAAAGGCGGCGACGACGAACAGCAGCGCCAGTCCGATCGTGAACAGCGTCACCGCCGCCGGGCTCAGCTGGCCGCTGGGGATCTCCCGCCCGGCGGTTCGGGGGTTCTGCGCATCGATCTCCCGATCGACCAGGCGGTTGAAGCCCATCGCGGCGTTGCGTGCGGCGACCATCGCCACCGCGACCCACAGCACCGTGCCCAGGTCGATGCCTCCCTCGGCACCAGCCAGGGTCACCCCGGCAAAGGCGAAGGGCAGAGCGAAGATGCTGTGGCCGAACTTGACCATCCGGCCCCAGGTGCCGACCGCCTCCAGCGCGTTCATCGAAGGCGCTCCGCGGCCGCGATCGCCAGCGGCCGCACACGTTCCGGATTCGAGACCAGCAGCTCCAGCGGGTCATCGCCGGGATCGCACTCGACGACGGCGACGGCGTCGCGCTTGCCGGGTTCGAGGCTGCCGAGTTCCGCCGCCAGCCCCAGCGCCTTCGCACCGGCGAGGGTCGCCATGCGCAGCGCCGTCGGCGGCGAGATCGAGGGATGGATCCGTCGTAGCGCCGCCACCTCGGCGAGGAGATCCAGATCCGGCGCGCTGGCCAGCGAGTCCGTTCCCAGCGCCACGGGGATGCCCTGTTCCAGGAGCTGCGGCACCGGAGCGGTCCCACAGACGAGTCGTTCGTTGCTGCGCGGACAGGCGATGACCGTCACGCCCCGGGTGCGCAGTCGCGCCATGTCGTCGTCGTCGACATGGACGCAGTGCACGGCGAGGGTGTCGGGTCCGAGCAACCCGAGCTCGTCGGCATAGGCGACGGGGCTGCGCCCCGGCGCGCGGAACTCCTCGTCCCAGACGCCCCGGGCCCGGTAGAACGGGACGAGGGGGCCGACGCCTTCCTGGAGTAATCGCACCTCTCCCGGCGTCTCGGCGAGGTGAATCGACAGGCGCCCGCCGGACTCCCGGGAGCGTCGTGCGAGGTCGCGCAGCAGCGACGGGGAGCAGGTGTGCGGCGCATGCGGGGTCGGCTGGAGACCGAACGCGTCGGAGTCAGTTACGGCCTTCGTCCGCGCGTAGGCCTCGTCGGCCAGCCGCTCGGCCCGGGACTCCTGGAAGCCGAACACTTCGTGAAAGACGATCCCACGCAAGCCGGATTCCCGGAGACACTCGGCGATCCACAACCGGTTGGCGATGTCGCCGACCGCGACGGTTCCCCGGGCCACGATGCTGCCGATCGCCTGCCGGGCGGCGGCGATCGACCTCGATTCGTCCTCTTCGTCCCGCAGCGCCACCAGTCGTTCGAGCCATTCGACCGGGTCCTCGACCCCCTCGTCGATGCCGGCCATCCACGACAGTTCCAGGTGGGTGTGGGCGTTGACCGATCCCGGCATCAGGATGGCGTCGCCCAGATCGACAATCGCCTCGTCGTCGCCGGTGTGCTTCGCCACCGCGGCGCGGGTTCCGATCTCCACGATGCGTCCGTCGAGCACCCGCAACGCCGCGTCGCGGATCGGCGGCGCGCTGATCGGGTAGGCGTGACGGGCGGTGTAGACCGGCATCGGTGAAACTCCACGAGGGTCGACGGGGTAGGGACGGATTATAGGACGACCGGACCGGGCAACTTGCGTGGCGGGGAACCCTGCCATAACTTGACCCTGCCCGGGCTCTTGGGGGCTCTTTTCCCGGGTGGACCTGCGCCCCCTGGGGGATTCATGACCCGGCACCGGCTTCTCGCGCTCTCGACCGTCCTGCTGGCCTCGATCGCGCCGGCCCTCGCGGCAGACTCCGCCGCCGAGGCGTACAAGGCGATCGGGCTCAAGGTCAAGGACGTCCTGTCGGGCACCTCGATCAACGCGAAGGTGATCCCGGGGGATGGCGAGCAGTTCGTCGCGATCACCAGCTACATGACCGGAAGCCAGGACCGGGCCAGCGCCGTGAACGTGCGTCTCGATGTCTTCGAGCGGGTCGGCGGCAAGCTGGAGACGGTCTACACACGAGACTACGCGAAGGAAAACGGCGGATACGTCGCCGACGGCAACCTGCAGGTGCTCGACCTCGACCGGGACGGCGTCAGCGAGATCGTCGTCGCCTACGACGACTACCGCGACCCGCTGATCGAGCAGCAACTCGCCGAGGTCATCCTGTGGGAGGAGTCCGGCTTCGTCGTCGCCTGGGCCGGGCCGATGAGTTTCGACGCGACCAAGGCGGCCCGCACGCTGCCCGCCGAGCACCGGGATCGCTACATCCGCGAGATCGACGTCATCAGCACCCTGCGCACCCGCGGCGTGACCCTGTTCCTGAACAAGCGGGTGATCGCCGTCGCCGGAGAGACCCTCGCCGAACCGAAAACGGTCCAGGAGACATTTCCGCTGAGGATCCGCAAGGAGTTCTGAGCGGCCGGGGTTCCCCACTCCTCGATTCAGCGTATATGTAGCCCGTCATGGCCGTATTACGCACGTTTCTAACGATTCTGGTCGTCGGCCTGACGGCTCTCCCCACGTGGTCCGCTGCGACTCCCGAGGAACTCGGGGGCCGGGAATGGTGGGAACGGGTCCGGGCCGGGATCGCGCTCTCCGAATACGAGGTGGCCTGGCAACCCGGCGCAGGCGAGCTCCCGGCCGGCTGGCAAGCTCCCAACCGGGCCCAGGGTCTCCGTGCCCGTTTCGACGAGTTCGGCGTGCGGCTCGAGGCTCGAACCGACGCGGCCGGGAGCTGGTCAGCCGGCTTCGACCTGCTGGCCTACGGGCGACCGGGAAGCGTCGCCGAGGTCGCCGGCGGTCTGCTCTCGGTCGAGGGTGCCCGGATCGTGCTGCGGCGCGGCGCGATCGAGGAGTGGTTTCACAACGAAGCGCGAGGCATCGAACACGGGTTCCGGCTGGGCCAGGCACCGCAAGCCGGGATCCCCGGCGCGCATCCGGCCACCCTGGAACTCGAGGTCCACGGTGACCTGACACCGGCGATCTCCGTCGACGGTCGCGCCATCGCCTGGATCGACCCGGCTGGTGCCCGGGTCCTGCACCACGGCTCCCTCACCGTCGTCGACGCGCTGGACCAGGCGGTCGCCGGCAGGTTCGAGCTGCGCAACGTCGAGGGTCGCCGGCTGCTGCGGATCGCCTTTGCCGACGAAGAGCTGGTCAGCCCGGTGACGATCAAGATGCTGCTGACCGCGCCGGCGTGGAACGGCGACGGAGATCAGTTCGAGGCCCACTACGGCTGGTCCGTCGCCACGGCCGGCGACGTCAACGGCGACGGCTACTCCGACGTGATCGTCGGTGCCCGGCTGTTCGACGCCGGGCAGACCAACGAGGGCCGCGCTTTCGTTTATCACGGCTCACCCGCCGGACCGTCTATCGTCGCCGACTGGACCGGCGAGTCCAACGACCCGGGTGCGCGCTTCGGTGTCTCGGTGGCGACCGCGGGGGATGTGAACGGCGACGGCTACTCCGACGTGATCGTCGGTGCCCGGAGCTACTCCTCCGGCGAGGTCGACGAGGGCGGCGCTTTCGTCTATCACGGCAGCGCCGCCGGCCTCGCCGAGGTCGCCGCGTGGATCGCGGAGTCGGATCAGGCGGGGGCGAACTTCGGCCGCTCGGTCGGCGCCGCCGGCGACATCAACGGCGACGGATACTCCGACGTGATCGTCGGTGCCTCGGCCTACGACGGCGCCCACGTCGACGAGGGCCGCGCCTGGGTCTACCTCGGGTCGGCCGCCGGCCTCTCGCCGACCTCCGCCTTCACGACGTTCGGCGGGCAGGCCTCGGCGGAGCTGGGCTGGTCGGTCGGCTGGGCCGGCGACGTCAACGCCGATGGATTCTCCGACATCATCATCGGCGCCCGTTCGTGGAACGGCAGCTTCACCAACGAAGGTCGCGCCGTGATCTTCCTCGGCTCGGCCTCCGGACTCGGCTTTGCGCCATCCTGGACCGTCGACGGCGAGCAGGGTGGCGCCCGCTTCGGCGAGGTCGTCGGCAACGCCGGCGACGTGAACGGCGACGGCTACTCCGACGTGATCGTCGGCGCGCCGCTGTACGACGACGGCGAGATCGACGAGGGCGCCGCGTTCGTCTTCCTCGGCGGAGCCGACGGCCCCGACACGGTCAGCGACTGGGTCGCGACCGGGCAGCAGCTCGAGGCGAACCTGGGGATCGCCGCCGCCACGGCCGGCGACGTGAACAGCGACGGCTACGCCGATGTCATCGTCGGCGCGAACCTGTACGACGACGGCGAGGAAGACGAAGGGCGCGCCGCGGTCTACACCGGCTCCGCGGCCGGTCTGGCGACGGAGCCGGCCTGGGCCGTGCACTCGGACCAGCCTGGCGCGGAGATGGGCTGGAGCGCGTTCACCGCCGGCGACGTGAACGGCGACGGACACTCCGACGTCATCGTCGGGGGACGGTTCCACGACGGTGCGTTCGTCGACGAGGGGCGGGCCTGGGTCTACGGTGGCTCGCCCGACGGGCTGTCCCTCGTCTCCGGCTGGTTTGCCGAGAGCGACCAGGGACAGTCCGACTTCGGCATCGCGATCGCCGCCGCCGGGGACGTGAACGGTGACGGCTACGACGACGTCCTCGTCGGCGCGCGCTTCTACGACGCCGGCTCCGACAACGAGGGGCGGGCCTACATCTTCCACGGCAGCCCCGACGGCCTCGAGTTCGAGAACTCGGGGGTCGCCGACATCGATCAGGCATCGGCGCAGTTCGGCGCCGCCGTCGGCTCGGCCGGCGACGTGAATGGCGACGGCTACGCCGATGTGATCGTCGGCGCACCGCGGTTCAACGACGAACAGTCCGACGAGGGTGCCGCGTATCTCTACACCGGCTCGGCCAGCGGCCTGTCGATGTTCGCCGTCTGGAGCTTTGAACCGAACCAGGCCCGGGCCCACGCCGGCTCGAGCGTCGGCAGCGCCGGCGACGTGAACGGCGACGGCTTCTCGGATCTGGTGATCGGCGCCGACTCCTTCGACGACGGAGAGACCGACGAGGGCGCCGCGTTCGTCTTCTACGGTTCGCCGACCGGACCCGGAAGCGCTCCGGACTGGATCGGTGGTTCGAATCAGACCGAGGCGTTCGGCGGCCGCGGCATGGGTGCCGGCGACGTCAACGGTGACGGCTACTCCGACCTGATCGTCGGCGCCCATCGCTACACCGGCAACGTCGCCAACGAGGGTGCGGCGTTCGTCTATCACGGTTCGCCGTCGGGCCTGTCTGCGGTTCCGGCCTGGTTCGCCTACGGCGGTCAGCAGGACGCGAGCTTCGGGTTCACCGTCGCCGGCGCCGGCGACGTGAACGGCGACGGCTACTCCGATGTGATCGTCGGCGCTCCGCTGTACAGCGGAGCCGAGAACTTCGAGGGCGCCGCGTTCGTCTACCTCGGCTCACCGACGGGGCTGGCGCCGGTGTCGTCCTGGTCCGCCATGTCGGGCCAGGAGAACGCCCGGGCCGGGCTGGCCGTGGAGACGGCCGGGGACGTGAACGGGGACGGTTACTCCGACGTCGTGGTCGGCATGCCGCTCTACGACGATCAGTTCGAGGATGAGGGTCGGACCCGGCTCTACCACGGTTCGGCAGCGGGACTCGGCACCACCCCGGCCTGGTTCGTCGACGGCGGACAGGCCTTCGCCCTGGCCGGACGCTCGGCGGCACGAGCCGGCGACGTGGACGGCGACGGTTACTCGGATCTGGCGATCGGTGCCCCGACCTACTCCAACGAGGAATTCAAGGAAGGAGCCGCGTTCCTGTTCTACGGCAATCAGGGGCCGGGGATGAACCGGCGGCCGGCACAGCGGCGCAGCGACGACAGCGTCGCGATCCATCCGCTGGGGATCACCGACACGATGGACGGCTTCCTGATCTCCCTGACCCAGGGTTCGCCCGCCGGACGGACCGCGATCGGACTCGAGTGGGAGGTGCTGCCCCTCGGCGTTCCGTTCGACGGCTCGACCACCGGCGTCTCGGGGATGCTGACCGAACTCGAGACGCCCCGGGTCACGTTGACCGAAGCGGTCAGCGGGCTGGCCGCCGCCACGCCGTATCACTGGCGGGTCCGGCCGATCTACGGCACCGCTCGCTCGCCCTACCAGTCCCATGGCCCGTGGATCACCGGCGCCGACAACGGGTGGGCCGAGACCGATCTGCGCACGCCGCTGGCCGGTGCCGGGTCGGTCCCTGACGGCACCGGCGGAACCGAGCCCCTGCGAGTCGAGTGGTCCGACGGCGAGCTTCTGCTGACCTGGGGTGCGTCGTGCAGTGCCGAAGACGACGGCTACCTGATCTACGTCGGATCGCTGGGTCAGTTCGACAGCCACGTTCCGTTCGATTGCGAGGTGACCGGCGGGACGGCGCTGGCGACACCGCCGCCCTTCGCCGATGCGTACTACCTGGTCGTGCCGGTCCGGGGCAGCGCCGAGGGCGCCTACGGCGAGGACTCGACCGGGCTTGCGCGCCCGGCCTCCCAGGCCGCCTGCTTCCCGCAGTCGCTGGGCATCTGCGACGTCGAGTGACCCGGGCCGTTCGAGGGGACCGGAGGCGGCAACCCTACCGGGACGGAACCCACTGGCGCACGCGCTTACCTCGCAGGTAGCGGACCAGGGAGATCAGGTAGGCCAGGTTGGTCGCGTTGAAGAAGACCAGCCCGGCGAGCCCGGGCACCTTCGTGCCCAGGTGGCGCAGCAGCACCGCACCGAGGGTCGCCGAGTAGTACAGCCCCTGGCCGGCGAGCAGGGCGACGTACAGCGGGCCCTGGCCCAGCAGGGCGACGTTGAGCAAGAGGATCGGGATCATCGACGGCCCGATCGTCCAGCGCAGGAACTTGTGAGAGATCACCTGGAAGCAGTACATCGGCGACCGCAGCACAGGCAGCCGGGGCACCGCGTAGACCAGGAAGCGCCAGAGACGCAGCCCGATACGGAGCCGGGCCTGGAACTCGTCGCCGGTCTTGACCCGGACTTCCTCCCACGAGATCGCCTGATCCTCCCAGGTCGTGTTGTAGCCCTGCATCGCGGTGTGCAGCGGGTCGACCATGTCCATGAAGGTGTCCGACGGGCCGTTGCGGAAGACCGAGCGGCGCATGGCGTGGATCGAACCGGAGGCGTTGCAGCCGGTCCCGAAGGCGCCCTCGGCGCGCCGGAGCGCGAGGGCGAACCGCTGGTAGACGGAGAAGCCCGACGAGGCGAGTCCCTTCTCGGAGTTGTAACCCACCCGCCCCGAGACGCAGCCGACCCGAGGGTCGGCGAAGTGGGCGACCATCTCCCGGATCGAGGAGGGGTTGTACATGCCGGTGGCGTCGGAGAAGACGAGGATCTCGCCGGTGGTGTGCTCGACGGCGCGGTTGAGGACCGCCGTCTTGCCCAGACCGCCCTCGAAGCGCACCAGCTTGATCCCCCGGTCGGCGTAGCCCTTGACGATCTCGTCGGTGCGGTCGGTCGAGCCGTCGGAAGCGATCACGATCTCGAGGCGATCGAGGGGGTAGTCGAGGGCCAGGCAGTTCTCGATCTTCTCGGCGATCGCGTCCTGCTCGTTGAACGCCGAGATCATCAAGGAGACACGCGGTTCGATCGGGCGCTTGATGAACGTGCGGCGACCCAGCCGGCTGAGCAGGATCATGATCAGCGGGTAGCCGACCATCGAGTAGACGGCCGATCCCACCAGCAACCAGAAGAGAATCTCGAGTACGCGCATTTCAGGGTCAACCTAACCTCTGGGTAGCCGGATTTCCACCTTCCCCGACGGCATCGGGGCGGGGAACGGTTCCGGCGTTGTATTCTCGGCGGATGCGGAACTTCTCTTCCGGGACCGGTCCGCGGTTCGTCCTCGTCGAGCCGCTCTATCCGGGGAACGCCGGCTCTGCCGCCAGGGCGCTGAAGAATCTCGGGTTCAGCCGACTGTCCCTCGTCCGGCCCCGCTACGGGATCGACGACCCGAAGGCGATCCGCCTGGCGGTGGACGCGGCGGACGTGCTGTCGGCGGCGGAGACTCCGGCGAGCCTGGATCAGGCGCTCATCGGCGCCACGACCGTCGTCGGCCTGAGTGCGCGAACCGGAAAGCACCGCAAACCCCACTGGCGTTTCGACGGGTTCGCCGACGAGCTGGCCCGGCTCTCGGTCGCCGGCGAGATCGCCCTCGTCTTCGGCCGCGAGGATCACGGGCTGACCGACCGGGAGCTCGATCGCTGCACCCACCTGGTCCACCTGCCGACGGCCGGTCTGTACACGTCGTTCAACCTCTCCCAGGCCGTGCTGCTGGCGGCCTACGAACTGCACCGCGGTCTGCTGCGGGAGCCGGCTCCGCCGGCCGGCGACCCGCCGGCGAACCAGGAGTCCCGGGAGGCGATGTTCGCCCATCTGCAGGAGGCGTTGCACACGATCGGCTACCTCCACGAGGACTCGGTCGAACCGATCATGCGTCGGCTGCGGCGCCTGCTCGGTCGCGCCGAGACCAGCGAGGACGAGGTCCGTCTGCTTCGCGGGCTGGCGCGACAGACCCTGTGGGCCGCCGATCAGGCCGGACTTCCCCGCCGGTCCCCGCAGAGCCCCCAGGACCCAGCGGACGAGGGATGACCTCCGCGGAGACCACCGCAGCGCTGAAGCGTCGAGCCCGGGAGGCGGGTTTCGATCGCGTCGCCGTCGCGTCCGCCGGTCGCCTGGCCCGTGACGGCGCGACGCTTCAGCGCTGGCTCGACGCCGGACAGCAGGCGGGCATGGGCTACATGGAGCGCGAACCGGCGAAGCGCGCCGACCCGCGCCTGCTGTTGCCGGGCTGTCGCAGCGTCGTCGTCGTCGGCATGAACTACCTGCACTCCGGGGATCCGCCGCCGGCTCCGGGAGAGGCCCGGGTCGCCCGCTATGCCCGGGGGCGCGACTATCACAAGGTGATGGGGAAGCGTCTGCGTCGGCTCTCCGAGTGGCTCGAGGAGTCGACCGGCGCCGCGGGGCGCTCGTTCGTCGACACCGGCCCGGTGCTCGAGCGCGCCTGGCTCGAGCGCGCCGGCGTCGGCTGGATCGGCAAGAACGCGAACCTGATCACCCGCTCGCTGGGGTCGTGGCTGCTGCTCGGCGAACTGCTGACCGAGGCTTTGCTGGAACCCGACGACGAGCCCCATCGGGATTTCTGCGGCAGCTGCAACGCCTGTATCGAGGCCTGCCCGACCGATGCGATCGTCGCCGACGGCGTCGTCGACTCCAACCGCTGCATCTCGTACTGGACGATCGAGCATCGCGGATCGGTTCCCGAGGAACGGCGCGCCGGGAACGACGACTGGATCTTCGGCTGCGACGTCTGCCAGGACGTCTGTCCCTGGAACCGGCGCTTCGGATCTCCCCGGACCGACGACCCGTTCGAGCATCGACGGGATCTGGCCGCCCTCGACCCCTGGGAGATCCTCGAGATGGACGAGGCGACGTTTCGCGCCCGTTACTCCGGGACGCCGCTGATGCGCGCCAAGTGGGAAGGGATGCGGCGCAACGCCTGCATCGTGCTGGGGAACCGCGGAGGGGAGTCCGATCGAGCGCGGCTCCTGCGGATCGCCGAGGTCGATCCGGATCCCGTCGTCCGGGAGCACGCGAGTTGGGCCGGCGCGCGAATCGCGCACCGGAGGTAGCCCGGGCAGGCGCTGCCCGCGCCGGCCGCGTTCGTGCAATAATCGACCGGCCATGGCGGAGAAGCGAAACGACGGACGCTATCGAAAGCGGGTGATGGTCAAGTACGGGGTCTCGGCTCCGGACAAGACCGGTTTCTCGAAGAACGTCTCCAGCCACGGCCTGCACGTGCAGACGAACATGCCGCTGAAGCCGGGGCTGACGGTCCAGCTCGAGATGAAATTTCCCGATCGGACCTTCGACCTCTGGGCCCGGGTGGTGTGGGCCCGGAAGGTCCCTCCGCAGCTGGCGCACTCCCTGCCTTGCGGGATGGGGTTGCAGTTCATCGACCCCCCGGAAGACTGGCTCGAATTTTTCCGAAAACTGGTCGCCTAGGGTCGCAGAATCGCCTAAGTCCCTCTCCTGACAAGGGTTGCAGGACCCCGGGGCGAACCACTACATCTCGCGTCTATAATAGGTCAGGCACACCACATTTTGTGGGTCAGGTGGCTTGACACCGGCAATCTGAGGCTGCTAAGGTTCGCCGCGCTTCGCGTGAAGGGAGGATCGGAAATCGCCCCGCGGTTCCGCTCCTCGGCCTGCTCGTGTCGGCAACCGTAGCCGCCCCGGAAAAGGGGCTGTGACCACCCCAAGGAGGGCCCCCATGCTTCGTCCCGATTCGCGTCCCGCCGAAGAACGAAATCTCCCCCCCGTCGGCGAGGAAGCACGCAGTGGGACACCGAAGCATGGTCAAGGTCTCCGGATCGTCCGGCGCTACAGCAAGGCCGGGGTTCATCCCTACGATGAGATCGAATGGGAGCTCCGCGACGCGGTGATCACCAGCGAGAACGGCGAGATCGCCTTCGAGCAGCGCAACGTCGACGTGCCGAAGAGCTGGTCGCAGCTGGCGACCAACATCGTCTCCCAGAAGTACTTCCGGGGCGTGATCGGTACCCCCGAGCGTGAGAGCAGCGTCCGTCAGCTGATCGACCGGGTGGTCAAGACCGCCGGCGCCTGGGGCCGCGAAGGCAACTACTTCGCCACCGAGGAAGACGCCGCGGCCTTCGAAGACGAGCTGACCTTCCTGCTCGTGCACCAGATGGTCTCCTTCAACTCGCCGGTCTGGTTCAACTGCGGCGTCGAGGAGCACCCTCAGGTCTCGGCCTGCTTCATCAACTCGGTCAACGACACGATGGGCTCGATCCTCGATCTGGCCAAGACCGAGGGGATGCTGTTCAAATTCGGCTCGGGCACCGGCTCCAACCTGTCGCCGATCCGTTCCAGCCGCGAGATCCTCGCCGGCGGCGGCACCGCCTCGGGCCCGGTCTCGTTCATGCGCGGATACGACGCCTTCGCCGGCGTGATCAAGTCCGGCGGCAAGACCCGCCGGGCGGCGAAGATGGTCATCCTCGACGCCGATCACCCGGACATCGACGAGTTCATCAGCTGCAAGGCGACCGAAGAGCAGAAGGCCTGGGCGCTGATCGAGGCCGGCTACTCGGGTGAGTTCAACGTCCCCGGCGGCGCCTACGATTCCGTCTTCTTCCAGAACGCCAACCACTCCGTCCGGGTCAACGACGACTTCATGAGCGCGGTGATCAACGAGGGCGATTGGACGACCCGCGCCGTCACCGACGGTCGTCCGGTCGACACCTACCAGGCCAAGGAGATGATGGACAAGATGGCCGATGCGGCCTGGATCTGCGGCGATCCCGGGATCCAGTTCGACACGACGGTCAACGCCTGGCACACCTGCCCCAACACCGACCGCATCAACGCCTCGAACCCCTGCTCCGAGTACATGTTCCTCGACGACTCGGCCTGCAACCTGGCCTCGCTGAACCTGATGCGTTTCCGCCGTCCGGACGGAGAGTTCGACGTCGAGTCTTTCCGGCATGCGGTCGACGTGACGATCACGGCGATGGAGATCTGGGTCGACAACGCGTCCTACCCGACGCCGGCGATCCAGAAGAACTCCCACGACTACCGGCCGCTGGGGCTCGGTTTCGCGAATCTCGGCGCGTTGCTGATGTGCCGGGGCCTGCCCTACGACTCCGACGAGGGTCGCTCGGTCGCCGCGTCGATCACCTCGCTGATGTGCGGCGAGGCCTACGCGCAGTCGTCGCGGATCGCCGCCAACAACGGCCCCTTCGCCGGCTACCATCGCAACCGCGAGCCGTTCCTCAAGGTCATGCGCAAGCACCAGACCCACGCCGAGGCGATCGACAGCGATCGGGTCCCCGGTGATCTGGCGACCGCCGCCCGCAGCGCCTGGGCCGACGCGATCACTCTCGGCACCGAGCACGGCTACCGCAATGCGCAGTCGACGGTTCTCGCTCCGACCGGCACGATCGCGTTCATGATGGATTGCGACACCACCGGCATCGAGCCCGACACCGCGCTGGTCAAGTACAAGAAGCTCGTCGGCGGCGGAATGCTCAAGATCGTCAACAACAGTGTCGGACAGGCGCTGAAGAACCTGGGCTACGACCTGTCCCAGATCCAGACGATCATCGACTTCATCAACGAGAACGACACGATCGAGGGTTGCCCGACGTTGCAGGAAGAGCACCTCGCGGTCTTCGACTGCGCGTTCAAGCCGATGAACGGCGAGCGCTCGATTCACCACATGGGCCACATCAAGATGATGTCGGCGACCCAGCCGTTCCTCTCCGGTGCGATCTCCAAGACGGTCAACATGCCTTCCAATGCGACCCGGGAAGAGATCGCCAATGCCTACATCGAGGCCTGGCGTCTCGGTCTCAAGGCGATCGCGGTCTACCGTGACGGCTGCAAGCGCTCCCAGCCGCTGAGCACCGGGCTGGCCTCCAAGGCCAAGGAAGCCGTCGCGGCCGGACTGCTCAACCGCCGCAAGCTGCCGGACACCCGGCCCTCCAAGACCCACAAGTTCTCGGTCGGCGGGTACGAGGGCTACCTGAACGTCGGCCTCTACGAGGACGGTCAGCCCGGCGAGATCTTCGTCACCCTCGGCAAGGCGGGCTCGACGCTGGCCGGCTTCGCGGACTCCTTCGCCACGGCGATCTCGTTCGCCCTGCAGCACGGCGTGGAGCTGCGCTTCCTCGTCGACAAGTTCACCCACGTTCGCTTCGAGCCCTCGGGTTTCACCGGCAACGCCGAGATTCCGATGGCCAAGTCGATCGTCGACTACGTCTTCCGCTGGCTGGCGCTGGAGTTCCTGCCGACCGAGGATCGCCCGTCGACGGCGGTGGACAACTCTTCCGAGATCGAGCCCGAGGGCGACGACAACACGATGAATGGACAGGGGATTCAGGACCGCGAGCGAGCCGTCTTTGTGGCGCAGGCGGACGCACCTCCCTGTCCCGAGTGTTCCTCGTTGATGATCCGCAACGGCGCGTGTTACGCGTGCGTGAACTGCGGCACGACGAGCGGATGCTCCTGATTCGAGCGGTCTACCGGCACCACTGACCCCCCCTTGTGGTCCGGCAACCAACTCGATAACGGAGAGGCGCCTTGCGTCTCTCCGTTTTTTTTTGTCGGGTGCTTGTGGCGGGGCGCGGCCAGTGTGCCGCCGGGTCTGCGGTCTCGGGGACGGGTCTGCGGGGGCCGGCTGTCCCGCGGTGACCCGGCCAGACTCGATCTCCGCCCGTCGTTCTTGCTCTGACCCGGGCTGTGCCGGGGAGCGTTGGGCTTTCTAGATTTCATCGGCGCCTGTAGCGCCGATGGGACGGGCGAAGATCGAGTCAGGCCGGGTGCCCCACCGCTTCCAGATGCCCCCGCAGACCCGCCCCCGGGACCGCAGCCCCGGCTGCGTCGTGCCACGCTCGCCGACGAGCCTCGACATGGACAACGAAGACCGGTTGAACATGGCGAGCAAGGGGGCCCGCCCAGTGATCCACTGCCAGCCAGTGGTCATTCGCCGAAGGGTCAAAATATTGCCCTCTTGGAGAAAACGACAAAGAAGCCCAGCCGGTGTTCCAGGCCGTTGATGTTGAACGGCTTACGACGACCCGCCATGATCGAATCTCAGCTTTGAGACGAGACGCGCCATCGCACTGTGTTTGCACGCAAGTAACTGAGACGCAATCCGGTTACGCGTTGATCCGTTCACGCGGCAAGAAGTGGCGAGGGACTTGCAATCACTGGCCGGTGTACCACCGGGGCCTGCGATCGCATTGCACTCTCCGGACTCTTGAACACGTCCGTTCGGGTCGGTAGGAGCTTCACCATGCCTCGTGCCCCAAAATGCAATCGGATTCTCTGTGCGTTCGCTCTGGTGCTCGTAGTCCAGCTGTCACCTGTTGGCGCTGCTGAGAACCAAACGACGGGCTTTGGCGACGAATCGTCGGCACGTCGAGAAGGGGTACAGCAAGGATCAGTTGTACTTCGCGATCGGCGGTGCCGAGGTCAACGCGTTCAATTTTAACCTGACCATGAGCCTGTCAGAGCAACTCGGGTTCACCACGCCCGTCGATGGCGGTCTCTCAATCGGCTTGAACCGGATTTACAACTCGAGCCTCTGTCCTCCTTCCCGAAATAATGACCCATCAAGGGCAATAAATCAGTAGACGAATTCGCTCCTTCCCGAGCCAGGAGGAGCGTATGAGCGAAGTCGGAGAAGAAGAGCGAGTGACAAGTCGGGCCGGACCTGGCTGGTCACCGCCATCAGGATCACGTCGGGCCGGTCGCGGTGGTAGGCATCCGAGCTGACGACGACGGCAGGCCGTGTCTTCGTGGTCGTCTGGTCCGTGACGGGGAACGGCACCAGGACGACGTCCGCCGAACTCAGAGCCGGTCGTAGTCGGGATTGTCCCAGACCTTGCGGAAGGCGTCTTCGGAGAGCTGGGTTCCGGCATGAGTGTCTCCTAGCTAACCGGTGGCACGGCGCTTGCCGGTGTCGCTGTCTCTTACGGTGTCCTTCGCCGCGGCGAGCGAATTGACGAGGCGCCGACATGCCTCAGGATCGTCGGTGAGGCTCGACGTCGCCCGGGTCCGTTTGGCGCCGAGCAGCTCGTCCGCAGAAGTACCTGGGCGATTGACGGGATGAGCGGTCTGGACCAGGGCCGCGGGCTGTCTTCAACGGAGACGACTAATCCCCCCGGCTACCCGATCGGGCGCTTGTGGGTGAGTTGACGGCCAGCAGTGATCAGAGTATAGAGGTGCAAAGAACGGCTTCCCACAAGAAGCCGTAAAGGGGGGCGAGATGGCGAGATGGATACGCCAGCGCACTGAGTGCTCTGAGCACTGCAAGTCACTCAGGCTCGCAAATCGAAGGCAGGTAGCGAATTGTGCGGCAATAGCCCTCGTTCTGTTTGCTGCCTGCGTGTCTGCGTCAGTGGAGGCAAAGACGCTCGATGAGTACTGCCACGACTGGATCAAATCGTCGTGCGCTGGTGCCGATGGGCTGCTCGACATGCTGGATCCGGAGATTCATCTAAGCGCTCCGGGATGTTCATTGGGGACATCGGGAAAGGCACGTGTCTTGAACACGAGTGACTTTTTCTATCTCAAGATCGAAATCGAGTCGATGTCCTTCGAGAACCCGTCAACGGGGCCGACTTCATGTGGAAACTCATGCAACTCGAACGACTGCACCTGTGACACGGCGAGAGTGTGCCAATCTTAGTTGGAAATTGAAACGGCTCCAAGCCTCGTGGTTTGATGAGGTTGAAAGACAACAACAAGCCGCAAGAGAAAGGAGCCGAGATGAGCAGTGTCCTACGATCGGTCAAGAAAACGCAAGAAGTCCCGTCGTCTTGGGGAGGTGGAGGTCATCAGCCGCGAGGACTACGCGGAGCTCGAGCTGGACGCCAAGGTGGAGACGATCCGCGCGTTGGTTCCGCTTGGGCTGATGCACGTTGCCGAGTTGCTCGACGACGAGGTCACGGAGTTGGCGGGAGAGCGCTACGCTCGCAAGGACGATCGTCGACGCGTGGGCGGCGTCACGGAAGCAACCCCGGCACGGTAGGTCTTGGTAGGCCAGCGGGTACCGATCCGGGTTCCGCGAGTTCGCAGCGTAGAAGGCGGTGAGATCCCGCTGCGTTCCTACGAGGCGCTGGAGCGAGGACGGCGAGGTCAACGATCTTGCTGCTGAAGCGTGTGCTGTATGGAATCTCGTGTCGCAACTACGAAGCGGCGGCGGAGTCGATTCCCGGCGCGATCGGGCTGTCGAGCTCAACGGTATCGCGTAGTTTCATCCAGGCCAGTGCGGCCACGCTGCGGGAGCTTCAGGAGCGCGATCTGTCCGGTGAGGACGTGGTGGCGCTGTTCCTCGATGGGAAGACGTTCGCCGACGCAACGATGGTGTGGCCCTGGGCATCACGCTTTGCGGGGACAAACGCTTCTTGGGCTTCGTGGAGACGGACACGGAGAACGCGAAGGTGCTTGACGCCGTTCCTGCGTTCATTGGTCGAGCGGGGTCTCGATATTTCTCAGGGCCTGCTGGTGATCGTCGACGGCGGTAAGGGACTGCGAGCGGCGGTCAGGAAGGCGTTCGCGTGTCGGGGCCTTGGTGCACCGCTGCCAGTGGCACAAGCGTGAGAACGTGGTGAGCTACCTGTCCAAGGGCGAGCAGGCGGACTGGCGGCAGCGACTCCAGCGCGCCTACAACCGGCCGGAGTACGACGAAGCTCGTGCAGCCCTCGACGAGCTCCATCCGGAACTGGAAGAGCGGAACCAGTCCGCTGCTCGCAGCCTGGCCGAAGGCCTCGAGGAGACACTGACCTTGCACCGACTCGGCGTCTACGCCGTGCTCGGACGCTCGTTCAAGACGACCAACTGCCTCGAATCCGTCAATGCTCTGGTCGAGGAACGCTGCGCCAAGGTCGACCACTGGAAGAACTCGAGTCAACGCCAGCGCTGGTTGGCAACGGCGCTCGTCGACATCGAGCCGCGCCTGCGGAAGGTAATCGGCTACCGCCACCTGCCGAAGCTGCGCGAGGCGTTGAAACGAGAACTCAAACTCGAGAAGAAGATTGCAGGTACGCCGAAGAAGAAGATCGCGTAACGAATCGTGAGCCGTGGAGACTTTCAACTAAGAATGGGCTTGACTCGACACGGCCGCTTCGGGCACGATCACGATAGGTCCCGGAAGTCATAGCACTTTCTATTCGTGCGGTTTCCCAACCTGTGTGGATTGCGACGACCGGAGCGTGTCAACGAGTTTGAGACAGTTTCCGATTGCATTTAGAGAGCCCCTGCTCCGTGCTCGATCATTGGGGTGACGATCGGCGGCGGGCCGGATTCAGTAATCCGTTCGACCGGTGGGTTGATCCAGGCTTGGCTCGGGACGGTCGGCGGTTGCGGTGGTCGCTTCACGAATCGTTCAGGGTGCGCCCGGTACGCGGCGAGCAGCGTGTCCTGCCGAGCGGCGACGATTTGCTCGGTCTGGCCGTAGTGCACCATCGCTGGCGTCAGCAGCCCTATTCCGGAGTGGCGATGGTTGTTGTTGTAGTAGGGGAAGAAATCAACGCAGAATCCTCGTGCATCCTGAGCGCAGCCGAAGCGATCAGGAAACTGCGGGCAATACTTCATCGTTTTGAATTGCGCCTCCGAGTACGGATTGTCATTGGAAACGTGTGGCCGCGAGTGGCTCTTGGTCACGCCCAGGTCGCTCAGCAGCAACGCGACGCTCTTGCTGCGCATCGACGCGCCACGGTCCGCGTGGATCGTCAGCTGGTTGGGCGCGATTCCCTGCTTGCTGCAGGCTTCGGCAATCAGACGTTTGGCCAGGACGGCGCTCTCGCGATGCGCCACCATCCAGCCAACGACGTAGCGGCTGAAGATATCCAGGATCACGTACAGATAAAAGTAGGTCCACTTCACTGGGCCGCGAAGTTTCGTTATGTCCCAAGTCCAGACTTCGTTAGGCGCCTCGGCCAACAGCTCGGGCTTCTTGTAGTTCGGATGACGCAGCTGGTTCCGTCGTTCCTTGACCTCGCCGCTGGCCGCCAAATACCGGTACATCGAACGAATCGAGCAATAGTACGTTTCCTCGTCCAGCAGCGCGGCCCAGGCTTGAGCCGGCGACTTATCGACAAACCGCGGCGAGCGAAGCACGTCGAGGACCTGTTCCCGTTCGGCTGGAAGAAGCGCCCGGTGAGGTCTCGGTCTTGGACGCGTTCGACGTATTCCTGGGCGGCGACGGCGGTACAGCGATGCACGAGGCACGCCGATCGATCGACAAGCGCCGGCCGTCTGGCCGATCCGTCCCGCCAGTTCCTCAGTCGCCGCCATCAGTCGTTCTCTTCGCTGTTTTGGGGTTTCAGCGGAATCCCCAGAAGCTTGGAGAGTTTTTTTTGGAAATCGATGATCGTCTCGGCCTCCTCGAGACGACGACGCAACCGAACGATCTCGCGCTCCATCTTTGCCACACGAGGATCTTCCGCCTTGGGCTTCGGGCCACGCTTGCGTGCTTTCAAGCCTGCCTTGGCGACCTCGTCCCGTTGCCGACGCCAGGCCGCCAACTGCGATGAGTACAGCCCTTCACGACGAAGCAACGCACCGACATCGCCGTCGCCCTTGCACGCGTCAGCCTCGCGCAAGATGCGCAGCTTGTACTCGGTCGTGAAGCGACGACGTTTGGCTCGCTCGGTCACTTCGGGATCCAGTGCCCCAGCCGGGCCGCGCGCGCCGAAATCTCCAGTCGCCCTACGGGCTCCTTCCGATCCCGGCGCAGAAAGACTCTCAGATACCGTTCTCATCTAGGATACCTCCCCGCCCTTCTACACTAAACTCAGACAGGAAACTGTCTCACAGATGTTGGCACGGAGGGGACTGCGGCGACGGCAATAATTGCCTCTCGCCGTGGTGCGCAGAGTTGGATGGAAATCTCGAGATCGAAATCAAGGAGATCCGGTGTGGCACGAGCGGAGCCTGGAAAACCATGAGCGATCTTCAATTGGGGCGAGTCTCCAAGTCATACAGTATTAACGACGTGTCCTCTAGTTCGGACTGCGACTAATGGAGGCGAATGCAATGCTGCGATCGCTAACCGGTTTACTGCTCTTGGCTTCGACGGTAGCCATTGCAGATGATCTTGGAGTCACCGTCCAAGTGATAACGGAGTTTGCGACTTCGCCAGGCGAGGCCGTCCTTGAGTACAAAAACAACAATCCCGGAGCGTATTTTAATGTTGAGGTCTGGGGTGGGTCGATCGCAAGTTCAAAGAACCTAGCATTCCATCTTGACGAAACCAACACTTCCGTGTCCAAGCGCTGCGAGAACCAGAATAAGGATTGCACTGAGGACTCTGACTGCGCCGGCGGGAATCGGTGCGTAGACAGCGTCTGTGAATACACGGACTCCGATTGTTTTCCGCTCTCTCTACCTAACCCTTGCCCAAATGGCGACACGTGCGAGACGATCATAGATAACCATGCTGGGTTAGACTCGGATTGCGGCTGTGAGATCGAGGACGGCGAATACTTGCTCGCTCCCAATACGGCGAGCTTCACAGTCTTAGGTTTCTGCAACATGCACCATCACAAGACCGACGACGATTGCGATGAGACGTGCGACGATCAGGGGCGGTGCATGATGCCGCATAATGATCAAGGTGCATATCTCACGGAAGTCTCGTTCGACGGATCTTGCTTTGTCGCGATTGATGCGGCGGACAGCAGCGTAGAGTGGTTGCCCACACACGCGAACTCTGAGTGTCAGGGGAGGGCCGTGTGCCCTTAGTAATGAGTGCTGCATCATGGCCGCGCGGAGATAGCCGAATGCGGGCGTTGCCTTGGCTGGTCGCCACTCTTCTCTTTTCAGTTGACGTAGCGGTTGGTGGAACATCATGTGATCCGGCCGAGAAGGTCGGCATTGAGCGCTTCTTGACGGACGGATTTGACGTGTCAGCCGTGTGGACTGGAACTGAATACGCGGTTGTCTGGATCGAAGGAAGCCAGTTCGAGATCGGCGAACCGAACGAAGTGTGGTTCCAACGCCTTTCGATCGACGGGTCGCCGCTCGCTGAACCGGTCCTTGTTACAAATGAACTTGGCGCCGATCTTCCAGCACTGGCATGGAACGGCTCGGGCTATGGTGTGGCCATTCGAAATGCAATCCCAAAGACCGTCCATTTTGTTCCCCTCGATGGTGAAGGGCTGCCGTTGAGCTCCCCGCAACTCCTAGGAGGGGTGGGTGCTGGATCGCCGACCTGGCACGTCGAGATCGTTTGGGCGAACCCACAGTACGGAGTCGCTTGGGAGAATGACAGCGTGCTTTCGCTGACAAGAGTCGATGTGGCAGGGAACGTATTGGGGACAACCGCAATCGATGGGGGGCGGTCAGCGGAATCCGTCCAGTGGAGCGGTGTAGAGTTCTCGGTTCTTACGTACCGCAACTCAGACTTCCTAATGCAGCGGTTGGGCGATGATGGCTCTCTTCTCGGAGAACCAACGCTGGTGTTTGACTCGTCCGGCCAGGGCGGCAGTGTTGTCGCCGATAGGGCAGAGCATGTGTGGAACGGCATCGGGTATGGGGTGGCGCTCAGCGTTTGCGAAACCGACGAAGGGCCATGCGAGTTGCAGTTCGTATCCCTCGATGCTGATGGTGAACAGCTCTCGGTGGCCTTGTTGAGTGCCGATGTCGAAACTCCGGCGCTTGCTTGGAACGAATCGGAGTACGCCGTTGCCTGGCAGGGTCAAGGAATAGCTCCCACCGAGTTCGTACGCGTGTCAGCGATGGGATCACAGCTGGGGCAACCACAGGTCGTGTCGGGAGCGACGATGTGGCACGCCGGGCCAACGCTGAGTTGGACGGGGTCGGAGTACGGAGTGTTCGCCACACCGGATCGTGACATCGCGGAGCCATCAATCTGGCTCGTTCGAATCGGATGCAATTGTTTTGATGACGACGAGGACGGCCTCTCGGTGTGTAATGGTGATTGCGACGACTCGAATCCGGCGACCAAACCCGGGGCCGTAGAGATCAACGATGGCGCCGACAATCAGTGCCCAGGCGATATCGGCTACGGCCTGGCCGACGAGGTGGCCCCCGGCGGATTCAACGATGCAACGGAGTTTTCATGGCCCCCCCAGCCGGGGGCAGCGACCTATCGCGTTGTGAGATCGTCGGAGCCTCTGTTCGAGAGCGATTGCTCGGTTGTTGAGGTTTCCGTGTCGGCGTTTGTCGACGAGGTGGTCCCAGCACCAGGCGTCACGTTCCATTACCTGACCCAATCGTTCACGCCAATTCCAGGTGACTGGGGCGCATCTACGCTCGGCGGGCCGAGAGTGGTTTCATGCGTTGCGGATTAGTCGAATTGAGCGTCACCCCTACCGCGTGGCCTTGTGGGTGACAACGTACCGAGGTGCGAAGCGCTGACGCTCGTAGCACGGTCGAAGAACGCTCGAACCTGACTCGACGTTGGCAACTGCGGATAAACCGCGGAGCCAGCGAGCGTCCGGGAGAACGGGTCGACTGCGACGGAAACCCAGCAACAGAAGCGCCGGCGTTGCGACGACGGCGTTGGGCCATGACATCGACCTCGGAGCGGTTGACGGGATGAGCGGCCTGAATCAGGGCCGGTTCGCCCTGCTCGTCGAGGCGGCGCCCCCCACAGACCCGCCCCCGAGACCGCGGACCCGGCTGCGTGCCACGCTCGCCACGCATGGCGACAGAATCAACGGAGACGACGGCGTCGGACCTGGCAGAGAAGTGGAGGCGAGAGGCGTGGAGATCGGAGCACAGGTGACAACTCAGCGGAACGGATGCGGAGCGGATCGAATGGCTGTGGGGTCGTGGTAGCGTTGGGGGGCGATGGGTGATGCGAACAGTAGTGCGTGGCGACGACGGCGGGGGAAGCGGAAGCCGTGGGATGGTTGGTCCGATGAGGAGTTGCTCGAGCTGCGGATCTGCGATCTGAATCTGGCGATCGAGGGTACGCCTGTGGAACGACAGGTGCGGCGGCTGTACGACGAGCTCGGGCGGAAGGGGATCCGCTTCAGGCCCCACGTCTGGCTCTCCAGCGAGTGGTTCTCGCCGGACGGCGTTCCGGGGATCGCCGCGCCGTTCTACCTGGCGCACCCCCGGCTGATGCGACTCGAGGCGCGGCAGATGCTCGAGGTCGACGGCGGTACGACCCACTCCTGCATGCGGCTGCTGCGTCACGAAGCCGGGCACGCGATCGACACCGCGTTCCGGCTGCACTTCAAGGCCGGCTGGCGCAAGAACTTCGGCAAGTTCTCGAAGCCGTATCCGCGTCACTATCGTCCTCGGCCGAACAGCCGGCGCTTCGTGCAGCACCTCGACGGCTGGTACGCCCAGGCCCACCCGGCCGAGGACTGGGCCGAGACGTTTGCGGTCTGGCTGACCCCGCGATCCCAGTGGCGCCAGACGTACGCCGAGTGGCCCCGGGCACTGGCCAAGCTGGAGTACGTCGACGAGTTGATCTCCGAGTCGGTGCACGGGAAGCCGGCGCGGGTGCGCTCCCGGGCCCGCCCGGAGCCGGTCTCGCGGTTGACGATGACCCTGGGGCAGCACTACGAGGAAAAACGGACGCGCCTCGGTGCGGCCTGGCCCGACGATTACGACCCGGACCTGGCGCGGCTGTTTTCCCGGGCCCCCAAGTATGCGTCGCGGCCGTCGGCCGCCCGCTTCCTGCGCAGCTTGCGAACCGAATTACGGACCCAGGTGGCTCGCTGGACCGGCGCGCCACCCTACACGATCGACCAGGTGATGCAGGAGATGATCGAGCGTTGCCGTGAGCAGAAACTGCGCCTCGCTGTTTCCCACCGACAGGCCCGGATCCAGGCGATCATCCTCGTGACCGTTCACACGATGAACTGCCTCCGGGGCCGCCGGCACGAGATCCCGATGTGAAGAAGAAACTACGCATCCTCGTCCTGGTTCACGAAACGCTGGTTCCCCCGGACTCGATCCAGGGCATGAGCGAGAAGGAGGTCGCGCCGTTCAAGACCGAGTACGACGTCGTCGTCACGCTGCGCGACCTGGGGCACGACGTGCATCCCCTGGGGGTCGGTAGCGATCTCGGCGTGCTGCGGTCGGCGATCGAGGAGTTCAATCCGCACATCACCTTCAACCTGCTCGAGGAGTTCCACGGCGTCGCGGTCTACGACCACCACGTCGTCAGCTACCTCGAGTTGATGAAGCGGCGCTACACCGGCTGCAATCCCCGAGGCCTGTTGCTGGCTCACGACAAGGCGCTGTCGAAGCAGATCCTGTCGTATCACCGCATCCGGGTTCCCGAGTTCGGTGTCTTCCCGATGGGCAAACGGTTTCGCAAGCCGGCCCGGCTGACCTACCCACTGTTCGTCAAGTCGCTCACCGAGGAGGGTTCGGTCGGCATCAGCCAGGCCTCGGTGGTGCGCGACGACGATCAGCTACGGGAACGGACCGAGTTCATTCACCGCCAGCTGGCGACCGACGCGATCGCCGAGCAGTTCATCGACGGCCGCGAACTCTACGTCGGCATCCTCGGCAACGACCGACTGCAGACGCTGCCGATCTGGGAGCTCAAGTTCGAGAAGATGCCCGACGACGTGCCGTTCATCGCGACGTCGAAGGTCAAGTGGGATCTGGACTATCAGAAGAAGCGCGGCATCGTCTACGAGCAGGCCGATTCGCTTCCCGACGGCATGCAGGCGAAGATCGATCGCATCTGCAAGCGCACCTGCCGGGACCTGCACCTGACCGGCTACATCCGGATCGACCTGCGGCTGACGGCCGAGGGGGAGGTCTACGTCATCGAGGCCAACCCGAACCCGGAACTCTCCTACGGCGGCGAGTTTGCGGATTCGGCGGAGAAGGCCGGCTATTCGTACGAGAAGTTGCTGTCGCGGATCCTGCAGCTCGGCTTGAGCTACCGCGCCCAGTGGCAGGTCGAGGATTCCTGAGCCCGGACGGTCTCGTATATGTTAGACTTTGTCTATGATATGGCTCGGTGAGTTCGAACAACTGGTGATGCTCGCGCTGATGCGACTCCAGGGAGAGGGCTACGGCGTCTCGGTCCTCCAGGAGATCCACCAGCGGACCGGCCGCGAGGTCTCCCTCGGCAGCGTCTACAAGACCCTGCAACGCCTCGAGGACAAGGGGCTTGTCCGTTCGCGGGTCGGCGATCCCACGGCCGAGCGCGGGGGCAGGCGGAAGAAGCACTTCGCCGCCGAGCCCTCCGGTGTCGAGGCGTTGAACCGCTCGCTGCGTAGCCTGCGCAGCCTGTCCGTCGGACTGGAGCCTGAGGCCGAGGCATGAAGGCGCGCCTGCCGCGCCACGTGGAGTGGGCCATCCGTGCCAGTTTCTGGAATTCCGATCGGGAGTATCTCCTGGGGGATCTCGAAGAGGAGTTTCAACGAAGGAGCCGCGGCTTCGGCGCGTCCGCCGCCCGGCGCTGGCTTCGCCGACAGCTCCTTCCGGCGCTGCTGCTTCGAGGGAGAAAGGCTGACCGCCCGGTACCGCTCCCGGCGCCGCCCACGGGAGACTCGACGATCGCGACGGCGCTGCAGGATCTCCGCTACGCGTTCCGGGGCTTGCGCCGGCAACCCGGCTTCACCGCGATCGCCGTGCTGACGATCGGCCTCGCGATCGGGGCCAACGGTGCGATCTTCACCCTGGTCAACAGCGTGCTGCTCCGGGAGCTGCCCTACGAGGACCCCGAACGACTCACGTTGCTCTGGACCGATTTCGACAACGGCCAGTTCCTCCGTGGGGACACGTCGGCCCCCGATTTCGAGGACTGGGTCCGGGAGAGCCGCAGCTTCGAGTCGCTGGCGGCGTACGCTTTTTCGAGCCGGACCTGGACCGGCGGCGAGACTCCTCAGCGGCTCGACGCGACCCTCGTCACCGCGAACCTGTTCGACACGCTCGGCGTGCTTCCTCAGCTGGGGAGGGGATTCACCGCCTCGGAAGAGAGCCTGGATGCCAACGTCGCGATCATCAGCGACGGGATGTGGCGGCGGGCCTTCGGCGCGGATCCGGACGTGCTGGGTCGGCGCCTGACGTTCAATGGACGTGACGTCGAGGTGGTCGGTGTGATGCCGCCGGGATTCGCCTTCCCGGCTCCCACCATCGATGTATGGGCCCCGGTTCCCCGGGACCATCCGTTCTGGTCCCAGCGAAACCAGCACTTTCTGGTCGGGGTCGGCCGGATGCGGGAGGGGGTCGGCCTGGAGTCGGCCCGTCAGGAGATGCAGGCGGTTTCTCGTGGCCTGGCGCTCCGCTTTCCGCAGTCCCACACCAAGCGCGGCTCCTTCGTCGCGTCCCTGCACGACGAGACGGTGCACAGCGCTCGAACGCCGCTGCTCCTGTTGCAGGGTGCGGTCGCGTTCGTCCTGTTCGTCGCCTGTATCAACGTCGCCAATCTGCTGATCGGTCGTGCCGTCGATCGCGGCCGGGAGATCGCCGTTCGGACGGCCCTCGGCGCCGGCCGCTGGCGGCTTCTGCGGCAGATGCTGACCGAGGGCGCGCTCCTGGCGGCGATCGGTACCGCCCTGGGGTTGTGGGTAGCCAGTACGGGGGTGAGGTTGCTGCTGCGCTTCGGCGGCATGCGCATTCCGCGCGGCGAGGAGGTCGCCATCGACGCCGGTGTCGTGGTCTTTCTCCTCGGGCTGATGTCCCTGACGGCGTTGATCTTCGGGATGGCGCCTGCCGTTCACGCCTTTCGTAGCGATATCGACGCGTTGCTCCGCGCCGGTGGTCGGGGCCCGGTCACCCTGTCGCGGCAGCGTGCCCGGCAATGGCTGATCGGCTGCGAGGTGGCACTCTCGCTCATTTTGCTCGTCGGCGCCGGCCTGCTGATCCACAGCTTCCTTCGCCTGACGCTGGTCGATCCTGGGTTCCGGCCCGAACGGCTGCTGGCGCTCCAGCTGCATCTGCCCGCCGATCGGTACCCGGACAACGCCGAGCAGATCGCGTTCACTCGTCAGGTGATCGAAGACCTCGAAGCACTTCCCGGCGTCGAATCGGCGGCCGTCGTGAGCCACCTGCCTCCCACACAGGATTTCTGGCGCTACGGGCTGACCCTGCCCGATCGCCCGGCCCCGGCCGAAGCGCGGGACAAACCCAGGGCCTCCTATCGACTCGCCTCTCCGGGGTACTTCGCCACGATGGGCATGCCGTTGCTGGAGGGTCGCGGGCTCAGCGAGCGCGACGTTGCCGGCTCACCCCGGACCCTGGTGATCAACGAGTCGATGGCCAGGCGTTACTGGCCCGGTCGCACTGCCGTCGGACAGTCGCTGGAGTTCTTTGCCTGCCGGGAGCAGCGCTGCACCGTCGTCGGTGTCGTCGGCGACGTGCGCCACTCGGGACTCGCCGCCGGCGACGAACCGGCGATGTACGGAGCCCATGCTCAGAAACCCGATGCCGACATGCGCGGCCTGTTCTTCGTGGTCCGCGGTTCGGGCGCCTCGGGTCCGTTGATCGAGGCAGTTCAGCAACGGATCTGGGAACGCGATGGAAACCTGCCCTTCGGCTGGGTCGGGAGCCTCGATGCGCGAATCGACGCGACGATCGCGTCCGAGCGACTGCTGGCCATGCTCGTCGGCCTGTTCGCCACGCTGGCGCTGACGATGGCCGCGGTCGGGATCTACGGCGTCATCTCCTACGCCGTGAGCACCCGCACCCGGGAGATCGGCGTTCGCGTCGCTCTCGGCGCCGGCCCCCGGGAGATTCTATCGCTGATCGTCCGGCAGGGAATGGGCTGGACCGTCGGCGGGATGGTCGTCGGCTTGCTGTCGGCACTGGGATTGACCCGTTTCCTCGAGAGCCAGCTGTTCGGGGTCGTACCGAACGATCCGCTCACGATCGCCGTCGTCTGCCTGCTGTTGATCGTTGTCGCCCTGGTCGCCTGTTCGATACCGGCGCTTCGCGGGATCAAGGTCGATCCGGCGACGGCGCTGCGCCACGACGGTTGACCGGCCTATTCGGGATCCCCGGACGCGGGGGCGCAACGGTCGGGCGCCTCGGCGTCCCACAGCGGCACCTGCAACGCCTCGACCAGCCGGGCCATCTTCGGATAGTGCAGTCGCTCCGGTCGGTCGTCTGCGGTGTGGTACGCGTCGTCGCGGAGAAACGCGGTGTCGGTGACGAGAACGGCGGGATAGCCCAGCTTGCGGAACGCCGAGTGGTCCGACAGGTCGACGCCGAGGCTGGCCGGACCGCGGAAGGAGACCACGCCGACTCCCCGGGTGGCGCGCAGACCCAGCTTGACCCGCTTGATCCAGCGGCCGGCGCCCAGGTCGCCGACGACCGCGACGAACGAACCACGGGACGGGTAGAGGTATTCCATGCCCTTCACCGGGAAGCGCTGGGAGGCCGGTTCCCGGGAGTAGTAGCCGACGCTGTCCAGGGCGATCATCAGGTCGACCTCGATCCCCCGGGCCTGCAGGTCGGCGGCGAAGGCGTGGCTGCCCATCCGGTCGGTCCCGAAATGCGGCGGCTCCTCGGTGCTGAAGGCGACGAAGTACCGGTCGCCCCGTCCGCAGCGCTGGGGCAGCGTCCGGGCGGTCTCGAGGAGCACCGCGACGCCGCTGGCGTTGTCGTTGGCGCCGGGGCCGGAGCCGAAGGAATCGTAGTGGGCGCCGAGGACCGTCACCGGCGCCGAGGCGATCGCGCCGGGTTGCACCGCGACGACGTTGCGAAAGGTCCGACCGTCGACGACGTACTCCTGGAACGACGCCTCGAGGCCGTATTCCTGGAAACGCGCCAGCAACCAGTTCGCCGTCGCCTCGAGGTGAGCCGGGTGTCCGACATCCCGGGGCGCGAACTCCTCGGCGAGGGTGCGCACGGTCTCGCGCATGTTGCCGGCCGAGGCGACGGCCCCGGTATCGAACTCCCCGGGCTGGGCGATGATCGGGCCGCTGACGATGATCCCGGCCAGACAGACCAGGAACACCAGGACCGTCGCCACCCCCAGCAAGATCCGCAGCAGTGCCCAGGGGCGGAAGCGCGGGGAATCAGTCATCCACGCGCAAGGACGCCATCAGCTCCAGGAACGCCGCACGATTCTCACGCACCGTCGCCTCGGGGCCGATGAACTTGAAGAACCACGGAGCATCGGGGCCATCGGCGATCCCGCCCAGAAGCATGTAGCCGTCGGCGTCCAGCGGACCGCTCATGCCTCCGCCGTAGGTGCCGGTCACCTCGACCAGCCAGCCGTCGAACTCGCCGGCGGCCATCGGCTCGAACCGCATCACCTCGGTCGAAGAGCGCCCGTCCGGCTGGGCGAACTGTCCGGCCCAGCGCTCGGCGTTCTGTTGCGGCGGGCCGCCTTGCCCGGGTCCGAAGTAGAAGACGACACACTCGCCGTCACCGGCCGATCCCGGCACGCGAAACTGGGCCAGCCGCACGCTCGAACTGGGCGTCTGTTCCTCCCAGCTCTCCGGCAGCGTCCAGGCGACGCCCGTCGAGCCGCGGGGGGTTCCGCTGCGGATCCCGCTGTCGGCAGCGCCCCCGGGGATCGGCAGGGTTCTCGCCGACGAGCGCTCGTCGGTGTCCCCGTCCGCCGGAGCGCCCGACGCGGCCGGAGTTCCGGCGTCGCCGGGACCCGGGGAGCCGCAGCCGACCCAGATCGGCACGAGCAGGAACAGCGGAATCAGCAGGGCCAGTGTTCTTCTTCGATCAACCATACGCCTCGGTCCTCACGGCGCGGCGCTCGTCGGATTCCCCGGTGGGGGGGACGGGCTCCTTGCCATCTACCAGCCACTCGCACAGGGCATCGGCGGCTGCGACATCGTTACGACATAACCAACGTTCCAGATCATCGGTCGGCGGCTCGCCCCAGTCGCGAGGGTCGTCGGAGTTGACGCCCTCGCTCCGCTCGCCCCGCCGGTAGCGGCTGAAGAAGTCCTGGTGGAACACCAGGAAGCGTCGGGTGCGGCCACGTCCCTTCTCGTCGTCCCGGAACAGCTCGCGGCACAGCTCGACGTAGCGCCGGAGCACCGCCAGCCGCTGCTCGGGATCGAAGGAGAGGGTCGTGCCCTCGGCGAACTCCTGGAAGATCCAGGGCTTGGCCAGCGCCCAGCGGCCGACCATCACCGAGGCGCAGCCGGTCTCCTCCATCCTGGCCCGGGCCTCCGGGGCGGTCATCACGTCGCCGTTGCCGATGACCGGGACCTTCACGCTCTCGACCAGCGCGCGCACCTGGCTCCAGTCGGCCGGGCGACGGTAGCGCTGGTTCCGGCTCCGCGGGTGCAGGGCGATCGCGTCGACACCGGCCTCCTCGGCGGCCCGGGCGACCTTGAGGAACGTCGGCTTCTCCGAGGACCAGCCGAGGCGCAGCTTGATCGTCACCGGAACCGTGACCGCGGCCTTCAGGGCCTCGACCAGCGCCGCGACCCGCGCCGGTCGCCGCAACAGCGCCGCGCCGAGACCTCGCCGGGTGGCGTTGTCGATCGGACAGCCCAGGTTGATGTCGATGAAGTCCGCGCCGGCGTCCTCGGCGATGCGGCCGGCCTCGGCCAGCACCTCGGGTTTCTTGCCGGCGAGCTGCACGCCGAAGATCTTCTCGGAGGGATGCCGGCGGACCAGGGCCGCCTCGGCGCGGTCGCGCTTGGCGACCTTGTGGGCATAGGCCATCTCGCCGACGACGACCGAGGCACCCCATTCGCCGGCCAGCCGGCGAAACGGCAGGTCGGTGCCGCGGCTCATCGGAGCCATGATCAACCGTCCGCGAAAGATCTCGTCGGCGGTCACCCTGCGCTCTCGTCCCCGGCGGTCGAGTCTCGCTCGAGCTGCTCGGTGATCGACTTGACCTGGACCTCCGCCGCCTGGATCTTGCCGCGGCAAAGGGTCACGAGCTCCGCGGCTTCCTGGACGAGGCCCGACAGTTCGTCGATGTCCACCTCGCCCTCTTCGATCTTGCCCAGGATCTCCTCGAGCCGGTCGGCGGCCTTGCCGTAGCCGATCGTCTCGGTCTCCTTCTTCGGCGTCATGCTTCGTTCTCCTCGCTGCTCTGACGGGCCTCGCCGACGCTACCGGGAATCGCACCCTCGGAACGGAGCCGGAGGGAACCACGGCGGAGCTCGGCGTCGAGGGCGCTGCCTCGTGGGGCGTCTTCGGTGGTGGTGATGACCCGTCCGTCGGCGTTGCGCAGGATACAGTATCCGCGCTCGATCACCCGCCGGGGGTCGACCAGCCGCAGCCGCTGGTTGCGCTGATCCAGCCGCTCGGATTCCCGCCGGGCAACCCGGCGGGCGGCGGGAGCCAGCCGGCCGGCCTGGAGCGCGAGCAGCTCGGCGGCCCGGCTGGTGCGTCGGGCGAAGGATCGGAGCAGCGCCTCGGCCGAGTTCTCCACCCGCCCACGCCCACGCTCGACCTGCAGGGCCGAGGCCCGGGGGATCGACTCGGACCAGCGTGCCAGCCGGCTGCGGGCCGCGGCGATCGTCCCCCGGGCGGCGAGAACCGCCCGGCTGCGCAGGTGACCGAGGCGGGTCTGCTCCTCGCCGATCCGGTGCCGGGAAGCGACGACCAGCCGTCGGGTGCGCTCGTCGCCTTTCCGACGTTGACGCTCCAGCTCCGCCCCGGCGGCCTCGAGGATCCCTCGCCCACCCTCCTCGATCCGCGTCTCGGTTCGCAGCACCGCCTCGACGAGCTGACCGGCGGCGGCGGTCGGGGTCTTGGCCCGCCGGGCGATCGCGTCGAGGACACAGTGATCCTGTTCGTGGCCGATGCCGACGATCACCGGCAGCGGAAACCCGGCGACCGCCCGA
This sequence comes from uncultured bacterium, assembly GCA_942490715.1. Taxonomy (GTDB): domain Bacteria; phylum Acidobacteriota; class Polarisedimenticolia; order Polarisedimenticolales; family Polarisedimenticolaceae; genus CALNYP01. The sequence continues at coordinate 83,043 of CALNYP010000014.1, forward strand.
CCCAGCTCGTAGCTGTCGAACCAGGCGAGGTCGGTTCGTGAACCGCCGCCGCGGCAGATCAGCACGACGTCGAATCGGTCCTGACGCCGACGGAACCAGTCCAGCGCGTTGAGCACCGACGGTTCGGTCTGTCGTCCCTGGACCCGGGCACCGTGGGCGGTGACCTCGAAGGCGTAGCCGGACTCTTCCAGGCTGCGCAGGACATCGTTGTAGGCGTCGGAGCCCAGACTCGTGATCAGGCCGACCCGCAGCGGCACCTCCGGCAACGGGATCGCCGGGTTGCGTTCGGCCAGCCCCTCCTCGGTCAACCGCCGGATCGCCTCTTCCCGGCGACGGGCGGCCTCGCCGAGGGTGTAGCGCAGATCGAACTCCTCGACGATCACCCGGTAGGAACCCCAGGGCACGTACAGTTCGACCAGCACACGGGCCCGGACCGTCAGCTCGTCCTCGAGGCGGAACGGGTCGCCGGCGCGCTCGAGGGCCCGCTCGACCTCCAGCCGGGTCTCCTCGAACAGGGTCGCCGAGACCTCGGAGACCTTGCGCCCGTCGTCGTCGAGTTCGACGAACTGGAAACCGACGTGGCGCCGGTGGGCGCTCTTGTTGAAGCCGGAGATCTCGCCGACGATCCAGACCGAGGTCGGGAAGGCCGACTCGATCACCTGCCGCACCTGCTGGTTGAGTCCCGAGACGGTCAGGTCGGTGGTCCCGCCCGTGGGAGCCTGCTCCTCCGGCGGGGGAAATCCGTCGAAGTCGTCCGCTGCCGGCGGTGGCGGTGGCGGCCCGGGAAGATCGAACAGTGGAAGAGCCGGAGGCGCCGCCGCCGAGGGCGAACTCCGGGGCCGCCGGGCGGCGCCGACGGGTGCGCTGGTGCGACGGGGCTGCCACGGCTCCGGTGCCGCCCCGTCGGTCTCCGTCGTGTCCCCCGGACGGAAGGTCGCCAGATCGCCCCGGCCGCCCATCCTCCGGTACAGCTCCCGGGTCACCTCGTCGAAGCGGAAATCGTTGCCGTCCAGCACCTCGACGAGCAGCACGACGTCGGTGTCCGGCACCGACCAGTAGCGCTCGCTGGAAACCCAGCGGCGATTGGGGAGCCCCTTGATCCGGTCGACGAGCCCGCGGTCGAAGGAAAACCGGACCCGCAGAGCGCCGCTACCGTCGTGTTCGACCCGCCGTCTCATCAGGATCCATCTTGGCACACGTTTGATCTGGAACCGGGCTCTTGTTACCCTCCGGGATGGACTCCACGACGCCGGTACAGATCGACGTACACGTGAACGAGGACGAGGCGCTGGCCTCGATGCCGCTGGAGGTCCGGGCCGGCCTGCATTCCCGGCCGAAACGGATCCCCTCGAAGTACTTCTACGACGAGGAGGGCAGCGCGCTGTTCGAGCGGATCACCCGGCTCCCGGAGTACTATCCGACCCGCACCGAACTGTCGATCCTCGAGGGACGCTCCGACGAGATCTGCGAGATCGCCCGGCCGGTCGAGCTGCTGGAACTCGGCGCGGGGTCGGCCCGCAAGACCGAGGTGTTGCTCGAGGCCGCGATCCACGGGGGCCGGCTCGAGCGCTACCTGCCGTTCGACGTTTCCCTGGCGGCAACCGAGATGTCGGTCAAGCGACTGGCCGAGGGTCATCCGGAGCTGGCGGTCCACGGCATCGTCGGCGACTACGAGCGTCACCTGGGCCGGATCCCGACCGGCCGGAACCGGCTCGTCGCTTTCCTCGGTGGGACGATCGGCAACTTCTCCGAGGATCGGGCGATCGGCTTTCTGCAGCAGATCAACGGCCTGTTCCAGGGCGAGGGGTGGGTGCTGCTGGGGACCGATCTCGTCAAGGAGGTCGCCGTCCTCGAGGCGGCCTACAACGATGCCCAGGGCATCACCGCCGCGTTCAACCGCAACATCCTCAACGTGCTGAACCAGCGGCTCGGCGGCGATGCGCAGCCGGAGCAGTTCGAGCACGTGGCCTTCTTCAACCGGGACCTGGCCCAGATCGAACTGCACCTCGAGTCGAAGGTCGAGCAGACGATCCACCTCAAGGATCTCGGCGAGTCGTTCCGGCTGGCGGCAGGCGAGCGAATCCAGACCGAGATCTCGCGCAAGTTCAGCCGGTCGTCGGTCGAGCGGTTGTTCAACGCCGCCGGGCTGGATCTGGAGCACTGGTACACCGACCCCGACGAACGATTCGCCCTGTCCCTGGCGCGGCACGCCTAGCCGATGGGCGAGGGCGAGCGTCTCGCGCGGAGGCAGGTTCACCGGGGCCGGATCGTCCACCTGACGGTCGACACCGTCCGGCTCCCGAACGGCAGCACCACCGATCTCGAGCTGATCCAGCACCGCGGCGCGGCGGCGATCGTTCCCGTCGACGAGGCCGGCGACGTCCTGCTCGTCCGGCAATACCGCTACGCGACCGGCGGCTGGTTGCTGGAAGTTCCGGCGGGGACCCTCGACGAAGGCGAGGAGCCGGAGAACTGCGCCCGCCGCGAGGTCGAGGAGGAGGTCGGCGTTCGTGCCGGTCGCCTCGACAGCCTCGGCTGGATCTGGACCACGCCGGGCTTCACCGACGAGAAGATCTGGCTCTACCTGGCGACGGAGCTGACTCCCGGGAAGCAGGCGCTGGATGACGACGAGGTCCTGTTGCCGGTTCGGCGTCCGCTGGTCGAGGCGGCCGAGGCCGCGGCAGCGGGGGAGATCCGCGACGGCAAATCCGTCTGCGCCCTGTTGCGAGCCGAACGTTTCCTCCAGCGACGCCGCGACGACCGCTGAAGGAGCGTTGGCCCCGACGCAAAAACGCCGCCCGGGATGGGCGGCGTCGCGTCGGATCCTTGGTCGGGGGTTCCCCGCTCTTTCAGGCGATCAGTTCTTGCGGGCCACGGCGACGCCCGGCTCGTCGCTGGAGAGCGGCGCCTGGGCCAGCGCGGTGTAGGGGACGGCGACCTGCGGTGTGAAGTTGCGGGCCGGCTCGCCACGGAAGTTCACCCCGACGAGGACGAGATCGCCGTTCTGGTTGCGGGCGAAGGTCAGCGTGTCATCGTCATCGGAGGCGACACCGGCCTCGGTGGCGACCAGACGGCCGAGGCACTCGTTGCCGACCCAGACCTCGGCGAAGACCGAGGTCGGGCTGTAGTCGCCGGCCTCGCGTACGGTCAGCATGGCGGGATCGTACATCTGTCCGTCGACGACGAACGGCTCGTTCATCTTGACCTTGAGACGGCTTCCGCCGGCCTCGGTGACCGGCGCCAGGACCACGACCGCGAGGGTCAGTCCGAGCACGATGGCGAGGTTCGATTTCCAGTTCTTCTTCAGGGTCGTTTTCATGCCGTTCGTCTCCTGGTCTTTGTAGATCGTTCTTTCGTCTGGTCGGTATGGGGGCGCGGCCGAGAGTCGCGTGGTTGGCCTGAACCTTCGCAATGCATATGCCAAAATGAAAAAACACATTGTTGAACTTTGGATGGAATTATTCCCTGCGTCCTCGATGAGGCACTTCGTGCAAGCTATTGAGAAGTGGTGAGTTAGCCGAGTATGGCTTTTCTGGCAGCCGATGACGGGGCGGGAATTCCAGTTCGCCCCGGTATTCCAGCGACGGCATTTGTCGCCGTTTCTCCGGCCGACCGTCAACCAGTGTCGCAGGGTGGTCGCGAGATTGTTGCGCCGCCCGGTAGCTCGGATCTGCCGTTCCCCGGGATCCGGGCCGCGCAACAATCTCGCGACCACCCTGGATTCCGTTTAAGATGCGACGGTCGAATCAAGCGGGAGCTCGGATGACCGGGCTGAGAGGGTGGCTGGGGCCACCGACCGCCGGACCTGATCTGGGTAATGCCAGCGCAGGGAACGTCGCCGATCGGCCCCGCCCGAAACCCCGCGAGAAACGCGGCGTGGTCCATGCGCCCAGGAGTCGATCGTGAAGAAACTGAGCAAGGATCCCCGGCCAGGTCGCCGGGTCTACGTGTCCGGTCCCGGCGAGGTCCGTGTGCCCTTCCGGGAGATCGGACTGACCGCCCCCGAACCGCCGGTCCGGCTGTACGACACCAGCGGACCCTACGGTGACCCCGAGCATGTCGTCGATCTCGAGGCCGGGCTGCATCCGCTCCGGGAGGCCTGGATCGACGGACGCGGGGACGTCGAGACCCTGCCCGGCGCGACCTCGGCGTACCGCCGGGAGCGCGAGGCCGACGAGGAGACGGCCCACCTGCGCTTCCCCCACCGCCGTCCACCGCGGAGGGCGCTCCCCGGACGGAACGTCACCCAGATGCACTACGCCCGCAAGGGTGAGATCACGCCGGAGATGGAGTTCGTCGCCCTCCGCGAGAACGTCGAGGCCGAGTTCGTCCGCAAGGAGATCGCCGAGGGCCGGGCGATCCTCCCGGCGAACATCAACCACCCCGAGTCCGAGCCGATGACGATCGGTCGTCGTTTCCTGGTGAAGATCAACGCCAACATCGGCAACTCCGCGGTCACCTCGTCGATCGAGGAAGAGGTCGACAAGATGGTCTGGGCCACCCGGTGGGGCGCCGACACGGTGATGGACCTGTCGACCGGCAAGAACATCCACGAGACCCGGGAGTGGATCCTGCGCAACTCGCCGGTGCCGATCGGCACCGTGCCGATCTACCAGGCGCTGGAGAAGGTCGGTGGCGTACCCGAAGAGCTGACATGGGATCTGTACCGCGACACGCTGATCGAACAGGCGGAGCAGGGCGTCGACTACTTCACGATCCACGCCGGCGTGCGCCTGCCGTACGTGCCGCTGACCGCCAAGCGTGTCACCGGGATCGTCTCGCGCGGCGGATCGATCCTGGCCAAGTGGTGCCTGGCCCACCACAAGGAGAACTTCCTCTACACGCGCTTCGAAGAGATCTGCGAGATCATGGCGGCCTACGACGTCAGCTTCTCCCTGGGAGACGGCCTGCGTCCGGGCTCGATCGCCGACGCCAACGACAAGGCGCAGTTCGCCGAACTGGAGACGCTGGGCGAACTGACGAAGATCGCCTGGGAGCACGACTGCCAGGTGATGATCGAGGGGCCGGGGCATGTGCCGATGCACCAGATCCGCGAGAACATGGACAAGCAGCTCGAGATCTGCCACGAGGCGCCGTTCTACACCCTCGGGCCGCTGACCACCGACATCGCGCCGGGCTACGACCACATCACCTCGGCGATCGGGGCGGCGATGATCGGCTGGTTCGGCACGGCGATGCTCTGCTACGTCACGCCGAAGGAGCACCTCGGGCTGCCCGACCGGGAGGACGTCAAGCAGGGGCTGATCGCCTACAAGATCGCCGCCCACGCCGCGGATCTGGCCAAGGGCCACCCCGGCGCGCAGAGCCTGGGACGACGCGCTGTCCCGGGCCCGGTTCGACTTCCGCTGGGAAGATCAGTTCAACCTCTCCCTCGACGCCGAGACCGCCCGGGCCTATCACGACGAGACGCTTCCGGCGGACGGAGCCAAGGCGGCGCACTTCTGCTCGATGTGCGGCCCGAAGTTCTGTTCGATGGAGATCACGCGCCAGGTCCGTGACTACGCGAAGCAGCAGCGCAGCGAGGTCGCACGGGTCGGCGAGTCGACCACGGCCGCCCAGGACGGCATGGCCGAGAAGTCCGCCGAGTTCCGGCGGCAGGGCTCCAACCTCTACATCGAAACCTGAAGGAAGACGAATGTCCGACATCTACGAGCGATCCCTCGACCTCCACCGGGCCCTGCGCGGCAAGCTGGAGGTCCGCTCCCGGGTTCGGCTGGAAACCCAGGACGACCTGAGCCTGGCCTACACGCCGGGAGTGGCGCGCCCGTGCGAGGTGATCGCCGCCGACCCCAGCCAGGCCTGGGGGTTGACCTGGCGGGGCCGCACCGTCGCCGTCGTCTCCGACGGCTCCGCCGTGCTCGGCCTCGGCGACATCGGCCCGGAGGCGTCGCTCCCCGTGATGGAGGGCAAGGCGGTGTTGTTCCAGCAGTTCGGTGGTATCGACGCGGTCCCGCTGGTGCTCGACACCCGGGACACCGACGAGATCGTCTCGATCGTCCGGGCGATCGCGCCGACCTACGGCGGGATCAACCTGGAGGACATCTCCGCGCCGCGTTGTTTCGAGATCGAGGCGCGGCTGCAGGATATCGGCATCCCGGTGCTCCACGACGATCAACACGGCACGGCGATCGTGCTGCTCGCCGCGGTGATGAACGCGATGCGGGTACTGGGCAAGCGGATGCAGACGCTGTCGTTCGTGATCAACGGTGCGGGCGCGGCGGGCCGGGCGATCGCCTTCCTGCTGTCGAATCACGGTCAGGGGGAGGATTCCTGCGTGCCGGCGGGACGGGTGCTGGTCTGTGACTCCAAGGGCATCCTCTGGCCCGGCCGGCCCGGCAACGATGCGATCAAGGAAGAGATCGCCCAGGTCACGAACCCCGACGGGAAGCAGGGCCAGCTGCGGGACGCCCTCGAAGGAAGCGACGTCTTCATCGGTGTCAGCAAGGGCAACCTGCTCCAGGCCGAGGACATCCGCCGGATGGCCTCCGGCCCGATCGTCCTCGCGATGGCCAACCCGATCCCCGAGATCATGCCCGACGAGGCGCGCAAGGGTGGCGCCGCGATCGTCGGCACCGGCCGCAGCGATTTCCCGAACCAGGTCAACAACGTGCTGGCGTTCCCCGGGTTGTTCCGTGGCGCCCTCGAGGCCAGAGCCAGCCGCTTCACCACCGGGATGAAGATGGCGGCGATCCGCGCGATCGCCGAGGCGGTCGAGGAGCCGACTCGCGGCCGCATCTTGCCGTCTCCCTTCAATCGATCGGTGCCCCCGCTGGTGGCACAAGCCGTCGCCGACGCGGCGCGCGCGGACGGCGTCTGCCACGTCTGCCAGAAAGAAACCACGTAGGTCCGACACGACGGGAGCCCGGAATGAAGCGCAATCTCCACTGGTGGATTCTCGGCGGCATGGGCGCCGGCATCGCGATCGGCGCCGTCCTTCACGGCTGGGTGCCCGACCCTGTCGCCGTCAAGGAGAACTGGCTCTACGAGGCGATGGACGGCATCGGCAGCATCTTCCTGCGGTTGCTGAAGATGATCGTCGCGCCGCTGGTGATCTTCTCGTTGCTGTCGGGATTGATGGGACTGGGCTCCCTCCGGCGGCTGGGACGCCTGGGGTCGCGCACCTTCGGTCTGTACATCCTGACCAGCATGCTGGCGATCGTCATGGGGTTGTTCCTGGTCAACGTGATCGGCCCCGGTGTCGGCGTCGTGATCGAGGTCCCACAGAAGCCCGGGGAGCTGATCGAGAAGGAGTCGGGCGTTCCGGAGAGTGCCTGGGACGTCGTCCTCAACATGATCCCGGAGAACTTCATCCGCTCGGTCGCCTCTCTGGACCTGATCGGTGTGATCTTCTTCACCCTGCTGTTCGGCACGTTCCTGATCGCCCTGCCCGACGATCGCAAGGCGCCGCTGGTCGGCCTGATCGAGGCCTGTTGCGACGTGATGATGCGGATGACCGGCTGGGTCATCTCCCTGGCGCCGATCGGCATCGCCGGCCTGATCGCCCGGATGGTCGCGACGACCGGCCCCGAGGTGCTGCTCAAGCTCGCGCCCTACGTGCTGACGGTCTTCCTGGCGCTCTCGGCCCATGTGCTGATCACGTTGCCCACGCTGATCTGGCTGTTCACCCGGCGCAACCCCTACCGCTTCCTGAAGGCGATGAGCCCGGCCTTGCTGACCGGCTTCTCCAGCGCCAGCAGCAGCGGCACCCTCGGGGTGACGATGACCTCGATCGAGAAGACCGGCGTCTCGAACCGTGCGGCCAGCTTCGTTCTTCCGCTGGGCGCGACGATCAACATGGACGGCACGGCGCTCTACGAGATCGTCACCGTCCTGTTCATCGCCCAGATGCACGCGACGGCGAACCCCGACTTCACGCTGACCCTCGGGAGCCAGCTGATGATCGTCTTCCTCGGCCTGGCGGTGAGCATCGGCGCAGCCGGGATTCCCCACGCCGGGCTGGTGATGATGGTGATCATCCTCGAGGCGGTCGGTTTGCCGGTCGGCTACACCGCGCTGATCTGGACCGTGGATCGGGTGCTGGACATGTGCCGCACGGCGGTCAACATCTCCAGCGATTCCACCGTCGCGATGATCGTGGCCAACGCCGAGGGCGAGATCGACCCCGCGGTGATGTGGGAGAAGTGAGCCCGGCCCAGGGGAATTCCAGAGATTTCCCCTGCGACCCAACAGAATCGCGCCGCTCCCCGTTTCACAGGTTGTGACCGACGCAACCTGTATCCCCGCCGCCGCGTGGGAAGCCGAGAGCGAGATGTGGCCTGACCGGCTGGAAGCCCTGTTCGACGCCCACCAGCCGCGCATGTATCGCCTGGCTCGACGGCTGAGCCGGGACGCTGAGGAGTCCCGGGACCTGGTCCAGGATGCGTTCCTCCGGGCGGCCCGGCGCCCCCAGGCGATTCCGGTCGACGACTCCGGGGCCGAGGCCTGGCTGGTCCAGATCCTGGTCAATCTCTGTCGGGACCGGATGCGACGGAGAGTCGTCCGGGAGCGGACACCCGACGAGAAGCTGCCGGTGCCGACCGCGGCGCCGGATCCCGAGCGGGCCGCGGTGGCCCGGGCGACGGTCCAGGCCGCCCTGGCCGAGCTGCCGCCCCGACGCCGGGCGGCGATCGTGCTGCACGAACTCGAGGAGCTGCCGGTGGCCAGGGTCGCCGAGCTGCTCGGGCTCCGACAGGTCACCGTCCGCTGGCACCTGTCGGCCGGCCGCAAGCAACTGAAGCAGATCATCCAGTCCCGTGAGGCGAAACCATGAAACCCACCGAGCATGACCGCAACGACGACCTGCGCGACTGGTTGCGCCAGGGCGACCCGGCCGGCGACGGGCTGGCGCCGACGAGGCCGGAGCTCGACGGGATGCGCCGCAGGATCCGGGTCGAGGCGGTCAAGGCCGCGCAGCCGGCGACCGATCGCGGCTGGATGCCGGCGGCGGCGTTCGCCGGGGCAACGGCGCTGGCCCTGGCCGCCTTCATCTGGGCCGCGATGCCCGGCGACGGTGGCATCGTCCCGCGACCGAAGGTCAACGAACCGGTTACCGCCGGAACCCAGTCGGAACCGTCCGAGGTCCGCGACGCTTCGCGGACCCGGCAGATCCGCTTCCGCACACCCGGCGGCACCCAGGTGGTCTGGGTCCTCGACGCGGGCCTGGACGTCTGATGCCCGATCCGGGGCGATGCGAAGCACACGAACGCCGCAGGGAACCGCGGCGACAACCGGGGCTGAAGGAGCAAGGAGCGAAGATGAGCAAGCGAACGAAGACTCGATGGATCGCGATCACGATGGTGCTGGGACTCTGGCTGCTGGCCGCCGTCCCGGCCCGGGCCCAGCAGTCCGGCCCGCCGAAGCGTACGAGCTACCTGTTCCAGGTCGTACTGCTCGTCGCCGAGCGCGACGGCACGTCGAAGCTCGACGAGATGCCCAAGAACGCCCGCGCGGCGGTCGAGGACGTCAAGGACTTCCTGCCGTTCCGCTCCTACCGTTTCGTCGACGCGGTCGCGCTGCGGAGCAACGGCGGCGGACGGAGCCTGATGAACGGCCCGGGAGGGGAGGACTACGAGGTGAGCTTCGATTTTCGCGCCGGTCCTTCCGGGGTGCCGGAAGACGAGCTGGCCGTCGAGAGGTTCTTCCTCACCCGGCTCGGGGACAACGGCGTGCCGCAACCGAGCACCGGCAACCAGCAGAACCAGGAGGCGATCGCCCCGGCCGCCCCGCGCCGGCTGATCTCGACGAGTTTCTCGGTCGTCCCGGGCGAGACGATCGTCGTCGGGACCTCGAAGCTCGAAGACCACGGCGGCGGCGGCGCCGCGGTGGTCGTCCTGGTCACCGCGGTCCCCTGATTCGCGTTTCTCCCGGGTCGCCGGGGCCAGCACGACGAGGACCCTTGTCCTGGAGGGCCAAGCTCCCGTAAGCTAGGAGTTCCAAGGCTCCAGCATGAGGAAAGCGCCGTGCCGGCACCAGGCGACTCACTGGCCCAGTTTCGACTCGTCGAGAAGATCGGCGAGGGTGGGATGGGTGAAGTCTGGAAGGCCCTCGACACGACCCTCGATCGCGAAGTCGCCCTGAAGATCCTCACCGAAGAGGTGACCGACAACGCCGATCGGCTGGCGGCGTTCGACGCCGAGGCCAAGGCGGTCGCATCCCTCAACCATCCGAACATCGTCACGATCCACAGCGTCGAGCAGGTCGACGGGGTGTACTTCATCGCGATGGAGTTCGTCCGGGGCACGCCGCTGTCCGAGATGATCCCGAAGACCGGCTTCGACCCTGTGCAGTTCCTCGACCTCGCCTTGCCGATCGTCGATGCCGTTCACGCGGCCCATGAACGCGGTGTGACGCACCGGGACCTCAAACCGGCGAACGTGATGGTCGGCGACGACGGGCGCTGCAAGGTGCTCGACTTCGGTCTGGCGCTGTTCGTCCAGAGCGACTCGGCGCTGTCCAGCGACCAGCTGCCGACGCGTTCCCTGACGATGCACAGCGAGATTCGCGGCACGCTTCCGTACATGTCTCCGGAGCAGCTGCTGGACAAGCCCCTCGACCACCGCACCGACCTGTTTTCCCTCGGTGTGATGCTGTACGAACTGGCGACCGGTGAGCGGCCGTTCAAGGGCGACACGCCGGCGGAGTTGATCGCGTCGATCCTCCGGGACTACCCGCGTCCGTTGACCGAGCTGAACGAGTTGATGCCCGCCGAACTTCAGCGGGTCGTCATGCACTGCATGCAGAAGGATCGGGACCGACGGCAACAGTCGGCATTGACCCTGCGCAAACAGCTCGAGGCGGTCAAGGAAGAGCTGGATACGATCCCGGTCTCGCGGGCGACGATCGCCTCCGCCGGACATGCCAACGACCTCTCCTCGGTGGCGGTGCTCCCGCTGCGGAACCATGCGGCCGGCGAGGATCAGGACTTCTTCGGCGACGGAATGACCGAGGCGTTGATCACCGGGCTGGCCAAGATCGAGGGGCTCAAGGTCATCTCGCGAACGTCGGTCATGCTGTACAAGAACTCCAAGAAGCCGCTGAAGGAGATCGCCGGTGAACTCGGCGTCGGCGCGATCGTCGAGGGCTCGGTCTTGCGGCTCGGAGATCGGGTGCGGATCACCGCCCAGCTGATCGATGCCCGCTCGGATCGACACCTGTGGGCCGAGAGCTACAGCCGCGAGATCAGCGACCTGTTCGAGCTGCAGAGCGAGGTGGCCCACGCCATCGCCTCCCAGGTGCGGGTCAAGCTCACGCCCCAGGACCGCACCCGCCTCGACGTGAAACAGACGGTCAACCCCGAGGCCCACGAGGCCTACCTCAAGGGCCGCTTCTTCTGGTACGAGCGAACTCCGGAGAGCGTCAAGAAAGGGCTCGAGTGTTTCCAGCGGGCCACCCGGCTCGACCCCGCCTTCGCCCCGGCCTGGGCCGGGATCGCCGACTCGTACCTCGTCGACGGCGGCGGCTACCTCGGACTCGCCGCCGAGGAGGCGTACGGCCGCGCAAGAGAGGCTGCGGAGAAGGCGCTGGAGCTCGACGAGACCCTGGCCGAGGCCCACACGTCGCTTGCCGGCGTCGTCACCGACTACGACTGGAACTGGGCCGGCGGCGACGAGGCCTATTCCCGTGCGATCGCGCTCAACCCGAACTACGTCACGGCGCGCTACTGGTACGCCGACCACCTGGTTCGCCTGGGTCGCGTCGACGAGGCGATCCGGGAGGCCCGGCGCGCCCTCGAGATCGACCCACTCTCGCTGATGACCAACTTCATGCTGGTCTGGGTCTTCTATTTCTCCCGGCGCTACGACGAGGCGATCGAACAGGCCGAGAAGACCCTGGAGCTCGGACCGCGGTACGTCCCGCTGTTCCGGGTACTCGGCTGGGCCCGTGAGGAACGGGGCCAGCACGAGAAGGCGATCGAGGCCCATCAGCGCGCCTCGGAGCTCTCCGACGACAACATCATCTTCCGCGCGCAGCTGGGCCGGCCCTACGCCCTCGCCGGGATGCAGGACAAGGCCCGCGCCGTGCTCGAGGATCTGACCTCCCACGCGCGCAGCGAGCATGTCGGTGCCCACGATCTGGCGATCCTGCACGCGGCACTCGGCGAGGCGGATCCGGCGTTCGAGTGGTTGACCCGGGCCTGTGACGACCACGACGTGCACGTGCCCTACATCAAGGTGAACCCGCGGCTGGACCGCTTGCGTTCCGACCCTCGGTTCGGCGACAAGCTCTCCCAGGTCGGGCTCGATCGCTGATGCGTCGGGCCGCGCTGCTGTCGATCGCCTACGCGAGCCTGCTGCTGGCCGCGCCATTCCTGGCCGATGCCACCGATGCGACCGATGCCGCCGCCCTCGCAGCTCTGCTGCCGGCCGCGCCGGCGGGCTGGTCCGCGACCGACGGCCAGGTCGTCGACCAGCGTGCCGCCGGTACCGAGGTCGCGAGTGTCAGCCGGGTCTACCGTTCGGAGGACGGTGCCACCGTCGAGCTGACCTACATCGGTTCGCCGGCGGTGGTCATGGCGGCCCAGGGTGCGGCGACGATGTTCGGCAACCCGGCGATGGTGAAACAGATGAACGCGGCAAATCCGCAGAAGCAGTTCGGCGTGATCGATGTCGAGGGCTGGAGCGGCTGGCGCGTCGTCGACCGTGAAGACGGCGAGAGTGAGGCGACCGCCTTCAACCAGCAGCTGGTGGTCAAGATCGAACTCGATCGTGGCGATGCCGACGTTCTGGGATCATTCGTCGAGCTGGTGCCCTGGGATTCCCTGGCGGCGCTTCAGCGATAACCCCTGTGCCAGCGGAGAAGATCATGAACCCTCGCACTCCATCCAGGCGGGGGGCGATGCTTGTCGTCGCCGTCCTGCTGGTCGCCGGCGCCACCTCGGGAGCCCTGGCCCAGACGCACTACGAGAGCTGGGCGGAGCTCGAAGCCGAGTTGATCGAGAAGACGATCCGGCGGCAGTGGATTCCGATGCGCGACGGAGTCCGCCTGGACGCCGAGATCTTCCTGCCGAACACCGCCGACCCGCCGTACCCGACCGTCTTGATCCGCTCGCCGTACCCGTCCGAGAAAACCTTGCGGCCGACCCCCGTCTACACCTCGTTCGTCGAGAACGGCTATGCGATCGTGTTCCAGAACGAGCGAGGTCGCTTCTGGTCCGAGGGCGAGCACGAGTACCTCGCCCGTGCCGGCGAGGACGGCTACGACACGATCGACTGGATCGCCAGGCAGGAGTGGTCCAACGGCAAGGTCGGCACGATCGGTTGCTCCTCCTCCGCGGAGAACCAGCTGCGACTGATCTCCTCGGCCCACCCGGCTCACGCCGCGGCGATTCCCCAGGCGCCCGGGGCAGGGATCGGCAAGGTCGGGCCCTACCGCGAGCAGGGGAACATCTACCGCGGCGGAGCCCTGCAGCTGCTCTTTCCGGCCTGGTTCCACGACTACATCTACTACGCCGGTTCCGGCGACCCGCGGCCGCAGTTTCCGAAGGAGATGAGCCAGGAGGATCGCGAACGAATCTCGGGCTACTTCAAGCTCTGGCCGATCCAGGGATTCGGCGTTGCGCGACCCGACTTCGATTACAACAAGTACTTCCGCCACCTGCCGGTGCGCGAGCTGAACGCGGCGGTCGATGGTCCCAGGACCGACTGGGACCGCTTCTCCCAGATGACCCCGGCCGACCCGGCCTGGGACGAGATCCACTTCGCCGGTGACGCCCAGACCTTCGGCGTGCCGGCGCTGTGGGCCTTCTCCTGGTACGACATCTCGGTGGCGCCGAACGTGGCGCTGTACAACCACGCCCGGGAGAACACGTCGACCGAACGGGCCCGGGGCAACCAGCAGATGATCATCGGTCCGCTGCCACACTGTCAGTTCGGCAACGAGAAGAAGGAGTCGATCGTCGGCGATCGGAATCTCGGCGATGCTCGCTTCGACTACACGCAGCGGTACCTGGAGTGGTTCGACTACTGGCTCAAGGGTGAAAAGAACGATGCCGTGACGCGGCCCAAGGTGCGCTACTACCAGATGGGCGCCAACGAGTGGGTCACCGGCGACCGTTTCCCGCCGGAGGGTTCCCGTCTCGTCGATCTGTACCTGGACAGCGAGGGACAGGCGAACACGCTGTATGGCGACGGCACGCTGGGTTACACGGCGCCGAAGAAAGCGGCCAGCGACGGCTATATCTACGACCCGATCCGTCCGGTGCAGACGCTGGGCGGTGGGGCCTGCTGCATGGGTGACGTCCAGGCGACCGGCGCCTACGATCAGTCGACCCTCGAGATGCGCAGCGACATCCTGGTCTACACGACCGCCGTGCTGGAGGAGGATCTCGCGGTCGCCGGGTTCGTCGAGGTCGAGCTGTACGTCTCGTCCAACGCGAAGGATACCGACTTCACCGTCAAGTTGATCGACGTGTACCCCGACGGTACCGCCTACAACCTGGACGACAACATCTTCCGGGCGCGCTACCGCGAGGGCTACGACAGGAAGGTGCTGATGGAACCCGGTGAGGTCTACAAGGTGACCTTCGCGCCGATGATCACCGCCAACACCTTCTTGAAGGGGCACCGCATCCGGCTCGAGGTTTCGTCGAGTAACTTTCCGCGGTACGACCGCAACCTGAACACCGGCGGGAACAACTACGACGAGACCGAGCCGTTCGTGGCCCGCAACCGGGTCCATCACTCGGCGAAGCATCCGTCACGGATCCGTCTCCCGGTGAGTCCGTAGCGGCATCTCTCTCGAAAGTTGTCATTCGCGACCCACCGGCGTACACAAGTCTCCAGTCACAGACGCGGAGGACCGCCGTGGATCGCCATCGGGCCGCAGCCTTTGTCGCAGTCGCGATACTGTCGATCGCGGCGCCGCTCCCGTTGCGCGCCGCCGGCTCTCCGGAGTCGAAGCTGCTCCCGGACCCCGTCTTCCCGATCGTCCAGGACCCCCGGGGAATGGAATCCGCTGACTTCATCGGCGACGGAGTGCCGGACCTGGCGGCGGCGGGACAGAACGAAGCCTGGAGCAGCATCCTGCTCGGACGCGGGGACGGGACCTTTGCGTCGTCCCGGATTCCGGGAACGTACAGCAACGATCTCGCCGTGGGCGACTTCAACGAGGACGGCCACGTCGACATCGCCGAACCGACCGGGAGCGATATCGCCCTTCACGCCGGACGCGGCGACGGAAGCTTCGAGGCTCCGAGCTTCTCCGGTTGCAACGGCTGCGATGACTACTGGTGGCTCGAGGCGGCCGATCTCAACGAGGACGGCCATCTCGATCTCATCGGCACGACCTTCGAGGCCGGCACGCCGTACACCGACTTCCTGCTCCTGGGCGACGGGCACGGAAACTTCGGCGAGCCGGTGACGCTGACCGAGCCCGGTTTCGTCGGCTCCGTCGGGATCGGCGACCTCGATGAGGACGGCCACCTCGATCTCGTCGACGCGGTACCGAGCCGTCAGGAGGTCTGCCTGTACTTCGGCAACGGCGACGGGACCTTCGAACATGATCCGCTGACCGACTGCCTGCCGGGCATCGCCGGGGGCTGGGTCGGCGGTGTCGGCGACCTCGATGATGATCAGCACCTCGACCTCGTCGTCTTCGAAGCGATCGCTCGCAACGTGGTCGTGATGCTCGGCGATGGCGCCGGCGGGTTCGGACCGGTCGCTCGAACGCCGATCTGGATCAAGCCGTACAACGACAACCTGGCCGACGTGAACGGCGACGGTTTCCTGGACGTGGTCGGAATCCTCAACCGGTTCCTGGTTCTGCTTCCCGGGCGAGGTGATGGCGGATTCGATCCGGAGCAGCAGATCCCGCTGTCGGCCGGCGGGTTCGGAGCGCTCGTCTTCGGCGACTACGATCTCGACGGCGCCCGGGATATCGGCGTCGCCAGTGTCGGCGGTTCCACGGTCCACGTGATCCACGGACGTCGCGACGGCTCCCTGTCCGAGCGTCGGCGTCGATGGATCCCCCTCGACGGCGAGGCGCGAGCGTTGACCGTGGGCGATCTTGACGGAGACCCGACCGCCGATGCCGCGATCGTCGCCTGGCACGAGCCGTGGAGGGTCACGCCGATGCTCGGCGACGAGACGGGCGGCCTGGTCGCCTCTGCCGACGTCGCCGTCGGTGAGGGGCCGTGCACGATCACCGCCGCCCTCCTCGACTCGGACACCGTGACGGATCTGATCACCGGCAACTGCGGTTCCCTCGACGCGTCGGTCCTGCTCGGGGCCGGCGAAGGTTCGTTCGCGCCGGAATCCCGGCTGGCTCTCGGCCTGTAGCCGCGGGCGATCCACGCCGCGCGATTCGACGGCGACACGTCGATGGATCTGGCGGTTCTCGGGCGGTCTCCGGACGAGGTCGTCCGCTTGCTCCTGGGAGAAGGCGACGGTTCGTTCGTGGAGGGCATCGAGCGCGGGGTCGGCGGCGACCCGTCGTCGCTGGTCGTCGCCGACTTCAACGGCGACGGGGCCGAGGACGTCCTGGTTGCCAACGCGGGGTCGATGGACCTCTCGTTGCTGCGGGGTGACGGCGCCGGAGACCTGTCGGAAGAGATCCGGTTGGCTCTCGAGGGTGCACCCGAACAGATCCTGGCCGACGATCTGGATCGGGACGGGCGGCTCGACATCGTGATCCGGTTCTCCACCGCCGAGGAGGGTGTCGCGGTGCTCTACGGAACCGTAGGAGGTGGATTCACCGGACCGGTGACGGTTCCGATGCCTGTCGACGTTGCGTTCTACTCGCCCCGCGGGATCGCCGTCGGTGACATGAACGGCGACCGGTACCCGGACCTGATCGTCACCACCGTGATCGCCACCACGCTGTTCCTCGGCCGCGAGGGTCGGGCGTACGAGTTCCACGGAACCTTTGCCGCCGTGGCTGACACGCCGCTGCTGGGCGACTTCGACGGAGACCGACGCCAGGACGTCATTCAGATCGGCTACGAACTTCTCGAGATCCTGATCAACCAGGGTCCGACCGGGACCCGTTTCGAGGCGGACAAGAGCACCCTGCGTTGGCCTCGCGATCCCGTCGCCGTCTCCTACAGCGTCTACCGTGGCCACCTCGACGACCTGACCGACGAGGACGGGAACGACTTGCCCGATGGTGGCTACGGGCAGTGCCAGACGGGCCTTGACGACGACCCGACCGACAACCGATTCATCGACCTCGACGTGCCATCACCGGGGCACGGCTTCTTCTACTTGACGGCGGCGGTCGACTCGGTCGGTGAGCGTGGTTCGGGCTGCGGAAGCAGCGGTCTGGTCCGCTCGTCTGCAAACCCTTGTCCGTGACGTGGTGACCGCTATACTCTCGCCTGCTCGATTCCAGGGCGGAGAGGTTTCCATTGGCGACGACACCGACGAGTCCGATTCGTCGCTCCGGGGAGAGCACGGTCTGGAGGCGATTCCGCCTCGACTGCGCCTTGCTGACCGCCCGGGGCGCCGGCAGCGCCCGGAACGACGATCACTGCGTCTTCGCCGGGCCCGGCGCTCCCGAGGCGGAAGCTGCCGCGGCGGGGTACCTGTTCGCCGTGATCGATGGCGAGTCGGCCGGGGGCAAGGGCGGGGCCGTCGCCCGGGAGACCGGCACGTCGTTACTCGAGATCCTCGAGGATCCTCGCCGGGAGGAGCTGCGACCGGATCTGCTGCTGCAGCGTCTCCAGGACGCGAACGACCGCTGCCATCGCTTCCTCGGCGGCCGTTGCGCCGTCACCGCGGTCTGGATCTGGGAGGAGCCCGGGGCGCCGCAGCCGATCGCCGCCTGGGCCCACGTCGGGAACACCCGCCTGTATCACCATGGCGCTGCGGGCTGGAGATGCCTCACGACCGATCACGCAAAGGGACGACTCCTCGATCGTGCGATAGGACAGGGTCCGGGCCTCGTCGTCGAGACCGGCTCGTGTCGGTTGCAACCGGAAGAGCGACTGCTGCTCGTGAGCGCGGGCGTCTGGAAGATGGCGACGCCGAAGAGCGTACTGTCGAGCGGTCCTTTCCCGACCGTCGCCGGCGCCGCCCGCCGTCTGGTCGGGCAGGCGCGGCTGAACGGGAGCCGCGACGACACCTCGGCCATCGTCATCGCCGCCCGTCCCGCCGCCGCCGGACCCGAACCCGAGGACTGATCGCTCTCGCCGGCCCCTACTCGAAGTCGACCCGTTCGATGTCGCGCCAGGGCAGGTAGACCTCACGCCCGGTCTCGTCACGAACCACGACCACGCCGGCGTTGCTCTCGCTGACGTCCTGGCTGTCCGAGAGCCGCAGCTCGAGGCCGCTGCGTAGCGTGACCGTGCTCTCGTCCCGCCGGCCGGGCCGGATCGTCCGGATCATCTCGAAGGGGATCAGGTACTCGACCTCGTCCTTCTCGCCGTTGAGCAGCTCGAAGCTGTAGCTCTCGTCGAGGTCGTAGACCAGAACGCCGGCGTAGCCCTTCCCGTCGTAGTCCGAGATCTTGCCCCGCAGCGTTCGAACCTCGCCGTAGTCGCCGTAACCGCGTCCGCTCGAGGCGTGGTCGATGAACTCGACGGACTCGAAGGCGTCCCAGGAGACCTTGACCCGGCCGAAGCGCGGGTCCTCGACGAGGATGCCGCGGATCGAGCTGTTCACGTCGTTGGACCCTTCGAGCACCAGGCTCCGGCCGTCCTTCAATTCGACCCGCGAACTGCGGCTGCTGCGCTTCTCGATGCGCCGGATCTTGCCCATCTCGATCGACAGGTCTCCGTCACGGGTGTCGCCGTCGAGCTTGTCGATGGAGAGGCTCTCCTGGCTGTCCCACTGGATGAAGCCCTCGAAGGTGTCGCGGCCGGCGATCAACTTGCCGTACAGCCGGTAGGCCGGGGGGCGTACGTCCGACGGGGTCGCCGAGAAGGTGATCTTCTCGATCGTCTTCCACTCGAGCTTGATCGTGCCCAGCGCTGCGTCCTCGACGGTGATCCGGGCACCGACGTCGTTCGAGCCCCCGTCCAGCTCGAACGTCGCCCCGCCGCGCATCACGACCTCGAGGCGGTCGCCGCGCTGGGGGTGAATCTCGCTGATGTCGCCGAAGCGCGCGATGAACTGCCGGGAGTCGTTCCAGTTGTAGCGCACGGTCCCCCAGGGAAGCTTGATCCGTCCCCGGCGATCGTTTCGCGATTGCCGGTCCAGGTACGGCAGCTCCCGCTTGGTCGAGTTGAACAGATCGTCCCAGAACGCCTCCTCGGTGCCCCAGCGGATCAACCCGCGGTAGCTGTTTCCACTGGAGGTCTCGATGGTGCCGTGGAGGAAGCCGTCGGCGCTCTGGCGGGTCTCCTCGGCGGAGGCCGGCGCTGCGATCAGGCAACACAGCAGGGAGAGAAGTGCGAGCAGGGTCTTCGGAGCGGTCGTGGTTCTCATGATGTTCGTCCTTGGTGGCCGCTTCATGCGGGACTACGTGTGAATGACTGTTCCGGTGCGACGTCTTCGCCGACCTCGTCGGGGCGGTAGTACTCCTGGGAGTCCTCCCGGGCGCCGGTGTCGCGGATCACCTGCTGCATCACCTCGTACATCGCCCAGTGGTATCGCGGGTCCGCCCGCAGCAGCTCGGTGGCCAGCTCCATGAAGCGGGCCTCGCTCATCTGGCCGGCGTGCTCCGCAAGCTGGATCTCGCCCGGGTAGGCCGAGGGGACGACCTCCTCGACTCCGTTCATCAGCAGCACGCCGAGCCCGACCGCGACGAGGATCGCCGCCGCCGCACGCCAGCCGGACCACCACGACGACTCGACGGTCGGCATCTGCGGGTCGCTCCGGCGGGCCGAACGTTCGATGCGTTCCCACATCTCGGGCGGGGGAGGGGATGCCTCGCGTGGGATGCGGACCGTAGCGATCAGACCGTCGAGGGCACGGGCTTCGGAGTAGAACTCCCGGCAGGGTTCGCAGCGCACGAGGTGGTCCAGCAATTCGATCTGCTCGTCCCTGGACAGCGTGTCGTCGAGCAACGTGGAGACGTTGCGCTCGTGGTGTTCGCAGTGATTGATCATGACGGTATCTCCGTGGACGGGCGTAAGACCATGCGCAGCTGTTCCATCACTTGCTTGCGCGCCCGATAAACGTCGGACTTCACTTTCTCGAGGGAGCAACCCTGCTGTTCCGCGACCTCGGTGTAGGTCAATTGCCGCATCACCGCCGCCTCGAAGGCCTGGCGATGGTCGGGCTTGAGGGTGGCCAGCGCCGCGGCCAGGTGATCGCCGAACACGCTCAGCTCGGTCGATTGCTCGGGCGAAGTCTGCTGCGGATCGGCGAGGCGATCGACCCAGGCGTTGTCGTCGGCGGCGATCTCCGAGAACGACGCCGGGCGCTTCTTGCGTGACTGGTTGACGATCAGGTGGTAGGCGGTGGTCAGCAGGTACGCGCGGATGTTACCGCCCTCGGAGAGCTGGCTCCCGCGGCGCATCGCCCGGACGAAGGTCTCCTGGAGCAGATCCTCGGCCAGGTCCCGGCGGCCGAGGCGGCTGGTCAGGAAGGCCAGCACCGAGGAGCCGTGCTCCTCGAACGTGTGCATCCAGAAATCGTTGTCGTTTGCCGTCATTCTCGGGTTCCGGGGTGGTCGTTTCCGCAGGTGTCACGGAGTATGACAGTCGAGACCGGGAATGGTTGCAGTCCGGGCGATCTCCGGGAATCGCGGCGAAATCCCGGGGGGATTCAGCCCTGGCCGGCGCTTCTAGACCCGGCGCCCGAGGACGGCGTCGCGAAACGCCCGGATCATCGGAATGCGGTGATTCCAGGCCGAGGCGTCGGCGCGATCTTCGTCGTGGGGATGGACGGCGCCGACGAAGCCCTCGGGGATCTGGCTGTGCAGCGCCGGCGGATCCACGTCGGTGTCCAGGAAGTGGTACTCGTACCCCGGGATGCACAGATCCTCGTCGACGGCGACGTCGATCGTGCGAACGCCGAAGCTCGACAGTTCCGTCGTCAGTGCCTGGGGCGGGGCGATCCAGATGTGCCGCGGCGCCGCCAGGAAGCCGTACTGGATCTTCCGGTTGGCCGAGAGGATGCGGAATCGCTGGACGTCGCCGCCGTAGAGCGAGCTGTGGAACGCCGAACGCTCCAGGATGCCGCCCGCGGAGAAGTCGGGCTCGAACCCCCGCACGACGTGCAACGACTCCGGCACGTCCTTGCGCCGGAACGCGGCGATCGACTTTCCACGGTGGATCAGGTTTGCCGGGCAACGCGCCGCCCGCTTCCGCGGACCCGAAAAGTCGTGATAGGGGGCGATCCGGTCCGACGGCGCCCGGCGCAGGATCCATTTGAGCGCGACCTCGTCGTTTCGCGCCTTGCGATCGCGCTGGTTCAGCATCTCGAGGGTCGCCTGGATCTCCAGGGGCAGATCGGTCGTCGACTCCATCGAGTGCTCCATCTCGACGCCGTCGATGACCGTGGTGCCGACATCGCCCTTGCCGATCCAGAGCTCCGAGCGGGAGTAGACGATGTGAGAGGCCGCGCGCCAGACCAGCGAGATGTCCTTGTAGAAGATCCGGGCGGCGATCCGGAGCTTTGGACCCTCACCCTGAACGATGTAGGCCACGAAGAAACGCAGGTCGGGATTCTGCCGGGGCTTCGTCAGGTAGTAGCGCGTCGAGAACAGGTCGAGCCGGTACTTCGGCGTGTATCCCGCGGAGAGCAGACGGCCGGGCCGCCGGCGCGCCAGTCCGTCGGCCGAGAGCAGGGCACCGTCGTCGATCAGCCGGCGAAACTCCCGACCGACCTGCTGCGGGGAGAGGTCGGCCGGCCCCACGCTGGCGCGGATGGCGGTCGGGATCGGTCCTGATGAAGCCATGCTCGTCCGTTCCTTCCTTGGCTGGGAGTCCGCCGGGATTGCCGCCTCGCCGGGTCAGGCCAGTCGTGACAGCGTCGCGTCGATCCGTTCGAGACAGCGCTCCCGGCCCAGGATCGCCAGGGTCTCGAACATCCCGAAGCCGACCGCCTTGCCGGTGACCGCGACACGCAGGCCGTGGATGATCTGGCCGATCTTGATGGCTTCGTCCTCGACGAAGCCCTTGAGGGAGGCCTCCACCGTGGCGGCATCGAAGGGCTCGACGGTCGCCAGTCGATCCCGGAAGCGCCGGAGCAGCTCGATCGCCCCCTCGGGCTTGCTCAGTCGTTTCTCCAGCGCCTTCTCGTCGTAGGTCATCGCCTCGGTCGAGACGAAGAACTCCGGGTAGTCCAGGATGTCGCCGGCGACCTTGATCCGATCGCCGGCGGCCTCGACGATTCCGGCGACGTACGCCGCCGCGTCGACGCCGGCAGGCACCCCCGCCCCGGCGAGCCGCCCGGCCTTCTCGAGAAACGGCAGCACGAGAGCCGTCCGCTGCTCGACGCTGCGCTGCTGCATGTAGTGGTCCTCGAAGGCGAGGAGCTTGTTCGGGTCGAAGCTGGCCGGCGCCTTGTTGACCCGCTCGAGGGAGAAGCCGGCGATCATCTCGTCCCGGGTGAAGAACTCGGTCCGGTCGTCGAGGGACCAGCCCAGGAGCAGCAGGTAGTTCACCAGCGCGTCGGCCAGGTAGCCGACCTCCTCGTAGAAGTCGACGATCACCGGGTTGAACGTCTCGCCGCTGGTCTCGAGGCCGATCGCGTCGGCGATGCGCTTGCCGTGAACGTTGAGCTTCGCGAAGTCGGCGTTCTTGAGGTACTTGTCGAGCTTGCGCTTGCTGAGCTTGTTGCGGCTTCCCGGTTCGGCGACCTGGGGCAGGTGGGCGAACGCCGGTAGCTCGTAGCCCAGCCCCTCGAGGATGAAGATCTGCCGCGGTGTGTTGGACAGATGCTCCTCGGCGCGGATCACGTGGCTGATCGCCATCTCGTGATCGTCGACGGAGCTCGCCAGGTGATAGAGACAGGTGCCGTCGGCACGCTGGATCACGTGGTCCTGTTCCCGGGCCCAGTCGAACTCGACGTCGCCGCGCACCAGGTCGGTGACCCGGCAGACGCCCTCCCGGGGCATCTTCAGCCGCACGACGCCGGCGCGCCCCTCGGCCTCGAAGCGCCGGCGCTCCTCGGCGGTCGTCGCCATGAACTTCCGGCTGTAGAGGAAGCGCCGTTTCTCGGCCTGGGCCTCCTCGCGCTCGGCCTGCAGCTCCTCGGTCGTCGCGTAGTCGTGGTAGGCCAGTCCGCGTTCGACCAGGGTCCGCGCCGCGGCCTGGTAGCGCTCGAGCCGCTCCGACTGGTAGTAGGGGCCGTGGTCGCCGCCGACCTCGGGCCCCTCGTCCCAGTCGATGCCCAGCCAGCGGAACCCGTCGAGGATCGGCTGCAGCGCCTCGGCGACGTTCCGCTGCTGATCGGTGTCGTCGATCCGCAACAGGAATCTCCCGCCGTGGCGGCGGGCGAACAACCAGTTGAACAGGGCCGTGCGCACTCCACCGATGTGGAGGTAGCCGGTCGGGCTCGGAGCAAAGCGGGTGCGAATCATGGCGCGCATTCTATCGGCTCGCCGCGACCCTGTCAGGGAGCCATCCGGAGAAGTCGGCGGTCAGTCTCCTGCGATCGCCGAGACACCCGGGTCGGTGGAGACCTCGCCGGCGCAGCCGACCCGCAGCAGCACGCCGTAGATGTCCTCGCTCAGATCGACCCGGAAACGCCGGGGAGGGGAGTCCCCGCTCCCGGGCACCTGGAACTCGTAGATCCCCGGCGTGATCCGGTCGAACTGGAACGCGCCGCTCGTCGATGTGCGCACCGTGCGGCCGCTCTCGCCGCCGTCCAGCACCACGTCGACACCGACGATCGCCCGTACCCGATCGCCTTCGCAGCGAACCAGTGCGCCCTGGAACAGCGCGAATCGCTCGATCCGCAGGTCGGCCCGGGAGACGATCCGGGCCTCGGTGTGGATCAAGCGGCCGGTGGGCCCGGCGACGTCGTATTCGGGCCCCAGTCCGCGCAGGTCGGCCGAGACCGAGACCGATCCGGGCACGACACCGCGAATCGAATAGCTGCCGTCGGAGCGCGAGGTCGCCAGGCGTTCGCCGTCGATCAGGATGCCGATCCCGCCGATGCCGACTCCGTCCAGGGTGACCGTCCCCTCGATCGCGCCGTGTCCCGCCACCTGCTTGCGTCGTAACGGTGCGAACTGTCGGACATCCTTCCAGTTGAAGCGGTTGCCCACGTCGAGGGCGAAGACCTGCCGGGCCAGGCTGCTCCTCGGAACGCCGATCGAGAACGGGAGGCGCACCTCGATCCGTCCGTACCAGCCGTTGCGGAAGCTCCGCCGGGAGAGGCCGAGGCGCAACGCGCCCTCGCCGGAGGTCGTCGTGGCCCGATCGATCCAGGCCAGCCCCAGACCCACCAGGTAGTTGTATCGCCCGGCCAGCGGCAGCTCGACCGCCGACTCGGCGGTGATGCCCAGGGCGTCCGAGCCTTCCCGTTGCAGCACCGCCGACCCGTCGATCACGCCGTTGGCCGTCAGGGTCTGACGGTAGGACAGCAGCGCCTGAGTTCGATCGGTCGAGTCGCTTCCCGAGCCGAACACCTGTTCGAGGGTCAGGCCGAGGTAGCGGTAGTTGCCGTTCAGGCTGGCCGTCGCCGACAGGCGCCGGCCGATCGCGCTGCGGTCGCTGTCGGTCAGCGTGTCGTAGACGACGTCGTTGTGGGTGTAGTCGAAGCTCAGGTGCGGCCAGCTCGGTCCCAGGTTCATCCCGGCGCCGATCGTGCCCCGCAGTTCCGAGCGCCGGGTGACGCGATCGTCGGCGACGTAGTTCAGGTTGCCGTAGAGGCTCACCTGTCCCGACGGCTGCCAGTTACCCCGGAAATCGACGCCGCTCTCGCCGGGACGGTAGAGCGGGTTGACGTAGGGGAACTCGTCGCCGAAGGAGTAGACCGCCGCGGCCACGCTGCCGTGGAACATCTCGTGCTGGGTGCCGGCGCGGAAGCCGATCCCGCCGTCGAAGGTGCCGAGCAGCTGACCGAAGGCGTGGGAGCGGGCGCCGGTCCGCCGGTAGTAACGGCCGTTGAGGACGGTGGCGGTGCCCTCGAGGTCCGAAACGACATAGGTCGGATCGGCGACGGCGGTGAGCCCGACGCCGAAGATGTTCTGCCCGTCCCCGGAGAGGCAGTCGGCTCCGAACAGCGACGGCCGGCTCTCGGTCAGGCCGGGGACCTCCTGCCGGTAGCGCGAGCGTCCGGCGAACACGTTGCAGCGGCCGGCGGCGGTCTCGACGCCGACCCCGGCGCCCTGGAGCGCATAGTCGTCGGCGAGCTGCTGGCCGATCGCCCGTGGCTGCAGCGAGCGGGTGCTCAGATCGCCGGCGGTAAAACCCAGCGTCGCCGATCCGGCACGCAGGTTCTCGCCGGTGACGCCGAACCACGTGTCGTGATCCGGGAAGCCGCCGTTGAGCCAGCCGTAGTAGTCGCCGGAGCCGGGAAAGCTCTGGTTGCCGTAGAGGCGGAACGTCGTCGTCGAGCCACTGCCGAACAGCGGCTGGTCGAAGGTCCGGGTGGAGACGCCGATGTCGTAGCGACCAGGCGCAGCTTCGCCCTGCGACTCGTCCGTCGCTGCCCACCCAGCCGGACTGGCGCCGAAGGCGCTGAAGACGAGCGTCAGACCGAGGATCAGCCCTCGGCGGCGGGAATCACCGACTCGGCCCGGTGGCTGTCCCGCGGGGACGTCTCGAAACGAAGCCTGGCTGAGAGCTCTCCTTGCGGAACGGGTCCGAAGATTTGCTCCCATCGTCGTGTTTGCCCCGGTAACACCGGCTCCCTTCCCTCATTGAAATCGAACGTACGGTCGAAACGTCCATCGGCGGACTGCACGTGGACGAACCCCTGCGGCCGGATATTGCGTTGACCATCGTTGGTCAGTACGAGCTGCAGCCGCAGCGCGTCCTGCCGCAGCTCGGGTCGATCCCAGGCCAGCTCGTGGACCGTCAGCTGCGGAGGCGTGGCCTTGGCGTTCTCGACGTAGAGCGGGACGCCCATCCGCGCGACGATCTGGACCTGATTCGCCCCGGCCTTCGCCTCGGGATGGGACGAGATGTAGATCATGCTGCGCAGGTGATCGAAGTCGTCGGGGGTATCCACCGAGTAGCGGAAGAACACCCGCTGCTCGGGAGCGACGCGGACCTGCATCGGGGAGATGCGCAGGTTGCGGGCCAGGCTCGTGGCGTCGGTTCCCGGCGGACGCTCGGCGACGAGGCCGTCCTCACCGACGCCGAAGTCGGCCAGGTCGACCGAGACGATCACCGGTTCGTTGCCCTGATTGGTGAACGAGACGGTGTCGCTGATTCTCGAGCCGGCGGTGACCGTCTTCTCGATGAACGGCGGGACGATCGCCAGGGAGTAGTCGGAACGGGCCCCCCCGGAAACGAACGCGATCAGTGCCAGAAGCAGGGCCCCCCGGAGGAGGGCCCTGCGTCGGTGTCGAATCGAAGAGATCACGTGCCCGAGGCGGTCAGGACGACCGTCCAGGTGTTGCTCAGGGTCGAGGTCGCGTCGGCGTCGAGGACCTCGAGCTCGAGGTCGAGGGAGCCGTCGGCGTCGTTGGAGCCGTTGCCCACGGTGACCGTGTGGACCAGGTTTCCGGCCGCGCAGGCGCCGCCACCGCCGTCGCCGTTGGTGTCGAAGTCGATGAATCCGCAGGAGGTCGGCGAGCCCGGCAGGCCGGTCGTCGGGACCCGGACGCTCAGGCGATCCGAAGCCCCCCAGTTGATCGTGGAGGTCGTCGACGCGTTGAAGATGCGAACCGTGCGGGACGGGGCGCTCTTGATGTTGAAGGTCGTCACGCCGGTCGCGGTGTAGGTCGCGCCGTCGTCGCCGCCGTTGCGGGCGCCGGTCACGCCGGTGGACGAGGTGTTGCCGTCGGCATCGACGTCGCCGAAGTTGAACGACGTTCCCGAGATATCGAACTGGAAGATTCCGATGTTGCGAGCGGTCACCGTGACGGTGTCGCTGGCGGACTGCGCGAAGGCCGCGCCGGATGCGATCACGAGGAGTGCTGTCAGCACTGCCAGTTTCTGTCTCATGTCCTTGTCTCCTGTCGGGACCCGGGGCCCCTCCCTACTGATTGGTTTGCCTACCGTTTGCCTACGTTTACCTACCGATTACCAGCGTCACATCACGTCCAGCTCGATGCCCAGGTTGAGCCCGTAGTGTCCGAGGTCGTCCTCGGAGCCCAGGGTCAGCCGCAGGTCGATCCGGACCAGCTCCCCGGACTCCGTCGTCGCCGGGCCGCTGGCCACGACGAACCCCTTGTCGGGGAACGGCCGGTAGCCGCCGGCGTCGGCGTCCCGCCACTCGAGACGGGTCGCCGGCGTGATCCGGCCCGCCTCCAGGTTCGTGAACGGGGAGCGGGGCACCAGCTTCAACTTCCACGATCCGGCCGCGAAGACACGGACCCGGATCGCGTCGGGGACGACGGTGCCGATCTCCGGGGTCAGCTCCCCGAAGTCGATCGGCCCGGATTCGACGACCCAGAAGCCTCGATGGGCCGCACGCACAGCCCCCGGGGGCATCGCCTTTTCCACCGGAATCCCGGCGGTTCGGGCGAAACGCCCCCGTTGGCCGCGCTTGTGGGGTTCTCCGGCCCTGTCGTCCCCCGACACCAGGGCGAGGAGCATCGCCCCGGCGAGCGCCGAGCGGACCGTCCGGTGTGCATTCCGGACACGGGACCCTGGAATTCCCCTGTGTTCTTCCACCAACACCCGGGGAACATGGGTTCCGCCGGAAATGAAGTCCAGTAGGATGCCCCCGATGCTGATCTCCTTCTTCCGGCCCTACCTGAGACGCCACGCCCGCTGGGCGCTGCTGGCCCTCGTCGCGGTCCCGGTCTTCGGGATCAGTTCGGCCGGGATGGTCGCCCTGATCGAGCCGGTCTTCGACGAGGTCCTGCTGGCCGGGGCCGGGGACGGGGCCGCGGCCCCGGCGGCGGCTCCCGATCGGCCGTCGGCGGGCCTGCCCGAGATCTTCGACGTCAAGGGCTGGTCCGACGAGGTCTACCGGGACCTCAAGGGACGCTTCGGCGTGACCGCCGCCAATGTTCACATCTTCACGCCGCTGCTGTTGCTGGGCGTCTTCCTGCTCCGCGGCGCTTCGGGCTTCGTCAGCGGCTACGCGTTCCAGCGCATCGGTCTCGGCGTGACCAACGACATTCGCAACGACGTCTACCGCCGGTTGCTCGATCAGTCCGCCGGGTTCCACGCCCGGCGCACCTCCGGCGAACTGGTCAGCCACGTGATCAATGATGTGGCCCAGCTACACATCATCATCAATGCCCGGCTGTACGACGCGATTCCCCAGGCCGGTGCTCTGCTCTTCCTGGTGGCGCTGCTGCTGTCGACGAATCTCCAGCTCGCGCTGGTCTGCCTGCTCGGCGCGCCGCCGCTGCTCTGGGTCATCTCCCGCTTCGGCAAGGCGATGCGCCGCGCGAGCCGGAAGAGTCAGGAGCGAATGGAGGAGGTCGCCAGCCTGATGTCCGAGGGCGTCCGGGGCAATCGCGTCGTCAAGGCGTTCGGCATGGAGGCGTTCGAGAGCCGCCGTTTCCAGGAGGCGACGGGGCGCCATCTGCGGATCAACCGCCGAGCCCAGCTGCTCGCCTCCCTGTCCAGCCCGGTGATCGAGTCGATCGTCGCCGTCGGGATCACCGGTTTCCTGTTCTACGCCGCCGTGCGGATTCGTGGTGGTGACCTGACGGCACCGCTGCTGCTGCAGTTCATGGCCAACCTGCTGCTGATGTACGACCCGATCCGCCGGTTGAACAAGATGAACCTGATCCTGCAGCAGGGGCTCGCGTCGGCCCAGCGCCTGGCCGATCTGCTGGCGGTCCCGATCGACATCGCCGAGAAGCCCGGCGCACCCGCCCTCCCCGGTTTCCGGGAGCAGATCCGCTTCGAGCAGGTCGGCTTCGCCTACGATCGCCGTCGGGTGCTCCACGGGATCGACCTGACGATCCGCCGGGGCGAGAAGGTCGCCCTGGTCGGTCCGTCCGGGGCGGGCAAATCGACGCTGACCAACCTGTTGCTGCGCTTCTTCGATCCGGCCGAGGGGCGGATCACGATCGACGGTCACGACCTGCGGGACGTGACGATCTCCAGCCTGCGGGCGCAGATCGGCCTCGTGACCCAGGAGACGGTGCTGTTCAACGACACCGTGCGCAACAACATCGCCTACGGCCGCCAGGACCTGCCCGAGGAGCGGGTGCGCGCGGCGGCCCGGGCGGCTTACGCCGAGGAGTTCATCGAGCAACTCGAGGCGGGCTACGAGTCGCGGATCGGCGAGTCGGGGCAGGGGCTGTCCGGTGGCCAGCGGCAACGTCTGGCGATCGCCCGTGCGCTACTGGAGAACGCGCCGATCCTGGTGCTCGACGAGGCGACGTCCCAGCTCGACAGCGAGTCCGAGGCGCTGGTGCAGAAGGCGCTGCGCAACCTGATGCAGAGCCGCACCACCCTGGTCATCGCCCACCGGCTGTCGACGGTGATGGAGGCCGACCGGATCGTCGTGATCGATCAGGGCCGGATCGTCGAGGAGGGGACCCACGAGCAGCTCGTCCGACGGGAGGGCGTCTACCAGCGGCTGCACCGGCTGCAGTTTTACCAGGCCGGCGAGGTGCCCTGAGGCTCAGCCGAGCAGGTGCGGCAACACATCCCGGACGTCGCTCGAGCGGACCACGGCGCCGGAGACCTCGATCAACTCCTCGCACTTCGGGTTGAAGGCGATCGCCAGCCCCGCCTCCCGGGCGATCCAGACGTCGTTGGAGCTGTCGCCGACGAAGGCGCAGCGGCTCAGCGGGACCCCCTCGCGCATCGCGATTCCCCGGAGCAGCTGGGCCTTTCCGTGCATGTCGAACGGAGTCGCCTCCCAGTGGTCGATCTTGCCCTCGTCGTCGAAACCGATGTGATTCGCGTGGACCTCGTCGAACGGATGGTCGGGGAAGATCGTGTCGAGCATCACGTCGAGAGTGCCGGAGATGGCGACGACCCGCATGCCGTGCTGCTTCAACGTCTCAAGGGTCTCCCGGGCCCCGTCGACCAGCCGCAACGGGGCGAGGGCGGCGACGATCGACTCCCGGCGCGCGCCGGCATCGCGCCAGCCGGTGACGTCGAGCTCGACCCACTCGGCGTACGACAGCGTGCCGGCCTTGTAGCGGGCGTACCGCTCCCGGTTGACCTCGGGCCGCCCGGTGAAGTGCTGGTTGAGCACCTCCCAGACGGTGAAGTCGTCGGGACCGTTGACCAGGGTTCCGTCCACATCGAAGGCGACCAGCTCGAATCCGCTCATGGCTATCAAGATACCGGATGCGGAGACGGCTACAATGGAGTTTCGCGGTGCCGGGTCGGTGCCGGAGGCGGAAGGGGAACGGGTGCGACGATCATGGCGACTCCTGCTGCCGGCAGCGCTGGGGTGGCTGGTCGGATGCTCCGGCGGCGAACCGGAGCCCCCGGCGGGCGAACGACAGGCGCAAACCGCCCGGGCCGAGCATGTCGGCGGTTCGGTCTGCGCCGAGTGTCACGCCCAGGAGTATCGCTCGTGGGTCGGCTCGCACCACGACCTGGCGATGCAGCCCGCGACGCCGGACACGGTCCTCGGCGACTTCGACGACGCGACGTTCCGCTACGCCGGAACGACGACGACGTTTCACCGGGAGGGGGACGAGTTCCGGGTCCGCACCGACGGTGCCGACGGTGCCCTGGCCGACTTCAAGGTGGCCTACACCTTCGGCTTCGAGCCGCTGCAGCAGTACCTGATCGAGACCGACGGCGGCCGCCTCCAGGCGTTCACGATCTGCTGGGACAGTCGCCCGTCCGCCGACGGGGGACAGCGCTGGTTTCACCTGAGCCCGGAGGAGGAGATCGGCTCCGACAACCCGCTGCACTGGACCGGCTTGTACCAGAACTGGAACCAGTCCTGCGCCGAGTGTCACTCCACCGGATTGCGCAAGAACTTCGACGCGAGCACGCGGAGCTATGCGACCGCCTTCGACGAGATCGACGTCTCGTGCGAGGCCTGCCATGGCCCGGGCTCCGAACACGTCCGGCTGGCCCGGGCCGATCGGGTGACCGGTTCCGAGGGATTGCAGGTGCGCCTGAAGGACGTGGACGGAGGCGAGTGGCTGCTGGCGCGGACCGGCGAGCCGACCGCGAAGCGCAGCGTGCCGCGTACGTCCCGGGCGCAGATCGAGACCTGCGCGCGATGCCACTCGCGACGGGGACCGCTGACCGGGGAGTATCGCCACGGTGAGCCTCTGGGCCAGACGCACCGGTTGAGTCTGCTGGACGAAGGGCTGTACCACGACGACGGACAGATCCTCGACGAGGTGTACGTCCATGGTTCGTTCCTCCAGTCGCGGATGTACGCCGAGGGAGTCACCTGCACCGACTGCCACGACCCGCACACCGCGCGCCTGCAGCTCGCCGGCAACGCGACCTGCGTGCGCTGTCACACGGCGAGCGTCTTCGACACCGCCGAGCATCATTTTCACGACCCCGCCGCCGCCGGCGGACAGTGTGTGGCCTGCCACATGGCCTCCCGGGACTACATGGTCGTCGACCCGCGCCGGGATCATTCGTTCCGCATCCCGCGACCGGACCGCACGTTGACGATCGGTACGCCGAGCGCGTGTACCGGCTGCCACGCAGAGCTCGGCGCCGAGCGGCTCGCCGATGCAGCGGAGCGCTGGTGGGGCGATCTTTCCGACGGACGCCCCGACTGGGCCGAGGCGCTCTGGGCCGCACGGAACTGGCAGGCCGACGGCGCCGAGCGGCTGGTCCGCGCCTTTCGCGATCGCGAAGCGCCGGCGATCGCCCGGGCGACGGTCGTCGAGGCGATGGCGCCGTACCTCGGCGTGATCCCACCGCAGGTGGTCGAGGAGACCCTGCGGGATTCCGAGCCCCTGGTGCGCCGCTCGGCCCTGGGTCTGCTCCAGCGTGTCCCGTTTCCGTACCGCTGGGAGCTCGGGTCGCCGCTGCTGAGCGACCCGCTCCGGGAGGTCCGTCAGGAGGCGGCGCGATTGCTGGCCCATGCGCCGGTCGAGATCGTCCCTGCGGACCGCCGCGCGGTGCTGGACGATGCGGTGGTCGAGTACCTGGCCTCCGAGGCGTTCAACGGCGATCGCGCCGAGGCCCACGTCAACCTGGGGAACTACCGGCTCGACCGGGGCGACGCCGCCGGGGCGGAGCGGGAGTACCGGGCGGCGATCGCCACCGGCCAGGGGTTCATCGCGGCGTATCTCAACCTGGCCGATCTCTATCGCGCCACCGGTCGGGAATCCGACGGCGAGCAGGCGCTGCACCAGGCCCTGGCGATCGCTCCCGACGACGCCGGTGTGCAGCACGCCCTCGGCCTGCACCAGGTCCGGCAACGTCGCTACGACGCCGGCCTCGAGTCGTTGCGCAAGGGGATGGAGCTGGCACCGCGGATCCCGCGCTACCGCTTCGTCTACGCGGTGGCCCTCAACGATCTGGGGCGCGGCGACGAGGCCCGGCAGCTGTTGCTGGCCGGCCACGAGGCGATGCCCGCGTCGGCGGAGATCCTCCGCGGGCTGACCTTCCTCGCCAACGCGGCCGGAGACCTGGAGGGCGCCAGGGACTGGGCCCGCAAGCTCGTCGCCGCGGCGCCCAACGATGCCGACGCCCTCGGCCTGGCCCGTCAACTGGGAGCGATCTAGCCCATGCCGGAACTACCCGAGGTCGAGATCGTTGCCCGTCAGCTCGCACCGCACATGACCGGCCGCACCGTGCGCACGCTGCGCATCCACGATGCCAAGCTTCGCGAGGGCGGGCGTCCTCCACGGCTGGCCGGGCAGGTCGTCCGCTCCGTCGATCGCGCCGGCAAGCAGGTGCGCATCGCCTTCGCGACCGGTCGCGCCGCGGCACCGTCGCTCTGGTTGACGGTTCACCTGCGGATGACCGGCCGGTTGCTCTGGGAGGAGAGCTCCCCCGGGGCGCGGGATCACCTGCGCGCTCGGTTCACCCTGGACCGGGGCGTCGTCGACTTCGTCGATACCCGGCGCTTCGGCACGTTCCGCTGGTACCGGAGTGTCGAGGAGACCCTGCCGGTCGGCGTCGAGCCCCTCGACCCGGGCTTTCAGGCTCGCCACTGGAAGGCGCTGATCGCCGGGAGCCGGCAGAACATCAAGTCCTGGCTGCTGCGTCAGGACCGGGTCGTCGGACTCGGGAACATCTACGCCTCGGAGATCCTCCACGCAGCGCGGGTCTCGCCGCACCGCGAGGCGGGTTCGTTGACCGCCGGAGAGCGGGCCCGGATCCACCGCGCGACCCGTCGGATCCTGACCACGGCGATCGAGAACTGCGGCACGACGTTCTCGGATTTCCAGGACGCCCGGGGGGTGGAGGGCTCGTACCAGGAGTTCCTGCAGGTCTACGCTCGGGACGGCGAGCCCTGCTCTCGCTGCGGCGGCACGATCCTGCGCGAGGTCCAGCAGCAGCGCAGCACCTTCTACTGCGACGACTGTCAGTCCTGACGATCAGGAGCCGCAGTCGGCCACGGCGTTGATCGTCTCGTACTGCCGCTCGGCATCGGTCGGGAGTTCGCCGAACGCGGTGAAGACCATCTTGCGGGAACCGTGGCAAACGCCCTCGAACATCGCCTCGATCTTCTGGGCCAGCGCCGGCACTTCGGCGTCCACCGCCGCCTGGTCGAGCTTGCCGCCGGTGACGTAGGCGACGCCGAGTGTCGGGAACTCACCGAGGAACGCCGGCTCGAATCGCAGGACCTGAGGGGAACCGCTGACGTCGTCGAAGACGATCGGGAAGCTGTGGGAGGCCTCGAGGGTGCCGGCGAGCTCGTCGCGCAGCGCGCGGACCTGACCTTCGCCGTCGTAGCGCAGGAAGGGCAGGGGCCGCATCAGGTCCCAGGCGACGTTCAGGCGCATCAGCGCCGGAAGGGTTCGTCCCTGGCTCGCGAAACCGGTCGCCTCGCGGTACCACTCCATCGCGTTGCGATGGGAGACGGAGTAGGCGCCGAGGTTCATCGTGTAGAGCTGCCATTCTCCGTCGATGCGTCCGTAGATCAGGCCCAGCATCTGGGTCCGCAGCCCCTTGGTGAAGTGCAGCAAGGAGACGTACACCTCGGCGGCCGGCGGCGGGAACTCGAGCTGCATCGGCTGCGGTTCGGAGAGGGCCACGGTGATCGGGTCGCCCCCGGGAGGAGCGTCGGCGATGTGGACCAGGTGAAACGGGCTGGTCGACGAGCCGGTGAGCCGCTGCCGTAGCGACTGGAACAGCTGGTCGAAGCCGGGGCCGGATTCGATCTGGGCCAGCACGCTCGGTGCGAGACGCGACCGCAGCGCCGACGAATCCGACGCCTCCATTCCGTCGAAGATCGCACGTTCGATGCCGGCGATCTCGGCGGCCACTTCCGGGGACACTCCGCCGTCGATCCGGGTGTTCAGCGCGCCGGCGGCCGCTCCCGATTCCGACGTGTCGCCGGGTTGGGAGCCGGCGCAGGCGACGGCCAGCAGGAGCAGCGGGAAACCTCCAAGGATCCAGGTTTTCTTTCGCATCGCGGAAGCGTACTACAGTTTTTCGACGTCTGCTTCCGGGCTCTCGGAGCCCCGCCGGGCGATCGCCACCAGCCTGCGAGCTTCCAGTCCGAAGGGGGTTCCCTCGTAGTCGCCGTGGAGCCGTACGTCCCGGAACCCGGCCGCCCGCAGCAGCCCCTTCAGCTCGGTTCCGGAGAACAGCCGGTGCTCGAATCGGTAGCTGCGCGCTCGCTCGCCGTGGACGAGGGTCCACTCGACACGGATCCGTGACCAGTCGTCGATCAGTTCGTGGCGCTTGAACCACACCGTGCCGTCCTCCAGCTCCTCGGAGGTCGTCGCATGGTAGGAGCCGGCGATCCACTCCTTGCTGGCGAGTTCCAGGACCAGCGTGCCCCCGGGGGTCAGGCTGCGATAGACGTTGCGCAGCACCCGCAGGTCGTCGTGGGGGTCCTCGAAGTAGCCGAAGGAGGTGAACAGGTTCAGCGCCAGGTCGTGCGCGCCGTCCCGGCGATAGCGGCGCATGTCGTCGACGACCCACTCGACCGGCAGGGCCTCCGCTTCCGACGCTTGCCGGGCCCGGGCGATCAGGTAGTCGCTGGCGTCGACGCCGGTCACCTGAAATCCACGGCGAGCCAGCTCCAGGGAATGACGCCCGGGGCCGCAGCAGAGATCCAGCACCCGGGTGCCGCGGTTGTCGATCAAGGCCAGCAGGTCGTCGAGTTCCCCGGGCGCCGCCGCCCACTGTTCCCGGGGGAACAGCACGGGGTACAGGTCGCGCCAGAAGCTCTCGTTGCGGAACCACGGGCCGTCGGATGTGTCGAGGCCGGTCACGACGGGATTGTACGCCGGGACGAGGAGCGGGTATACAGGTCGCGGATGTCGGCGACTTCCCAGCGATGGATCCTGGCCCTCGGCCTGGTGGCGGTGACCCTCGTGGTGTTTCTGCCGGTTCGCGGCCACGACTTCATCCGGCTCGACGACGACATCTACGTCCTGGAGAATCCGGTCGTCCGCGAAGGTCTGTCCGCCGAGGGGATGCGCTGGGCCTGGAGCTCCTTCGAGGCCGGCAACTGGCACCCGGTGACCTGGCTGTCCCACATGCTCGATGTCGAGCTGTACGGTCTCGACCCGGCAGGTCATCACGGGACGAACCTGCTCCTGCATCTGGCGAATGTGCTGCTGGTCTTCTTCCTGCTCGCGCAGATGACCGACGCACCGGGGCGGTCGGCCGCCGTCGCCGCCCTGTTCGCCGTGCACCCGCTCCACGTCGAGTCTGTCGCCTGGGTCGCCGAGCGCAAGGATCTGCTGAGCAGCCTGTTCGGATGGCTCGCCGTCGCCGCCTACCTCGCCTGGACGCGGCGCCCGACGCTGTCGCGCCACCTGGCGGTGACGCTGTTGCTCGGCCTCGGCCTGGCGTCGAAGCCGATGCTGGTCACGTTTCCCGTCGTGCTGCTCCTGCTCGACGTCTGGCCGCTGGACCGGGCTGCCGGACTCTCGGCCGACCGCGGTGTCTGGACCGGACTGGTACGGGAGAAGATCCCCTGGTTCGCGATGGTCGTCGTGTCGTCGGCGATCACGGTGCTGGCCCAGCGCGCCGGCGGCGCGGTCAGCGGAGCCGAGCTGCCGTTGCTCCCCCGGTTGAGCAACGCGATCGTGGCCGCGGCGGGGTACCTGGGCAAGCTGGTCTGGCCCTTCGAGCTGTCGGTGCTCTATCCCCACCCCTACCTGCCCGGCGGAACTCCGCCCGGCGTTGGTGTGGTCCTCGCTGCGACGGCGGTCCTCGGCCTGGTGACCTTCGTGGTCGTCCGCAGTCGCCGTCCCTGGGCCTGGGTCTGCTGGGCCGGCTACGGCGTCACGTTGCTCCCGGTGATCGGGGTGATCCAGGTCGGGACCCAGGCGATGGCCGATCGGTATACCTATGTGCCGCTCCTCGGCCCGATGACCCTGCTGGTCTGGGGCGGCTGGAGCCTCTCGGGGCGCTGGCTCGCGCCGCGACGTCGCGCGGCGGTCTGCGCGCTGGTCGCCGTGGCGCTGGTCGCCGGCTGCGGCTGGGCCGCCCGGCTGCGGGTCGCGGACTGGAAGGACTCGATCACGCTGTTCGAGAGTTCATTGGCCGCCGCTCCGGGTTCGCCGACGCTGCACAACGATCTCGGGATCGCGCTGGGACAGGCCGGCCGGGAGGACGAGGCCGAGGCGCAGTTCGAGATCGCCCTCGCGCTGTACCCCGAGTACCCCGAGGCGCTGTTCAACCTCGGGATGACCCGCAACCGGCTGGGCCGCTCCCTCGAGGCGATCGCGCCCTTGCACGCGCTGGTCGAGGCGCACCCGGACCAGTGGATGGCCCGGGGTGAACTGGCCCGGGCCCTCGCCGCGACCGGCCGCACGGCCCAGGCGCTGGAACAGTACGAGGCCGCGATCGCGCTCCGACCGGACTGGCCGCCGTTCCTCAACGCGGCTGCCTGGATCGCCGCGACGTCGCCCGACCCGGCGGTCCGCAATCCCCAGGCTGCCCTGCGCCACGCGCAGCTCGCCGTCGAACGGGCCGGTGGCGCCGACGCGACGACCCTGGACACCCTCGCCGCCGCCTACGCTTCCGCGGGGCAATTCGCCGATGCAGTCACGACTGCTGAGCAGGCGCTCACGTTCGCCGTCGATCCGCGCCATGGGGCCGCCGTGCGCGGACGGCTCGAGCTGTACCGGAAGGGCGAGCCCTTCGTCACCCCTCGCTGAGACGCACCGGCACCGGGCCGGCGTAACGAAACCCGTCTCCGTCGTCGACGGCAAAGCGCACCCCACGCAGCTCCACACCCGCCGAACGGGCGTGCCCCAGGGCGTCGGCGAACGGGGCGTCGATCTCCCGGTACGGTTCGATGACGTCGACGTCTTCCCGGAGCGCGACGAACAGGACCGTCGCCGCCGCCCCGCCGGTCACCACCCGGGTCAGCTCCTCGACGTGGCGCCGTCCCCGGGCGGTCGGCGCGTCGGGAAAACGTCCGGTACGGTCACGGACGAAGGTCACGGCCTTGACCTCGATCCAGCGATGCGGACCCTCGTCGGGCCCGAGCCGGAAGTCGAAACGGCTCTCGCCGTGGCGGACCTCGCGACGCAGCTCCTGGCGGTCGACGGCCGCGAGCCCGTCGACCCGTGACTCCCGCAGCAAGGACTCGGCCAGCGCGTTGGCCCGGCCCGGTTCCAGCGAGACCCAGACTCCCGCGCTGCCCGGCGCCCGGACCCGGGTCACCGAGAACGGTGTCTTTCGTGTCGAACCCGGTGGGGCCGGTCGCAACCGCAGCTCGGCCTCCGGCGGCAACAGCTCGACGAGCCGCCCCGGGTCTCCCAGGTGCGCATCGACCTGACGGCCGTCGGAGAGACGAGCCTGGACGATGAAGCGGTTCGGCCGGGCGACGAAGTGTGCCGGGACGACGTTCGAGGGATCCGTCACGCAGCCGGTCAGTTCGTCAGATAGGCGAATAGATTGACGGTGACGGTCTTGTCGGTCGTGTTGTAGAAGTAGATCTTGTAGGCCTGGAAGCCGACGGTGTAGTCCGGCTGGTTCGAGGCGAAGTAGGGCGTCCTCGCCGAGACGCCCTCGGCCGACGCACGTAGCTCGAAATGAATGATCCCGAGTTCGTCGAACGCCTGACGGATCGTCGATTGATCGGGGACGAGAATCGCGCCGACCGACCCGGACCGCGACGTCTCGCCCTTGACGACTCCGTGGACGCTCAGCACCACCCGGGGGAAGCCATCGGTCTGCAGCGTACCGCCCTCGACCAGTCGTGTCGTCTCGGTCGGCTCCACCGGCGGGACGATCACGTCCTCGAACGACTCGAGCCGCGCGAGGCGGACGGGGTTGCGGATATCCACCTCTCCGGTGATCTCCTGCACCGGCGGCCAGTTGGTGACGATCACCTGTCGGATCTCCTGGGATACCGCCTGCCCCGTGGGGGTCAGGAACAGCAGCGTGGTTGCGAGGAACACGACCAGACAGGCAACGATGATTCGGCGATTCACAGGCGATCCTCCCGGGTCCAGCAGGTCGGGACACGATCAGGATACTCCGCAGCGGATAGACTGTCGCGATGAACCGCGCGACCCCACGTCTGCTCGCCGGATTCTACCGTCGTCCGACACTGGAGGTGGCGGCGGATCTGCTGGGACGCGTGCTCTGCCGGCGTCACGACGGCCGCACGCTGCGCGGGCGCATCGTCGAGGTCGAGGCGTACGATGGTCCCCAGGACCGGGCCAGCCACGCCTCTCGTGGCCCGACGCCACGCAACGCGGTGATGTTCGAGCCGGGTGGGCGAGCCTACGTTTATCTGATCTACGGCATGCACCACTGCCTGAACGTCGTCACCGGTGAGCGGGGATACCCGGCGGCGATCCTGCTCCGGGCGACCGAAGCGCCACGGACGGGGGTGACCGCCAGCGGGCCGGGCCGGCTGACCCGGGCGTTCGCCGTCGATCGCGAACTCGACGGCTCGTCGTTTCTGGGCCGCCGGCTCTGGATCGAGGAGGGCCAGCCGGTCGCCCGGGCGCGAATCCGGCGGACGCCGCGCATCGGCGTGGACTATGCGGGTGCCTGGGCCAGGCGGCGCTATCGCTTCGTGATCCGCGGCCACGACGATCTCTCGGGACCGGCGTCGCTGCGCTGATCGATTCCTGCCGAGCTCCCCGAACTTTCTGCCGACGGCGCCGTATTCCCGCATGCCGGGCCGCCCGGCGCTGCTAGACTCGGAAGCGCACGGCTCGGAATCATCCAGGAGAACGGAGGATCGGATCATGGACAACGTCACCCACGCACCCGGAACGTTTTGCTGGCCGGAACTGACCACGAGCGACGGCCCCGGGGCGCAGAAGTTCTACACCGCCCTGATGCCCGAGTGGACCGCCCAGGCCGATGAGATTCCCGGCGGCGGCGTCTACATCATGCTGCAGATGAACGGCGCCAGCGTGGGGGCGATGTTCCAGATGACCGAAGAGATGAAGGGCATGGGAATCCCGCCGAACTGGCTCTCCTACGTCTCGGTCGAGGATGTCGAGGCCAGCGCCAGCAAGGCCAAGGAGCTGGGCGGCACCGTCGTCCAGGGTCCGATGGACGTGATGGAGATCGGCCGCATGGCGGTTCTCCGGGATCCGTTCGGCGCGACGTTCGCGCTCTGGCAGCCCAAGGCGGTCTGCGGCATGCAGTTCAACGACGGCCGTCCGGGAACCGCCTGCTGGTTCGAGCTGGCGACCCGCGACGAGGATCGCTCGGCGACCTTCTACTCCAACCTGTTCGACTGGAAACCCGAGACGGTGCCGTCGCCGATGACGACCTACACGATCTTCAGCAAGGACGGCGAGAAGAAGGCCGGGATGCTGAAGATGACCGAGGAGTGGGGCGAGTGCCCGCCGAACTGGATGGTCTACTTCGCCGTCGACGACTGCGATGCCGCAGCCAAGCGGGCCGCCGCCAACGGCGGCGAGGTGATGGTGCCGCCGACCGACATCCCGCCGTGGGGTCGTTTCTCGGTGATCAAGGATCCCCAGGGTGCGATGGTCTCGCTGATCAAGACGTCGCCGATGCCCGAAGACTAACCTTCGATTCGATCGGTTCCGGAGGAATCATGAAGTGCAGGATCGTGTCGGCGCTGCTGCTGGCGCTGGCGATGTCACCGGCCTTTGCGGCGAAGGTCTACGTCGACTACGACCAGAACTTCGACGCGCACGACGTCAAGACGTTCGAATGGCAGACGACGCCCGAGACGTCCCTCGAGCAACGAGCGCCGATGCTGCACAAGCGGATCGTCGGCGCGGTGCAGCTGTACCTCACGGCGGCGGGTTTGACCCAGACCCCGGAGGATCCCGACGTGCTGGTGACGTACCACGTCAACACCGAGAGCGAACTGCGCCTGAACACCAGCTACTACAGCTACGGCTACCCGACCGGCTGGTACGGCAACCCGTACTACGGCAGCGTCAGCGTCGGGGTCTCCACGGCCCGTCGGTCTACACCTACCAGACCGGCACACTGGTGATCGACCTCTGGGACGCCAGGACCCAGAAGCTGATCTGGCGCGGTACGACCAGCGGAACCGTTCCTTCGAATTCGGAGAAGCTCGCCGCACAGGTCGAGCGCGCGATCGATCAGATGGTCGACAAGTGGCGCAAGCTCAAGAAGAAGGCGGAGAAGGAAAAGAAGAAAGCCGCGAAGGGCTAGTTCGAAGCGTTCTCGAATCACAGGAGGCCGAAGTCCCGTGAGCACTACCGGGCTGCTGGTCGTCTCCTTGTCGATTCTCGGGTACGGCCTGATCTCCGGCCGTTTCGGCCGCCGCTTCGTCACGCCGCCGATGGCTTTCGTCGCTGTCGGCATCCTGCTGTGCAACCGTGTGACCGGCTGGGTCTCCGTCGATCCCGAGGGGCCGCTGGTCCACGCGCTTCTCGAGCTGACGCTGATTCTCGTCCTGTTCATCGACGCCTCGTCGATCGATCTACGCGCGCTCTGGCGAGACCACGACGTTCCGGTTCGCATGCTCGGGATCGGCATGCCGCTGACGATCGGACTGGGCATGGCGGCGGCGCTCTGGTTGTTCCCCGAACTCGGGTTGTGGGAGGCCGCGGTGCTCGCCGTGATCCTCGCGCCGACCGACGCGGCGCTGGGTCAGGCCGTGGTCAGCAGTCCTCGCGTTCCGGTACGGATACGCCAGGCGCTGAACGTCGAGAGCGGCCTCAACGACGGCCTCTCCTTGCCGGCGTTGCTGTTCTTCGTCTCCCTGGCCGGGATGCACGGCGGCGACGGGCGGGACGGGACGTTCTGGGTTCGCTTCGCATTGCTGCAGTTGACGCTGGGGCCGCTGGCCGGCGTCGTCGTCGGGGCGGTCGGGGGCCGCGCGGTGCAACGTGCCCGTGAGTCGGGCTGGATGAGCGCAGATTTTCACGCGCTCTCGGCACTGGGACTCTCGCTGCTGGCATTCGCGGCGGCGGAGTCGGTCGGCGGAAACGGCTTCATCGCCGCGTTCGTGGCCGGGCTGACCGTGGGGAACACGTCGAAGGCGTCGTGCGGGCGGCTTCAACAGTTCGGCGAGTCCGAGGGGCAACTGCTCGTGTTACTGATGTTCCTCGTGTTCGGGGCGGTGATGGTGATCCCGGCGATCGACGAGATGAGCTGGCAGGTCGCGGTCTACGCGGTGCTGAGTCTGACCGTGATCCGCATGGTTCCGGTGGCGCTGAGTCTGATCGGATTGGGTCTGAAGCCTTACACGATCGCCTTTCTTGGCTGGTTCGGTCCCCGAGGAATCGCGTCGATCCTGCTCGCGCTGCTGATCATGGAAGAGTTGCACGGTCCGGCGGTGGAGACGCTGCACACCGTGACTGCGATCACCGTACTCGGCAGCGTGTTCCTCCACGGACTGTCGGCGACGCCGGCAAGCGAAACGTACGGACGGCGGATGGAGCGGGAAGCGGCCGCCGGTGAGATGCCCGAACACGTCAAGGTCGAGACGGCGTCCACGAGACCTGCCGGTTGACCCAGACTCAGCTCGTCGCACTGGAGACCCGCAGCTTGACGCCGGCCGTCTTGAGGTAGGCCGCCTCCCGGCGCAGGTCGGCCGCGCTCAACGGGTGCTCCCTGCGCCAGTCCGCGGGGAACGTGAGCGAGAGTTCCTTCCACGCTGGGTCGATCTCGGCCCGGGGCAGGACGGTCGGGCCGCGTCCGCGCTGGAGCAGGACCGCCAGACGCAGGACGATCGCCAGCCGCAGCGCGGTCTGCCCGCGCTCCCCGGACAGCTCCGCGAAGTAGACCGGGTCCAGTTTCCGGCGGTGAGCCCGGATCAAGGTCGCCACCAGTCGCTGATCGTCGGCGGAGAACCCCGGGAGATCCGCGTGTCCGACGAGGTAGGCGCCGTGACGGTGGTAGCCGGTGTAGGAGACCGCCAGGCCGATCTCGTGGAGCCTCGCGGCCCAGGCGAGAGCCTTGCCGTCGCTCTCGGGGTCGGTCCAGCCCTGGAGCTGCTCCAGCAGGCCGCGGGCGCATTCGACGACCCGCTCGGCCTGCTCCGCGTCGACCTGATAACGCCGCACCGCCGCGTGGACGGTGTGGTCGCGGATATCCTCGTGGCGGATCCGGCCGAGCAGGTCGAACAGGACGCCCTCGCGCAGCGCGCCACCGGTCGCCGTCATCGACTCGATTTTCAGGCTCTTGAACAGCGCGGTCAGGATCGCCACGCCACCGGGAAGTACCCGGGCGCGATCGCTGCGCACGCCGGGAAACTTCAACGCATCGATCGTGCCGACCTTGATCATCGTCTTGCGCAGCCGTTTCAACCCGGCCAGGGTGATGCCGCTCTCCTTGCCGTTCTCGGTGCGCAGGATCTCCTCGACCGAGGCGACCGTTCCCGAGGAGCCGACGCAGGATTGCCAGCCCATGCTCAGCAGGCGTGAGGCGACGGACTGCAGTTCCAGTCGCGCGTCGATCTCCGCGGCCCGGAACGCTTCACGGGTCAAGGCGCCGTCGGAGAAGTGCGCGCCGGTCTGCTTGACGCAGCCCATGAACAGGCTGTGGGCGCGCAGCAGATCCGCTCCCTCGCCGACGATCACCTCGGTGCTCCCGCCGCCGATGTCGATCACCAGACGGCGGCCTTCGGCGAAGTCGCTCCCGTGGACACCGAGATAGATCAGTCGCGCCTCCTCCTGGCCGCCGATGATCTCGATCGGGTGGCCCAGCGCCTCCTCGAACCTCCCGCGGACCGCCCGTGCGTCACGGGCCCGGCGCAACGAGTTCGTGCCGACGGCGCGCAGGCGGTTCGGAGGGATCTCGCGCAGGCGCTGGCCGAACCGCTCCAGGCAGGCGATCGCGCGGTCCTGGGACTCCGCCGACAGCCTCCGTTTCTTGTCGAACCCGGCCGCGAGGCAGACCGGCTCGCGCAGGCGATCGATGACGTGCAGGGACTGGTCGCGGATCTGGGCCAGCACCATGTGGAAGCTGTTCGAGCCCAGGTCGACGGCGCCGACGGTCATCGGCGCCGCGTTCGACGACAGACGCTCAGGGGCCTCCGCCATACCGGATCAGTCGCCGAGGACGGCGACGATCCGCAGGGGACCGCCGCTGCCGCCACCGATCTTGACCGGCAGCGCGATCACCGCCGCTCCGCTTGCGGGCAGGCGGTCCAGCGACGCGACGTTCTCGAAGACCGGGATGTCGTACTCCATCAGCGCGACGTGGGCGCCGAAC
Organism: uncultured bacterium; assembly: GCA_942490715.1. Classification (GTDB taxonomy): domain Bacteria; phylum Acidobacteriota; class Polarisedimenticolia; order Polarisedimenticolales; family Polarisedimenticolaceae; genus CALNYP01. The sequence goes on from CALNYP010000014.1 coordinate 126,694, forward strand.
TCCTTCGACTGTCCGCGATCGATGCTGGCGGTGTCGAGGCCGACCGCGCCGATCGATCGCTCGACGGCGAGCCAGCGTGCCGCGGCGGGGTCGAGCCCCGGGAAGTGCAGGAGCGCGATCGCTTCGTCGCCGAGGATCGCCGTGCCCAGGTAGCGCTCCCGCTCGGGCCAGTGCCGGCCGAAGCCGGTGCGCAGCAGCACGATCGCTCCGTCGGGCAGTCTGCCGTGGGCCGTCTCCCAGCGTTGCAGATCGGCGATCGTCACCATGTAGTCCGGGTCGGCCGCGCAGGCGGCCTCGACATCGATGACGGCGGCCGGTCCGATCAGCCGGTCGACCGGCACGCGATCGGTCGTCGAGCGGTCGCGATAGAAGTGAATCGGCGCGTCGAGATGCGTGCCGCCGTGCTCCGGGGCCGAGAAGCTGTTCGACGAGTAGTAGTGTCCGGCGGGAGTGTCGCCGGCGAAGTCCTCGGTCAACGCCCATCCGTGGGTCGCCGTCGGCCAGTAGATCGTCGTCTCGTCGAAGGTGTGGGTCAGATCGACGATCTCCCGATCCCAGAACGGGGGCCGGGTCTCACCCTCGGACGATTCTCCAGTGCAGCCGCCGATCGCGACGAGACCGATCGTCAAGACGATCCAGGCGACTCGGGGGCGATCGTGACTGCGTTCTCCGGCCAGGCCCTTGCCCATCGTCATCTCCGCGTCAGGCGAGTTCGTGAATGCGCCCGTCACGCAGCGACCATAACTCCATTCGTGGGCGCTTGGGAAGTCTCCAGGCGTGGCGAACTCCCTCGGCGTAGCGCGTCAGCTGGTCGCGATAACGGGCGACCAGGGCGGCGTCGTCGCTCCCCCGATCGGTCTTGTAGTCGGCGACCACGACCTGCCCCTCGGCGTCGCGGTAGAGCAGGTCGATCGTGCCCCGCCAGTGCTTGCCGTCGTCGTCGCGCCAGAGCAGCGGTGCTTCACGGCCGAGGACCTCGACCGCGGCAAAGCGTCCCCAGAGCTCCGAAGATGCAAAGCCCGTCAGCAGCTCGTGGCACTCCTTGCGCAACCGATCGACGGGAACCTCCTCCGCAGCGGCGACCGCTTCCACCAGTTCGTCGAGCCGGGCATCCCAGTCGCCGCGTTCCGCCGTATCGGGAGGTCGTTCCAGCAGCCGGTGCATCACGATGCCGGCGGCCTTTGCCGTCTCGCGACTGGCGGCTCGGCCTGGGCGACCGGGCTCTCCCGGCGCCGGTGGATCGTCGTCCCGCAACCCGCTGGGCGCCTGGAGCCGTGGCCCGACGGCGGCCTGCATCTGCTCCAGCACTCGCCGGTAGGTCGCGACGGCAGCGTCGACCTGCCGTGGGTCGGCCGGTGCCGCCGGCGTCACCTCGCCCCGGGGCTCGAGGCTTCGATGAAGCACCGTGTTCCCGGCGAGCCGCGCACCGTCGGCGGGACGGTCGTCGACGGCGAACCCCCAGGGTTCGAGGGCGGCGAGCCAGCGACTGCGCTTGCGGGAGTGGCTGGCCAGCAGCACGAGCTTCTCCCGGGCCCGGGTCGTCGCGACGTAGAACACTCTGGCCTCTTCGGCGACGTCGTGACGCTCGTTTTCGCGATCCAGCCAGACGGCGGCGGCATCGCGCTCGGAACCGGCGGCCAGACCGAGAACCCGGCGTCCGTCGGGCAACTGCACGACGCGAACCGCCGGCCCGCCCGCGTTCGGCGACCACTCCGGCCGGGCGAGGTCGGGCAGGAACACATGGTCGTTCTCCAGCCCCTTCATCCGATGAATGCTCGTGATCCGTACCGCGTCGGCGGCATCGTCGGAGAGCGGGCGGTCGGTGTGGATCTCGGCCAGCCGGCCCTCCCGGAGCGCATCGACGACCTCCTCGAGGGAAAGCCGTCCATCCCGGGCCAGGTCCCCGGCGGCGCTGGCCAGCTTCTCGAGGTTGGCCACGCGCTGGGCGCCCTCGAAGGCGGCGGCGCCCAGGGGCAGCAGCAGACTGCGCTCGACCACCTTGCGCACGACGGCGTCCGCCGGCAGGTTGCGGGTCTCCTCGGCCAGTTCCCGGAGCAGCCGGAAGCTGGCGGCGATCCGGGGAAACGCTCCGGCGTCGACCGTGACGTCCCGGTCCCAGCGGTGTTTCGCCCCGGCCCAGGCGGCCAGCTCGCGGTCCGAGACCGCGCCGGCGGGCGAGCGCAGGAATGCCAGCAACGCCGGCGCGTCGGCCGGTTGCGCCAGGGTGCGCAGCGTCGCCATCAACTGTCCGACCTCGGGACGCTTGAGGAACTCCTTGCCTCCGTCGACGACGAACGGGATTCCCGCCCGGCGCAGGGGGCGCAGGTAGTGGGTGATCGTCGAGAAGGTGCGGAACAGCATCGAGATCGAACCGTACGGAACCTGATCCTCGTCGTGGAGTCGGCGGATCTCGTCGGCGAGCAGCAGGCCTTCCTCCTCCCGCCGGATCGCCGCCAGCGCCGTACCTTCGCCGCCGATCGACCACAGCTCCGTGGCGCAGTCGTCGCCGGCCGGTTCCCGCATCGAGTGAATCGCTTCGTAGGGTGGCTGGTAGCGCTCCTCGTTTCCCCACTCGGCACTCTGCTCGAAGATCCGGTTCACCGGCTCGAGGATGCCGGGAACGCTTCGGAAGTTCGCGACCAGCTCGAGTCGTGCGCCACCGCCGTCGAGAATCCGACCCACCGAGCGGCGGTAGGCATCGTAGTCGGCGCCACGAAAGCGGTAGATCGACTGCTTCGGATCGCCGACGACGAACAGCCGACCGGGAGCCAGCGCGCCCTCGTAGGCCTCCGCGGCTCGACCTTCGATCTCCTCGGCGAGGAACAGCACGATCTCGTGCTGGACCGGGTCGGTGTCCTGGAACTCGTCGACCAGCAGCGCCTGGTAGCGCTGCTTGATCGTCTTCCGCACCCCCGGATGATCCCGCAGCAGGTTCCGGGCCAGGGTCAGCATTCCGTCGAAGTCGACGAACCCTTGCTGGAGGTAGCGTTCGCGAAACTCGCGCACGAACGGCAGGACCAGCGGGATCACCGCCTCGGCGATTCCGCTGCGGATCCGGAGCAACGCGCGGCAGAGCGCGCGTACCGGTGCGGTCACCTCCTCCCATTCGTCGGCTGTGATCGAGATCTTCTTGCCCGAGCTCCATTTCCCGTGAATTCGCTCGGCCAGCGGCTTGTCCTTGATCGTCCGGGCGTCGACGTAGCTCCGGAACGCGTCGTGTCCGTGGTCGAGTAGTTCCTCGAGGGCTCGCTGCACTTCGGGCAGCAGCGCGGCGGCGATCGGAGCTGTCCCGCGGCAGCGGCCGATCAGCGACTCCAGCGCGGCGACCGCGGCCCGGGCCTCCTCGCCGAACAGTTCCCGGGCCTCGGGGGAGCGGGGCTGCTCGCGGATCAGCTCGTCGGGGGTGGTCGAGGCCGCCAGGCCGAAGGCGATCTCCCGCACCTCGGCGATCGAGAACGATTCGAGCAGCGCGGCCCATTCGTCGGGCTTCGACGCCTGGGGGCCCAGTTCGCCGATGAGGAAGCGCTCCCAGGCCTGCTCCTGCAGCGCCGTCCGATGCTCTCCGGTGTCGACGGTGAAGTCGGGGTCGACGCCGGCGGCGACCGGGTGATCCCGGAGCAGCTCGGCGCAGAACGTGTGAATCGTCGAGACCCGTGAGCGATCCAGGCTCTCGATCGCCCGCAGCGCACGCTCGGCGATCTCCCCGGGAGCGCAGCCACGTTCCTCGACGAGCCAGCGGTACGAGCGTCCGGCCTCGTCGGTGGGATCGGGGGAGCCGTGCCCGCCGGCGAGCCGGTAGAGCCGGTCCAGGCCCCGGGCCATGCGCAGCCGCATCTCCCCGGCGGCCTTCTCGGTGAAGGTGATCGCGCCGATCTTGTCCAGCTCGAACTCGTCGCTACCGACCGCGTTGAGGACGCGTTCGATCAGCAAGCTGGTCTTGCCGGTCCCGGCACCGGCGAGGATCACCAGGTTCGACGTGAAGTCGGTGACGGCCCGCTTCCGGGCCTCGGCGTCGGGGAGCGCTCGGCCGGTCATCCTGCGCCCTCCCCACCTCGGAGCAGCGGCGCGTCCTTGCCCTTGCCGGCGAGTCGACGGAACGAGCGACTGTCCGCCGCCGTCTGTTCCCGCTCGAGGGTCGGTGGATGGTTGTGCCGGCAGGCCTCGCGGAAGGCGCACCACTTGCACGCATCGGATTTCCGCAACGGAAAGCTGCCGCTCCGGGGCAAGCGGAGCAGGACGCGCAGGGTCTCCATCAACCCGGCCTGGGCGTCGTCGTCGAGGCCGTCATGGGCCGCTCGCCACTGCTTCGGATCGTTGTAGTCGTACCCGGGGCCGACGCCGAGGACCTCGACCTCGGGACGGCCGGGCCGGAGCAATCGGTAGAGCGGGACCTGCAGGGAGTTCCCCCGGAGCATCTCGGTCAGGCTCGTGAGGTCGCTGACCTTCTTGCTCGTCTTGTAGTCCGAGACGGTCTCGCCGTCCGCTCCGCGCAACACCCGGTCGAAGCGTCCCCGGATCCGCACCGACATCCCGTCGCCGAGATCCACCTCCGTCTCCCCGGGTACCTCGAAGTCGGTCGGCTGCCACCGCTGGCCGATCATCCGCTTCAGGTCCGCCTCGACGAAGCGCTCGAGAGTCTCGCGCCACGCGTTCGAGGTGACGCGATGCAGGACCGGGAGCCGACGTGCCAGCCGGCCCTGATGCCGGCCGAGCAGCGTATCCCGGTTGCGATCGAGCCAGTCCCGGGCCTTGCCGAGGACCGTCGACAGTTCGGCGTCTTCAAACGCGCCGTCTCGCACCAGCTTGCCGTACAGCTCTTCGAGGACCTCGTGAACCTGGTTGCCGACATCCAGATTCGAGATCTCGAACAGTCCGGTCTCGTCGTCGAGCTGGCGCAGCCCCAGGACCTTCTGGAAGAAGAACATCAGCGGACAGGTGCCCAGCGTCCTCCACGCCGAGACCGACAGCGCATCGGTCGGCTGGGGCGCGACGCGGCCGTCGTAGCCGGCATCGACCTCCCGGAACGCCTGGGTCGCCTCGAGCATCCGCAGTCCGGCGACCAGCTCCGGGTGACGCCCACCGAGACGCTCGAAGTCCCGGCTGTCGCCGCTGGCCAGCGCGTCGTGGAGCCGGCCCTCGGCAGGGGAGAGCACGCCGGGCCGGTCGACCAGGGACTGGAGCCGGAGCAGCGGATGGGAGGGCACCGCCTCGGCGCCGTCGACGATCCGGTCGAACTCGGAGTGGCCCATCGCGACCCGGGCGATCTCCCGCAGCGCCAGCGACGGCGTCCGCGAGCGGCCGCGCTCGTCGGCCCGCTGCCAGGAGACCTCGGTGCGTTCGGCCGACGCGCCGAGGAGCAACCCGAGGAGCAACCGCTCCTCGTCGAGGCCTCGTGAACTCCGGGGCAGCGGTAGTCCGGTGATCTCGCCCAGCCGCCGGCGTAGCGCATCGCCGAGGACCGGATCTTCCCGGGGCGGACGGGGGAACACATCGCTGTTCAGCCCGATCCAGTAGACACGCTCGAAGGTCAGCCCACGGGCCTGCAGGGCGCCGAGGACGCGGATGCCGCCCTGGTCCCCTCGGCGCACCGGAACGGTGCTGCGATCGGCGGCCTGCTCCAGCCAGGTCAGCATCTCGAGGAACGCCACCGGCTCGGTCTCCCCGAGCAGCGTCTCCCTCCCGCGCATCTCCTCGAGCAGTTCGCTCCAGCCGGCGAGAGCCTCCGACGTGCGTTCGTCCTCCTCGACGACGATCAGATCCTGACGCAGTCGATCGAGCCGGTCGGCGTGCTCGGACCAGCGGAACGCGGCGGGCGCGATCCGGCGGTCGAGGGCTTCCAGCGCCGCGACGATCGCTCCGGCGCGTCTGCCGCGCCGCCCGGCCTCCTCGTGGGCTCGCCGGGTCCCGTCGGCCGACTGGCCGGCGTAGGTCCGCGGCTGCTCGGCCCAGGACGGGAGTTCGGTGCGCCACTCGTCGAGCCCGCCGGTGATCCGTGCGCCTCGACTCCACTCGTCGGCACTCGCGCCCCAGCGTGAGACCTCCTCGCCGAGATCGTCCCAGCGAATCCGCGGCGAGCGCAGCAGCTCCGAGGTGACCCGGCGGGGATAGCCGTCGGCGACCGTTCGCAGCAACCGCAGCAGGTCGCGGATCCACGGTTGCCGGCGCAGCGGCCCGGTGAGCGACGACGTCCAGGGGATGCCCTCGCCCTCGAACACCTCCTCGAGAGCCGCGGCGTACCGCTCCAGGTTGCGGGCGACGATCAGGATCTCCTCGGGCGCGACCCCGTCGTCGATCGCCTTCATCGCCCGCCGGACGACGGCGCGAACCTCACCCGACGAACCCTGAGCGTGGAGGCACCCGAAGCGTGACTCCGCGGCGGGGGCAGGTCGCGCGGCCTCGTCGAACAGGGCGCCGAGGTCGAAGCGCCGGGCGATCGGCAGCGCGTCGGGCAGCGCCGTGCCGACGCTGGCGAACTGCTCCTCGGCGAAGGCGTCGACGTAGGCCGCGGCGGGAGTACCCGGTGTCCCGGGGAGCAGGATCAGCATCTCGGTGCGCCGGGCCAGCTCGCGCAGCAGCTCGAGTTGCACGCCGATCCACTCGTAGGCTCCGTGGACGAAGACGCGATCGGGGGGCTGGAAGCCCTGTTCCAGCGCAGCCGCGGCGCGTCCCACCAGCCCGGCCTCGTCGGCCCAGCCGGCCGACGCGACCTCCTCGAGGACCATCGCGTAGGGGCGATACAGTTCGGCCAGGGCCGCCTCGTACGGATCCTCGAGCACGGCCCCCTCGAGTTCGTCGGGGGTGATCCCGGCCTCGCGCAGTTCGTTGAGGGCGCCGGTGAGTCGCGGGACGACTCCGGGGCGCTGCTCGGCGAAGACCGACCAGCGGTTCTCTTGATGATAGGCCAGCGCCTGGCGGACCAGGGATTCGCGGAGCCGCTCGCTGATCACCCGTGGAGCAAGCCCGCCGGCCGACTCGATCAGCCGGACCGCCAGGGTGCGGAAATGCAGCACCTCGAGTCCGAGCCAGCCGTTGCGGCGACCGGCGAGGCGGCGGGGCAGGTGCTCGACGAGGCGGTTGGTCGGGACGACGATCCAGCTGCTGCCCGGTTCGTTTCGCGGATGCCGGCGATCGACTTGCCGCAGGAGTTCTTCCTCCAGCAGGACCGGATCAGCATGGCGCAGGATCTCCAATCGTCTCTCCGTGCCGGGCGGGTGGCGGGTTGGGCCAATGGTACACTTCGCATCCTGTCGCGTGTAGAGGGGGATCAACGAATGCGGAGGATTCACGGCCCGTTGCTCGTCGCGCTGCTGCTATCGGCGCTGCCGTCGTTCGGCGGTTCCGCCTGGTGGGTCGAGCCCGAACCGGCACGACCGCAACCGGGTGAGACGATCCGACTGCGCCTGTTCGAGGGTTCGCCGACGAGCGCCGAACCGGTGACCGACGCCGGCGAGATCACGCGTTACCAGCGGATCTGGAACGCCGGACGGGAGAACCTGCTCGACGAGAGTGGAGAAGCGGCCACGGCCCGCTTTCGCAGCAGCGGCAGCGGCGCCTCGCTGATCGCACTCTCGACCAGCGCGATCCGCGACAAGTCGTCGCCGGAACGCATCACTCGCTTCGCCAAGGCCTTCGTCGTCGTCGGCGACCGGGTCCCGGCGGGCCAGCTGCACTTCTCCGAGGTCGGACACCGGCTGGAGATCGTGCCCCAGACCGATCCGATCGACCTCGTCGCGGGAGGCGGTTCGGTGGAGGTCCAGATCCTGTTCGATCGTGAACCTCTGGCGGGGGTGACCGTCTCGGCGCTCCCGCGAGCCGGAGGCAAGCAGAAGCCCGCGACGACCCGGACCGACGAGATCGGCCTGGCCCGGTTGCAGATCGATCGTCCGGGAGGCTGGGTCGTTCAGGTCGAACACCGTACCCGTTGCAAGAACTGCGGATCGACGGAGACCGAACGCTGGTTCAGCACCCTGTACCTCCAGGGTGGCGGCTCCTGAGATGAGCCCCTCCGGCTTCACGGCGACCGATCGACTGCAGCTCGAAAGACGCGGGATCGGCGAGGAGGAGGCGGCAGCCCAGGTCGCGCGGCTGCGCAATCCGCCCGGACACGTCAAGCTCGTACGGCCCTGCACCCCCGGCGACGGCATCGAGACACTCACCGATTCCAGGGTCGAGGCGCTGCAGCAGATCCACGCCGCCGCGGCCGAGGCCGGACGGGTCTCGAAGTTCGTTCCGGCATCCGGCGCGGCGACGCGGATGTTCCAGGAGCTGCTCTGGTTCACCAGCGGCGGCGGCCAGGGGCGAAGCTGGGACTCTCTCGTCACCGAGGCGGCGTCGTCGCCCGGGGGTGAGGCGGCGGTCGTCGTCTCCTTCCTGGAGCAGCTCGACCGCTTTCCCTTCGTCGAAGACCTCGACTGGGTCTTCCGTTCCCGGGGGGAGTCCCTCGCGACGCTGCGCCGGGAGCACCACGTCGGGCAGTTGCTCGACGGCCTGCTCGGCGAGAACGGCCTGAACTACGCCAGGCTGCCCAAGGGGTTGCTCAAGTTCCACGGCTACCCCGACGGCGCGCGCACGTCGTTCGAGGAGCACCTGATCGAGGGGGCGGACCATGCCCGGGGGCCCGGCGGCCGCTGCCGGCTGCACTTCACGGTCTCACCCGGTCACGAACAGGCGTTCCGGCTCAAGCTCGCCGAGGTTCGCGATCGGCACTCGACCCGGCTCGGGGTCACCTTCGACGTCGACTGGTCCCATCAGGACCCGGCGACCGACACGCTGGCGATCGACGCGGCAGGCGAACCGGTCCACGACGCGGCGGGCCGGCTGCTGTTCCGCCCCGGCGGCCACGGTGCGTTGATTCGCAACCTCCAGCGGATCGACGGCGACATCGTCTTTCTCAAGAACATCGACAACGTCCAGCCCGACCGGGTCAAGCCGACGGCGCTGCGCTGGAAGCGCGCGCTGGCCGGATTCCTCGTCGAGCTCCAGGATCGCGCGGCCAAGGCGATCCAGCGCATGCAACACGCCGAGGGGCGTGCCGAGCTGGGCCAGAGCCTCGCCGACGTCGGCGCGACGGTGCACGTCGCGCTCAACGGCCAGCCGGACCCGGCGGCGGCCCGGGACGAACTCGTGGGTCAGCTCGATCGCCCCCTGCGCGTCTGCGGCGTCGTCCGCAACACCGGCGAACCGGGTGGCGGTCCGTTCTGGGTTCGCGGCGCGGACGGCGTGATCGGCGTGCAGATCGTCGAGAGCGCCCAGGTCGACCCCGACGACGCCGAGCAGCAGGCGATCTTCCGCAGCTCGACGCACTTCAACCCGGTCGACCTGGTCTGCGGGCTCCGGCGACCCGGTGGCGGAGAGGCCTACAACCTCGCGAAGTACATCGACGCCGACGCGGTGATCGTGACCCAGAAGTCGCTGGCCGGGGCACCGATCACCGTACTCGAACGGCCGGGGCTCTGGAACGGCGCGATGGCCCACTGGAACACCGTCTTCGTCGAGGTTCCGCTGGAGACGTTCAGCCCGGTCAAGACGGTGATGGACCTGCTGCGGCCCGAGCATCGTTGACGTCGCGTTGACTGCCCGGCGCCTACTCGGCCTCGATGACGAACGCATCGACCGCACGGTACGGTTCCTCGGTTCCCATCCGCGCCCGGACCTCGACGACGTACGCGCCCGGCGTCAACGCCCCGACGTGGAACGCGAGGGTCGTCGGCGTGATCACCTGCGCCGCCATCCCGTCGGGTGCGTGGTCGGTCGCCCGGACGACGATCCGACCGGCGGACTCGTCGACGTCGACGTCGTCGGCGACCCGTTTCCAGCCGGCGGAGGGCAGATCCCGGATCGTCACGATGCGGAACCGTGGCGGCATCGACTTCATCGCGAGGATCCGCGGCTCTTCCTTCGCCGCCGGGCGGACCCGGGCGACGGTCGCCTTCTCCGGCGGCGGTTCTCCGGGCGGCCCGGCAACGGCCAGTGCGGCCAACAGCGTCAGGATGCAGAGTGTGGTCATCGCGTTTCCTCGTCCGGCGCCTCGTCCGGCGCGGCCTGCAGCCTGGCCCGGGCCCGCCCGGAGAGCGGGGTGACGATCAGCTTGCCGGTGACGCTGTTCGTGTCGACGTAGACCTCGGTGCCGAAGACGTGGGTCAGGTTGGCGTAGGTCAACACCTCGGCGGCCGGCCCGCGGGCATGGACGCAGCCGTCGGCCATCAGCACGATCGTATCGCAGTACTCGGCGGCGAGGTTCACGTCGTGGAGCACCGTCAGCACGGTGCAACGGTCGCGATCGGCGAGATCGCGCAGCACGTCGAACAGCTCGACCTGGTGTCGCAGATCCAGGAAGCTCGCCGGCTCGTCGAGCAGCATGATCCGCGGTTGCTGCGCCAGCGCCTTGGCGAAGACGATGCGCTGGCGCTCGCCGGAGGAGAGCTCGTGAATCGGTCGCGGCGCGAGGTCGAGGGAGCCGCAGCGTTCGAGGGCCGCGTGGGCCACCTCGATGTCCGCCTCGGACTCGAAGGCCAGGCCGGACAGGTGCGGGTGTCGCCCCATCAGGACGATCTCCAGTGCGGTGAACGGAAAACCGAACGTCGACTCCTGGGGCACGACGGCGAGGGTCCGGGCGAGCTCGCGCCGCGGGATGTCGCCGACGTCCCGGCCTTCGATGCGGGCCAGGCCGTCGTGGTCCGAGCGCAGCCCGGAGAGCACCTTGATCAGCGTGCTCTTGCCGCTGCCGTTCGGCCCCAGCAGCCCCACCAGTTCGCCGGGGAAGGCCTGGAACGAGACGTCCCGCAACGCACGGCGGTTGCCGTACGAGTAGCCCAGGTGGCCGACCTCCAGCGAGGCGCTGCGCTCAGGCGAATCCATGGGTGCGCCCCCGTCGCCGCAACAGGTACAGGAAGAACGGGCCGCCGATCAACGCCGTCACGACGCCGACCGGCAGCTCGTTCGGGGCCAGCACGGTTCGCGACAGCAGATCGGCCAGGACGAGAAACGCGGCACCGCCGAAGAACGCCGACGGCAACAGCAGCCGGTGATCGGGGCCGAGGATCAGACGCAGCACGTGCGGCACGATCAGGCCGACGAAGCCGATCAGTCCGGCGACCGAGACGGCCACCCCGGTGAGCAGCGAACCGAGGATGAAGGTCCAGCGCTTGAGCCGCTCGACGTCGACACCGAGCTGAGCCGCGCCTTCCTCGCCGAGGCTGAGGGCGTTGAACTCCCGGGTGAAGCTGAACAGCGCGATGACCGCCGCGATCACCAGTGTGGAGAGCACCGCCAGGGTGCCGTAGTCCGGTGACGGCACCCGCCCCATCAGGTAGAAGACGATCTCGTGAAGCTGATGCAGGGACGCGACGCTCTGGATGAAGTAGATCAGCGCCGCGCTGAAGGCGTTGAAGATCGCGCCGGTCAGCAGGATCGTGTAGACGGTCAGCTGTCCGTCGACCGTCGCGACCCACTCGATCAGGAACAGCGCGGCGATCGCCCCGGCGAAGGCGAACAGCGGCACCGCGCCGACCCCCAGCCAGCCCTCGCCGGCGCCGAAGCCGAGCACCAGGGCGACGACGCCACCGATGCTCGCTCCGCCGGAGACTCCGAGGACGAACGGGTCGGCCAGCGGGTTGCGGAGCATCGCCTGGAACACGACGCCGGCGACGGTCAGCGCCCCGCCGAGAATCGCCGCCAGCAAGACCCGGGGGAGGCGAACCTCGAACAGGATCGTGCGCTGGGCCTCGTCGAGTCCGCCGCGGGCGAGCAGCTCGAACGGCGAGACTCCCTGTACCGCTCCGAACGATGACGCCACCGCGATGCAGCCGGTGAGCAGTACCAGCAACGCCGCGGCCCACAGCCCGAGAAATCGCGCGGTCAGCGGTCGGCTACGACGATCCATCGTCAACGTCTCCGGATTCCGCCGGCACCGGCTGGAAATCCTCGGGGGTCGGCGGGCCGAAGCGTTCCGGCTGGATCAGACGCCCCATGCGCCGGGTCATCGCCGGTAGGCGGATCCCGGGAATGACGAGCTGCGAGGGGTGGACCCGGTAGACCTGGTGGTCGCGCACCGCCGGCAAGAAGTCCCAGCGTTCCCATTCGCCGGAGATCGTTCCGAGTACGGCCTCGGGGCGGTTGTCGGAGGTGTCGATGATCACGTCGGGTCGCTGTTCGATGGCGGCCTCGACCGACAGCTGGACGTAAGCGCCCCGGGCGCCGGCGGCGGCGTTGACCGCACCGACGGCCTGGATCATCCCGTCGATGTGAGAGCCCGGCCCGGCGACGTAGAGCGGGTCGCGTCCGACGACGAACAGCACCCGGCGTGCCGGCGCGCCACCGGCCACGGTCTCGATCTCCGCCAGCTCGCCGCGGATCCTCTCGGCGAGTTCGCGGGCCTTGGTCTCGACGCCGAAGGCGCGGCCCAGGCTCTCGATCGAGGCGTAGACGCCGTCGAGGGTGCTGGTGTCCAGCGCCAGCACCTCGACGCCGAGAGCTTCGAGCTTGCGGTGGGCGTCGCCGGAGGCCTCGCTCGACGTGTTGATCACCATCTGCGCTCCGAGGGCCAGGACCGTCTCGGCATTCGGCGACGAGTAGCCCCCGGCGACCGGAAGGGCGGCGATCGCTGCGGGCCACGGTCCGTACTCGCCGATCGCCACCACGCGATCGAGCAACTCGAGTTCGCCGAGCATCTCCGCGGCGGCAGGGGCGATCACGACGACCCGCTCCGGCGTCACCGTAGCGGAATCGGCCGGCGCGGGAGGCGCGCAGCCGCCGACCGAGATCGACAGCAGCACCAGGACCGCCGGCAGCGCCAACGCGAGCCGCGGTCGGCGGGTCACGGATCGTTCCCCGGGGGGCGGTTCATCCGCTCGGCCAGCTCCATCGCCACGACGCGGGCGATGACGACCCCGACGAACAGCTGGCCGATGATGCCCTGCAGCGCGGCGAGGGTCCGCGCCGAGTGGGTCTGTGGCGTGATGTCTCCGAAGCCGACGGTCGTCATCGTGATCAGCGAGAAGTAGGTCAGCAGGCCCTCGTAGTCGGTCACCAGACCTGCTTCGGGGTCGACGAACGCGGACAGATCGAAGGCGCCCGGTTGCGCCTGCTCGAGCAACGAGTAGAGCGAGCCGAACATGAACGCCATCAGCACGTAGACCGAGCAGGCACCCATCACGACGTTGAGGGTGATCCGTGGCGACCGCATCACATCGCGGGCGACGAGAATCGTCATCAAGCCCATGAACGCGACGCGGAAGAACGCGCCGACCAGCTCGAGGTTGGAAATGTCGTTGAAATCGCCGACGCCTGCGGCAGCCTGATAGAGCACCGCCAGTGCCAGCCCGGCCAGGAACCAGCGCCGGCTCCGCCAGACCGTCGCCAGCGAGGTCAGGATCGGGACCAGGAAGGCCAGATGCACCAGCCAGTTGATCCGACCCTCGTCGCTCAGGAAGGCGAGGACCGCCATGTAGGCGAGAAGCGAGAACAGCAACACGCCGAAACGCTGGGCCCGGTACCAGGGTTCCGTCGTCTCGCCCGGGTTGCCGGGGGCCGTGAGGATCGGGTTCATCGTTGCACCGCCAACTGGTTCCAGACTGCCAGCGAAGGAGCAGTCTAGCGTATCCACTCGGCGCTCCGGTTCGGCGGCGATCGATCCCCGCACCGTGGTACCTTGACGCCATGCTCCCGATCGAACGCCGCCGTAGCCGCGCGTATCGCCGATCCAGGGGTCGGGAGGCCTTTGTCGCGCTGTTCCTGCTGGTCACCCTCGCGCTGATCGGCTGCCGTGCCGCGTTTCGCTACCCGGTCGAGGAGTTCGACCCGGTGCAGTCGAAGCACCAGCGCCTCGTCGAGGGGATGAACCCGTTCCTGCTGACGCCGCTGTTCTCGACCCGGTGGAAGATCGAGGTCGACTGGGTCGAGGGCCAGGAGCCGCACCCGGCCGCGCTCGAGGGGATGCAGAAGACCCTGCGCCGGTTTCTTCCCGAGGAGATCACCCTGGAGGTGATCGTCGACGACGAGATTCCCCTGGCCGAGTGGTCCGCGGAGGCGGTCGAACCGCGCTACCGCAGCGAGGTCCTCTCCCGCTGGCTCGACTTCGAACCCGAAGAGGGCGTCGAGTCGGTCTACATGGTCTACATCCCCGACAGCGGCGAGTTCGTCGGACTGGCGACGGAGATCTACGTGCCCGATGCGGAGCGCGACGGTGTCCGGGTCGTGCCGACGCTGTTCATCCACCTGAACTCGATCTCCGATCAGGCGTTCCTCTGGATCACCACGCGCAAGATCGAAGAGGCGATCCTGGTCCACGAGACCGGCCACATCCTCGGGCTGGTCAGCGACCCCGACCACACGGCCCGGGACAATCCGCGCCACTGCACCGAGCCCCAGTGCGTGATGGCTCACTTCCGGGGGCGGTCCCAGATGTACAACGCCCTGCCGGCGATGTTCGCCGGGCAGATCCCGGACAGCTTCGGCAACAAGTGCCGGGACGACATCGACGAGGTCAAGGCCTACTGGGCCGATGCGGCGGCCAACCACCCGGAACGGCTGGAGCAGGCCCGCAGCCGGCGACAGGTCGATCTCCTGCGCAAGAAGGCCTGCTGGCTGGGGAATCAGGAACGCTGGGGTGAGGCGATCCCGTTGCTCCAGCGGGCACGGACCCTGGCGCTGGACGCGGGGCTGGAACAGGATCCGGCCGACGAGGACGAGGCGATGACCTTCAGCCGCTGCCCCTCGTTCGGCAAGAGTGCAGCGGATTGATTCTTCGGTGGCCCTCGAGGACGGCAAGACGGTCCTGGAAAAAGTAGCGCCGCCGATGCTGCCGATCAGGCGGCGACCCGCCGCGGGAGGATGCCCTTCCAGCGCGGATAGTCCCAGGCGAGCAGGTACAGGTTCGCCAGCAGCATCATGCTCGTGATCACCCAGGTGCCCCGGAAGTGCATCGCCACGGTGATGACCCAGATGTTGAGGATGATCGGGAAGTAGATCACGGCGCCGAGGGTCGTCGTCCGCGGAATCACCAGTAACACCGCGGCGATCACCTGGCTCCAGCCCAGGAACTCGTAGTAGAAACCGGCGCGGAACAGAGCGTCGAAGAAGTAGCCGACGCCGGTCTCCGGCCCCAGCAACGTGAACGGCTCGCGTACGATCTTCTTGAAACCCGAGGGGAGGAATCCGATGGCGAGGACGATCCGGTTGAACCACGCAAAACGGTGAAACCAGCGATTGTTAGCAACGTGAGCGTGTAGACGGTCCAGCCGGGCATCCATCGTTTGCGGCCCTCTCCTCGGGTGCACGCCGGGCGCCCGACGTACACCCAGAGAACGAGTCACACCCCCGGATGATTACGTCACGAAGAGCCGGAACCGGTCAGTCGTCGACCGACGGGCCGAGCAGGATCGCGACCCAGCGCAGATCCTCGGTGTTCTCCAGGCTGATCTTGACGATCATCGTCAGCGGAACCGACAGCAGCATGCCCATCGGTCCCCAGACCCAGCCCCAGAAGACCAACGACATGAAGACGACCAGCGTCGACAGCCCCAGCCGGCGGCCCATGAAATAGGGCTCGATCAGGTTGCCCATCACGACGTTGACCACGATGAAGACGATCGCGACACCGAGGGCCAGGCCGAATCCCTGCTGGACGACGGCGAGCAGCACCGGAGGGATGGCGGCGATGATCGACCCCAGGTTGGGGATGTAGTTGAGCAGGAAGGCCAGGGTGCCCCACAGGAACGGGAAGTCGATTCCCAGAAACGACAGCGCGATGGTGACGACGAGTCCGGTGGCCAGGCTGACCAGTGTCTTGATCCCCAGGTACTTCTGGATCTCGACGCGGATCTTGGCGTAGCGGTCGCCGGATTCGAGGGTGCCGAAGGCGCGCTGCAGCTTGCCGGGGAATCCCGCCGCCTCGAACAGGATCAGCGCGATCGTCAGGAATACCAGGAAGAAGTTGGAGAGCAGCACGACGACGCCGCTGAGCACGCCCTGGGCCACGTCGAAGGCCTGGGCCGGGTTGATCAGCTCGATCGTCAGGTAGTCGGACGCGTCGATACCGAAAGCCGCGAACCACTCCAGCATCTCGACCCAGACGACGTCGAGGCGGGCCCGGTAACGCGGGACCGCGTCGGTGAACGAACGGATCGACCCGCCGACGACGGTCGCGATGCCACCGAGGATGCCCATCGCCGTGATCAGCGTCAGGAAGACGGCGAACGGCTTGGGAATCTTCCGGGACTGCAGCCAGTTCAGCAGCGGAAGGCTGATCATCGCCAGGAACAGGGCGCTGAGAAAGGGAAGGATCAGGCTGGCCGCCGACTTGAGCCCGGCGATGCCGATGACGACGCTGGCGAACAGGATGATGTTCCGTCCGCCCTTCTCGGGTGGCTGCTCGATCCCCACGTGGTCACCTCTGGCGCTCATACTAAACCGAAACGAAGCGGGAGAGGGCAGGGTTCCTCGCCACCTCGCCGTTGACGTATAATTCGCGAATTCTCCGGGGGGAAGCTAGCGATGGGATTGACGGCCGGACAGATGCTGCTGCACTACCGACTCGTCGAGCAGATCGGCGAAGGCGGAATGGGCGTGGTCTGGAAGGGAGTCGATACGGATCTCGATCGTGACGTCGCGATCAAGGTGCTTCCCGACGCGTTCTCTCGCGATCCGGAACGTCTGGCGCGGTTCAAGCGAGAGGCCAAGCTCCTCGCCGCCCAGAACCATCCCAACATCGCGACGATTCACGGTTTGCACGAGGCTGACGGTGTGCAGTTCCTCGCGATGGAGCTGATCGCCGGACAGGATCTGTCCCGGCGACTGGCCACCGGTGCCTGTCCGGTCGACCAGGCGGTCGAGATCGGCCGTCAGATCGCCGAAGCGCTCGAGGCCGCCCATGAGGCCGGTATCATCCATCGCGACCTCAAGCCCGCGAACGTACTCGTGACACCGGAAGGCCAGGTGAAAGTACTCGACTTCGGTCTGGCCAAGTCGGCGGCCGGATCGGACGACCCCGACATCTCCATGTCGCCGACGATGACCTCCGCCGGGACCCAGGCCGGCATGATCATGGGCACCGCGGCCTACCTGAGCCCGGAACAGGCCAAGGGCAACCCCGTCGACCGCCGCACGGACATCTGGGCGTTCGGTGTGGTCATGCACGAGATGCTGACCGGCGAACGGACGTTCCGCGGCGACGGTCTGTCGGAGACGCTGGCCGCCGTCATCCTCAAAGAGCCCGACCTCGACGCCCTCCCGGGTAACCTGCCGCCCCGGGTTCGCGAGCTGGTCCGGCGCTGTCTCGTCAAGGATGCCCGCCAGCGCCTGCGGGACATCGGTGAGGCCCGGGTGGCCCTGGAGAACCCCGACGCGCCGATGATCGCCGGGCAGATCGCAGAAGCGGCGGCCGGGGCCGCCACCGAGGCACCGCGGCGGCGCTGGGCCTGGTTCGCCCTCGTGGCCGTACCGCTGGCCGCCCTCGCGGCGTTCGTCGTCGGAAGAGCGCTGGTGCCGCCAGCGCCACCCCGGGAACCGGTCCGCCTGAACGTCGATTTCGCGGAGTCCGAGCGGTTCGCAGGCTTTGGCGCGCAGGTCGTGTCGTCGCCCGACGGGTCCCGCCTGGCGTACGCGCTGGGGGAACCGTCGCGTCTCCACGTTCGCAACCTGGACCAGCTGCAGGGTACGGTTCTTTCCGGTACCGAAGGTGCCGAACAGCCGTTCTTTTCCCCCAACGGCGAGTGGATCGGATTCTTCGCCGGCAACAAGCTGAAGAAGGTGTCCGTTCACGGAGGCGCACCCCTGACGCTCACCGACACGCCCAACGTTCGTGGGGGCACGTGGCTCGCCGACGACACGATCGTCTACGCCCCCAACACGAGCAGCGCTCTCCATCGGATCTCCGCAGCCGGCGGTGAGCCACAAGAGGTCACCGTTCTCGAAGACTCGGCTGCACCGAGAGAGCGGTCCCACCGCTGGCCGTACGCACTTCCTGACGGACGCTCGGTGCTGTTCGTCTCGCAGAATCGTGGCGACAACTTCAGCAGTGGGACGATCGAGTTGCTGGAACTGGATTCCATGCAACGCCGCGACGTCCACTTCGGCGGGAGTTACCCGCTGTACGTGCCGGGGGGATTCCTCGTATTCGCCCGGGACGGGACCGTGTTTGCGACACGCTTCGATCCGGCTGCGGGGGCCGGCGAACGGTCTCCGGTGCCGGTGCTCGAGGGGGTCGGATTCAGCCGGTCCAACGGCGGGGCGAGAATCGCCGTATCGGGCAACGGGACGCTGTTCTACGGAGCCGACGCCGGCGCCAACGAGTGGCACGGGAATATCGGCAAGGTCTCCGGGGACGGCGTGTTCACCGCCTGGCCGATCGACCCGGCAAAGCACCGTGACGCGGTCCTCTCACCCGACGGACGCTCGGTGGCGTACACGCTGGCCAATCACGACGAGAACCAGGCCAACATCTGGATCTACGACATCGAGCGCGACGTCAGCACGCGCCTCACGTTCTCCGAGGGCTGGGAGTGGTACCCCTCGTGGACGGCTGATGGCGAGCACGTCATCTTCTCGTCGTCCCGCGACGGCGAGATGAAACTCTACCGCAAACGCGCCGACGGAACCGGCGAGGCCGAATCGCTGACGCCCGCGATCAACGGTGCCTGGGGTGGCGCGTCGCCAAGCCCCGACGGCAAGCACCTCCTCTTCCACATGGCGAGCGCGAGCATCGATCTGATGGTGCTGGACCTCACCGCCGAGGCCGAGCCGACCGCCTTTCTCGCCACGCCGGCGCGCGAGGTATTTCCTGAATTCTCGCCGGACGGGAAGTGGATCGCCTACGTCTCGGACGAGTCGGGGCGTAGCGAGGTGTACGTCCGTCCCTTCCCCGCCGGAAGCGGAAAATGGCAGATCTCACCCGACGGCGCTTCGCGCGCCGAATGGTCTCGTGACGGGCGGAAGCTCTACTTCGAAGGGTCCGGCGACGCGATTCACGAGGTGCCTGTGGCCACCGAGGGGGCGTCGTTTCGCGTGGGGCGGCCGAGCCTGGCTTTCCAGCCGGATCAAGAGCTCAGCGGCCGATGGACCGTCGGCCCCGACGGCTCCTTCTTCGTGACCCAGATCGAGGCCGAAACGCAAGCGCCCGTCGACAGCAGCTCGATCACGGTCGTGTTCCACTGGCCGACGGAGCTGGAGCGACTCGTCCCGCGCTGATTCCGGTCAGCTCTTGCCGGCGAGCTGGATCGCACCGACCAGGCCCCGCGCCTTGTTCAGCGTCTCCCGGTACTCGTGTTCCGGGATCGAATCGGCGACGATGCCCGCCCCGGCCTGCAGGTAGCCGGTCCCACCGCGGATCACGAACGTGCGGATCGCGATGCAGAGGTCCATGTCGCCGAGGAAGCTGAAGTAACCGATCGCGCCGGCGTAGGGCCCCCGGCGCGTCGGCTCCAGCTCGTCGATGATCTGCATCGCGCGGATCTTCGGCGCCCCCGAGACGGTGCCGGCGGGAAAGGTGGCGCGGAACAGGTCGAAGGCGTCGCGGTCGTCACGGATCCGTCCCTCGACGTTGGAGACGAGGTGCATCACCTTCGCATAGCGTTCGATCTCGAGGTAGTCGTGGACCCGGATCGAGCCGCTCCGGCAGACCCGGCCGATGTCGTTGCGGGCCAGGTCGACGAGCATCACGTGCTCGGCGCACTCCTTGGCGTCGCCCCGGAGCTCCTCGGCGAGGGCGCGATCTTCCTGTGCGTCCCGACCTCGGCGCCGTGTGCCGGCCAGCGGACGGGTCACGACCCGGCGACCGGACAGCCGGGAAAGCACCTCTGGAGACGAACCGGCGATCTGCATGCCGTCCAGGTTGAGGTAGTACATGTACGGCGACGGGTTGGTCAGCCGCAGCGCCCGGTAGAGATCCAGCGACGAACCGATCATCGGAAACTCGAAGCGCTGGGACAGCACGACCTGGAAGATGTCGCCGGCACGGATGTAGGCCTTGGCCCGTTCGACCTTCGCTGCAAAATCGTCGGCGGTCAGGTTCGAGCGCAGCGGCGGCGGCTCTTTCTCCGGTGTCGGAACCGGCAGGCCACCGGTCGTCGGGATCGGGCCGGGGCCGTTCGCGAGCTCCGGACCGGTTCCCGAATCCTCGGCCGCCGCGACGACGGCGGCGATCTCATCGGCCCGGCGACCACCATCTCCGGACCCGTAGTGCAGCAGATGAACGACTTCGTCGAGGTGGTCGACGATCACGACCTCCTCGGGGAAGACGAAGTGCAGGTCCGGCAGCTCGAGATCGTCGGGGGGTGGCGTGCCGAGGGGGGCGACGTTGCGCACCACGTCGTATCCGGCGTAGCCCACCGCGCCGCCGGGAAACGTGGCGACCGGGAGAGCGCCGTCGCCGGAACGGACCAGCGTCCGCAGCATCTCCAGCGGATCGCCGGTCGTCTCCCGGCGACGATCGCCGGTGCTGACCTCGAGCCGCTCGCCCCAGGCGCGGAAGACGACCTTGGGGCGCCCCCCCAGGAACGAGAACCGTCCCCGGCCGCCGTGCTGCTCCAGCGACTCGTAGAGGAAGCCGTAGTTCTCCCCGTCGTACAGCCTGCGGAAGACCTCCAGCGGAACCGGGTTGCCGCGCAGCCTGCGGTAGGCCGGCGTCGACCCGGTGAGAACCTCCGGGATCATGCCGGCGCCGGCATCGTGCGCTGGAGCGCCGGAATCAGCGTTCGCATCTCACCCATCAGCTCGTCGAACATCGGGAAGGTCAGCGACTGCGGCCCGTCGGACATCGCCTGGTCCGGATCCGGGTGCACCTCGACGATCAGCCCGTCGGCGCCGGCCGCGGCGGCGGCGCGAGCCAGGGGCAGGACCAGCTCGCGCCGGCCCGCGGCGTGACTCGGATCGACGATCACCGGGAGATGGGTCAGCAGTTTCAGCTCGGGGACGATGCTGATGTCGAGGGTGTAGCGGGTGTAGTCGCTGAACGCGCGGATGCCGCGCTCGCAGAGGATCACGTTGCGGTTTCCGCCGGCCATGATGTACTCGGCGGCGAGCAAGAACTCCTTCAGCGTGCCGGACATCCAGCGCTTCAGCAGCACCGGCTTGCGGGACCGCCCGGCCCGGCGCAGCAGCGAGTAGTTCTGCATGTTCCGCGAGCCGATCTGGATCACGTCGACGAACTCCTCGACCTTGTCGAAGCTTTCGGTGTCGACCACCTCGGAGACGATCGGCAAGCCGGTCTCGCGCCGGGCCTCGTCGAGGATCCGCAGCCCCTCTTCTCCCAGGCCCTGGAACGAGTAAGGCGAGGTCCGGGGTTTGAACGCACCGCCCCGAAGCAGGCCGGCGCCGGAGGCGGCCATCTGCCGGGCGGTCGTCAGCAGTTGCTCGCGACTCTCGACGGAGCAGGGGCCGGCGATCACCGCGAACTCCGGCCCGCCGATCCGGACGTCGCCGATCTTGACGATCGTGTCCTCGGGCTTCATCTCGCGGCCGGTCAGCTTGTAGGGCTTGGTCACGTGGATCAGATCGACGACGCCGGGCAAGGCGGCGATCTTCGGCTCGTCGACCTGCTCCTTGTTGCCGGTGACGCCGATCGCGGTCTGGTTGGCGCCGGGGATCGGGTGCGCGGTCAGCCCGAGGCTGGTGATCGTCCGGCAGACCCGGTCGATCTGCTCCTCGGTGGCGTCGAACTTCATGACGATGAGCATTGCGGGTCTCCTTCGACGGCGGTGCCTTCCGGCGCCGGTCCGTCGGGCCGTGTCGCGGCCTTCAAAGTGCGGACGAGTGCGGCGAGGTCTTCGCCGTCTTCGATCGCCTGTACGAGGCGGCTACCGACGACGACGCCGTCGCAGTGGCCGCGTAGATTCCGGATCTGGGATGGACGGGAGATGCCGAAGCCGACCGCAACCGGCCGCGGCGTCTGGGAGCGCACGCGCCCCAGGGAGCGGACCAGGTCCGCCGGCAGCTCGCGGCGGGCGCCGGTGATCCCGGTCAGGCTGACGTAGTACAGGAAGCCTTCGGTGCTGCGGGCGATCGCCCGGGTGCGTTCGAGGTCCGACGTCGGTGCGGCGAGCAGCGTCAGGGCGATGCCCCGTTCCCGGGCCGAGGCCGACCAGCCCGCGGACTCCTCGAGGGGCAGGTCGGGAACGATCAGCCCGGCGACACCGATCTCGCCGAGGCGATCGAGCAGTCGCTCGCGGCCGATCGCCATCAGCGGGTTCAGATACGACATCAGGCTCAACGGGACGGCGGGCCGGGAGCGGGCCAGCGCGTCGAGGATGCCGTCGAGGGTCGCCCCGGCCTGAAGCGCGGCGTGGGAGGCGCGCTGGATCGTCGGTCCGTCGGCCACCGGATCGCTGAACGGCACGCCGACCTCGATGATATCGGCGCCGGCCTCGGCGACGGTCGCGATCGACTCCATCGACTGCTCGATCGTCGGGAAGCCGGCGACGACGTAGGCGATGAGCGCGGCCTCTCCGCGCTGGCGCAAACTCTCGAATCGTGTGCTGATCGCGTTCACGAGCCGTACCTCTCGACGATCTCCAGATCCTTGTCGCCGCGGCCGGACAGGTTGACCAGCACGTGGCTGTCCGGCGGCATCGTCCGGGCGATCTCGACGGCGTGGGCCACCGCGTGGGAACTCTCGAGAGCCGGCAGGATGCCCTCGGTCTCGCAGAGCAGCTTCAACGCCGCCATCGCCTCGTCGTCGGAGGCGTGGACGTAGTCGACGCGTCCCGTCTCCTTCAGGTGGGAATGCTCGGGACCGACACCGGGGTAGTCCAGCCCCGCGGAGATCGAGTGCGTCTCCAGCACCTGGCCGTGGGCGTCTTGCAGCAGGAAGCTACGGGCGCCGTGCAGCACGCCGACGCGCCCGGCCGAGATCGTCGCCGAGTGCCGGCCGCCCTCGATACCGGCGCCGCCGGCCTCGACTCCGATCAGTCGCACCGGGTCGTCGAGGAAGTCATGGAACATGCCGATCGCGTTGGAGCCGCCGCCGACACAGGCGACGACGACGTCGGGCAGCCTTTCACAGCGCGCCAGAAAGGCGGCGCGGCTCTCCCGGCCGATCACCGACTGGAGATCGCGGACGATCCGCGGGTAGGGATGCGGGCCGACGGCGGAGCCGATCAGGTAGTGGGTGGTGCGCACGTGCGTGACCCAGTCCCGGATCGCCTCGTTGATCGCGTCCTTGAGGGTGCGCTGCCCCGCGTCGACACCGCGGACCTCCGCCCCCAGCAGCCGCATCCGCTCCACGTTGGGGCGCTGGCGCTCGACATCGACGCTGCCCATGTAGACCACGCACTCGATGCCGTAGCGTGCGGCGGCGGTCGCGGTCGCCACGCCGTGCTGGCCGGCGCCGGTCTCGGCGATGATCCTGGTCTTGCCCATCCGGCGTGCGAGCAGCATCTGGCCGAGCGCGTTGTTGATCTTGTGGGCGCCGGTGTGGGCCAGATCCTCGCGCTTCAGCCAGATCTGCGCCCCGCCGATCCGCTCGGTCAGCCGCCGGGCGTGGAACAGGGGAGTCGGCCGTCCGACGAACTCGCCCAGGGCCTCCTCGAACTCGGCGCGGAAGCCGGCGTCGCGACGGGCGTGGTCGTAGGCCTGTTCCAGCTCGGTCAGCGCACCCATCAGCGTTTCGGGGACGAACCGGCCACCGAAGTGACCGAAGTACCCCTCGCGTTCACCCTGCACGTCGAGCCTCCTCCCGTCGCACCGCTGCGACGAACGCGCGCATCTTCCCTTCGTCCTTGCGTCCCGGCGACGACTCCACCCCCGTCGATACGTCGACGCCCCAGGGGCGGGCTTCCCGTATCGCCTCGGCCACGTTCCCGGGCGTCAGGCCGCCGGCGAGCACGACCTTGCCCGGGAGATCCCGGGCGATCTTCCAGGAGAAGGTGCGCCCGTCCCCGGACCCGGGGTCGATCAGGATCGCCGCGCAGCCGGGGAAGCGCGCGGCGCCGGCGCGGAGTGTGGCGGGATCATCGTCCCGGGTGACCGGGATTCGCTTCCAGACCGGACGGGGGGAGCCGGCGCAATCGTCGTCGTTCTCTTGCCCGTGAAGCTGGACCACGTCGAGTCCGGCAGCGGCGACGGCGTCGGCGATCGC
The DNA here is from genome assembly GCA_942490715.1 of uncultured bacterium. GTDB lineage: Bacteria > Acidobacteriota > Polarisedimenticolia > Polarisedimenticolales > Polarisedimenticolaceae > CALNYP01. The sequence goes on from CALNYP010000014.1 coordinate 150,761, forward strand.
CGCCGGGTCGGCATCGACGAACACGCCGACGCGGATCAACGTGTCCGGCAACTCCGCGGTGCATGCCGCAGCGCCTTCGAGGTCGACGCGGCGTCGGGAGCCCGGGGCGAAGACCAGGCCGATCGCGTCGGCGCCGGCGGCGGGGGCCGCGGCGGCGTCCCGGGGAGAGGTGATCCCGCAGATCTTGACGATCGTCATGGGCCGGCCTCCCGCAGAGCCGCGAGGGTGCTCGCCGGGTCGTCGGCCCGCATCAACGTTTCGCCGACGAGAACCGCATCGAAGCCCGCCGCCGCGGCTCGCGCGACATCGCCCGGATCGCGGATGCCGCTCTCGGCGACGGACACGCGGCCGGGCGGGAGTGCGTCCGCCAGTTGCAGCGCGCGATCCAGGTCGGTCTCGAAGGTGTCGAGGTCGCGGCTGTTGATGCCGATGATCTCGGCGCCGCTGTCGACGGCGATCGCCAGTTCCTCCGCGGTGTGAACCTCGACCAGCGCCTCCAGCCCGTGGCCCCTGGCACAGCGCAGCAGCTCGTCCAGTCGCTCACGGCCCAGCAGGCGAACGATCAACAGGACCGCATCGGCGCCGATCCGGCGGGCCTCCTCGATCTGGTACTCGTCGAGGGTGAAATCCTTGCGCAGGATCGGCAGCGAACAGGCGGCCCGGGCCTGTACGAGGTCGTCGTCGGAACCACCGAAGAACGGACCGTCGGTCAGGACCGAGATCGCCGCCGCGCCGGCCGACTGATAGGTGCTCGCGATACGCGCCACGTCGAGATCGACGCGCAGCTCACCCCGGGAAGGGGAGCGTCGCTTGATCTCCGCGATCACCGAGATCGAGCCGCCGGCGAGGCTGCGCCGCAGGCTACGAACCGGCGCCCGGACCGGGTCACCGACACCTGTCGTTGCCACCCCGCCGGACGCTGCCGCTCGCTTGCGCTGGCGGACCTCGTCGCGCTTCGTCGCAACGATCCGTTCGAGAAGCCGGTTCTTCACGCTCCACGTCCCTGCAGGATCCGCAGCCGGCGCAACGCCGCACCGGAATCGATCGACCGGCGCGCCGCGGCGATACCCTCGGCGATACTCGCCGCAGCGCCGCCGACGTGAATCGCCGCGCCCGCATTCAACAAGACGATCTCCCGGGGAGCGCCGGGCTCCCCGGCGAGGATCTCCTCGGCGATCCGGGCGTTGGTGGACGGCGTGGCACCCTGGACTTCGTCGAGCCCGCGAAGCTCGAAACCGAACTCACGGGGGTCCAGGTCGTAGCTACGCAGTGTGCCGTCCCGAAACTCGCTGACCAGGGTCGGACCGGACAGCGTGATCTCGTCGAGGCCGTCGCTGCCGTGAACGACCATGCAATGCACCGACCCCAGTCGTCCGAGGACCTGGGCCAGCGGCTCGGTGAAGGCGCCGTCGAAGACGCCCATCAACTGTCGGCGGGCTCCGGCCGGGTTGGTCAGCGGTCCGACGAGATTGAACAGGCTTCGAACGCCGATCTCCCGGCGGGGCCCGACGGCGTGACGCGTCGCCTCGTGGTAGAGCGGGGCGAACAGGAACGCGAAGCCGGCGGTCTTCAAGTTCCGCGCCGCCTGGTCGGCGTCGGCGTCGACCGGGACGCCGAGCTGTTCGAGCAGCTCGGCGCTGCCACACTTGCTGGAGACTGACCGATTGCCATGCTTGGCGACCGCGACACCGGCGCCGGCGACGACGAACGCGCTGACCGTGGAGATGTTGAAGGTCCCGCTGCCGTCTCCGCCGGTGCCGCAGGTGTCGATGACGCCGTCGGTGTCCCCGGGAATCGTTCGGGCCTTCTCGCGCATCGCCCGGGCGAAGCCGGTGATCTCGTCGACGGTCTCGCCCTTCATGCGGAGCGCGACCAGCAGCGCTGCGATCTGGGCCGGCGTGGCCTCGCCGGTCATCATCGAGCCGGCGACGGCGTGGGCCCGGTCCTCGGCGAGGTCGCGGCCGGCGACGACGTCGGCGATCGCCTGGCGGATCGCCGTGTCCATCTGGCTTTCTGCAGGTCGGGTAGCGGTCATCGTGTTTTCCTGCCCGGCGGGTCGCAACCCGCCTCTGTCGAATGTTTTCCTTGATCCAGAACGAAAAAAGCCCCGGCGACTCGCCGGGGCTCTTGTTATTCGGGTGATCTGTCGTGATGTCAGGCGAACAGACCCGGGCCTCCGGCGCTATGGGATTTGCGCCACCACCAGTCTCCACGGTTGATCGATTCGATTCGCATGACCGCCACAGCGTACGGCGAAGGCCGGGGGCTGTCAACCGTGTCGTGTCGGCGCACGGCCCAGTGGTGCCGGCGGCGGCTTTTGGTTGCGCCAGGGCAATCCGATAGCGCTGGTCACCCTGGCGTTCGGGTTAGCTCATCTCGAGACCTGGCTCGGCCACGCACGCAGCCGGGGACGATGCGTTCCACGCTTTGTCGAAAGTGAGTTCCGCGCCTTTCTCGACTGCGGAATTCTCGCCCACGGGTTTCTTCGTCTCCATTGCGATGGTTGCGGACTGGACCGCGTCGTTCCTTTCTCGTGCAAGGGGAGGGGGTTCTGTCCGTCGTGCGGCGGCCGTCACATGGCGGACACCTCCGCGCACCTCGTGGACCGAGTCCTGCCGCGGGTGCCCGTTCGCCAGTGGGTGTTGTCGTTGCCCTTCGGCCTGCGCTACCGTCTGGCGTACGATCGCGAGTTGACAGCCGCGGTGTTACGGGTCTTCGTGCGGGCCGTTTTCGCCTCGGTCCGACGCCGGAGCGCCCGGAAGTGTGGGCCGACTCGTCCCATGGTGGCGCGGTCACCTTTGTCCAGCGGTTCGGTGGTGCGCTCAACCTCAACGTCCACTTTCACACGCTGGCGCTCGACGGCACCTACTCGTCGCCGGCCGCCGAGCCGACGATGCGATTTCGCCCTGCCCCGCCGCCGGGCAACGAGGAACTGGAGCGCGTCCTCCGGCAGGTGGTCCGCGGCGTCGTCCGTCTCCTCGAGCGGCGCGGTCTTGGAGACGAGCCCGACCGGCTCGGGGAGGACGACCCGTTGCTCGCGCAACTGCTGACCGCCGCGGTCCAGGGGCGTGCGGCGACGGGACCGAGGGCCGGCCAGCGCGCCCTCCGCTTCGGTGACCGGGTGGCGGTCGACGCCGACGCCGTGGACCGCGGTACGGCCGAGGGACTGGCGCGCAGCCAGGGTTTCAGCCTGCATGCGGGCGTCCTCGTGCCGGCGAACGACCGGCAGCGACTGGAGCGTCTGTGCCGCTACGCGGGGCGACCTCCCGTTGCGTCGGAGCGGTTGAGCGAGCTTGGGGACGGCAAGTTGCTTTACGAACTCCGTCATCGCTGGCGGGATGGCACCACGCACGTGGCCTTCGAGCCGCTGGAACTGATCGACCGGCTGGCCGCGCTGATTCCGCCGCCCCGCTTTCACACGGTGCGCTACCACGGAGTACTCGCGTCGCGGTCGAAGCACCGGGCACGCGTGGTCCCGTCGGGGGACGACGCCTCGGTTCGACCGTCGTGCGGGGCCGGCCCGTGCGTTCCCGTGGTCGCCGCGGAGCACTCCGCGGCAACGGTCTGCCGAGGCCACGCGGGAGCGCCTGCGGCGCCTGAAAATCTTCCCGCGGCCGCCGCCGCGCCGGTCGAGTGCCAAGGCCTGCGGCCATCGAGGT
>CALNYP010000015.1:0-19973 GCA_942490715.1 uncultured bacterium
CTGCGGCCTGTGTGAAGAGGTCTGCCCGGAAGAGGCGATCTACATGTCGAAGACCTACGTCGTCACCGGTCTCTCTCGGGAGCTGATGATCTTCGACAAGCCGAAGCTGTACGACATCGGCGGTACGCGGCAGGACGACATCCAGAAGTGGTCCGAGGCCGCCAAGGGCTCGAAGAAGCGCTCTCACGTTTCGGGAGACGAGATCGCGGCGGCCGGTCTCGAAGCGCATTGAACCGGGTCGTCGGGGGCCTGCTCCTGCTCCTCGTCGTCGCCGCCGCGCCGGCGCTGGCCGTGACCGGGACCATCGTTTCTCCGGACCAGAAACCGATCGAAGGCGCACGGGTCTGCTACATGCTCGGCGAGTCCGAGGGCATCTGCGGGCTGACGGACAAGCGCGGTTTCTTCGAGCTGCCGACGAGCAGCGTCGACCGCTTGCGGATCAGCGCGCCAGGGTACCTCCCGCGGGTCATCGCCGCGGTGACCCAGAACGCCGCGATCGTCCTCGACGAAGCCGGTGGCATCTGGGTGCGCCTCAAGGACAAGGCCGGCGAACCGATCTCCAGCGGCGAAGTACACCTGTTGCTCTCCAACGGCGCACGCAAGGGGCCCTTTCCGGTCAACGCCAAAGGGGTCCGGGTCAAGAGCCTGGCCGTCGGCGAGTATCGCGTGCTGGCCTCGTCGCCGGGGATGTCTCAAGCCCGGGCCCACGCGGCGACGGTCGAGGCGGGCAAGGAGGTGATCGTCGAGGTCACGCTGGTGCCTCACGAGTCGCCGGCCGAGTAGTCGCGGTTCCGTCGCGCCCGCGGCCACGCCCGCGCGACCTCAGGGAAAGTAGATACGCATCGGCCGTTTCCGTGGAAGCACGGTGGCCGGTCGGTCCGGGATCGCCAGGTCGATCACACCGAAACCGGATTCCAGGCTGGCGATGAATCCGGTCGACTGCGCCACGTCCAGCCGCCAGACCGGGTAGCCCCGGGGAAGCTGGAGCGAGCCGATCGTCTCCGGCTGCTCGGGGTGGGTCAGGTCGACGACGTCGACGCCGCCCGCGCCGTAGGAGACGAGTACCCGGTGACCGAATCGGGTCAGTCTTCGGGCGGGGTGCTTCGTTTCGAGGCGTCCGGTCAGCCGGGCTCGTCCCCGGGAATCCACCCGGTAGAGGTCGACGCCCTGTCGCTCTCTGGCGACCAGCAGCAGGTCGCCGAGGAACAGGACGTCGACGGCACCCTCGGCGCGGCGCAGCTCGTCGGTTCGCAGCGGATTCCCCTGGCCCCGGGAGAGATCGAACAGCCGAACTCCGGCGGTGCGCTCCGCGGTCGCCAGGCGATTGCCGTCGATCGCGACGGCCGCGAGTTCGTCCCGCGTCGAGACGCTGGCGATCTGGCGTGGTTCGCCGCGGTAGGAGTAGTCGAGGATCTTCAGGCCCTGAGCGTCGTCGACGACGAAGGCCAGCTGGTCGCGTAACTGCACATCGCTGACCGAACCCGGAGTGTCGAACCACTCGAGGATCTCCGGCTTCTCGGGGTCGGAGAGGTCGGCGGTGAACACGCCGTGGCTCCCCGCGGCGATGTACGCGATGTCGCCGTCCAGGGTGATGCCGTAGACCGGGAAACGCATCTCCAGGCGACCGGCCTCGCGAGGGTTCGCCGGATCCGTGAAATCCAGGGCGACCAGGCCGTCACTGCGGGCAAACCAGCCCAGTTCGCCCTGCATCGCCACGTCGTTCCAGCTGGTGACGATCGGGGCGAGAGCGACCTTCTTGTCCTTTCTCCGTCGGGCGGACTCGCTCGACGGCATCCCGACGGCGACGAGCAACAGCATGATGATCAGCTTGCGCAGGATCGGCCTCCTTCCCGGGGCAGGGTACAACGTGAGCCGTCGATGCCGACCGGGCAAGCGGGCCACTCGTGCATAATCGTCGCGGGGCCGCATTCCCGGTAGAGGACGGACATGTCACATTCGTTCGGTGAGGCAGCGCCCGGTGGGTGAGCGGGAGCTGAGGGAGACCTTCGCGACCCGGACCGGGGCGTTACTCTCCCTGATCGGTGTCGCGGTCGGCCTCGGCAACGTCTGGCGGTTTCCCTACATGGTCGGCCGCTTCGGGGGCGCAGGCTTCGTCCTCGTCTACACCGTCGCGGTGCTGGCCCTCGGCATTCCGGCGCTGATGGCGGAAAACGCCCTGGGCCGGCGGACCCGGCGCGGGCCCGTGGGGGCGTTCGCCCGGGTCGGCCTGCCCGGCGGCCGCCAGGTTGGCTGGTTTCTGTTCTTCGTGATCTGCGCCGCCAACGCCTACTACTGCAACGCCGTCGGCTGGGTGCTCTACGAGACGGTCCGCTCGGTGGCCGCGCTCGTCGGGGTCTCGTACTCCGCCGGCGCGGCGCTCCCCCCCGCCTCGGGGTTCGACGGCGGTACGTTCGGTCGGCAGCTGCTGTTCACCGCGATCGTGATCGTGTCCTGCGGGTTCGTCTTGCTGCGCGGACTTCGCCGGGGTATCGAGCGGGCGAGTCGCTGGATCATGCCGGTGCTCGGCATCGTCGTGTTGCTGCTCGTCGTGCGGACCTTGACCCTGCCCGGTGCCGGGGACGGAGTGCGCTGGTATCTCCTCCGGCTGGGACCGGAGAGCTTCCGCGGCAGCGTGCTGGTCGCCGCGATCGGCCAGGCTTTCTTCAGCCTGGCCCTGGGCGGAACGTTCATGGTCGTCTACGGCTCGTATCTGGACCGTTCGGCTCGCCTCGCGCCGCTGGCCGGTGCCACGGCGTTCGGCGATCTGGGCGCGGGCCTGCTTGCCGGTCTGGCGATCGTGCCGGCCGTGCTCGCCCTGGGGCTCGAACCCGACGGCGGCCCGGCGATGCTGTTCTCGACGATGCCCGAGGTCTTCGCGAGGATGCCGGCGGGGAATGTCGTCGCGCTGCTGTTCTTCGGGGGCCTGTTCGCGGCGGCCTATCTCTCGGCGGTCGCCGCTTTCGAGGTGCTCGTCGCCGGGCTCGTCGACAACACACGTCTCGAGCGTCGCCGCGCGGTACCGCTCGCCGGCGGAATCGTGTTCCTGCTGGCGTTGCCGCCGATGATCAACCTCGAGATCTTCGTTCGCTGGGATCTGACCTTCGGTTCGGGAATGCAGACCCTCGGCGGCCTGCTCGCCGTGCTCGCGTTCGGCTGGTGCCTGAGCCGCAACGAAGCGATGAAGGAGATCGGTCCCGGGTTGCCGAACTGGGCCGCAGTGTGGCTGTATCGATGGTTGCGTTACGCTGTTCCGGGAGTGATCGTTGTCGTCGCAGCCTGGTGGCTGTGGACGGAAGTTCTCTGAGAGGGCGCCGACGATGCCTGACGTCCTGTTGATCCGTAGCGCCGCCCGGGCGATCCGCGATGGAATGGCCGAGTGGGAGCGGCGCTTCCGCACGATCACCCGCGGAGCCCGGGGCCGCTTCGAGGCCAGGGACTGGCCCGGCGCTCAGGCCGCGGCGGAACAGCGTCTCGGGATCTTCGACGACGCCGTGAGAAAAACGCTGACCAGCTTGGAGGCCTCCCTCGGTGGCCGGATCGCCGACCTGTCGCTGTGGCGTGAGATCCGGCCCGAGTACTCGTCGGAGATTGCCCAGCGGCAGAATCGCGAGCTGGCCGAGACCTTCTACAACTCGATCACCCGCAAGCTGTTCGCCGAACGGCCGGTCGACGTGACGTTCGAGTTCGTCGAACCTACGCGGCGGATGACCGGCAGTCGCCAGGACCCCGAGACCTACCGACGCTTCCCCCTCGACCGCCCGCTGGACGACATCATCGCCCGACTGCTCGAGACCTACCGGTTCCAGGTGCCATGGGCCGACTTCGGCTCCGACGTCGAGAACGTCACCCAGGAGATCCGCGGCTTCGTCGCGTCGCTCGTCGGCACCTACCGGCTCGAGGCGATCGAGATGCTGCGCGCCGTCTTCTTCCGGAGCAAGGGGGCCTTCCTCGTCGGGCGGCTGGTGACGGGCCGGGAGCCGATCCCGCTCGTGCTTTGCCTGCGGCACGGGGCGGACGGCGTGACGGTCGACGCGGCGTTGATGAGCGAGGACGACGTCAGCATCCTGTTCAGCTTCGCCCGTTCGTATTTTCAGGTCGACGTCCGGTCGCCACGACGCATCATCCGCTTTCTCAAATCGATCCTGCCGCTGAAGCCGGTGGCCGAGCTGTACACCTCCCTGGGCTTCAACAAGCACGGCAAGACCGAACTGTACCGACGGCTCGCCGGGCATCTCGAGAGCGCCGGCGATCGATTCGAGCTCGCCCCGGGAGACCGGGGAATGGTGATGCTGGTCTTCACGTTGTTGCGCTTCGACACCGTCTTCAAGGTGATCCGGGACGAGTTCGATTATCCAAAGCAGACCACCCGCAGGGAGGTTCAGAAGCGCTACAAGCTCGTGTTTCGCCATGACCGCGGCGGGCGGCTGGTCGACGCCCAGGCGTTCGAGCAGCTCCGCTTTCCCCGCCTGCTGTTTGCCCCGGACCTGCTCGAGGAGCTGATCGCCGATGCGAGCCGGACGGTGACCGTCTCTGACGACGAGGTGGTCTTCCGGCACCTTTACAGCGAACGCAAGGTGACGCCGCTGAACCTCTACCTGCGCAGCGCTCCGCCGGCCCGGGCCCAGGCGGCGGTGATCGACTACGGGCGGGCGATCAAGGAGCTTGCGGCGGCGAACATCTTTCCGGGGGACTTTCTGCTGAAGAACTTCGGCGTGACCCGTCACGGGCGGGTGGTCTTCTACGACTACGACGAGCTGTGCCTGCTGGACGACTGCAAGTTCCGTCGGCTTCCTCCGCCGGCCTATCCCGAGGCGGAGTTCGCCGCGCAGCCCTGGTTCTCGGTCGGCGCCGACGACATCTTCCCCGAGGAGTTCGTTTCCTTTCTCGGGATGCCCGACGACCTGCGCGAGCTGTTCGTCGAGCACCACTCCGACCTGTTCGACGTCGAGTTCTGGCGCCGGATGCAGGATCGCCTGCGCCGCGGGGAGCTCCCCGATCTCTTCCCGTATCCGCTGGAACGCCGGCTGGACCGGCGGCGGGGTCAATCCGGGATGCGGTAGGTCGACTCGGCCGGGTGCAGCGGCCGGTTCAGCCACAGCGGCCGGCGGAGTCCGCCGGGGCCCGGTGCCGGCCGGGTGAGGGCGAGCCACTCCCGGTAGACCTCGTCGGCCCGGCCGGAGTCGACCAGGATGTCGCCGTAGCGATCGTCCTTTTCCGCCGGACGTACGACGACCTTCTGGTGCCAGCAATGCATGCCGCTGATCGGATCGGGCTGCACGGGGAAGGTCAGGTTCTGGTTGACGCCGACCTCCTTCCACCAGACCCGCCGGCTGTCGGGGTCGGCGCCGGTAAACGGGGCGGGCGTCTCGACCTGCCGAAACCGCATCGTCTCGCCCTCGCGCTCGATCGTCACGCGGCTCGAGGCCTGCCGCTGGCCACCGACGGTGCGGTGAAGCCGCCAGCGTCCGACGTGATGCGAGCAGGCGACCACTCCGGGCCGGATTCCCTCGGTGATCCAGACCCGTGGCACGAACCAGCCGATCCGCGTCTCGACCCGGGTCAATTCGCCGTTGGTGAGTCCGATTCGCTCCGCGTCCTCGGGGTTGACCCACAGCGGGTTGGTGTGGGAGATCTCCTGCAGCCACTTGGCGTTGGCCGATCGAGTGTGAATCAGGGTCGGCAGGCGGAAGGTCGGCAACAGGACCATCTCTCCGCGCTCACGGTCGAGGTTGCGCCAGTGCACGTGGGAGCGAATGTACCCGGGAGTGGCGTGCTCCTCGTGACCCCACTCGGCGAGGGTGGGGGAGTAGACCTCGAGCTTGCCGCTAGGCGTCTTGAAGCCGGTCGGTCCGTCGACGCCTTCCCGCTCGTAGCGTTGCTGGCCCTCGTAGGGGACGGGGAACGCTCCGTAGCGGCGCATGTATTCGAGGGGTGACTTCCCCTCGGCTCGTGCGGCCTCGGGGAGACCGGGGACGGCGTTGTCGAAGATGTCGGCGTAGTACTCGTCGACGGAGATCGGCGTGCCGGGGGTCTGCTGGGACTCGTACCAGCGCCGAACGCCCCGGGAGCCGTCGGGGTCGATGGCGAAGGCGAGCTTGATCCAGAACTCGGTCTCTTCCCATACCTCGCCGGGGTTGGCGTCGCGGGTCGAGGCGACCGGCCGACCCTCCTGGCGCAGGAACTCGCGGACGACCGGCTGGCGGAAGCCGATCCATGTTCCGGCGTGGGTCTCCTGGCTCATCAGGTCGTGGCGTTCGGGTCCGAGTCCCATCGGCAGGACCCAGTCGGCCCACTGAGCCGTCTCGGACCAGATCGGCGTGAGGGCGATGTGCAGCCCGATCCGGTCGTCCTCTTCGAGCATGCGGATCCAGGCCGCGCCGTCGGGATTGGTCCAGACCGGGTTGTAGACCCGGGTGAAGTAGACGTCGACCCGGCGCTCCTGGTCCCGCAGCAGGTGCGGCAGGAGGAAGCTCATCTCGTAGTGGGCCAGGGGATACTGACGCGGCCAGATCGCCTCGTTCCAGCGTTCGATCGGCGGCGGGTTGGTGGAGGGTTTCGGGACGAACTTGTCCCACGAGTTGGGGTTCACGCCGCCCGGGGTGCCGATGCTGCCGGTGAGAGCATGAAGCAGCATCAGCGAGCGGGCGATCTGCCAGCCACCGAGGTTGCCGGCCGCCGCGTTGCGCCAGAGGTGACTCGTGAACGCCGAGCCGGCCGCGGCGATCTCGTCGGCGAGCTCTCCGACGCGCTTGGCGGGCACGCCGCACTCCTCCTCGACGAACTCCGGAGTGAAGCGGGCGTAGTCCGCGGTCAGTCGCTCGAGAAAGCGATCGAAGGTCCGCGGACCTTCGGGGTCCCGGGCTTCGAGATAGGCGCGCCAGTTGATCCAGCGCTCCGCGAAGGTAGCGTCGATGTGCCGGCTGACCAGCAGGTTGTGGGCCACGCCGAGCAGCAGCGCCGCCTCGCTCCCGGGCCAGGTCGGGAGCCAGTAGTCGGCGTGGGTCGTCGTGTTGCTCAGACGCGTGTCGACGACCGCGATCCGGGCGCCGCCGTTGCGAGCCTCGATGATCCGCTGGGCGTGGGGATTGAAGTAGTGGCCGGTCTCGAGATGCGCGGAGAGCATCAGGATGAACCGCGCGTTGGCATAGTCCGGGGAAGGACGATCGGCTCCGAGCCACAGGGCGTATCCGGTCCGGGCGGCGGCGCTGCAGACGTTGGTGTGGCTGTTGTGGCCGTCGACGCCCCAGGCACCGAGCATCCGGGGAATGAAGTGGTCATCTCCGGGACGGCCGACGTGGTACATCACCTCGTCATGGCGCTCCTCGTCCAGCGCCTTGCCGATGCGACCGCCGATCTCCTCCAGCGCCTCTTCCCAGCTCGCCTCGCGGAACTCCCCGGAGCCTCGGGGTCCGCTACGTCGCAGCGGGCGCAGGATCCGTTCTCCGTCCTGGACCTGGTTGATCGTCGCCGGCCCCTTGGCGCAGGTGCGTCCGCGACTGCCGGGGTGAACCGGATTCCCTTCGAAGCGCCGGATCGTCCCGTCGCGCTTGTCGACGAAGGCCAGCAGACCGCAGGCCGACTCGCAGTTGAAGCAGATCGTCGGGATACAGCGATAGTGCCGCTCGATGCGCTCGGGCCATGCGGCGGAATCGAACTCGACCCAGTCGTCCCAGTGTTCGGGAGATGGCGCGACGCCGAGCTCCCAGGGAGACGATCGTGTCGGGTTGGTGGGATCGGACATCGCGACCTCAGCTGATCGGCAGCGCCTGACCGGCGCGGACGAAGTTGTCCTGTTCCAGAAAGACGCCGACGAGGGCGAGCAGCGAGGCGGCGATCCAGGCCGCCGTCGACGGAAGCACGAGCAGCAGCAGCGGCACGACCAGGCCGAGAACGATCGCGGCACGATGGCGGCCGGCATACGGGCCGCGGGTCAACAGCGCCATCGCCCTGCCGTACTCCGCGGCGCGTCCCGTCGGTGCCATGCGTCCTTCGGTGACGACGAGCAGCGCCTGCAGGAGCAAGGATCCGCCGAGCAGGCTCTTCAGTACGAGGACCGAGGCCGCCGCGAGTTGCAGCAGAGGCGACAATGCGATCAGCAGCGCCGCCCCGCAGGTCAGTGCGTGGGCGCCGAGGCCGATCGCCAGGCCACGGCGCATCCAGAGCACACGACCGTGGGCCTGGCCGAACAGCCACGCCGTGTAGACCGCGGTGCCCAGGGCGGCGACCGCGACCGCTCCGGTGAGCAGCCAGGCGCTGGCGCCCGCTGGCGGGCGATCGAGAAAGTAGAGCAGGGTCCAGAGCGATGCGACCGCGCCGTAGGCGATCAGGAAGACCGTTCCGCGGACGAGCCACGAGCCCCAGTTGGGGTAGCGCAGGATGAACCAGAAACGATCCGGCCGTTTCAGGTCGGCGATCAGCAACACCGAGGTGATCCCGAGGAAGACCAGCGCCAGCAATCCGATGACCGTCGCCGCGCCGCTGCTCAGTCCGCCTCCGCCGGAGATCGGCGACGACAGGGTCAGCCCCGCCAGCAGCACGCCGGCTGCCAGTGACTTGGTCAGCAGGTAGGCCGACACCTTGCTGCCCCAGGCGGCGGGGTGGGCGACGTCGTAGACCGTGCGCGCTGCCGCCGTACCCTCCGAGGCCTCGAACTGCTGCGCCTCGAGGCGGGAGTCCTGGAACTGGTTGGCCCAGAGGAATCCGCCGGCGGAGTTCGTCGTCAGCGGTTCGATCCCGGCGGGCGCGACGTCGCGATAGCGGACGTTGGGCCCCGTTCCGGCCTCGGTCTTGCGGGCGGCGAGGCCGCCGGCGGCCTGCATCTGGGAGACCCGGCTTGCCGGGTCGTCGAAGTCTCCGGGGATGATCGCCTCGGTCGGGCAGACGACGGCGCAGGCCGGTGCCAGGCCGCGCTCGGTCCGGTGGGCGCAGAAGTGGCACTTCTCGGCGACGCCGGTCTGGTCGTTCACGTAGAGCGCGTCGTAGGGGCAGGCCTGGAGGCAGCTCTTGCAGCCGATGCAGCGAGCGGGGTCGATGTCGACGATGCCGTCGTCGCGCTTGTCCAGCGCCTGGACGGGACAGATCGAGACGCAGGGCGGATTCGTGCACTGGTTGCAGCGCAGGACCGCAAACGAGCGGCGGACCTCGGGAAACTCCCCGGTCTCGGTGTACTTGACCCAGGTGCGGAACGAACCGACGGGAACGTCGTTCTCGGCCTTGCAGGCGACGGTGCAGGCGTGGCAGCCGATGCACCGGGAATGATCGATCACGAAGCCGAGTTGCAAGGTCCACTCCCACCCGTCGAAGGCCGGGCATCGTACCATGTGCGGCCGGAGGAGCCGATGCCGCTTTCGATCGAGTCCGTTCGTGCCGCAGGCCGTGGATTGCTCGGCGCTGCGTCGCTGGCGATCGTGCTGTCGGTCCTCATCGGCGGGAATGCCGGAACCGGGCTGCTCGTCAGCGCCGCGCTGGCGATGCCCGCGGCGATCGGCGCGAGTTGCCTGGGTCGTGAGCGCTCCGGGCCTCGTGCCGCCTGGGTCGTCGGCGCGGTACTGCTCTACTACGAGGCGGTCGGCTGGACGGTGGTGCTCCTGGCCGGCAGCGAGCCGGCCACGGCGGTTCCGGGCAGCTTCCCTTCCTCCTCCTTGTGGATGCTCTTCGGCCTGGGGCTCGTCCCGCTCGTCGTCGGCTCGTCACTCCACGCGATCGGTAGCGGGGCCTCTCCCCCGGTGGAGCCGCCGGAATGCCCCTGACCGATCGGCCGTGGGTCGCGGCGTTCGCCGTCGGCTACCTCCTCTTGATGCTGGCGATCGGGCTGGCCTCGATGCGCCGCAGCCGCTCGCCCCGGGGCTTCTTCATCGCCGAGCAGAAGATCGGACTGCTGGTCGCCGGCCTGGGCACGATGTCGGCGGCGTTCAGCGGCTTCGTATTCCTCGGCGGTCCCGGGCTCTGCTATCGCCTCGGGGTCTCGTCGCTGTGGATCAACGTGTCGATCGGCTTCACCGCGACCCTGCTCTGTCACGCCCTCGCCTTCAAGTTGAGGACCCTCGCCGGGGTTCGCGAGGTGTTCACGATCCCCGACGCGTTCGCCGAGCGCTTTCCCGGTTCGTCGGCCGCCGCCGCCGCCGCCCTCGCCGTCCTCGCAGGATCGGTGGCCTATCTCGCCGCGCAGCTGCTCGCCCTCGGAGTACTGCTCCAGGCGGTCCTCGGCCTGGAGCAGCTCGAGAGCGGCATGCTGCTGGGTGCTCTCGTCCTCGTGGCTTACAGCGCCGCCGGCGGAATGGTCGCCGGCGCCTACAGTGACCTGGTTCAGGGCTTGCTGATGTTGCTGGGTGCGTTCGCGGTCTACGTCTCGGCGGTGACCACCGCCGGAGGCTGGCCGTCGATCGCGTCGACGATCGCCGGATCCCCGCTGTTCGGTGGCGAGTATCTGTCGCCGCTGGGTCGGCTCGACGCCTTCACGGCGTTCGGCTTCTTCTTTGTCTTCGGCGTCGGCGTGCTGGGGCAGCCGCAGATGCTGCACAAGTTCTACATGCTCGACGATCCGCGAAAGCTGCGCTGGTTCCCGGCGATGCTTGGTGGCAGTCAGGCGATCTGTCTGCTCGTCTGGGGCGGCGTCGGTCTCGCGGTCCCGGCTCTCGTGGCGTCGGGCCGGATGGCGCCGCTTGCCCGGCCTGACGATGCGATGCCACGCTTCCTGCTGGAGATCGCGCCGGAGCCCCTTGCCGGCCTGGTGCTCTCTGCCGCCCTGGCGGCGATCATGTCGACCTCGGACTCGTTCTTGAACATCGGCGCCGCGGCGCTGGTTCGCGATCTACCTCGGGCGCTGGGCCGCCCTCTGGTGCGCGAGGTGCCGGCGGCGCGGCTGGCGACGATCGGTGTCGGCGCCGGCGCCCTCCTGCTGGCCTGGCAATGGGGTGGGCTGATCGCGCTGCTCGGCACACTCGCCTTCGGCACCTTCGCCGCCGCCCTGGCGCCCGCGCTCGTCCTGGGAATGCACTGGACCCGGGTCGGTGGTCGGATCGCGACCGCCTCGATCGTGACCGGCCTCGTGCTGAACCTGGGGTTGGAGTTCCTGGCCCGGCAGACCGCGTTCGAGCTTCTGCCGAGACCGCCGTGGAGCGGGGGAGTGACCTCGTCGATGGTCGCCGTCGCGGCGTCGTTCGTCGTGGTCTGGCTCGGCGGACGGTTCGGCGTCGACGAGATCGAGGACGCCACCATCCGGCGGATCGTCGAGTCCTGACCGGTCACGAAAAAGGGCCCGTCCGGAGACGGGCCCTTCGTCATTCGCCGAAGTTCGACGATCAGCCGCGGAAACGACGCAGCGCGGTCAGTCCGGCACCCAGTCCGAGGCTGAGCAGGCCGGCGAGGCCGACCAGCGGCAGCGGGCTTGCGGTGTGAGGCATCGACGGCGAGCTGCTGGCGACGCGC
This sequence comes from uncultured bacterium, assembly GCA_942490715.1. GTDB lineage: Bacteria > Acidobacteriota > Polarisedimenticolia > Polarisedimenticolales > Polarisedimenticolaceae > CALNYP01. The sequence continues at coordinate 11,428 of CALNYP010000015.1, forward strand.
ACCGGAGCCGCCGTCGAACTCGACGTGGTGCGGGTCGTCGGTCGCGTCGGCGGTGGTGCGTTCTCGACAAAGACACGCAGGTCGGTCTCCGTCATCGTTTCCGGCGGCAGATCGCTGATGATCGTCGCCGTCAACTCGTCACCCTTGCGCAGATCGTAGATGTCGACCGGCTTGCCGTCGCGGTGGATGATCAGGTTGCTGCTGCGCATGTCCTTGACGGTGTACTTCTTCAGTTCGCCGTTCTGGTCGCGCACGACGACGGCCCCGCCGGTCGTGTGCACGACCGTCGACGAGCGGACCTCGGTGGCGGTCATCGAGACCGGCGTCGTCCGGGTCGTGATCATCGCTGTCAGGCGCTGGCCGGGCTTGAGATCGTGGATCGACATGCTGCGGCCGTTCATCTCGAAGGTGAAGTCGTCGGGAACCTGGACGCTCTTCACGCCGTCGGGGCCGCGATAGACGAGAGTGTTGCCGCTGACCGAGATCACCTCGCCGTTACGAATCTCGTGGGTCGTCGTCTGGGCCAGGGGCACTCCTGTGCAGACGATCAGGAGTGCCGCTCCCAGCGCGAGGGAAGCCTTACGTGTCCAACCTCTCACGATTTTCCTCCTCGCGGCACCGTGGGCACCGCAGCTCGGGACATTCCAAAACTCGATTCAAGCCTGCTGCTGGCCGACTGGCGACAATCAGCCGCCGACGGCGCGACCGTCGGGGCCGGCGCTCGGCGCGGGAATGGCCCGGACGATGTAGCGCTCCGGAGCCGAACCGATGAAGTAGAACGGATAGCAGGTGACGAGCGTCAGTGTTGGCGCCTCCGTCGGTTGGAGAACCTCGACTTCCTCCGGGGAGATGATGCGGATCTCGTCGACGATCCAGGATTCGGTCGTCGTAGCCGTGAGCAACTCGATCGGATCGCCGGGGCCGACATCCTTCAGCCCACGGAAAAAACCGTCGCGATGACCGGCGAGGCCGACGTTACCCGTCTGACCCGGCCACGCGGTCCCTTCGATGTGGCCCACTGCTCTGTTGAGGGTCACGTCGTCGGTTCCCGATAGGACAGCGACCTCGAGGTCGATGGTCGGGATGCGCAAGACTGCGATCGCCGGTCCAGCGTCGGCCTGGAGACTCTCGTTGTACCCGTCGATGCGACCCGGCGACCAATCGGCCTGGTCGACCTCGAGGTGAGAGACCTCGACTGGCGGAGGGGCGTGCAGCGGAACCGCCTCAGGGGATGCCGTGGCGGAAGCAAGTTCGCCGATCGACTCCCGAGCTTCCTGGAAGCGGGTCAGATCGGCGCGCTGGTGAATCCGGCCGTGCAACTGCACTACGGCGTAGACACCCAGCAACAGAAATCCCAGGATCCAGGCCGACTTCTCGATGGGAAAACGGATCGTCACTTGTCGACTCCACCCGCGGGACGTCGCATGTATGCCCAGACGCTATCAATAGCGCCAACCAGGGTCAAGGTTGGGGCGATGCATGCCCGTGAAAACACGGGTTTTCCCCTATTCCTGCGACTCCTGCGGTTGCACCTCGGCTCCGACGCCATCCAGGCGGTAGCTCGCCGTGGCGGACTCTTCCTCGGCATGGGCGTCCCCGGGTTCGACCCGGCGAAAGATCCCCTCGGCCACGATGTGGTGTCCCTTGGTCGAGGTCTCGAAGAAGATCTCGTAGTCCCGGACCTTGAGTCGGATCGACCCGGCGTTGTCCTGGATGTCGACCCAGCACCCGCGCTTCGGGCAGACGTCGGTGATCCGACCCTCGACCTGGACCGTCTTGCCGACCCAGGCCTCGGGGTCCGCGAGCAACTCGGCGATGCGGACCCTGGGCGCCTCGGTGAGGTCCCGGCCGAGTTTCTCGGGTTCGCCGGCGAGAGTCGTTGCCGTGAGCGAGCCCAGGCCGACCAGCGTCACCGTCAACGCGAGACGGAGTACGAAGAGCGAGCGAACCATGGTGCCTCCTCCCGCGGGTTGAACTCCGCGACAGAGTTGATTGTTGCACATCCAGGCCTGTTATTCTCGTGGCATGAGCGTGATCTACCGGACTCTCGATCCGGCCACCGAGACCCTCCACGATAGCTATCCGACGGCCGACGCGACGGCGATCGATCGAGCCCTGGAACGGACCGCTGCGGCCCAGGCGATCTGGCGCACGGCGAGCACCGACGAGCGGTCCGGGCTGCTCGAGGCGATCGCACGGCGCCTCGAGAGCCAGGCCGGGGAGCTCGCGGCGCTGGCGGCGCTGGAGATGGGGAAACCTCTCCCGCAGGGGGAAGCCGAGGTCGCCAAGTGCGCGGCGGGCTGCCGCTGGTACGCGGAGGCGGCGCCGCGATTGCTGGCCGAGTCGCCCCGTCAGGTCGTGGGCGGGACGGCACGGGTTCGTCGAGACCCGCTCGGGCCGATCCTGGCGATCATGCCCTGGAATTTTCCGTTCTGGCAGTTCTTCCGTTTCGCGGCTCCGGCGCTGCTGTCGGGAAACTCGATCCTGCTCAAGCACGCGCCGAACACGCCGGGATGCGCCCTGGCGATCGTCGAGCTGTTGCGCGCGGCCGGAACGGCGGACGACCTGGTGCAATCGTGCTTCCTGCGTCACGAAGACGTTCCCGGGGTGATCGCCGACCGTCGCGTACGTGGAGTCACGCTGACCGGTAGCACCGCCGCCGGTCGTGTCGTCGCGGCGGAGGCCGGCCGGAACCTGAAACCGATGGTCGCGGAGCTCGGGGGGAGTGACCCGTTTCTCGTCCTCGATGATGCCGACATCGAACAGGTCGCCCGGGTTGCCGTCGGGGCCAGATGTCAGAACTCCGGGCAGAGCTGCATCGCCGCCAAGCGTTTCCTGGTCCAGCACTCGTGCTACGAGGAGTTCACCAGCCGCTTCGTCGAGGGCATGGCCGACCAGGTCGTCGGCGATCCGCGGGACGCGGGAACCGACGTCGGTCCGCTGGCCCGGGTGGACCTGCGCGATCGGCTCGTCGCCCAGGTCGAGGCGATGCGTCGGGCCGGCGGTACCGTGCGCAGCGGGGGGGCTCCCCCGGAGCGGCCGGGCTACTTCTTCCCGCCGACGGTGTTGACCGACGTGCCGATCGGGGCGCCGTCCGCCGACGAGGAGTGGTTCGGTCCCGTCGCGGTGGTCTCCCCGTTCGTCGACGATGGCGAGGGGATCCAGCTCGCCAACGACAGCGACTACGGGCTGGGTGCGAGTGTCTGGACCGCCGACCGGGACCGTGCCGAGCGGTTCGTCGCCGAGCTCGATGCGGGGAACGTCTTCGTCAACGGAATCGTCCGCTCCGACCCGGCCCTACCCTTCGGCGGGATCAAGGAGTCCGGCTTCGGCCGGGAGCTGGCCGAAGAAGGACTGACGGAGTTCGTCAATACCAAGACGGTCTGGATCGCCGACTAGCGGGTCCTGGAGTTCCCGCCGGACAGCCGCGCCTCGCCGTGGTTGGTGCGGCCGTCCCGGATCCATTCGAGCTCCACGGTCTGGCCGCCACGGCCGCGCAGCGCGCGGCGCACCGAGTGGGCGTCACGAACCGGCTCGCCGTCGATCGACAGGATCAGGTCGCCGACCTGCAGCCCCGCCTCTTCCGCGGCGGAACCGGAGACGATGCGCTCGACGAGCGCTCCTGCGTCCTCGGTGCCACCGAGATGGCTGCGTAGCTCGGGAGTCGTGTCCACGAGATGCACGCCGAGCCTGGCGTGGTCGTCGGGCCCCGCACCTCCGTACGTGACGCAGTCGCCGTCCCGGCAGACCTGCACGTTGGCATGTCGCATCATCCTGTGGTCGAGATGTTCGAGCCCGGACAGGTCGATCTCGAGGTCGGCCAGCGCTTCGAGCCCGGACAGGTCGATCTCGAGGTCGGCGAGCGCTTCGAGTCCGGACAGGTCGATCTCGAGGTCGGCCAGCGCTTCGAGTCCGGACAGGTCGATCTCGAGGTCCGCGAGATGCGCGAGATGTTCGAGGTGCGCGAGATCCGGCAGGCGGATGTCCAGGTCGTCGAGGATGTCCGCCGCGGAGCCGAGGGTCACATCGAAGGTCTGCTCGCGCCCGTCACGCTCGACGGTCACCGTGACGCGCTCGCCACTGGCGAGTTCGTCGAGGCGGCGGTTCAACGAGCCGGGGCCCCGCACGGTCTGGCCGTCGACGGCGATGATCACGTCGCCGGGGCGCAGCCCGGCGTCCCAGGCCGCCGATCCGTCGAAGACACGGGTGATCCGGGCGCCGCCTTCCGCCGAGCGTGTCGCTTCGGTGACGGACACCCCGAGCCATCCGTCATCCGAGTCGTGACGGGAATGGACCCAGCTGCCCTTGCCGTCGTCGTGGGCGACCACGAAGCTCGTGGCGGTGAGCAGGATGAGCGCTCCGGCCACGATCAGGCCGGCACCGGTGAGCTTCGACTGGCGAATCGAGCGGATGTCGGACATCGGAATCCCTCCTATGACACCTCCTGATACGTATGGATCGCGGATTGGTTGCCCGGGAACCGGACTTGTCATCGGAGAGGGATGGTGCAAAATGTGCCTGGATCCTCGATACCCGCTCGTTCCGGGCGGCTGGAGAAGCCATGCACCGTTTTCTTGTCCTCACCGTCGTGCTGGCGCTGACCGTGCCCGGCGCCGTCTCGCTGGCCCAGGAGAGTGCCCGGACCGACGACGAGAACGTCCTCCACGCGCTGGGGCTCGCATTGTCCCAGCGACTGAGCGGCTACGGGTTCACCGAGGCGGAGCTCGACTTGATCGCCGCGGGCCTCAAGGACGGCGTCCTCGCCGACGACGCGCTGATCCAGCTCCAGGAGTTCGGCCCGAAGATCGACGGAATGATGCAGGAGCGCAAGTTGCGTGTGGCGGCTGCCGAGCGCGCGGCGGGCTCCGGATTCGTCGAGGCGGCAGCCCAGGAACCGGGTGCCGAGCGGACGGCGAGCGGCGCGGTCTACCGCGAAGTCAAGCCGGGTAGCGGTGAGCCGGCCCAGGCGACCGACCGCGCGGTGCTGCACTACCACGGCACCCTGATCGACGGCCGTGTCTTCGACAGCTCGGTCGACGGGGGAGCCCCGGCCGAATTCGTCATCGGCGAGGTCATCCCGTGCCTGAGTGAGGGACTCCAGAAGATGCGGGTCGGTGGCAAGGCCCGGCTGGTCTGTCCGGCGGATACGGCCTACGGCGACGCCGGCGCTCCGCCGATGATTCCGGGCGGGGCGACGATCGTGTTCGAAGTGGAGCTGCTCGGCACCGCCGACAACTCTCTCGCGATCCCTGCGGAGGAGCCGACCTCCCCCCCGGAGACTGGCGAAACCGGGGATTCCGAGCCGGACGGCGAGAACACGCCGCCTCCGGCGGACGATCCCCGTTGATCGTTGCATCGGGCGTGACAGGTGCTAGATTGGCCTTGCGTGGGCAGAGGAGGTTCCGTGGCGACCAAGCGATTCCGTCTCCAGGACTATAACTGGGAGAGTGGGCTGTTCATCATCGGCTACCACGTCGCCCTGGCGATCGGCCTGCCGATCTACTTCTGGCACAACACGCCGGGCTGGGGCCTGATCGCCGCCAGTCTCTTCTTGCTGTTCATCTCGCAGATCGGAATCGGCGGCGCCTATCACCGCTTCTACGCCCACCGCGGATACACGCTGAAGCGGCCCGCCGAATTCGGTCTGCTGTTCCTCGGCACCCTGGCCTGTCAGGGACCGGTGCTGCGCTGGTCCTCGGAGCATCGCCGGCACCACGCCTACGTCGACACCGACGATGACCCGCACTCGATCAACAAGGGCTTCTGGTACGCGCACATCCTCTGGTTGTTCGAGAAGAGCGAGCCGATCGACGAGCGCCGTTGCGCGGACCTCTTGAAGAACCGCTGGGTCATGCTGCAGTTCAACCACTACGGGCTGTGGATGCTGGCGGCGAACCTGCTGGCATTCGCCGCGGTCGGCCTGCTGACCGGCGACTGGCTCGGCTCGTTCGTGCTGGCCTGGTGGACTCGACTGGCGGTCTCGCACCACCTGACCTGGTTCATCAACTCCCTGGCGCACACCTGGGGCTCCCGGGCGTACTCCAAGGAGCAGACGGCGGTCGACAACCACATCGTCGCCCTGCTGACCGTCGGCGAGGGCTACCACAACTACCATCACACCTTCGCGTCGGACTACCGCAACGGCGTTCGCTGGTTCCACTTCGATCCGACCAAGTGGACGATCTGGACCTTGAGCAAGCTCGGCCTGGCCGGGAACCTCGTGCGTTACAGCCCGTTCACGATCCGCCAGCGACTGTTGAGCGAGGACCGCAAGCTGCTCCAGAGCACCCTGCGCGAGCGGGCCCTCGAAGGTACGGCGGCGCTGGAGCGTCGCGTCGAAGAGCTCGCCGAGACGATTCGCGAGAAGCTCAACCGGCTGAACTCACTGGCCAGCGAAATCAAGATGATGAAGCGGATGCCCGACCGCAACAGTCTGAACCATGCGCGGGCGGAATTCGTGCGACTCAAGAAGAGCCTTCAGGACGACTGGCAGGACTGGTATCAGCTCTGCACGGCTGTCCTGGACACGGCCTGATCCTCGGCGACGACGTGACCCCGCTGAATGCCTCTGCCGCGCGGCTCGCCGGTGCGATGCTGCTGGTCGGGGCCCTCGCCACCGGTTGCGCGCCGGCACCGGAGTTCTCGAACGTCGCCACGGATCTGTGGGTCGTCACCCTCGACCCGGCGACCGGCGAGGTGATCGGTGGGCCGGAGCGTCTGACCGATCGCGAGGGCTACGACAATCAGCCCTCCTTCCTTCCCGACGGTTCCGGAATCCTGTACTCGTCGGGAGTCGGCACCGAGGTCGACATCTGGCGGCACGACTTCGCCGGCGGAAGCCGCCAGCTGACCCACACGCCGGAGCGGGAGTACTCGCCTCAGGTGATTCCCGGCGAGGACGGTTTCTCCGCGGTCCGCACCGAGGACTGGGGCGATCAACGACTGTGGCGTTTCGACGCCGACGGCGGCACGCCGATGGTCCTGCTCGAGTGGGAGGACGAGGTCGGCTACTACACCTGGGTCGACCGGGGTCTCGTGGCCTTGACGGTCGTCGATGACGATAGCCCTGCCGAGCTGCGGTTCGCCGACATCGATCGCGGCTGGGTCGAACCGGAGGCGACGTCGGTGGAGGTGGGCCGGTCGCTGCATCACGCCCCCGGAAGAAACTCCATCAGCTACATCCAGGATCCCGAGACGGATCCCCGGATCGTCGAGCTCGACCTGTTGACCCGCTACCCGGACGACCTGATCGCCCTGCCGCCCGGGGCCAGCGACTTCGCCTGGGGGCCCGACGGGACGATCTGGCTCGGCGTCGGCGTGCGGTTGATGCGGCATCGGCCGGGCATCGACGAGGGCTGGGTCGTGGTGGCCAGCTACGACGACGCGGGGCTGACCTCGATTTCGCGGATCGCCGTCAGCCCCAACGGGGATCGCCTGATCCTCGTGGCCGAGCCCCGCGACGGGGGCTCCGCGGGAGCTCCGGATTCCTGACCGGGCCGAGCTCTTTGCCGCCGACGCCCGCCGGGCGTTGCGCGAACTCGTGCGCGAGCTGCTGGCGCGGAAGCCCGGCGGGCACCTGATCGAGTCCCGCCGCGAACCCCTGGAGCTGCAGCTCGCAGTCGAGACCCTGGCGGGCGCCGATGGCGCAGAGGCCCGGGCCGGCCTGGCGCTGGTGCGCTGCGTCGACCGCCTGCTGGACGATGCGATCGAGCAGGCGGCTGCGTTTCGCCCGGGACATGTCTGGTGTCACCGTTGCGAGGCGGTTGCCTGCGAACACTCGATTCCACCCAGCGCACGGCATGTGATGGTCGCCTACGCCCCGACCGGGACGCCGGTCTGGGTCGACCTGGCGCAGCACTGTCTCGACGTCGGCCATCCTCAGGTCGACCGGCTGTATGAGAGCCCGCCGGCCTTCCTGACCTTCGTTACCAGCGGAGAAGCGCTCCAGCGCCGATTGCTCGATGCCTTCCGTAGGAGTTCGTACGGAGTACTCGGTCAGGTGACCGCCGGTTTCTATCGAGTCAGCAGCCGTGCCGAGGAGGGGAGAGGAGTGCTGGCCCTGTCGATCCAGGTGGCGGCCGCCCGTACGTCCAGCGGCGCGCTGCGACTGGGGCTCAATTTGCTCGGTCGGTCCCCCGGCGGCGGCGATCTCTCGACGCTGTGGGACCGCGAACACGAACTTCCCTGGCGCCGGGCGGTCGGCTGGGCCCAGCACGCGCTCGAGACCCTGGGACCCCGGCTCGGTCGCGCCGGGAGAGCGGCGAGGCTCTCGAATCCGGAGATCGACAGGCGGGTCCTCGGCATCCTCACCGGCCTCGCCCGACGTCTCGAGAGGGACCAGCGTGCCCGCGGGCGGCGAACCGGCCACGCAGAGGCGCGCCACGCCTCGGGGCAACGACCGACGCGCAAGGCGCTCGACGATGCGCGGGTCTCGAGAGCCGAGGCCGTGATGGTCGATACCCGGGCCGACACGATCGTGATCCTCGGCGACCGCGGTCGGACGCACTTCTTCACCCGGGAGGGACAGCTCGTCTCGAGTGTCCGTT
>CALNYP010000016.1:0-49876 GCA_942490715.1 uncultured bacterium
AGTAGTTCCAATTTCATATGTTTTCAGTCATTTGCCGTAAGTCGTTGGTAGGTCTCACGTTCGATGCCCTGGTGTTGGTCGGCGCCGAGTAGGCGGCCTACGATTTGGCCGATCCACAGCAACATTTCTCGGAAGCGGAGCAACTCCAGAAAGAGTCGCGGCTCGTCGCTCTCTTTTCCCTTGGCCAACTTGAAGTGCAACCAGACCCAAACATTTCTGAGTACCAAGGCGATGCCGACCAGCAGCAATCGCAGCCGTGGGTCGCGAGTACAGGTTTTGATCCGCGCCTCGTGCATTTGACGATAACTGGTCTCGATGCCGAAACGAGTGCGATAGATCTCGCGGATATCTTGGGGCGTTTGACGGACTTTCCAAATCGCGTACATCAATTTCTTGGTGCGCCGCTTGCCGCTTTTCTTGTGCGTATAGGCCTTGCTGGCCACACAGATCGTCACCTCGGTACGGCGGCCCTTGCCCTCCACCTTGCCGGTGAGCGTGTGACGGTAGTAGCCATTGCGGTTGTTTTGGAGCGCACGCAGGCCCGTAGCTTTCTTGCCGCGCTTCGGTTTGCGTCCTCGCACGAGCGCCGGAATGATGAATCCGCTTCTCGCCCGTTTCAAGTAGGAAATCACCTCGACGCTGTAAAACCCCTTGTCCAGCAGGAGAAAACGGATTTTCACCTGGCGCTGGCGAATGATCGCGAGCAGCTTTTGCACCACCGCTTTCATTCTTTCGCCGTACTCGACGTGGATCAACGCGAGCGTATAACGATGACCTTTGTGGACCACCGCTGCGGTGGCGTAGGCGTGAAAATGAGTCGTGCCCGATTTGGGCGAACTGCGATAGATTTCCTGCTTGTCGATCAGCGGCTGGCCGTGATAGGGAATCAGCGTCACATCGATGGCGATTCTCCGCGACTTGCGAAAGAGCGCTTTGGGAAGTTGGGTCGAGAGCGAGCGATTCAGACGCCGCTCGAGTTCGCCGATCTCCGGCAGGGTCGCCGCCAAAGCGTTGCGGATGGTCTGGTCGCAGGGCGCGTCGGCCAAATCGCGGCAGACAGCGAATATGCTGGCTACCCGCGAGGCGGCCATCAGAAGGACTTGCAAAATCGTGCTGGCAGTACATTTCGTCCCTTCGTATTCCAACTTCAGCGCCGAGCCAAGCCAATGATTGGCATAGCCGTATACTTCATTCTTCGTCACGATATAATCCCGTTGTGAACGCATCGTCCCCTCCTTGGGTAAAAGTTTGGTTGACACAAACCATTATCCAGAGGGGCTTTGCGTTCACCTAGACGAATTCACGAAACTGGGAAGTACTGAAACTGAAAAAAAGTAGAGACGCCTGAGTGAATCAATCTTCTTCAATGTACATTTTGCAATTTCTATTTTGCAATCTGCAATCTTCCTAATCCTCTCCGTGCCCTCCGTGTCTCCGTGGTGAATGACTAACGCCTGCGCAATTCCGGTTCGTGGACCCGCTTGTTGGCAAGCGGCTTGATGTCGCGGATCCACATGTTGCGAAAGTGGACGGGACTGCCGTGGTCTTGAATATAAAGGGGGAGCTTTTCGTCGTGGGGCCGGTAGATGGGAATCGGCTCGATTTCGTTCCGCCGACCAGTTCGGTATGATTTTGCACGAGAACGCCATTGTGCAAGAGCGTGACGTAGGCGGGTGACTTCACCGTGCCATCTTCATTGAACCGCGGTGCGGTGAAGGCCAGATCATAAGTATTCCATTCGTTGGGGGGTAACATGGCATTCACCAATGGCGGGGTCTGCTTATAAATCGCGCCCGCTTGGCCATCGAAGTAGGTCTCATTCTTATAGGAGTCGAGAATCTGGACTTCGTACAGGCCCATGATGTAGAAGCCACTGTTGCCGCGGCCCTGGCCGGACCTCTTGGGCAGCGGCGGCACCATCCATTCCGCATGCAGTTGAAAGTCTCCGAAGGATTCCTTGGTGTGAATCGAGCCGCTGCCATTGACCATCGCTCCATTCTTCGACACGCCATTTGTCGGCGTCTGCCCAGGCGGAGAGGTCTTTGCCGTCGAATAAGACGATCGCATCGGAGGGCGGACCTCCAGGCGGACCGGGATCGACCACCGGCGGTTCCTGCCATTCGAGACCCGAATAGTACCGCTGGCCGGGCGCCCAAGACGCCGAGAAGAATATGAGTACCAACAACGCGAGTGTCTCGGAACGGAAGCGCCAACTGCCCATATATTTATCTCCGTGCGGCGGGAACCTGACTGGAGAAAACATTATCCCAGCTTGGGCGAGGTTTCTCAACTAGGCCAGACTCCATTGTAGTAGGCACACTCCGTGTGCCGTAACGGATACGGCGAAAAACAGCCGATATCTACTTGAGCGACGGCACACGGAGTGTGCCTGCTACAATTGGGCGACCTTGCAGGCGGGGCGAAGGCACGCGATATTGGGGTCTCGCCCAGAAGATTTCCCAAACTGTGGATAGGCCGATGTTTCAGCCCGACCTGATCGAGACCCTCAAACAGAATTACACGGACAAATACGTGGTGGTCGACGCCAATCGACCGGAGCTTGCGCGGTTCCGCGACTTTGTGGGGCAGGTCAAGACCGTGAACATGAGCGGGCGGGCGCTCGTCCAATTCCCCGAGTATTACCTCAATACGGGGTGGTACGACATCGACCTGGGCTTTCTGAAGGTGGTCGATAAGCCCGAAGTGATGGCCAAACCGAAAGCGGAGAAGAAGCCCGCCGCTCCTGCCAAACCGGCCACCGAAAAGGCAGCCGCCAAGCCCGCCCAGGCCGCGGCTCCAGCGAAGGGAAGCCCCGGCAAGATGTCGGTCGCGGAAATGCTCGCCGCCGCCCGCAGTGGTGCTCCGAAGGCCGCTTCGCCCCCTGCTGCGAAAGCCGCCGCACCCAAGCCCGCGGCTCCTGCTGCAAAGGCCGACCCCAAGAAAATGTCCACCGCGGAAATCCTAGCCATGGCCCGCGGCAAGACCGGGCAATCGGCACCCGCCGCTAAAGCACCCGCGGAAAAGCCGACTCCCGAACCGGTTGTGGAAGAAGCCACGCCGGAACCCGTAGCCGCAGCGCCCGCAGAAAAACCTGCTGCGGGACCAATCGACAAGAAGTCGATGTCGATCGACCAAATGGTCGCTTGGTGTCGAGAGCACGACGCCGAGTAGTACGGGGCTTCGAATCGGCGAGTCGAGTTACATGGCTTTCAAGCTACCCGTCAACAACAAACTCTCAATCTCCACATGCGCCGACCAGAGTTGTTCGAGCGACGTGAGGTAGGCGAGGTTTGTCTCGAAGTAGGTTCGCTGCGCGGTGAGGAGCGTTAGATACTGCACTTCGCCCGCTTGGTAGCCGGTGGTGACGAGTTCGAGCGTTTCTGGGGCGCGAGGTAAGATTCGCTTGGAATAGGTTTTCGCTTGTTGATGGGCATTGGCGTACCGCCCGAAGACGCTGGCGAGGCGTTGTTCGAGTTCGAGCTGTAGCCGCTCGGCATTTCGGCTGGCTTCGGTAATCTGCGCCTGAGCTTCACGCACTCCGCCTTGATTGCGATTATAGATTGCCAGCGGCGTGACGATCTGCAACATCGAGATGGGGTCTTGCGTGGCATCGTCATACTGCACGCCGAATTGGACTTCGACGTTGGGTCGCCCTTCCGCGCAGGCTCGCTCCAAAGCCCAGCGGGCACGTTGAATTTGGGCGTTCGCCGCGGCCACTTCCGGACTTTCGATCTGCACCCGCGCGAGGGATTGCTCCCAATCGGCCAACGGCAAGTCAAAGGGAAGACCCGATGTAGGCGGTCGAAAAGCCCGAATCGCGGTGAAACAACCAGGCCTTCGCGTGGAGCCGGGTGGTCCTCGTGTCGTACGAAACCCGGATATCGGCGCCGAGCTCCTTCAGCTCGCACAGGGCTCTCGACTCCGTCGATCCGGTGTACGACGTCGTCAGCACCCGTAGCTTGCGATCGTCGTCGCAGTGAGAGCGAAGCGCGGCCTTCAGCGGCCGGATCCCGCTTCGGCGAATGAAGGCCATGACAAGGTCGATTCGGTTTGACGAGGCGATCTCGGCGTCGAGCTGCTTCCCGACTCGTGGCTCACCCGGTGCGTTGGTGAGCAGGGTCGTGTCGAGGAGCGGGATCAGCGGCCCGGGGATCTGTTCGGGTGTTCCGTCCGGCTGTCGCCTGGCGACGGCCTGTAGAACCTCCCCTGGAACAAGCGGCGAGTCGGGCTGGGCTCCCGCGTTGGTGCAATCGTCGATGGTGTCGATGATCTGTCTTGCCAGCGCGATCCCGACCGCCACTCGCTCTCGTTCCGACACAGACCCGATCGCACGCCGAACGACCTGACCGACGTGAAACGAAATGCGATCTGCTGCCTCGGGAACTCGCAGTGACGAGCGCTTGACGTCGTACCGCACGGCGAGTTCGCGCAGTCGGCACTGGATCGCCTCGGTGATGAGCTGTTCGTAAAGGCCGCGTGATTCGTCAGGCATTCCCGCAATCATACGGGAGCCGACGGTTCACGGGGCGACAAATCAACCCGGCTGACTAACTCAGGGCGCAGCCCGCAAGACCTGAGCCACCGCCTGGGTCCTCGAACTCACCCCGAGCTTCAGCAGCACACTCCGCACATGACTCTCGACCGTCTTCTTCGAGATCCCCAGCGCACTGGCGATCTCCTGGTTGCGCAACCCGAACTCGACCTGCTTGAGCACCTGGGCCTCTCGCCGGGTCAGCCGCCCCGCGTCGATCCCGACCGACCGCTCGCCGCGACCAGGCGAAGCCACGAGCGCCCGCACACTCTGCGCCACGCCGTTGGCGAACGTCATCTTCCCCGCCGCCACATCCAGCACGGCCGCATGCAGCTCGGTGGCACCGGCCGACTTCAGCAGGTACCCGCTGGCGCCGTGTGCGCACGCGGACCGAGGCGGTGCGGGTCGGGCTGGAGCGGGATCTGATCAAGTAGTGCTGAGTTCCCTTGTCGGCGGTCGATCCATCCGCTACCTTCTCACTCATGTTCGCCCGTCGCTCACGCCGCGTTGCCTGGCTTGTTGCTGCGTTCCTCGCGGCAGGCCTGTCCCACGCTGCCATCGTGCCCACCGGGTCCGATCGAGTATCTCTGGAAGGCCAGGTCGTCTGCTCCGAGTGCTGGTTCGAGGCGAACCGCTCCCGGGTCGCCTACGGCACCCCGGAGAACCTCTCGTGCGCCAAGCGCTGTAATAAGGATGGCATTCCTTCGGCCCTGGCGGTGCGCAGCGCGACTGACGACAGCTTCGAGCTGTTGCTGCTCGGTGCCCCACCCTCCGGTTCTCCGAGCTGGCTCGACCTGACGAGCCGGTTCGTGAAGGTCGCCGGCATCCTTCGCGACGAGGGCGAAGGGCAAGTGCTGGACGTGGTCACGGTCGAGGTCATGGAGCAGAGCCCCTGGCCCGGATCTGTTGCCGGCGAAGCGGCGGATAGTTCCGCGCTCAGCTGGACCGACCTGTCCGGCCACCCGTTCCCGCTGACCAGTCTTCACGGCCGGGTGGTCGTGCTGAACTTCTGGGCCACCTGGTGCGCGCCTTGCCGCAAAGAGATGCCCGACCTCGTTCGCTTGCAGAACCGCTACGGGATGCTCGGGGTTCAGGTCGTGGGCGCCGGCGCGGACCCGTTGAGCAACTCTCCCGACGTGCTCGAGTTCGCCAGGTCGAAGAAACTCAACTTCCCCGTGGTTCTCGGCGCCGACACCGAGCAGATGGAGTCCATCGGTCTCGGCGGCGCCTTGCCTGCGACGGTCGTGATCGACCGCGAGGGTCGCATTCTCGAGCGCTACGAGGGAGTCTTCGATCCTGACGCCCTCGATGCCGCCGTACAGAGCGCACTCCACGGTTCCGGCCCGCACGCCGACGAGGACGACCACGACCACGCCGCTCACGGCGCCCACGGCGAAGAACCCGACGCCCACGACCACACCAAGATCGCTGGAACCAGGAGGACCGACGCCTCACTGGTCCCCAGCTGACCGGTCTGACCCGGCGAAGGGCGGGCGGTCCGGGGGACTGCCGAAGGCAATACGAAGTGGGCTGCGGGGATCAGGTGGATTCCCGATGAGATCGACCGGGCGAAACTGCGGACCACGCTGACCTACAGGGTCATCCCGCGCCTGTCACTCGGGATCGAGTACAACCCGCTGGCCGACGACGTCAATCCGCTGGCGAACTGGGTCGCGGTCACCGAGACCGACAAGCGCCCTGCGCTGATGTTCGGGACCAGCTCCGACCGCATCGGCACCCCGGACGGGAATGCCTACTTCGGCACGTTGAGCAAGAATCTGCGGGAGTTGACCGGCGTGCCGATCGCACCGTACGTCGGGGCATCGTACGGCACGTTCGACGATGAACTACGCGCGATCGGCGGCTTCTGGGCCGGGTTCGGCAAGGGCTTTTCGTCGACGGTGATCTGGGACGGTGAGGACTTGCATCCGACGGTCGAGTACAGCATCAAGGGTCACACCTTCACGTTGCTCTGGGTTGCAACCGAGGACGTCGGGGTCGCCTACAGCATCGCGTTCTGAACGATTCCGGTCGCCGGGCGGCCTACTCTTCGACCTTCGACGCCTCGATCAACTGCTTCCAGAACGCATCCGCCCGGGCTTTCCTCCCGGCCGGGTCCCGATTCCAGAACTTCTTGGCGTCGAAGTCGTCGCCCTTGTAAAACAGGTACAGCTTCCCGTCCTCGATCACGAAGCTCGTCGGATCGATCTGGAACTTGCCGGGTTTCGCGTTGCCGAACTCGCCCGGCTCGACGGCGAACCCGAAGGCGCACCAGCCCCCGTACTGCGGCAGGTAGGCGTCGGGGTTCTCGAGGAAGAGCTCCTTGTTCTCGGCGCTGGTGAACCAGTAGAGGACGCCGCGGTGGTCGGCCTGATTCGCCGCGTTCCCCTGGATCGCCACCCCCAGCTGGAAGTAGGCGACAGGATCGTAGCCGTTCAGGGCGAGACCGGACTCGATCACGTTGTAGTGATAGACGGGCTCGTCGGACGGGGCGAGGAGGGGGGTGATCGCCGGCGCGATGGTCAAGGTCAGTGCTAGCAGTGCGGTGAACATGCCGTGATTCTAGCGTGCGGAGCCGACTTGCACACGTCTGTTGCGTACTACCCTTGAGATATCGAACCCCGCGTCGGTCGCGGCCGGGTCTCGGCAAGGTCTCGGCAGGAGACGCGTTGAGGAGATGAGGAGACAACTTGATGAACTCGCTACGAACGATCGCCATTCCGTTGCTGATCGCCGCCACCGCATGCGCCCCCGCGCCGGATCCCGCAGAGTCTGCCGGCTCCTTGCTCGCCGTCCACGACGCGGGCAACCGGGCGCACATCGAGACGGATGTCGCGGCGCTCATGGAGAACGCCGCCGAGGAATTCGTCGCGGTGAGTAACGGGCAGATCTATCAGCAAACGCGCGCGGACGTGGAAGCTTTCTTCACGAGCTACTTCGAGGGAGCTTCCTACAGCGAGTACGCCGACATCGAGCCGCCGATCGTCCGGGTCTCGGACGACGGAACGATGGGCTGGATCATCAGTCGGCTGCGGGCGAACCGAACCGAGCCCGATGCCGACGGCGTGCCCCGATCCCGGGCGTTCGTCTATGCCGGCATCATGCTCTATGAAAAGCGTGACGGAAAGTGGATGCGAGTCGCCAACGTGTCCACGTTCGAGTAGCGCCGGCCGCCTGATACTGGAGCCGATTCGCACGCGCGGCCGAGTGCGGCTATCTTCATTGATGGATGCTTCACCAATGGGTTCGCAGCAGTCTGGCCGTTTCGCTCGGGGTCGTCGGGCTCGTCAGTCCCGCGTTCATTGATGCCGCGTTCATTGACGCTGCGCTCATCGACGCTGCACTCATCGACACTGCACTCATCGACGCTGCGCTCATCGACGCGTCGGCGTCGGTTGAATCGCCTCCCTGGCCGACGAAGTCATGGCCGCGGTCGACCCCCGCCGCTCAGGGGCTCGACCCGGCTCCCCTCGATCGCCTGACCTCGACGCTTCGCGAGAACCGCGAGATCCGCAATATTCATAGCGTGCTCATCGTGCGCAATGGTTACCTGGTGCACGAGGAGTACTTCGCCGGTCATGATGCCGACGAGCTGCACATGCAGCAGTCGGTCAGCAAGAGCTTCACTTCGGCGCTTGTCGGTATCGCGATCGACAAGGGCAAGATCGAGAGCGTCGGCGAACGTGTTCTCGACTTCTTTCCTGACCTCGAAGGCAAGGTCGACAACGTTGACGACCGCAAGCGTCGCATGACCCTCGAGGATCTGCTCACGATGCGTAGTGGAACCGACTACCATGAGAGGGGATCGGGTTCCCCTCACAGCAAGCTCAACGGCATGAGTCGCGGCTGGACCAAGTTCATCCTCGATCGCCCGATGATCGACGAGCCAGGCGCCATGTTTCGCTACGACTCGGGGGCCGTGATCCTCACCTCGGCAATCCTCGAGTCGCGTTACGGGGTGCACGCCGATGTCTTCGCCAGGGAACATCTGTTCAAGCCTCTCGGCATCGAACGATTCGACTGGTACCGAAACGCCGAGGGCCACCCTCATACCGGCGGCGGACTCGACCTTCGATCCCGGGACATGGCGAAGCTCGGGTTGCTGTACCTGCGGGACGGTCGCTGGGAGGACCAACAGGTTGTTCCCGCCGACTGGGTCGCGACCTCGCTTTCGCGCCACGTTTCCTTCGACCCCCCACGAGAGAGATCGGTGGGCTACGGCTACTGGTGGTGGGTCCTGCCGCCGGACCCCGACGGAGCGGGGAGCCAGGACATCTACGGGGCGTTCGGCTTTCGCGGGCAGTACATCTTCCTCGTGCCGGAGCACGACATGGTGGCCGTCGTGACCGCGGGGACGCGAGGGTGGGACGAGGAGATCGCGCCGGTCGAGTTTCTCTACACCCACATCCTGGCGGCCGTGCACTCGGTGAGGGTGTCTCCGGAAGCGAGGCGCGCGCCGGTGCCGGCGGGTTCGCGCTGAAGCTGTCTTCTCTTGAGTGTCCGTTGGGGCGGAGTGTCCGTTGGGACTGTTCTTCGGAGTTTCAACTCGCATTGCTGCTCTGAGTTTCAATTCACGCTGCTCCATCGGTTTCCAATCGGAAACCCGAACGTTCCAACTCCCGCGCCATCTCTCGCCGCCGTTCAACATAATGACGGCACGACATTACCCGACCCATGACGAAACCTGGAAGGAGCGAGCGGATGTCGATTTCAACCCGAGCTCTCGACTCCAGCGCCAACCCCAGGCATCGCCGGGGCCGTACGCTGTCGGTTCTCCAGCTGGATCGCTCGGCGACGGCAGCCCGGCTGAGGTTGGATCACATCACACCGCTTCTTGCCCGCGTCGCCTCGCTCATCGCCCGCGGGCGCGGGTGGACCCTGTTCGGGTACGCACGCAACGACGACTACGCGAGGGAGCGGCTGCGAAGGTCCGGCCGCTGGCTTCGCGACCTCGCCCTCCTCGGGGCCCACATCGAACGCGCGCCGGTGCTGGAGCTTGCCCTCACCGGCGCTGACGGAGGCCGGCCGCTGGGCCGGGTTGCCGCCACGATCGTCTCGCGGACCGCCGACGACAACAACATTGCTGATTGGATCGCGTACGCGCGCGAGGCGACCGTCTCGGATCTTCGTGCCAGCGCACGAGAGGCTCGTGCCGGCAACGAGCTGCCTGTGAGGTTCTCGTCGTCACCGGCGCCGACTCCGCCGGTGATGCCGCCGACCATCCCGATACCACCCTCCACGTTACCGAAGTTGCCGCGACCGCCGGCCGATCCGCCGCCGGGTTATCGGTCTGTTTCACCGACCTGGCAGCGAGTCCGCGTACCGTTACCGGCGGCCCTTCGCGCAGGATTCGACGAGGCGGTCGCACTATCACGCTCCCTCGCCGGTGCAGAGACGACCGTCACCGAGTTCATCGAATCCCTCGTGGCGGAGTCGTTCTCGGGAATCGATCCGCCGGATGTCGAGTCGTCGGTGATCGAGACGGGGCCCAGGCGGGCCGACATCGAGGCCGCCCTGGCCCGGGCCACTCACGGTTGGAAGGAACTATCCCAGGGCGACGCCCCGGCACAGGAGGTCGTCGCCGCCTGGCAAATCCTGGATCGGTTCGAGGAGATCCAGCGAGACGTGGGCCGTGTGAGCGCAACCGATCCGCCGGAGCTTGATCGTCTGCTTCGCGCGCTGATCGAGATCGAGGATGAGCTGCAGCGTAGCCTGGGCCAGACCCTGGAAGAGCTGCGTGCCCGAGGGGCCTGGGGCACATTGATGTTCAACGGCGTCGGCCATTACGCCGAACAGCGTCTGGGCGTCAGTCGCCGATCCGCCGAGCAACGGGCCCAGCTGGCTCGACTGACCCGCAAGCTCCCGGTCCTGGGAGCTGCTTACCAAGATGGGCGAATCGGCTACGAGGCGGCGCTGCTCGTCGCCCGTGCCCTCGGGCCCGACCATGGCGATCATTCCCTGGAGGAGGCGTGGGTCGCTTGCGCCGAGCAGTGCTCCGTGAAGCGTCTCCGCGATGAGCTTCGGGTCGTCGGCCGCCGGCGCTGGACCGGCGAGGAGCCGTCATCGGGCCGGCCTCTTGACGATGATCAGTGGCAGCGGTCCCTCGAGCAGCACCCCGGAACGATTCACGATCGCGTGGCTTGCCTCGGGCTCGAGGCTGCGAGGCTCCCCGAGGCCGACGTTTTCCTCTCGCTGCGCCTTCCCGCCACGGTGGCAGTGGATTTCCTCCACGCGCTCGAACGGAGAAGGTCGAGGGTCGAGGGCGAAGCGGCCAGCGTTCCCTGGGACGAACCGTGGCCCAGCGGCGACGCGTCGCTTTCGGTGCTCACCGCACGGCTGTTCTTCGTACGGGCCAGACGGGTGCCCGCCTGGGTCGGGCTGCTCGGGTTGCTCGAAGAATTCGTCGCCACCTGGGACCCGACCGTCGGCGCTCACCGTCGCCGTGCCGACAAGATCTACTCCCGGGATGGATGGCGCTGCAGCGCCCCGGGATGCACATCTCGTCGCAACCTCGAGGATCATCATGTGACCTACCGGTCCCATGGAGGAGACAACGCCCCCGACAATCGGATTGCGATCTGTCGCTTTCACCACCAGCTCGGCGAACACGGCGTCCTGGCCTCATGCCGCGGCAAGGCGCCTCTCGGGATCAAGTGGAGGTTGGGCCGGGAGGACGTGGCCGAGTGGTTTCGCAACGAGCGCCGAGTGGCCTGACGGCTGCGGTCAGTTCGCGACCGACTCGCTCGATAGCGACGGGTCTTCGTCGGGCACCGGAATGTCGAGCCAGAACGCCGCCCCGCCGCTGCTCAGGTTGTAGGCGTCGATCACGCCGTCATGGGCCTCGGCGACACGTTGGGCGACCACCAATCCCAGCCCGGCCGAGTCTGCGTTCTTGCGTCGTTTCGAGAGTTCGCTCAGCCGCACATCGCTGCTGCGCCGCCGCAGGTAATCCAGGAAGTCCGGCTCCTTGGGCAACCCCCGGCCGTCGTCGCGTACTTCGAATCGTACACAGCCGCCGGAGAGCATCACCCGCAGTTCGACCGACGAACGAGCGTGTTGCAAGGCGTTCCGCAGCAGGTTCTCGACCGCCCGGGTCAGCCGTCGCCCGTCAGCGTTCAACATCGGCAGGCTCGGTGTGACCGTGACGGCGAGCTTGATCTCTTTCTTGTCGGCAAGCGGTTCCAGCCGCTGCACGGCCTGCCGCCCCAGCTCGCCGGGTCCGACCGGCTCCAGCCGCAATCGGTCTCCCGCCTCGAGACGGGCGATCTCGAGCAGGTCGTCGGCCAGGGTGTTGACCCGATCGGCGTCCGCCTTCGCGATCTGGACGAGTTCCCGCAACTTGTTCTGCTGGGTGTTCGATTCGAACTTCTCCAGGATCAGCAAGGCCCGGTCCAGGCACGCCAGCTGGGCCGTCAGCGGTGTTCGCAGATCGTGGGAGACCTGCGCGATCCACTCCCGCCGGCGGATGTCCCGCAGCGCCATCCCTCCCAGCTGTTCGGCCACGCGCCCCCGCAGGTCGTTCATCGTTGCGGCCGCCTGGGCGACCTCATCCCCGCCGGAATCGTCGAACGGGCCCGGCAGAGCATCGACACCCCGCGAGTCGACCCCATCGGGGTCGAGTCCGCCGGCCAGCCCACCGGCCAGCCCACCGGCCAGCCGACGGCGGTCCGCCGGCGCTTCCGGCGACCCCGGACTCAGCGGGCTCTGCCTGGTCAGCCGCCCCAGCCGTGCACCCAGCCAACCCGAGACCAGCACACCGACGACCAGCGCCGCGATCAGCGACAGTCCACCGATGACGCCGAAGCGTAACCAGCCGCTCCCGGCCGCGACGTCGTCGATCCACAGCTCGAGCGATTCGAGTACGACCTGGAACGCAAGCAACACCAGCGCCACGCCGAACCCGATCCGCACTCCCAGCCGTCGAAACCACGCCGGCCGGTTCCCGACAGCGGAGGCAGGTACAGCGGCAGGGGCCCGCCTGACGGCAGCCCGGATCGGTCGACGCTTGGCTCGTTTCTTTGGGCCTGTCATTGGGCCCGTCATTGGGCCTGCCCCAGCCGATACCCGATACCCCACACCGTCGAGATGTACCGCGGATCGGTCGGGTCATCCTCGACCTTGGTCCGCAGCCGCCGCACGTGCAGGTCCACCGTGCGCGAGTCCCCGTCGAAGTCCGAGCCCCACACGCGATCGAGCAGCTGATCACGGGTCCAGGTCCGCCCCGGGAACCGCAGGAAGAACAGCAGCAGGTCGAACTCCCGCCGCGTCAACTCCAGCACCCGGTCCCCGCGCTTGGCCGTCCGCGACTCCGGGTCCGCCGACAGCTCACCGAACTTGGCCAGCCCCGGCCCGGCGGTCCGCCCCGCCCGGCGCAACACACTCCGGATCCGCGCCATCAACTCCGGGAAGTGGAACGGCTTGACGACGTAGTCGTCGGCACCGACATCGAGCCCGCGCACCCGCTGCTCCGGAGCATCCCGCGCCGTCAAGATGATCACCGGCACCGACCGCCCCGCCGACCGCAGCTCCCGACAGAGATCGAGCCCGTCTCCGTCCGGCAAACCGAGATCGAGCAGCACGAGGTCGTAGTCTCGCTGCAACGCCAGCCGCGCATGCCGGGCCAGCACACTGACATCGACGTCGAATCCCGAGGCTCGCAAGCTGTCCAGCAGCTCGACCCGGATCCGTTCGTCGTCCTCGATCAAGAGGATTCGCGCGGTTGCGTTTCTCACGTTCATCAGACCCGAGCACCCTCCCGGGGCGCCAACTCCTTGATTCTAGCGCCGTTCACCACGATCCAGCCCCCACCGACCGACCTCGCGCCCCGTGAAATCCCGTCACGAAACAATTACGAAACATCAGCGAAAAATCCGCCTCGCATACTCCTTTCACCCCTGATCCAAACGGGAAAGACCGCCTTCATCCGCGAAGGAGCAAAAAAAGATGAGCATCCCCAACCCCTCGAATTCGACCTTTTCCTCCGTTTCCTCGGCCCCGGCATCCGACTCGACGGCCCTGGGTCACTATTTCGCCGACATCCGCAAATTCCCTGTCCTCGACCGCGAAGCAGAGATCGAGCTGACCCTCGCCGTGAAGCAAGGGCACCCCGGCGCATTCGACCGCCTCATCGAGTGCAACCTCCGCTTTGTGGTCAAGATCGCCCGGGAGCACCTGGGCAGCGGGTTACCCCTCGAAGACCTGATCAACGAGGGCAACCTGGGATTGATCGAAGCGGCCCAGCGGTTCGACCCCGACCGCGGGGTCCGCTTCATCACTTTCGCCGTCTGGTGGGTCCGACGCGCCATCCGCACCGCGCTGACGAACCAGACCCACTCGGTGCGCCTGCCCGGCTCGCAGCTGAAACGCATGCGCGAAGCCCGCGTCGCCGCCGACGCGCTACGCGCGGAGCTGGGTCGCGAGCCGTCGCAATCCGAAGTGGCCGAACGACTCCCGGCCAACCTCGCCGGCGCTGATCCGATTCTCTACCACGGGATCCGTATGCATCACCTCGACGCTCCGACTCCCGACGGCGGCTCGTCGTCGCTGACCGAGACCCTCGAGGACCAGAGCCTCTCCGCCGAGGACACGGTCCTGCGCGACGAGCGCATCGCCCGCATCCGCGAAGCGTGCAAGACCCTCGACGAACGACAGAAGGCGGTGGTCACCGCCCGCTTCGGACTCGACAACGACACGCCGGTCACCCTCGACGAGGCCGGCCGTCTCGTCGGCCGCAGCCGCGAACGCGTCCGCCAGATCGAAGGCCAGGCACTTCGAAGCCTGCGCTTCCGGGTGATGGCCGCGTCACGCCCCTGCGTGCCCAGCCCGCGGGTCGGCCGTCGTCACACCCAAGCGGCTTCGGCTTCCTAAGGCTTCCCTTCTTCTACCGGAATCCGGTCCCTCTACTCCCCGGGAGGGTCGGATTCCGGTTCTTTGTTTGAAAGGTGGTACCTTCTGCGTGCGACAACGCGCGGCAAGAGCACCCTATTCCACCGACGAAACAAGTCCGACATATCAAGGTAACGTGCGTTTCCCATACTGCTCACGTACCCACCGCCACACAGTCGCTTCGTGGGAGCGAGAGGAGATCGAGATGGGAACGAACAACCAGAAGGTACGCGCGGGAGCCAGCGCGCTGGGCCACTACTTCGCCGATATCCGTAAGTACCCCGTCCTCGACCGCGAGCAGGAGATCGCCCTGTGCCGCGACGTCAAGGAAGGTAAGCCCGGCGCCTACGACCGCCTGGTCGAGAGCAACCTGCGCTTCGTCGTCAAGGTCGCCCGGGATCACCTCGGCATGGGCCTGCCCCTCGAGGACCTGATCAACGAGGGCAACATCGGACTGATGGACGCCGCCAACCGCTTCGACCCCGACCGCGGCGTGCGCTTCATCACCTGCGCCGTCTGGTGGATCCGCCGTTCGATCCGCACCGCACTCACGACCCAGAGCCACGACGTGCGCCTGCCTGGCTCGCAACTCAAGCGCATGCGCGAGGCCCGCGGCATCTCCGAGGGCTTGCGCGACGAGCTCGGCCGCGAGCCCACGAACGACGAGCTCGTCGAACGGCTGCCGGCCAACCTGGCCAAGGACGCGAGCCTGTACAACGGCATCCGCATGGCCTACCTCGACGAGCCCCCGACCGAGGGCGGTCGCCCGGCCCTGGCCGAGGTACTCGGCGACGAGCAACAGACCTCCGCCGAGGAGCAGGTGCTGCGCAGCGAACGGGTGGCGCGGGTGCGCGCGGCCTGTGATCTGCTGGACGACAAGCAACGCGAGGTCGTCGCGGCCCGCTTCGGCCTCGAAGACGACACCCGGATGACCCTCGACGAGGTCGGCAAGCGTATCGGCCGCAGCCGGGAGCGCGTGCGCCAGATCGAACGCCAGGCTGTGAAAAGCCTTCGGCACAAGATGCTGGCCAGCGGCCGTACGTGGGATCGTCCACCGACCTTGCAGGCCAGCTGAGGGTTTCCGGGCCCGTTACAACTTGTGACAACCGGGACATTCCCCCGTGAAGGCCACTTCGTACCGTAGGCTCCATGAGAACCCTACGGACTGTATCGACGGTACTGACGGCACTGGCGGCACTGACGGCGAGCCTCCTCGCGACCAGCACGCCACAGACTGACGACGGACTCCGCGTCCGCTACTCGAATCCCACCGCCCGGATGTCGCTGACCGTCAAGCACGACATCACGGTGGTCCGGGACGAGCCGATTCACGCCGACCGCAACTTCTCGTACGACCTGTCGCTGACCGGCGACGCTTCGGCGATGACGGTCACGATCGACCAGGCCAAGGGCGACTTCACCGCCCACGAGATGACACAGCGGCTACCGACCCGCACGTTGACGGGCAAGAGCTTCTCGCTGCCGGTCGGCAACGACGGTCGCGAGCTGCGACCGGCCGAGGCCCCGCTCGACGTCGCCATCAGCCTCGGCCCCGTCGTCGACCCGGGCTTCTCGGTCGCCACGTTGATCGCCGAGACACTGCCGGTGCTACCGGCCCGGAAGATCCACGTCGGCGCGACCTGGAGCACCGAACGTCCGATCCGCTCCCTGGAGGGCTGGGCCTGGACGGCCGGCACCCTCACCAGCAACCACCGGATCACGAAGGTCGACCACGAGAAGGGCCACGCCGTCATCACCGCCGAGACCGAGGCGACCGCCAGGCTCGGCGCCGTCGACGAGGCCAAGCAGGTGAGCGGCGACCTCGAGCGCACCCTGCGCTGGACCTTCGACGCGACCGACGGCCGGCTCCTGTCACTGTCGATGACCCAGCAGACCGAGGGCAACTCGGTCGTACCCCAGGGCGAGATCGTCATTCGCCAGATCACCACCGTCGAGCTGGCCCCGCGGTCCTGACCCGATGAGCCGACGCCGCAAGAAGAGCGCCGTGCCGCTGGTGCTGACGGTGATGCTGCTGACCTCGATCGCCGGCGGTTACTTCTGGCTGCGAGCCGAGACCGCCCCGGTCGAGCACGAACCCGACACCGTTCGCGTACAGCGGGAGACCCTCGACCGCACGGTGTCGGCCACCGGCGTCATCCGGCCGATGGTCGGCGCCGAGATCGTCGTCGGCTCACGAGTCTCGGGCATCGTCCGCGAGATTCCGGTCAAGGTCGGCGACACCGTCGCCCCCGGCGATCTGCTGGCACGCATCGACCCGACCGAGTTCCAGTCCCAGGTCGCCCAGGCCGAAGCCGACCTCGCTCTCGCCGAAGCGCAGCTGACCACGGCTCGCACGGCCCACGAGCGCACGTCGAAGCTGGCCTACGAGGGCATCGTCTCGCAGACCGAACGGGACACGACGTCGGGGGACCTCGAAGTGGCCCGGGCCCGGGTCGCGCTCCAGCAGGCTCGGCTGGAGTCGGCCGAGATCCGCCTGAGCTACACCGAGATTCGCGCACCGATCCGCGGCGTGATCGCCGAGGTGACGACCCGGGAGGGGGAGACCGTCGCGGCCAGCTTCGCCGCGCCGACCTTCGTGACCATCGTCGATCTCGACCGCCTCGAAGTGCAGGCCTACGTCGACGAGACCGACATCGGCCAGGTCTTCGTCGGCCAGCCGGCGACCTTCACCGTCGACACCTACCCCGAGGCCGAGTTCACCGGCCAGGTCAAGGCGGTCAACCCCAAGGCCCGGCTCCAGAACGGCGTCGTCAACTACATCGTGCTGCTCGAGTTCGCAGGAAAGGAGGCGTTCGTGCTGCGCCCCGAGATGACGGCCCACGCCCGGTTGCAGCTCGAACAGCGCGCCGACGTGTTGACGCTGCCGCGCAACGCGATCAAGCGCGAGTCAGGCAAGCAGTACGTCGTCGTCCAGCGCGCCGGCGTCTGGACCGATCAGCAGATCCAGGCCGGCTGGCGCACCGACAACCGGGTCGAGATCCAGCAAGGCCTCGACGAGGGCGAGACGGTTCAGCTGAACGTTGAATGATCCCGGAGTAACGGAGAGACCATGATCCAGCTGACCCGCATCAAGAAGTCGTTCACCCGCCCCGACGGCGGCCAGCTCGAGGTGCTCAAGGGCATCGACTGCCACGTCCGCCCCGGCGAGTTCGTCGCCATCGTGGGGGCATCGGGATCCGGCAAGTCGACGCTGATGAACATCCTCGGCCTGCTCGACCAGCCCGACGAGGGCGAGTACAAGCTGGGCGACGAGGTCGTCTCCGGCCAGAGCCCCACCGCGCGGGCCAGGCTGCGCAACCGCAAGATCGGCTTCGTGTTCCAGCAGTTCCACCTGCTGCCGCGCACCACCGCCATCGAGAACGTCGAGTTGCCGTTGATCTACTCCGACGCCGCCGACCCGGACCAGCAGGCGGTCGACGCCCTCTGCCGCGTCGGCCTCGAGGATCGCCTCGACCACTACCCGAGCCAGCTCTCCGGCGGACAGCAACAGCGGGTCGCCATCGCTCGCGCCCTGGTGACCGACCCCGAGCTGATCCTGGCCGACGAGCCCACCGGCAACCTGGACCAGGAGTCGACCGACGAGATCATGCAGCTGTTTCACCAGCTCAACCGCAGCGGCCGCACGATCGTGTTGATCACCCACGACCTCGAGCTGGCCGCACGCTGCTCCTCGGTGCTGCGGATCGAGGGCGGTCGCCTCGTCCAGGAGGTGGCGGCATGAACAAGCGGCTGCTCCTCGCCGGCAGTGTGCGCATCCTGACGCGCTACAAGCTGCGCAGCTTCTTCATGAGCCTGGGCATCGTCGTCGGTGTCGCGGCGCTGGTCGTGATGCGCTCGATGGGCACCGGCGCCGAGCAGGACATGCTGGGCAAGCTCGACCGCATGTTCGGGGCCGGCAGCATCATGGTCGTCAACAGCGCCAACGCCTCGCGTCACGGTGGCTTCGAGCTCGGCGACCTGCGCATCGACGACGCCGAGGCGATCGCCGAAGGGATCCCCGAGATCGCCATCTGGGACCCGATGGTCAACACCAACGGCGAGGTGCGCTACCGCGACCGCAACCGGCAACAGCTCGTCTGGGGCCACTCGGAACGCGCCCGGGAGGTCTCGAATCGCGGCGTGATCGAGGGTGACTACTTCACGGCCGCCGACGTGCGCAGCGCCGCCCGGGTCACCCTGCTCGGCATCAAGACGGCCGAGGCGTTGTTCGGCGACGAGGATCCGATCGGCAAGAAGATCCAGTTCAACAATGTGCCGCTGCGGGTGATCGGTGTCCTGGAGTCCGCCGGCTTCGACCCCCACGGCCTCGACCGCGACGACGAGCTGATCGTGCCCTACACGACCCTGATGCAGCGGCTCAGCAAGCGCGAGACCCTCAACAGCGTCAAGCTGATTGTCGAGGATCCCGAACTCATGGATCAGGTTGTCGACCGGATCGTCGAGATCACCCGGGAACGCCACGGCCTGGCCGACAACGAAGAGGACGACTTCTCGATCTTCACGGCGACCGGGGTCCAGGCGATGGTCCGCGAGGCCAACCGCGTGCTGACCGTCTACGTCCCCGCCACCGCCGGCATCGCCCTGTTCGTCGCCGCGATCGTCATCGCCAACATCATGTTGATCGGCGTCCGGGAGCGGACCGGCGAGATCGGCCTGCGCAAGGCGGTCGGCGCCACCGACCGGCAGATCGCCGGACAGTTCCTGCTCGAGACCCTCGCCGTCACCGTCGTCTCCGGCTTGCTGGGGATCGGACTCGGCGCGGTGATCCTCGGCGGGCTCCAGCACGTCAGCCCCGAGACCCGACTCTCTCCCGACGCGCTGGTCATCGGCTTCGCCGCGGCGCTGGTCGTCGGCATGCTGGCCGGCTACCTCCCGGCGCGACAGGCCGCCCGCCTGGAACCGGTCGACGCACTGAGGTGACGGGTGAAGTGGAGCCGCAACCTGCGCCTGTCGACACGGGCGCTGACCCGCTCGTGGGCTCGCACGACCCTGTCGGTCAGCGGTGTTGCGGTAGGCATCGCCTCGGTCGTCGTGCTGATCGGTGCCGGTGTCGGTGCCGAACGGGCGCTGCGCCGGGCGATGGAACCGATGGGCCAGAACCTGCTGCTGGTCAACGCCGGCTACCGCCAGACCAGCGTGCTCCGTGGCGGTAGCCGGGAGAACGACACGTTGACGATCGCGGACTGGCAGGCGATCGACCACGAGGTGCCCGGCGTCCTGCGGACCGCCCCGATGTCGGGCACGACGCTGCCGGCGATGGCCCGGGGCTGGCAAACCTCGGTCCGGGTCCAGGGCAGTACCGCCGAGCTCCAGCAGGCGAAGAACCTGCCGCTGGTCGCCGGACGATTCATCGACGACGACGACGTCCGCCTGATGCGCCGCGTCGCGGTCGTCGGCCCCAAGGTGGTACGCGGCCTGTTCCAGGGCGAGTCGCCTCTGGGCGAGACGGTCAAGATCGACGGCGTTCCGTTCCGCATCATCGGTGTGATGCAGGCCAAGGGCGTCGTCAGCGGATACGACGAGGACGAGGTCGTGGTCGTGCCGATCTCGACGGCCCTGAAGCGTCTGATGGGCATCGACTACGTGCAGCGGGTCTACGTGCAGACCGTCTCGGAGGAGGCGGTCCCCCTGGCCCGCCAGCAGCTCCAGGCGCTGCTCCGCCGCCGCCATGGCATCGTTGAATCCGACGACTTCCAGATCAAGGATCAGACCGCGATCGTCCAGGCCCAGCAGCAGATCCGCGGCTCGCTCTCCCGGGTCGTCACCGCACTCAGCGCCCTGGCCCTGGGCCTCGGCGGCATCGGCCTGCTCGCCGTATCGCTGCTGTCGGTCCGGGAACGCTACGCCGAGATCGGGCTGCGCCTGGCGGTCGGCGGCCGCCCCCGGGACATCCTGTTGCAGTTCTTCACCGAGGCGGTCCTGATCTCGGCGCTGGGTGGACTGGTCGGCCTCGGCGTCGGCGCCGCGGGGATCGCGATCGGCGCGTCGATGACGCGCTGGCCGATGGAACTGAGCTGGGAATCGGTGGTGTACCCTTTCTCGATCTCGATGGCCATCGCGATCGTCTTCGGAGCCTACCCGGCGTTCCGCGCCGCCAGCCTCGACCCGATCGATGCCTTGAACAGCAAGTAGCATGAAGAACAAGTGACATGAAGAACAAGAAGCAATACCGACTGCTGATGATCGACGACGACACGTCGCTGAACCAGCTGCTCGTCGAGTACTTCGAACGCTTCGGCCACAAGCTCGCCACCGCACCCACCGCCGCCGACGGCCGCTATCAGCTGCGCCGCGACGACCCCGACCTGCTGATCCTCGACGTGATGCTCCCCGACGCCGACGGCATGGAGCTGTGCAAGGAGATCCGCGCCGACAGCGACATCCCGATCGTCATGCTGACCGCCCGGGGCGACGTCCCTGACCGGATCCTCGGCCTGGAGTTCGGCGCCGACGATTACGTTCCGAAACCGTTCGAGCCCCGCGAACTCGTCGCCCGGGTCGAGACGCTGATGCGCCGCTCCCGGGAGACCCCCTCGCGACGGTTGACCGGCGCCGGCGACCTCGTGCTCGAGACTGAAACCCGCCGCGTCACCCTGAAGGACGAGGAGATCGAGCTGACCTCGATGGAGTTCGAGTTGCTGCGCATCCTGATGGAGAGCCGCGGCCGGGTGCTGACCCGCGAGATGCTGCTGCGCAGGCTGCGCGGCTTCGATGGCGGTGGCGCCGACATCTACGATCGCTCGGTCGACATGCTGATCAGCCGGCTGCGCAAGAAGCTGGCCGACGACACGAAGTCACCGCGCTACATCAAGACGATCTGGCGCACCGGCTACCAGTTCGTGGGAGCCTCCGATTCCTAGGGAAGGCAGCCTGCTCTCCCGCTTCCGTCTGGCGGCGCTGGTCGTGGTCGTCGGGATCGCCCTCGTCGGCGCGGGCTTCTACGCCGTCGTCCACGGCCACTTCCTGGGCCTGGTCGTCCAGCGGACCCTCGGCCCCTACAGCGACACCCTGGCGGAACATGGCTTCGCCAGCGACGACCCGGACATCTGGCAGAGGATGGCCCGGCGCCACAACGTGGTGATCATCGTTCAGCCCCCGGCAGGCGAGGCCTACGCCTTCGACAGTACCGGCCACCCGGCGATCATCTCCACCGAGACGCCGTCGGTCTTCCGGCACTGGATCCGCGCCCATCGCACCGGCCCCGACGGAACCGAGGTGATCTTCCAGTTCTCGCTGTTCTCGTTCAGCGAGAGCCACATGCCGATCCTCGCCGGCATGCTGGTGATCATCGTCGCCGTGATCGGCTCGGTCTTCTGGTTTCTCCAGCGCCAGATCCGCCCGTTGACGCTGCTCCGCCGTGGCGTCGACGCGGTGACCCAGGGCGACTTCAAGGCCCGGGTGCCGGTGATCCGCAACGACGAGATCGGCAAGGTCGCGACCGCCTTCAACACGATGACCGGTCGCGTCGGCGAGATGATCGACGACCGCGAACGATTGCTGGCCGACGTGAGCCACGAGCTGCGCTCACCGATCGCCCGGATGAAGGTCGCCCTGGAGTTCATGCCCGAGGGCGACAAGCGCGAATCGCTGGCCCGGGACATGCGCGAGATGGAGCAGCTGATCGCCGCACTGCTCGAACGGGAGGCGCTGCGCTCCCGTGCCGACCGTCTCGAAGGCGAACGGTTCGACCTGCGCCAGCTCGCCGCCGACGTCGTGGCGACCCACGCCGGACGCGGCCCCGGCGTCGAGCTGGTCGAGCCGGTGCGGCCGGAGCCGGCCGTGGTTCACGCAGACCCGGCGCTGCTCCGGATGCTGATCCAGAACCTCGTCGACAACGCGATCAAGTTCTCGCATCCCGACAGCCGGCCGGTTCAGGTGAGCGTGCAGTCCAACGGCGGGCCGACCGGCCAGACCGTGATCCGCGTGATCGACGACGGCATCGGAATCCCGAGCGGTACTGCGGATCAACTGTTCAAGCCCTTCGTCAAGGGCGATCGTTCACGGGGCCACGGCGTCGGCTACGGCATCGGTCTGAGCCTGTGCCAGCGCATCGTTCAGCTTCACGAGGGGACGATCGAGCTTCGCGCCCGCAAGCCCCGGGGCACCGAAGTGGTCGTGACGCTCTAGGGCGCGTCGAGCGCGTCGAACAGGGCGACGATCTCCGGCTGCCCCGCCTTCCGCGCGTAGTCGACCGCCGAGTTGCCGGCCGCGTTCGCCAGCGCCGGGTCGGCGCCGAACTCCAGCAGCAACCGGGCCAGCTCGACGTTGCCGTGGAACGCCGCGTAGCGCAGCGCCATCCCCTGGCCCGCGGGTGCGTTGGCCAGCGCAGGCTCTGCGGCGAGCACCGATCGCACAACGTCGAGGCGTCCGAGCTCGATCACGTCGAGAAAATCGACCTTGCCCCGGGAGAGGATCTCCTCGACGATCTCCGGACTTTTCTTCGGATCGCACCAGCCGAACGGCGTCGAGTTCCAGTTCGAATCCCGCTGCGTCGGGTCGGCCCCGCGATCCAGCAGGAAGCGCACCGTCGGGAGGTCGGCCTGGTGGATCGCTTCGTGCAGCGCGGTGACCCCCTTGCGCGGCGCGCCGTTCACATCGACACCGGCGTCGAGCAGCAGCTGGGCGATCTCTCGCTCCCCGGCCATGCAGGCGAAGACGAACGCCTGCTGCAGGCTGGCCTCGGGGTGGGGCGCGACGCTCCGCGGCAGCTTCAAGTCCGGGTTCTGGAACCGGACCGCCTCCGACGGAAGTCCTCCGTCGGGATCGAGCATGCGCCGGACGATCTTGAGTTGGCCCGCTGCCGCCGCCGCCGGCAGGTTGTCCACCCGGGCCCCGCAGTCTACCAGCGCGACGGCCGCGGCCGGGTAACGAAAGCCGATCGCCGAGGCCAGGGGCAGACCGTCGTCGTCGATCCCGTCGACCTGGGCACCGGCGTCGCAGAACACCTGCACCAGCTCGGCCTGGACCCCGGCGTCGTGAGGATGGGAGCTCGTGACCAGCGCCACCAGCGGCGTGGAGCCACCGCCGCCACCGTAGGCGCCCGACGTTGCATTGACCACCGCATCGGCACCCGCGGCGAACAGCAGCCGGGCGACCTCCACGGCGTTGGGCGGGGTGATCTGATGTTCGTCCTCGACACCGTTGGCGGCGAGATAGTGCGGCAACACCGAACGCCGCTCACGAGGCGACCGCGCCGTGGCCAGTTCGGGACGTTGATCGAGCAAGCGTCGCAACGCGGGGATGTCGCCGCGGATGATCGCCCGCACCGCGTTCTCGAAGGCGGCGACCGGGCCGTCGGGGTCGGTTTCGAGTGTGCGCACGTAGCGGGTCAACCGGGCCCAGCTTTCGAAGCCGCTCTCCCGGGCGATCACCGCCTGGGCGTCGGCCAGGGTCACGCCGGCCTGGATCACGTCCTGGTCGGACTTCCCGCGGAAGCGGGGCAGGTTCCAGGTGAAGCGCAACGCCGCCTGGCCGTCGAGACCGCGGACGGCCTTCAGCAGCTCCTTGGCCTGCTTCTTCTTCTGTTCGAGGTTGGGGCGATCGGACGATCGTGAGCCGGACATGACGACATTGTGCGGCGGTCAGCGGGGAGCCGTCAAGGTTCGAGAGGTTCGGAGAGACGCTCGGAGACCCGTTCGGCGATGCGTTCGGCGGCGATGCGGTGCCCCGCGGCGGTCCAGTGTCCGGCGTACAGGCCATCGCGCTGGTCGGTCGGCAGCTTCAGGAACTCCAGCCGCAGGTTGAGCATCTCGACACCGCGCTCGGCGGCCCAGCGCGTCAACACTCCCTCCGCCGCTTCGGGAACCTCGGAGAGATGCGGGCGGCTCGCCGGAATGTAGACCAGCAGGAACGGCAGGTCCCGGCTGCGGACCTCGTCGTAGGTCGCATCGAGGATCGCCCGGGTCAACGCCCACTGTGGCGCGAAGCGCGTCCGCTCCAGCGCACGACCCGAGGTCTTCTGCAACAGCGCCCAGAAGTACGAGAGCACGAACGGGTCGTACCCGGTGACCGCCGGATCGTCGGGCGCCGGCACCGGGACGTTCTCGAGTCTGCAGCTCGCCACCGTCGGGCGAGCCTGATAGGCGGAACCGCGGCTTGGCGTAACTGCGGAACGACAGCACGTTCCGTTCGCCGTTGGTCTTGTAGAACGACAGGATCACCAGGTCCGGGTCGTAGTCGAACCCCATCTTCTTCAAGCGCAGGTACTGCTGGTCGGTGCCGTAACCGTGGACGCCCAGGTTGATCACGCGCGTGTTCTCGAGCATGCCGTCCAGCACCTCGGTGTAGACCTCGGCATCGGCGACATCCTCGCCCCAGGAGAACGAGTCGCCGGTGAGCACGATCCTGCGCTCGCCCTCGGGCTTGACCCGCGGATGCTCCCGCAGCCCGCGCAGCCCGTCGGCGTTGACGTTGATCCGCTCCGAGCGGTAGTTCTCGACCGGCACCCAGCCCAGCTCCGCATCGTAGCGGTCCGTCGGGTAGGTCTTGTGCAGCCCGCCCCCGGGCGTTGCACCCCCGGCCGCGAGGTTGCGCCGGTGATTGCGGGCCCACTTGTAGTGCTGGTAGGCATCCCCCGAGAGCACCCGCTCTTTGTCGACGGCGATGTGAGCGACGACCTCGAGCAGGGTCAGCCCCAGCACCACGACCAGGCCGACCGCCATCAACTTGAACTGCACCCGTCGCGGAGAGCTGTCCACCGCCGCGGCCCACGACCGGCAGCCGGCGCGCAAGATCGCCCCGGCCACGGCGAGCAGCAGCAGACCACCGACCCAGCCGGCCACGGACGGGCCTCCCGGGGGAACCTGCCCCCCGGCGAGGATCCATCCCATGACCGGCGGCAGGCAGGCCAGACCCAGTGCCCCGACGAGCGCGCCGATGACGAACAGGAACACCGCCGGGACCCGGCAGATCAGCGGTGGGCGGGATCGATTCATTTCGGCCACATCATATCGCCTCAAGCTAGACTGTGTCGGTTCTTGACCACGAGGAAAGCCGTTTGCAGATCGCCGCCGGCAGCCAGCTAGCCCACTACCGGGTAACCGAGAAGATCGGCGAAGGTGGTATGGGAGTCGTCTGGAAGGCGGTCGATACCTCGCTGAATCGTGACGTGGCGATCAAGCTGCTCTCCGATGCCGGCTCGCCGAACCCGGAGCCGCTGGGACGGTTCGAGCGGGAGGCGCGGCTGCTCGCCGCACTGAACCACCCGAACATTGCAGCGGTCTACGGATTGCACCGGGCCGACGGCTCGGACCCGGCGTTCATCGTGATGGAGTACGTCGAAGGACAGACTCTCGCCGAACGCCTCGCTGGCGGCGCCCTGCCCCTCGACGACACCCTCGAGGTCGTCCGGCAGATCGCTGACGCACTCGAATCCGCCCACGAACGCGGAATCATCCATCGAGACCTCAAGCCGGCCAACGTCAAGATCCGCCCCGACGGAACCGTCAAGGTGCTGGATTTCGGCCTCGCCCGTGAGTCGATCGCCGAAGTGAGCGATGCCCGCACCTCGGTGGCCGCGACGGTAACGGCGACCAGCGCGGGTACGATCCTGGGCACGGCACCCTACATGAGCCCTGAACAGGCTCGGGGCAAGCCGGTCTGTTCACGCACCGACCTGTGGGCACTGGGCTGCGTGCTGTACGAGTGCCTGACCGGCGCCCTTCTGTTCGATGGCGAGTCAACGACCGATGTGCTCGCGAAGATCGTCATGCAGGAGCCGGACCTCGATCGATTACCCCCCGCCACGCCGCCGTTCCTGAAGCGGTTGCTTCGTCGCTGTCTGGACAAGGAGCCGCGTCGGCGACTGCGGGACGCCGGGGAACTTCGGGTGGCGATCGAGAAGTATCGGGCGGATCCGGAATCGGATCCGGACGGATTAGTCGTGCCTTCCAGGTCCGCGGTCCGCTGGCCGCGTTGGCTTCCATGGCTCCTGACGGCCGTCCTCGGTGTGCTGCTGATCGTTGCCTGGTCCGAGCGAGCAGACCGCGATCACGGATCCACAGCACCAGTCTCACGCTGGATCGTTCCGCTCCCGGCGGAAACGCGCCTCGATCTCCCCGGGCCGGGAGGCAAGTTCGACTACTCCAACGTCGTCGCGATCTCGCGGGACGGCTCGTTGATCGCGTTCTCGGCAATCGACGAGAACGAAGAGGCCCGGTTGTTCGTGAAGTCCGAATCCGCAGAGCCAGTCCCCATTCCGGGCACGGCGAACGCCCGCGCGCCGTTCTTCTCACCCGACGGAAAATGGCTCGGCTTCTACACCGACGGCATCCTCAAGAAGACCTCGCTCGGCGGCGGATCGCCGCAACCGGTCAGCGACTCGGTCGGCCGCGCAATCGCCTTCGATGCGGCGTGGTCACCGGACGGGGCGACGATCGTCTTCACGGCCGATGGCCTCTGGCGCGTATCGGTCGCCAACGGCGCCACCGAGCAACTGAGCCGCCCGGACGTCGCACGGGACGAACTCGCGCATCACGCGCCACGCTTCACCAGCGACGGCAGGTCGCTGCTCTTCACCGTTTCCGGCCCCGGAGGGAACCGCGTGGCGCGGATGGATGCGGCCGGCGGCGATTGGGAGATCATCCTCGAGGACGCGGCCCTCGGCGTTCAGGTCGGCAACGACGCGCTGGTGTTCGCCCGCTCCGGCGAGCTCTTTGCAGCGCCGTTCGATGGGCGACAGCACCGCGTGGCTGGACCGGCCATCCCTGTGCTTCAGGGAATTCACACGTCGCCCGGTCTCGGTGGGATGGTGATGACCTGGTTCGACGTCTCGGACAGCGGCACGCTGATCTACGCCCCGGCGGACACGACTCGCCCCGACGAGAAACTCCTCTGGGTCGACATCGATGGAACCGAAACCGTGATTGCCGAGGGGAAGGGGACGTGGGTGCACCCGAGGCTGTCTCCGGACGCCACGCGCATCTCCCTGGACATCCACACCCCCGCCGGGATGCGTGATGTGTACCTGTACGAGCTGGAACGAGGGCAATTCCAGCAGTTGACTCACGGTGGGGTGACCTGGGAATCGGAGTGGAGCCCCGACGGCGAGTCTCTCGCGGTCCTCTCGGGGATCCAACCCGGACACTGGAGTCTGTATCAGGTGCGCACCGATTTCAGCGGCCCCCCGGATTTACTGGCGACCACGCCTCACGCAGTACCGGGAAGCTGGGTCAGTGCCGGAGGAGCGCTGCTCTACACCGAATGGGACGGAGGCGGCATCTTCAGGGTGGATCTCCAGAAGGTGGAGGTGCCGGAGGTGGTTCCCGCAACCGGTCGACTCCAGGGGTTCCCCCGGGTGTCACCCGACGGCCGCTGGATGGCCTATGTCGCGGGCAATCTGACCGAGCGAGAGGTTTACGTGCAGTCGTACCCCGATCCGGGAGCGACCCATAAGGTCTCCATCGACGGCGGCCGTGAACCGGTATGGGCTCCCGATGGCAAGCAGCTGTTTTACCGCAAGGAGAACCAGATGCTCGCGGTCAGTGTCCGTTACGGGACGAGCTTGTCGTTCGGCAAGCCACGTGTGCTCTTCGAAGGGGTGTTCGACGCGGCGGCGGTCGGGCATCAGCACTACGACATATCGGGCGACGCCACGCGCTTTCTGATGGTCCGGCACGGAGAGCCCGCGGGCCCACGAGAACTGCGCGTCGTACTCAACTGGAAAGACGAACTGCGGGAGACGATGTCGGCTCAAACGCCCCAGAGATAGCGGTAACTGACGCCGTAGGTGTCGAAGTCCGAGCCAACCGCCGCTGCCAACCGGTTCGTGTAGACGAAGCTGAGCCCGTCACGCTTGCCGAGTGGCAGCGACATGGTCACCCCGATCCGCGAGTTGTTCTTCAGCGAACTGCGTTCCTCGGTGCCGACGGTCGCCTTGCCGCCATCGGCAAATCCCGCCGACAGGCTGAAGGCGATGCCCTTCTTCAAGCGGTACAGCACGTGCCCCTGCAGCGCGTAGACCGGATCCTGGCTCAGCGTCTGCCCGTTGGCATCGTCGTTGTCGCCGTAGAGCCAGGCGGTCGCCGCGCCTTCGAATGCCCACGCCCCGACCGCCCGCGAAAAACCGATCTGCGGCCGCACGGCCCAGCGATTGGTACCGAGGTTGATCAGGCGGGTGCCGTCGTACTCGCCGGTGGGTATGAACAGCTGGAGGCTGGCACCCCAGATCGTCTTCTGGCGGTAGCCGAAATAGTCCCGCCCCTTCAACGCCGGAGCGCCGCTGAAATTGACCGCGAAGCGGATACGGGCATCGGCGAAGCCGGAGCGGTCGGTCTCGGCGAACTGACCGTTGACGAGCCCCTCCCAGTGACCGGTCGCGTAAGGCAGCGTCGCCTCGATGCGGCCCGAGAGTCCACCGACATTCAGCGCACGCACGTAGGCCAGCGCGGCGATGAACAGCTTGGCGTTGGCATCCTCGATCGGCAGCGTGCTGTCGAACAGCACGTTGCCCCGGGAGTAGCCCAGGGCCAACGTCGCGATGTTCGCACCGACAGGCAGGTTCTGGAACAGTCGCGGCTCGAGCTCCTGGGCCATCGCCGGAGCTGCCAGCGTTGCGGCCACGAGCAACAGGATCACGAGGCGAAACAGCGGTGCGATTCTCATTCAGCTCTCAATCGATTCTCACTCGGCCGGCACCTTGCGGCGCAACTCGTCGAACCAGTTGACGATCACGCTGACCGATCGTGTCGTGTTGTCGGTTTCGGGCTCGGCCAGCAGGAATCGCCGGTTGGCGGCGATGTCGATGCCGTAGATCCGGCCCTCTCCCGTGCCGAGGTCGGGCACGTTCTCGTAAATCGTCTCGGTCGACAGCGACCGGAAGCCTCCGTCGACATCGAGCCGAACCCGGTAGAGCTCCCGGCCGTTCCCGTAGTAGAGCGCGCTCCCGTCCTCCGACCACAACGGTTGCCTCCCGCCTCCGCTGGAGATCTGCCACTTACCGCCCGGCCCCGGGTACTCCCGGACGTAGATCTCGTCTCGACCGCTCTCGGTGGAGACGTAGGCCATGAACCGCCCGTCGGGGGAGAAGACGCCGTGGAGTTCCGCATCGCGGGTTGCCAGGAACGGCGTGGCCGGGCTGCCGTCGGCCAGCGACAGGAGATAGATGTTCGAGGCGTCGCGATCCGACATCGCGATCGCCAGGGTGCTGCCGTCGGGCGACCAGCCCGAGGGCACCGTCATACCGCAGTCCGCGTAATCCGAGGGCGAGGTCACGAGGGTGGCGTCTCCGGTGCCGTCGGCATTCTTCGTGTACGTCGCCATGGCGCCGCTGCGGGTCGAGGCGAAGGCGATCTTCTTGCCGTCGGGGGACCAGACCGGCATGGTGTTGTCGCCGTCGAAGGTCAGCCGGTTGAACGCCTGGGTGCGCAGGTCGTAGACCCAGATATTGAACACGGCGTCACCGGAGACCTCCACCGCAATCCGCGTCCGGTCCGGAGAAAACTCGAAGCGGCCGTACCGGCGGGCAGGCAGCGGCAGTGGCTCGGACTTGCCGTCTTCGTAGCGCCAGGTGAGGCTGTACTGGACCTCCGACTCCGCGCCCCGGACGTAGGCCATCAACCCGTTGTCCGAGAAGACCGTGTGGGCCACACCCGAGCCGAGGACGCCACGCACGCTCTCCATCACGACCACCGGAGTGCCCCGGGTCTCGAGCGTCTCCGGGTCGAAGGCGACGGCGAGCAGGAAACCGCCCCGGGCGAACAGGAGGTGCCCGCTGGCGACGTAGCGGGCGAAGCTCGCCCCCTCGAGGATCGACCTCCGCTCGCCGGTGCTGGGGCGAACCGCGTCGATGCGCGCCGTGTCGTAGGACTCGGGGCTGTCGATCATTCCGACCGTGTACAGCACGAGGTCCTTCCCGGGAATCGCCTGCGGCCAGCGGTGCGTCCGTTCTCCAGCGGCCTCATCGAGTTCGGTCAACGGGGTCGGCGTGCCTCCCGACGGGTGGACCTGCATCAGCGCGCTCGTGTAATGCGGGGCGTAGATGATCGAATCGTTGGCCCACGTGCTACCACGATTGCCGCCCGGTGCATCGGCGACCTTGATCGCGCGGCTGCCGTCGACCGCGATCGTCTTCAAGGCGCCGCCCTGGAAGAACGCCAGCGACTGCCCATCAGGAGAGAATGCCGGCGACGTCGCTCCGACGGTATCCGGCATCTTGACGAAATCCGGCGCGTCCATCCGTCGCAGGTAGAGGCTCGACTGGCCTTCGGAGTCGAGGACGATCGCGAGCTTCGAGCCGTCCCGCGCCATCGTGATCGACGACATCTGGGACGACGTGGGCAGGTACGCCCCGGTCGGCAGGTCGATCGACAGGTTCAGCGGTTCGGCGGCAACGCTCGAAGCGTCACCGCCTCGCGTGAGCAAGACCGTGACCAGCAGGAGCATCGAGACCGCGAACGCGACCCACGGCAACCAGCGCATCCGTGTCGCCGTCGAGGTCGCCGCGACGCCACCAGACGGCCCGGCCGTCACGACGTCGTCGGTGCCCAGGATCGCATCGCGAATCTCGAGCCGGCCGCCGGCGATGTGGGCCAGCCGCTGCTCGGGATCCTTGGTCAGGCAGCGCGCGATCAACCGGCGAATCGAGGCCGGGGTGTTCCCCGGCAACGCGTCCATGTCCGGCTCGCTGCGCAGCACGGCGGCCAGCGTGTCCGAGATCGTCTCCTCGCCGAACAGCGTCTTGCCGGTCAGCATCTCGTAGAGCAGACAACCGAAGGCCCAGATGTCGGCGCGCCGGTCGACGGCTCGCCCCCGGGCCTGTTCCGGACTCATGTAGGCGGCGGTACCGAGGATCACCCCGGCGACGGTGCCGGCCGAGGTGACGGTGGGCGACATCGTCGCCTCGAACCCGCTGCTGGACGGGTCGCCGGTCAGCGCCTTGGCCAGCCCGAAGTCGAGGACCTTGATCTTGCCCTCGGTCGTCAGCACGACGTTGGCCGGCTTCAGATCCCGATGCACCACGCCGTTGTCGTGGGCCGCCGCCAGCGCATCGGCGATCTGCCCGGCGACATCCAGGGCGATGTCCAGGGGCAGCGCACCGGTGGCGCCGATCCGCTGGGACAGATCCTGCCCCTCGACGAACTCCATCGCCAGGAAGTGGGTGCCCTGGTCCTGATGCAGCCCGTAGATCGCGGCGATGCCCGGGTGGTTCAGCGAAGCCAGCACCCGGGCCTCCCGCTCGAAGCGCGTCCGCCGCTCGGCATCATCGGCGAAGGCGTCGGGGAGGATCTTGATCGCGACGTCCCGGCCGAGGGTCGTGTCGGTCGCTTTCCAGACGACGCCCATCCCCCCCGCACCGAGCGGTTCGGTCAGGCGGTAGTGCAGCAGCTGCTGTCCGGGTTCGATCGACATGCTAGAGGGCGCCTCCCAGGTGGGCGCCCATTCTAGCCGACGTCTCGCCGATCCATCAGCCGGCTGTCCTGGGGCAGCAGCATCGTGCTCATCGCGCTCTTGCCGGTCGAGCCTTCCCGGATCGGGATCGACTCGGCGAGCTTCTGGCCATGAGCCTTCCACCAGACCGTCGCATCGTCGGTGGTCCAGCTGCCGGCGTCGGCACAGCGCAGCAGCTCGTCCCGGAGCCCGGCGGCATCGTTGGGCCGCTGATCCATGCTCTTGGCCAGGCAGCGGTGCACGAGCTTGGCCAGGTCCTGCGGCACGTCCGGGTTGCGCTCGGTGAGCTGTTCGGGGTGTACCGACTGATGCATCCGGATCAGCGAGCGCGTGTCCTTGCCCTTGAACACCGGCTGGCCGCTGAGCATGTAGTAGGCGACGCAGCCGAGGGAGTACAGATCCGACCGCGGGCCGACGGCGTCGGGGTACATCACCTCGGGCGGCATCGTCTCGGGGGTGCCGGCGAGCATCTTGTCCTCGCGCCGCTTCGAGCCCATCGCCGCCGAGAAGTCCCGCACCAGCCCGAAGTCGAGCAGCTTGACCACGTCGGGTACGCCGCCGCGCTCGCAGAGCATCAGGTTGGCCGGCTTGACGTCGCGATGGACCATGCCTTTCTTGTGCGCCTCGGACAGCGCGCCGCAGGCCTGCTCGAGGATGTGGATCACCCGCCCGGCCGGCAGCGGACCGTCGTACTCGACGATGCGCCGCAGGTCGGCGCCGTCGAGCAGCTCCATCGCGTAGTAGAAGACGCCGTTGGCGGTGTGTCCGTAGTCGAAGATCGCGATCGTGTTCGGATGGGTCAGCCGGCTGGTCTGGCGCACCTCGCGCTCGAACCGGTTCAGGACGTCCTTGCCGCTGGCCTCGGCGCGGATCATCTTGACCGCCGTCTCGCGCTTGAGCAGCGAGTGGGTCGCCCGGTAGACCTCGCCCATGCCGCCGGAGCCGATCATCTCGTGGAGGTCGTACTGGCCCAGCTTGCTGGCGTCGTAGCTGGTCCGGCGCAGGCTGAGATTCAGGTTCGAGGCCAGCGCCGCGATCGCCACGGTGCCGAGCAGGATCACCTGGTTCTGCACCAGCTGGTCGGTGAAATGACTCGCGCCGAACGGTTCGCCCGGGCTCGCGAACGAGCCGCCCTGGGCCAGCTGGATCGCCAGCACACCGAGAGCCGCCGGCGCCGACAGCAGCGCCGTGCGCAGCGCGCTGCTGGGGACGAACACCGCCCGGGTCAGCACGAACAGCGTGAGGAACGGCACGACCGCGGCGAAGCCCGAGAACGAGTAGTGGTGCAGTTCGCTGTAGAGCAGCAGGCAGGGGACGATCATCGTCCAGAGCAGCAGCGCGTCGATCACACCCAGCGCGACCGGGGACCAGGAGCGCCGCTTCAGGGCGACGTACATCCCGGCGGTCAGCGCGACCATCCAGAACAGCACCGCGTTGGGGAAGGCGATGACGAAGTCCCGGACGAGCTGGCCCGCCCCCATGCCGCCGATCAGCGACATCACCGCGAAGGCGACGAGCAGGATACCGGTGATCCCGGCGACCGCTCCCGCCAGCAGGCGCAGCCGTCGCTGCAGATATCCCCGGGTCTCCTCCTGGAAACGGGGGCTGCTGGGGTCGCTGGTCAGACTGTCGGTCATCCGTCCCTCGGTGAGTTAAACGCACCGCCCGGGCTTTCGTTTCGGTGGATCCGGCGGAAGTTCAACTCCACAGTCGATCAGGATAGACCCCGGCGGCGATCCTGGCCTGGGGTTTGGCCCGGAGCTCGGCCCGGACCGATGCCCACAGAGCCCACAGAGACGGGTGGCGGTTGACAATAACCGGGTTTGGGTATCACCACTCGGACGATGCCTACGGTCGACCGGTCAAGCTGGAGCGGCGCCTCGACTCGGCCCTCGACGCGATGAGTCTGTCGTACGACGCGGGAGACACCGCCTGGACCTCGAGTGGCTTTGATCTCTACGTGTTCGACTCGCAGGATCCCGACCCCTGCCTGGATCGCGACGCCTGGTACATCGGTGACTCCCAGTGCCGGTACGCCAAGAATGCAATTCAGACGTCCACTCTCGAGTCGGGGCAAATCCAGGTTGGAGACGCTGGGGCCGCCCTCACGTTCGAATACTTCCGGGAGACGCGCGAGACGAAGCAGGCCACCGCGAAAATGGA
This sequence comes from uncultured bacterium, assembly GCA_942490715.1. Lineage (GTDB taxonomy): Bacteria > Acidobacteriota > Polarisedimenticolia > Polarisedimenticolales > Polarisedimenticolaceae > CALNYP01. Next base: position 33,986 of record CALNYP010000016.1, read on the forward strand.
CCAGTTCTCGGTTCGAGTGTCGACCGACCAGACCTTCACCGACGACGATGCCGTGTTCTTCGTCGACTCGAAGCAGAAGTCGTGGTCGAAGTGGAAGAAATCCGTGCCAATCTCGCTCGACGAGTTCGCAGGACAGACCGTCTACGTCCAGTTCCACTTCTATTCCATGCGGAAGAACAGCACGACAGGCAAGGGAATCGGCATCTCGAACATTCGGATCGAGAGGCGGTCTACCGAGCTGCTGAGCGAGACCGTCTATGATCAGCTGCACACGGCGGGGTCGAAGGCCTGGGGTGCCCCGACGACGATCAAGAAGTACGATGAAGCGAACCAGCTCGAGGTCTTCCGCAAGGAGATCCACTACGTGCAGGACGAAGGGCGGATCACGAAGGAGGAGACGTCACTCGATTGGGATCGAGATGGCGTGTCCCACGACTTCACGGCGGCGTACACGTATGACTCGCTGGGGCAGCCGCTCTCCCACACGCTGCCGTATCGCGATATCGCCGATGCGATCACATTGAGCTATGAGCACCGTCATGGTGCCCTGACCAGTCTGACCGGCGACGACGGCACTGTGGTTACAGACCTGCTCACCGACTCGCCCGCCTCGCCGGGGATCGAATACAACGCCGCAGGCGGTATCTCCCGGATTCGATTCGGCAACGGCACGCATCAGCACATCGACACGAACGCCGCCTTCCTCCCGAGCCGGATCTACGTCGATGACGGTTCGGCCGGCACACCGATCCTCGACACCGGCACGTACCTCTACGACGGCGCTCGCAACATTCGCGGCATTGGTCACGACATCTACCGCTACGACCGCGTCGGTCGTCTGCGTCGGGCGATGTTCGAGCCGGACAACGAGATCGGACTGGAAGCCGGGCAGTACCTGGACTACCAGTTCGACATCTACGGCAACATGACCGATCGACAGACCGGTGCGTCGAAGACGACGTACACCTCGATGGGTCCCGAAGGCCTCGTGTTCACGAACCGCAGCTACACCGAGTCCGGCGGAGTGAAGAACCGGATCGCCGAGCCGGACTTTGTCCACGACGAGAACGGCAACGTCGTGACCGACCCGTTGGCGGGGGTGAGCGGGTATGACTATGCCTTCACGCCGGAAAACCGGATGACGAAGGTCCGCACCCGGAAGCTCGCCTCCGGCAATGCGTATGACGGCGCACGGATCCTGCAAGAGGCGGAATATGGCCCGGACGGAAACCGCTGGCTCAAGATCGTCGCCGGCAGCGTCACCGGTGGCGACGCGATGCTCACGCTACGTGACGCTTCCGGCCAGGTGGCGGTCGACTTCATGGAAACGAACGACGGTCAGGGGCCGCGGGCGAGCAAGCACTACGTCTACGGCAGCGGCCGCCTGCTCGCGCAGTACTCGGCCTGCGGTCCGGCACCCCAGCTGACGGTCGACTCGATGACCGGCACCTCGATCACCTTCGAGAAACTCGACGCAGCGGGCGAGACCTGGACGGATCACTACGTCGTGATCCAGGACGACACCGGCGAGACGGTCAAGCTCATCGGCCCGATCGAAAATCTCGCGGACACGTTTTCGGTTCTGCGCTCGGAGTTCAGCGGGGGAGGCAACTTCGTCGTGCGCGTCCGTGGCGAGTCGGGTTGTGGAAGCTCGGGATTCAGCAACGGCGTGACGGTCAATCTCGACGCTGCTGCCGGGAGCTGCCTGGACGGGGTAGCCCTGGGGAACTGGGGCATCGATAGTGGAACCGGCGACGCCACGTTGCGCATGCGGGCCCACCACACCTGCCCTGCCGGCACGGTGTTCCGGGCGGTCTATGCGCAAACGTACATGCCGGGGTTCCCGGCGCAGGTTCTCGAGGCGGGGCTGTCGTCACCCGCGGCCAACATCGAGGACACGGGGCTGACGAGCGGCCTCGGTTGGGACTACTGGTTCGAGGCGCACGATTCCGGGGGCACCCCTGAGGGCGATCCGGGGATGCGGACGACGAAGGAGAACTGGAACGCCTACAATGTGGCAGGGCATGCCGCTGATGAGGCTTCGTTACACGTGGAGTACTTGCACTCGGATCATCTGGGGAGTACGCGGCTGGTGACGGAGGCGCTCGGGTCGGCGGTGGCTTCGCTGAAGTTCTATCCGTTCGGGCATCTGGCGGAGGTGGCTACGCCTGGGGCCAGTGATGGGGTGCGGATGCAGTTTACGGGGCATGAGCGGGATGCTGGGGTTGGGCTGGATTACATGTTGGCGAGGTACTATGGCGGTAACTTCGGTCGCTTCCTGAGTGTTGATCCTGTGGAAGGAGGGGCCAACAACCCGCAGAGCTGGAATCGCTATCCATACGTTCTAAACAATCCCATCAAGTACCTTGATCCAAACGGTGAAGAAACGACTGTCTTCGAGGATGCCGCTGCGATGGTCATCGACGCAGGAGCTGCCGTTCAAACGTTTGGGGATTCTCTGAACAACGGGAGCATGCTTGGCGTCGTGGCAGATGCGACACTCGGTACCGTCGGTTCGCTCGTTCAGGGAGCCGGAGACATGCTCAATATCGGTAGCTCAATGGGCGAGACGATTGGCGCAGGTGGCTCGGGCGAAGACTATCTCCGAGCCGGCGCAGCCGAGGCCGGGCGCGCAGGCGGCATCATCCTAACGGTCACCGGCGCCGCCGGCGGAGCAAGAGCATCTTCGACTACGCTCACCCGAACGACCATATCAACAGCGGACGGCGCCGTAAGTGTACCTGCCGGCTCGGTTCGCAGCATGGCGGCAAATGCGCAAGGCGTCGTGTACCGCCCCGCCGGGTCACAAGGAAACGCTGGGGCAGTCCGTGCCGCAAGTCCGAATGCCCAGAATCCTTCTGGTTATACCAGGGTCTACAATCAACAGGGGCAACCCGTCAACGTCCAGACCGGGAAACCGGCGCCCGCTGCGCAAACACATCCACCCCTCACCGGATCGACAACCACTCAGCCTGCTCGTGTAGCACCGGTCCCGCCACCGCCCCAAGAGGAGAAGAAGTGATGGAGGCGCGTGGAGAGCCCGAGGTCATAGGCGTGAACCCGCTTGATCTGAACCGGGTCACCTTCACCGACGCGCTTGTGTACGCGGTCGCGACAGACACCGCCAACCAACGAGTCCGAATCCCTGTCGAGATTGACCCGGCGTTTCATGCCGGTTTCGTGGCGCTGGGGAAGTCCTTCGGCGACGAAGAGTGCCTGATCGATCTCGTATGTGAAGGCGTTACCGCTCTGAGCGTCACGGGTCTCGTCCCGCGTCCAACCGATTGGCGGGCAGATGAAAAACCGCACAACTGGGAAATATCACGACTGACGGTGAAGAGGCGCGGGCAGCGTTTTGAGTTGCGCATCGACTGCTTCCAGGGTCAACGTATTCGCGTTTCGCTCGACACGATGAGTCTCGCGGTGTCTGAGACATCCCCTGGGATCAGGCACGACTACGAGACAAATACTGAAGCAAAGCCGTCAGTGGAGAGAGGATAAGGAGGCTGCTGTCGATCCTGCGCAGTCTATACGCCAGGGTTTCACCATGGCTTGATCGGGATCCCGCAGAACGGCGATGTGAAGAGCGAGCGAATACCGAGGAGTCGCATCAAACTCGATCGTTGCCGAACCGGACTTCGTCCACGACGAAAACGGCAACGTCGTGACCGACCCGTTGGCGGGGGTGAGCGGGTATGACTATGCCTTCACGCCGGAAAACCGGATGACGAAGGTCCGCACCCGGAAGCTCGCCTCCGGCAATGCGTATGACGGCGCACGGATCCTGCAAGAGGCGGAATATGGCCCGGACGGAAACCGCTGGCTCAAGATCGTCGCCGGCAGCATCACTGGAGGCGACGCGATGCTCACGCTACGTGACGCTTCCGGCCAGGTGGCGGTCGACTTCATGGAAACGAACGACGGTCAGGGGCCGCGGGCGAGCAAGCACTACGTCTACGGCAGCGGCCGCCTGCTCGCGCAGTACTCGGCCTGCGGTCCGGCACCCCAGCTGACGGTCGACTCGATGACCGGCACCTCGATCACCTTCGAGAAACTCGACGCAGCCGGCGAGACCTGGACGGATCACTACGTCGTGATCCAGGACGACACCGGCGAGACGGTCAAGCTGATCGGCCCGATCGAAAACCTCGCGGACACGTTTTCGGTTCTGCGCTCGGAGTTCAGCGGGGGCGGAAACTTTGTCGTGCGCGTCCGTGGCGAGTCGGGTTGTGGAAGCTCGGGATTCAGCAACGGCGTGACGGTCAATCTCGACGCGGCTGCCGGGAGCTGCCTGGACGGGGTAGCCCTGGGGAACTGGGGCATCGATAGTGGAACCGGCGACGCCACGCTGCGCATGCGGGCCCACCACACCTGCCCTGCCGGCACGGTGTTCCGGGCGGTCTATGCGCAAACGTACATGCCGGGCTTCCCGGCGCTGGTTCTCGAGGCGGGGTTGTCGTCACCCGCGGCAAATATCGAGGACACGGGGCTGACGAGCGGCCTCGGTTGGGACTACTGGTTCGAGGCGCACGATTCCGGGGGAACCCCTGAGGGCGATCCGGGGATGCGGACGACGAAGGAGAACTGGAACGCCTACAATGTGGCAGGGCATGCCGCTGATGAGGCTTCGTTGCATGTGGAGTACTTGCACTCGGATCATCTGGGGAGTACGCGGCTGGTCACCGAGGCACTCGGGTCGGCGGTGGCTTCGCTGAAGTTCTATCCGTTCGGGCATCTGGCGGAGGTGGCTACGCCTGGGGCCAGTGATGGCGTGCGGATGCAGTTTACGGGGCATGAGCGGGATGCGTCGATTGGGCTTGATTACATGAAGGCTCGGTATTGTGGGCCGGGGTTGGGGCGGTTCTTGAGCGTGGATCCGGTCGTAGGGAAACCCGATCACCCCGAGAGTTGGAACCGTTACGCGTATGTTCGAAATCGGCCTGTCATAAGTGTCGACCCGAACGGAAGAACTGCCTACCTAGTTGTCCGTGAAACCACTTTTGGCGGCGCGCACGCATTTGTCGTCGTGTTCCCGAACTCGAAGTCTCTTCGCGATTCATTTCGAGGCGATCAAGTGTTTGACTCAAGCAAGGGAAACGTCAGAATGGACGCGAGCAAGAAGACCGACGGCAATCTCGGGGGCGACTTGAATCACCCCTATGATCAAGAAGCCAACCAGGCCGGTCTGGCGATTCTCCACCTCGACAAACTTGAACCACCAGTGGGAATGACTGTTGAGGAGTTCGATCAAGCGCTAGTAGACGCTTTCGTGGAGTATCAAGACAACCTCCCATACCACGGGATTCCTTACTGGACCAACGGTTACAATTCGAACGGTTTCGCGAGTGGCTTGATCGAGGCAGCCGGAGGCAAGCGCCCCAAACTTCCCGGGATAGTTGGTGCCGTGGGTTGGAACAAGCCCGTCCCGAAGGAGCACTTTTCTCCAAGCACGAAGGGCAGAAGGGAAAGCGTACCCAAGGCACTTCTCGACACTCAGGACTATGGCTATGACACTGCTGGTTATTGCTCAGCCGAACACGGCGGCTGCTAGGGGAAGTAGTGGGAGCTGACAACCCATACCGCGCGTACTTTGCGGTCTTCGCACCGATCGTTGAAGGTCTTGGCTTGCTGGTCGTCGCGGCAATGGTGGTCGGGAGTGTTTTCTCGAAACCGTTGCGCGGCGACCCAGCGTTTCCCTTTCCGGGATCCCTGCATTATTGGCTCCTTGCCCTCGGATACGCATACGTGGTGTCGTCGGCAATCTTGATCGCGGCATGGGTCTTGTGCTCGAGCGCAATACGCGTCAGGGCCGGCTTCTGGGCGTCGTCGACAGCGGTTGTTGTTATTGGATACTCGTTAACGTTCCCTGGAGTTCGGCGCGCGATAGGTCTTCATGGTCAGCCGCCGGGTGTACTGTGGGCCATCTGCGGTGTCGCGGCCGGTTTCGGTGGTATTGCCGCTGCATTCTTGATCGGTCGCAAGCAATCGAAAAAATGACTTTCCGCGGGCGAGCAAGCACTACGTCTACGGCAGCGGCCGCCTGCTCGCGCAGTACTCCACCTGCGGTCCGGCACCCCAGCTGACGGTCGACTCGATGACCGGCACCTCGATCACCTTCGAGAAACTCGACGCAGCCGGCGAGACCTGGACGGATCACTACGTCGTGATCCAGGACGACACCGGCGAGACGGTCAAGCTCATCGGCCCGATCGAAAACCTCGCGGACACATTTTCGGTTCTGCGCTCGGAGTTCAGCGGGGGAGGCAACTTCGTCGTGCGCGTCCGTGGCGAGTCGGGTTGCGGAAGCTCGGGATTCAGCAACGGCGTGACGGTCAATCTCGACGCTGCTGCCGGGAGCTGCCTGGACGGGGTAGCCCTGGGGAACTGGGGCATCGATAGTGGAACCGGCGACGCCACGTTGCGCATGCGGGCCCACCACACTTGCCCAGCCGGCACGGTGTTCCGGGCGGTCTATGCGCAAACGTACATGCCGGGCTTCCCGGCGCTGGTTCTCGAGGCGGGGCTGTCGTCACCCGCGGCCAACATCGAGGACACGGGGCTGACGAGCGGCCTCGGTTGGGACTACTGGTTCGAGGCGCACGATTCCGGCGGAACGCCCGAGGGCGATCCCGGCATGCGAACCACGAAGGAGAACTGGAACGCCTACAATGTGGCAGGGCATGCCGCTGATGAGGCTTCGTTGCATGTGGAGTACTTGCACTCGGATCATCTGGGGAGTACGCGGCTGGTCACCGAGGCACTCGGGTCGGCGGTGGCTTCGCTGAAGTTCTATCCGTTCGGGCATCTGGCGGAGGTGGCTACGCCTGGGGCCAGTGATGGGGTGCGGATGCAGTTTACGGGGCATGAGCGGGATGCGTCGATTGGGCTTGATTACATGAAGGCTCGGTATTGCAGCTCGAGCCATAGTCGATTCGCAAGCGCCGACCCTTTACCGGGAAGCGCGAATCGCCCGCAGTCCTGGAACCTATATGTATATGCGCTGAATACACCGCTGCGGCTTGTCGACCCGAACGGTGCAGATGAATTTCCCGTCTATTTGTGGGTTAGCGCCGAAGTTGACTACGACGCTGCGATCGCGCACGCACAGCACTCGCTGGTGATCGCACAGCGAGTGCTATTCAATCCTGCCGGTCACACCACTCGTCTCGCCGGATCTGGCGTTGCTGAGTTCGTTCCATCGACTATTACACCGGAGGTGATGGCGATAGTTAACGTTGAGTTTGTAAACGAGCTTGAGCCCAACGCGCTTGTGGTTCTAGTCGGCAACCTGGCGGATAGCGGAGACCTTGGCGTAACTTCCATGGGAAACTGGGTGGTTGGGCTGAGTATCAACTCGACTTTCACCAGTTTGGCCCACGAGTTTGGTCACAGCTTTGGCCTTGGGCACTCTCTGGATGCGCTAAACCTCATGTTCAAATTCAATCACGATCGATTCGGGCGTAGCGGAACGGCGCTAACGAAGAAGCAACTGCGGGCAGTGATCGACGGAATCGGATGCTCCGGCGAGTGCCCCGACGTCGACCCGGATCCTGCAAGCGGGTTCGGGCTGCTGAAGCGAGACGGTGGGAAGTTCTGCTTCCAGGGGATCTCTTGCTCATCAGATGACGACTAGGGGCGGGTAATGCAACCTTCACGAACGCAGTTCATCTTCGCAGCAGCAGCGGCCCTTGTACTGGCGGCATTGGGATGTGACAAACACCGCACCGAACCAAGCGTGCCGATCGAACGCAAATGCAGAATCGCCGAGAAGTTAACGCAGTGTGAGGTCGGCCCCACGCTCGGTGAACTCGATGCAGTGTGGGGCGGGGGCCCTGAAGTCACTTGGCTTCACGCTCAAACCGGACCCTCCGGAGTCGAGTTGATTCTCTTGACTCTCAACGCAGAGGCATGTCACGCCCAAGAGCTCGTGAGATGGTCGACGGGACTCACCGGAGAGCCGATTGCGGTGCGAATGGCAGCGAACGGGATCGGATTCGTTGCTTGCGTGGCGGGCCAGCTACACGAGAGCTGGCCTGCTAGTTGTTGGCAGGTCAGCAAGGAGTCATGGCTTGTTGACCCAGAGCCAGTTTGGTACTCAGCGAACATTGTTCCGGACTTCGAAGTGGTTGCGACGGCCGACGGAATGGCTGCAGTGATCTTCAGGCCTGGGGGACGTGTTGTGGAGCGGGTCCCATTGCAGGTCGGCGAGACGGGCGGCAAAAGCGTTCGGGCGATCAGAATCGAAGAACCCGGCCCAAGTGATCCGGCGTTGCTCGGGTTCGTTTCCATGGCCGTTGTCGAGGGGGTTGTATGGGCCTGGTCAACTCAAGGGATGATCGAGTCTGAGGGGAAGTGGAAACCGAGCGAGCAAGTCTGTTTGCAGTACTTGAGAGATGGGGCGGTAGATCCCTCTGCGGCATCATGTAAGGTCGCACCCGCGCTGCTTGGCCCCGCCCTTACGATTCGGAGTCGTGGCGAAGGCTTCGAAGTCAGTTCGTGGAATGGAACCAACTCATCCACTGTAGTCTTCTCTCTCGCGGAGCTTTCTTTCGACGTGGAAGGGGTGAATGATCAGGCGTGTAGCTGTAATCAGTTCGTGCCATGCGACAGGTGTAGTTGTTGAGGCCACTGATTGGCGACGACGGCACTGTGGTCACAGACCTCCTCACCGACTCGCCCGCCTCGCCGGGGATCGAATACAACGCCGCGGGCGGCATCTCCCGGATTCGATTCGGCAACGGCACGCATCAGCACATCGACACGAACGCCGCCTTCCTCCCGAGCCGGATCTACGTCGATGACGGTTCGGCCGGCACACCGATCCTCGACACCGGCACGTACCTCTACGACGGCGCTCGCAACATTCGCGGCATTGGTCACGATATCTACCGCTACGACCGTGTCGGCCGTCTGCGCCGGGCGATGTTCGAGCCGGACAACGAGATCGGACTGGAAGCCGGGCAGTACCTGGACTACCAGTTCGACATCTACGGCAACATGACCGATCGACAGACCGGTGCGTCAAAGACGACCTACACCTCGATGGGTCCCGAAGGCCTCGTGTTCACGAACCGCAGCTACACCGAATCCGGCGGAGTGAAGAACCGGATCGCCGAGCCGGACTTCGTCCACGACGAAAACGGCAACGTCGTGACCGACCCGTTGGCGGGAGTGAGCGGGTATGACTATGCCTTCACGCCGGAGAACCGGATGACGAAGGTCCGCACCCGGAAGCTCGCCTCCGGCAATGCGTATGACGGCGCACGGCTCCTGCAAGAGGCGGAGTATGGCCCGGACGGAAACCGCTGGCTCAAGATCGTCGCCGGTAGCATCACCGGGGGCGACGCGATGCTCACGCTACGTGACGCTTCCGGCCAGGTGGCGGTCGACTTCATGGAAACGAACGACGGCCAGGGGCCGCGGGCGAGCAAGCACTACGTCTACGGCAGCGGCCGCCTGCTCGCGCAGTACTCGGCCTGCGGTCCGGCACCCCAGCTGACGGTCGACTCGATGACCGGCACCTCGATCACCTTCGAGAAACTCGACGCAGCCGGCGAGACCTGGACGGATCACTACGTCGTGATCCAGGACGACACCGGCGAGACGGTCAAACTGATCGGCCCGATCGAGAACCTCGCGGACACGTTTTCGGTTCTGCGCTCGGAGTTCAGCGGGGGAGGCAACTTCGTCGTGCGCGTCCGTGGCGAGTCGGGTTGCGGAAGCTCGGGATTCAGCAACGGTGTGACGGTCAATCTCGACGCGGCTGCCGGGAGCTGCCTGGACGGGGTAGCCCTGGGGAACTGGGGCATCGATAGTGGAACCGGCGACGCCACGTTGCGCATGCGGGCCCACCACACCTGCCCTGCCGGCACGGTGTTCCGGGCGGTCTATGCGCAAACGTACATGCCGGGGTTCCCGGCGCAGGTTCTCGAGGCGGGGCTGTCGTCACCCGCGGCCAACATCGAGGACACGGGGCTGACGAGCGGCCTCGGTTGGGACTACTGGTTCGAGGCGCACGATTCCGGGGGCACCCCTGAGGGCGATCCGGGGATGCGGACGACGAAGGAGAACTGGAACGCCTACAATGTGGCAGGGCATGCCGCTGATGAGGCTTCGTTACACGTGGAGTACTTGCACTCGGATCATCTGGGGAGTACGCGGCTGGTGACGGAGGCGCTCGGGTCGGCGGTGGCTTCGCTGAAGTTCTATCCGTTCGGGCATCTGGCGGAGGTGGCTACGCCTGGGGCCAGTGATGGGGTGCGGATGCAGTTTACGGGGCATGAGAGGGATGCGTCGATTGGGCTTGATTACATGAAGGCGAGGTACGCCGGCCCAGCTATGGCCCGATTCATCGGGGTTGACCCACTCTTAGGAACTCCTGAAGCAACAGGATCTTGGAACCGATACACGTACGCCACCAACTCGCCAATCGTCTTCTCAGACCCGCTTGGGCTCGCAGCGTGGGATACAACGAATAGCTGGAATGATGACTGGGTAAAGAAGTACATCAAGGCAGTTCGGAAAGCGGCGGTACGGCAACGTGAACTCGGAGCCAGGTGTACCTGCGAGGACTTCGCGACAAACTTGCTCGTCGATTTCGCTGCTAAGCATGGCCTACCCATCACAATCGAGACGGGATCCGCATCATTCTCATCAAGCTCGGACCAGTTTGGCTCGCCGGGTGAATTCAAGGACATCGTCGGTGGTGCCACCGGCGCGACAGATCTCAGTAGATCAAGCAACTCGGTGCCAATTGGCCTGGATGATGTGCGGCCAGGCGACTTGGTCTTGATGGCTCCTGATGGATACATAGGCCACGCACAGGTGGTGACTGGAGTCTCCCGAGCAGGATGGGTCGAGATCCATCAAGGAAACACACGGTGGATGGGGCTCGGCTCGGGAGATCCGACGAGTATTCTGTACACAGGTGCGAGCCCGCCGCAGCGTGGAATGATCGACCCGACGAGTGACATCTACTGGCGGATTCCGCCATTGCCAAAGAAGCCTCGTGCTCCGAAGAACTACTCGAAGACGTACCGGCCGACGTATCGACGTTGGAACTTTACGGGGTGGAACCCGTGAAGCGAAGTAGACCGCTTATCAGGCTGTTGCCGAGTGTGATCCCATCGGCAGTACTCCTACTCCTCGTCGTTCTTCTACTCGACGGTCCAACGAAGTTAGCACGACTCGGCCATCAAGTGACCCGGATGTCGATCTGGATACTTGCCATTGTCGTTGCATCCATAATAGCTGCTGGGGTGTTGCAACGAGGTGTCCTTCGCATTTGTACGATACTGCTTGGTCTCATTGCGTTGGCCTCGCTGTTTCTCGCATACGACCGACTGCTGTTGTGGTGATGTCGGACTATCGTTCTGGACGCGGATTCCGCACGGGCGGACGTTGTTTCGGGCGTTGAGTGAATATCAGGGAGCAAGCACTCAAGATCAGTAAGAGGGCCATTGTTTCGGTTTGTAGCTCGATACCGGATTGCCGAGCCTGACTTTGTCCACGACGAGAACGGCAATGTCGTGACCGACCGGCTGGCGGGAGTGATCGGCTACGACTACGCCTTCACCCCCGAAAACCGAATGGCACGCGTTCGCACACGAAAGCTCAGCTCCGGCAACCCGTACGACGGTGCGCGCATCTTGCAAGAGGCGGAGTACGGCCCCGACGGCAACCGCTGGCTCAAGGTCGTCGCCGGCGGAATCACGGGAGGCGACGCGATGCTCACGCTGCGCGATGCATCCGGCCAGGTGGCGGTGGACTTCGTCGAAACGAACGACGGTCAGGGGCCGCGGGCCAGCAAGCATTACGTCTACGGCAGCGGCCGCCTGCTCGCGCAGTACTCCGCCTGCGGTCCGGCACCCCAGCTGACGGTCGACTCGATGACCGGCACCTCGATCACCTTCGAGAAACTCGACGCAGCTGGCGAGACCTGGACGGATCACTACGTCGTGATCCAGGACGACACCGGCGAGACGGTCAAGCTGATCGGCCCGATCGAAAATCTCGCGGACACGTTTTCGGTTCTGCGCTCGGAGTTCAGCGGGGGAGGCAACTTCGTCGTGCGCGTCCGTGGCGAGTCAGGTTGCGGAAGCTCGGGATTCAGCAACGGCGTGACGGTCAATCTCGACGCGGCTGCCGGGAGCTGCCTGGACGGGGTAGCCCTGGGGAACTGGGGCATCGATAGTGGAACCGGCGACGCCACGCTGCGCATGCGGGCCCACCACACCTGCCCTGCCGGCACGGTGTTCCGGGCGGTCTATGCGCAAACGTACATGCCCGGCTTCCCGGCGCAGGTTCTCGAGGCGGGGTTGTCGTCACCCGCGGCCAACATCGAGGACACCGGGCTGACGAGCGGCCTCGGTTGGGACTACTGGTTCGAGGCGCACGATTCCGGGGGAACGCCCGAGGGCGATCCCGGCATGCGAACCACGAAGGAGAACTGGAACGCCTACAATGTGGCAGGGCATGCCGCTGATGAGGCTTCGTTGCACGTGGAGTACTTGCACTCGGATCACCTTGGGAGTACGCGGGCTGTCCTCGAGACCCGCGGGACCATCCTTCTCGAAACGACGACGCCACTGATACAGCGTGTGGCTCGTCATGCCCAGCAATTCGCCAAACTGCGGGGCTCCAATCTCCGATCGTTCCCAGATGTCCAGGATCAACAGACGTTCCGACGGCGTGAACGTCCGACCGGCAGAACGACCATCCGGCTTCGCCGGACCGGATCCTTTACGGGGCGGGCCTCCGGCCCGACTTCTCACTTGCTCTTCTTCTCTGACTTCGCTCATACGCTCCTCCTGGCTCGGGAAGGAGCGAATTCGTCTACTGATTTATTGCCCTTGATGGGTCATTATTTCGGGAAGGAGGACAGCCATGCCGCCGTCAAGGCGCTGCAGTGCGCCGATCATCTGCTCCTCGGTGAATCTGCTCTTCTTCATGCCATCCCCTTTCGCGCCATTTTAGTGCATCAGAGATGGACCGGATTTCGGGGGGAACGTCGCCTGAGGGTCACTACCGGGTGGTGGTGAATGTCCTCAAGGAAGACCAACCTCGTGCGGAGCGAGTCGTTGCCTCTCGTTTCGTGGTAGCCGAGCGTGCGTGTCAGAAGTGACCGGAGGGGAGAAGGCGAAGCTGTTGTCGATCCACGCAGTCTAAGGGGATGCTGGGATTGGGCGGGACTCCATGAGGGCACGTTCTTGAAGTCAAGGCGCTCAAGAAGGCCCAGCCGAAGGGATCCAAGGAAAGGAAGAACATCAAACAGCTGAATCGATCCGAGATCACGTCGCTCCCCTGAAGAGGTGTCAGTTGAGTGCAGGCGAGATGCCGTGATTGACGTCAATTACTTTTGCCGGTTGGCGCCACTTATTTCTGCCGGTCGGGCTTTGATCTGAATCCGGGAGGTGACTCTCCCGTTTCCTGGGTTGTCATTCCATGCCAAGTCACTGGCCTGACTCTTTCGCCGGGATCGGAGGGAGCCCGAAGGGCGACCGGAGAATCCCGGCGGGCGCGCCCCCGGGGGCTCGCTGCTGGCGTCATTCCGGCGCCTTCGTCGCGGCCCGCGCCTTTCTCGCTGTGGTCTTCGCGTGCTGGCCGCGAAAGCTATCCACGTTGAATTCCAGGACGACCGAATGGTGGACCAGGCGATCGATTGCGGCCGCGGTGGTCATCTCGTTCTTGAAGATCCGGTCCCACTTGCTGAACAACAGATTGCTCGTGATCATCAGCGAGCGTCGCTCGTAGCGCTCGGCCATCAATGTGAACAGCACCTCTGCATCCTCGGCGCTCTGGCGGGTGTAGCCGATGTCGTCGAGGATCAACAACTCGAAGTGATCGAGCTTGCGCAACAGCTTCGGCAACTCCAGCTCTCGCTTTGCTGCTTGCAGATGTTGGACCAGAGCATAGGTCGGCGCAAACATCACCGAGCGACCTTCCTCGATGAGAGCATGACCGATGGCACAAGCGACGTGCGACTTGCCAACTCCCGGCAGGCCGAACGCCAGCACGTTGACCGCCCGATCGAGGAAGTCACCTTTCGCGAGTTCGCGCCACTTTCGTACGAGCTGACGCGAGAAACGGCTTTCGTCGAGCGTGTCGAATGTCTTTCCCGGCGGGAGCTTCGAGGCGCGTCGCAGTCGGACGGTTCTGCGCTCCCGTCGATCCTGAGCTTCGAGCTCCAGGACCTCCAACACATGCGGGAGCGCGTCATCTTGCCCGCCCTGGTGAAAACGGGGCACAAGCTCTTCCGCCACTGTCGGCAGCTTGAAGGTCTTCAAGAGATCCGTGATTCGAGTGGTGACCGTGTCTGACGTCATCATCGTCCAGCCTCCGCAATCAACTGGTCGTACGCTCCGAGGTCGGGCATGCCGATCCGGATCTCCGGGACCGTGGGGCGCTCTGGCGAGACCATTGCCCGAACCACGGCGTAGTCGAACGTCTGGTCACCATCCAGAAGCTCTTCCAGCGCCTCCTGTACCAGAGATTCCATCGTGCTCGCAGCCAGGTGCAGCACGCGCACGTACTCCACGTCGGCTCGTTGGCCACGGTAGGAACAAAGGGCGTCGTAGGCTCTGCGAAACGTCAACGTCGGGAACAGATCCTCTCGGTAGCGGTAGCGTGCGAACGCGCCGGGCTTGCGATCCAACGACCAGATAACGTGGCGGTAGTCGATCCGGTGATCACGGTCGCCCCGCAGACGCGGCATCGTCTCGACGATCTTGCCGTTGTAGCGAACTTCCAACACGTCCGGGTGCTGCCGAACCTCAACCTCGTGGCCCTTCAGGCGCGACGGAACCGAGTAGGTCCGTCCGCCAACGCGTATAGTGCTCCAGCGACGGACCTTGGGACGGTGGACGGAGTAACTCGGAACCGCGGACGACGGCAGAGGACGCAGGAATCCGCGCTCCTCCTTTAGCTTGTCTGCGACGTGGCGATTGTGAGTCCGCTCGACCACCTCGCGGGCGAACGCCCGGTAGGCGTCCAGACTGAGGAAGTCTTTGCTCCCGCGCAAGACCAGGGCTTGTGCCAGCGCTGACTTGATCAAGTCGTGGGCCTTCTCGACGATCCCATTCTCATGGGACTTGCCAGCACGGATCCGCGTCGATTCCATGCCGTAGTGATCGAGTACGCCCTTGAACCGTTGCGTCAGTGCGCGGCCGCCGCTGCGCTTCAGCTCGTGGGTTGCTGCCGACAGATTGTCCGAGCGCAGCACCGTGGTGACGCCGCCGAGCTCCCACACCGCGCCCTGCACGCCGGCGACGAGCGCCTCGTACGTCTCGCCGAACGCCATGTCGCACCAGGTCCACTTGCTGAAGCTCAGACGGAACACGAACAGCAAGTGCCGAAGCAGCTGTCCCATAATCGTCACGCCGAGACTGGTCGCGTGGGTGAAGTCCACCGCGGCCTCGCGACCGGGGGGGTGAACCTGCTCGAAGAACACCTCCTTGTCCGGGCCGTACAGCGCCCGCCAATCGCGAATCCGGCGCTGCAACGTACGTAGGTGCGCCGGACCGAACCGACCTGGATGACGCTCGTCCAGAAACTCGAGGATCGTCGTCGCCTGCAGATCGCCGTCCTTGTCGGACTCGAGCAGCGGGACGATCTCGCGATCCCAGACATCCGCGAACGGATCCTTGCGCGTCCGCCAGTGCCGGGGCGCTTTCGCCTGGCTAGGCAGCCCGCCCTTCTGCCACTGACGTGCCGCCCGGACCGACATCCCCGCCGCAGCTGCCGCCGCCTCCTGGCTCTTTCCTTCGCGCAACTTTCGCCTCAACAGCCTGACCTGTAAGTCCGTGACCATCCCGCCTCCTCGGTGAAGACGGGGACAATGCCACGGATGTCAGGACTAGCCCGACCGGCAAAAATAATTGTCGTCGGACCGGC
>CALNYP010000017.1:0-10670 GCA_942490715.1 uncultured bacterium
GAGAGGGCCGCGGCCACAGATCGACCTCTGATCGAATCGTCTGTTCGTCTCCTCCGTGCGAACGGAGGTGATCGAGCCCGGCACCGCCCCGTGACACCCCTCGGGTCGGCCGCCGGGCTTTCTTTTTGGTCGATGGGTCGGCCCGCCCCTCGGCCCTCGGCCTCGGTTGTCCTCGAAGGGTCAAGCGGCATTCCCCGCGGCGTCTGAGCTCGCCCTCATGGGCCGTTCTTCGCCGGCCTGTGGGTGTTGCTGTCGGCCGGCCGACGAGCGGCAGAACGGAGCTGCCGCGGTTCCGCCGGGTTCGGTCGGCTGGCACGAGTGGCTACGGCGTGCGGCGAGGCCTGGATACGCACAGACCGGACGAGCAAGCATCGACCGGTCTCAACGTCCAGAGCGCAGCCGGAGCGGCCGGTCGATCTGATCGCGATCGACGGGTCCTTTGAGGTCCAGAGGCCCCGTGGGATCGACCGCGGTGAGCGAACCGAGATCACCGGCCGGGACGGAGTCAACGAGAGCTTACCGACGCGATGTGGAGATCCTGTTGCCGGGAGTCTTCCGGGCGCCGCTTCGGGCAGACAGGAGGCGGGGCTGGTCAGAGCGTCCGCTAGGGTGGACCGGCGACGTCATGGGGGGCGCGAAGAACCCAGGAGAAGAGCCGGATGCATATTTGTTGGTTGACATAATATATCTTATCGGACGTTGGCTCTGGACCCTGAAGATCGCGGTCCCGGCGGGCCTGAGGCCTCCCCTTGCGCTTCGTGGTCGACGGAGAGTCGACTCGTTCAGGAGTCGATCTCCGGCTCGGTGCTCCCGTCGGTGTAACGGATCTCCATGGCCTCGAACGAGAACCGGATGGTCTCCGGTGCGCTCTTCAGGCGCTCGAGGAACTCCGGCCGGACCGTCATGAACGGACGGTGCCGGGCGGACTCGTCGACCTCCAGGAAGACATCGCCCGGCGACGCGATCGCGTAGCCGCTGGCGGCAAGAGAGTTGCCCTGAGCGTCTTCGGCATGGAACCCGCCGCGGATGTCGTCGATCGGCTTGCCGGTCCGGTTGGTGAACGAGACCACGACCCTCCCCTCCTTGTCGATCTCCTGGAAGGAGACCGAGATCAGGCCCCGGCGCCTCTCCCTCAGCGCCTGGGCCTGGAGGCGTTGTTCCTCGGCCCGGCGCTGGGCCTCCTGGAATTGCTTCTGATGCTCCGCAAAGCTCGCGCTGGCGGCCTCGGCAGCGCTGCCGGCCGCGGCCGCTGGGCTGGAGCCGTCGCCCGGCCCGCCGCAGGCCATCCCGAGGAGTAGAAGGCCGACCGTCAGCAACATCCGGGAACCCTGGATCGAACTCATTCTGTCCTCCTCGTGCCGGCCGGCGGAGCGGTAGCGCGGCACGGGGCGAACGTGAGGCTTGGCGTGACGGGATTCAAGGTGGCCCCCGAGCCGGGCCGCCCAATTCCCCTGTTTGACAGCCCCCGGCGCCCCTCCTACACTCCGACGGCCATGCTCGGATCGACCCGAATCAGCCGCTATGTGTTCTCGGAGATGATCCCTCCGACGGTCCTCGGGCTGACCCTGTACCTGTTCGTCCTGCTGATGAACCACTTCTTCGTCGTCGCCGAGAAGGCGCTCTCGAAGAGCCTGGGCTGGAGCCTGACGCTCCAGCTGTTCGTCGTCGGGATTCCCAAGCTGCTGGTCCTGGCGATCCCGATGTCGGTGCTCCTGGGCGTCCTGATCGCCGTGGGCCGGCTTTCGGCCGACCACGAGTGGGTCTCGATGCAGGGCGCCGGTCAGGGCCCCATGCGCCTCGTACGCCCTGTGGCGATGTTCGGTCTGATGGCATCGATGGCCTGCGCCTTCGTCTACGGCTGGGTGGCCCCGCGCTCGAACTTCGCCATGCGCAACCTCCGCGGAGAGGTGCTGTTCGCCTCGAACCTGGCGGCGGACCTGAAGCCCCGGGTCTTCTACACCGATCTCCCGGATGTCGTCCTCTACGTGGCCGATATCACCAAGGACAGCGAGCGACGGCTGCAGAAGGTGCTCCTCGTCGACCAGACCCACCCCGGGAAGACCGAGCTGCTGGTGGCCAACACCGGCGACCTCTACCCCTCCCCCGACGGCAGCGGGAACATCGTCCTCGATCTCTACGACGGACTGTCCCACCGCTGGGACTCCAGTGACCCCGAGGATTACCAGCGCATCGGCTTCGGCAGCCGGCGCCAGACGCTCCCGGTCGCCGAGCATCTGAAGGCGTTCCTCGCGCCACCCCAGAAGGTCGTCAACGACTTCAACCCCCTCGAACTGTTCACCGAGGTTCGCGAGGCCCGGGCCAAGGAACGGCAGGTCCGCGACGAGATGAAGGCCCAGGGCGATCCGACGGTCAACCGGCTGTACGTGGTCGAGAACCGTCGCCGGACCGCCGAGATGGAGTTTCACCGCCGGCTCGCGTTGCCGGTCGCCTCGTTCGTGCTGGCCCTGCTCGCGCTACCCCTGGGCGTGACCCGTGTCCGCTCGGGGAAGGGAGCAGGGTTCGCCCTGTCCCTCGGCGTGATCCTGCTCTACTGGATCGTTTTCACCGCCGGGCTCGATCAGGCCGCGGCGGGCACGGTCCCGGTCTGGGTCGGAGCCTGGTCGGCCAACATCGTCATCGCCATCTGGGCCGCGATCGCGATCTCCCGGATGGGACGGACCTCCGAGGGCCGGAGCCCGGTTCGCTGGCTCCTTGGTCTCCTCAAAGGCCTGGCCAAGCGAGTCGGCAAGCTGTTCCGTCGACCCAGGTCGCGCCGTCGGGACGGGGCCAACGGCGCGATGAACGAACTCGAGAGCCTCGGCGGGACGACGGGACGCTTCGTCGCTCGCATCGACCAGTACGTGACCCGGAGTTTCCTGCGGATCCTGACCTTCTCGGTGATGTCGGTCTACCTGATCTACGCTCTCGTGCAGCTCAAGTCCCTCGTCGACGACGTGATGAAGCACGGGCAGTCGATGAGCCTGATCCTGGACTACTTCCGCTACTTCGCTCCCGGGGTGCTCTACATCGTCCTCCCGGTCTCCTGCCTCGTCGGCGGGGTGGTCACCTTCTCGGTGCTCACCCGCTCCGGTGAGCTGACCGCGATCAAGGCCAGCGGGGTGAGCATGCGCAGGGTGACCGTGCCGGTGGTCGCGATGACCGCGCTGATCTCGCTGACCCTGTTCCTGATTCACGACAAGATCGCCCCCTCGACCAACCGCAAGGCCCAGGAGATCCGCGATCAGATCGAGGGACGTGGCCCCCGGACCTACGGCGGAGAGGCGACGACCGGTCGCTGGATCATCGATCCCGAGCGGAAGGAGCTCTACTACTATCGCTACTACGACGAGAGCCGGGAGACCTTCAGTGAGCTGACGGTCTTCACCATCGATCGCGACGTACCCCGGATTCTCGACCATCGCTTCGCTCAGAAGGCGCGCTGGAACGGCGACACGTGGGAGCTGAAGGACGGCTGGTACCGGGCCTTCCCGGACGACGACCGGCCCCGGATGACCTACCAGCGATCACCCGGACTCGAGGTGGTTGAGCTGGCGCCGCCCGAGACCTTCACCGGCAAGATCGTCAAGCTGTCGCGCCTGGGCGATCTGGCCGAGCAGATGAGTACCAAGCAGTTGAAGGTGGA
Organism: uncultured bacterium; assembly: GCA_942490715.1. GTDB lineage: Bacteria > Acidobacteriota > Polarisedimenticolia > Polarisedimenticolales > Polarisedimenticolaceae > CALNYP01. The sequence goes on from CALNYP010000017.1 coordinate 3,644, forward strand.
GATCGCCTCGATGGAGGCCGGTGGCTACAACACGACCCGTCTCGAGATGGATTACTACACCAAGTTCGCCCAGTCGACGGCGCCGCTGGTGATGGTGTTGCTGGGACTCCCCTTCGCTTTCAAGGTCGGTCGCCGCGGGTCGATGTACGGCGTCGGCGTGGCGCTGCTGCTGGTGCTGGCCTACTGGGCCGCGTTCGCGATCTTCACCGCGCTGGGTCTGGAGGCGATCCTGCCGCCGATGGCGGCGGCCTGGACGCCGAACGTCCTGTTCGGCCTGCTCGGGATCTATCTACTGCTCTACGTCCCGACCTGATCCGGGACGCCGACGTTCCGGGATCACCAGCGGCGGCTGGCCGGCGCGCCTGCGCATCCAGTCGAACCCCGAGCGCACCATCCGGATGCGGATGATCCGTAGCTCGAGGCGGCGCTTGCCGGGAAAGTCGAGACAGAACACGCCGATGGCGATCGTCACCAGCCCCTGTCCGGGCAGGACCAGCATCGCGATCCCCGCCAGCACGAAGACGGCGCCGGCGATGTTCTTGACGATCTTGAAGCCGTAGCGCAGCCAGGGCTGATCCCCGCGCCACTCCTGACGGGTCCGGGGCGAGGTGAAGTAGTCCGACGGGATCCGTGCGACCAGAAACGGGATCGCGATCAGCGATCCGACGAACATCAGCAGCGACAGCCCGAAGACCCAGGGCGCCGCCGCCTCCCAGTTCACTGCAGCTCCTGGAGTTCCCGGATCTGATCGCGGATCCGCGCCTGCTGGGGTTCGAGTTCCAGCGAGCGGGACCAGACCTCGATCGCCTCGCGATCGCGACCGGCCATCCGGTAGGCTGCGCCCAGTCCGTTCCAGAGCGGGATCCCCCGGGCACCGCTGTCCCGGGCCTGCTCCAGCGCTGCGATCGCGGCGTCGACGAAGCCCTGGTCCAGCTCGACGAAGCCGAGCTGCAACCAGGCGCGGCCGGCGGCACGTGGGTCGCCGGCGGCGGCTCGCAACTCCTGGCGGGCGCCGTCGGCGTTCCCGTTCGCCATGTGGCACAGCGCCAGGTTGATCCGCGCGTCGCCGTAGTTCGCGTCGAGTTCGAGCGCTTGACGCAGGAGCCGCTCGGCATCGGCGATCCGGTTCTCACGAATCGCGATGCCGGCCAGGTTGTTCAGCGGCGACGGATACCGTGGATCGGCGGCGGCGGCTCGCTGGAACAGCGAACTTGCCCGTTCGAGATCGCCGCTGGCGTAGTACCAGCTTCCGACGTTGTTCAGCAGTTCGGCGTTGCGCGGCGCCTTGGCCAGTGCCCGGTCGTACAGGTCGAGGGCGCGGTCCATCTCTCCCCTGTCCTGATAGACGATGGCGAGGTTGTTGTACGAACCCATGAAGTAGGGGTCGGCCTCGATCGCCCGCAGATACCAGGTCTCCGCTTGCTCCAGGTCGCCGGCGCGCTTGGCCAGGTTGCCCAGGTGGTTCCGGGGAAAGGCCACGTCCGGGTCGAGACGGGCAGCTTCGAGGTACGCCCGCCGGGCGTCGTCGGGCCGACCCCGCTGCTCGAGGATGCGTCCGTGCAGCGTGTGGGACTCCGCTGCGCCGGGTTCCGAGGAGAGCACGGCACGGGTGATCCGCTCCGCGGCCTCGATGTCGTCGCCCTCGAGGTGGATCCGCGCCAGCTGGTTGCCGGCCATCCGCCGGGTGCTGGCGTTGTTCATCGCCTCCTCGAACAGGCGCTGGGCATCGGCCGTCCGGCCCTGGAAGCGCAAGGCCACGCCGAGGTTCATCCGCAGCATCGCCGCCCCCGGTTCCGCCTCCAGACCGGCGCGGAACTCGCGCTCGGCATCGGCGAAGCGGCCCTCGGCGAGGAAGGCCACCCCCGCGTTGTTCCGTGCGGTGACCGAATCGGTGCCGTCGGAGCCGGCGGAGATGTAGCCCAGGGTCTGCAGCTTGTCGATCAGGTCCGCCGCCGCCGGGTCTTCCTCGACGATCGCCTGCAGGTCGTCGCGCTGGGGCTCGTCGGGGCGGTAACGGACCGGATGCTCTTCGAGGAACTCGGCGGTCAGCGCGCCGCCGAGGACCCGTCCCGGCCAGGACTCCGGAACCGGCAACCCGAACAGCGCGAGGATCGTCGGCGCGACGTCGTAGACCGCCGCCTCCTCGATCCGTGCGCCAGGCCGGACATGCGCCCCCGAGAGGATCAGCACGCCGAAGCGTCGATGCCAGTCGGCGGCGCCGCCGTGACCGATCCGCGAGTCGGTGGTCTGGGGCCGGGTCGCGTCGGAGGCGAACCCGTGATCGGAGAGGATCATCACCGTCCATTCGGGGCCGCGGTCGGCCAGCAGCAGCCCGATGTAGCGGTCGGCGGTCTCGTAGTAGCGGTCGACGGTGGCGCCGAAACGTTTCACGTCTTCGTCGGCGATTCCCGGCAACCGTGGGGGCCGGAACGGCATGAACAGATGGCCGATCGTGTCGGTCCCCTCGAAGTAGACCGCCTCGAAGCTGGGGTCGAAGCGCTCGCGCAGGGAGCGGGCCACCGACAGGTAGGTCTCTCCCGAAGCGATCAAGGTGCGCAACCCGTCGACTCGCTCCTTTTCGTCGCCGGTCGCCGCGGCGAGGGCTTCGGGGGATGCGTCGACGTAGCGGGCGACGTCGGACCACGGCACCGATTCGGGCGGGACGATCTGTGGCCGCACCGAGGCGTACAGATCCGGTGGCCAGGTCTTGCCCTGGGCGTCCTCGGGGTCGGCTCGGTAGCCGAACAGCTGGTAGGCCAGCCGATCGGAGACGATGTAACCCCGCACCGGGTCGGCGGGCCAGCTGGCCCACCAGGCGGTCACGCCGACGTCGATGCCCGAACGGGAGAGCAGCTCCCAGACCGCCGGAACCTGCCGTTGCGCCGAGGTCACCGGCTGTCGGGAACCGGTGTCCGGGTCCTCGACGAGGAAGTCGAGAACGCCGTGACGGCTCGGCTCGACGCCGGTCGCCACGCTGGTCCAGATCACCGGCGAGAGCATCGGGCTGACCGTCAGCAGCTTGGCCCGGGCGCCGTTGTCGATCAGCCGTTTCAGGTGCGGCAGCCGGCCCTGGGCCAGCAGCGGGTCGAGGATCGCCCAGTCGGCCCCGTCGAGGCCGATCATCAGCAGCCGGGCCCGGGATGGCGGGCCGGCGTCGCCGGCATCGACGGTCAGGTAATCCAGCCCCTCGAAGTCGAGCCGGCGGAGATCCAGGCCGCAGCGACTGAGCGCCTTGGACAGCGCCTGTTCGAGATCCCGGGTCGTGCTCGCCCCGGGATGGTCGGCATCGTCGAGCTCGAGTTCGGCCGCCGCCTCCCGGGTGGCGGCGAGGAGGGCGCCACGGACTCCCGCGCCGCCGGATCGCTCATGCAGCCTGGCCCACATTTCCGGGCGGACCCTGATCGTGGCGAAGCCGCGAAAGCCGTAGCGGCTCCCGTCCGCCGCGGGGAGCATCAGGTCCTCGGCGCCGGGCTGCATGAGCGATCCGGCGTCCTCGCCACCCGGGGCGGCGGCCAGGCTCAGCTCGGTGCGATGCCGACTGAGCGACCCGGGATCCGAGGCAGGCCCAGGACGCTCGGCTCGCTGCGGCCTGGACTGACCGTCGATGCCGGCGACTCCCGGGCCCAACGCGACTGAAGCCGACTGGAGCGACCTCGACGCTTCTGCTGGCGGCTGCTGCCCGGGTGCTGCTGACGGTGTGCAGCGTGAGCGTCAGCCAGGCGCCATGCAGTTCTCGTTTCATGGAAGGACCCGGACACCGGTTCCCGGCAACCGGTATTTTTCGGCACGAAGGTTCGGCGGTCTGGGGCTTTGTACCGGTTCGGGCATCGACCTGGTGGGCGCAGCGGCCCCGCCGACCCGTGCGGGGTTGTCGTCTCCGATCGGCTGGCCTACCAGCTGTTCAACCGACCCACGCCCAGGGCGAGACCTGGCCGCCGGTGCGGTACCGTGCCGTGGTCGACGTCGCCCCGCGGCTCGACATCATCCCCGAAGCCTGCGCGGCGTTGTGTGAAAGAACGAGTCGGCCAGTTGCGCGCTGATGCTCGGGAGAGACACCTACCGCGGTGGGACGGCCCGCTCCTGCGCGCGCTCGGCCGGCTCGGGAAGGTCGCTACTTCGGGGGACCCAAACCCATCTGGTGTTCCGGCCCCACGGTTGCCGAATGCGAAGATGAGCGCGTTTCGGCGCCACCGTCGACCGCTACTGTACCGCCGACCCGCCGCATCGGGAAGCGCGTCGCCGGACGACGATATTCCTCTCCTCGCGGGATTCGCCTCGCGACCCGGCCTAGCGGATGCACATGCCGCCGACGACCGACACTCGGCGACGGTCTCTCGGAGCCTCATATCCGGCCGCAGCATCTCGACGGCCTCGCCGACGATCTCGCTGTTCCGGGTTGCCGGTTCCGGAGTCCTGGCCAGGGTTGGCGCGCTGACCGCCGAGTTCCTCGAAGAGCTGCGGCCGGTCCGTTGCACCCCAACGAAACGCGGCTGCGAGACGGCGGCGGCTGCGGACCCTGGGCTACATCTCCCGCGACCCGGCAAACCGAGTGGCGGCTTCTGCCGCTTCGCCGATGCCCGCGCGTACGCCGATGGAGGCGGAGCCGGGGGGGGCGGCGGTGCCTGCCGAGCCCTCGGCGTGGCCGCCGCTTCCGGAGCCGGACGACGCCTGTTCGAGGAGGCGATGGAGTAACGCCAGCACCCGACGGATGGCCAGCAACCGGCTGGCGCAAATTGGCGGTCACCCGTGCCGGCTCCTCGGAACCCGGCCGCACGGACGCTCCGGCGTGCACCGAGCTGCGTCTCGGCCCGGATGTTCCCCGGAACCCACCCTGGGTACGGCCTGGCCAAGCGCGTGACCTGGGCAAGCGGGGAACCTGGTATCTACGAACTCGGGCGACTCCCGCTTCTGGTTCGTCGCCATCGTCTATCGGGTGAAAGAATGGACCACGCCCTCTGCGACCGGGCACTGGCTGGCCGCTGCAGCGACTGCGACAACGTCAGGCTGGTACTCAGCGGCGATCGAGGCTGTTGGGATTCTTGTTCCCGCGGCACCATGGCCTCCATCGCCTGGCCGGCATCGCGATTCGTATCGCCGTCGGCATTTCCGCCGTCGAAGCGCTCGAACTCGACGCGAATACGCGCGCGCAGATTGGCGCTGTGCCCGGCGAACGAAGACGCCACGTCGCCCGCATTGCCGGCCGCGGCCTGGACGCTTCGGCTTCATCGAAGCGGACCGGGGCGATCGGCGCGGGTAGGCTGCCCGGGATCCATGGGCAAGCAGACGGTAGGTCTCGCTGGGAACTCAGCGAGCGCGGGTATCCACGATGGATCCTGCCGCGTGAGAACTGAGAACGACGCTGGGTCTTCGGGCTGTCGCTGCTGATATTCGTCGGGTCCTCATGACCATTCTGTCGCCCCCGTCGGACTGCGGCGCGGGATCAGCCCTGGCTGCGCCCCCGCTTCAAGGTCGTCAGAACATCGTAGGCGCCGTCTTCGTGCTGGCGGATCGCGATGCTGGTGCGGACAGGGGCTGGTGACGGTCGCCATCGACGTGTTCTGGTCTCGACTTTCGGCGGGGCTACGGATCATCCGCATCCGGATGGTGCGCTTCGGGGTTCGACTGGATGCACGGAGCGCGCCGGCCAGCCGCCTGGTCCCGGGACGTCGGCGTCCCGGATCGGATCGCAGAGCGGTGGGTCGTCCGGCGAACCGAACAGGACGTTCGGCGTCCGGGCCGCCGCCGTCGACGCAACGCCGTGAGGTCGCGAACGCGGCTGCTGGCGCAGCCGCGCCGACGCCGCCGCATCGCCGGCCGGCCTTGTCCCAGCACCGCCAGCCGTCGAACAAGTGTGGTAATCCATCCTCGGGCTCGGCGGGCGATCCCGCCTGTCTGCTCGGCCAGATCGCCCAGGCTGTGCTGTTTGATCTTGCCGGTGGGGTCGGGCCAGCTCCAGCCGCCAGTCCGGGTGGGCCGGTCGGGGAGGCATTTTCCTTCAGCTCCATCCCTGGCAATGGGTCGGAATCCGGAGCATCGCGATCGATGGTGAGGTCGGCTCGTGTAGTAGAGCTCCTTCCGCTCGGGATCGTGTTGGCGACCGTCGTCGGGCCGCATTTCGATGACGCGGATTGGGCCTTGCGGTGGTCGAGAACTGATCTGTCGTGAATGGGGCGGGTCGCATCTCACCCCGCTGGCCTTGATCGCGGTCGGCTCACCGAGGCGGAGAGCACCGAAGAAGGTGACCGCCGCCCGGCGGGATCGGAGCTCATCGACTGCCCGTGCTTCATCCGCGTCGTCGACTGTGAGCTGCGAGGCGTAAGTCAGGTAGACCGACATCACGAAACCGGGTCGCGGCGACAGCGCGCCGGCGGAGCTCTCAGTTCGTTCATCGTTGTGTGACGGCACGAATGCCGACTCGCTTGGCCCGGGCCCGAAACTGGCCAGGGTATCGGAAGGTGGATGGCGATGCCGACCGAACCCGACCCAGACCGGGACCGTACTCCGCCGCGGCCTGCCTGATCGAGCCCGGCGATCCGAGTAGAGCAGGATCCCCTCCCTTCCCCCGAGCGGACACGGGTCACGCAAGCGGCGGGACCGGCACGAACGGGCGACCGGCAACGCGAGCCGGCCGGACGCTCTCGACACGGTCCGACCGTCGGGTCGCCCTGAACGCTCATCTCGTCTTGAGCCTGCCGTTCGGCGGATCGCGGGGCCTCGGTGAATTCGAGGAGTTGGGCGCGGCGCGAGCACCTTCAGATGCTCGGCGACCGGGGCGTCCTGGCGGCTGCGAAGCCGTGCGCTATTCGGACGTCCGCGCGCCAAGGCCCCGCTGCCGTCGGGGCTGTGTCTTCCCGGGGTGGGTCTGGTCGACGAGGGCGCACCTTCTGCAGCCGTCGGTCGCGCATCCGGGAGGATCGGTAAGCCCGGGGCTTCGGATCCGCCGCGATTGCACATGGCGAAGTTCGACACCGGGACCGGGCCATCGATGCCGACATCGCCTGGGAGGCGCGAGCGCAGCGGAGCGCAC
>CALNYP010000018.1:0-308558 GCA_942490715.1 uncultured bacterium
GCTCGGCTTCAACGCCCTGCTGATCGTTATCTTCGAGATGGTGCTGATGGCGGCCGTCGAGAAGATGCGCCGGAGTCACGTGATCGCCTTGGGCCTGCTGCTGACCTGTGTCGGCCTGGGTCTGATGCCCCTGGGTGAGTCGATGCTCTGGCTCGCCTTCACGATCGTGATCTGGACCTTCGGCGAGATGCTGGTCATGCCGATGCTGAGCGCGGTGGTCGCCAGCCGGGCGCCGGGCCGCAGCACCGGCAGGTACATGGGGCTCTACACCTTCGCCTTCGGTTCGGCGTTCATCGTCGGACCCGGATTCGGCGCGTGGGTCTACGACACCTATGGAGCCCCGACGCTCTGGCACGGGATCGGACTGCTGGGCTTCCCGATGGCTGGATATGCGTTGCTGCTGGGTCGATTGCTCCGTCGCGGCCGGGAAACCGAGGGCCCTGGGCGAGATTGACATACCAATGCCCTATCGATAGATTTATAGTATTACGATAGTCATATCGATGGAGGTCTCATGGAGACGGTTACGCTCTCTCCAAAGTTTCAGGTCGTGATTCCAAAGAGAATCCGCGAGCGCCTGGGCCTTACCGCCGGGCAGAAGATCCAGGCCGTTGCGTACGGCGACCGGATCGAACTGATCCCGGTGCGGCCGGCATCGGAGTTGCGCGGTTTCCTGAAAGGGATCGACACCACCGTGGAGAGAGAGCCGGACCGGGTATGAACGTGGTCGATTCGAGCGCGTGGCTCGAGTACTTCGCCAACGGGCCGAACGCCTCGTTCTTCGCGCCACCGATCGAGCAGGTAGACGAGCTGATCGTGCCCTCGATCTGCCTGTTCGAGGTGTTCAAGCGCGTTCTCAGCCAGCGGAACGAGAGTGATGCCCTGCAGGTCGTCGCGATCATGCAGCAAGGTGCGGTGGTCGCTCTCGACGGTTCACTGTCTCTCACGGCGGCCCGGCTCAGCGTAGAGAAGAAAATTCCGCTGGCGGACAGCGTGATCCTCGCGACGGCAAGGTGCCACGATGCGATGCTGTGGACTCAGGACGCCGACTTCGAGGGATTCGACAAGGTGCGGTATCGAAAGCGCCGGGTGAAGTGACTCGCGCCCGCGCCGGACGCACCCCTACGACCCCTCGTCCCACCGCGCAATCCGGCTCCGGACGTGGTGGCCGAAGACCATCCACCGCTCCTCGTTCACCGGCCGCACGACCGTCACCGTCTCGACGGTGTCCTCACGGGAATAGCGCACGTCGTAGTCGAAGGTGACGAAGGTGCCGTTGGGCATCACCTCCATCGACCACTTCTCCGAGACGAACGACTCCAGCGGCCCGGAACGACGACGCGCCTCCCGCAGGCTATCGAGCCACTCCTCTCCGCCGGTGGCATCCAGGAAGGCCGGCGCGTAGAACTCGAGCAGCGACTCGGCCGGTTCCTCGCGGAAGGCCGTGAAGTACCCGTCGGTGTACTCCCGAGACTCCCGTAGCAGCTGCCCGGAACGACAGCCGATGTTGCCCAGCGTAGCGGCGACCAGCACCAGCCCGGCGGCCGCCGTCGCACCGCGGCGCCCGGACTCTCGCCGGAAGCGTGGCCAGCCTCCCGGCACTACTCCGGCGCCTCGGCGCGCTTCTGATCCGCCACGAGCTGCCGTGCATCCTCGAGGAGTTGCTTCGCGTCGTAGGCGATGCCGTCCTTGATCGTCCAGCGCACGCCGCCGACCCGTCCCGGCTTGCCGGTCTCGTCGTCCAGCTTCAACGCCCCGGTGCCGTAGAGCACCTTGAGATTGTGCAGCGGATTCTCGCCGACGATCACCAGGTCCGCCTTCTTGCCGATCTCGACACTGCCGACCTCGTCGTCGACACCGAGCAGCTCGGCGCCGAGCAGCGTCGCCGAACGCATCACCTCCAGCGGGTGGAATCCGGCCTCCTGCAACAGCTCGAGCTCCCGCACGTAGGCGAAGCCGTACAGCTTGTAGATGAAGCCGGCGTCGCTGCCGACGGCGATCCTCCCGCCGCGGTTCTTGTACTCGTTGAGGAACTTCATCCAGATCTCGAAGTTCCGCTTCCACTCGATCTCGTCGGTGGTGGTCCAGTCGAACCAGTACGAACCGTGGGCCTCCCGGCTCGGCGTGTACCAGCGCCAGACGCTGGGCCAGGTGTACTCGTCGTGCCACTCGGCGCGCATCGCCCGCATCAGATCCCGGCTGGCCTCGTAGATCGTCATCGTCGGCACGAGGGTGAAATCACGTTCGAGCAGCGTGTTCATCACCTGGTTCCAGTGCTCGCTGCCCGGCGGCGCGGCCTGCTTCCACAGCCGTCCGGCCTGGCCGAAGCGGTGCTGCTCGTTGCTGTAGTTGTAGTCGGCCGGGTAGTCCTGGACGATCCGGTCCGCGAACAGCGCCTCGGGCAAGCCGTACCAGTGCTCCATGCTCTGGAGCCCCCAGCCCGACGTGTCGAGGACGTTCATCCGGGCGACCGCCATCTGCGCGTGGTGACACGAGCTGCCCAGCCCCCGTGCCGCGACCTCGTCCAGCGCGGCCTGCATGATCTCGGGCGCCGCGCCGAGAAACTTCACGCCGTCGGCGCCGGTCTCGGCGACCGAGGCGACCCAGGACTTCGCCGACTCCGGATCGGTGACGACGTTGTTGGCGCTGGTCGACGGAAAGAACGAGTAAGCCTCGATGCGCGGAGCCGTGATCTCGTTGGCCTCGCTGCGCCGCTTCTGATCCAGGGTCCAGGCCAGCCCGTTGCCGCTGCCGTTCTCCCGGACCGTGGTGATGCCGTGGGCCATCCAGAGCTTGAAGACGTATTCGGCGGTCGGCATCCGCCCGTGGGCGCCCTGTCCCGTGGCGCCGATGTGCGCATGGGCGTCGACGAAGCCGGGCAACACGTACATTCCGTGGGCATCGATCTCGTGATCGCCCGCCTCGGGCCGGCGCTCGGGTTTGATCGGCACGCCGGGGTAGCCGACGCTGCTGATCCCGACGATCCGGTCGTTCTCGATGACGATGTCGACCGGACCGATCGGCGGCGCTCCCGTGCCGTCGATCAAGGTCGCCCCGCGGATCACGAGCCGGTTCCAGGGGCCCGCGCCACGGACACGATCCGGCGCCTTTTCGGCCGGACCGAGCCCGGCGGATGCGGCCCGGGTGATGCCCTCCTCTCCCGGAGGCGGGGAGTCCTGGGCCCAGGCCCCGCAGAGGGGCGCCAGGGCCAGGGTCAGCCAGGCCAGGATCGTTCGGCGAGTCATGCATTCCTCCTGATCGCGAGGCCGGAGTATCGCCGATCCCGGCGGGAGGTGAAAGGGCGGCAAGCGGGCGATGGAACCATTCCGCGGTTACGGCCGTTGTCTCGAGTGATGACCAGCCCGCGCAAATGGTCCGATCGCAAGTCCCTGCTCCTCCTGGCCGGCGCACTGCTCGGTGGGGCGGTGCTGTTGCAGCTCCTCGAGACGCTGGCCGGTGGAGGTTCGCCCGACGCCGCCGAGCAACAGGCGGAGGCCGACGCCTTCAAGCCCCAGTTGATCCGGCGCGACGAGCGGACCATCGAGATCAAGGTCGGTCTGCTCCAGGGCTCCACCTGGCGCTTCGACGCCAGCGACGAGATCGAGACGATCGACGCCTTCTGGAATTGCCTGCAGCAAGGGCTGGATCTCGAGTTCACGCCCGAGCGGAACGCCGCCGAACGGGAAGGCGCCCGCCGCGGCCCCGCCGAACGGTTGCGGCCGATCCAGCACCAGTGCCGCGACGAGGTCTTCGACGGCTAGAAGTGCTCCGGTAGCTTCGGCCTGTTCGCCAGCACACCCTCGATCCGCTCGATCACCTCGTCGGTCAGCAGCGACACCGTCTCGACGGAGGCCAGGTTCTCCTCGAGTTGCTCGACCCGGGACGCGCCGAGGATCACCGTGCTGACGTTCGGGTTCTTCAGGCACCAGGCGATCGCCAGCTGCGCCGGCGTGCAGCCCAGCTCACCGGCGATCTCCGCGATCCGCGCCGCCTTCGAGATCCGCTCGCGTCCCTCGTCGCTGTCGAGCGCCCGCTCCTTCAGCCACTGGTAGTCCGGTACCGACATCCGCGACCCTTCGGGGATGCCGTCGCTGTACTTCCCGGTGAGCACTCCCGAGGCCAGCGGCGACCAGATCGTCGTGCCCAGGCCGATGCCCGAGTACAGCGGCGCGAACTCGCGCTCGACCTTGTCGCGCTGGAACATGTTGTACTCGGGCTGCTCCATCGACGGCGGATTCAGGCCGTACTGTCGGGCGATGCCGTAGGCCTCCTGGATCTGCTGCGCGCTCCACTCCGAGGTGCCCCAGTAGAGCACCTTGCCCTGGCGGATCAGATCGTCCATCACCCGGACGGTCTCCTCGATCGGTGTCTCCACGTCGGGGCGGTGGCAGAAGAACAGATCGAGGTAGTCGACCTGCAGCCGCTTCAGCGCGGCGTGACAGGCATCGACGACATGCTTGCGATGCAGGCCGCGCTGGGTCGGCAAGTCTCCACCCCAGTAGACCTTGCTCGACACACACCAGCTGTCCCGGCTCCAGCCGAGCTTCTTCAGCGCGGCGCCCATGATCCGTTCCGACTCTCCCGACGCGTAGACCTCGGCGTTGTCGAAGAAGTTGACGCCGGCGTCGTAGGCCGCCGACATCAGGTCACGGGCCTTGCCTTGATCTACCTGGAACGAGAAGGTGACCCAGGATCCGAACGATAGCGAGCTGACCTGCAGACCGGCACGCCCGAGGCGTCGATATTCCATGGCAATATTTCTCCTGAATGCGCGTGTGAGACGGGATTGTATCAGCCGGGCACCAGGGTCAGCGTGTGCACCGCCGGGCCGGGCAGCAGCGCCGAGGCCCGGCCGTCGCGCCAGTCTTCGAAGCCGCTGAGGTAGTAGGGCGACAGCGGGTGGCCACTCTGACCGCCGGGCATGTGGAACAGTCCGTGTTCCTCCTGGCCGACGGGAATCGTGAACCGCTCCGAGGCGCCGAAACGCACGCTCTGCACCCGGGGCATCCCGCTGTCGCCGGGAAGCTGCACCGGAGCAGCATCGAGCCAGCGGCCGAGTGCCGGCACGGCGAGGGAGATCGGATGCTGGACCAGCACGGTGTTCCGCGCACCCCAGGTCTTGTCGACGAGCCGGTCGTCGTCGGTGGCCAGGAAGTAGTCCAGCGTCTCGTCGATCACCGCGAGCTGCAGTCCGCTCCAGCTGTCGTGGCCCGGGGGCAGCAGGTGGGCGGGTTCGTCGACGAGCAGTTGCCAGAGCGGCCCTTCCCAGCGGCCGAGCAGCCGGGCACTGAACTCCTCGTCGGCCTCGAGACACGGCCGGGTCAGCGCGTCGAGCACACGGTCGGCCAGGAACGTACGCCAGCCCCGTACCATCCGATAGGCGACCGAGTCGACCGCTGCGTGTCCCGTCCAGTCGTCCCGGACGATCAAGCGCAGCTCCTGGCGCCGGGGATGACCGGCGACCGCATCTTCGTCCAGCACGTCGAGCATCCGCGTGCGCCAGCGTTCCAGGAACAGGGCGCGGTCGTCGAGCTGGACGGCGAGCATGTCGTCGACGCCGGCCGATTCGATCGCCAGCAGGTCGTCGCGGATCTGCCCGGCTCGTGCACCGCCGGCGTAACCGCCGTCGCCGATCCGGGCCAGCCACTCGCCGTCGACGGTGCGGTTGTTCGCCGACCAGATCCGCCCGTTCTCGGGGTCGAGAATTCGTGGATAGGCCTCGGCGGCCAGACGCCCGTGCCAACCGCGATCGCCGTCGGCCCAGGACGAGGGGATCTGCCCGTCGAAGCCGAAGCGATCGGGCATCGGACCGATCAACGTCCAGCCGATCCGTCCGTTGCGATCGCCGATCGCCAGGTTCTGGGTCGGGATTCCGGTCAGGTTCGCGGCGTCGATCGCCTCCTCGAGGGTCGTCGCTTCCTCGACGGCGCTCAACGTCAGCGTGCCCAGGGGAACGTCGTGAGCCAGCCAGCGCAACGCCCGGGGACGGGCCTGGTGATCCTCGTCGACGACCGGACCCCAGATCGTCCAGCGCACGGTCTCGACGACCGCGTCTCCGCCGACGACGGGGATCGTCTCCTCGAACACGTCGAACGCGCGCCAGCCGTCGGGGGTGCGGTAACGCCCCTCGTCCTCGGGATCGATCTCGAGGACGATCAGATCCGCCCAGTCGCCCTGGCTGTTGGTGAAGCCCCAGGCGACGTGGCCGTTGCTGCCGGCCACGATCATCGGGGTGCCGGGCAGCGTGACCCCGGTCACGCGCTGTTCGGCGCCGTCGTCGGTCCACTCGATCCGCGCGCGATACCAGACGTTCGGGAGCAGGTGGCCGAGATGCATGTCGTTGACGACCAGGGCGGTGCCGCTCGCGGTGTGGGTTCCGGCGACGGCCCAGTGGTTGCTGCCGACCGCGATGAACGGTGTCTCGTCGAAGGGCGTCGCACGTCGCCACGAGGTCGCCTCGGCGTCGGCATCCCGCAGGTCGATCACCTCGGGCCCGGGGATCGGTGCGCGGGGCAGCGGCTCGCCGAGGAGCGGAGCATCCCATTCGTCGCCGGCCGCGGCGAGGAACGCGAACAGCTCGGCCGGCAACAGATCGTGGGCCAGGCCGATCGCCGACTCACGGACGTCGCCGAAGTCCTGCAGGTCCTGGTACATCGCGAGGGTGGCCAGGATCGAGTCCTCGGGTAACCAGGTCTGCGGTTCGGCGCGCATCGCCAGATACTCCGGCGGCTCGCCGCCGAGGGATGCCAGACCGGCGTTCACCCCTTCGGCGTACGCTTCCAGCAGCGCACGTTCGTCGGTCGCGGCCACGGCGAGGTTCTCCCGGGCCAGGTGGCGGAAGCGGTGCGCCCGGGCGCGTCGATCGCCGGGTAGCACCGCACTGCCGAGGATCTCGGCCAGCTCGCCCGATGAGCGCCGGCGCAGCAGGTCCATCTGGAAGAAGCGGTCCTGGGCGTGGAGCGAAGCCGAGCCCGCGGGCCGCGTCGCGCCGGTTCGAGGCGCGAATCGTCGGCACACCCAGGTCGTCGCGTTCGATCGTCACCGTGGACGAGAGTCCGGACACGGTGACGCTGCCGTCGAGCACCGGCAGGCTCGCGCGGATCCGTGAGCCGGCCCAGAGCGCGAGGCCGACGATCGCCAGCACCAGTCACGGCGAGATCCCGAGCAGCACGCGGACGATCCCGGTCCAGGGGCTCCGGGTCGCCGGCCCCTTCGTCGACGATGCCGGGCTCAGCTCATGTGCGGATGCAGATCTTGCCGAAGTGCTTCCCCCGGGCGAGGTGGTCGCCAGGGCGCTGCGCGCCTCGTCCCAGGGGAAGACCCGATCGATCACCGGACGCAGCTGGTGATGAGCGATCGCCCGGTTCATGCGTTCGAGACCTTCGCGGTGCCGACGAAGATGCCCTGCACCCGGACGTTCTTCATCAGCACCGGGATCACGTTGAGTTGCGAGGTGATTCCGGAGACGACGCCGATCAGGCTCACCTGGCCGCCGACCCGCACCGCCGAGATCGATTGCTCCAGCGTGCCGGCACCCCCGACCTCGACGACGAGATCGACACCTTCGCCACCGGTCAGCTTTCGCGCGTGCTTACCCCACTCGGTGTCGTGCGGTAGTTGATCGTCTCCCACGCGCCGAGCTCCCGGGCCCGTTCGAGCTTCTCGTCGCTGGACGAAGTGACGATCGCCCGCAGTCCGAGCAGTCTGGCGAACTGCAAGGCGAAGATCGAGACGCCTCCGGTGCCCAGCAGCAGGACGGTGTCGCCGGCGGTCAACTCGGCCTGGGTCACCATCGCACTCCAGGCGGTCAGCGCCGCGCAGGGGAACGTCGCGGCCTCGGAGTCGGAGAGATGCTCCGGCGTGGCGACGACTCCCTCCTCGCGCAGGTAGATCGCCTCGGCCATGCAACCGTCCAGTGGGCCTCCCAGGGTCGTCTCGAGCAGCCGCGCCGTCGGCCGGCCGGCCGGCCAGCCCTGGGAGAACAGGGTCGTCACCCGATCGCCGGATCCGAAAAGCGTAACTCCCGGGCCAACGGCCTCGACGGTGCCCGCGCCGTCGGAGCAGGGGACCAGCGGCAGCGGCTGTCTGGGGTTGTAGTGTCCCTGGACCATCAGCAGGTCGCGGTAGTTGAGCGACGCCGCGGCGAGGCGCACGCGCAGCTCCCCGGGTCCCGGCTCCCGATCGGGGCGCTCGCCGATCTGCAGCGAGTCCAGCCCGAAGGAATCCCTGATCTCGATGACTTTCAACGGCTGTGCCTCCTCCGGGGGACTCCCCCGGACCCGGATTGTCCGCCTTGACTTGGCCGGTGTCAAAACCGACGTTTGGCCGAGGGATTTCGCCGGTTCTCGGGCACGGAAGAGGAAGTACAGCATGGGGGTTCGCGGCAGCCTGCGCACGATGACGCTCCCGGACTTGCTCCAGTGGGCGAAGGTCAACCGGAAGTCCGGAACCTTCGATCTGGAGCGCAATGGAGTGCGGCGGAGCATTGCATTCGACCAGGGACGGATCGTCGCCTGCAGTCTGCGCGACGCCTCGCTGCTCGGACACTACCTGCTGTCGGCGGCGAAGATCTCTCCCGAGAAACTCCTCGAGGCGGCGACGATCTGTCGCAAGAGCGATCGACGTCTGGCCGAGGTCGTCGTCGAGATGGGGATCGTCAAGCGCAGCGAACTCGAGGAGGAGCTGGCGGCCCACGCCGAGGAGACGATCTACAGTCTGTTCGACTGGATCGACGCCCGGTTCTCCTTCAACGAGAACGGCAGGGTCGACGAGACCTGGACTCCGGTCGACCTCGAGATCGATTCGATCTTGCTCACCGGACTTCAACGACTGGACGAGGTGCGGATGATCCGGAGCATCTTCTCCGGCTCAGGTCTGATCCTCGTTCGCACCGGCGAGGAGGCGCCCGCCGAGATCACCCGCAGCGGGATGGCCCGCAGGATCCTGCGTTCGATCAACGGTCGCAACTCCCTGGCACGCGTGCTGCGGGATGCCCAGGCCTCCGAGTTCCTCGTCCTGAAGTTCCTGTACCACCTGTTCCACAAGAACGTGATCAAGATCGCCGACGAGCGTCCTGCCGAGGCCGGCGCTTCGACTCTCGTCGACGAGATGCCCGCGGATGCTCCGAGCACGCCGACGGAATCGGCGAACGTCGGTTCGGTCGATCTCGACGAGGATCGTGCCGCCGAGTCCGCCGAGTCCGCCGAGTCCGCCGCAGCCGCCGAATCCGATGTCGACGACGAGAGCCTTGAAGTTGCCCAGGCCAGCGAACCTGTCGAGGTCGAAGTAGCAGACGAGGTCAGTGGCGCAACGTCGGATCTCTCCAGCCTGGCCGCCGTCGCGCGGATGCTGGAGATCGACCGGAGCGTTCACGACAACCCGGTCACGACGCTGCCGGAGGAGGCCACTGCGCCGGAGCGGATGCCGGAACCAACGCCGGAGCCAACGCCGGAAATGGAAGTGGCGGCAGAGCCCGAGCCGACGCCCGAGCCGACGCCCGAGCCGACGCCCGAGCCCACGCCGGAACCGGAGGTGGCGGCGGCACCGGAGCCGACGCCGGAACCAGTCCCGGAGCCGCAGGCGACTCCCGAACCGGAACCCCAGGCGACTCCCGAACCGGCACCCCAGGCCGAGGCCAGCCCGATGGCCGAGTTGACCGAACTGGTCGAGGGCGGACTCAACTTCGAGGTGGTCTCCGACGAGGAGATCGAACCGCAGCCGGTGATCGCCGCCGACGGCGCCGAACTGACGGTGGAGGACGAGCCGGCACAGCCGGTCGCCTTCGACCTGCCCGACATCGAGATCAGCTTCGAGACCGAGACGATCACGCTACCCGATCCGACGCCGATCGAGACCGCGACGGCAAAGCTCGATCTGTCTCCCGATCGCGTGCCGGTGGTCCGGCACCCCGATCTCCCCGAGGACGCTTCGCCCGAGGCGGCGATGCTGGTCCAGTTGATCACCGGGCAGATGGATGTCCGCACGATCGTCGGCCTGGCCCCGATGCAGGAACAGACGGTGATCGACGAACTCCGGAGCCTGGCCGAGCAGGGTGTGATCGAGATGCTGGCTCCCGAGGAGGCCGGCTGCTCGTTCGGTGGCCCCGATCAGGCGGGATGGACCCCCGTCGACAAGTGATCCGGGGGTAAGATCCGTCGCCAGGAGGACTGGCGATGGTGATGACACGGCGAGATTTCATCCGCACCGGGGCCGTCGGCGCGGTGGGCGGAGCGGCAACCGTCGCGGGTTTGACCGGCAGCGCTCCGGCGAACGCGGCGCCGTCGAACGCGGCGCCGTCGAACGCGGCGAAGTCGAACGCGGGCGGGTCGTTCGCCTTCGAGGAGGCGACCATCGTCGACCTCCAGACGGGCCTGGAGCAGGGGCGCTGGACCAGTCGCGATCTGGTCGAGGCCTACCTGTCCCGGATCGAGAAGCTGGACCGACACGGTCCCTCCCTCAATCACGTCCTGGAGACGAATCCCGATGCGCTGCGGATCGCCGAGGAGTCCGACCAGGCCCGCCGCGACCGCGGCGGCAAGGGACGCGGACCGCTGGACGGCATCCCGATCATGGTCAAGGACAACCTGGCGACCGATGACCGGATGATGACGACCGCCGGCTCCCTGGCTCTCGTCGGCGCCAGGGTTCCCCGGGATGCCCACGCCATGAAGCAGCTTCGCGAGGCCGGCGCGGTACTGATCGGCAAGACAAACCTGAGCGAGTGGGCCAACTTCCGTTCGACGCAGTCCTCCAGCGGATGGAGCGGGCGTGGCGGACAGACCAAGAACCCCTACGCCCTGGACCGCAGTCCCTGTGGTTCGAGCTCCGGCTCCGGCGGTGCGGTCTCGGCCAACCTGTGCGCCGCGGCGGTGGGGACCGAGACCGACGGTTCGGTCGTCTGCCCCTCGTCGATCAACGGCATCGTCGGCATCAAGCCGACCCTCGGCCTTGTCAGCCGTTCGGGGATCGTCCCGATCGCCCACAGCCAGGACACCGCAGGGCCGATGGCGCGGACGGTCGCCGATGCGGCGGCGCTGCTGTCGGGCATGACCGGAATCGACCCGCGGGACTCCGCCACCGCCCCGTCGAAGGATCATCGACGAGCCGACTACACCGAGTATCTGCGGAAGGACGGGCTGCGCGGTGCGCGGATCGGAGTGACCCGCAAGCAGTACTTCGGCTACAGCCCCGAGTCCGACGCGATCGCTGAGGAGGCGATCGAGGCGTTGAAGAGCGCCGGCGCGACGATCGTCGACCCGGCGGACTTGCCGACGGCGGGGGAGTTCGACGCCGCGGAGTTCGAGGTGCTGCTGTACGAATTCAAGGCCGACCTGAACGCCTACCTCGCCGAACTCGGTCCCGAATCTCCGGTGAAGTCGATGGCCGACGTGATGGAGTTCAACCGTCGCAACCACGACCGCGAGATGACCTACTTCGGTCAGGAGATCATGGAGATGGCGATCGAGAAGGGGCCGCTGACCGAGCAGGCCTACCTCGATGCCCGGGAGACCTGCGTACGGCTGACCCGGGCCGAGGGGATCGACAAGGTGATGGACGAGCACAACCTGGACGCTCTGTTCGCGCCGACGGGGAGTCCGGCGTGGCCGATCGACCTGATCAACGGCGATCACTACATCGGTGCGAGCTCCGGTCCGGCCGCCGTCTCGGGATACCCGGCGATCACCGTGCCGGCGGGTCACTCCTTCGGACTGCCGGTCGGTTGTTCGTTCTACGGGAGGGCCTGGAGCGAGCCGAAGCTGATCGCGATCGCCTACGCCTTCGAGCAGACGGTCCAGGCTCGGCGGGTGCCGCAGTTCCGGGCCAGCATCGGCTGGGGTTGAGCCGGAGTCCCGGCGCAGGCGGTTAGCGCAGGTCGAACATCTCGAAGGTCCACGCCGGGACCGCCTCGCCGTCCTGGGTCGCCGGCATGTACTTCGTCCGCATCACCGCCTCGATCGCCTTGGCGATCACCCGGGTGCCGGGGTTGCCTTCCCGGACGAGAACCGTCTCGACGTTGCCGTCGATGTCGACGAGAACGCGCAGCACGATGCGATTGCCCGTGTGTTCGACAAGCTCGTTCTCGAGAAACTCGGGGACGACACGCAGGACACGCCGGGGCGGAACGAAGCCGGTCGCCGGCGCCGATGGAGCGTCCTCACCCGCAGCCAGCGGCTCGTTCGCGGCGGTAGCGCCGGCCGCCGCGGGATCGTTGTGTGGCTGGACGGGAGCGACGGGGTCGCCATCCTGGTCCGGTTCGTCCACCGGCGTGTCGAGGGCCGTTCGTTCGGGAGCAGCCGGCGTCGACTTGGCGGGAGCGTCACCGGGTGCGTTCGATCCGGTAGCCGGCGTCAGGGGATCGGCCAGACCCGGTGCATCGCCGGGGGAATCGCCGGCAAGTTCCGCCGGGCCATCTGCCGGAACCTGGGCCTCGTCGGTGGTTGCCGCGAGGATCCCGGCGTTGTGAGTTGTGGGAGCGTCGCCAGGGGTCGGGCCCTGCACCTCGACCGGCGGTGGTGTCGCCGCCGAGGAGTTCGTCCAGGTTCCGTAGTGCAACGGCGAGCCGGGGACCAGGAACCAGGCCCCGATCAGCAGCGCCCCGGCGATCGCGCCGAGGATCTGGACCCGACGTCGCCGTCGGGCGGCACCGGGAGGCGGCGCGAAGCTGTCCCGGCGAGCCTGGATCCTCGGCGGGATCGTCGCGCTGGGATCGGTCAGTTCCATCGTCCGCGTCTGGCTCTGGGGGTCCATCGCCACCGGCCCCGCGATCACTTTCATCGTCTGACCCGAGGCGAGGGGGATTCCCGGGAGGGCTTCGTCGGCGGTGGTCGGCGCCGCCATCTCCGGTCTGTTCTCGCCCTCACTACCGGCCGCGGCGATGCTCTGGACGCCGTCGTGGCCGTCGTCGCCGATCGAGATCAACTCGATCTCCGGTTCGTCGGCCGGGATCGCCCACTCGGGCAGCTCCGACGTCGCGGTCTCCTCCTCGATGGCGGCCAGCTCGTCCTCGTCGATGGAGATCGTCAGGTCGAGATCGACCGGGGCGCCCTCGCTCCGGGCCTCGACCTCGACCCCGACCTCGACGTCGTTCCCTGTCTCGATCTCTGCGGTTTCGTTGTCGGCGACTGCTTCGACGGAGACGATGGCGATCTCCTCGATCGCTTCGACCGTCTCCTCGGGCAGCGCTTCGACCACGGTCTCGACGATCGGCTCCGCGACGATCGGTTCCGCGACGATCGGTTCCGCGACGATCGGTTCCGCGACGATCGGCTCCGCGACGACCTCAGGTTCCGGTTGAGCCGGTGCCGCATGCTGAGATGCGGCAACTTCGTTCTGGAGATGCGAGAAGTCGCCGCCGGGTTCCTTGCGGGAGATCGTTCCGTCGAGCACGGCGTCGATCGCGGATTCGAACTGCAGCAACGCGTCGTCGACCTCGTCGGCTTCGAGGGCGGACTGGAGCGGTTGGTTCGGCGACGTCGTGGCCACAGGCGCAATCACAGGCGCAACCGCAGGCGCAACCGCAGGCGCAACCGCAGGCGCTGCTCCCGGAACCACCGGAAGAGCGGCGCCGGTCAACTGACAGCAGATGTCGACCAGACGAGCGTCGGTGAAGGGAATCTCGAGGTACATTGCGCAGCCGGCGCGCTGGAGTGTTTCGGGAACGACGTGGCTCGCCTCCATCTCGCCGTGAAGCACGACGGGGGTGGCGGCACCGTTGGCCGAGTCCTTCATCGCCCGGCAGACCTCGAGGGCGTCCTGGCGGCACTCGATCATCACCATTCCCGGCGCATCGTGGGCGAATCTCTCGAGGCCGGCGTAGCCGCTCGGAGCCGTGATCACCTCGAAGCCGGCCGCGATCAGCGGCTGGCTCAGTCGATCCGCGCGGTCCTGCTGGGAGTCGATCAGGAGTATCTTTTTCAACAGCGTTCCATCCAACGATAAGAGCCACGGAGTCCCCGAAAAACATAGGTTCGCGGTGCCTTCGAATCCAGAAACGGGGGAGCCGGCGGAGGCGGTTACGATTCCGACATCGAGTTGTGGCGCCACTCCGCGATTTTCGAGGTATAAAAAGAGCATTCCTCAGCTCACCCGGTCGACCGGAGGAGGGGACACGCACCTTGCACGCACCGCGGGCGAGTCGATGCGATCCGAAGCAGACGCCGGGGGGAGTAGGAGGGGGCAGCGAGAGGGGGCAGACTTCAAGTCTGTCCCCCTTTTTTTCGCCCGCCGCCGCGGCGGTGCAGGGGGCTCAGACCGACTGCCGGTCTCCCTCGCCGTAGAGCGACTCGATCACGTCACCGTGGCGCTCGACGATCACCTTGCGCTTCAGCTTCATGGTCGGTGTGATCTGGCCGTTCTCGATCGTGAACTCCTCGGGCAGGATCGCGAAGCGCTTGACCGACTCGAACGAGGCCAGCTCGGCGTTGCCACGCTTGATCTCGCCGTCGATCAGATCCCGAACGGCAGGATCCGCGGCCAGCTCTGCCAGGCTCCGGGCGCCGAGCCCCTTCTGCACGGCCCACTCCAGCACCGTCGGGCGTTCGAGGGTGATCAGCGCCGCGATGTACTTCTTGCGATCGCCGTACGCCATCACCTGGGAGATGAACCGTGAGGAGCGCAGGATCCGCTCGACCCGCTGGGGGGCGACGTTCTTTCCGCCGGCGGTCACGATCAGATCCTTCTTGCGATCGGTGATCTTCAGGTAGCCGTCGGCGTCGATCTCGCCGATGTCGCCGGTGTGGAGCCAGCCCTCGGGGCTGATCGCCTCGCGGGTCGCCTCGTCGTCCTTGTAGTAGCCCTGCATGACGTTGTCGCCGCGGATCAGCACCTCGCCGTCCTCGGCGATCTTCGTCTCGATGCCCGGCCCGGCGGGGCCGACGGTACCGAAGCGGTTGTCCGTCGCGGTATTGACGTGGGAGAACGACGAGTTTTCCGTCATCCCGATCCCCTCGAGGATCGTCACGCCGCAGGCATCGAAGAACTCGGCGACCGTCGTGTTCAACGGCGCCGCTCCCGAAACACCCCAGCGCAGACGTCCGCCGAAGATCTCCCGGACCTTGTGCAACGCGATTCGGTCGTAGATCGCGTGGCGCAGGGCCAGCAGCGGCGGGATCGGCTTGCGGGCCTGGCGCAGCTTGCTCACCTTGAGCCCGGTGGCGAGGGCCGCGTGGAACAGGGCGCGGCGGAACCCGCCGCAATCCTCGGCGGTGTTGAGCACCGTCGACTGCACCTTCTCGTAGATCCGCGGCACGCTGGCGATGAAGTCGGGTTGGATCTCCTTCAGGTTGTCGGCGACCTTGGTCAGGTCCTCGGCAAAGGCGAGAGAGACGCCGCCGGTCAGCGAGAGGTAGGCGATCAACCGGGCAAACACATGGGCCAGCGGCAGGAACAGCAGGGTCGAGAAGCCGGGTTTCGGTTGGAGATTCGCCGAGGCCGACTCGGCAGCGAACAGCAGGTTGTGATGGGAGAGCATCGCGCCCTTGGGCGTCCCGGTCGTGCCCGATGTGTAAACCAGCGACAGCGTGTCGTCGGGGTCGATGGCGTCGGCCCGGGCGTCGACCTGTTCCCGGGAGACGGCGTCGCCCAGGGCCAGGAAGTCGTCCCACGAGATCGTGCCCTCGGCCGCGTCGCCGGGGCCGTCGAAGCGCACGACGTGTTCGAGGTGCGGGAGCTCCTTGCGCCGGTCGCGCAGCTTGTCCCACTGCTGCTGATCCTCGACGAACAGGATCCGCGCCTCGCTGTGGTTCAGGATGTACGCACAGTCCGGGCCGAGGTTGGACTGATAGATCCCGACGACGATGCCGTTGCTGATCCCGGTGCCGAAGTCGGCGAGCATCCACTTCAGCCTGGTGTTGCTCAGGATCGCGACCCGCTCACCCTTGGCCAGCCCGAGAGCCTGCAGCGACGCGGCGACGCGCCAGACCCGGTCGAGCAGCTCGTCCGTCGAGACGTCGTGCCAGCTGCCGTCCACCTTGTGGCGGCAGGCGGCATCCAGCCGACGCTCCGTCAATCTGCGTAGCGTCTGGGGAAGTGTCTGTCGTTTCACGCCGCCCTCGTGGGAATCCGCTGTGGTCGGCGAGCCGACCGGCTGCGAGGGTAGATAGTAAGGCAGCGCGGACAGGTTGTGGACTATAAAAAGGCCTCGCAGCGGAGGTGGGAATGACGGCGGCGACGAAACGATGCTGGTGGGCTGGAGACGATCCGCTCTACATCGCGTATCACGACAAGGAGTGGGGCATTCCGGAGCACCGGGACCGCAAGCTGTTCGAGATGCTGATTCTCGAGGGTGCCCAGGCCGGCCTGGCCTGGATCACGATCCTCAGGAAGCGCGAAGGCTACCGCGAGGCGTTCGCCGGATTCGACCCCGAGAAGGTCGCCCGCTTCGACAAGCGCAAGGTCGAACGGCTGCTGCAGAACGAGGGCATCGTCCGCAACCGGCTCAAGGTCGAGTCGGCGATTCGCAACGCGAAGGTCTTCCTCGAGATCCGCCGGGAGCACCGCACCTTCAACCGCTTCCTCTGGGAGTTCGTCGACGGAAAGCCGATCGTCAACCGCTTTCGCAGTTCCGCCGACGTGCCGGCAAAGACCGCCGAGGCCGAGGCGTTGAGCAAGGAACTGAAGAAGCGCGGGATGAACTTCGTCGGGCCGACGATCTGCTACGCCTTCATGCAGGCGACCGGGATGGTCAACGACCACACCACCGACTGCTTCCGCTATCGAGATCTATGTTGAGACAGGAGCTGAGCGAGTTCACGATCGACAGCCGGGGGCGGGGTCTGTACGACTTCACCGAGCGGGTCACCGGCTGGGTCCGGGCCTCGGGTATCGACCGTGGTCTGCTGACCCTGCAGGTGCGTCACACCTCGGCCTCGCTGATCGTCCAGGAGAACGCCGATCCCGAGGTGCAGCGCGATCTCGAGCGCTTTCTCGATCGGCTCGTGCCTCAGGGCGATCCTCTGTTCCGGCACACCTGCGAGGGGCCCGACGACATGCCGGCCCACGTCCGCTCGGTGCTGACCTCGACGACGCTGTCCCTGCCGGTTGCCGGGGGTTCGCCGACGCTGGGGACCTGGCAGGGGATCTACCTCTACGAGCACCGGACACGTCCCCACCGGCGCTCGGTGGTCGCTCACCTGCTCGGCGAGTGAATTCGGCGCCCGGGGGCCCTATATTCGACCCGGATCCGCAACCGCATACAGGATGAAACAGGCAAGATGAGCGCAAAGAAACAGCCGCTGTCCCGGCGGGTGGTCCTCAAGCTGCACGAGACCCTCGACCGGGTCGCCGGTCCCCCGGCTCCCGATCCGCCCGATCACAAGATCTACCTGATGCGGGTTCCCAAGTGCGCCGGGACCTCGATCGCCGGCGCGATGAAGCAGCTGTACACCGGCAGCACCACCGGTCTGCACCGCACCGTCGGCAACCTCAACGCCGAGGCGTCGACCCGGGCCGGCGAGATCCTCGGCCGCAACGAGCTCGACTTCAATCGCCAGCTCCTGCTGTACTACCTGGCGGCGACCGAGTACCGCTTCGTCCACGGACACTTCACCTTCGACGAGACGGCCTGGAGCGAATTTCATCAGACCTGGTCGTTCGTCACCGTCATCCGCGAGCCGGTGCGCAAGTGGTTCTCGCTCTACTTCTACAACCGGGACAAGAACAAAGATTACCACAAGATCACCGAGCCGCTCGCCGAGTTCGTCGAGGGTAAGATCGCCGTCGGTTACGGTCGTGACTACGTGATGCAGTTCGCCCGGGAGCATCCCGGCTCCGACGAGGCATCCAGCGGGGCGATCGAGCGGGCCAAGCGCAACCTCGATCGGTTCCACCTCGTCGGCGTGCTGGACCGCCTCGACCGGTTCGCCGCGGACTTCGAGAAGATGTTCGGCCGCAAGCTCAGCTTCCCGGAGCTGCGCCGCAGCCCGGTCAGCAAGAAAGCCCAGGATGCAGAGGTCACACCGGAGATCATGGAGAAGGTGCAGCACATCTGCCGGCCGAACAGCGAGATCTACGATTACGTCGTCAACGAGCTGATCGGCGAATAGCCCGTCGCTCGCCTCGCGGTCTGGTCTAGACTCCTCGAACAGGAGGAGTCAATGAACGCCGACCATCTCATCCGTATTCGCGTGGGCTGCGCCCTGCTGGCGCTATCGATCGCTTCGCCGGTCCTGGCCCAGCACGCCAACAAGCACAACGATCGCGCCCTCGCCGAAGACCCCCGGCTCGCTCCGGGGCAGATCGCCCCACGGCTCGACGGCCTCGGTCCGATCCACATGGAGATCAGCACCGACGACGAGGCGGTCCAGGCCTTCTTCGATCAGGGGATGGCGCTGACCTACGGCTTCAACCACCAGGAGGCGCTGCGGGCGTTCAAGGAGGCCGCGCGCCTCGACCCCGAGTGCGCGATGGCCTACTGGGGCTGGGCCCTGGTGCTGAGTCCCAACCTGAACCTGCCGATGCAGGCCGACGTCGTCCCCCAGGCCTGGGAGGCGATCACCAACGCGGTGAAGTACAAGGACAAGGTGTCGCAGAAGGAGCGCATGCTGATCGAGGCGCTCGCCAAACGTCTGACCGACGACCCCGAGGCCGACCGGAAACCGTTCGACCAGGCCTACGCCGAGGCGATGCTCGCGGTGTACGAGGAGTATCCCGAGGACAACGACGTCGCCACGCTCTACGCCGCGTCGCTGATGAACCTGTCGCCCTGGAACTACTGGACCGACGACGGCCGCCCCCGGGAAAAGACGCCGGCGGTGCTCTCCGCCCTCGAAGGTGCGATCGAGCGCGACAACACCCACACCGGTGCGTTGCACTACTACATCCACGCCGTCGAGGCCGCCGAGCCCGATCGCGGGACCGCCAGCGCCGACCTGCTTCGCGGGCTCGCCCCGGGCGCCGGCCACCTGGTGCACATGCCCTCGCACATCTACATGCAGGTCGGCCGCTACGAGGAGGCGTTCGTGGCCAACGATCTCGCGGCGGCGGCCGACGAGGGCTACATCACCCAGTGTCAGGCCCAGGGGATCTACCCCCTCGCCTATTACCCGCACAACATCCACTTCAAGGCCTGGGCCGCGATGACCCAGGGGCGCAGGGCCGACGCGATGGAGTCTTCCCGCAAGGTCCTCGGCCGGGTCCAGGAGGCGGTCGGCGACGGTGACCACTGGTGGATGGGCTACGAGACCTTCCTGACGATGCCGCTGTTCACGATGATCCGCTTCGGCATGTGGGACGAAGCGCTGGCCGAGCCGGCGCCGCCGGCGGGGGCGCACTTCTGGACCGGCGTCTGGCACTACGCTCGCGGGTCGGCCTACCTGAGCCAGGGGAACGCGAAGAAGGCGAAGAAGGAGCTGAAGGCGATCCGCAAGCTGGCCGGCGCGCCGATGTCGAAGGAGATGCGTGTCGGCTTCGCCAAGGCGGAGACGTTGCTGACGATCGCCGGCGACCTGCTGGCCGGGGAGATCGCCTCGGCCGCCGGCGACCACACCGAGGCGATCGGCTACCTCAGCGGGGCGCTGTTCCTGCAGGAAAGCATCCGTTACAACGAACCGCCGGACTGGCCGATCCCGGCCCGTCAGCTGCTGGGTGCCGCGCTGATCGAAGCCGGGCGTTACGCCGAGGCCGAGGCGGTCTACTGGCGGGATCTGGAGAAGCTGGCCGAGAACGGCTTCTCGCTGTTCGGTCTGGTGCAGAGCTTGCAGAGTCAGGGTCGCGACGACGATGTCGCCGCAGTCCAGACGCGGCTCGAGGCCGCATGGGCCTCGGCCGACGTCGAACTGCAGAGCTCCCGCTACTGAGGCGGGCTACTCGCCAGGCTGCATGAACGGGTAGCTGAAGTGCCGATCCGGGTCGAAGGTTTCCTTGATCGTCCGCGGGCTGACCCAGCGCACCAGGTTGAGGTAGCTGCCGGCCTTGTCGTTCGTGCCCGAGGCACGTCCGCCGCCGAACGGCTGCTGGCCGACGACCGCGCCGGTCGGCTTGTCGTTGATGTAGAAGTTGCCGGCGGCGTGGGTCAACGCCTCGGTCAGCTGGACGATCACCGCCCGGTCCTGGGCGAAGATCGCGCCGGTCAACGCGTAGGCCGAGCCCTCATCGCATAGTCCGATCGTCTTCTCGAGGTCCTTGTCCTTGTAGACGAAGACCGTCAGCACCGGCCCGAAGATCTCCTCGCGCATCAGCTTGAAGTCGGGCTTCTTGGCCTGGACCAGCGTCGGCTCGATGAAGTAGCCGACCTTGTCGCTGCAGCCGCCGCCGGCGAGGATCGTCGCGTCCTTCGAACGCTTGGCGTGGTCGATGTACTTCTTGATCGATCGATAGGCGTGTCCGTCGATCACGGCGCCCATGAAGTTGGTGTAGTCGGCCGGGTCGCCCATCTTGATCTCGGCCATCTGGGCCAGCACCTGCTTCTTGACCCGGGGCCAGATCGAGGCCGGGATGTAGGCCCGGGATGCGGCCGAGCACTTCTGCCCCTGGAACTCGAAGGCGCCCCGGACCATCGCCGTCGCCAGCGCGGTCACATCCGCCGACTTGTGGGCGAAGATGAAGTCCTTGCCGCCGGTCTCGCCGACGATGCGCGGGTAGTACTTGTAGCGCTCGATGTTCTGACCGATCGTGTTCCACATCCCCTTGAACACGGGGGTCGATCCGGTGAAGTGGATCCCGGCGAGATCTGCGCTGGCCAGCACCGGGTCGCCGATCGTCGCCCCGGAGCCGGGGACCATGTTGATCACGCCCGGCGGCAGGCCGGCTTCCTCGAGCAGTTCCATGATGAAGTGCGCCGAGTAGAGCGAGGACGAGGCCGGCTTCCAGACCACCGTGTTGCCCATCAGCGCCGGTGCCGTCGGCAGGTTGCCGGCGATGCTGGTGAAGTTGAACGGCGTGACGGCGAAGACGAAGCCCTCGAGAGGCCGGTGCTCGAGGTAGTTCCAGCAGCCGGTCGAGGACTCGGGCTGCTCCCGGTAGACCTGCTGCATGTAGAAGGCGTTGTAGCGGAAGAAGTCGATCAGCTCGCAGGCGGAGTCGATCTCGGCCTGATGCGCGGTCTTCGATTGCCCCAGCATCGTCGAGGCGTTGAGCACGGTGCGGTAGGGGCCGGCGAGCAGGTCGGCCGCCTTGAGGAAGATCGCGGCGCGGTGCTGCCAGGGCATCCGCGACCAGGTCTTGTGGGCTTCGAGGGCCGCCTTGATCGCCCGCTCGACCTCGGTCTTGCCGCACTTGTGCCAGCGTTGCCGAGCACGTGTCCGTGGTCGTGGGGCATCACCGCCTTGGCGGTCTTGCCGGTGCGCACCTTGCGGCCGCCGATCCGCGCCGGGATGTCGATCGTGCGAGCTGGACATGCGGCGCAGCTCCGCGTTGAGGGCGCGACGCTCGGGACTACCCGGGAGGTACTCCAGCACCGGCTCGTTCTCCGGGAAAGGGACCAGGAAGCTTCCGTTGGACATGCACACCACCTCGAACTGGCGGCATGTCGCGCCGCCGGAAACAGCCATGGATTACCGGGACCGTCGGGGGCCCCGCGCGCGTCGGCGCGGTCCCGTCGGGGGAGGTGCATTCTAGCGGGGAGGGCGGAGGCGGTCGAGTCTACTCGGAGGCGGCGAGGGCTTCCTGGACCTGCTCGGCGTGCTCGTCGGACAGCGACTGGACCGCCTTCAGGCCGGGGAGACCATCGAGGGCGCCCACGGCCTCGGGCTGACCGTGATCGTCGATCCCCTGGGCGCTCTCGCCCTTGGTCACCGCGATCGCCGCGGCACCGCTCTCGTTCCAGGATTTGGCGACCAGGAAGGCGACGATCGCCAGGGCGGCGATGACCGTCAGGAATCCCAGACCGCTGCCTCTTCTTGCCATGCCCTGAATGTAGGCTCCCCATCCGCGGCAGGCCAACCGGTCCTCCATGTGGGAAAATGAGGCGATGAAAGCCCTCCATTCGACCGGGCGGATCCTGGGGATCTTGCCCGTCCTGGCGATCCTGCCGGCCCTGACCCTCGGCAGCCCGCCGCCGGCCGCCGCAGCTCAGGCCGAGGTCGACCCCGACGACCCGGGCTGGGTCTCCCGCAGTCTCGAGGAGCTGGCCGCCGAGATCGTCGAGGCCCGGCGCCAGGCCGGTCTGCCGCCCCTCGAGCGTCTGCCGGCCCTGGACCGTGCCGCGGCAGGCCGGGCCGAGCACGTCGCCGGGCTGCCCCACGCCAGGCGGCTCCAGGTCTCCGAGCCGATCGCCGACGAGGTCAACGCCCAGGGCATCCGGCTCTACCGCAGCGTCAGCCTGCACCTGGACATGCAGCGGGGGTACCGTCATCCGGCTCAGGCGTTCGTCGCCAACTGGCGCCGCCACCCGGGGTGGAAGAAGGTCGTCGATCCGGGCAACGACGCCGTCGGCTTCGGCATGGCTCGAGGGGAGGACGGCTGGATCGTCTTCACGGCGCTGCTCCTCGACGAGTGGATCACGCCGACGAACCTCGCCGAGCTGGAACGGTTGACCCTGGAGGCGATCAACCGGCGCCGGGAAGAGCACGGACTGCCCGAACTCGTCGACTCGATCTGCTCTCGCCGGGGTCGCCCAGGCCCACAGCGTCGACACGGCCGAGCAGCAGTACTTCGCCCACGCGGCGGCCGGACGGCCGGACCGTCGGCGAATCGTGTCGACGACACCGGTACGATCTTCGCCGTCCTCGCCGAGAACATCTACCGGGGGCGCGGCTTCGAGGACCCGGTCGAAGCCGCGGTCTCGGGCTGGATGAAGAGCAAAGGGCACCGCAAGAACATCCTCGACCCGCGGCTGGACGAGAGCGGCATCGGCATCGCCACCGACGAGGAGGGCAACGTCTATTTCACCCACGTGCTCGGGACGCGATCGGGCGCACGGTGACCACCCCGGGTTCGATCGGTCGCCGGGGCCGCTACGCGCCGAGCCCGACCGGCGAGATGCATCTGGGGAACGCACTGAGTGCGTTGCTGGCCTGGCTGTCGACCCGGGCCGCCGGGGGCCGGTTCGTGATGCGGATGGAGGATCTGGACCGGGCCCGGGTCAAGCCGGGCTACGCCGGACAGATCCTCGAGGATCTGGCCTGGTTCGGCATCGACTGGGACGAGGGGCCCGATGTCGGCGGCCCCCATCCGCCTTACGAGCAGTCGGCACGGATCGAACATTACCTCGCCGCGTTCGAGCGGCTTCGCGGTCGGGAGCAGGTCTACCCCTGTTTCTGCAGTCGTCGGGACATCGCCTCCGCCTCCTCTGCGCCGCAAACCCCGGGCGAGGAGCGGCGCTACCCGGGCACCTGCCGCTCCCTCGACCCGGTCGAAGCGACGTCGCGGATCGACCGGGGCGATCGCCACGCCTGGCGCTTTCGCGTCGACGCCACGGAGTGCCCCCGCTGGGAGGATCTGGGGCGGGGGAGTTGCGGTGGCGCGGAGCCGCCCGGCGACTTCGTCATCCTGCGTTCCGAGGGACCGGAGCTCGACCCGGCCCGGGTGATGCCCGCCTATCAGCTCGCCGTCGTGGTCGACGATGCCGCGATGCAGATCGACGAGGTCGTCCGGGGCGACGACCTGCTGCCCTCGACCGGGAAGCAGATCCTGCTCCAGCAGGCGCTGGGATTCGCCACGCCGGCGTTCGGCCACGGCCCGCTGCTGCTCGGCCCGGATGGGGTGCGGCTGTCGAAGCGGCACGCCGGGACCAGTCTGCGGGAGCTGCGGGAGGCCGGCCGGAGCGCCGCCGAGCTGGTGGGGTTGCTGGCCGGAAGGGTCGGAATCCGGCCTGATTCCCGTCCCGTCGCCGCCGCCGCGCTGATTGGCGAGTTCTGCTGGAGCCGGCTCGCGGCGGCTCCGGAGGGGCTGATCCTCGCCGACCCGAAGCGTTTCTGACGGAATCCTGACACACGGTAGAGGGCGGACCGGAATACAATGAGCGGACGGACGAAGGCTGAGCGACTCATCAGAGGAGAGAGACGATGAAACCGATGAAGGCCCTGGGACTGATGGCTCTGGTTGCGATCCTGACGGCGCCGGTCGCGTTCGCCTCCGGCGGCTCGTCCTCGCCCAAGAGCAGCATCCCCGAGGCGACCCAGACGCCTGAACAGCAAGCGATGGATCACTACAACAACGGCCTGGGGCTCCGGGATCGTGCCGAGAAGCTCGAAGAGAAGCTGGCGACGATGACCGAGGGCGACAAGCGGGACAAGACGGAGAAGAAGCTCGCCAATGCCTGGGAGAGCGCCGCGTCCGAGTTCATGCAGTCGGTGCAGAAGAACCCGGCCTACTACCGGGCCTACGCCAGTCTGGGCTACGTGCTGCGCCGCTCCGGCGATTACGAGAAGTCGCTGGAGGCCTACAACCGCGCCCTGGCCCTCGAACCCGACTACACCGAGGCGATCGAGTACCGGGCCGAGGCCTACCTCGGACTGAACCGCGTCGAGGACGCCAAGGCGGCCTACGACAAGCTGATCGAAATGAACCGCGATCATGCGCTAGAGTTGCTCGATGCCATGAAGAAGTGGGTCGAGGTCCGGCGCGCCGCCCCGGACGGGGTCTCGGCTCAGACGGTCAACGAACTCGATCGCTGGATCGACCAGAGTGCCGCCGCCGCCGGCGACACGGTCGGACATGTGATGCCGGGGCGAAAGAAAGACTGGTAAATGCGACTACGACCGTTCCGTGGCCTGCGGCCGACGGACGAGCTGGCCTCCCGCATCGCGAGTTACCCGTACGACGTGGTCAACTCCGAGGAAGCGCGGGAGATCGCCGGTGACGATCCCTACAGTTTCCTGCACGTGGTCCGCCCCGAGATCGACCTCGATCCCGGGGTCGATCCCTATTCGCCCGAGGTCTACGCGCAAGGGCGCAAGAACCTCGACGCGCTGATCGACAAGGGCTGGATGGTCCGGGACGAACCGCCGGCGTACTACGTCTATCGCCTGACGATGGACGGCGCCTCCCAGACCGGGGTGCTCGGTGCCTCGGCGGTGGACGACTACCGCCAGGGGTTGATCAAACGTCACGAGTTCACCCGCCCGGTCAAGGAAGACGACCGGGTGCGCTTGAACACGGCGCTTGCGGCCTGTCCCGGGCCGGTCTTCGTGACCTACCGGGGTACGCCGGAACTCGATGCCACGATCTCCGGGATCACCGCCGCCGATCCGTCGGTCGACTTCACGGCCAAGGACGGGATTCGTCACGAGCTGTGGGTCGTCGCGGAACCGGCGCCGCGGGATGCGCTCCAGGCCGGATTCGCCGCATTGCCCGAGTCGTATGTCGCCGACGGTCATCACCGTGCGGCGGCGGCGGCGCGAGTCGCCGAGGCGCTGCTGGCCCAGGTCGCCTCGCCGACCGGGAACGAGGCGGCGGGTCATTTCCTCACCGCCTACTTTCCCGCCGACCAGCTCAGGGTGCTGGACTACAACCGGGTCGTCCGGGACCTGAACGGTCGGGATGCGCCGGCGCTGCTGGCGGCGATCCGTGAGGCCGGTCTGCGTCTCGAGGCGCCCGAGGCCGATCGTCGGCCGGCGCGCCGCGGGGAGTTCGCGATCTACGTTGCCGGGGGCTGGCATCGGCTGCTGCCCGACACCTCGGCGATTCCGACGGGGGATGCGGTGCGTTCTCTCGACGTCGCCGTGCTCAGCGAGCAGGTGCTGGAGCCGTTGCTGGGGATCGGCGATCCCCGCACCGACAAGCGGATCGACTTCGTCGGCGGCATCCGCGGGATGGACGAGCTGGAGCGGCTGGTCGACTCCGGCGAGTACGCGGTGGCGTTCGCGGTCTATCCGACGTCGATCGACGATGTGATGAACGTCGCCGATGCCGGCGAGGTGATGCCGCCGAAGAGCACCTGGTTCGAGCCGAAGCTGCGGTCGGGTCTGGTGGTGCAGAGTCTGGTCGGGGATCGGTTGTAGGTCCTTCTGTTGTCGCCCCGCCAGCATCGACGTACAGTCACGAGCAATGAACGTCCTGACGGGCTTGCGGAATCGAACCGGGTCGGTCCGGTACTGGCTGATACCGGTGATCTGGCTGACGCTCGGCGTTGCACCCACGCGCGCTGCCTGCCCCGAGACCGTGACCTTCTCGAGCATCACCACCTCCGCCGTTTCGTACATCTACACGCCCGGGATTCCCGTCGGGAGCGAGAGCGGCATCCGGGGCAGCACGGTCAGCCGATTCTTCGAGGGCAGTTTCTGGGCGCTCGGTGCCGGCGACCCGCTGACCGGCGCCGGAATCGACAACGGGACCTTTCCGCTTCTCGACGTTGCCGGGGATCCGGACAGCGGCTGGTCCTATATCTACCCGAACTACCCGGCGATGATCCTGGGCACCTGGTCCGACGCCGGGGTCGATGGATGCATCGAAGACGCACCGGAACCTCGCTGCATGGTCGGCCTGCTCACCGATGTCGACCCGGTAGAGGAGCAGATGGTCTTCGCGATCGTGACGGGCGTTCTGGAAGAGGACCACGTCAACTTCATCCTGGCAGACGAGGCACCGATCGTACTCGCGCCCTGGGCCAAGCCAACCATCCTCAGCGCTCGCGCTGCAGGCGGTGGTCTCCTGGATGTCACGGTGATGGTCGAGGGACCGGAGAACTACCGATACGGGGATCGGGCCGACTGCGACGAGGAGATCTTGCTCGGCTACCGCATTCACGAGCTCGAGCGATCCACCGGCGGTTCGCCGCCGGAGGCCCCCTCTGCCGTACAGGACTGGTTCCCGTCGGCGAGTCCGTCCGGTTCGCGAGGAGAGCTCCGCGAGTTCGGTGTCCCGCAGACCGTGCGAGTCGGTTGCTCGCAGGTCGCGCCGGGTGGCCGGTGGCTCTATCTGTCCACGACACTCGAGTTCGAGAGCGGGTACTCGACCGCCTACGTCGGGCCGGTCTCGACGAGCATCGCCGTCGGGTGCGAGTACGCGACCGGCTGTGGGCCCGGCCAGGTCGACGGGGACGAGGATCACTTCTGCGCCGCCGCTGATTGCGATGACGCCAACGACGCGGTGTACCCCGGCGCTGCTCAGGTCTGCGACGGCTGGAACAACGATTGCGGCTCCTCGGTCTGGCCCGACCTCGACGGCACCAACGAATCGGATGTCGACGGCGACGGACAGAGCGAGTGCGGCGGGGATTGCGACGAGACCCGCCCCACCGTGTTCGCCGGCGCCGACCAGCTCTGCGACGGGTTGAACAACGACTGCAACGCACCGGGGTGGCCGGCTCTACCGGCGTCCGAGGCCGACGGCGATGGCGACGGGTTCGCCGTGTGTGCCGGTGATTGCGACGACGGGGCGAGTGAGGTGTACCCCGGTGCACCGGAGCTCTGCGACGACACGAACAACGATTGTCTGCATCCGGCCTGGCCGGCTCCGCATCCGTCGGAGGCCGATCTCGACGCCGACGGCTGGAGCTCCTGTCAGGGCGACTGCGACGACCTCGACGCGCAGGTCCATCCTGCGGCGCAGGAAAGCTGCAACGGTATCGACGACGACTGCAACGACGCGATCGACGACGACGAGACCGGCGGGGACAGCGATGGCGACGGGATCGCTCAGGCCTGCGACAACTGTCCGCAGCAGGTCAATCCGCTGCAGACCGATACGGATCAGGATGGCGTCGGCAACTCCTGCGACAACTGTACTTTCGTCGCCAATCCGGATCAGCTGGATCCGGATGGCGATCTCCACGGCGACCTCTGCGACAACTGCCCGACCGAGTTCAATCCGTCCCAGGACGATCTGGACGAGGACCGCAGCGGAGACGCTTGTGACAACTGCCCCTTCGACCCCAACCCGGGGCAGGCTGACCTGGACGCCGACCTCGAGGGGAACGCCTGCGACACGGATGACGGGCTGATCCTGATCTCGTTCTCCGACGCTGCCACCCTCGACTGGCAGACCGACGCGCCGTTCGCCTCGTGGAATCTCTACCGCGGCGATCTCGCCGTGGTTCGCAGCGATGGAACGTTCTCCCAGGTACCCGGCTCGACGCCGGAGGCGTCGCAGGAATGCGAGCTGAGTGCCCCATTCTGGTTCGACTCCTTCGCTCCGGGCGTGAACGGAGTCGTCTTCTACCTGGTCACGGGGCTCGACGCAGGGGCCGAGAGCGGGCTCGGGTTTTCCGGCGTGGTCCGGGGCAACGATTCGCCTTGCCCGTAGGCCTGGCCAGTGCCCGTGCCGCGCGGCTGACACCGTCCGAAAGGCGTTGCATCGCCCGGCGAGGAGCGGCCGCGCGCTGGATCCGCACTCGCTTCGGCGCGCCGCGGTTTGCCGAGCTGGCCCTGCCCGGCGGGGAGGTCGTCGATAAGGGCTTGATGGATCTCGCCAACGAGAAGACGACGCTCGAGAGTTTGCTCGTGTCTCTGGCTGCCCCGCGGTTGCGCAGCGAGGGGGTCCCGGTCGTCACCGTCGAAAAAGATCCGGAGCGCCGGTTGTACGCGATGATGGTCGACAGCGAGGGCGATCTGGCCCACGCGCGATACTCCGCGAGGCTCCGGCAGATGGTCTCCTTCGCCGACGCGTGCCGCCTTTATCGAAAGTGACAGCCAGATCGATTCAAGCAGGCCAGAGCCAGCCGAATGCCCCGGCGGTCAACAACCCGTAGACCAGCCCGTCGAACAAGCTCCGCAGTGTCGCGCTCCAGTTGCGCCCGAACCAGATCGCCTGGATCGGCTCGGCCCCGGCGTAGGTCAGGAAGGCGACCGTGCCGGAGACCCGGAACACCGTCAGGTAATCGGCATCGGCTCCCAGGGTGCGACCGGTCACGTAGGCGGTCACGAAGCCGACGACGACACAGTAGACGAACCAGCTGCCGAGCCGCTTGCCCATGTTCGGCATACCGTTGGGCTGCACGTTCATCAGCACCATCGGCCCGCGCTCGATCTTCTTTCTCAGCTCGTCGGATTGCATCTCCGCGCGGGAGGCCGCCCGGGGAATCACGTAGTTTCCGGGAGTGACTCCGGCCTTGCGAATCGCCTCGGCCACGCCATCTTCATCGGGCAAGGCCGCGTAGTCGTCGAAGTGAAAGTTGAGCACCGCGTGGATCACGAAGCTCGCCACGAACACCAGCACAGCCGCGACCAGAACAGGTAGCCACAAGTCGAGCATTCCGATCATTCGCCCCTCCTCCGGCCCGCCGGGCCGTCATTCGATTTCCGAAATGCTACACGCGAATGTCCCGACGGCGGTCGGGATTCGCGAGGAGTACAATGGAGGCACCAGAACGAGCGTCCGGGACCCCGGCCTCTTCACGGGAAGCCGTACACAAGGGGGTGTCAAGGTGTCGTCGCGAAGCATCCGACAGCTCGCCGAAGCTCAGGCACGCAAGTGGCAATTCACCAGGGAGCAACGCAAGGAGACGGTTGCGCGAGTCCACCCGTTGATCACGATCTCACGCCAGCACGGAACTGCCGCCGCGGAGATCGGCGAACGGGTCGCGGAGCGACTGGGTTACGACTTCTGGGATCAGAGCATCGTTCACGAGATGGCGAAGCACGGCAAGATCTCCGAGGTCCTGCTCGAGTCGCTGGACGAGCACCCCAGAAACGTGTTCGTCGACGGCTTCGCCGCGTTCCAGCAGGTCGGCACGAACACCTCGGAGTACATGCGCGAGCTGTGGTTTCAGTTGAACGCGATCGCGCATCACGGCGATGCGGTGATCGTCGGTCGCGGGGCGCAGTACACCGTCGACCCGGCGAAGACGCTCCGGGTCCGCCTGATCGCACCCATCGAGCTCCGGGCCGAGCGCCTCGCCGCAAGACTCGGGGTCGGCGTGGCCGAAGCGCGAGCGCGGATCGATCGTGTGGAATCCGAGCGGACTACGTTCGTCCGCGAGCAGTGGTCCCAGGACATCGACGATGTGCAGGCCTACGATCTGATCGTGAACCTCGAACACCTGGACAGCGACGCGGCCACGGAGTGCATTGTCACCGCTCACAACCACCGATTCCAGCGGCCGTCCTGACGACCCCGGACCGACCGGACGTCGGTGGCACGGCCACGATGGCTGCCTGAAATGCCCAACTGGTTCATCGCGATTCCCGTCCCGGGATACGGCTGGTACGAGCGGATCCCCGAGGCCCCGTCGGCGGTGCGCCGCTTCGCCGAGGTGGACCTGCACATGACCGTCGCCTTCCTCGGAGCTGTCGACGAGCGGCGGGCCCGGGCGGCGTTCACGATCTCCCAGGACTGGCCGACGGGTCCCATCGACATCTCCCTCGGTAGCGTTCAGCCGATGGGAAACCCCAGACGCGCGTCCGCGCTCAGCACCGTCGTCGAGCCTGCGGCCCCGGTCCTGGAACAGGCGATCGTGACGGCCCGCGACGGCATGCTCGCCTGCGCCGGCGCGACGCCGGATCGACGACCGCCGTTCCCCCACGTCACCCTGGCCCGTATCGGCCGACGGGCCACGAAGCAGGAACGCCGAGACGCCATCGCCTGGGCCGCGGCGATCGATCTGGGAGCACCGGCCGTGACGCTGGAGCGAATCGCGCTGTTCAGCTGGTCGCTGGATCGCCGGGCCAGTCTGTTCCGCATCGTGGCCGACCGGTCGCTGGTCCAGGACGACCGCTAGGCCTCAACCGCGGAGCTGCCGCCGACCCGCGGGGTTCAACAGCTTTTCCCGCAGCATGCCCCGCAGGTTCGGCCGCCGGAGCAGCTTGTCCATCCCGCGATCGTTCAGGCGTCCCGCCGCTCGCCGGGCCTGGGGCAACGTCGCCTGGGGATGCGAGGCGAGCAGGATCATCAGCTCCTCGGCACCGCGCCAGCGTGGGTCGTTGACCAGGAACTCGATCGTCGTCGGCAGCAGCGAGTTGATCCGGGCGATGCCGATCACCTCGGCCAGGTTGACCTGGGGGTTGCGGGTCAGCGCCTCGATCACCAGGGGACTGGGATCCATCCGCAGATAGCGTCGCTCCATCGCCCCGCCACGTCGGGCCAGGGCGACCTTGTGGCTCACGGACATCTTGGCCAGGGCGGCGCGGATCTCGTCGGGCTTGCTGGTCGGGGTGATCGTCTCCAGGGTGCCGGAGCCGGTACCCTCCTTGACCCGGGCCAGCAGCGCCTCCAGCGTCGGCTGCCGACTGCTGTCGACCTCCCAGAACTCCAATCCGACCCGGATCCCGTCGGTCGTCGCCTCGGTCCGGGCCACCCTGGCCCGGAGGTCGACCTGCAGATCGCCGCCGATACTGCCGAAGCTGAGCTCGACCAGGCCGGCGAGCTGGGGCGGGAATCCGCCGGTCACCAGGACCCCGGATCGGCTCAAATCGGCCGTTTCGCAGGCAATCTTGCCGCCGTTGAGGGTCACCTCGGCCGGGAGGCCGACGATGAACCTGGGGGCTCCGCGCCCGGACTGTCGCTGGGTCGTCATGGTCATACCACCCATAGAGGTGCTATCGCTGGGCGGTGAATTGTAGTAAAAAGTGTGCGGATCGTGCTCGAAGCTGTTACAAGGATGTGATTCGAATCCCTGGGCACCCATAAAACGTATGCAATTGGGTGCCGGTTTGGGTGGAATTACAATGCTGACACAGATCGACCTCCCCGTTTCCGGTCTCGTCCTCTCTGCGCTGGAGCGCATCGATCGGCTCCGCAGCGCGTGGCAGGCGAGCGAGACCGCACCGGAGCAACTCGCGAGCAGCGAGGAAGCCGCCCGCATCCGTGCCGTCGGCGCCTCCTGTCGTCTTTCCGGCATTCGCCTTTCGGATGACGAGGTCGCCGATGTCCTGATCGATGCCTCGCTGCAGCCGACCGATGCGTGTCACACTCGCGGATACGCCGACGCCGTGGCCCGAGCGCTACCGGGGTCGCACGAGCTGCTGACCTGCGAGGATCTGCGGGCGATGCATGCGGTGCTGATGGGCGAAGGCGCGCATCTGAGCCCCTACCGCACCCAGGCCTACCACCCCGAGGCCTTCGACGAGAACGGCCAGGCGGTCGGCCGGGTCTTCTCGACCCTTCCGCCACATCTGATCGAGAGCAAGCTCGAGGAGTTGACGACCTGGCTCGAGTTCGAGATGCGGACCGGCGATCGTCACCCCGCCCTCGTGATCGGCGCGTTCACCCTCGGCTTGATGGCCGCCTGCCCCTTCGACGGCGGCAACGGGCGACTGGCGCGCCTGCTGATCCCCAAGCTGATGCTCCGCGCCGGGTACGGATACGCGCCGTACGCTGCGATCGAGCCGTACTTCGAGGAGAACCGTCAGGACTTCTACGAGAGCTACGACCTCTCCCAGACCCACTTCTGGAAGGGCAGCGGCCAGCTCGGGCCCTGGATCGATTTCTTCGTCGGGATGCTGAAACTCCACGCCGCCGAGATCGAGGCCCGCTTCGGCCTGCACGGCGAGGACGAAGACCTGCCGCCGCTGCAACAGGCGATCGTCGAGTCGGTCCAGCGCCACGGCGTCGTCGACGCCGGGCTGCTGCTCAAGGAGACCGGCGCCAACCGCAACACGCTCAAGGACAACCTGCGCCGGCTGGTCGATCGCGGCCTGCTCGAGCGCACCGGCAAGAAGCGCGGGACCCGCTACCACGCGCCGGGGCTGAAACAGGCCGCAACGGCCACCGCTGCCGCCGCGGCCGGCGGCGAATAGCCTCAGTCGCCTTCCAGCACCCGATCGACGATCGCGGTGACCCTGGCCGCCGCGGCCCGCGCCTCTTTGATCGCCTGCTCCATCTGACCCTTCATCTCCGCCGCAACCCCGGCGTCGGTCAGCGTCGGCAGGTTGATCCGTACGTTGAGCGCGGCACCTTCCGCCGCCGCCAGGGCGCAGAAGCCGCCGACGCCGACGTCGGTCACGGAGTTGGGGTTGCCGAGCAGCGCGACCTTCTCGGCCAGCTCGAGCGCCTCGACCGACCGGGTCAGGACGTTCAGGGGAACCCGGGTCGCCTCCTGGTTGGCGTGTTCGATCGCCTGCTCCCGGGCGGCCTGCTCCTCGTCGGTGCCCTTGGGCATCCGGCGGGCGGTGATGATCGCGTTGAAGGCGTCGGTGTCCCGATCGACGGCGTCCATGAACCAGGCCTTCAGCTCCTGACCCCTGGGGCCGATCTCGCCCATCTGCTTCCGGTTCGACTCCATGCCCTTCTTGGACCAGGTCAGCGCCGCGACCATCGCCGTCAGCGCCGCCGAGAGGGATCCGCACAGCGCGGCGACACTGCCGCCGCCAGGAGCCGGGGAGTCACCGGACAGCTCGTCGGCGAACTCGGTCAGCCGCATCGCGGCCAGGCCGCCGGGGGCTCCGCGGTACCGGTATTCAATGATGTTGCTGGCCGGATCGAACTCGCCCAGCTCGCCGAGTCCCAGGCTGAGCACCGCGGCGTGGACCCGCTCGTGCTCGGGAATGCCGGTCGTCCGGCCCTGTTTCCGCAGGTAGTGGTCCCCGGCGTCGAGGATCGCCTGCAACGGGATCAGCCCGATCAGTTCGCTGCCGGTGACCCGAACGCCGACGCTGTCGCCGACCTCGCAGCAGGCGTCGAACACGTCGTGAATCGGCGCGACCTTGTAATTCATGATGTTGTAGGAGATCTGGGCCCGGTTGTATTCGTCGATGTACCAGCC
Organism: uncultured bacterium; assembly: GCA_942490715.1. Lineage (GTDB taxonomy): Bacteria > Acidobacteriota > Polarisedimenticolia > Polarisedimenticolales > Polarisedimenticolaceae > CALNYP01. Next base: position 33,515 of record CALNYP010000018.1, read on the forward strand.
ACCGCCCTGGAGATCCTTGAAGCGCCCCGGCGTGCGCAGCACCTTGCCGCTGGCGTCCCGCACGAACTTGTGGTTGGCGTCCCGGGTCAGCTTGCCGGTCTCCCGCAGCTCGGCGGCGATCTTGTTCGCCAGCTTGGTCTCCCGGGTGTTCAGATTGACGTTCCAGGCGATGAGAAACTCCCGGGCGCCGATCGCGGTCGCCCCGGACCTGGCGTTGAAGACCGCCGCGCCGAAGTCCGGCGCGAAGTTGGGATCCTTCATCTTCTCCGGTAGCGCCTCGTACTCGCCCTTGCGGATGTCCGGGAGCCGCTTGCGCTCGGGCCGGGCCGCCGCCTCGCCATAGAGGTAGACCGGGATCCCCAGCTCGTCGCCGACTCGCTGGCCCAGCCGACGGGCGGACTCGACACAGTCGGCCATCGTCGCGCCCTGCATCGGCACGAACGGGCAGACGTCGGTCGCCCCCATCCGGGCATGGGCCCCTTCGTGGCAGGACATGTCGATCAGCTCCGCGGCCTTGCGAATCAGCCGGAACGCGGCCTCCTCGACCGCCTCCGGGGGGCCGGCGATGGTGACCACCGTGCGATTGGTCGCCGCGCCCGGATCGACGTCGAGGAGCATCGCCCCCTCGGTCTCGCTGACCTCCCGTGTGATCGCCTCGATCACCGCCGGATCACGGCCTTCACTGAAATTCGGCACGCACTCGATCAACTTCATGGGGCAGCTCCTCACAGGGACGCAAATACCTTAACTGGATGGATTCCCGTGCTCCGCAGCCGGATTCTAGCAATCCGTGGGTCCCGAGGCCCATTTTGCCGCCCGGACGGGTCGCTTTTTGCCCGGCCCTGTAACATCGCTCGGTGACCCATCGTTTCTACGTTGGAAGCCGGACAGGGGTCACCCGACACCAGGAACCATCGTCGGGCGGTTGCCGTACTACACAGGCGAGCCGGCTGCTAACGAGATCAATGCGATTCAGTGGTAGGCGAGGAGGGTTCACCGTGACGAAGAAACTCATGACGGCACTAGGGGTTCTGGCGCTGATGGCGCTGCCGGTGCTGCATACCGGATGTGCAGGGGCGGACGACGCGAACGCATCCGACGGAGAGAACGGCACGGTCGCTGCGAGCGATTCCGGCCAGGACGCCTCCGACAAGAAGGACGACAAGTCCGAGGACAAGAAATCCGACGACGCCGACAAGAAGGGCCGCAAGGGCAAGAAGGGCGACAAGGACGACGACAAGAAGAAGGAAGAGGCCGTTCCCGTCGAGGTCGCCTCCCTCGCCCGCGGGCCGATCGAGTCGGTCCTGCGCTTCTCCGCCAACCTCGAGGCCGAGAACCAGGTCAAGGTCCATTCCCAGGCGAGCCGTCTGGTGACCAAGCTCAACGTCGAAGAAGGCGACCTGGTCTCGCAGGGTCAGGTGCTGGTCCAGCTGCAAGACGACGAGCAGCGCAACATGGTCGAGAAGGTCACCGCCCAGCTGGCCAAGGCCGACCGGGAATATGCCAGGACCGAGCGACTCTTCAAGCAGGAGCTGGTCAGCGAGCAGGAGTACAACGACGCGACCTACGAGCGCGATCAGCTGCACATCGAGCTGGCCAACGCCGAGCGCGAACTCTCCTACACCAAGGTCGAGGCGCCGATCGCCGGCCGGATCACCGCACGGATGGTCAACCTCGGCGACCAGGTTCAGATCAACCAGCATCTGTTCGACATCGTCGACTTCGAGTCGATCGTCGCCCGGGTCTTCGTGCCCGAGCGGCATCTCGCCGAACTGCGCCCCGGTCTGCAGGCGCGTCTGTCCTCCGACGCCACCGGTGGCCGGAGCTACGCCGGCAGCGTCAACCGGATCGCGCCGATCGTCGACCCGCAGACCGGCACGGTCAAGGTCACCGATCGACGTCGGTGGGCAGCCCGGCCTGCGGCCCGGCATGTACGTCGATGTCGACCTGGTGACGCGAACGAACACAGACGCGATCCTCGTGCCCAAGCGGGCGCTGGTCTACGACAACGATCAGATGTTCGTCTTCCGCCTCGGTGACGAGCGGCGGGTCGAGCGGATCTTCATCCAGCCCCGACTGACCGACAAGAACTACGTCGAGCCTTCCGATGGGCTGACCGACGGCGATCAGATCGTCACCGCCGGCCAGGCCGGGCTCAAGGACGGCGCGCTGGTCCAGCTCCCCGGTGACAAGACGGACGACGACGAGGAAGGGGCGGACGATGCGTCGGCCCAGGCCAACGCTTCCGAGCGTGCGAGTCTCTGATGAAACCGGTCGACGTCAAGAACTTCGCGATCACCCGTCCTGTCGCCGTGCTGATGGTGTTCCTGGCGGCGGTGGTCTTCGGCTACCTCTCGCTGGGTCGACTGCCGGTGCAGCTGATGCCGGACCTGACCTACCCCACGCTGACGGTTCGCACCGAATATCCCGGCGCGGCCCCCGAAGAGGTCGAGAACGACATCGGCCGACCGATCGAGGAAGCGCTCGGGGTCGTCGCCGGGCTGCAGAAGATCAGCAGCATCAACCGTGCCGGTGTTTCGGACGTGGTGCTCGAGTTCGCCTGGGACACCGACATCTCGGACGCGACCCAGGACGTGCTCGAGAAGCTCGACCGGGTCTTCCTGCCCGACGAGGCCGAAGCGTCCGCTGATCCTGCACTTCGACCCCTCCCTCGAGCCGATCATGGAACTCTCCATCTCCGGCACCGGCGAGCGGTTCGAAGGCGAGACCGGCCTGCGCCGGCTGCGCCGCCTGGCCGAGCTCCAGCTCAAGCGGGACCTCGAGCCGATCAGGGGTGTCGCGGCGGTCCGCGTCCGCGGCGGCCTCGAAGAAGAGATCCATGTACGACTCGACGCGGCGCAGCTCCAGCGCAGCGGCCTGTCGATCCAGCAGGTGATCCAGCGGCTGGGCCAGGAGAACATCAACGTCGCCGGCGGAACGCTGCAGGAAGGGCGCACCGAGTATCTGGTCCGCACGCTCAACGAGTACGAGAGCATCGACCAGATCGGCGAGACGATCGTCACGACCCTCGAAGGCCGCCCGATCCGGATCAAGGACCTGGCCGAGGTCGAGTACTCCCACAAGGAACGCGAGATCCTCACCCGGACCAACGGTGGCGACAGCGTCCAGATCGAGATCTACAAGGAAGCCGACGCCAACATCGTCTCGGTGGCCCAGGCGCTCAAGGCGATCATCGGCGACTTCGACCCCGACGCCAAGGTCGTCCAGACCGCCGGCCCCGGGAACCGCGGCGGCAACCGTGGCGGCAGCAACGCCCCGGCGCTCGGCGCCCGGACGATCTCCGAGCGGTTCCACAAGGAAGAAGGCGCGAACCTGGCGGTCGTCGCCGACCGCTCGCTGTTCATCGAGAGCAGCATCAACGAGGTCAAGTCGACCGCGATTCTCGGCGGCATCCTCGCGGTCTTCATCCTCTACGTCTTCCTGCGCAAACTCGTTCCGACCCTGATCATCGCGGTCAGCATCCCGATCTCGATCCTGATCACGTTCGCGCCGCTCAACCTGATGGGCGTGTCGCTGAACATCATGTCTCTCGGTGGCCTGGCGCTGGGTATCGGCATGCTGGTCGACTCGTCGATCGTCGTGCTCGAGTCGGTCTTCCGCTGCCGCGAGGAGGGCGACGACGTGTTGCCCGCCGCCGAGCGCGGTACCCGCGAGGTGCGCTCTGCGGTCTTCGCCTCGACGCTGACCTCGGTCGCCGTCTTCTTCCCGATGGTCTTCGTCGAAGGGCTCGCCGGTCAGGCGTTCGGCGACCTCGGCTATGCGGTCGTCTTCTCGCTGTTCGCCTCGTTGATCGTGGCGCTGTTCTTCATCCCGATGCTGGCCAGCCGCACCTGGCTCGTCCGCGAGCGGACCAGCGAAGAGACCCGCTACTTCAGCTACTTCAGCAGCCCGACCTGGACCGGTCTCCGCGATCGCTTCGCCGGGGCGAACCTGCTGTTCAAGCTGCTGCTGGTGCCGATTCTCGCCGTCGCCGTCCCACTGACGTTCCACCTGCACTACGTCAAGCTGGCCTGGGCCGAGTACCGCGAGAGCTTCCGCACCGCGCCGGTCTGGTTCAAGATCGTCAACTTCGTCCTGTTCAACTGGGTCATCCAGCTCTTGCTGATCCCGGTCCTGCCCTTCGTCACCCGCGGCATCGTCCGGATCGACCGCCACCACGTCGGTGCGATGAACGCGATCTGGAACGAACTGATCGGCGACTGGAACCGCACGAGCATCCTCGGTCGGCTGGTCACCTTGCCGTTCTGGCTCCCGCGCGTGTTGCTGTCGGTCCCGCTACCGCATCTTGTGTTGCCCTGGCCCTGGACCTACGTCTTCGCGTCACGCTCCTGGGCCTTGACCCGCAAGGATGCCCAGCGCGTCATCGGCATCAAGCGTGTGTACCTGCGAGTCCCCGCGGTGATCCCGCTGTCGATCTGGTGGGCGCTGCGGATCGCGATGGGCAGCGTGTTCGAAGGTATCGGCCAGCTGTTCGGCTGGGCCTACCGCGGCATCGTCTTTGCCACCGCCCGTCTGTTGTTGCCCGTGGTCGCCGTCACGATCCGCACCGTCGCCTGGATCCCGGCCGCCGCCACCGATGTGCTGATGGGGGGAACGAAACGGACCTACCCCCGTGTCCTGCGCGGCGCGCTGGCCCATCCGGTCATCGTCGTGCTGCTGGTCGCCGGTTGCTTCTGGATGACCTGGCAGGTGGCGACGAGCCTGGAGAGCGAGCTGCTGCCCGAGGTGCACCAGGGCGAGTTCACCGTCGAGGTCGCCCTGCCCGTCGGGACTCCGCTGGAAGAGACCGAGAAGGTCATCGGGCCGATCGAGCAGGCGATTCTCGAAGAGCGGGAGCACATCCGTTCGATGATCCTGACCGTCGGCTATGACGCCGCCAACACCCAGCGTTCCGACGAGGGTGAGCACACCGCCCGTTTCAAGGTCCTGCTCGACGAGGACCATCGCGGCGCGGTCATCGAAGAGCAGGTGATCGAGCGCCTCCGCGACCGCTTCGCGGGCATTCCCGATCTCGACGCCCGGCTGGCGCGACCGGTCCTGTTCAGCTCCAAGACCCCGATCGAGGTCGAGGTGCAGGGCCGGGATCTGAAGGCGCTGCGTGCCTACGGCGAGAAGGCCCGGGACCTCATGCAGTCGATTCCCGGACTGACCGACGTCGAGACGACGCTGCGGCCCGGCGCGCCCGAGGTCCAGATCGTCTACGACCGGGACCGTTTGGCCCGTTACGACCTCGGCGTCGGCGACGTGGCCCGCAGGGTGCGGGACCAGGTCAAGGGCTTCGAGGCCACTCGCTTCAACATGAAGGATCGCCGCGTGCCGATCCTGGTCCAGCTGGCGATGACCGATCGCGAGTCGGTCGAGGACGTGCGCGACATCATCGTCAACCCCGGCGGCGAACGCCCGATCCCGCTCAACGCCGTCGCCGACGTCACCCTCGGGGAAGGCCCGAGCGAGGTCCGGCGCATCGCCGGTACACGGGTCTCGGTGATCTCGGCGAACCTCGACGGGGCCTCGCTCAGCGGCGTGGCCGGCGAGATCGAACGTCGATTGAACTCGGAGCTGGAGCTGCCGGTCGGGATGACCTACCAGATCAGCGGGCAGAACGAGGAGTGGCAGAAGAGCCAGGCCAGCTTGATGCTGGCGCTGGGCCTCAGTGTCTTCCTGGTCTACGTGATCATGGCCTCGCAGTTCGAGTCGCTGGTGCATCCGCTGGTGATCATGCTGACGATCCCGCTGGCCTTCTTCGGCACGTTCGTCACGCTGAAGATGCTCAACATGAACCTGTCGGTGGTGGTCTTCCTGGGCATGATCATGCTCGCCGGTATCGTGGTGAACAACGCGATCGTGCTCGTCGACTACATCAACACCCTGCGTCGTCGTGGCATGCCTCGGGACGAGGCGATCGTCACCGCCGGCGAGGTCCGCCTGCGACCGATCCTGATGACCACCGCGACCACCGTGCTCGGCCTCGCGCCGCTGGCGCTGGGGGTCGGCGACGGCGCCGAGCTCCGCGCCCCGATGGCGATCGCCGTCATCTCCGGTCTGGTCGTTTCGACCGGACTGACCTTGCTCGTGATCCCAACCTTCTACGCCGTGCTGGACAGCCTCGTTTCCGGGCTTGCTGGTTCGAGGGTCAAGGTCTCCCGAGGGAGCACCGCCGACCTTCGTGGCCACGAAGCCGACTCGGTGGTGCCATGACCCCAAGAGACTACGAACACGAACCGCGACTGCCCAGGTTCTCCCTGGATCGGCGGATCACCGTCCTCGTGCTGTTCATGACGATCGCGGTCGTCGGCACGGTGGCGACGATGGGCATTCCGGCCGAGCTGTTCCCCCAGGGGTTCAGCGAGCCGTTCCTGTCGGTCACCGTGCCCTGGTCCGATGCCCCCTCGCGGGAGGTGCTGGACAAGATCACGATTCCCCTGGAAGAGGAGTTCGGCACGATCCGCGGCATCGACCGCACGGCCAGCGTCTCGCTCACCGGCGCGTCGCGCATCTTCCTCTGGTTCAAGCAGGGCACCGACATGGACGTCGCCTACCGCGAGGTACGCGATCGGATCGAGCGGGCCCGCACGCTGTTCCCCTCCGATGTCGACAAGACGTTCATCAACAAGGAGGACGTCTCCGGCTTCCCGATCACCATGGTCGGCATCGCCATCGACCCCGAGCTGCAGAACGCCTACGACCTGATCACCTACGAGGTGATCCAGGCGGTCGAGCGCGTCGACGGTGTCGCCTCGGTCGGCTCCTTCGGTCTCGAAGAGAAGGAGATCCTGATCGAGGTCGACCGGGAGCGGGCCGCCTCGGCCGGCATCAACATCTACGAGGTTGCCCAGGACCTCGGCGACGACAACTTCACGATGGCCAGCGGGACCGTCTTCGACGGGCCGAAGAAGCTGCTGCTGCGATCGCTGGCGACCTACGAGTCGATCCAGGCGATCGAGAACCGGATGCTCAACGAGTCGGTCCGGGTCAAGGACATCGCGACGGTCACCTACGAAGAGCCGGACATGAACTACCGGGCGCGGGTCAACAGCCGCCCCGCCGTGGCGCTGCACGTCCTCAAGGAGGCCGAGGCCAACACCCAGGAGGTCTGCGACAACGTCATGGCCCTCGTCGAGGCACTCGAGAACAATCCCCGGCTGGCCGGCCTCGACATCCAGCTGTTCTTCAGCCAGGGCGACATCATCGACGAGTCGCTGGGCACGATGAAGAACAGCGGCATGATCGGCGGCATCATCGCCTCGATCGTGCTGTTCACCTTCATGCGCCGCTTCCGCCTGACGATGATCGTCGCGCTGTCGATCCCGCTCAGCCTGATCATCGGCATGACCGTGATGTACTTCGCCGGCGAGACCCTGAACATCCTCTCGTTGATCGGCTTGATGATCTGCGTCGGGCTGCTCGTCGACAACTCGGTCGTCGTGGCCGAGAACATCCATCGCCTGCATCGTGACGGCGAGTCCCGCCGGGACTCCTGCATCCAGGGGGCCGGTGAGGTCGCCCTGGCGATCACGATGTCGACGTTGACGACGATCGTCGTCTTCATGCCCGCCGCGGTGGTCCAGGGTCCGGCGCAGTTCTTCCTGCTGCGCCTGGCGATCCCGGTCGCGGTTTCCGTCGCCGGCTCGCTGCTGGTCGCCCTGGTCTTCATTCCGCTGTGCGTCTACCTGACGCTGCCTTCGACGATCGTCGAGAAGGACCCGGGCTGGTTCAAGCGGATGCACAGCAAGCTCAACGACGGGCTGCGCTGGGCCTACGAGTTGACCTTCGGCAACCTCAACCGGGCCTACAGCAAGATCACCGGCTTTTTCCTGACCCGGCGCTTCGAAATGGTCGTCCTGCTGATCGTCGTCTTCGGCTTCACGATGGTGGCGACGAAGGATGTCGAGTTCGTCGGCCAGCAGGAGAGCGAACAGGCCCAGTTCCAGTTCGAAGTCGAGATGCCGGACAACTACACCCTGGAAGAGACCGAGGCCTGGTTCCGCCACGCCGAAGAGGTGTTCGCCTCCCACAAGGAGGACTTCGGTCTCGACGGCTGGTTCAGCTTCCACCGCAAGAACTCCGGCCAGATCCAGGCCTGGTTCTCGCCCGACCGCACCTCGGAGATCTCCGCCAAGCAGGCGAGTGAGATCGTCCTCGAGGAGTTCGAGATGCGCCCGGGGATGGAGATCTTCTCCGGCAACGACCGCCAGGTCTCCGAGGACTCCCAGTCGGTCTTTCGCGTGTTCCTGCGCGGCGAGGATCCCGATCAGCTCGAGCAGGTCGTCAAGCAACTCGAGGCCTACTTCGTGACGGTCGACGGCGTGCTGGGGCTGAAGAAGGCCGGTGACGACGCGCCGAACGAGCTCGCTCTGGTGATCGATCGCGAGCGCGCCCAGCAGGTCGGTGCGAACCCGCAGGTGGTCGCCGGAGTCGTCGGTTACGCCCTGCGCGGCCAGGCGCTGCCGGACCACTACGACGATGGCAACGAGATCCCGGTTCGCGTCCGTTTCCAGGAATCGGATCGCGAGAGCCTGACGGAACTCGCGAACTTCCAGGTGCCGACGAACCAGGGGACCTTCCTGCCGCTGTCGGCGCTGACCTCGCCGACCTACCTCGAGACGACCCAGGCGATCGTCCGGCGCAACAAGCAGATCGGCCGCACGATCACCATCGAACTCGAAGAGGGCAAGGAGCAGGAGACGCGGATCAGGCTGGCGACGCTCCAGGCCGGCATCGATCTGCCCGAGGGCCTCTCCTTCGGTGGCGACATCGCCCTGCAGCAGCGCAACGACGATATGGCCGGCCTGCAGTTCGCGATGGCCCTGTCGATCGTATTCATCTACTTGCTGATGGGCTTCCTGTTCGAGAGCTTCGTGCTGCCGTTCTCGATCCTGCTGACGATTCCACTGTCGATCATCGGCGTGCGCTGGATTCACCTGCTCGCCGGAGCGGACCTGGACTTCCTCGGTGTCGTCGGGATGATCCTGCTCGTCGGGGTCGTCGTGAACAACGGGATCGTGCTCGTCGACTACATCAATCGATTGCGGGCCCAGGGCTGGTGCAGGCGAGACGCCGTGATCCAGGCCACGAACCTGCGCTTCCGGCCGATCATGATGACGGCGATCACGACGATCGGCGGCATGATCCCGCTGGCGCTGGCCGGAGCGAGCAGCATCGGACTGAGCTACACGAGCTTCTCCCTGACCCTGATCGGCGGCATGTCGACGGCGACATTGCTGACCCTGCTGGTCGTGCCGGTCTTCTACACCTTCTTCGACGACTTCAAGGAGATGCTGATGAAGGGCATCCAGTCGTTGACGGCGAAGAGTGCCGGTCGTACCGCGGATGCCCCCGCGATGGCGATGGTCGACGTGACGGCAGGAGAGCCCCTGCCCAGCGAATAAACGAAAACCCTTCGGCCGCCTACGGGTCGTCGATGTCGTGGAACCCTCCTCCTCGCACGACATCGGCGGCCCGTTTCTGTGCCCGGAGCTGAATCAGGGATTCACAGGGCAGTCGCTGACGAACCGGGCCGACGCTCCGCAAAGTCCCGATCCGCCGGCTTCGGGCCCAGCGCGCTCTCCGATCGTCGAGCGGCCCCAGGAGCCCTCGATTCCCGCGCCGTCGTCGGCGACGATCAACCACCAGAGCCAGAACCCGGGGAGCGGCTCGACGTCCGGCGCGTCGTTCCAGCTCAGCGGTGTCGTCACGTCGCAGATCGCCCCTGACGGCTCGTAGACCCCGTCGGCGGAATCCGGCAGCAGGCCGCCGAAGCCGTAGATCAACCGGTAGGCCGTCGCCTCGCCGCAGCCGAGGTCGTCCCAGGAGACCTCGATGCTCGCCCCGTCGTACGTCGTCCGGGCGCCGCGCATCGGCGATCCGGCAGTGCCGTCGGGCACGGTCGGCGGCGGGCTCTCCGGGGGCAACACCGTGACGTTCCCCTTCATGAAGCTCGCGTGAGACTGGCAGAGGTACGGGTTCTCGCCGGGCTCGGCGAAGGTGTAGGAGTAGATCCAGAGCCCCGGGCGCGGCAGGCCGTTGTCGAACGACTCGGTCGCCAGCTGGCCGTCGCAACCGTTCTGACCGGGGACGCAGGAGAAGACGTTGTGGGTGCCGGCGGCGTTGGTCCAGCGCACGGTGTCACCGAGCTGGATCGTCAGCTGCTCCGGCGCAAAGAAGTTGTCGGCGACGGTCACCTCGTGGAGGGTTCCCGCGAACGCGACGCCAGCCGTCGGCGCTAGCGGTGCCGCGGCTGCGGCGAGCATCGCAGCGACGGTCCGCAGAACCCGCCTCACGTCTGGATCAGGCCCAGTTCCTGGCTGCCGATTCCGCCGGCGGTGTAGCCCGGGAAGATCGACTCCAGCGATCCGGGCACGGCGCCCATGTGGTCGCGCAGGATCTCCCAGAACACCGCGCGGTAGTCGGTGCGATGGGACAGGTAACGGCCGGCCCGCTCCAGCATCACTCCCGGCTCCCAGGTCGTCGGATCGCAGTTGTAGACGCCGCCGTTGACCCGTCCGCCGGCCAGGAACTGACAGCTCGCCGCGGCGTGGTCCGTTCCGCCGCTGCCGTTCTCGATCGTCGTGCGGCCGAACTCGGAGAGTGTGCAGACCAGGGTGTCCTCCCAGATCGACGGGTAGTTGCGGGGGTCGTTCGCCGCGCCGGAGAGCACCGTGCGCAACGACTCGAAGCCGTAGGCGACCCACGACAGCAGCTCCGCGTGGCGTCCGCCGAGCTGGCCCTGGTTGTTGTGCAGATCCCACCCGCTGAGCTGGGTGCCGGCGACACGGGTGCCGTTGGTGTTGATCTCGGAGTTGCTCTCCAGTAGCGCCAGCGCCGCGACCTTGAGCGAGGCGAAGAAGGCGTACGACTCGGCGGCGAATCCGGCCTGGTTCGTCGCGCCGTTGACCGGAAACAGCGACCAGCCGGAGTAGGGGTCGAGGGGATTCCAGTTCTGCTGATCCCAGCCGTCGTACTTGTCCAGGGTGTCGACCAGCTTGACGCCGGTCTGGGACAGCACCGGGCGATAGGGTTCGAGGCCGACGAGCTGGTCGTGCACCTTGCGCCAGTTCTCGGCGAACTTGTCGGCGACCGCCGGGTTCGGCGCCACGTAGTCGAAGTTGGCCGGGTTGGCGATGTTGACGAAGGTCTCTTCCCCCGCCAGCAGCGTCGGCGCCAGCGCCTGCACGGAGAGCGCCGGCAGCTCCTTGCCCGCGGAGAGCGCGTGCTCGTGGATGTAGCGGTAGAGCCAGCCTTCGAACAGCTGCGACTGGGTCGGGTCGCCGTTCTCCCAGATGCGCTGTCCGTCGAAGTGCGACTGGGAGCTGTTCTGGTAGCCGATGCGATGCAGCACGGCGAGTTGCCCGTCGTTGTACAGGTTCAGCATCGGCGCCAGCGCCGGGTTCAGCGAGGCGAAATCGTTCAGGTTCAGGGCGGCGTCGGGCGGGATGTAGAGCGTCGGGCGATTGGCCAGGCTGTAGTCCGGGTCGCCGTGGGGGATGACGGCGTTGATGCCGTCGTTGCCTCCGCGGAGGAAGATGAACAGGATGCGCCGCTCCGACGACCCGGTACCGGCCATCGCATGCTGCAACAGCGGTGTCGGGAACAACGAGGCCAGGCCGAACCCCGTCAGGGTGACCCCGGTCCCGCGGAGGAACGACCGGCGGGAGCAGGAACACGTACTCGGGTGCTGCAGGTTGCGTCGCTTGCTCATCATTGCTCCTGGAACTGCGGATAGCCGAGGAGGAAACCGACCGTCTGGCGGATCCGGGAGGCGTTGAAGAAGCTCGGCACCCCCTGGTCGTTGGTCAGCAGGAAGTCGATCGCCGTCTGCCGCTCCGCGGGGGTCAGCGCGCCGCCGAACAGCACGTCGGCGAAGAAGTCGACGATCTCCGCCGCGTTGCCCGGGCCGGCGGGAATGCCCTGATCCTGGAGCAGCCCGATCGGGTCGGAGCCGAAGACCAGGGAGCCGGTCAGGGCGATCTCGATCCCCAGGTTCTGTCGTTCGAGAGTGTTCGCGGTGTCGATCCAGGCGCCACCGAGCTCCGGGTATCCGGTCGGGACCTCGTTGTAGTACGGGAGGTGCTGGGCCTGCACGAGGTAGTTCACCACCCGGTCGACGCCGTCGGTGTAGCCACGCAGCGCCCGCAGGGCCGAGACCATGTGCTCGAACGGCGTCTTGACCTTCCCCCCGCGCAGGTCGGGGTCGAGGAACGCCTCGGAGGTCAGCGCGGCCCGCAGGACCTCGCGCATGTCGCCGATGCCGTTGGGGTTCGTCGGGTCGTTCCAGGCCGCGACCAGCTCGTCGATCTGCGTCTCGCTCGGCGTCTCGGTGACGAAGCGCTGGAGGATCTTGGTCGAGATGAAGCGGGCGGTCGCCGGGTGCGCGGCGATCGCATCGAGGGCGGCCTGGACGTCGTTGACGCCGTCGATCTTGTTGACGCAGGTATCCGGGATCACCACCTGCTGGGCCGTGCCGGGATACAGCGTCTTCTGTGTGCAGTCGTGACGGAAATCGAAGAAGGCGGCATCCCAGACGCCGTCGACTTCCCAGTAGTTCGGGATGCACGGTGCGATCGGATTGCCGGCGTTGGCCGGCGTGCGCTTGCAGATCGACCAGCCGCTGAAGACCTTCGACAGCTCCTCGATGTCCTGCTGGGTGTAGCCGTTGTTGACGCCCTGGCTGTACAGCTCGAGCAGCTCCCGGGGGTAGTTCTCGTTGGGTACGCCGGCCAGGTTCACGTAGGTGTCGAGGTACAGGATCATCGCCGGGCTCAGGGCGCTGGCTCCGAGCATCTCCCGGAACGTTCCGTGGAAGGCCAGATCACGGAAGGTCTGGGACTCGTCGTACTGGAAGCCGCTGGCGACTTCCCAGGCGATCGCCGGGAAGTTCGGGTCGCACTGGGGCCGGGGCGGCACGAGGCAGGGCGGCCGGACGCTCTGCATGATCTGGGCGACCTTGGCCCAGTAGGTGTTGAAGTGGTTGGTCCAGAAGACCGTCGCCTGCTCTTCGAGCTGCCTGCGCGAATAGACGGAACGCACCGTCTGGTTGCCGATCAGCTCGAAGATGTCGACCGGCGGCGACATGCCGGCCAGCGCGTTGTTCAACGCGGTGTTGCTCGCATCGTCGATCGAGTCCGGATCCAGCTGCTCTTCGATGTAGCCGTCGAAGCCCAGGGCGTCGATCCGTGCCTGGCTCCACTCGTCGGAGCCGAAGCCGAGTCGATCCTGCACGTGTCCCCGCATCACAGCCCGGCATCGGCCCAGCAGCGGTCGCGGCGTGCCGTCGGAGTCGGCCCCGGCGGCTCCCTCGCCGTCACCGGTCGACTCGCCGGTGACCAGATAGAACCAGCCGGTACCGGGGGCCGGATCGTCATCGGCGACGAACGTCGTGCCGGGAAGTTCGAAGCCGTGGCAGCGGCCGGGTAGCCCCAGGGCGAGCCCGGCGATCTCGCTGCGGTAGACGTTGTAGGAGTCCGCCGCGCCGTCGGGGCTCCAGTGGACGACCCCGGGGTCGTCGAAACCGACTCCGCCAATCTCACCCGGGGGAGCCCCGAACGCCAGCGACGCGAACAGCGCAAGGGTCATCAGTCCGGCAACGCGGATCGAAGGTCCGGGCATGCTTCTCCTCCCCAGGGTCGATTCCAGGTCGGTACTGATATACCCCGATCAAGGGCCGAACCGGGGAAACGATCCCGTTGCCGCCGCTCGTATCCTGTCGGTCGCGCCTGGGCCGTACTTCTTGTTGTAGGTGGCCGGCGCGTCTGTTAGGTTCCGGAGATCCAGGGGGGCGAACGATGAGCATGACCAGCGGACAGTGGGTGATCCTGATCTACGCGGCACTGGTGCTGGCCGGCGGCATCATGGGCTACCGGGCCGGCTCGAAGGCCTCGCTGGCCGCATCGGGAATGATCACGGCGTTGCTCGGCGCGGCGCTGGCGCTCTCGTCCTACCGGATGGAGTACGGGCTCTGGTTCGCCGTCGTGCTGGCGCTGGCGGTCTGCGGCATGATGGGCCAGCGCTACGCCGCGACGAAGAAGTTCATGCCGGCGGGGATGACCCTGGGCTTGAGTCTCGTCGTGGTCGCGTTACTGCTGCTCGAGATCTTCTGAGCCGAAGACGAGCCACTCGCCGGGCAGCGCCATCGACCACTTCGGTGTGCCCGGGCCGCAGAACGCGCCGGTCGGACCGATCGGGGGCAGCGCCGGATCGTCCATCGCGGCGGCGACCTCGGTGACGAACGCCTGGGCCCGATCGTCGGTCAGCATCACGACGAAGCGGATCGGCTTGTCGGGGTCGCGCATGAAGTCCTCGTAGTGACTGACGAGGACGTGGCGGACCGGCGCCTCTTCGAGCAATCCCTCCGGGTAGCCCTCGACCTGCCAGGCGCCAGGTAGACAGACGACCGCCAGGTCGATCGGCCGATCGTCCAGCACATCGGCCGGCGGGATTCCCATCGGCCGGCGAGCCGCCGCTCCTTGATGATGAATCCGGAACACCGCCTGGCCGTTCGCGTCGAGCAGGTCGATCAGGTAGGCGTGAGGTCGCCCCTCCTTCAGCTGCGCCAGCCGCTTGCCCTCGAGGCAGCCCTGCCAGTCCGGTGGGACCTCGTGCTCGGCGAAGTGGTAGCCGCCGATGTGATCCGCGTGGCCGGACTCGATCGGCATGATCCGGAACGGCAAGGGTTCACCGGCGGGGGAGCTCGGCTGTCGCCAGGCGCCGGCGAAGTCCTCGACGGTGACCAGTCGTTCCGGGTCGAGCCCCTCGCAGTCGCGGAGCATCCGAACGCCCGAGCGGTTGGCCCAGATCTCGGCGTCGGGCGCGTGGGTGCGGACGACCTCGGGCACATCGCCGATGTGATCGTAGTGCGAGTGGCCGACGAGCACGGCGCCGATCGGGGCATCCTTCAGATCGGCCATGCCGTCGGCGATCCGCTCCGCGTCGGGGCGCACCCTGCCGAAGCCGATCTTCGATTCGCCGTAGTTGGAAAAGAACGGTTCCGCGAGCAGGCCGTGACCACGCCAGCGGATGTAGATCCCCGAGACCCCGAGGTACTGGATCTGGACCTCGCCGGCTCCCGCCGGAGGGGCCGGCCCATCGACACAGTCGGCGGTGCGGAAGTCGAAGCTCCGCGCCTCGTTGGTCGCGGTCTCGTAGCGCAACACGTGACCGTGGACACAGGAGGTCGACATCGACGCGATCCCGGCCACGGCCAGCACCGCGACCAGCGCGAACCAGGGACCGAGCCGTCGACGCGAGGATCTCACTGGCCGCGTTTCTCCGCGATCGCCCGCCAGGCGTCGGCGTAGAGCCCGGCGCGGACGTCGAGGTAGCCGGGGTAAGCCTTGCGTGCCCGGCGAATCTCCTCGCGATCGAGGGTGACGATCGAGACCGGGTCGGTGGTCTCGAGCAGCACACGCCCGTCCGGCGCCACGGCGATCGACGGTCCGCCGATCGCGGCCGCTCCCTCGGGACGCGGCCGGTTGATCGCGATCACGAAGGCGCAGCTCGACATCGCGTTGCTGCGGATCATCGTCTTCCAGCGTTCGTAGCCCGCCCCCTCGGTGGCCCGGGGTGCGGCGATCAGCTCGGCCCCCAGCGCCCCCAGCAGGTGCGACCCCTGGGGCCGGAACAGGTCGGAGCAGATCTGCACGGCGACGGGAAGCCCCAGCGCGTCGGTCGGCGGTGTCGGTCGCACGCCGGGCCGGTAGTGACTGGCCTCCCAGAAGCCCTCCTCCTGAGGCAGGTGGAGCTTGTCGTATTGCAGCAGGCAGCGGCCGGAGGCGTCCAGCAGCAAGGCGCGGTTTCGCCGCTCCCCGCTGGCCTCGTCGATCACGATCGCGCCGCCGAGAACGGCGATGCCCGCCGACTTCGCGGCGGCCGCCAGCCGGCGGTGCCGGGGGCCTTCCTCGACCTCGGCATCACCGTCGACCGGATCCGGCAGGGCCGGTGCCCAGTGATCCAGCGGCAGCTCCGGTAGCAGCGCCAGGGAGGCCCCGCCGGCCCGGGCCCGGGTCAGGTGTTCGGTCAGCGCCTCGGCGGCCGGTTCGCCTGGAAAGACCTCGTGGACGATGGCGACGGTCAACGAATCGGACATCTCAGTGCGCCTCCGGTTCCGACTTCGACTCCCAGATCTTGACCGCCTCGTCGATCCCGTCGGCAAAGGCGCCGAGCACCCCGGCCAGCCGCTCGACCTCGCCGGCCACCGTCGAGTACTGCTGCTGCTCGATCGCCTCCCGGACACCCGGTAACGTCTTCACGCCGTACCCGGTGTAGAAGCCCGGCGCGTAGACCAGGTGACGGAACCAGGGGCGGCCTGGCAGCCCGTCGCCGTGGGTCAGGGCACGCTCGCCGAGGAACAGCAGACGATCGAGACTCCGGCGCTCCTCGGTGGACAGGGCGATCTCGGTCTGCATCACCCCGGCGTATCCGCTGTCGTAGCGCTCGGCGGACCGATGCAATCGGGTGACCGCGTTGTTCAGCGGGGCCAGGTTGAAGTGCGGCACCGGCTCCCGGGGCTCGGGCAGCTTCAGCTCCAGCGTCGGGTCGTAGGCCGCCGCGAAGCGTCCCTCCTCGAGCAGCGCGTTGTGCAGGTCGACCTGCTGGCGGAGCTTGTCGGTGAACTCCTCGATCTCGCGGACGTAGCCCGCCACCGTGCCGGCCAGCGCCTGGAACTCGAAGGGGAGGACCCGGGCGTTGGCCAGGCGCAGCACGGCCCGGCCGGTCGTCGAGGCCAGCGTCACGCCGTAGGCGAATCCGGGATCGCCGAAGCGGGTGTAGTGATCGAACGAATCGTAGATCGAGTGGTACTCGCCGCCGGCGTTCTCGCCGCCGAAGCCGAGGTTGAGCGAGGCAATGCCCAGGTGCTGCAGGAACGGTGTGTAGTCCGAGCCCGATCCGAGCGCCGCCAGGCGCAGACCGGGCTGCTCCCGGGTCTCGCGGATCGCCTCCGGTCCGCCGAAGACCATCTCCCGGGCCCGGGCGCGCTCGGCGACGCTGACGGCGGTCTGGGGATCGGCGACGTCGGCGGCCACCTGGGACAGGAAACGCTCGAGGGTGTGGGAACCGCCGGCACGCAGGAAGCCGCGGCCGTTGGAGTCGGTGTTGATGTAGACCGCCGCGCGATCCCGCAGGGCCGCGGCGTGGTGCTCGACCCACTCGGTCGAGCCGAGCAGGCCCGGCTCCTCGGCGTCCCAGGCGGCGTAGACGATCGTGCGCTCGGGCCGCCAGCCGTCGGCGGCGAGGCGACCGATCGCCTGGGCCTCGGCCATCATCGCGACGATGCCGGAGATCGGATCGTCGGCACCGAAGACCCAGGCGTCGTGATGGTTGCCGCGGAGGATCCACTCGTCGGGCAACGTGCTGCCGGCGAGCTTGGCGATCACGTTGTAGGCCGGGACGATGTTCCAGTCGAACTCGAGCTTCAGGTGCACCGTCGTCGGGCCGGGACCGAGGCGATAGGTGATCGGCAACGCACCGCGCCAGTCGTCGGGGGCCACCGGCCCGGCGAGGGTCTCCAGCAAGGGAAGCGCGTCGCCGTGGGAGATCGGCAGCACCGGGATCTTCGTCAGCGTCGGCGCCTCGTGTCGTTCCAGTCGCTCGGCATCCTTCGTCGCGCCGACCCCCGGCGTCAGCGGGTCGCCGGGGAACAGCGGCATGTCGGCGACCGAGCCCCGCTGCACGCCGCTCGCGTTCTTGAACGACCCCTCGGGGTAGACGGTGCCGCGCCAGTAACCGTCGTCCCGGGGATCGGAGTAGAGGATGCAGCCGACGGCACCCTTCTCGGCGGCGACCTTGGGTTTGATGCCGCGCCACGAGCCGCCGTAGCGGGCGATCACGATCTTGCCGGCCACGTCGATACCCCGCTGTTCGAGGATCTCGTAGTCGGCGGGGGTGCCGTAGTTCACGTAGACCAGCGGAGCGGTCACGTCGCCGTCGATCGAGTAGGCGTTGTACCCCGGCAGGGCGCCGGCCATCTCCGAGGTGCGATCGCCGGCAACCGGCGGCTCGACGAGGGTCGCCGCGAACGGCGTCGGCAACACGCGCTCGACGATCCGCACCTTCGGTGTCGGGAACAGGACGTGGAACACCTCGATCTGGGCGTCGAAGCCCCACGAGGCGAACTGCTTCTGCAGCCAGTGGGCGTTCTGCTTGCCGTACGGGGAGCCGACGTGGTGCGGCCGGGCGGTCAGCTGCTCCATCCAGCCGCGCAGGTCTTCGGGGTCGAGATGCCCGTCGAACACCGCCTCGAGCTCCCGCTGTTTCGCGCTGGCGTCGGCGGTGAAGCCCAGCAGAGGTTCGGCGGCGCCGCTCGTCGGCGGGGGAGCGGCCGGGGAGAGCCGAGACGACGAGGACGGCCGAAACGAGCAGGGCGAACGTGCGCAGCATGGGCGGTCTCCGGTTGGTACCGAGCTAGGATTGGAAATCGTCGTCGTCGATCCCGTCGGTACCCGCGTTGCCGTGACGTGCCGCGACGACGGCGGCGGTCAGCATACCGCAGGCGCAGCCGAACACCGCGGTCCCCAGCAGGCGGAGCAGGGCGCGAGTGCCGTCGGCCTGGAACAGCCGGACGCATTCGTCGAGGATGTGGAAGCCCCGGCCGTCCGCCGCCGCCTCCAGCGCCGCCAGCAGCGCGAGTGTCGTCAGCGCCACCGCCCAGCCGACGACGCAGCCGACCGCAGCCCGGAGCAGCAGCCCGCGTCGGGACAGCAGGGCACGATCCCGGGGCGGTTCGACGGTGAACTGTGGATCGCGGGTTCCCGGCGGCACGAAGCGGGCCAGCAGCAGCAGGCCCGGGATCCCGGCGGCGATCGTGAACCAGAAGAACCAGCTCCAGCCGACGGCGTGGACCGTGAAGCCGGCGATCGGGCCGGCGACGATCCGCGGCAAGGCGAACAGGCTCGAGAACAACGCGTACTGGGTCGCCGAGAAGCGCTTCTGGGTCATGCGCAGCAACAGCACACCGAACGCACCCATCCCGAGCCCCTTGCAGAAGCTCTCGAAGCCCATCGCCCCGAACATCAGCGGCCGGTGCACCTCGCTCTCGGCGACGAAGATGTAGCCCAGGTTCGAGACGACCTGAAGCGCGCCGAACAGCCACAGGCAATGCCCCAGGCCGAGGTTCGAGGTCAGCACGCCACCGAGGAACGTTCCGACCAGGGTCGCGATCAGACCGACGGTGCCCAGGGCCACGCCGATGTCGACGGCGCTGTAGCCCATCTGATCCAGGAACGGGCGCAGCAGACTGTCGGCGAGGTTGTCCGCCGCCTTGTAGGTCAGCACGAAGGCGAGGATCTCCAGCGCCCGGTGCCGGCGCAGGAAGCCGACGAACGGCAACCAGACCGCGTCGATCAGCCGCACCGGAGCACCGTGGACCCGGGGCGCCGGCGGGGCCCAGAGCGTCAACCCGAGCAGCGGCAGGTAGGCGCAGGCCAGCAGGGCGACCGTCACCGGCCAGGACCACCAGGCCGACAGGGTGATCGTGATCGCCCCGGCCGCGAACATCGCGACCCGGTAGAGGGCGATCCGGGCGCCGACGGCGACCGCCTGCTCGTCCTTCTCCAGGACGTCGACGGCGTAGGCGTCGATGACGATGTCCTGGGAGGCCGAGGCGAAGGCGACGGCCAGGGTCAGGCCGAGGAAGACCCAGGGCGCGTCGGGATCGGCACCGTTGCCGGCCAGCAGCAGGGTCAGGCCGAACAGGACCAGCTGGGCCAGGACGATCCAGCCGCGTCGGCGCCCCAGGAACGGCGGGGCCCAGCGGTCCATCATCGGCGACCAGAGCAGCTTGAAGGTCCAGGGGGCGTGGGTCAGGGTGACCAGGCCGACGACCCGGATGTCGAATCCGGCCTGACTCATCCAGACCGGGATCGAGTACATGATCAGGCCGAGGGGCAATCCCGACGAAAACGAAAGGAAAACGACGGCGAGGGTGCGCCTGGAGGCGAAGGCGGCGACCAGCGACCGGAGCATGGGCAGCATTCTACGCGGGGAAGTGGCCTCCCGGACGCCGGGACCTATATTCCCCCGGGGGCCGAGGAGTCAGGTCAGATGACGACGAAGACAGCGTGTCGCAGACGCCAGCGCCGGTTCCGTCTCTCGGGCAGTGGGGCGGCCCGGCTCGAACTGGTATACCCGCAGCCCAACGGCGCCGATCACACGTTGCCGCTCCTCGACATCAGCCCGTCGGGGCTCTCCTTCGCCCTCGAAGGCCGGATCGAGGGGGTCGAGGCCGGCATGACCCTGGACGGGGTCAAGATGTGCCTCTCCACCTGCGTCATCTCAGGCGATATCCTTGTCATCCACGTGACCGAGGGACGTGGCGTCTGTGGTGCCCTGTTCTACCCGGCCACGGATGACGATCTGCTCAAGCTGCGTAGCGCCGTCGCTGCGCTCGAGGTCGCCGGCGGGGATTGACCCGGCAGGCGGCCCGGGGAGTTCCCGTTGGTCGCCGAGTCTCCGCTGCCCCCTGGTTCCCGATCGGTCGCCGACGACGTCGATCACCCCCTCGATCCGAAATCGATCCGTGCCGGTCGTCTGACCGGCTTCCTGATCGTCGGTGGGATCGGTGGCCTGACCTTCATCGGTGTGGTCGCCCTGTCGATCTTCGTCGTGCCGCTGATCGGGCGGATCGTCTTGCTGAGTGCCTGGTCCGTGATCTTCTCGACCATCTCGGTGTTGATCTGGCGCATGACCTACCTGCGCTGGAAGTACGCCGCCTATCGCGTGGGTCCGAACCGGATCAAGATCCGCCGGGGCGTGCTGTGGCGCTCGGTGATCGACGTGCCCCGATCCCGGGTCCAGCACACCGACGTCAGCCAGGGGCCGGTCGAACGCAACTTCGGGCTGGCGACGCTGGTGATCCACACGGCCGGCACCCAGCACGCGTCGGTCTCCCTCGGCGGACTCCCGAAAGACGCGGCCTATGCGATCCGGGATCACCTGCTCGTCGGCGGTACGGGCGAGGGGAGCAGCGACGATGCCGTCTGACACGGATCTGGCACAGCCCCAGCGGCTGCACCCCAGCTCGATCCTGTTTCACATCACCGCGGCGGTGCGCCAGTTTCATCCTGCCGATCGTCCTGTTCCTGTTCTTCTCCCGGGGAACCGGCTACGAGGCCTGGTACGCCCTCGGTCTGATCCCGGTGACGATCGGCTTCGCCCTGCACTACGTCAGCTATCGCTACTGGCTGACCCGGGACGAGATCGTCGTGCGCGAGGGGATCCTGTTCCGCAACGAGCGCCACATCCCGTACACGCGGATCCAGAACATCGACCTCACCCGCAACCCGCTCCACCGGATGTTCGACGTCGCCGAGGCCCGGGTCGAGACCGCCAGCGGCGGCAAGCCCGAGGCGGTGATCCGGGTGCTCTCGATGCGGGCGATCGACGAGATGCGGGACCGGGTGTTCCCCGAGGATGCCCCGTTGCCGGATGCCGCTTCGGATGACGTGGCGGATGCCGTGACGGACGCTGTGCCGGATACCGGCGACGCGGTCGTCGCCGCGACCACGGCGGAGACGACAGGTGAGACGACCAGAGCGCGGCCCGCGTCCCGGGCGCAGCCGACGACGTTGCTGGACCTGCCGCTTCGTGAGGTCGTGATGTTCGGGCTGATCTCGAATCGCGGGATGGTCGTCGTCGCCGCTGCGTTCGCCGCCGTCAGTTCCCAGATGGGCACCTTCGATTTCGACCCGGACGATCTGGCCCCGGCAGCGATGAAGTGGCTCGGCCCGCTGCAGGGCCTCCTCGAGAGCCGTGCCGCGACCCTGATCGTCGGCGGCCTGCTGCTGATCGTCGCCGCGCTGGTCTTCATGCGATTGCTCTCGGTCGGTCTGGCGATCTTCAAGCTCTACGGTTTCCACCTGACACGACGCGGCGACGACCTGCGCGCCGAGTTCGGCCTGTTCACCCGCATCTCCCAGACGATGCCGATCCACCGGATCCAGCTGTTGACCACGCGAGAGACGCGGCTGCATTACTGGTTCAAGCGCAACTCGATCCAGATCGAGACCGCCGGCGGCGGCAGCGCCGGAATCGAGGACGACGGCAACGCCTACAACGTCGGCGAGAACCAGTGGCTGGCCCCGATGTACCCCCGGGCCGAGACGCCCGCGCTGATCCGCAGCGTGCTGCCGGAGATCGACCTGACCGATCTCGAGTGGAACCCGATCGAGGCCCGGGCCTGGGTCCGGCCGGTCCGGATCATCTCCATCCCCCTCGGCCTGCTCAGCCTGACGGCGGTGATCCTGGCGATCGGATTCGAGGTCTCGCTGGCCTGGGTCTTGCCGACCGTGGCAATCCTCGTGGCCATGCTCCTCGGCTGGCTCAGCTTCTACTGGAAGCGCTGGATCGCCCACACCGGCTACGCGCTGTCGAACCACGCCGTCGTGTTTCGCAGCGGCTGGTGGGGCAAGCGGACCAGCGCCGTGCGCTACAGCAAGATCCAGGCGGTCACGTGGAGGCAGTCGCCATTCGACCGGCGCCACCGGATGGCCAGCGTCACCGTCGACACCGCTGGCGCAGGCCGCACCGGCCACGGCATCGACATCCCGTATCTCGACATGGAGGTGGCCCGGGAGCTGGCCGACCGCTTGACCCGGGAAGCCGATCGCCGGGAGTTCCAGTGGTGAGCGGGATCGCCAGGACAGCAAAGGTGACCCGGGGCTGCGCGGCGCTGACGGCCGTCGTGCTTGCGCTCTCGTTCGTGGTCTCGGCGGCAACCCTCGAGGGTCGGATCGTCAACGGCAGCTCGGGCAAGCCGGTGGCCTACGCCAACCTCGGCGTGGTGGACTTCCAGATCGGCACGGTCTCCGACGAGCTGGGTCGGTTCCGTCTCGAGTTGCCCGAGGGCTCGGCGACGCTGAAGGTCACCGCCGCCGGATACGCGCCGCGAATCCTGCCCCTGGCCGAGCTTGCGTCCGGGGGCGACCTGCCGCTGGTGCCGAACAAGATGGTCGTCGTCGAACGGGTGACGGTGACCGCCCCCCGGCTCGGCGACGACATCGTCCTCGGCGAAGGTCTTCAAGAAGAGCGGCTTCAACGTCGGCTTCGGCAGCGGGCAGCTGGGCACGCAGATCGGCGCCCACATCCGGGTCACCGAGCCGGCGGTGATCCAGAGCGCGCACTTCGTGGTCAGCCACACCGGCGGCCAGAACTTCCTCTACCGGGTCAACCTGTACGACTTCGCCGGGGGCGAGGTCGGCGAGAACCTGATCCGCCAGGACGTCATCATCGAGGCGCCCCAGCAGCGCGGGCCGATCGACGTCGACCTGTCGAAGTACGAGATCCTCGTCGAGAACGACGTGCTGCTCTGTCTGGAGTGGATCAAGGACGACGCCGGGGCCGGCAACGGCCAGGTGATGTTCCGCGGGGCCAAGAAGGGCAAGTCGCTCTACATGCGCATGACCAGCCACACCGAGTTCCTCCAGATGCGCTCCCTCGGCCTGGGCTTCTTCCTGATCGGCAAGGCGCTCGAACCGCCGGTCGAGGCCGATTCTCATTGAAATTCCCCTGAACTAGACGCGGGCCGACCCGGGTCCGTACTATCTCCACCGAGGGAGAGACCCATGCTGCCGACCGATATCGACAAGCTCATGCGCCGGGACGTGATCGGACAGGAAGAAGTCCTGCGCTTCGTCTCCGTGGCGATCTTCAAGCACCTCGCCGGCGAGCGTTTCGGCAACCTGATGCTGATCGGCAACTCCGGCACCGGCAAGACGACCGTCATGCGGGCGATGGAACGCCTGTACGGCGAGCACCCGGAGTTCGCCAAGTACCGCGTGGTGGTCATCCTCAACGCCAACACCTTCGCCACCGACGACGGCGTCGTCGATACCAGCCAGCTGTTCCGGACGCTGGAGGACCGTGCGCGCAAGATCCTCGGAGCGAGTGCCACGTCGAAGCAGATCGGCGAGTACATGCAGCACGCCACCGTCTGCATCGACGAGGTCGACAAGGTCTCCGGTGTGATCGGCGGCAAGCCCTACGTCACCGGCATCAACATCCAGCAGGCGCTGCTGACCTTGATCGAAGGCGAGAAGGTCGTCCGGCCGATCAAGGACGCCACCGGTGAACATCCGGTGGAGATCGACACCTCGAAGATGCTGTTCCTCTGCGCCGGCGCGTACGAAGCGCTGTACGACATGGTCTTCGAACGGGTCACCTCGCCGACCAGCCGGGTCAAGCTGCCGACCGAGACGGTGATCACCGACGACGGCGTCGAGATCCGCGAGTACTTCACCTTGCGGCATCACTTCAAGATCGAGGATCTGTTCGACTACGGCATGCAGCCCCAGTTCCTCTCGCGCTTCGACAACTCGATCATCCTCGAAGATCTCAACACCGAGCTGCTGTACCAGATCTTCACCAACACCGACGACAGCGTGTTCAAGCTCTCCAAGAGCTTCTTCCTGAAGTACAAGATCGACCTCGAGGTCACCGAGAGCGCCGCCCGGCGCATCGCCGACGAAGCGGCCAAGTCCCGCCGCATCGGCGCCCGTGCGCTCAAGGAGGTCTACGGACGGATCATCAAGCCGTTCGAGTTCGACCCGTTCGGCCACGACCAGGTGACGCCCCTCGAGGGCGGCAAATATCGGCTGACGCTGGACGACGACGTGGTCCGTCACGCGCTGCGTCCGCTGTTCGATGCCGTGATGTGATCCCGGCCCCGGGCGACGCCCCGTTGCCTGCTAAGATGCCGGATCACTCCGGGCCTCATCCGGCCCCCTGAGGTATCGATGGCCTCCAGATCGGGATTGCCTGTGCTGCTCGGCTTCTGGGCCGGAACCGCGGGCAGCATCTGTGCGGGGCTGATCGCCTTCGGCCTGGCGGTCTTCGACCCGGCCCGTCCGATGATCCAGTGCGTCACCGTCGGCCTGCTGGTCTCCGGCGTGTTGACGACGGTGCGCGCCGGCTACCCGCTCGCCGCCTTCGGTCTCGCCGCGGTCTTCGCCCTGGTCAAGCTGGGGGGCGCCAAGACCCTCGGCCTCGGCCCGGCCTCCCAGTCGGCGATCACCGGTGCCGTGCTCGGCTTCGGCGTGGTGCTGATCGGGCTGATCTACGACCTGCTCGCCCGCAGCCGGATCCGCTTCGGCAAGTTCCTGATCGTCGGACCCCTGCTGGCCGGGGTCTACATCGCGATCTCGCCGATGTCCTACTTTGCCGCGACCGGTTACAGCGACCTGACGAGTCAGTGGATCTTCGACGGATTCCTGGGCCTGCTGATCGGTGACGGTGCCGCGTTCGGTGTCGAGATCAGCGAGCTGATCACCAGTCCGGCGCCGGCGCCCACGTCGGAAACTCCGGATGCGCCGCCGGCGCCCGGTCCCGGCGCCACCACGGGCGAGGGAAGCGCATGAGTCGTCACGATGACGAGCGACTGCTCACGTTGATCCGGGGCCGCCTCACCGTCGAGGAGTTCGAGGCCGGGCAGACCCTCGACGAGGAGACGATCCGATCGCTGATCGAGGATGCCTGCCAGGCGCCCTCGTCGTTCAACATCCAGCACTGGCGCTTCGTCGCCGTGCGCGCCCCCGAGGACCGCAAACGACTCTCCGCGGCCGCCTTCAACCAACCACAGGTCGCCGATGCCGCCGTCACCTTCATCGTGCTCGGCGATCTGCGAGGCATCGACCGGTTGCCCAGTGTGATGGAGCGCGCCGTGGCCGCGGGCGCCCTGAGCGCCGGGAAGTCACAGGGGTGGGTCCGGGCCGCCAAGAAGATCTACCACGACGAGCAGCTCAACCGGGACGAGGCGATCCGCTCCTGCTCCCTGGCCACGATGGTGCTGATGCTCTCGGCGGAAGCGCGGGGGCTCGGCGCCGGCGCCCTGATCGGCTTCGATCCCGAGGCGGTCAAGCGAGAGTTCGAGATCCCCGAGCACTACCTTCCGGTGATGCTCGTTCCCGTCGGTCGTCCGGCCAAACTCGAACAGCGTCGAAAACCGCGGTTCGAGGTCGACGAGGTGCTCAGCCTCGATCGTTGCCGCGAGACGGACTGAGAGTTCCCATCGGCCGGGCGTTTCGGGGTATCTTCTCTCACCAGCGGAGGTCCCCAGATGAAACGTGTTCTCACCAGTTTGCTGTTCGTGCTGTGCCTGTTCGCCGTTCCCGTCACGCGGGCGGATGAGGGCCGGATCCCTCTGTACCAGCGCACGGGCCTCGACTGGGAGGCCGGCGCGATCTCGGGCAAGTACATCCTGACCCGGGACATCACCGTCGGCGGGACGGCGATCGCGATCGATATCCGGGGCAGCGGCGTCGAGAACATCGAGCTCGACCTGAACGGTTTCACCGTGACCGGCGGCGTGAACTCGTCGGCGGTGATCCGGGTCCGTGGCGCCGGTGTGCGCACTTTCGTCCTGCGCAACGGGACGGTGGTCGGCGGCAACTCCGACTACGAGGCCGCGGTGATCAAGGTGCTCGGCGACGAGACGGACCCGTCGGACAGCGTCACGATCGAGGACCTGAAGATCATCGCCGGCGGCATGGCGATCGAGGGTACCTGGGTCACCAACTTCCAGGTGCGACGAAACGTGATCGTCCAGAGCGCCGTCGGCATCATCTTCACCAACAACTTCGTCGGCAGCGCGCCGAGGATGACCGGCGTGATCGAGGACAACATCCTGCGCAACCTCGAGTTCGACGCGATCGATATTCTCGACCCCAACCGCAGCGTGACGATCCGCAACAATCAGATCGTCGGCCAGTCCGGCACCGGCATCACCGTCGACGAGACACTATCCCTGGTCATCGAAGGCAACAACATCGAAGGCGGTACGGTCGGCATCGATATCATCGGAGGAAAGGACTGCGTGATCAAGGGGAACGCGGTGACGTCGGGATCCGGCAGCGGGATCGGGTTGCTCGGCAGCACCGACTGCTTCGTCTACCACAACATCGCCAACGGGAACGGCTTCTACGGCATCGAACTGTTCGGCGAATCGACCGGGAACTTCATCGACCGCAACGTGATGAACGGTAACGGCTGGATGGGTCTGAGCTTCGACATCGATTCCGCCGACAACGCCTACGGCCGGAACGTGATGCGCGACAATGGAGGCGGTGTCTCCTGCACGATCCAGAACGCGCCGCAGTCCTGCTCGTCGCCGGCGGTATGCGACAGTGGCACCAACAATACGTCTTTTGGCGACAACATGGGGCCCGGCAAGGGGGTGTTGACCTTCTCCTGTGCAGGGGTGTCGAGTCGTAAGCAATGGCTTCTCAACTCAGTGGCCTAGGACAAGGGGGGTATTCTCTCCGATCGCTCTCGGTACTGGACTGCGTACACGTCGTGACTGTGAAAAACGATGGCCCGGATTCAAAGTGCCCACTTAGCTCCACGAGCCCATCTTTTCGTCTGCGCAGATATTGCACGTAGCTCAGATGCACTTCATACTGACCTGGCTTTAGTTCCAAGCCAGATACGGTGTCAAGATCCAGGGAGACCGCAATCGTCTCTCCTGGGTCAAGCACGACCAGCTCTTCGTTTTCTGCGTCGATCCCCCCCTCACGAATCCACGACGTCGTTTCAATGTCCAAGACTCCAGACCCAGTGAAGAGAATCGTTCCCCTCGAGGTGAGTGTGGAGGGATCGACCAAGAAGGGCGAGGATCCAGCGTTCCTCAAGACTACGCCGACCGCAATATGATCGCCTACACAGAATGACACTCGATCCACCTTAGTTTCGATCGTCACTGGGTTCGAGGCACAACCCAGTAGACTCACAAATGACAACAGTACCAGCCCGCGAAAGGTGCTCTGCATCACTTTACGTGCGAATTGAGTTCGGCCTTCTGGGTGCCGCCATGAAGTGTTCTTTTGTCGTACTCGGCGTCCTGCTCATCTACTCCGGCGCGTCCCGACTGCACAACACTCTTGGTGTTGTCCGCGAGGTCCTGATTGGCGGCGGAAAGAGCATCGGCTTCCGTTGCCCCTGAACCAGTACCCGTCAGACCGTCCACCGCCGCGTCAACTACATGCGCGCCGGCAAGTTGGTTTGTTTGATGTCCCGTTTCATGCGTATCGACCGCTGCACTGAAGCGATTCCACTCTGTTTGTTGTGCTGGAGATCCGGCGGCTGCATCGACCCATTGCGGCTTCGTGGTCGTCGTCGTTAGTTCGACGTCAGCACTAACAAGCGTGCGAGTTGCTGTGAATGTACCATCTGGATTCTTCGTGGTTGCGCCTGTGATGTTTGGGTTGACGACCTTCAGCGTCCCCGTCGTCTCTGCCGCATGCGTGCCAAACTTGAACTGAGTAGGAAGCGAACTGAGAGGAACCTTCACGTCATAGGTGTTCGTCTTGGTTACCGGGTTAACGGCCCGTCCATCTGGGTCATTGAAAAGCAGGGGATTGTCGAGCGCATAGACGTATCGGTTCCAGCTCTGCGGTACCGACCTTCTTCCAATCACGGGATCGACGCTGAGGAATCTGGCGGTGTTGGCCCCATAGTACCTCGCCAACATTATTTTCGGTAAGGCGTCGCTGGGCTGCACGTGCAACTTCTTGCCCTACCTCACCTTCCGCTCGGCGGCGAGCTTTTCGAGGCCTCCGAAACAGCTAAGGAAGGATACTCCTCCGACGGCCCTCCGCTCAAGGGATCCGCAGCTTCCTGCGGGGATGATGCCGCCGGTGGACGCGGACCAGGTCCTCGACGGCGACGCGGGTGTAGATCTGCGTCGTGGCGACCGACGCATGACCGAGGATCGCCTGCACCTGCCGGATGTCGGCGCCGCCGCGGAGCAGGTCCGTGGCGCAGGTGTGGCGCAGCACGTGCGGAGTGACGCGCTTCGTGATGCCGGCGGCCTCGGCGTGCTTCCTGACGATCAGGTTGAGCGTCTTGACGTTGAGTCTGCGGTGCGTGATCGCCGCGACACATCCAAAACCGTTCGCAAGTATATGCCGTTGTGGTGTATCATGATCAAGACTTGCTCCAGGGACACTCGAAAATGGACCGTACACTTCTCCTCGCCATGCCCAAGAAGGTCCGTCCAGCGTCGAAGTTCGGGGAGAGGCTTGCCGCCCTGCGACAAGCCCGCGGCCTCACCCAGGTCCAGCTCGCCGAGAAGATCGGCTCGACCCAGCGGGCCGTCTCCCGCTACGAAACGATCGCCGACCGTGCCCCGGCCCCCGTGCTCGCCAAGCTCGCTCAGGCCCTCGGGGTCACCACGGACGAGCTGCTCGGCGTCAAACGGACCCGGGCGGCGTCGAGCCTGACCGACGATCCCGAGGCACGTCGGCTGTGGAAGAAGTTCCAGCAGGTCATGGCGCTCCCCGAGAAAGACCGCCGCGCCGTCATCCGCCTCGTCAATTCGCTCGTGGCGGCGACGGACACCGTAAAAAGCAGCGACACTCGCAAGCGCCGCGCCACCGGTTAGGAGACGCTCATGCCGGCACCCAACCGCTCCGACGAGGAGCTGCTCGAAAAGATCAAGAGCCTCCCGCCCGACAAGCTCGCCGAGGTCGAGGACTTCGTCGACTTCCTGCGCCAGCGTAATGACGGCCGCGGGCTCGCCCATGCCGTGACCCAGCTCTCCGAAGACGCCTTCCGCAAGATCTGGGACAATCCCGACGATGCCGACTACGACCGGCTCTGAGTTCGGCGACGTCGTCCTGGTGCCGTTCCCCTTCACGGATCAGACGACCACGAAGAAACGGCCTGCCGTCGTCGTCAGCTCGGATGCCTACCACCGCGACCGACCCGACGTGATCCTGATGGCGGTGACCAGCCAGGTCCGGCCCGCCGCCGGCGTCGGCGAAGCCGCCGTCCAGCACTGGAAGGAAGCCGGACTGCTCAAGCCGTCCGTGCTCAAGCCGTTGCTCGCCACCATTGAAAAAGGGCTCGTGATCCGAAAGCTCGGAAAGCTCGTAGACGAGGATCGCGACGCTCTTCGGCACAGCCTCAAGACAATCCTCGGCGAGTAGCCGGCACCCGTTTCTTTCCTTAACTGTCGGCGCCGTGGCCGCCGCGATCACCGCTGCCGGCTCAGCACGGCGCATCAAGACCGGAAACCACGTTGATCGAAGACGACGAGAGATCCTCGGCGACCGACCCCTCGCCCCGTCGGGGGCCGGGCGACGGGGATCGCGGGGTTGGATTACATCGCAGGCGTCGCGAGTGCACACCGCGGTTTCCTTCGAGCACGGCGTTGACCACGAGCACGGCGTAGCGCCGAGACCCCCAGCGGCCCCGCTGGGGGGCGGCCCGCAGCGAAGCGGAGGGCGGCGCAAGGGGGGCAGTGCACATGCGCTGCTGTCCCCCCGTGCACGGCGCGTGACGGACGCCGGGCTCGATGCGCACGTTCATCGCCGACGCTCATCGGCGGCCGGCGCGTGGCGTGCCCTCGGGGGTCCGCGCCAGTCTAATCGCCCCTTAGCCTGCGAAGGCCCGGAGCGCCCGTAGGCGCGGAGGGTCTTCGTCTGGCTAAGATCCGATTAGACTGCGCGGATCTGACAGCAGCTTCCTTTATTCCTTATCGCTGTTCGGGTTCGGCGCGTTGGTGCCTTGAGTTGGTCGTCGCGGCTCAAAGCACTCGGGATGAACATGCCGCAATGAATCGTACCCGTCGCCCTCGGCTCTTCCGTCCTTCGGTCCGTACCAAAACTGAAGGGCTGACAGCCTGCAGTTCCCTACCTGTGTCAACCACGATTGCGCGTGAATCCACTCATCTGCTCGGAGTCGCTGCCTGTCCCCGTTGGGTCGTGTTTCGTAGAACTGTTGATAGGCCACCGTCTCAAGGGGTTCACTTGAAGTGCAGAGGTAACCCGACTGGGGAATTGTCACGTCTCGCCTAGCATTGTCCTGAGAGAGAGCAGGACAGTCGGGATTGCTGTACTCGACAACTACCCACCGAGACCTTGTCTCCGCAGGAAGAACGTACGCCTCGGAGCCCACCCCGCTGCAGGCGCTCCAAACGTAACCCAACACAACGAGGATGCTGAGCGATGCGCAACGATTTGTCATGGTCGTAGATCGCCTACCGTCTGCTCGGTCGATCAAAATCGGTAATCGTCCCTCGCTCCGTAGGCGGAATCGCCTCTTCTTCTGGTTCTTTGAGATCGCTGGGTGACGATTCGCCACCTTCATACAGCGTCACGGGTTCCTCGCCCTCCGCGTATGCATAGACACTTACGGAAGGATAGCCATCGCGGGTGCTTCCGGGGGCGATTAGGACTTGACCATCCTTCGTAACTTCCATGTTGAGTGTGAAGTTGATGGGGTCGAACAGTCCCTCTCCGAAGCCATTCGTCCCCGCGACCGTCAACGTGAAAGTCGTGGACCCTTCTTCGGTCGTTTGCACGTTTGATAGATCGGCTGTGGCAGTTCCCTTCGCCGCGAGGCCGGGAACAACCGTCTTACTGACGCCAGCGGCTGCAGCCGGGCCGACGATCTTGCCGGACTCAGGCACGACTCGCATCAACACCTGCACTCGGAAAGTCGCCTTCGGATCGTCGGCGACATGTCCTCGGTTATCACCGCGTCCGATTCCGCCAATTCGTTTTCCAGCTATGAAAGCTTCCGCACAAATCCCGACTCCGGCCCAACCTCCAGGACGTCGGCACGTACCCTTCGGATCAACAAAATTGACAGGGTTGTTGCCGGTGTACGGATATCGGTTCCAACTCTGCGGGGCTGCAGCGGTTCCGCCGACCGGATCTACGCTGAGGAATCTGGCGAGGTTGCTCCCATAGTACCTAGCGAACATATAATCCAACCCAGTAGCCCGATCCCTCTCATGTCCTGTAAACCGCTTGGCACTCCCAAGATCGAGCACAGGACTCATCTCCTCCCCGAACGGGAAGAAGTCATGCCGCACCGTGCTCGTCACCAGGTCATCCGTCATCAAGCGCGTCGACCCGAGGTGATCCACATGCAGATCCAGCACCTCGTACGGCGGATCCACCGTCCCGAGCGTCAACGGACGCGCCAGCACCAGCTGCGGTGATTCCGCAAGCGGCCAGGCGACCGGCTCCACCGGACACTCCGCAGGCCGGGAATCCGCCAGCAAGATCGGCGACTCCTCGAACGCCTCCCTCTCGAACCAAGCCGGCACCCGAGGACGGGCGTCGATCAGCCCTGTGTACCCTTCCTCGATTCCGTTGAACTCACTGCAGTTCCAGAACACCAGCGCCGATCGCGGAGACTCGCCGCTCTTTCCGCCGCTGCCATTGTCGTACACCGCCGTCACGTAGTACGTCTCCAGCTTGTCCAGGTAGCAGTTGTCGTCGCCCCAGGGGCAACCGTCGTTTACCCCGGAGCCGCCGGTCGGCAAGTCGCCGCTTTCAATGTAGCTGCACGTCCCGCCGCTGCACGACAGATTCTCGGCGAGAGCGCGTTGGGCCTGGCTTTCGTCTATGGACACCACGGCCTATGAGCAACCGAAGATAAGCAGAAACAGCAAGCATCGAGTAGAGCAGAAACGCCGTGATCAACGACAACTCAACGCTTCGCGCGATGAAATCGCGATTTGAAAGATGTGACATCAAGAGACTCGGCGGCAAGCCACTCCCGAAGATGGACAAGACGTGTTGCTGAACCCAAGTAAGCGCTCGCGCGGTGACCACGATAGTGGGGCTGATCTCAGGCAGCTGAAAAAAATCGCGGATCGCGACCAGCCAGTGGAGCCAAGTGACAGCCACTCCGCCCAACATTGCGACTCCAACCCGCCAAGCCGGAATGCGGATCTGTAGAACTCTACGACGGAGGAAGTCGATCGCTGCAATCGTCAGCGTCGAGAGGAAGACCTGGCTCATCTGGATCGGAAGGACCAACCACAAGCTGCTTTCGTCCATCGCAGCTAGTGCGAACGACGACGAAGGCAACTCCGGGAAGCCTACCCACAAGCAAATACTGGCAACGATCTTCGCGCCAGGCCAGCAGAAGATCCACGCGGGAAGCTCTAGTCCTATCGCGACCATGTCTGACCAAGTGGCTCCAACCTTCAATAGTAGTGGCGATACCCACGAGAGCGCCGCGAGTCCGACTCCAAGTGTCAACCATTGCAAGACCAGCCGTCGCATCAGTGCGTGACCCGTTCTGGATACTGGGGCCCCGGGTTCGGGAACGTGTTTCGATCCCAGACGTTTAGCCGGAACCCCGCGTTGTAGTGGTCTCTCGCGTCGTTCTCTGTTTGTAGCGCGCGGTCGTTGCTGGCTGCTACTGATGAGAAAGGACTGAGGCCCTCGAACATTCGACGCATGTTGAACTGCGCGTGGCCGAACTCGTGTTGAATGGTGGTCTTGATATCTTGGCCGACACCACCGGCAAAGCCAAGCTGCCGTTTGTCGATCGTGATTCGATGGCGCCCCGGAGCTACAGTCGTTGTGGCCCCGGCACCGTTTTCCTTCGAGTTGTTTCCGTAGGCGATTTCGACGACGTCGGACGATCCCACAACATCTGCGATAAGAGCGGCTGGTGGTCCGCTTTCCCGAAACCCCTCATGGTCACCGGCAATCTCCACGAAGTACGTTGTGTTACCGTCATCATCCGACCGCTCGCCGATCTCCAGCTGTGAGGCTGCCGCATCATCGCCAACCGACTCCTTGATGTCATCAAGTTGTTGCGTTCGCTCCTCGGCGGTCGCGCCGGTTAGTTGGACCTCGAACCCAGTTGGGTCGACAAAGCCCAACGGACTGTTCAATGCGTACACATACCGGTTCCAGGTTTGCGGCGCCTCGTGCCATGCACTCCCGATGTAGGAGTCCGGGCTGTGGAATCGGGCTGTTTCCGCGGAGTAAAACCTCGCCAACATATAATCCAACCCAGTGGCCCGATCCCTCTCATGTCCTGTAAACCGCTTGGCACTTCCGAGATCGAGCACGGGACTCATCTCCTCCCCGAACGGGAAGAAGTCATGCCGCACCGTGCTCGTCACCAGGTCATCCGTCATCAAGCGAGTCGACCCCAGGTGATCCACATGCAGATCCAGCACCTCGTACGGCGGATCCACCGTCCCGAGTGTCAACGGACGCGCCAGCACCAGCTGCGGTGATTCCGCAAGCGGCCAGGAGGCCGGCTCCACAGGACACTCCGCAGGCCGGGAATCCGCCAGCAAGATCGGCGACTCCTCGAACGCCTCCCTCTCGAACCAAGCCGGCACCCGAGGACGGGCGTCGATCAGCCCTGTGTACCCTTCCTCGATTCCGTTGAACTCACTGCAGTTCCAGAACACCAGCGCCGATCGCGGAGACTCGCCGCTCTTTCCGCCGCTGCCATTGTCGTACACCGCCGTCACGTAGTACGTCTCCAGCTTGTCCAGGTAGCAGTTGTCGTCGCCCCAGGGGCAACCGTCGTTTACCCCGGAGCCGCCGGTCGGCAAGTCGCCGCTTTCAATGTAGCTGCACGTCCCGCCGCTGCACGACGAGGCGGGCAGTTCGTGCGTCCGGTAGAAATAGTAGCCGCTGTACGTCGGCCACGAGCCGATCGTCCAGTAATGGGCGTAACGGTAGATGTAATAGTCCGAGGCGCCCGACACCTCCGACCACTCCAGGAGGTTCTCGCAGTGGAACGGGCTGCTCGCCCCCAGGGTCTCCGTCGTCACGACGAGGTCCTGGGGCGCCGGCGGCGCCAGCGTGAACCCTCCGCAACTCGGCGGGGTGTACGACAGCAGCGTCGGCGGGGTCGTCGCCACGTACTCCTCATCGATCGGATCGCTCGGCGAGGACTCCAGGCCGCTGTCGTCCACCGCGATCACACGGAAATGCGCGCAAGCCCCCGGGCCGACCGAGTCGCTGTCGAGCCCCTTCACGTCGAACGACGTCTCCCACCAGGCTACCGGTTGATCGTTCAGGCGCTCCCAGGGGCCGTTCGCGGCTCCCGCCATCTCCACGTAGTAACCCGCCAGATCCGCCTCCGTGTTGGCGTCCCAGCGAAGCGTGTACGTCTTCAGCACACTCGTCGGTGCCTGCGTCCGGAACTGGATCACCACGTTGGCCGGTTGGGCCGGAGCACCGGTCGCGGATCCCGTGCCCTTGTCAATCGCGTTGATGCGATCGATCTCGAGCTGGGCGCCGCCGCTCACCTTCGTGTCGATGTCCTCCGTAGACACACTGTCGTAGCACTGGGCCGGCACACCGTCTTCTTCGAAGTTCGGGTTGCCCTCATGGCCGTTTGTCGTCAGGTCGAGTTCGAGGAGCTTGAACACAGGACCCTCGACAGATGTGCCCGCGGTGGCACCGGGCCCCACCGGGCGCACCGAGTACAGGTAAGCGCCATTCAGGCCGCCGGGCCGATCCTCGAACACTCGCACCGAACTGATCGGGGAATCCGTCAGGCGCACCCAGGAGTGCACGCAGTCCCGGCCATCGTGGCTCGGCCAGCTCGCCGCAGCAGGCTCCGAGTACTCCCACTCGCACCGACGGTAGACGTGGTAACCCTCGAGTTGCTGCTCCGGAACTCGTGACCAGCGTAGAGTCACCCGGCGGCTCCTCGAGTTCTGCGTCGGGAAGCTCTCGCGACCGTCGATGGCACGCAGGTTCCTCACGAACGCTGCCTCATCGTAGGTGTCCACGGCATCCGCCGCAACCGATGCCGGCGGCCGAGTTCCTGTCTTGAATACTCCGACCTGAATGCCTCCCGGCAGGGTCAGTAGCTGCACGTACGTAACGGCCGCCCCGGCACGGATGCTTCGCGTCGTGCCACATGCCATAAACGTGTCGACCCTCGGTTCTCCGCCCGAATGCCGCTGATTCGCGGACCTGTCGACCATCTTCTGACTCCGTCGATCCAGCTCTTGAGAGCTTGCCTCGGAGCCGCTGGCCTCGCGTCAAGAGGAGTGCGGAGTAGAAATGAGTGCGCAGAACTGCTTCGCATTCGAGTTGCGCATCGGACATCCCGATCGGACCCGGCTCCGAGCCCTATCTCGGATCGAGCGCCGCCTGGTTGCGCAAAGCAGCTCGGTTCGTCGGGTCGAATCTCAGTGCAACGGCGAAATCGTCGCGTGCGCCGTCACGATCGCCGAGTTCCCACCGCGCAACTCCCCGGTTGACACTGGCGTCGGCATTGTCCCAACCAGCGCGAATCCCTCGGTCCAGTGCAGCCAAGCCCTCCAGGAATCGGCCCTGGCTCACGAGGAAGCTTCCATAGTTGTAGAGAAGTCTTGCCGAATCAGGATCGATCGCCAGCGCCGACGTGAAAGCCGAGTTGGCCGACTCGGAGCGGCCATCGGTGGCAAGGCGCACTGCCAGATTGTCCAGGTAGTAGGCGATGAACTGCTCTCCGCTCATGCGGAGGGGGCCAACCGGCCCAGGGGCGTACCGTCCGGAACCATCAAGCGATTCGATCTCCGCGCCACGGGCGAGCACTTCGTACATTCGATCCGGGTGAGCCCGCGAGGCCAACACAACATGTCGGTCCAGCACGACCGCTTCGAAGGGGTTGCCGAATTCCTCGGTCACCGCGAGGACCAACCCGACCCACGCGGCGCAGGTTGCGGGTTGTCCGGCACTCGCTCGTCGAACCGTGCTCGCCTCCGGTGGCGATCGGTCGGGCGCGACGTTAGCCCCTATCCCAAGGACAGATTCAAGAAAGCAGCGCTCGATGCCGCGAGCCGGTGTCGCAGCGGAGGCGCAAGGTTCCAGCCGTCGGTGCCAGTCATCGGCGTCGAGCCCATCGCCCACGGCGTCGCCAAACAACTCAGCATCGAAGCCAACCAGTACCTCGAGGAGTGACGGATGACCACGGAAAGTAGATGCGGGCGCGATAGGACTCTGAGCAGCACAGCCGGCGAGGAAAAACGCGAGAAATCCGACGCTCCGGCGAATCCACCGCTGCCGACCATCGGTCCTTTCCATGCAAGGACGCATTCTCGGAACCTCCGCGCTTGCTCGAACCGGCGGACCCTCTCCATGATACGTCGGCGGTTCCGTCAGTGGCCCGCCCTGCCGGTCGTGCTTGCACTGAGCTGGTGGGTTGTCGCCACGGCCCTTCCGTCAGGACATGCCTTCGCCGAGTTCCAGAACGAGCAGATCGGTTTCTCCCCGAACCATGTGTTCGACGGCGTCCTGCAAGGCGAGAACGTCGATATCATGACCGGAAACGTCAACCTCAACATCCCGCTTGGCCCGAGATATCAGCTCAACGACTGGTTCGGATATCAGGTGCAGCTTTACTACAACTCCCGGGTCTGGAAGCACGACTGCAGTTACGTCCTTCCGGACGACCCTTGCGAGGGGACCCTGATCGGGTCCGACACCTATGGCCAGGGCGTCCGCATCTCCTTCGGCAGCATCTACCGTGATGAAGACGACCGTGTCGGAGTCTATCGCTATCAATCGCCCAGCGGGGGCGAGCACTTCTTCTGCTCTGATGTAACGAACAACGAATGCAACGGGTTGACCGACTTCACGTTCGACGAGTCGACGATACGGATCGCCTCGGATCCGGACCCGAACATCTACTGGTCTGCTTGGCCCGGAAACGGAACCATCATCCGGTTTGGTCACTTCGTGGCGGGAGCCCCCAACCAGTGGCACGCGACTAGGGTGGAAACGGTGGAACGCGCCGACAACGGTATCGACCCACAGCACTACTACGACATCAACTATACGACCGATGACTCGATTGCTTCGATCGTCGATAGTCTGGGCCGGACGATCAGTTTCCAGACAATCGGCGTTGGTCCGTCAATCGAGATTCTCTTCCCTGGGCTCACCACTCCCTACGAACTGTCGATCAGTTCTGCGACGATTGAGGACCCATCCGATCGCTCGGGATCTCAGCACACCGAGACCGTCAACCTACTCGACGCGCTCATTCTCCCGGAGCTCGACCCTCAAGCCGGAGAGTCGTACCTCTTCATCGACTACGACTTCGGGTCGCTGAGCGAATGGTCGCTGCCGACCGGCGCGAACGTCAAGTACTACTACACGGCCTACCAGACCAGCTTCGGCCGCCCGTTCCACCGCAACATGTACCTCCGACGCCTGAACGTCGACGGCGTGGACCACGACTGGACGTATACGCGGTACGGGGACGGCGTGATCACAGACATCGGCGACTACTTCGCGCAGTATCAGGGAGAGCTGTCATCGGGATCCAATCCCCGAAAGGTCAAGGTCCTCGACCCGTTCAACAACCTGACCGTCTACTGGTTCCATCGAACGGCCTACGATTCCAACGCGTGCGTAGTCGACGGCTGCGACTCGCACTGGGCGGACGGCATGCTGGAGGCGGTCGACACCTACGCCGGCCCCGATGAAAACGCGACCCGCCTGGTTCGCCGCGTGTCGAACGAGTACACCTACGACGAGGAGGATTTCCAGTTCAAGTCCGCGGGTCCCGGACCCTCCCGCGTGAACTCCGTTGCCGTGAACTCGCGCCGGGAAAGCACTCGGACGCACACGCCACCACAAGGTGGGTATCCCGGAGGGGACCGACGAGTCGTCTCGTCGGACTGGAACACTG
The DNA here is from genome assembly GCA_942490715.1 of uncultured bacterium. Taxonomy (GTDB): domain Bacteria; phylum Acidobacteriota; class Polarisedimenticolia; order Polarisedimenticolales; family Polarisedimenticolaceae; genus CALNYP01. The sequence goes on from CALNYP010000018.1 coordinate 71,924, forward strand.
CCGGCGTCACAGGCACGAGGTACAAGTATCCGCCAAGGGCACGGCTCGTGACCGAGTACAACGACGCAGAGGTCTACCGTTCGACCTACACGCAATACCCGGGGTTGGTCCCCTGGGAGTTCCAGGGTGTGTACGATTATTCGGAGAGTCGGGACAGTCTCGGCAGCGTGATCTCGCGCACCGATGTCACGTTCGATCACAACCGCATCAAGTGTCGGGTGCGCAGGGCGTCGGGAACCGGATTGGCCTCACTCCCCTCGGACTGTGACGACCCCTTGCAAGTGGCGGGACTTGCGATGGGACCTGGCGACGTCGCAAGCCTGACGACGCTGACCTACAACGAGACCACGGAAGAGGAGACCCGCGAGTTGGTCACCCACGGGTTCGACAGCACGGGTGACCGGTACGAGTCCGAGTCGACCTCCTATCGCGGGGTCGTCAGCGAGGGCGAGTACGTCGGACTCACCGAGTCCTGGCTAGCCGTGGATAGAACGATCGATCCCGATACGGGCCGGGTTGTGTCGAGCCGGGACCCCTCCGGCATCGAAACAGAGTACACGTGGGATGACCTCGGCCGCCTCACCCGGATCGACCCTGAGCTTCCCGAGCGTCCGATCGAGATCTTCTACGACGACGTTCAGACCACCCGTGTTCGTCAGGAGCTTTCTTCTTCGGACTACACTGAAACCATCTATGAGTACGACCAAATGGGCCGGCTCGTCACGGAGCGCCGCCGGGACATCGGCGGTGATCTCGACTTTCGCAAGACCGAATACGACATTTCCGGCCGTGTTACCCAGCGCTCGGAGTGGGCGGATCAAGGAACGAAAGCGATCAACCTCGCCTGGACGAGTTTCGAGTACGAGATCTTTCCGAACCCGAACCCCGACCCAGGCGAGCCGAGTGCGTTCACCGATCCCTTGAGCCGCGTCTCCAAGGTGACCCGGCCCGACGGGTCGACTACGGAAACGACCTACGGCGGCCTATCGACCAGCGTCACGATCTCGGACATCCAGGGGCCGTCTGGGCTGCTCGATGCGACGACGATCTACACCAACGACGTGTTCGGCCGACTTGTGAGCGTCGATTCTCCCGGCGCCGGCGCAGACGCCGTCTATGAGTATGACGAGCGTGACAACATGACCGAAGTGCGATTGACCGACCCTGCAATCCCGAGCGTCGAGCAAATTCGACGATTTACTTACGACGGACTTGGGCGACTGCGTTCGGCGACTCATCCGGAGAGCGGAACGACAGAGTATCTAGCGTACGACGCTCGCGGCAAACTGCTCAACTGGGAAGATACACAGCACGAGTACTTCAACGAGTACGATGCCGCCGGTCGTCTCACCGAAAAGTCCGTGGTCTTGTCGGGCACCTTCGGGCCGACGCTCTACCCATTGGTCGAGAACACTTACGACGACGACATCCCATCTTTCGGAAAGCTGAGTCTTCAGAAGTCGTACCGGGCCACCCCGGGCGGAACGTTGCTCGCCTCGACGCTGCACATGGTCTATGGCGGCGGACAGAATGTCGATTGCTCGTCAACCTTGAATGGGAGCATCGATGCGTACGACGGTCTCAATGGGAGGATCAGTAGCTCGTCGATGACCATCGAGCCCTGGGGCAAGGAACTGAAGACGAAATACTGCTACGACAAGAATGGGGCGACCTACCTGGTCGGTTATCCCGACTCCCTCTCATCGGGGCGCACGCGAACCTCGCTGAGCCATCTGTACGTCAACGGGCACCTGTGGGGAGTCCAGGATCTGACACGCGATCTCGAGTACGTGGAAGGCATCTCCTATCACCCAACGGGTGCTGTGGAGCAGTTCACTCGCGGAAACGGGGTGCTGAACACTGTCACCCGAGACGACCAGGGGCGACCGGCCAGTTTCGACGTGTCGGCGCCGGCTACTCCAGCCCGGCACGACCTGGCCACCCTGTTCGCCTGTTCCGGCGGCGGCCCCGCTGATCACTGCACCCAGAATTGGGGTGCGCTCAGTTCGATCTGGGATTCAGGTACGTACAGCTACGACGGCGCGGGGAACGTCAGCTCCATCGGCGCCAACAACACGTACGCATACGACGAGTTGAATCGACTGGTCGGCGCGAACGTTCGCGATGATGGCGTACCGGCGGGCCTCGTCGACTATGCAATGAGCTACGTCTACGATGGGTTCGGCAACATGCTCCAGCGTGATCGGCAGATCGTGGGAGGGACTCTCGACACGAACACATTCGCTGTGGACCCGATGACCAATCGCCTCGCGGGTCTGCAGTACGACGCGCGAGGCAACCTGCTGGACGACGGCAACCTCCAGTTCGACTTCGGTCCAGACAACCGACTCTACGAGATCTGGGATGGGGACGGCAGCTTGGTCGCGAGCTACAGCTACGATGCGAGCGGGTATCGCATCCGTGCCGCGACCGCGGGCATCGAAACGTTCTACTTCCGCGACGCGGCTGGACAGCTGCTCAGCGAGTATCAGCGAGCCGACGGGGAGACCGACGACCCGGTTTGGAATCGGGACTACATCTATGCCCTGGGGCAGACCTTTTCCGTAGTCAAGAACCAGGAGCCCGAGCCGGTCGGCAAGCCACGAAGCGTATCCGTCGATAGCACGGAGATCGAATTCGAGTGGGATGCGGTACCAGACCCGGACATCGACAGCTACATGATCTGGCGCGAAACAGACGACGCGATGGAGTTGCCGCAGACCTACACGGTCGACTGCGATGTAGACGATTGCGTCAACCCGGGCTTCACCGAGACGATCACAGGGGTCTCTGGCGCAGCCTTCAAGTACAAGGTTCGTGCGATCGATGACGCCGCGAATTCCTCGACGTACTCGCCGGAGATGATCGTACGGCCCAACGACGGCGTTGCGCCGAGCAAGCCGAGCACGCCGACCGTCGAGGCGATGGACGGCGCGGTCAAGCTGACGTGGACTCCGAACAGCGAAGACGACGTCCAGGGGTATGCAATCGATCGTCGTGGATTCGGCGCGACGACCGCGCCCTGGGCGACGATCACGGTAGCGCCAGTAGAGCAATCGCTCTTCATCGATCATGGCGTCGTCAACGGCGGAAAGTACAAGTATCGGATTCGAGCAGTAGACACGGCGGGCAACGAGTCGGTCAACTCGGCCGTTTCGGCGTTCGTGAACCCTCGCGACTGGAACCCACCGGCCCGACCGACCGGCGTCCAGGCCGCTGCAGCCCAGGATGCCGGAGAGGTCATCGTCGTTTGGGATGCGGTTCTCGACCCAGACCTGCGTGGGTACCAGATCTTCCGCTCCGATACGCAGGGAGCACTGGGGGACGCGATCTGTAACGGCCCGTGGGAGGGGACTCTCGAGACGTTTTGCGAGACTGCCGGCCTGGCGATAGCCTACCTTGACGCGGACCCCACCCTGGTTGACGGGCAGACCTATTACTACACGATGCGTTCGATTGACACGTCGACCAATCTGTCAATGCTATCGGATGCAGTCAGTGCCACTACCCGTGAAGCATCGATCGGTGTGCCGACTTCCGTCACCGCTGAATTCCACGTCGAGGAGGTCGGCGCGGCCCCTCCGGCCGCGGTGCATCCATACAACTACTGTGAAGTCGATGCAGAAGACGATGATGTCGTTGGCGTCCGCGTGCGTTGGCTGGTGCACGCCTCGGCAACGACCTATCGCGTGTATCGCACTGACTTCGCCGGGCCAGCGCCCGGCGGCAATCCGGTAATCTTCAACCTGGTCGCCGAAATCGACCCGGCGATTGACCCTGCCGACCCCCAGGGGTACATGGAATGGGTGGACACGAACCTGAACGGCTACGAGTACCAGTACTACGTGGTTTCGGTAAACGTTGGCGAGTCGCCGGCATCGGTTGCGGCGGATGCCGTGGACACCTACGATGAGGCAGCGTTCGTGAGGAATCTCCGCGCCATCGACGGTCGCGAGAGCTTCCCGACGCAGAACTCGAGGAGCCGCCGTGTGACGCTACGCTGGTCACGAGTTCCGGAGCAACAGCTCGCGGGCTACCACGTGTACCGCCGGTGCGAGTGGGAGTACTCGGAGCCTGCTGCGGCGAGTTGGCCGAGCCACGACGGCCGTGACTGCGTGCACTCCTGGGTCCGCCTGACGGATTCCCCGATCAGTTCGGTGCGAGTGTTCGAGGATCGGCCCGGCGGCCTGAACGGCGCTTACCTGTACTCGGTGCGTCCGGTAGGCCCCGGCGCCACGGCGGGCAGCTCGGTCGAAGGTCCTGTGTTCAAGCTTCTCGAGCTCGACCTGACGACAAACGGCCATGAGGGCAACCCGAACTTCGAAGAAGACGGTGTGCCGGCCCAGTGCTACGACAGTGTGTCTACGGAGGACATCGACACGAAGGTGAGCGGCGGCGCCCAGCTCGAGATCGATCGCATCAACGCGATTGACAAGGGCACGGGATCCGCGACCGGTGCTCCGGCCCAACCGGCCAACGTGGTGATCCAGTTCCGGACGCAGGCACCGACGAGTGTGCTGAAGACGTACACGCTTCGCTGGGACGCCAACACGGAGGCGGATCTGGCGGGTTACTACGTGGAGATGGCGGGAGCCGCGAACGGCCCCTGGGAGCGCCTGAACGATCAACCGGTAGCCTGGTGGGAGACGTCGTTCGACGTGAAGGGGCTCGACAGCGACTCGGTCGGCCCGGGGGCTTGCGCGCATTTCCGTGTGATCGCGGTGGACGACAGCGGCCTGGAGTCCTCGCCGAGCGATCCGATCGATGAGGAGTACGTGGCGACGACCCCGCCGACGCTGCTGTCGTACACCCCGCCGAGTTGCGGAGGGTTCACGCTGGCGCCGCCGGCGCCCCAGGACCTCGTCGTGACGACGGAGACCCTGGGGGCGAGCAGCCCGTTCCACTGCGAGAACCTCCTGGAGTGGTCGGAGGTGTCGGGCGCCTCGGACTATTACATCTACCGTTACGCCCATTACTGGACGATCGGCTCGTGGCCGACGCACAGCGGCTACTATTTCTACCGGACGCACGAACTGCCCGCCTCGCCGTGCAGCGGCGGGACGTGCAGCTACATTGAAAGCGGCGACTTGCCGACCGGCGGCTCCGGGGTAAACGACGGTTGCCCCTGGGGCGACGACAACTGCTACCTGGACAAGCTGGAGACGTACTACGTGACGGCGGTGTACGACAATGGCAGCGGCGGAAAGAGCGGCGAGTCTCCGCGATCGGCGCTGGTGTTCTGGAACTGCAGTGAGTTCAACGGAATCGAGGAAGGGTACACAGGGCTGATCGACGCCCGTCCTCGGGTGCCGGCTTGGTTCGAGAGGGAGGCGGTCGAGGAGTCGCCGATCTTGCTGGCGGATTCCCGGCCTGCGGAGTGTCCTGTGGAGCCGGCCTCCTGGCCGCTTGCGGAATCACCGCAGCTGGTGCTGGCGCGTCCGTTGACACTCGGTAAAGACTCGCCCTGGCCCACGCGACGAGGAAGTGGCGCGTTCTGACGGGGCGAGGCTGGGCGGCGGATCAGGCCGAGGCGATGTCGCTGGCGACGTCTTGGGGTAGGAGCGCAGAGCCGGGCTCTTCGATCGCGGCCTTGGCTGCCTTGAGCAGGTAGTCCTTGGGATCGAGGCCGCAGAGCCGGGCGGTGTCGAGCAAACTGTAGAAGACCGCGGCGACCTCGGTGCCGCGACGCGACCGTGAGCCGTAGTGATTCTTTCTTCCGAGGACAACCGGACGAAGCGCACGTTCGGACGCGTTGTTGTCCAACGGGACATTGGGATTGTCGAGAAACGCCGTCAGTCCCGGCCACAGTTTGAGCATGTAATCGATCGCTTCCCGCAAAGCGCTCCGGGGTGACGAGCGCTGAGAGAAGGCCCACTCGCGGATCGCGGCGACAATCGGCCGCGACCGTTCGTCGCGCACACGGGCGCGCAGCTCGAGCGCGTCATCCGAATCGGGGACGCCTTTCTCGATGCCGTATAGCTCGCCGATGAGATCCAGGACCTGACCGCACGCTTCCGGGTGGTGGTCTTCGATTTCGATGTACTTCCGTCGTACGTGCGCCCAGCAATGGGCCTGCTGGATCTTGGGGCCGGCCCGCGCTACGACGTCATAGGCCGCGTAGGCGTCGGACATCACGACGCCTTCGTAGCCCTTCAAGAGTTCTCGAGCGGCTTTCGCTGATCGGCTGGGATGGATGTGGTGAAATGCCGCGTCATTCGACGTCAAGCACCAGTCCCACCAGCGCTTGGACGACTTGCTCGACATCACACGCCACCAGGTCTCGTCCGCGCCGATCAGCGGCTGCGAGAGAATGTGCCCGAGGAGTGCCGCGTAGCTCGGCCGAAGGTGACGCTGCAGGACTTCGATCTGATCCCAAAGTGTTTGCGTGTCGATCCGTAGCCCTTCCCGCTCCATCATGCGTCGCTGGCGATCGAGTGGCAGGTGATCGATGTACTTGCCCGCGGCCACCTCCACCGCGAAGTCGATCGAGTAGCGACCGCCCGGAATCAGCTTGAGCGGTGGCGGCGCGGTCACCACCGCCCTGCTGCAACGGCAGCGATACTTCTGGCGCTTGTGACGCTGGATGCGGAAGTGCCTTCGCACCACCGTTATCTCGTCCGCCGCCTCGTACTGGCCTGGCATCTCTTCGAGCTTGCCATCGCAGGCGGGGCAAACCAGGTCGCATTCGAGCAAACGATGCGTTTGCTCGTCGACGGGCAGGTTCGGCTGATCACGCGGTCCGTGCCCGCGTTGCTGCTTGGCTGGCGCACTCTCGGAGACGCTCCGCTTCTCCGATACCTTCGTCTCCCACTCCCGCCGTGCGCGGTCGAGAAACGCTTGGTGCGCTTCGATCTCCAAGCTCAACCGACCCTGGGCAGCCGTGTCGCGCACCTTGGCCAATTCACGCCGAATCTCATCGTACTTCGTTTGAAGGTGATCGACCGTGCGGGCAAGCAGACGAGCGACGTCGCGAAGCTGATCAACATCTTTGATGCGATCGACGTCAAGCATGCACGCATTGAAGCAAAGTCAACGCTTGATGTAAAGATCCTTTTCGCTCAATCGCGACGGCGACAACGCGACGCGTCCGATCAGTTGACTGCCTTCGAGAAACAGGCGCAACTCGGATTCGCTCAGTTCGAGTTCGGCGCGATCGTTTTGGCGCCACAAGCACGCAAACCGACCCTGCTCGAGTCGCTTTGCGTACACGCACAATCCGGTGCCGTCCCAATGCAGAACCTTGGCGCGGTGAAGCAGGCGATTGCAAAACAGGTAAAGGTCACCGGATAGCGGATCGCGGCCGAGCTCTTCTCGGACCAGTGCAGACAACCCCTCGTAGCTCTTGCGCATGTCTGCCGGGTCGGCATACGCGTAGACGCGAAAGCGGCCGGAGACACCGATCACACAAGCGCCCGAAGCAGGTATGCGACGTCCTCTCGGCTCAGGCCGACAACACGGTGGCCTTGGGCCGTGAGCAACTCAAGCGTTTCTCCTGCCGCAGCGGACTCAGGCTCGGGGGGTCTCACAGCGACTGGCCGAAATCGCTCATCCTTCCGCGGCATCCAGCTGCACAGCGTCGTGTACGGCAGCCGGAGCGACTCCGACAATGCCTTGGTGCTGGTGCCGTGCTTCCGTTCGACCGCGACATACGCGACGATCTCTCGCCGGAGCTCGATCCCGTAGCGGCGGCGTTTGGGGTTGCGCTGCCGGCGAACCGTGGCGACCGCCTCGCGCAGCCGATCCACCCCTCGGAACTGCCATTGACTTCTCCCTTCAGGGGAAAGCCTCACAGTTCAGCGAATCTCGGGCAAGACGGGGTAGGGCGAGTCCTTACGACACTCGGGACGGTGGATCCGCCGTACGAGGTGCTGGATCTGCATGTGGATCACCTGGGGTCGACTCGCTTGATGACGGATGACCTGGTGACGAGCACGGTGCGGCATGACTTCTTCCCGTTCGGGGAGGAGATGAGTCCCGTGCTCGATCTCGGAAGTGCCAAGCGGTTTACAGGACATGAGAGGGATCGGGCCACTGGGTTGGATTATATGTTCGCGCGGTACTACTCGGCGGATCTGGGGCGGTTTGTAGGTGTCGACCCGGTCCGGGGCTCACAAAAGAGACGGCGCATGCCAAGCTTGTGGAACCTGTATACGTACGCCGGCAACAACCCAGTCCTGTTCATTGACATCGACGGCCGAGACTTCGGCGTGTCTGAGGAACTACGAGGATCGTTCAAGAATGCATACATGAACTCAAAGACGTTTCGTCGCGAGTTTCATAAGGCAAAATCGGATGGAAAGATACTGAAGCCGACGTTCAAGCTGAGCTCTGCGCCTCCCAGCGCAGACGCTGGGTCTGTGGGAAACCTCAACACGCTCTACACGGGAACAACAAAGAACCACGAAACAGGAGAGGTTATTGAGGCGCGGCTGGTAAAAGTGGGCCCGATCGCGATCGGCGCAGGGGGATCGGACGCTGCAGTCGGGGCAGTTATCGGGCATGAACTTGCCGAGCTAAACGGCTTGGCCAACGCGCGCGGCGAACCGCATACTGCCAAGTCAGCACAAACACAGGCTCACGAGACGGCTAACGGAGTCGAAGAAGACATCCTCGACGATTACAACGACGAGAGTGACAACGTGAGCGAGGAGGAGGCACAGCAGGCGCTGGAAGGTACGGAGCCGGCGACCCGAAAAGAGAGAAAGGGCTACGAAAAGAAGTGGCGCGACGCGGGAGGTAAGTAAGCAGTGCGACCGTTGTGCCTAGTACGCGGAACTTTGATCATCTTCATGACGAGTGTGGCCGCGGGAGGCGAGGGCCGCGCACTGATGTCCGAAGTCTCATGTCCAGTCGCCACCACGATTGCTCGATTGCAACATGATCCAGCAAATCACTCATGTGCGTCGTTGATCCTAGCGGCCAAGATTTCCGATTGGTCGGCATATCCGTCATCGGAGATCGCACGACTCATACAAGCTATTGGCGACAGCGATGTTGTCGAGTTGGGAGCCTCGATCGAGCCGTATCTGAATCTCGACTCGCGGATACCTGACCAACGACAATTGATGCGAAGGGCGGTTAGGGCGATCTGCAGATTGGCACCGCCCAACGGAATAGACATCTTGTCCCTGGTCGCATCGGATCCTTCGGAAGAAGTCTTGGCAACCCTAGCAGCCGGACTCGGTAGGCTGGAGGACCCACGATCCACCGATTTGATACTGCCGCTATCGTATCATTCCAATCCACGCGTCCGTCACCGCGCGATCAGCAGCCTGGCGAAACGATGTCACGCCGATGGTCGAAACGTAAGCTGGGAGCAATCGACCAGTTTCGATGATGACGTTCGTCGGGCGGCAGTATCCTGGCTGGCTGCGTGCGGAGGGCGCGAAGGGATCGCGGCGCTATCAGTCGCCGCGGCAGACGGCGATCCCCTCACGAGGACACACGCGCTTCGCGGGCTGCGGCGTCTTGAAAGCGGTGCCGCCTGCAGTCTTTGCGACGAGCTAGTGGCAGCGGATAGTGTCACAGCACGGGAGACTGCGATTGAGTACTGCGACCGCTGCTTCCCCGATGAGCAGTAGTGACCTCGCAAAAGACGGCGGGCCGTGTGATGCGTTCAAGCTTCTCGAACTCGACCTGACGACCAACGGCCATGAGGGCAACCCGAACTTCGAAGAAGACGGTGTGCCGGCCCAGTGCTACGACAGTGTGTCTACGGAGGACATCGACACGAAGGTGAGCGGCGCCGCCCAGCTCGAGATCGATCGCATCAACGCGATCGACAAGGGCACGGGATCCGCGACCGGTGCTCCGGCCCAACCGGCCAACGTCGTGATCCAGTTCCGGACGCAGACGCCGACGAGTGTGCTGAAGACGTACACGCTTCGCTGGGACGCCAACACGGAGGCGGATCTGGCGGGTTACTACGTGGAGATGGCGGGAGCCGCGAACGGCCCCTGGGAGCGTCTGAACGATCAACCGGTAGCCTGGTGGGAGACGTCGTTCGACGTGAAGGGGCTCGACAGCGACTCGGTCGGCCCGGGTGCCTGCGCTCACTTCCGTGTGATCGCGGTGGACGACAGCGGCCTGGAGTCCTCCCCGAGCGATCCGATCGATGAGGAGTATGTGGCGACGACCCCGCCGACGATGCAGTCGTACACCCCTCCGAGTTGCGGAGGGTTCACGCTGGCGCCGCCGGCGCCCCTGGACCTCGTCGTGACGACGGAGACCCTGGGGACGAGCAGCCCGTTCCACTGCGAAAACCGCCTCGAATGGTCGGAGGTGTCGGGCGCCTCGGACTATTACATCTACCGTTACGCCCATTACTGGACGATCGGCTCGTGGCCGACGTACAGCGGCTACTATTTCTACCGGACCCACGAACTGCCCGCCTCGTCGTGCAGCGGCGGGACGTGCAGCTACATTGAAAGCGGCGACTTGCCGACCGGCGGTTCCGGGGTAAACGACCGCTGTCCCTGGGGCGACGACAACTGCTACCTGGACAAGCTGGAGACGTACTACGTGACGGCGGTGTACGACAATGGCAGCGGCGGAAAGAGCGGCGAGTCTCCGCGATCGGAGCTGGTGTTCTGGAACTGCAGCGAGTTCAACGGAATCGAGGCCGGGTACACGGGGCTGATCGATGCCCGTCCTCGGGTGCCGGCCTGGTTCGAGAGGGAGGCGTTCGAGGAGTCGCCGATCTTGCTGGCGGATTCCCAGCCAGCAGAGTGTCCTGTGGAGCCGGCCTCCTGGCCGCTTGCGGAATCACCGCAGCTGGTGCTGGCGCGTCCGTTGACCCTCGGGACGGTGGATCCGCCGTACGAGGTGCTGGATCTGCATGTGGATCACCTCGGGTCGACGCGCTTGATGACGGATGACCTGGTGACGAGCACGGTGCGGCATGACTTCTTCCCGTTCGGGGAGGAGATGAGTCCCGTGCTCGAACTTGGAAGTGCCAAGCGGTTTACTGGGCATGAGAGGGATCGGGCTACTGGGTTGGATTATATGTTAGCTCGATACTATGGAGCCAGCTTGGGGCGACTCTTGAGCGTCGACCCGCTTCCCGATAGCGCCGACCCAATGAGTCCCCAAAGCTGGAATCGCTACGCATACGTTTTGAACAACCCGATGGTCTTCATTGATCCGACCGGATTGTGCACTGTCGATCCGGAGTCGGGTCCCGGTGGCGATTGTGTCACTGGAATCGTGGTGGACCAATCTGATGCAACGGTCACGGTGGAGTACGGCGACGGCAAGAAGGAAGAACACCCAGCAGCAGTCGGAGATCCGTCTTCGCCTGAGGCTACAGCGGAGGCTGAAGGAACCGTCACGGGCACAGCCTGGGGACCGGAGAGCAACCTCTACGAGAACACCCAGGAAAGTTACAACGAGGACACGAATCCAGATAACCCCTACGGGCCAGCGATCATTCTGGTCGAGGGTACGGGTGGCCGCCACATTCACGGCACTACGGGTCCAATCAACGATGATACGGCGGCGCTCGGAGGGGACTCTCCCGACGGTCGTCGCTTCACCGCAGGCTGTGCACGGGTGTGCAACACAACGATCATAGACCTCAAAGCGGACGTCGACCGAACGCTCGCTGAGAAGGTCACGATCAAGGTGAGGTTTCAAGAATGAGGTGGCTATCGCTCATCTTGCTGGTGGCGTGTACCTCGACTGTCTCCGGTAGTGACGGCAGAGTAAGCATCGACGATGTTCGCGTCGAGGCTGGGATCGTCCGGATGCAAGTAGCCTTGCATCTGATCGAGGAGCAGTCGGTCTACGAATGGCGGGGGCATATCTACCCACTCTTGGGGTATGGGCTTCACGTCGAGGCGGTGCTACCAAGTGGCGAGAATCTCCAGGTGGAGAATGCGCTCAAGGTAGTCCCGAAGATGCCACGTAACCGAGACGTCGTTCGCGCCCGCGACTATTCGTATCCTGAGCCGCTTCAATTGGTGATTAGCAGATCGAAAGGGACAACTCTGGAAGGGTGTGCCCAAGTCACCGTCCGATACGACACCACAACAATGAGAGTCCTTGGGCCATTGGATTCAGTCCGACTAGACCCGGCCACGGTGCAAGTGTGCTTCCCAGGATGATGAGGAAGCTGCTGTTGACTCTCGCAGTCTAATCGGATCTTAGCCAGACGAAGACCCTCCGCGCCTACGGGCGCTCCGGGCCTTCGCAGGCTAAGGGGCGATTAGACTGACGCGGACCCCCGGGGCACGCCGCGCGCCGGCCGCCGATGAACGTCGGCGATGAATCGTGAGCATCGAGCCCGGCGTCCGTCACGCGCCGTGCACGGGGGACAGCAGCGCATGTGCACTGCCCCCCTTGCGCCGCCCTCCGGGCCGCCCCCCAGCGGGCCGCTGGGGGGCTCGGCGCTACGCCGTGCTCGTGATCGAGGCCGTGTTCGAAGGCGACCGCGGCACGCACTCTCCGAGCTTGCGAGTGAATCTGAATCCCCGCGATCCCCGTCGCCCGGCCCCCCGACGGGGCGAGGGGCCGGTCGCCGAGGATCTCTCGTCGTCTTCGATCAACGTGGTTTCCGGTCTTGATGCGCCGTGCTGAACCGGCGACGGTGATCGCGGACCCGTGCCGTCCTGCGGCGGCGCTGACGCGCCGCCTCCGGTGAGCCCGGCTCCGCCCAGCCGGCGACCACGGCGCGGACAGGTAAGGAAAGAAACGGTCAGCTGACCTTGCTGAGGAAGGCGTCGATCGTCCGCAGCAACGCTTGCTGGTCGCGCTTGGGCAAGCGATCGAGCTGCTGCATCCGGCGCAAGAGCTGGCGATTCTTCATCGTCCCGTTGGATTTGAGCTTCTCCAGGCCGAGCAGCTCGTCGGCCGAGACGCCGAGGATTTTGGCGAGGTCGATGATCAACTGGCCGTGGAGCCGGAGTTCGCCGCGCTCGTAGTCGGAGAGAACCGGCTGGGCCACACCGATCTCAGCGGCCAGCTCGACCTGGGTCAGGCCGCGCTCCCGGCGCAGCCGCGCCAGGCGCTCGCCGATGGTTTCCTGCTGCTTGGAACTGCGTGCCAAGACCGCCATCTCCTGCGGTGAGAACCGCAGGTCGATTGTAGGAGCGGATTCCGGCACGGCCGTGTGAGGCATCGTAGAACCCTCTTGCTTGATATACCAATATCCTATAGTCTCGGATCACCCTCCGCAAGGGGACAGATCGGCTCCGGCGGATGAAGAAACCTCTTGACAGGTTTTGGCGGCAGGGAGGGATCCGGGATGTACGTAAGCAAGGCCGAGATCGAGCGGGTCCGGCAGGGTCACGACCTGGTGGCGGAGATCCGCAGCCGCGGTGTCGAGCTGAAGCGTAAGGGCCGCAACTGGGTCGGCCTGTGTCCGTTTCATGACGACCGCGAGCCGTCGCTTGTAGTCAATCCCGAGCGGCAGCTGTGGAACTGCTTCGGCGCGTGTCGATCGAACGGCGGCAAAAGTGGCGGCGACGTCTTCGCCTTCGTGGCTCGGATGGAAGGGATCAGCTTCCTCGAGGCGCTGCAGCGTCTGGGCTACGAGGAGCCCGAGGCACCGACCCGTGCGGGCCGGCGGTCCCGGCCGACGTCGGTGTCGGAACCGAAGCCTGCGATCGCGCCGGCGGATCCGGCGCTCATGCGCCGCGTGGCGGCGCACTACCACCGTGTCTTTCGCGAGCGCTCCGAGGGCCAGGACTATCTCAAGCAGCGCGGTCTCGACGATTCGGAGATGCTTGCCGCCTTCGAGGTCGGCTACGTGGACGGCACGCTGCGGGCGACCTTCGCCGCCGAGGGCGACACAGCCGAAGCCTTGAAGGCCGCCGGCGTGGTCAACGCCCGCGGCCGGGAGCACTTCCTGGGTTGCGTCGTCGTGCCGCTGACGCTGCCCGATGTCGGCGTGGTCGGCTTCTACGGCCGGCACGTGAAGCGCGACCAGCACCTGTACCTGCCCGGTCCACGCCGCGGCATCTTCCACTGGCAGGCGATAAAGGGCTCGGAGGGGGTGATCCTCACCGAGTCGGTGATTGATGCGCTGACGCTGTGGCGTGCAGGCTTCCGCAACGTCTCCTGCGCCTACGGCACGCAAGGCTTTACCGCGGACCATGCCGAGCTACTCCAGCGCTTCCGCATCAAGCGCGTGCTCTTGTGGCTCGACAACGACGAGGCCGGCAACCAGGCGACGGAGGCGATTGCCGAGCGGATCGGCAAGCTCGGCATCGACGTCATTGACGCGCGCGTCGAGGGCGCGAAGGATCCGAACGAACTGTACCTCTCGCTCGGCGCTGATACGTTTCAAAAACAAGTCGCGTCCTCTCTACCCTTAACTGTGAAGACCACAGCTAAAGAAAGAAACCAGGGCGGCAACCGTCCACGCGTGACGCCTGAACCCGGCGGCGGCCGGCTGATCGCCTTTGCTGAGCGGACCTATCGCGTGCGTGGCCTGACGGCGAACGGCCTCGATCGTCTGCGCGTCAACCTGCGCGTGGAAGGCACAGGCCAAATGCACCTGGACACGCTGGATCTCTACGGCCACCGTGCGCGGTCGGGACTGGTCAAGGAACTGGCGCGAGCCTTCGGCGAGGGCGAGGAGACGCTCGCTCGCGAGATCGCCGCGCTGATCGAGACCCTGGAAGGGATCCGGCTCGAGCTGGCGCAGCAAGGCGAAGACGACAGCGACACGGGACGGATCGAGATCCCGGACCGTGAGCGCGAGGAGGCGCTGCGGCTGCTGCGGAAGCCGGATCTGCTGGAGCGCATCCTCGGCGACTTCGAGCAGGCGGGCTTCGTCGGCGAGACGACGGCATTGACGGTGGGCTACCTGGGCACCCTCTCGCGTCTGCTCGATGAACCCCTGGGCCTTCTGATCGTCAGCCGCTCGGGCGCCGGCAAGTCGAGTCTGGAGGACGCCCTATGCGACTTCGTCCCCGAGGAGCAGCTGGCCAAGTACACGCGCCTCACCGGCCAGGCGCTCTTCTACAAGGACGAGGACTCCCTCGCGCACAAGGTGCTGGCGATCGACGAGGAGCAGGGCGCGGAAGACGCCGGCTACTCGATCCGCACGCTGCAGTCGGCGCAAGTGCTGACGATCGCCGCAACACGGGCCGATCCTCAGACGGGTAAGCTGCGGACCGAGGAATATCGCGTCCACGGCCCGGTCTTCATCCTGCTGACGACGACCTCGCCCGAAGCGCTGGATTTCGAGACCCGAAACCGCTTCGTCCAGGTCGGGATCGACGAGTCGGCCGAGCAGACGCGGCGGATCCTGAGGCTGCAGCGCGAAGCGGATACGCTGGAGGGGATTCTCCGGCGCGAGGCTGGAACCGCGGTGCGGTGCCGGCAGCAGAACCTGCAGCGCTTGCTCCGTCCCCTCAAGGTCGTCAACCCCTACGCGCCGCAGCTGAGCTATCCCGACGAGCGGCTACAGATGCGCCGGGAGCAGAAGAAGTACCTGACGCTGATCAAGACGATTGCGCTCTTGCACCAGCACCAGCGAGAGATCAAACGGGCCTCGCGCCACGGGATCGAGGTCGAGTACGTCGAGGTCGAACCGAAAGACATCACGTTGGCCAACCAACTCGCCCGCGAGGTGCTCGGCCGCGGCCTGGATGAGCTGGCGCACCCGACGCGGCAGCTCCTGAAACACCTGGTCGAGATGACACGGGACACGCGGCCCGGCAAGCGCAGCTTCACGCGCGGCGACGTGCGGGCCTACACGGGCTGGAGCGACTGGCAGGTGCGGGTGCACCTCGGGCAGCTCGTCGAGCTCGAGTACGTGGTCCTGGCCGCAGGCAAGAACGGCCGGCGGATGAGCTACGAGCTGCTCTTCGACGGCGATCCCGACGAGGACCAGCGCTACCTGGCCGGTTTGGTCGATGTCGAGGCGCTGCTTGCAAAGCGGAAGACGGTCAACGCAACGCCTCGCAACTCGAAACGTTTGCTGGACCTTGTGGCTGAAAACGCCAGCTTGTGAGCGAAACGGGCAGCTTGTGAGGAAATCGGAGAGCTTGTGGTCAGCTTGTGAGTCGCGCTCACAAGCTGCAACTCGTTTGGATTCTTTCTGTTAACTGTGGAATTCGGCGAGCTTGTGGCGATTTCAGAAAAAGGTGGGGGTCGTTTTTGCGAGAGGATCGGCGCCGACGCTTTGAGCTTTTGATCGCGCGCTTCGTCGAGCGGATGCTCGTTGAGGGCTTCTCGCCGCGGACGATCGGCTCCTACCGCTCGCATCTCGGCTTCTTTCTCGTCTACCTGGATCGCGAGACCGACGTCGACGCCATCACCGCCGTGACGCCCGAGGTGCTGCACGGCTACCAGACGTGGCTCTACGGCTACACGGACGAGGAGGGCCGTGGCCTCGCGATCGCGACGCAGGCGGCGCGCCTGTCCGTCGTGCGCGCCTTCTTCCGCTGGCTGGTGAAGACCGACGTGCTCCTGTACGACCCGGCCGCGAGCCTCGAGCTGCCGAAGCGCAAGGGCATCCTGCCGCGCTCGGTGCTGACGCGGAAAGAGGTCGAGCGGATGCTCGCCGCGGCCGACACGACGACGACGCTCGGCCTGCGCGATCGGGCGATGCTCGAGGTGCTGTACTCGACCGGGATCCGCAACGCGGAGCTGAGGGCGCTCACCGTCTACGACCTGGACCTCGACCGCGGCCTCGTCCGGATCAACGAGGGCAAGAACGCCAAGGACCGCGTGGTGCCGCTCGGTGAGGTCGCCTGCCGCTGGCTACGGGAGTACCTCGACGAGGCCAGGCCGAAGCTGCTCGCACGGGAAGGCGCCGGCGAGCAGACCGTCTTCCTCTCGAAGAACGGCCGGCCGCTCCTGCCGCTCGGCCTGATCGATCGCATCCGCCGGCTGGCCAAGGCCGCCGGCATCGAGCGGCCCGTCACGCCGCACAGCATGCGTCACACCTTCGCCACGCACATGCTGCGCGGCCGCGCGGACATCCGCCACATCCAGGCGATGCTCGGTCACGCCTCGGTGGCGACGACGCAGATCTACACGCGCGTCGAAGTGACCGACCTCAAGACGGTGCACAAGCGCTGTCACCCGCGAGAAAAGCGATGAAGGCGTCAGACGGCCTCACGGAAGGATCGATCTCGCTCGAAGAGGTCGGCGTCAACGACCCGATTCACCGATCCGTGAGCGCTCCTGGAGGCGACCTCGTCGGCTTGGTCGAAGGCCCACCTGGCCGATTCGCTCGCCCGAGGTCTTGCACGTGGAACGGTCGCGTATCGCCGCGTCTACCTCGGCCAGTTCCTGACATGGCTCGAGCGACGCGGCATCAGGCAAGCACGGCAGATCACGCCGGCCGTGCTCGACGACTACCTCGTCTACCTCCGCAAGCGCAAGACGGACTACAACCGCGCCGAAGCCACATCGCTCAGCGTGAAGACGCTCGCGGCCGAGGCCTCAGTGCTGCGCTCCTTCTTTCGCTGGCTCGCAGCGCGGCGCGTCGTGCTCTTCAACCCGGCCGAGAACCTGAAGCTCGGCAACCGCACACAGCCGCTGCCGAAGGCCGTGCTTTCGGAGAGCGAGATCAGTGCGCTTCTCTCCGCACCTGGCCGCGACACGCTCGGCCTGCGCGACCGCGCGATCCTCGAGACGCTGTACTCGACGGGCCTGCGGCGCGCGGAGCTGTGTGGCCTTGACCTTTATGACCTCGACCACGCCGGCGAGCTCGTGCGCGTGCGCCAAGGCAAGGGCCGTCGCGATCGCATCGTCCCGATCGGCCGTGCTGCACTCGCGGCGATTCGCCGCTACCTGCGAGACGCTCGGCCCGAGCTCGTCGAGACGCCGAAGGAGCCTGCGCTCTTTGTCGCGGCCATCACGCACCGCCGGCTGCACGTGAAGACGCTCAACCTGATCGTCCGCAAGCACGCCGAGGCGGCCGGGATCGCGAAACGCGTCACGCCGCACGTGCTGCGGCACACTTGCGCGACGGACCTGCTCCGGGGCGGCGCCGACATCCGCCCGGTGCAGGCGATCCTCGGTCACGCCTCGGTCGCCACGACCCAGATCTACACCCGTGTCGCGGTCGAGGACCTGGTCGTGGTCCACCGGCGGCACCATCCCCCGCAGGAAGCTGCGGGCGACTTGAGCGGAGGGCCTGAGCAGGAGTATTCTTGTTTAACTGTTTGAGGACTCGAAAAGCTCGGCGACGAGCGGAAGGCAAGGTAGGGCAACAAGATGCAAGTCCAGCCCAGCGACGCCTTACCGAAAATAATGTTAGCGAGATACTATGGGGCCAGTCTCGGGCGGTTCCTGAGCGTCGATCCGATCGTCAAACGGCGGAAGAACTCGCGTTTCCCGCAACGTTGGAACCGGTTCGCGTACGCTCTGAACAACCCGATCCTTTTCTTCGACCCCGATGGACTTGATGTCTCGGTGTTCATCGTTGGACCGGGCACTGGACCGAAGGAGTCGTACGGCCATGCTGCGATCTGGGCATCCAACGATTCGGCCAGTCGTGGAGTCAGCTACGGCGGGCGACACGGTTTCAAAGATGGAAAGCAGGCGTTCATTGACGCCTACGTGAAGGACGGCCGGACCGTCACGGAATTCAAGATGAAGGCGACCCCGGAACAGGAGCAGAAAGCGCTCGACTACATAAAGAGCAACCCGGATGGCGAAGCCACGGGTGGGTTGTTCGGAACGATGGCAACATCGAACTGCACGACGGCGTGCGGAAACGTCTTGGAGGCAAGTGGCATCGTTCCAGAAGGGTCGGATCCGGGCGGCGGACTACTGACCGACTCTCCAAGCCAGCTCTCCGAGGACCTGAGTGAAGGGGGTGATCATGCAGGCGCCGTGGATGAGGTCGTCGAGCACGCACCCGAGGAGGGTGAGGAGACGACTGCACCCGATCCTCAGAGTCAAGTTGATCGCCCTCACGGCGGGAGGACGAAGTACTGACTCCCGGTGTTGGAGCCGGTGCAAACGCTCGGAGGGCAAAGATGGTTGAGAGGCGGAACCACATCCTGAAGTGCTTTCTTGCGGTCCTTCTCGTGTTCTGCGCGGCTTGTGAACGACTGGATCGGGGACGACAGATCCAAACTCAAGGCAGGCTGCAGGTTGTGGAGAGCAACATCGCGCAGTTTCGATCGGAACAGGGAAGACTGCCATCTACCAGCGAGCTTAAGTCCTTGTGCGACAAGAAGGTCCTGGAGGACGCTTGGGGGTTTGCCTTCAAGTACGAGCTGCATGAAGTCGATGGCGTTGCTCACTACGTCTTGGCTTCTACGGGGAAGGACGGCGAACTGGACGTCGATCAAGCTGCCAGCTACATAGGAGCTGAGCCCACCAACGTCGATTACGACCCAGCGAGCGACATCGTGATCGTCGATGGACGATTCGTGCGTAACGCAGGGAAGTGAACTGGGGCGTCGAGAGGCACAAAGGAAGCTGCTGTCGATCCGCGCAGTCTAATCGAGTCTTAGCCAGACGAAGACCCTCCGCGCCTACGGGCGCTCCGGGCCTTCGCAGGCTAAGGGGCGATTAGACTGACGCGGACCCCCGGGGCACGCCGCGCGCCGGCCGCCGATGAACGTCGGCGATGAATCGTGAGCATCGAGCCCGGCGTCCGTCACGCGCCGTGCACGGGGGGACAGCAGCGCATGTGCACTGCCCCCCTTGCGCCGCCCTCCGGGCCGCCCCCCAGCGGGCCGCTGGGGGGCTCGGCGCTACGCCGTGCTCGTGATCGAGGCCGTGCTCAACGGCAACCGCGGCATGCACTCGCAACGCTTGCGATGGAATCCAGCCCCGCGATCCCCGTCGCCCGGCCCCCCGACAGGGCGAGGGGCCGGTCGCCGAGGATCTCTCGTCGTCTTCGATCAACGTGGTTTTCGGTCTTGATGCGCTGTGCTGAACCGGCGACGGTGATCGCGGACCCGTGCCGTCCTGCGGCGGCGCTGACGCGCCGCCTCCGGCCATCCCGGCCCCGCCCAGCCGGCGACCACGGCGCGGACAGGTAAGGAAAGAAACGGTCAGCTGACCTTGCTGAGGAAGGCGTCGATCGTCCGCAGCAACGCTTGCTGGTCGCGCTTGGGCAAGCGATCGAGCTGCTGCATCCGGCGCAAGAGCTGGCGATTCTTCATCGTCCCGTTGGATTTGAGCTTCTCCAGGCCGAGCAGCTCGTCGGCCGAGACGCCGAGGATTTTGGCGAGGTCGATGATCAACTGGCCGTGGAGCCGGAGTTCGCCGCGCTCGTAGTCGGAGAGAACCGGCTGGGCCACACCGATCTCAGCGGCCAGCTCGACCTGGGTCAGGCCGCGCTCCCGGCGCAGCCGCGCCAGGCGCTCGCCGATGGTTTCCTGCTGCTTGGAACCACGTGCCAAGACCGCCATCTCCTGCGGTGAGAACCGCAGGTCGATTGTAGGAGCGGATTCCGGCACGGCCGTGTGAGGCATCGTAGAACCCTCTTGCTTGATATACCAATATCCTATAGTCTCGGATCACCCTCCGCAAGGGGACAGATCGGCTCCGGCGGATGAAGAAACCTCTTGACAGGTTTTGGCGGCAGGGAGGGATCCGGGATGTACGTAAGCAAGGCCGAGATCGAGCGGGTCCGGCAGGGTCACGACCTGGTGGCGGAGATCCGCAGCCGCGGTGTCGAGCTGAAGCGTAAGGGCCGCAACTGGGTCGGCCTGTGTCCGTTTCATGACGACCGCGAGCCGTCGCTTGTAGTCAATCCCGAGCGGCAGCTGTGGAACTGCTTCGGCGCGTGTCGATCGAACGGCGGCAAAAGTGGCGGCGACGTCTTCGCCTTCGTGGCTCGGATGGAAGGGATCAGCTTCCTCGAGGCGCTGCAGCGTCTGGGCTACGAGGAGCCCTTGGCACCGACCCGTGCGGGCCGGCGGTCCCGGCCGACGTCGGTGTCGGAACCGAAGCCTGCGATCGCGCCGGCGGATCCGGCGCTCATGCGCCGCGTGGCGGCGCACTACCACCGTGTCTTTCGCGAGCGCTCCGAGGGCCAGGACTATCTCAAGCAGCGCGGTCTCGATGATCCCGAGATGCTCTCGGCCTTCGAGGTCGGCTACGTGGACGGGACGCTGCGTGCGACCTTCGACGCCGAGGGCGACACTGCCGACGCCCTGAAGGCCGCCGGCGTGGTCAACGCCCGCGGCCGGGAGCACTTCCTGGGTTGCGTCGTCGTGCCGCTGACGCTGCCCGATGTCGGCGTGGTCGGCTTCTACGGCCGGCACGTGAAGCGCGACCAGCACCTGTACCTGCCCGGTCCACGCCGCGGCATCTTCCACTGGCAGGCGATAAAGGGCTCGGAGGGGGTGATCCTCACCGAGTCGGTGATTGATGCGCTGACGCTGTGGCGTGCAGGCTTCCGCAACGTCTCCTGCGCCTACGGCACGCAAGGCTTTACCGCGGACCATGCCGAGCTACTCCAGCGCTTCCGCATCAAGCGCGTGCTCTTGTGGCTCGACAACGACGAGGCCGGCAACCAGGCGACGGAGGCGATTGCCGAGCGGATCGGCAAGCTCGGCATCGACGTCATTGACGCGCGCGTCGAGGGCGCGAAGGATCCGAACGAACTGTACCTCTCGCTCGGCGCTGATACGTTTCAAAAACAAGTCGCGTCCTTTCTACCCTTAACTGTGAAGACCACAGCTAAAGAAAGAAACCAGGGCGACAACCGTCCACGCGTGACGCCTGAACCCGGCGGCGGCCGGCTGATCGCCTTTGCTGAGCGGACCTATCGCGTGCGTGGCCTGACGGCGAACGGCCTTGATCGTCTGCGCGTCAACCTGCGTGTCGAGGGCTCGGGCCAAATGCACCTGGACACGCTGGATCTCTACGGCCACCGTGCGCGGTCGGGACTGGTCAAGGAGCTGGCGCGAGCCTTCGGCGAGGGCGAGGAGACGCTCGCTCGCGAGATCGCCGCGCTGATCGAGACCCTGGAAGGGATCCGGCTCGAGCTGGCGCAGCAAGGCGAAGACGACGGCGACACGGGACGGATCGAGATCCCGGACCGTGAGCGCGAGGAGGCGCTGCGGCTGCTGCGGAAGCCGGATCTGCTGGAGCGCATCCTCGGCGACTTCGAGCAGGCGGGCTTCGTCGGCGAGACGACGGCATTGACGGTGGGCTACCTGGGCACCCTCTCGCGTCTGCTCGATGAACCCCTGGGCCTTCTGATCGTCAGCCGCCTGGGCGCCGGCAAGTCGAGTCTGGAGGACGCCCTATGCGACTTCGTCCCCGAGGAGCAGCTGGCCAAGTACACGCGCCTCACCGGCCAGGCGCTCTTCTACAAGGACGAGGACTCCCTCGCGCACAAGGTGCTGGCGATCGACGAGGAGCAGGGCGCGGAAGACGCCGGCTACTCGATCCGCACGCTGCAGTCGGCGCAAGTGCTGACGATTGCCTCGACGCGGACCGACCCGCAGACGGGTAAGCTGCGCACGGAGGAGTATCGGGTGCATGGCCCGGTCTTCATCCTGCTGACGACGACCTCGCCCGAGGCGCTGGACTACGAGACGCGCAACCGCTTCGTGCAGGTCGGCATCGACGAGTCGGCCGAGCAGACGCGGCGGATCCTGAGGCTGCAGCGCGAAGCGGATACGCTGGAGGGGATTCTCCGGCGCGAGGCTGGAACCGCGGTGCGGTGCCGGCAGCAGAACCTGCAGCGCTTGCTCCGTCCCCTCAAGGTCGTCAACCCCTACGCGCCGCAGCTGAGCTATCCCGACGAGCGGCTACAGATGCGCCGGGAGCAGAAGAAGTACCTGACGCTGATCAAGACGATTGCGCTCTTGCACCAGCACCAGCGAGAGATCAAACGGGCCTCGCGCCACGGGATCGAGGTCGAGTACGTCGAGGTCGAACCGAAAGACATCACGTTGGCCAACCAACTCGCCCGCGAGGTGCTCGGCCGCGGCCTGGATGAGCTGGCGCACCCGACGCGGCAGCTCCTGAAACACCTGGTCGAGATGACACGGGACACGCGGCCCGGCAAGCGCAGCTTCACGCGCGGCGACGTGCGGGCCTACACGGGCTGGAGCGACTGGCAGGTGCGGGTGCACCTCGGGCAGCTCGTCGAGCTCGAGTACGTGGTCCTGGCCGCAGGCAAGAACGGCCGGCGGATGAGCTACGAGCTGCTCTTCGACGGCGATCCCGACGAGGACCAGCGCTACCTGGCCGGTTTGGTCGATGTCGAGGCGCTGCTTGCAAAGCGGAAGACGGTCAACGCAACGCCTCGCAACTCGAAACGTTTGCTGGACCTTGTGGCTGAAAACGCCAGCTTGTGAGCGAAACGGGCAGCTTGTGAGGAAATCGGAGAGCTTGTGGTCAGCTTGTGAGTCGCGCTCACAAGCTGCAACTCGTTTGGATTCTTTCTGTTAACTGTGGAATTCGGCGAGCTTGTGGCGATTTCAGAAAAAGGTGGGGGTCGTTTTTGCGAGAGGATCGGCGCCGACGCTTTGAGCTTTTGATCGCGCGCTTCGTCGAGCGGATGCTCGTTGAGGGCTTCTCGCCGCGGACGATCAGCTCCTACCGCTCCCACCTGGGCTTCTTCCTCGTCTACCTGGATCGAGAGACCGACGTCGACGCCATCACTACCGTGACGCTCGAGGTACTGCACGGCTACCAGACGTGGCTCTACGGCTACACGGACGACGAGGGTCGAGGGCTGGCGATCGCAACGCAGGCGGCGAGGCTCAGCGTCGTGCGCGCCTTCTTCCGCTGGCTGGTGAAGACCGACGTGCTCTTGTACGACCCGGCCGGCAGCCTGGAGCTGCCGAAGCGCAAGGGCATCCTGCCGCGCTCGGTGCTGACGAAAAAGGAAGTCGAGCGGATGCTTTCCGCGGCCGACACGACGACGACGCTCGGCCTGCGCGACCGCGCGATGCTCGAGGTGCTGTACTCGACCGGGATCCGCAACGCGGAGCTGCGGGCGCTCACCGTCTACGACCTCAATCTCGACCGCGGTCTCGTCCGGATCAACGAAGGCAAGAACGCAAAGGACCGCGTGGTGCCGCTGGGTGAGGTCGCCTGCCGTTGGCTACGGGAGTACCTCGACGAGGCCAGGCCGAAGCTGCTCGCACGGGAAGGCGCCGGCGAGCAGACCGTCTTCCTGTCGAAGAACGGCCGACCACTCCTGCCGCTCGGCGTGATCGATCGTATCCGCCGGCTGGCCAAGGCCGCCGGCATCGAACGACCTGTTACGCCGCACAGCATGCGTCACACCTTCGCCACGCACATGCTCCGCGGCCGCGCCGACATCCGCCACATCCAGGCGATGCTCGGTCACGCCTCGGTGGCGACGACGCAGATCTACACGCGCGTCGAGGTGACCGACCTGAAGATGGTGCACAAGCGCTGTCACCCGCGAGAGAAACGATGAACGAGGTCACGAACATCTCGATCTCACTCGAAGAGGTCGGCGTCAACGGCACGATCGGCCGATCCATGAGCGCTCCTGGCGACCTCGTCGGCTTGGTCGAGGCACATCTCACCGATGCGCTGGCGCGAGGTCTTGCACGCGGGACCGTCGCGTATCGGCGCGTCTACCTCGGCCAACTCCTGACCTGGCTCGAGCGACGCGGCATCACGCAATCTCGCCAGATCACGCCGGCCGTGCTCGACGACTATCTCGTGTATCTCCGGAAGCGCAAGACGGACTACAACCGCGCCGAAGCGACGTCGCTCAGCGTGAAGACGCTCGCGGCAGAGGCCTCCGTGCTGCGCTCTTTCTTTCGCGGGCTGGCCGCGCGGCGCGTCGTGCTCTTCAACCCGGCCGAGAACCTGAAGCTCGGCAACCGCACACAGCCGCTGCCGAAGGCCGTGCTTTCGGAGAGCGAGATCAGTGCGCTTCTCTCCGCACCTGGCCGCGACACGCTCGGCCTGCGCGACCGCGCGATCCTCGAGACGCTGTACTCGACGGGCCTGCGGCGCGCGGAGCTGTGTGGCCTTGACCTTTATGACCTCGACCACGCCGGCGAGCTCGTGCGCGTGCGCCAAGGCAAGGGCCGTCGCGATCGCATCGTCCCGATCGGCCGTGCTGCACTCGCGGCGATTCGCCGCTACCTGCGAGACGCTCGGCCCGAGCTCGTCGAGACGCCGAAGGAGCCTCGCGCTCTTTGTCGCGGCCATCACGCACCGCCGGCTGCACGTGAAGACGCTCAACCTGATCGTCCGCAAGCACGCCGAGGCGGCCGGGATCGCGAAACGCGTCACGCCGCACGTGCTGCGGCACACTTGCGCGACGGACCTGCTCCGGGGCGGCGCCGACATCCGCCAGGTGCAGGCGATCCTCGGTCACGCCTCGGTCGCCACGACCCAGATCTACACCCGTGTCGCGGTCGAGGACCTGGTCGTGGTCCACCGGCGGCACCATCCCCGCAGGAAGCTGCGGGCGACTTGAGCGGAGGGCCTGAGCAGGAGTATTCTTGTTTAACTGTTTGAGGACTCGAAAAGCTCGGCGACGAGCGGAAGGCAAGGTAGGGCAACAAGATGCAAGTCCAGCCCAGCGACGCCTTACCGAAAATAATGTTGGCGAGATACTACTCAGCCAACAGCGCTCGATTCCTCAGCGTCGATCCGCTATTCGATCCGAGGGCATCTCTCCGTGCATCTCAGAAGTGGAATCGATATAGCTATGTTCTGAACAACCCACTCAAGTTTAACGACCCTGACGGCGAGAGGGAGAACCCCGTCACCCGCCAACGTGGGATCGACCCCAAGCCGCAGCGCGGGGTTCAGGGGAAGATACGGTCGAATGCCAGTAATCCGAATGTCGGCAAGTACGGGATGAGCCGGAAGGACAGCGCTGGTAAGCCCAAGTTTCATTCTGGCGTCGACATCAACGCCAAGAAGGGAACACCTCTCCACGCGGCCGAGGGCGGTACTGTCAGTGATATTGGTGTGCGCGGTGCTGGTGGGAACAGGGTTCAGATTACCCATGGTGACGGCTCAGTAGCAACCTACTCACACCTTGATAACTTCGCTCCCGGACTCAAGAAAGGCGATCAGGTCAAGGAGGATCAGGTCGTTGGAGAGGCGGGCACGTCGGGCAACGCCCAGGGGATGCCAGCTGACGAGGAGCATGTGCACTTCTCCATCAGGGACTCACAGGGCAACTCGGTAAACTCCGAGGATTGGCTGAACGACCCCAACGCGCCGCCGCCCGCCAGTCAGCAGCAGCAACCAAAGGCCCAACCCCAGAAGAAGAAGACGCCGTAGGGGCGGAGGGTGAATCGATGAGCGCGCTACGTGCTTCGCTCTTGGTACTGATCCTAGGAGTCGGTGGAGGCTTCTCATTCTGCGGCACCGCGAGCGACTCCCATTCAAAGGCCGTAGTCCCGGTTGTAGAAGGCCTGGTATTGGGTCAATCTCGCCTGAATGACATTCTGTACACGCTCGGTTCTCCACGCAGTATCTCGCTCGCCGGTTCGGATAGCGAGCATGCGCTCTTTGCGTGGTGACTCCCGTAGTCCTCCGGTATGAAGCTCGTGCGCTGTTCGCGATGCGCATTCGAGAGTGAGTTTCGTCGTGTGAACATCAACCAGGACACGCACGTCATGGACGTCTTCTCCGTTTCATTTATGGAGTTTCCCAGCGGCAGGACCCTCGCGATCCCACGCAGCGAGATTGAGGCGACATTCGGAGAGCGCTATCGTGAAGTCAGGCGGCGGCTTGTCTACGACGAAGACGATCTTGAGGCTGTGCTTGAGAACTGCCACGATCCCCAAGGCGAGGTGGCGAGTTTGTTATACCAGGATCGTGGACTTGAGGTTTGGCTGAACGACAGTGGAGCTGCGACGGGGCTGCGATTCGCGATCACGCTGTTGTCGGAGGGAGTCGAGCCGTGTGAAGCGTCCGTACGTGGGAGCAATGATGAATGAAGACAAAGGAAGCTGCTGTCGATCCTGCGCAGTCTAATCGATTCTTAGCCTGACGATGACCGCTCCGCGCCTACGGGCGCTCCCGGTCCTCGCAGTTGAAGAGCGATTAGACTGGCGCGCCCCCTGGGGCACGTCGCGCGCCGGCTCCTGTGCAGGGGTTTCGATTCGTAAGCAATGGCTTCTCAACTCGGTGGCGTAGGACATCGTAGGTTATTCTCTACGAGTGGTTTCCTCGAAACACGTACAGAGCGTCCATCGGCGGCCCGGCGCAACAGCACCGGGTGGTCTTCTTGGAGCGGCCGGGGGTTGCTTGGGAGCCAGTTTCGTTGGCTGTGTTATCGGTTGCGGCGGTGGTGGAGGAGGCCCAGGGCTATGTGCTAATGGCGGAACTTGCTACCCCGGTGATGGCGGTTGCCCGAGCTCCGGAGGTGATATCGGCTTGCTCAACGGAGAGGGTACTGGTGCTGGCCCGTCAACGCCTGGAACCTGTTGTGTTCCTGAGTACTTCGAGTAGCCATGAGTGGGACGAGGGTTGTGCTTAAGGTGACCGTGGGGCTTGCGATCAGCGTGCTGCTCTACAGACTAATCACTGGCGTACGAGGGGCAGCGCTGTTGGATAGTCTTTGGAAGGCACTGGCCGTCGGGTTGCTTCTTGGGGTCGTCATTTACGCTCGGCGTACAGTTACCCGCCGAGAGACGAGAACCGAACGGTCGAGCAAGCGTTTGGGATGAGTTCCTGGCGTCCAGAATGAGCGCGACATTGTGGTCCTGGGAACGCCACAAGGCGGGGTCGTTTCCCCACTGTTGGCCAACATCTTTCTGCATCATGCGTTCGACCGTTGGATGGAGCAAAACCATCCGCACTGTCCATTCGAACGCTACGCAGACGATGTGGCCGTGCACTGCAGGTCGGAAGCGCAGGCGTACTTTATCCGACGGAAGATCGAGGAGCGACTGCAGGCGTGTAAGCTGGAAGCGCACCCGCAGAAGACGAAGATCGTCTACTGCAAGGACAGCAACCGGCTAGAGAACTGCACCTCTGTCAGTTTCGACTTTCTGGGGTACACGTTTCGTCCCAGGCCGTCGTTAAACCGCAACGGCGAGTACTTCGTTAGCTTCGCACCAGCCGTCAGCCGCAAGGCTTCCAAGGCGATCGTAGCGGAAGTCCGCCGATGGCAGATACACCGGAAGAGTGGCACGAGCCTTGAGGGCCTCTCCCGGACCTACAACCCAAAGGTCCGAGGGTGGGTCAACTACTATGGGAGATACTACAAGTCGGCGCTGTACCCAGTCTTCAGCCGCCTGAACCGGAGGCTGGTGCGCTGGGTCCAGAGGAAATACAAGCGATATCGTCACCAACGTCGTGCAACGCGCTGGCTCCGGGCAATCGCCCGCAAAGAGCCAGCGTTATTCGCGCACTGGCAATTGGGGGCGTTACCGTGAGCGGCAGGGTGATGGGAGCCGTGTGAGGGGAGACTTTCACGCACGGTTCTGGGAGAGCGCAGGGGTGAGATTCCCCCGCGCCACTCAACACCGTCGGAAGTGACGAGCGACGAAACCTCGCTGAGCTCTCGTCGCCCAATCGCCTTTCCCGCGAACAGGCAAGTCGCCGACTCTGCTGGTCGGTCATGCGGGGTCTCTTGCGCCCGAACTTCTCCTTCAGAACACGATTCTCTTCTCGCAGGTAATCGATGACCGCATCTTGTTGGCGTGTGATCCATGTCGGGATCATCGTCGTTGCGGGTGTCGCTGTTGTTCGTGGCGGCCTTCGTCGCAGCACGCGGACTCACCGAGACCGCTTCGCAAGGCAGTCGATCCCGACCCGGGGCTCGCCGCTTGAACCCTGGCCCAGCGGCCCGCCACCGCAGGCGTGCCCGGCGCGAACGAGGAAGTAATGCACCGCTCCCGGTTCGGGCGTCGCGCTGTCACTGGATGCGGTATCCGAGTCATCCCCGGCCTCGATACAGAGAACACTCTCGGCGGGGAACTCGCGTGCGTCGATCGCACACAGCGTGTCATAGTGCACGACCGTACCGCCGGTCGCGGCAGGCGGTGTCCACGACAGGGTTGTCGTCCCGTCGACCCCACCCTCGTGCGACAGGAGAAGCTCGGTCACCTCGCCGACGGACCCCCATGCGCCCGCGTCTTCGGGCGCACAGTCGCAAGTCGCCCCGATCCCGTCGAGGTCCCAGTCGGCCTTGGTCTTCACGTTCTCGCTCTCGTCAACGCTCACCGTGGCCGGTTGGGCCAGGACGTCGGTGATCATGACGTCGTCGATGAACCATCCGTCATCGAACCGACGCGACTCGTCGGGGATGTAGCCGTCCCAGGTGAAGAAGTTCAAGCCGAGTTTCTGTCCCGTCGCGAGGAAGCGCAGACGCAGGCGGCGCCCCGTGAATCTTGAGAGGCTGAACCTCGGCTCGACCCACGTCCCCAGTCCGAGTTCCCCCTCGAGGCCGGGCCCGTCGCTGGCGTCACCGATCGAATCCGGGTCGAACGCGTCCGAGGTCTCCCCCTGGTCCGCGAACACCCGGTTGGGGTAGCAGCTCGACGACGGCCCGAACTGGCGCACCGGGTCGCTCGGATCGAAGAAGTCGCCTTCGGTGTTCCCGTCGTCAACGGGGTCGAACGTACAGTTGAAGAAATTCCGGTTGGCAACCGTGTCGTAGACGTTGACGTAGGGTTCGAGTCGCATCCAGTCACTCAGTGGTTCCCCGTCGCCGTCGGCAACCTGACCGGCGACGACGCCACGCTCCGACGAGTGGTTGGGGGCGGCGTTGATGCCGCGATGATCCAGCAGGCTGATCTGATGCTTGAACGAAAGGACGGGCGCGACCGGGACACAGGCTTCGCCGATCGGGCACTCGCTGTCGTCCGAACAGGAGGTGGATCGCGCGACTTCGCACACATGACCGTGCCCGAGATTCACGGGGTCGGACATGCGGATCGCCTCGAGCTGGCTGACGGGACTGGTGAAGCCGCGGACTTCGTCCACGAACGCACCCCAGTGCAGCGAGCCGGTACCGGAAAAAGCGCGATCGTCGGTGACGTGGAACCAGTAGTCGTCGAATGCGTCGACGCCGGGATAGCAATCGTGGTACGCGGAGTAGCTGCCGTACACGATCGACCGTTCCCAGTCCGGATCGACGTACTGGCAGCGATAGCCGTCGGCGTTCTGCAGCCCCAGTTCGTGATCCAGCGGATCGCTGTTCGGGGGGTTAAGGGACTCGTCGATGTGAGCTTCCTCGAAACTGCCGAAGCCGGTCTCGAAGCTCTCGAAGTACGTCGTTCGGCCCGATCCACCGTGGGTGTTCAGGTCCAGGTCCAGCGTGATCGTTGCCGGATCCGGCAGTGCCACGAACTGATCGGCCGACATGGCGATCGTGAACGTGACGGAGAAGTTCTCGGCGAGGGACGTGCGGTTGACGTCGCCGACCAGGAACGAGAACGCCTCCGCGCTCTCCCGCGTCTCCCGATCGGCGATGGCGCCGACCGTGACGATCGGGTCCGCAATGCAGGCGATCTTCGGGTCGTCGGTCGACAGTTCCGCGACGAGCCCGGTCACGTCGAACCCCATCCGGTTGTACACATTGATGCGAAGGTCGACGGTCTCGTTCGTATCCGCCCAGCCGTCGTCGTCGCCGTTGTCGGACAGGGTCGCGCTCACGACCACGATCGTTCCCGGTGGAGGGTTAGGGTTCTGCTCGTCCCCGGCACCTCGAAGGAACCGGTCGGCCCGCAACCGTGTTTCCGTGACCGGACTGATTCGATCTTGCGTGGCGCCTGGTGTTGACGCCAGCAACAACAAGAGAAGAAGCCTCGTCGATGACTTCAGCATCTTGCCTCCTGCCCCTCGTATGCTGGAGGGCCGTAGCCGGAATGAATGCTCAGAATGCACAGCTGTCAGCGTTGGCCACGATCTGCTTTGTCATGCCGGGCGGGCAAACGGTCGGGCCGCACAGACCACCACAACCACCGGGACAACACTGGTCCTGATCGCCAGCCTCGTCTCTGCAAAGCGGGATCGAAGCAACACCACAGTAAGCTCGGGAATCGCAGAGGTAGTGTTGGTCTTGCGATGGCCCGGAGTTGCATTGGCTTCCGCCACAATCGCATATCAGGAGGTAGAAGACCTCATCTTCTTCTTCGCATGTGTCGTCGCACTGATCGACTTGCGAAAGATTCGTGCAGCCCGTAACGGCTTGGTCATAAAGCGGTCTGTAGACACAATTCGACTGGGTGCATCCTGATCCGCAGTCCACTTCATCAGGGCAGAACGCGATTTCATGACACAAGTCGGTTCCCGTTGCTTGGTCGATCGCCCACCCGTCGTTCGCCGGAACCGATGTGGGGGCGTGGTCGTGCAAGCCAGGACACCAACCGAAATCATTGCTGTCGCAATCGCTATGCGAGACACAGTCATTGTCGCAGTCAACGCTAGGACACGTTCCGCCTCCGGGGCAATCGGTGGGGCCTGCACACGGCTGCCCGTTGTTCGTGCCTTCATCACAGAGAGTCTCGCGGCAACACTTGTCGGCGATCCCACCACAATCTTCCTCGAACTGTGTGTAAAGGTTGGGCGCGGGACGGCATGTGGCGTCACTGGCTACTGTCGTGCCGCTAACGCACCAGTTCTCGCACTCTATGTCCCCACCGGCGCTAGTGACACCGGTCACCAACAGTAGCAACACGATGGTCCAGGCACGATGGTCCAGGCACGATGGTCCAGGCACGATGGTCCAGGAAGTACCGGGAGTGACAGCATCGCATCCCCTCTAGGCGCTGTCCGACTCCAAAGTCAGATCGGGGCACCAAGACGACTGCTCCCCTTATAGGCTGCTCAGCATGGCCCGTCAAGGTGAACAGAGGCAGGTGTGCTGGTATCCAAGAATTCCGTGATCCCCGTCGCCCAGCCTCCCGACGGAGCGAGAGGGCGATCGCCACCCTGAACCTAGCCCCGCCCAGACGTACGTGCTTGAGCCCGCTGATTCCCCCAAGATCCTGCAACTTCCCCCGCCCGCTCCGCGTTGGATAGGCATGGGAGGGGAGCGCATGAGACGGGAACCCCCGCGTCGCTGGGCGATTCTTGCAATTCTGTCGTTACTGGCCTTCGCGCCGACGTTCGCGCTGGACGACCCGCTCGACGACCCGCCGGACGACCCGGCCGCGAACCGGAACGACGACGACCGCGAGTTCCAGGTCACCCGCCTGCTCGGTTGGGGGATCCGGCTGGGTGCCGCGACCCCGCCGGACCAGGCGTTGATCGGCCTGCACTTCGACATGGGAGAGATCAGCGATCGGTTCTACACCGAACCGGTGTTCGAGCTGTCGGTCGGCGACGACCACGTCATGTTCACGGCAACCGCCCAGGGGCAGTTCCGGCTCAACCCGCACAAGAAGATCCGTCCCTACTTCGGCGCCGGGATCACCGCCGGGGTCGACTACAAGGACCTCCCGGGCCAGAGCAGCGACTTCAACTTCACGATCGCCTGGCGGGCGATCGGCGGCGCCAACTGGAGCCTGAAGAACCGCAGGCAGTTCTTCATCGAGGGGGCGCGGATCTTCGGCTCGCTCCACACCTACCAGGTGGTCGTCGGCTGGCGGTTCTGACCCTTTGACGGCCGAGGCGCCGTCCCGGACGGGCAGAAAGCCGGGGCACCTTCTATAGTACGGGCGATGATGGAGATCGCCGAGAGCCGGCTCCGGCAAGAGGTCGAGCGACGGCGAACCTTCGCCATCATCTCGCACCCCGACGCCGGCAAGACCACCCTGACCGAGAAGCTGCTGCTGTACGGCGGCGCGATCCGTCAGGCGGGAGCCGTGCGCGCGCGCCGCGCCGAGCGCCACGCGACCAGCGACTGGCTGGCCCTGGAGAAGGAGCGCGGCATCTCGGTCAGCAGCTCGGTGATGACCTTCGAGCACGACGGCCTGCGGGTCAACATCCTCGACACCCCGGGTCACCACGACTTCAGTGAGGACACCTACCGTACGCTGACCGCCGCCGACAGCGCGGTGATGCTGATCGACGCGGCGAAGGGTGTCGAACCCCAGACCCGCAAGCTGTTCAAGGTCTGCCGGATGCGCGGCATCCCGATCTTCACCTTCGTGAACAAGATGGACCGCAACGGTCGCGAGCCCCTCGAGCTGATGAGCGAGATCGAGGAGGTGCTGGGGATTCACGCCACACCGGTCAACTGGCCGGTCGGTGTCGGCCCGACGTTCAAGGGTGTCTACGAGCGCATCGCCCGGCGGCTGATCATGTTCAAGGGCGGCAAGCACGGTTCGGCCCTCGTCGACGAGACGGTGATCGAGGGCGAGCCCGACAGTGACGCGATCCGGGCCGCACTCGGCGGCAGCAGGGCCGACGAGATCGTCGAGGCGATGGAGTTGCTCGAAGGCGCCGGCGAGTCCTACGACGAGGAGCTGGTGCGAGCCGGCGAGCTGACGCCGATGTTCTTCGGTAGCGCGCTGACCAACTTCGGCATCCTGCCGTTCCTCGAGCACTTCCTGGAGATGGCTCCGTCGCCGGTCGCCCGGGCCTCCGACGCCGGCCCGATCGATCCGCTGAGTCCCGACTTCAGCGGCTTCGTCTTCAAGATCCAGGCGAACATGGACCCGGACCACCGGGATCGTGTCGCCTTCGTCCGCGTCTGCTCGGGACAGTTCCGCAAGGGCGCGAACACGATTCACGTCCCGTCGAAGAAGAAGCTACGCCTGGCCAACTCGACGCTGCTGATGGCCCAGGACCGGCAAGAGGTCGAGGAGGCGTTTCCCGGCGACGTCGTCGGCCTGTTCGACCCCGGCCTGTTCCGCATCGGCGACACCCTGGCCGACAAGGGCAACTTCACCTTCGAGGGCATCCCCAGCTTCTCCCCGGAGCACTTCGTGCGGGTCGGCGTGGCCGAGGTGCTGCGGCGCAAGTCCCTGGCCAAGGGGCTGGAGCAGTTGACCCAGGAGGGTCTGGTCCAGCTGTTCTCGGAGCCGGGAGCGGGAAGCGCGGCGCAGATCCTCGGGGCGATCGGTCCGCTGCAGTTCGACGTGCTCAAGTACCGGCTGGAGTCGGAGTACGGCGTCGAGTTGCGGTTGACGCCGATGAACTTCTCGGTCGCTCGCTGGCCCCGGGCCGGCTTCGACGCCGACGAGTTCCGCCACCTGCAGTCGACCAAGGTCGTCGAGGACCGCGACGGCCGCCCGGTGCTGCTGATCGACAAGGGCTACACGCTGGACTGGATCCACCGCCGCTACCCCGACCTCGAGCTGGCCGAGACCGGTAGCTGATCCTCGTCCCTCGCGGGGCCGTCGCCTGCGCTTCCGCTCAGTGCTCCTCGCCGGGCGCGTGGCTGTGCCCCGCCTGGCGATGCACCTCGAGATGCTTCTTGTGGTACTGCTCGATCGCCGCGGCCTTGCCGATGAACGGCGGGTGGGTGTTCAGGAAGTCCGCCCACGCCGCGGCGGTGAAGTCGGCGTAGAACGGAATGTTGTCGATCAGCTTGTCGAAGCCGCAGCCGGGTCCGTCCGGGTCGGGAACAGGAAGCAGCGGGTTCTCCATCGAGAAGACCGAGGTGAAGGCGTGCCAGTGCGGTTCCTGACAGGCGTCGCCCGGGCTGTTGGCCAGGATGAACTGGTACAGCGGGTAGAGCTCGCTGCCCAGTCGCAGGACCGGAGCGCTGACCATCTCTTTCCCCTCGTCCAACTGGTACAGCCGGGACCCCTCGGTGAAGATCGTGACCGAGACGATCTGACTCTCGCCGCCGGGTGCGACGATCTTGTAGGTGAACGACACCGCGCCGCCGAAGGTCAGCGGGTTGATCGAGAACGTGCCGTCGCCGACCCAGTCGAAGATGTCGGCGTGCAACGTCGGCGGCGTGACCAGCTCGAAGGTCGAACCGGCGGGGACCAGATCGTTCTCTGCCACGTCGAGCAGCGAGCCGATGTTCGGCGGGACGGTGAACGTGTCCTCGCTGGCCACCGGATCGGTGATCGGCGGCGAGCAGCCCGGGCGGATCGTCCCGTCGGAGGCCATGCCGAAGCTGCCCGCGTTGGGCAGCGTCGCCCGTAGCAGGTAGTAGAAGGTCGACCTTGCGGCGGGGACCGCGGGGTCATCCACCTGCTCGTCGGGGAAGAAGAAGCCGGTGCACTCCGCGCTGTCGAACTGCGGACTGCCGTCGCGGATCAGTTCGTATTCCGTCGCGCCGGCCTGAGGCGGTTGCACGAAGCCGTTCGAGCTGACCAGGAAGTTCCGGGTCAACTCGTCGACCTTGCCGAAGCCCGGGTCGCCGGCGCAGTTGTTGTCCTGGCCGTCGTTGATCTCGACCGCACCGCCGAAGACCGAGGAGTCGCCGTCGTTGCAGTCCCGGGCGTTGTCGACGAGCCCGATCGGCTGGACACATGCGGCGGTCGGCACCGTGAGGTTGTCGCCGGCCCCGTCCCGGTCGATATCGACATACCAGTTTCGATCCCCGGAACAGCGGAACGGCTGCCGGTAGACCTGGCCGCGCAGGGCGCCCTCGGGCTGTCCGGTGGTGCGGAAGTTCAGGTAGAGCGAATTGGCGTGCAGGTCGTCGGCGGCATCCGCCAGAGAAGGTCCGGTCCAGAGCGAGTAGTGCTGGTACTTCTTGTCGGCGATCACCGTGGTGGTGGTCCAGCCGATGCCCGGGTCCGGCCAGATCTCCGCGACGAAGGTCCCGACCTCCAGGCTCGTGCCGCGACCGGCGTCGAGGGCCACGGCGTCATCGTCGTCGTCGTTGTACTGGACGAGGCCGTCCATGTCCGGGTAGGTGTAGCCGGACACCGTCACCCGGACCGAAGGTTCGTAGACATCGTAGTATTCGAGGGTTCCGGTCACGCCGCCGTTGTCGTCGTCGTCCATCAAGGTGACGTCGATTGCGGGGTAGTACTGCCGGTCGAAATCGATGACGAACTTGCAGGGCGAGATGATCGTCCGTCCCGAACCGGCGATCGTGCCGGTCACCGAGCCCCGGCAATCGTTGAACCAGTCCCCGTCGTTCTGCACCGGTGTCCCGGCCGTGCAGTCGCCGGTGTTGAAGACCGTTCCCGATGCCGTGTTGGTCAGCGTACCGGTCTCGGAACAGCCGCCGAGGCGCAAGGCACCGGCGTTGTCGAAGGTGCCGCCGGTCCCGTCCAGCGCCTGGCAGGAGAGCGAACTCGACGCATCGACCGAGCAGGCGCCGTTGTTGCGGATCGCCGAGCAGTTCAGGTCGGCCTCGTCGTCGAGCTGCACGCTGCCGGTCGGCCCGACCGCGAGCTGTTCGCACTGGACGTCTCCACCGGAGTGGATGATCAGATCTCCGTCGACCTTCAACGTTCCGCCACTGACGAGGGAGCCGCTGGTGCTGACCGTCGCGCCGGCCTCGATCTGGCCGCCGTGGAGCAACTCGGTCAGCCCCGCGTTGGTCAGCGTGTCACCGTTGACGATGTGGTACGGCCCCGCCGGCCGCTGGACGTCGCCGGTCGGCACCGACTCGTCGCCGCTCTGGAAGACCTCCGCGGGAGAGCCCAGCAGGTCGTAGGCGATCGTCTGGCCGAACAGCTCGCCCTCGATGCCGATCTCCAGCACGCCACGGTACTTGCCGTCGCGGAACAGGCCGATGATCTGTGCATCCACGTCGGGGAAGCCGGCGACCGTCGAACGG
The DNA here is from genome assembly GCA_942490715.1 of uncultured bacterium. Classification (GTDB taxonomy): domain Bacteria; phylum Acidobacteriota; class Polarisedimenticolia; order Polarisedimenticolales; family Polarisedimenticolaceae; genus CALNYP01. The sequence goes on from CALNYP010000018.1 coordinate 108,411, forward strand.
CTCGTCAGCTGGAAGGTTCCGTTGTCGTGGATCTGGCCGGTCAGCGGGAACGCGTCGCCGGTCGAGATCAGCGTCACGTCGCGACCGGTCTGGATCCACTGGGCCAGCGCACCCGGCGGTTGCACGCAGCAGCCATGTCCGGCCGGATCGTCGGTGCCGAGCAGGTGCTGCTCGAGGTCGTTCATCGCCGGATCGCCCTGATACCGGGCGCAGCCGATGGCGTGCAGTTCGCGATTGGTTCCACCGAGGTTGAGGACGCCGTTCCCGTCGGTGTCCCCCAGCGTGTAGTAGTGGTGGGGGTCGGTCAGCCCGGCGATGCCCTGGCCCTGGTCGCCGCCGAGGACGATTCCGGCAACGCCGGCCGTGCGGCTCAGTCCGAGGATCGTCGCCGTGTCGCCGCCGCCGTCCCAGCCGAAGATGCCCAGCAGTCCACCGCCGTCGCCGATGCAGGACAGCAGATCGCCGAGGCCCGGGTGCCGATCCTCGACCTCGTCGATGGTGCTGACGTTGTGCATCAGGAAGCGCTGGTTCGTGTCGCCGGTCCAGCGCCAGGCAACCTGCCCCTCGGCGCCGTTGCCGTTGAGGTAGTCGCGGTTGCCGTCGACCAGCCCGGCCAGTCGGATCCAGCTACCGTCGGTCTGTCCGAGGGCGTCGGCGATCGCCGTCGACAGCTGCCCCGACCCGTGGTCGTGGGGCGCCGAAAAAGCCGAGGTGCCGTCGAGGTAGTCGTAGATCGTCGCCAGACTCTGAGGCAGCGAGCCGTAGCGACTCGTCGGCAGGACGACCTGGCCGTTCTGGAAGATCGAGAAGTCGACACCGCTACCGGCCACCGGCGTCGGCGTCAGCGCCGCCGTCGGCGTGCGGGTGACCGGGATCTCGATCCCGCCGGAGAACCACTGCTGTGGGATCACCGGGAACGGCTGCTTGACGGCACAGTCGAAGGTCGTCGTCGAGATCGTCGAGAAGACGACCCGTGCCGGGATCTGCAGCTCCACGCGGAGCTGGGCGTTGGTCGATCGTCCGACGTCGAAGCTGTAGAACTGGTACTGCTGGTGACTCGAGTCACCGACCGGGACGTTGCGTCCGCTCCACCGACCCTCGGTACAGACGTTGAGGACGCCGGTCGTATCCCCGACCAGGCCGCGCAGGGCCGGCAGGTCGACCGTCGCGGAGACGTCGGGGCTCGGGGAGGGGTCCGACGGGTTCAGCGGGACGCGCAGGGTGAAACGGACCGGTCCACCGGCGTCGATCTCGGTCTGCTGGGCCTTGGTCGGCTGGACCTTGGCCGGATCGAGCAGCCGCACGTTGCGGAGCTGACGGCCCTTCTCCCGGGCTTGCACGATCCAGACGGCGCAGACGGCGGCGACCAGCAAGGTGGCGACGCGCACGGTGCGGTGATTCATTCCGGGACCCCCGTTGTCGGTTTCCTGACGGCGCTATTCCTGTCAAACGTATGGACGGACGGACTTCCGGTCCCTTCAAACTTGGTGCGCGGGGCCGCGCATGTCGAGATCGGGCAGAAGAGCCACGAGCATACCCAAGATCACCCGGATTTCGGCGGAAAAACCCCTAGAATGGGCCGATGCGACGAACCGTGCAGACGGTGCTGCTGCTGACGCTGGCGGCCACCGTGTCGGTCGGTCTGCGGAGCTGGTCTCAGGCGGACCAGATCTTCGTCGACGGCGAGGTGCGCTTCCAGGAGAACGACCCCTGGTATCACGTGCGGATGATCGAGAGCACCGTCGCCCACTTCCCGGCGCGGATCCACTACGACCCGTACGTCGTCGCCCCGGCGGGATCGGTCGTCGGCGTGGCGCCGTTGTTCGACCAGCTTGCCGCCGGACTCGCCCTGACGGTCGGCCTCGGCGATCCGACTCCGCGGCAGGTCCATCTCGTCGCCGCCTGGTTGCCGGTGCTGTTCGGCGTCGGCCTCGTGCCGGTCGTCTATCTTCTCGGGCGGCGGTTGTTCGGGCGTCCCGAGGGTTGGTTCGCGGCGGGACTGGTTGCGGTGATCCCCGGAGCGTTGCTGCGCCGGACCTCCCTGGGCTACACCGATCACCACGCGGCCGAGACGTTCTTCGCCGCGCTGACGATGCTGGCCCTGGTCCGGGCGCTGCAGTCCCGGCAGGACGATCTCTCCCCGCGAGCGGCACGGATTCGATCCGCGCTGTTCGGCCTGTGCCTCGCGGCCTATCTGTTGTCCTGGATCGGCGGGCCGTTGTTGCTGTTGATCCTGGCCGGCTGGATCGCCTTGCAGCTCGTCGTCGATCGCTACCGGCAGGTCGAGCCGATGTTGCTGGCCGACGCCGTCGTGCCTGGATTGCTGGTCGCGACGCTTGTGCTGTTTCCCGGGCAGGCGACACGGCCCTACGCGGCGCTGCCGTTCCGCATGCTTGTGGTGCTGCTCGTGGTACTGGCGGCGCTGTCGTGGCTGTCGATCGTCACCTCGCGGCGTGGCTGGAGCTTCGCCCGCTTCGTCACATCCCTGGCAGCCGGCGTCGTCATCGCTCTCGCACTGCACGCCGTCATCCCCGGTTCACCGATGCCCCAGGTGCTGGCGGAGCTGCAGCGGTTCTTCGCTCCCGGCGCCGGCACGGCGATCCGCGAGGTCCGCCCCCTTTTCGGGTCGACAATCCTCGGCTCGTTCACCGCGCTGTGGGATCAGTTCACCAGCGCCTCGATCCTGGCCGGGGTCGGGCTGCTGCTGCTGGCGAACCGGTGCCGCAAGGCCTCGACTCCTGCGGGGCTGCTGTTACTCGTCTGGAGCGTGGCGATGCTCGTCGCGACCCTCGGCCGGGTTCGTTACGCCTACTACCTGGCGATCAACGTCGCGCTGTTGTCGGGGTTCACGTTGCACTTCGTGTGGCGCTGGGCGCTGGCGACCAAGCGTCCGGTAGCGCAGCTCGAGCGGCGCATCACCGCTGCGGTGGCGATCGTCGCCATCGGCGCGTTCGCCTTCTACCCCGGTCTGGCCGAGTCCCGGCGGGTCGCGGCGGACGTGACCGGACCCTCGTCGGACTGGCTGGCGACGATGCGCTGGCTGCGCGACGAGACGCCGCCGGCGATCACCGACGCCGAATACGTCGCCGCCCATCGACGTCCTTCCGCCGCCGATTCACAGGCACAGCGCCCGGCAGCCTATTCGGTGATGACCTGGTGGGACTACGGCTACTGGGTTCTCGCCGCGCGTCATGTCCCGACCTCGAATCCTTCCCAGACCGGCGCCGGTACCGCCGCGGCGTTCTACCTGGCTCGTTCCGAGGAGCAGGGTGCGGCGATCCTCGACGAGCTGGACTCGCGCTACGTGCTCGTCGATCACACGATGCCGATGATCACACCGAGTGGCGACGGGAGGCTCTCGGGCAAGTTCGCCGCGATCGCCGGCTGGGCCGGGAGCGATCGCGAGGAGTACTTCGAGCCGGTGCTCGTCCCCGACGGGAACGGCGGTCTGGTCTCCCGCACCGTGTTTCACCCGGCCTACTTCGAATCGATGCTGGTGCGGCTGTATCTGTTCGAGGGCCGGCCGGTCGACCCCGGCCCGACCCTCGTCGTCGCGTTCCGCCCGCCCGGCGCACCCGGCGCATTCGACGGTCGTTCGGCGGCGACCCGCGACTCCCCGAGAGAGATCGAGTTCAGTCGCCGATTCGACAGCCACGAGCAGGCCCGGGACTTCATCGCCGCGAATCCGGATCGCGCTCTGCAGATCGTCAGCGACGACCCCCGGGTCAGCTGTGTCCCCCTCGAAGGGCTCGATCGTTTTCGACTGGCCTACGCGTCGCCGGGCGCGATCGCTCATCGTGGCGACAGGCGGCTGGCCTTCGTCGAGGTGTTCGAATACCTCGGCCGGAGCGGGAGCTAGCGATGGGCGCTCCCGGCCGCAAGCGACGCCCCGAGCCGCAACCGGCCGCCCCGGCGGTCGCCACGATCGATCGAGTGATGAAGACGCTGGGGTCGCTGTACGAGATCGACCGCTTCCGCACGATCCAGGGGCCGGACCCGTTTCGCATCCTGGTCGGCTGCATCATCTCGCTGCGGACCAAGGACGAGGTGACCTTCCCGGCCACCGAACGGTTGTTCCGGATCGTCTCGACCCCGGCGGCGATGGCCGACCTGGACGAGGGCCGGATCGCCGAGGCGATCTACCCCGCCGGCTTCTACAACAACAAGGCGGCGCAGATCCGGCGGATCGGGCGCATCCTGACCGACGAGCACGCCGGCCTGGTGCCGCGGACGATCGACGAGCTGGTCCGGTTACCCGGCGTCGGCCGCAAGACGGCCAACCTGACGATCACCCTGGGCTACGGGTTGCCGGGGATCTGCGTCGACATTCACGTCCACCGGATCACCAACCGGCTGGGGTGGTTGCGGACGGTGGAGCCCGATCGCACCGAGGCGGTGCTCCGCGACCGGTTGCCGCGGCGCCACTGGATCCCGATCAACGAGACCCTGGTGCGCCACGGTCAACAGGTCTGCAAGCCGGTCTCGCCCCACTGCTCGAGCTGTCCGGTGGCAGGGGACTGCCCCAGGGTCGGCGTCGAGCGCAGCCGCTGACCGGCGCTGGACCGGGCAAGACTCCTTCGGCGAACTCAGTCGCGGATCACCTCGGCGCCGCGGATCTTGCCGCCCACCTGGCTTCCGCCACGGATGTAGACCTTCACCGGGATGTCCTCGTCCTCGACGATGATGTCACCGGCGACCACCGAACCGCCGTCGAGCTCGATGACGATCGGCCGCTTGCGGCGGCTGGAGTTCCGGCCGGGATCCTGGACGATGATGTTGCCGCCGACCCGGGCGCCGTCGGACATCGTCACGTCGCCGTTGATCGTCGAGACGTCGTGGTTCACCTCGGCGCCTTCGAGGCGGATCGCGCCGTTGACCGAGGAGACCTCGTCGGCGCTGGAGCGGCTCTCCATCGTGATCGGCCCGTTGACGGTGCTGACCTCTTCGGCGACCACGGTGCCGGCACCGATGTCGATCCGGCCGTTGACCGACTCGGCCTCCTGGACCCGGGACTGATCGCCGACGACGATCGAGCCGTTGACCGTGCTGCAGCGGCCGACCTCGGCGTTGTGGCCGACCCGGACCCGGCCGTTGACCGCCGAGATCTTGCCCTGATGGACGCTGCCGTCGGAAATCTCGACGGACTCGTCCCAGTTGCCGCCGGCGGCGACCAGGACCAGAATCGGTAGAAGAGCGGTGGCCATCAGGCGGCCCTGGGTCGGTTTTCGGGTCTGTTGCATGGCGATTTCCTCCTGGTGCGATGTCCCTGCGATCCCTGTGGTCCCCCCCAGAGACGCCCCAAGGCCAGGAGTCGGTTGCGTCCGCCCTTGACTTTTTCCTGGTTGAATGTATTTTTTTGAGTGGTCAAAAACACACCGGTGAGGTGTTCCGATGAGTCCTGTCGCTGCCCTGTTGATCGCCGGCCTGCTCGCCGCCGCTTCGATCCCGCTCTTTCGACCGGGCCGGGGACTGTTCTGGCGCTGGTGGCGCGGGCTGCGTGTGTCGGAGCGGGTCCGGATCGAGGACGCCCTCAAGCACGTCTATGACTGCGAGTATCGCGGTCAGGCCTGCACCCTGCAGAGCCTGTCCGGAACCCTCGAGCTGGGCCCGCAGCAGGTCGCCGAGCTGGTCCGCCGACTCGAGGGGATGGAGCTGATCGTTTCGACCGAGGGCGGATACGCCCTGACCGTCGCCGGCCGCCGGGACGCCCTGCGGGTGATCCGGCTGCACCGCCTGTGGGAGCTGTACCTGGCCGACGAGACCGGCATCGACGCGGCCGAATGGCACGCCCGGGCCGAGATCGCCGAGCACCAGCTCTCGGTGCCCGAGGCCGAGTCCCTGGCCCGGCAGATGGGTTACCCGCGTTACGACCCTCACGGCGATCCGATCCCCACCGCCGACGGCGAGATCGGTCCGCCCCGGGGCGTGCCGCTGAATCAGCTTCCGGTGGGCGCCCACGCCGAGATCGTCCACGTCGAAGACGAACCCGACGCGATCTACGCCCAGCTCGTCGCCGAGCGGATCCACGTCGGCATGCAGGTGCATCTGCTGGAGAAGACTCCCGAGGCGATCCGCTTCGTGGCCAGCGGCGAGGAGTACGTGCTTGCGCCGGTCTTCGCCGCGAACCTCTCCGCCGTCGAACTGGTCGCGTCGAAGGTGATCGAGCGGGATACCGAGAAGCTCTCCAATCTGCCTCTGGGCGAGGCCGGTCGCGTCGTCGGCATCTCGCCCCAGTGTCGTGGAGCCGAGCGGCGACGCTTGCTCGACCTCGGCGTCTTGCCGGGCACGACGGTGATTCCCGAGCTGCGCAGCCCGGGAGGGGATCCGGTCGGCTACCGGATCCGCGGCGCCGTGATCGCCTTGCGGCGAGAGCAGGCGGACCTGATCGAGATCGACCCCGGACGACACGAGGCCAGCCCATGAGTGAAGCCAGCGCCTGCCAGGCATGCCCTGCGCGTTCCGCCGGCCATGTGGAGAAGCTCGGTGTCGACACCGAGGGGTACGACTACGTCGTCGCCCTGGCCGGGAACCCGAACACCGGCAAGAGCACCGTCTTCAACGCGATGACCGGGCTCCGCCAACACACCGGCAACTGGCCGGGCAAGACCGTGACCCGTGCCGAGGGCGGCTTCGGTTACGGCGAGCAGCGCTACAAGCTGGTCGACCTGCCCGGCACCTATTCGCTGCTCTCCTCCAGTCTCGACGAGGAGATCGCCCGCAACTTCATCCTGTTCGGTCGGCCGGACGTCACCGTGATCGTCGTCGACGCGAACCAGCTCGAACGCAACCTCAACCTGGTGCTCCAGGTGCTCGAGATCACCGACCGGGCCGTCGTCTGCCTGAACCTGATGGACGAGGCGCGGCGCAACGGCATCGAGGTCGACGAGCGGCGGCTGGCCCGGGACCTGGGCGTTCCGGTGGTGCCGACCTCGGCGCGTTTCGGCGAAGGGCTCGACGCGTTGAACCAGGCGATCGCCGACGTGGCCAACGGACGCATGCGGCCGAAGCCGACCCGGGTCGGCGGCCGCTCGCCGCTGCTGAAGAAATCGGTCGAGACCGTCGCCGGGATGATCGAGAAGCGTCACCCGGATCTGCCCAACTCCGGCTGGGTCGCCCTGCGGCTGCTCGACGGGGACCCCAGGATCACCGAGGCGCTGCGCACCGGTGATCTCGACGAGATCGCCGAGCCCGAGGCGTTCGATCGACCGGTGGTGGACGCCGGGTCGCCGGCCCCGTCCGACTTGCCGGCGTCCGATCCGGTAGCTCCGATCCGGCGGCGTCCGACTTGCCGGCGTCCGATCCGGCGCACGAGGCCGACGGCGGCCCCGAGATCCTCGCCGCGGCCTCGCGGCTGCGCTGGCAGATCGGTCCCGGTTTTCACCAGGCGCTGGTCGAGACGATCTACGCCGAGGCGGGCCGGATCGCCGATCGCTCGGTGACCCGCGACGACGAGAAGCAACGTTTCGACTGGGCCCGCACCATCGACCGCTGGGTCACCAGTCGCTACTTCGGCTTCCCGCTGATGCTGGCGATGTTGACCGTCGTCTTCTGGTTGACGATCGCCGGGGCCAACGTGCCCTCGGCGATGCTGGCCACGCTGTTGATCGACAAGATCCACCCGCTGCTCAAGGCCGGCGCCGCGAGCATCGGCATGCCCTGGTGGCTCGACGGGATGCTGATCGACGGCGTCTACCTGGCGACCGCCTGGGTCGTCAGCGTGATGCTGCCGCCGATGGCGATCTTCTTCCCGCTGTTCACGCTGCTCGAGGACTTCGGCTACCTGCCCCGTGTCGCGTTCAACCTCGACCGGATGTTCAAGCGCTCCGGCGCTCACGGCAAGCAGGCGCTGACGATGGCGATGGGCTACGGCTGCAACGCCGCAGGCGTCGTCGCCACCCGGATCATCGAGAGCCCCCGGGAGCGCCTGATCGCGATCATCACCAACAACTTCGCCCTGTGCAACGGCCGCTGGCCGACGCAGATCCTGATCGCGACGATCTTCATCGGCACCCTTGTCCCGGCGCACCTGGCCGGGCTGGTCTCGGCGCTGGCGGTGGTCTCGATCGCGGTGCTCGGCATCCTGTTGACGTTCCTCACGTCGTGGCTGCTGTCGCGGACGATCCTGCGCGGCGAGGTCTCGACCTTCAGCCTGGAGCTGCCGCCGTACCGTCCGCCGCGGGTGCTGCAGACGATCTACACCTCGCTGATCGACCGGACGTTGATCGTGCTCTGGCGCGCGGTGCTGTTCGCGATTCCGGCGGGCTTCGTGATGTGGCTGCTGGCCAACATCAACGTCAGCGATGTCAGCCTGGCCCAGCACATCATCACCGCGCTGAATCCGTTCGGCTTCCTCGTCGGCCTCAGCGGTGTGATCCTGCTGGCCTACATCATCGCGATCCCGGCGAACGAGATCGTCATCCCGACGATCCTGATGCTCGTCGTGCTCTCCGGCGGCATGGCCGGCGGCGAGGGCGCCGGGGTGATGTTCGAGCTGGACTCCTTCGAGGACACCGGCAACCTGCTGCGGGCCGGCGGCTGGACGCTGCTGATGGCGGTCAACCTGATGCTGTTCAGCCTGATCCACAACCCCTGCTCGACGACGATCTACACGATCTGGAAGGAGACCGGCAGCGCCAAGTGGACCGCGGTCTCGGCCCTGCTGCCGGTGGGGATGGGGCTGACGATCTGCTTCCTGGTGGCCCAGATCTGGCGCATCGTCGAGGGGCTGGTCTAGACGGGGGGGAACCCGCTATTGCGGTCGGCGGCTCCTCGTCGTATTTTTGGGGTCCTCTCAAGGAGAATCCCGATGCGAATCAAGACCGCCGCGATCCTGTCCGTCTGTGCGCTCGTCCTGACCCTGTCCGCCGGCCCGGCCCTCGCCGGTGGGGCCTGCTGCAAGAAGAAGGCGGCCGACGCCGCCGAGACGGCAGCCGCCGAACATGCCGGATGCCCGGACTGTTCGATGATCGCCGCCGAGACCGCCGCGATGGCCGGCACCGGCTGCCAGAAGTCGACCGCGAGCCTGATCGCCATAGCCGCCGGCTCCGACGACGCCGAGACCCAGGCCCTCGCCGCCCGGGCCCAGGCCGGAGACGCCGAGGCGACCGAGGCGCTGGTCGCCCGCTACAACGCCAAGACCAAGGAACAGCAGGAGCTGGCGACCCACGCGAAGAACGGTTGCCTGAAATCGACGGCCAAGCTGGTCGAGCTGGCCAGAAGCTCCGGCTGCCCGATGCGTCTGGACCTCGCCGAGCGGACCGAGGCCGGTGACGAAGAGGCGCGCAGCGAGCTGATCGCGATGTACAGCCCGGCGACGGCGGAGCCCGCCGAGAAGTAGTCGGCTACGGAACCAGGCGAGCCAGCGCCGGTTCGCCGGCAGGCGCCTCACCCAGCGCGAACACCTTCGCCACCAGCTCATCGAAGCGCGGATCACCGCGCAGGTTGTCCAGGCGCGGGTCGGTGACCAGGAACATCAGATCGGTCTCGCGTCCGGCGAAGGCCTGGTCCAGGGCGGCAAAGGCCGGCTCGGTCTCGCCGAGCAACGCGTGCATCTTGGCCATGTGCGAAAAGCGCGAGAAGGCGTCGGCCGTCTGTTCGAGGTGCTCGATGTTCCTGCGCGCCAGCGCCTCGAACGTCGGGGGAGTGGCCGCTGCGGTGCTGTCGGTTCCCTCGGAGAGGATTCGAAACACCTCGTCGGCGTCGCCGCGCACCATCGCGACGGCGACCTGACACGACCTCGCCGTCTGCAACTCGGGAAGCAATGCCTCACCGCGTTGACTCTCGGCGACCGCATCGTCGAAGCGCCGGGCGAAGAAATAGAACCACGGGCCATCGCCGTGGAGCACCGGGGAGACCGGGTCCCAGCGCAGCGCCGTACCGAGGACCTCGATCGCCGCGTCGGTGTCGCCGTTGACGACCAGCCACCAGCCCCAGGCCATCAGCACCTCGGGGTCCGCCGGTGCCAGCGTCGAGGCGCGTCGATACCACGTACCCGCCGGAGCGATGCGCAGGCGGCCGTAGAGTTCCACGTCGCCGAGGACCCGGCTCGCCCGGGCCTGGGTCGGATCCTGCTCGAGGGCGCGCAGGGCTTCGACCTCGGCGGCGTCCCAGTTTCCCGCGCTGGCGTGAACATCGGCGAGCAGCGCCCGGGCCTGGGCGTGATCCGGCGCGAGTTCGAGGGCCGTCGCAAGTCGCAGGCCCGCGGCCTCGGTCTCGCCCTGCTGCAGCAGGTAGCGTGCCTCGAGAGTGGCCCGCAGGGCTTCGGCGGGAACCTTCGAGCGCGATCGTTGCTGTTCTGCTATCGCCGGTAACAGTTCGGGCACCAGCTGGCTGGTGACGCGCTGGGCCACGTCGAGGGCGAAGTCCGCATCGCCGCCGGGTTTGACGAACCGGTCGGCCCAGACCTGGACCTCGTCGTCGACGCTGACCAGCCGGGCGGTGATCGTCAGCCCACCGTTGACCCTGCGGACCGCCCCTTCGAGGACGTGGGTCACACCGAGTTGCTGTCCGATCTCGGGGACGGTGTGGGTTCCACCCAGACGCCGGGACGAGGTGCGGGCGATCACGCCCAGTCGCTCGGGGTCGAGCCGGGACAGTTCGGTGCGGATCTCCTCGTCAAGGGCGGGGACGAGGGACGCGTCGGCGTCGCTGTCCACCAGCAGATTGTCGAAGGGCAGCACGACCAGCCGGTAGGGTCCGGCGTCGAGGGTGCTGCTCGCCGGTGCTTGTCGGGGGACGAGGGCGATCACCGCCAGGGTTACCGAGGCCACGGCGATGATGCCGGCGGCGAACCGGAGCCAGACCCGGGCGGTCGTGGGCCTGACCGTTTCGGCAACGGACTTCTGCCGAACCGGGGCCCGGACCGGAGCCCGGACCGGAGCGATGAAGCGATAGCCCCGGCGAGGAACGGTCTCGATGTAGGTCGGAGCCGCGCTGTCGTCGCCCAGCGCCCGGCGGATCTGGCGGATGCAGCTGTGCAGTCCGGTCTCGAACTCGACCGCCTGGTCGCCCCAGACATGGTCCCGGATCTCCTCCCGGGTGACCAGCTCGCCGGGGTGACTCACGAGCAATCGCAGCACCCGGGCCGGCTGTGGCGGCAAGGCGACCCGGCGCCCCTCGTGGTCGAGTTCCAGTGAATGCGGATCCAGGGTGAAGGATCCGAATTCCAGACGGTGGGTCGGGCGGCGCATCGCCTCCCAGCGTACCCCCGCTGACCGGGATGCGCGACGCCGGAGAGCCTCCAACAGGGAACGGTCAGGGAAAAATCAGGGTTTGACGATGGTGGGCCGGCGTGGAGCCGTCGAGACTGAGAATCCATTCCAAAAGGAGAATCGCGATGATCCACAACCCACGACCGTCTGTCTGGCGCCTGGCTGCCCTGGCCCTGGCCGCCTCCTGCGTCGGTGTCGTGCTCGCTGCCGAGACCGTACCGCCGTTGCCCGTCGATGTCCCGGTCCTGATGGTCGGGCACCCCGACGTCGTGCCGCAGGGCAAGTTGCCGGACTACAAGATCTCGATGGCCATGGGTCGGGCGACCAAGGACAACCCGCTCGCGGTCGGCGAGGCGATCACGCCGGGCGCGATTCGGACCAGCGTGCTCGAGCGGGTCACGGTCGACGGTCGCGAGGTCCTGCGCCGGAGCATGTCGGTCCGTCGCCCCGGCGACGACCAGGTCCTGGCCCGGGCCTCGATCGACCTGGACCCGCAGACCCTGTTGCCGCTGCGCTCCCAGGCGCTACGCGGGGGAGTCGAGTCGACGATCGAGTACGATTGGGAGACGTTCGTCGTTCGCTCCCATCCCGGAGGAGACGCGGAGCCCACCGAGATTCCGCTGGACATGAAGATGTTCGAAGTCGGTACCCACGACATCTGGCTCGCGGCGTTGCCGCTGCGCGACGGCTACACGGCCCGGCTGCCGATGATCTTCGCCTCGACCGGAGTCAAGTACTGGGCCGTCCCCCGGGTGGTCGGGTCCGAGCGCGTCGACGTCGGCGACGGGACGCCACGAGAGGCCTGGGTCGTCGAGATGAACTGGTGGGGCATGGGTGCCGCCAACGTCGCCGAGAACTACTCCACCGGTGCCGGCAAGAACGGTAGCGGCGGTGCCGGCGGCAAGTACTGGGTGCTCAAGAAAGCGGTGCCGGGTATGTCGCGTGTGGTGCGGGTGCGTACCGAGATCGACGGCGACAGCGACTCGGTGATCCAGCTCCAGGCGGGTCTCTGATGCGACGCCGCTCCCCGATCGCCGTGGCGATCCTGGTTGCCGCGTTCGTCGTCGGCGGGCTCCAGGCGCAGCACGGCACCCGCATCGCGTCGAACCAGACGCGGTTCGTGGTGCCCGAGGGGGAGCGGCTCGAACTTCCGTTCCGGTTGAAGCAGAACCACCTCGTGCTCGACCTCGTGGTCCAGGGACAATCGCTCGAGGTGGTTCTCGACACCGGGATGCCGTTCAGCGGCCTGCTGCTGTTCAACAACGACCGTGTCCGGAACCTCGATCTCGCGTACGGCGCCGGCGCGGTCGTGATCGCCGGCGCGGGAGGCGAGCGGGGGTACATGGAGGGCCGGGTCGCCACCGGCGTCACCGTCGGCGTCGGAGCGGCGCGGATGAAGAACACGATGGTGATCGTGCCGCCGCCTCTCGAACATTTCGACGAGTACGTCGACGGCATCATCGGCCTGTCCCTGTTCGAGCGTTTCGCCGTCGAACTCGACTACGACCGCAAGCGAATGACGCTCCACGAGCCGGGCACCGCGCAGCCGCCGAAGGGCGCCCACATCCTCCCGCTGAAGCTGCGCCATCACCGGCCTTACGCCAGGGTCGGCTTGATCGACGCCGCCGGCGAGACGATCCCCCTCGAGGTCGTCGTCGACCTGGGGGCCACCCATGCGATCTCGCTCAACGCCGACGACTCGAAACAGGTCGAGCTCCCGGAGAATCGACTGCGCACCGAGATCGGTCGTGGACTGAGCGGTGCGGTCCACGGCGCGGTCGGTCGCGTTGCCGGTCTCGAGCTGGCGGGAGTGACGTTGCCCGACGTCGTGGCGACATTCCCCGACAAGGATGTGCAGCACCCCGGAAGGATGAACTCGCGCAACGGCAATCTCGGCAGCGGAATCCTGAAACGCTTCAACCTGACGATCGACTACGCCCAGGAACGGATCGTGCTGGTGCCGAACCGGAGCTTCGACGATCCGTTCGAGTGGGACATGTCCGGGATGCGATTACGGATGCGCGGGGCGGACCTCCGCGTCGATGGTGTCGTCGACGGCTCGCCGGCCCAGCGGGCGGGAGTCGCCACCGGCGACCGCATCACCCATCTCGACGGCCGGCGGGTGAACTCCGAGGACTCGGAGGCGGTGCACCGGCGCCTGCAACAGGACGGGGCGCAAGTGACGGTCACCCTCGATCGGGCCGGGGTTCCGATCACGATCGAACTTGCGTTGCGCAGGGTGGTCTGAGGCGATCGTATCGGCGCGGCCGGGTTCAGTTCCAGAGCCACGCCGCGCCCCGGGCGCCGCCGGCATCGCCATGGGCCGGCGACAGCAGCGGCGTGTCGACGCGGTCGCTGAACACGAACGCCTCCCAGAGCCGGGGGACGTTCTCGTACAGCCGCTCGATCCCGGACAGGCCACCGCCGAGCACGATCACGTGGGGGTCGAGCAGGTTGATCACCGAGGCCAGCGCACGGGCCAGTCGTTCCTCGTGACGTTGCAGGGTCGCCTCGGCGTCGGCGTTACCTGCTTCGGCGAGGCCGACGATCTCGGGGCCGTCGAGGTCGACTCCGGTGTGCTGCCGATGGTCCCGTCGCAACCCGGGCCCCGATAGAAACGTCTCGATGCATCCCGAGCGGCCGCAGTAGCACTCCGCTCCCGGCCGCTCCTCGTCGGTGGGCCAGGGCAGGGGATTGTGCCCCCACTCGCCGGCGATCGCGTTGGGCCGGTGAGCGCCTTGCGGTCGACGACGATCGCGCCGCCGACACCGGTTCCGAGGATCACGCCGAAGACGACACCGGCGCCTTTCCCCGCGCCGTCGATCGCCTCGGACAGCGCGAAGCAGTTGGCGTCGTTGGCCGTGCGCACCGGCCGGGCCAGGCGCAGCATCAGATCCTCGGCGAGGGTGTGTCCGTTGAGGCAGGTCGAGTTGGCGTTCTTGATCGTCCCGGTCGCCGGAGAGATTGCGCCGGGGGTGCCGATGCCGATCGTCGCCGCCGGGCAGTCCTGGGGCACGTTCTGGTCGATCGCGGCGATCATCCGGGCGATGGCGTCGAGGGTCGCGTGGTAGCCGTCGTGGGGCGTGGCCACGCGCTGCCGTTCGAGGATCGACCCGTCGGGTCCGAGGAGGATGCCCTCGATCTTGGTGCCGCCGAGGTCGATGCCGATGCGGTAACGGGTTGCCGGGTCGCTCATCGGGGACATTCTACGCGGATCGGCGGCCGTCCTGCTTCGCCCCGAACCCACCGCCACCCGGCGTCTCGACGATCAGCCGATCCCCCGGCCCGACCTCGCATCCGTCCACCGGGCCGAGGGCGACCGTCGTCCCGTCGGCGCGTTCCACCCGCTGCCGACCGACAGCCCCGGGCTCGCCACCCTCCATGCCGTACGGCGCTTCGACCCTGTGCTGGGTCACCATCGAGACCGAGGCGCTCTCGAGGAAGCGCAACTCGCGCACGATGCCGTCGCCGCCGCGATGACGCCCCGCGCCGCCGCTGCCCCGGCGGAAGGCGAAGCGCTCGACGCGCACCGGGTAGCGATGCTCGAGGATCTCGGGGTCGGTGATCCGCGTGTTGGTCATGTGCGAGTGCACCGCGTCGGCGCCGTCGAAGCCGGGTCCGGCGCCGCTGCCGCCGCCGATCGTCTCGTAGTAACCGTAGTCGTCGTTGCCGAAGATCAGGTTGTTCATCGTGCCCTGGCTGCAGGCGGCCAGTTTCAACGCACGGATCAGCGTGTCGGTGAGTCGCTGACTGGTCTCGACGTTGCCGCCGACCACCGCCGGTGCCCGGGACGGGTCGCCGTCGAACGGCGGGTCGAGGATGCCCGGCTCGAGGACGATCTCGACGGCGTCGAGCAGACCCTCGTTCAGCGGCAGCGGTCGGTCGAGCATCAGTCGCATGATGTAGGTCACGACGCTGCGCACGATCGCCGGGGTGGCGTTCAGGTTGCCGGGATGTACCGCGGCGCTGCCGCGGAAGTCGAAGCGGGCCTGGCCGCCGTCGAGGGCGATGCGTACGCGCAGGGGCGATCCATCGTCGAGACGTTCCTCGGCCTCGTAGACGCCGTCGTCGAGTCCGGCGAGCACCGAGCGGATGCGCGCGGCGGCCAGCTCGTAGAGCGCCGTCATGTAGTGCGCGACGGTCTCCCGGCCGTGAGTCGTCGCCAGCGCTCGCAGCGCCTCGGCGCCGGCGTGATTCGCCGCGGCGGCGGCACGCAGGTCGGCGAGGTTGTCCTCGACGTCCCCCGGGAGGGGAACGGGCCGCTGCCGAGCAGGGCGCGAAGTTCGTCCCAGCGCCCTTCGCCGCCGCTGACCAGCAGCCGGGGAGCGATCACGACGCCCTCCTCGGTCAGTCTCGTCGCGGACGGCGGCATCGAGCCCGGCCGGCTGCCGCCGATCTCGGCGTGATGGGCCCGGCTGGCGAGGTAGCCCAGCCGCGCACCGGAGCCGTCGGCGTCGAACACCGGTGTGATCACGGTCACGTCGGGCAGGTGCGAGCCGCCGTAGCCGGGGTGATTCGTCACGACCACGTCGCCGTCGGCGAGGGGCATCGACGCGACGACCTCGCGCACGCAGAGCCCCAGGGCGCCGAGGTGCACCGGGATGTGGGGCGCGTTGGCGACGAGACGTCCCGCGGCGTCGAGCAGGGCGCAGGAGAAGTCGAGCCGCTCCTTGACGTTGGTCGAGACCGCGGTGCGTTCGAGTCGTTCGCCCATCTCGCGGACGATCGAACGGAAGCGCTGGGTGAACAGTTCGAGACGGATCGCCTCGGGCTCCTCGCCGGCCAGCGTCGCCGATCCGGCCGTCGCCACAGTTCCGGCTTGCACCGCAGCTCCGTCTTGCGCCGTTGCACCCTGCACCGGTCGATGCTCCAGGATCAACGCGCCGGCCCCGTCGACGTGGGCGGCCCAGTCGGGTTCGATCACGGTGACGCTGTGGGCCTCGACGATCAGCGCCGGGCCGGCGAGTTGCACACCCGGCGTCAGCTCGGGTCGCTCGTACAGCGGTACATCCCGCCGCACGCCATCGAACACCGCCGCCAGCGTGCCATGGCTCGCGGTCGTGGCCTGGGCGGCGGTCGAAATGGGTTCGTCGTCGATGGCGGTGGTCGAGGCAACGACACGCATCGACTCCAGCTCGACGGCACGCTGCTCGGGTTCGTGACCGAACAGCTCGACGTAGCGCTTGCGGAAGCGCTCCTCGACGGCAACACCCGGCTCCCACTCCGTATCGACCGTTGCATCCTGACCGGCAAAGCGCAGCAGCAGGATGCGTCGGCGGACCGTGGCGTCGCCGGCCCCGGCTTCCTCGACCAGCGTCACCGCCCGTGAGGACAGCTCCGCGAACCAATCGTCGAGTTGCCCTTCGACCTCGGCGACCGGTCGCAGCACCTGGCGCTCGACGAAGCGCTCGAGGACCGCGCGGTCCAGTCCGAGGGCCGACAGCAACGCGGCGTCGGTCGGCACGATCACCCGTCGATGCCCAGACGACGCGGCGACGCCACAGGCATGCTGGCCGCCGGCGCCGCCGAAGGCGACCAGGGTGTACTCGGCCGGGTCGTAGCCGCGGCGCAGCGAGATGCGTGCGGATCGCGTCGGCCATCGTCTCGTTGGCGATGGTCGAGCAGCCCGCCGAGGATCGCCTCCTCCGTCGGGTCGCTCGCCGCTGCGCCGCTCGAGGTCGTCGAGCAGCTCGTCGAGTCGGCCCGGGCGGGCTCGGGATCGATCGGGATGCCGAAGCGTTGTGGATCGATGCGCCCCAGCAACACGTTGACGTCGGTGACGGTCAGCGGGCCGCCGGCGCCGTAGCAGGCCGGACCCGGATCGGCCCCGGCGCTCTGTGGACCGACGCGCAGACGCTCGCCGTCGAGCCAGCAGATCGAACCTCCACCGGCGGCGACGGTCTCGATCGCCAGCGCCGGCGCGACGAGCCGGGCGTCGCCGACGCGATGCTCGTAGCGGTACTCGTAGTCGCCGTCGAAGCGGGCGACGTCGGTGCTCGTGCCGCCCATGTCCAGGCCGATGATCCGCTGGCAGCCCGAGCGCCGACCGGCCGCCGCCGCACCGACGACGCCACCGGCGGGTCCGCTGAGCAGGCTGTCCTTGGGGCGAAACCCCTCGGGGGCGACGAGACCGCCGGCGCTGGTCATCACCAGCAGGTCGCCGCCGCGCTCTTGCTGGGCCAGGCCCTTGCGCACCCGTTCGAGATAGGTGCGCACAACCGGCGCGAGGTAGGCGTCGACGACGGCGGTCTGACTGCGGGGAAAGAGCTTGATCGTCGGTGAGAGCTCCGCCGAACCGGAGACGTGCTCGAAGCCCAGCTCGTGCAGCCGCGCGGCGAGCCGTTGCTCGTGTTCGGGGTTGCGATAGGCGTGAAGCAAGGCGACCGCCGCCGAGCGCACGCCGTCGGCGAGCAGTTGCCGGGCGACGGGTTCGATCGCCGCGATGTCGAGGGGACGGATCACGCTCCCATCGGCGGCGAGTCGTTCGTCGACCTCGACGACGGCGGCCTGCAACGGCGCCGGTCGATCGATGCGCAACGCGAACAGATCCGGCCTCTGCTGATCGCCGATCGTCGGCAGGTCGCCGAAGCCGGCGGTGATGAACAGCGCCGTCGCGACTCCCTTGCGCTGGAGCAGCGCGTTGGTGCCCAGGGTCGTCGCCAGTCGCATCGTGGTCGGCGGGAACGCCGTGCCGGGAGCCGTGCCGGTCAGCAACCGCGCCGCCAGGACCGGCGCCTCTTCCGTGGAGAGCAGCTCGAAGCCCTGTCCGCTCACCAGGTCCGCCGGAGGTTCACGGAGTTCGAGGGTCCCCGACGCGCTGGACGACGCGCTGGACGAAGCGCCGGACGCCGCGCTGGACGAAACGATGTCGAAACCCGCCACGCGGCTCTCGATCTCCGGAGATCCGATGCGGCGAAACGCGAGGGTCTCGACCAGTCCGGCGGGGGCGCGCCAGTCGATCTGGACCTGCAACCGACGGCCGGCGTCGACGGAGACGATCCGCCCACGCAGGGCGCCGCTGCTGAGGATCTTGACCCGCTGGAGCCGGCCCGCGGGGTCGCGGGCCAGCCCATCGGTGAACGTACCTCCGGTATCGACCCGGAGACGCCACATCACGGGAAGATGCCGAGCTCCATGTAGGACGTCGCCACCTTGCGGATCGCGCAGATGTAGGCGGCGGTGCGCATGTCCTCGACCTGCTTGTGCTTGCGCGTCGCCGCGAGGATCTCCTGGTACGCCGTGATCATCGTCTCTTCGAGACCGGAGTTGACCAGGTCCTCCTCGTCGGTGCCCTTGACCAGCTCCTTGCGATCCTTCGACGAGAACCGGGTGCCGGCGAGCTGCTCCAGTCCGCCGATCAACTGTTCACGCTTCGCCTGGTCGACCCGCTTTTCGAGACGGCCGTATCGCATGTGCGACAGGTTCTTGGTCCACTCGAAGTAGGAGACGGTCACACCGCCGGCGTTCATGAAGATGTCGGGCATCACCAGGACGCCGTTCTTCGTCAGGTAATCCTCGGCCGCCGGAGTCGTCGGCCCGTTGGCCGCCTCGGCGATCACCTTGGTCCGAATCTGCTTCATGTTCGACGAGGTGATCTGGTTCTCCAGGGCGGCGGGAATCAGGATGTCGCACTCGACTTCCAGACAGTCCTGAGGTCGCTTGAGCGACTTCGTGCCCGGGAAATTCTGGATCGTCTTGTGCTTCTTCTTGTAGCGGGCGAGGGCCGGGATGTCGATCCCCTTGGGGTTGTAGATCGTGCCGTCGTACTCGCCGATGGCGACGATCTTCGCGCCGTCCTCGCGGTGCAGGATCTCGGCGACGTGGAAGCCGACGTTACCGAAGCCCTGGACCGAGACGGTCTTGCCTTCCAGGCTGCCGGCGAGCTTGTACCGCTTCAATTCGGCGGGATGCCGGAACAGCTCGCGCAGCGCGTAGACCACGCCCCGGCCGGTCGCCGCGGTGCGACCCCGGATGCCGCCCTGGGTCAGCGGCTTGCCGGTGACGCAGGCCATGTTGTCCAGCTGGCCGGGGTGGAAGGCGTCGTAGGTGTCGGCGATCCAGGCCATCTCGCGCTCGCCGGTGCCGTAGTCCGGGGCGGGGACGTTGATCCCGGGTCCGATGAACTGCTTGCGGATCAGCTCGGCGGTCAGGCGGCGGGTGATCCGCTGCAGGTCGTCCTCGTGATAGGCCCGGGGGCTGATCTGCACGCCGCCCTTCGAGCCGCCGAACGGCACGTTGACGATCGCGCACTTGTAGGTCATCAACGCGGCGAGGGCCATCACCTCGTCCTGGGTCACCATCCGGCTGTAACGGATGCCGCCCTTGAGCGGCTTGCGGTGGTGGCTGTGCTCGGCGCGCCAGGCGTTGATGTTGACGTACTGCTTGCCGAACTTCACCGGGAACTGCATGTGGTAGACGTTGTTGCAGACCTTGATCTGCTGCAACAGGCCCGGAGGCAACTTGAGGTGGTTCGCCGCACGGTCGAACTGCTTCTCGACGATGTGATTCAGGTTCAGATCTTCGGTGGCGGGCTTGCGGCTTGCGGCTTTCTTGGCCACTGGGTACCTCCGGTGCACTTCCGGTGTGACTGTTTTCCTGTACGCGACCCGTGTTGATCGGGTCGGATTCTAGCAAAAACCGATGGTCTTTCGGGGCTACATCGAGGCGTCCTGCACGATCTGCCATCCGCCGGCGGTCCGGCGGAAGATGATCAGCGTCAGGCCGCTGGCATCCTCCCGGTCGGGATAGGCCAGATGCCAGCGGGCGGCGACCGACGCACCGTGGACGCCCCCGGGTCTGGCGTCCCCGAGCATCGAGACCTCGGTCCCGGCGGCGGGCCGGAAATCGACGATATCGAAGGACAGCGTGCCCATCTCGGCCGGATTCACATAACGCTTGCGGTAGCGGGCCAGGATGCCCTCCCGGCCGACGTGGACTCCCGTCGTCGACAGAAACACCGCATCTTCGGCGTAGTACGCGACGAACGACTCGAGATCGGCCCGATTCCAGGCCTGCTCCTGAGCCTGGAGCAGCTGGGCGATCTCGTCGAACGCCTTCTCGCGCCGGCGGGCGTCGGCCATCCGGTCCCACAGGCTCGGGCCCCAGGGGCCGACGTAGGCATGGGCCTGATCGAACACGGGATCGGCGAGAACCTCGTCGGCGTCGGCGAAGCGATGATCGGTGGCCAGTTCGCGAAACAGCCGGTCCCAGTGAGCCGCGCCGACGGCGTTCGCGTGCAGCAACAGGATCTGGGGCAACGGCCGGTCGAACAGCGCATCGCCGGTGCGCTCGTGATGACGAACGCTGATCCGCAGCGCGGCCAGGTAGTCCTCACCGATGCTGCGCATCGCCTCGGCGTCGTCGGCGCGGACCGCCTCGACCCATGGCCGCTCGAACGACCAGTCCTGGTTGTCGAGGGTCACCGGCAGGTTGCGCTGGCCGGTGCGATCCAGCCACTGGCGCATCGCGGCGAGCTTCTTCGGCGTGTCGCCCTCCCGCAGCATCGGGAAGCGGAAGAAACGCAGCGGCCCCGCGTCCCGTTCGGCCAGGAACGCGTCGATCTCCTTGCGCGACAGCTCGACGTCGGCCAGGTACTCCTCGATCGACGTCGCCGTGTAGCTCAGGTGCCGGTTGGAGTGGTTTCCCAGCTCGTGGCCGGCGTCGAGCCAGGCCTCCAGCAGGTCGAGGTCCTCGGGGCCCCGGACGTTGCCCCAGGTGACCAGGCCCACCGCCCGGATCTCGTGTCGGGCCAGGACCGCCAGGATCTCCCGGGTGATCCGTGCTCGCTCCTCGGGCTCGCGGTGCATCCCGCCGGCGATCGGCAGGTCGTCGATCGTGACCAGCAGCGGGCGCCCCCGATCCTTCTCGCCCGGCTCGGCCTGGCGGTCGTCGGCGGCCGCCGGCAAAGCGAGGAGGATCGCGAGAGTCAGCGCGAGGCCGGTCTTCGGCAGCGGGTTACCCATGTCGATCTCCCGGTGAAGCGCCCGGTGCTGCAGCGATGCCGCTGGGGAGGGGCATCGCCGAGGAGCCGGCTCCCAATCTAACGTATTCAGGTGGGAGAGTTGCCGACGGACGGCTCGATGGGATGGAATAGCGGAACACGATGCTCAGGTACGGCCTCAGACTCGCGTTGTTTCTGCTGATCTGCCGACCGGCGGTCGGCGAGAGCACGCCGGTCGTCAACCCCGACCTCTCGGCCAGGCTGGTGCGCGAGATCCGCAACACCTCGTTGCAGCCCGAGCGCGCGGTCAGCCTGCAGAACGTCGAGATCGAGATGGGCCACGCCCGGTTCCAGATCGACCGCGGTGTGTTGATCCCGGCGACGACCGCCTCGGGGCGGGATGTCGAGCTGGTCTTCCTCGGGCAGGCCCACGTGCGGATCGTCCCGCCCGACGAGATCGAGGCGGCGCAGCTGGAGATGTTCACCGGCCGGCGCTCGCTCGATGCGACGATCGACCGGGCCGTCGTCGTCATCGGCAACCGCGCGATCGTCGACACCCTGCTCGACCGTCCACCGGCGGAGCTGCACCCGGAACGACTCGAGCAGGCCCAGGCGATGCACGAGGAGTGGCTGCTCAAGACCGAACGTCGCAACACCGGTGTCGAGTCGTCGATCTTCCGGGTGCTGGCCGACGACGTGGTCTACCGGGACTACTTCGCCTTCTGGTGCTCCAGTCAGGAGGTCGGCGACTTCGTCTACCAGCTCGACCCCGAGGAAGAAGAACAGATCACCCTGGCCGCCTTCACGCCGATCGACGTCCACGGCTGGGATCGGCTGCGGCTCCAGCGGCACATCCGGATCCAGCAACGCAAGGGACGCTGGCTCGGGATCCGGGTCCAGGACCTCGGGGCGTGGGACGTCTGGCTCTCCTCCCGCTGGGAGCCGACCGAGGTCCCCGATATCCCGGGGAACGCCGGCTTCGAGACGACGCACTACGAGGTCGACCTGCAGATCATGCACGACCGGATGCGCTTCGAAGGGCAGGCCAAGCTCTCCCTCGAGTCGCAGCTGAGCGGCCGATCGACGTTGACCCTCGACCTGTTCCGCGACCTCGAGGTGACCCGGGTCGTCGACGGGCAGGGTCGCGAACTCCATGCCTTCCGCTCCGGGGAGGACGTCGTCGTCCGGCTGGCCGAGCCCTCGGTCGCCGGCGCGAAGATGGTCCTCGATATCACCTACTCCGGACGGATCCTGGCCTGGGTCGGGCGCAAGACCTTCGATCTGACCAGCACGAGTTCCTGGCACCCTCACGTCGGCACCGTCGATCGTGCGACCTACGACGTGAAGCTGACCTGGCCGCGCAAGTTCGATCTGATCGCGAGCGGGAAGCTCGTCGACGAAGGTGAGTCGAAGCGCTACCGCTGGCAGCGTCGTACGCTGGACCAGCCCTCGACCGCCTTCTCCTTCGTGATCGGCCACTTCGACGTGCGCCGGGACACGGTCGGCGACGTCGCCCTGACCACGGCGTTCCCCGAGGTGACGCCGTCGCGGCTGACGCCGGAGATGCGCGCCCAGACCGTCGACTCGATCCGCAACTCCCTCGAGTTCTTCCAGGAGCGCTTCGGCCCGTATCCCCTCGACTCGCTGACCGTCGTGATGCTCCCGCGCAACTTCTCCCAGAGTTTCCTCGGGTACATCACGTTGACCGATTCGATCCTGCTCTCGGGAGAAACGGTCACCGCGAACAAGGACTTCGTGCGGGAGACGCTGATCGCCCACGAGGTCGCCCATCAGTGGTGGGGCAACCTCGTCGGCTGGTGGAGCTATCGCGACCAGTGGCTCAGCGAGGCGATGGCCAACTACGCCTCGCTGGTCTACTACGCCGATCAGAGCGACGCCGGACCGACCTTTCTGGCCGATATGTCGTCGGGCTGGCGGGACATGCTCGGGCAGCGCACCCGGGAGGGGCGGACGATCGAGTCGATCGGTCCCGTCGTCCTAGGGGGACGGCTGAACTCCAGCCTGTCGACCTCGGCGTACCAGGCGATCGTCTATCGCAAGGGCGCGGTCGTGCTGGCGATGCTGGCCCGGGCGGTCGGCGAGGAGGCGTTCCAGGAGATGCTGCGCTCCCTCGTCGAGCACGCGTCCCACCGGGTGCTGACCACCGAGGCGTTCGTCGACTCGATCGAGCGCATGTCCGGCCTGGATCTCGAGGGGTTTGCCCAGCGCTTCATCTATGGAACCGGAATCCCCAACGTCTACTACGACTACGAGTCGGCGAAGAACGACGACGGCGAGTGGAAGCTCAGCGGCCAGGTCCGGCTGCTCGCCGAGCCGCGTTACTCCTTCCGCGTCGTCGGTCGCGGCGATGGCTGGGAGCTGGAGCGCCGGCCCCTGCTGCCCCCGTCGACGACGGCGATGATGGTCCCGTACCGCGTGACCCTCGAGGGCGAGGGCGACGTGCGCACCCGCACCGGAGGTCTGGCCCGGGCCGACTGGGGACGTTTGATGATCGAGGGGGCGCAGCAGGGGTTCGAGGTCGCCATCGCCGATCGCCCGCTGGAGCTGGAGCTCGACCCCCGGGGCGAGGTGCTGGCCCGCTTCTACGCCCTCGATCGTTACCCGAAGCGCGGCAGACGTTTCCAGGCCGCCGATCTGGCCCTCGAGGGCCGGCTGGACGAGGCCGAATCGCTCTACCTGGGAGCGC
This sequence comes from uncultured bacterium, assembly GCA_942490715.1. GTDB lineage: Bacteria > Acidobacteriota > Polarisedimenticolia > Polarisedimenticolales > Polarisedimenticolaceae > CALNYP01. The sequence continues at coordinate 132,268 of CALNYP010000018.1, forward strand.
TGGAGGTGTCGGCGACCGTCGCACCGGCCGGTGTCGAGAGTGGCTGGGGGCGTCAGGCGGACCAGGGTCTCGTCGAGGACTCGAGGATTCGCCTGTCGCTGGCCCGGCTCTATCTGCGCCAGGGCAAGCTCGAGGCCAGCCGCGGGATGCTCGATCGCGTCGAGGAGGATCTCGTCGGCGATCGTCAGATGTTCCGGATGGAGCGCGACGTCCTGTGGGCCCGGCTCGAGATGGCCGAGGGCCAGACCACCGAGGCGTTCCGGCGGCTGCGCAAGACGATGCGGCTGGCCGCGCCGCGCGGCGGGCCCCGGAACTGGCAGGCGATGCTCTGGCAGGTGCAACTGAACTCCGAACGGCTCGCGGTCACCGAGGGGTTCGCCCTGCTGGCGATCGCCGCCCGGGAGCTGGGCGAGACCGCCGATTTCGAGTGGGCCCGGGATCTCGCCAGCGGCCGCGGAGCGGACCTGTCGGCGTTCCAGCGAAAGTGAGCGGCGCCGATTCCTGGCCGTCCCTCGATCTGACATAATGGCGCTTCACCCAACCCACAGGAGTGCCGGATGCCCGTCTCGATCGACGAATCGCTGGCCGTGAAGGCCGTCAACACGATCAAGTTCCTCTCCGTCGACGCCGTCCAGCAGGCCAATTCCGGTCACCCCGGGATGCCGATGGGCGCCGCGGACATGGCGTTCGTCCTCTGGACGCGATTCCTGCGCTACGACCCAGCGGACCCGGGCTGGCAGGACCGCGACCGGTTCGTGCTCTCCGCCGGTCACGGCTGCATGCTGCTCTACTCGCTGCTGCACCTGGCGGGCTACGACCTGCCGCTTTCCGAGCTTCGCGACTTCCGCCAGTGGGGCAGCAAGACGCCGGGCCACCCGGAGTTCGGTCACACCGTCGGCGTCGAGGCGACCACCGGCCCGCTGGGCCAGGGCATCAGCAACGCCGTCGGCATGGCGACCGGCGCCCGGATGCTCGCCGATCGCTTCAACACCGGCGACGCGGGTCCGGTGGGTCAACGGATCTTCGTGCTGGCCAGTGACGGCGACCTGATGGAGGGCGTCAGCGGCGAGGCCTCGTCGCTGGCCGGGCATCTGCGGCTGGGCAACCTGATCGCGCTCTACGACGACAACAAGATCACCATCGAGGGCGAGACGAACCTGGCCTTCACCGAGAATGTCGCCCAGCGTTACGAGGGCTACGGCTGGCACGTCCTGCACGCCGACGGACACGACCACGAGGCGATCGCCCAGGCCCTCGACGGCGCCTGCGCAGAGACCGGCCGACCGTCGCTGATCGTCTGCCGGACCCACATCGCCAAGGGTGCCCCGACGAAGCAGGACACCGCCGACTCCCACGGCGCGCCGCTGGGCGCCGACGAGATCTCCGGAGCCAAGAAGAACGCCGGCTGGCCCGAGGAGCCGACCTTCCACGTCCCCGACGAGGTGCGCGAGCTGTTCCGGGCCCGGGCCGAGGCCGGTGCGGCGACACGTGCGGCCTGGGAAGCCTCCTTCGCGACCTGGCGCAAGGCGAACGCCGCACTCGCCGCCGACTGGGACGCGATCTGGTCCCGTGAGGTCCCTGCCGGTCTGACCGACACGCTGATCGCCGAGGCCCCCACCGGCGACTCGGCGACCCGCGGCCACGGCGGCAACGTGCTGCAGGTCGCCGCCCGGCTCGTCCCGTCGCTGGTCGGCGGATCGGCGGACCTCGGCCCGTCGAACAAGTCCGAGATCAAGGGCTCGCCCTTCCTCGGCCCCGGCGAGTGCCAGGGACGCAACATCCACTTCGGCGTCCGCGAGCACGCGATGGGCGCGATCCTCAACGGGATGCTGTACCACGGTGCGTTCCGACCGTTCGGTGCGACCTTCCTGGTCTTCGCCGACTACATGCGCCCGTCGATTCGCGTCGCGGCGCTGACCGGGTTGCCGGCGATCTATGTCTTCACCCACGACTCGATCTGGGTCGGCGAAGACGGCCCGACCCACCAGCCGATCGAGCACGCCGCGGCCTTGCGGGCGATCCCCAATCTCAACGTCTACCGTCCGGCCGACGGTCTCGAGACCGCGGTCGCCTGGGGCGATGCCCTGGAGCGCCTGGACGGCCCGACGGCGATCCTGCTCACCCGGCAGACGCTGCCGGCGATCGAGCGACTGCCCCTCACCGAGGCGACCGATCCGAAGCGCGGCGCCTACCGGGTCGCCGGCAGCGGCACCCCGGATGCCGTCGTCGTCGCCACCGGCTCGGAGCTGCACCTGGCCCTGGCGGCCCGAGCGACCCTCGCCGGCGAGGGGCGTGAGCTGCACGTCGTCTCGATGCCCTGCCTCGAGCGCTTCGAGGAGCAGGGGGCGGCGCTGCACGACGCGCTGTTCCCACAAGGGGTGCCGATCGCGACGATCGAGGCGGGGATCACCTCGTCCTGGCGTGGCCTGACCGGGCGTGGCGGACTCAACCTGGGGATCGATCGCTACGGCGCGTCGGCACCCGGCGAGGTCGTCGCCGAGAAGCTCGGTCTCGACGCGGCAACGGTGACGGCGAGGATCCGCGACTGGCTCGCCGGCTAGCTCGATCACCCGCTTTCCGGCGACGTTTTCGCGACGGTTTACAAGAATTTACCCGGGTGAGCCGCAACCGTGCGTGGGCCGCCGAAGTCCCGGAGAGCCGGGAGTAGGCGAGTTTACATTTCCGGCCGGTACGGGGAATCCCCGGCAAAAACAGGGCTTTGCGAGGGGTCCGGCCGGGATTCGATCGCCGGTCGCGTGCTACTGTCCTCGGGGAAAGTTGGAGCACAAGTTGACCGGCAACCCGGGGCGCAACTCGACGCGCAACTTGACTCCGGCATGCATCCCGGTACGTTTGACTTCGGGGGAGGAGTGCAGCAAGTGCGGCAAGGGCAACAGAAGATGACACGGTTCGGAACGGTGGCTCTCGTCACCCTGGCGCTCGCGGTGCCCGGGATGCTCACGACCACGGCGCTGCTCGCCGGCGGCCCCGATACTCCCGAGACCAGGGTCGAGCTGACCGGCTTCATCACCGACATGTGGTGCGGCAAGTCCAACGCCAACGCCGAAGGCGTCGCCTGCATCAAGTCCTGTGCCGAGAAGGGCTCCGACGTCGCGATCTACGCCGACGGGAAACTCTACAAGCTGGACAAGAAAGAACTCGCTCTCGAACACGTCGGCTACGAGGTCGTCGTGACCGGCAAGCTGGCGACCGACGGTTCGGTCGAGGTCGCCGGAATCAAGCGGGCCCAGAAGCCCACCGGCTGACCGTCCGGGCCCGGATCCGGCCGTTTCCGTGATATAGAGCGGGAATGATCGAGTGGATTCGCGGCCTTCAGACCATTGACCTCGCCCTGCTGCTGACGCTGGCCTTCGCCGCGCTGGTCGCTCTGCCGACGGCCCGCCGGGGCGGCCGCTACCGCGGACTGCCCGGCTGGGTCGCGTTCCACACCTTCTTCGTCGGGCTGCTGCTGGCGATCGAGCACCTCCCGGGCTGGGTCGGCACCGCACTGCTCGGCCTGCTGATGTACTTCTCGCTGCGGGACTACTTCTTCGTCGCTCCGGTGCGAGCCCGGGACCGCTACGCCGTGCTCGCCGCCTACGTCTCGATCCCGTTCGCCCTGACGATGGCCTGGGCCGGCTCCAACGAGACCTTCCTGGCCACGGTCCCGGTCGCGCTGTTCCTGTTCATCCCGGTCTTCCTCGCCTTGGGCAGACCCCAGGAGGGGATGCTGGACTCGATGGGCAGGACGTTGCTCGGGGTGATGATCTATGTCTTCTGCGCGGCGCACCTGTCCCTGCTGCCCGACGTCGCCCCCGGCGCCATCGGCGACAACGGAGTGCACGGTTTGCCCCAGCTGCTCGGTGTCCTGATCCTGGCCTCGGAGCTGCCCCGGCGGCTGCTCGGCGGCATCAACGCCGGTGAAGGCTGGATCCGGCCGTCGGCGGCGCTGGCGATCAGCCTGCCGCTGGTGCTGGCCCTGGGTTTCTGGCTCGGCCCGGAATGCGGCCTGAGCGCGGAAGACGGCGCCCGGGCCGGTGCGCTGGTGCTGATCGCCGTGACCCTGGGCGCGCTGGTCGCCTCGGCGGTTGCCGCGGACCTGGAATTGCGCGCCTCGTCGACCCGGGTCGGCCGGGGAGCGACCCTGAACCGGATCGTCCCCGCGGTCTACGCGATCCCGGTCTACTTCCACTATCTGAACCATTTCGCGTAATCTCATGGCGTGCGACGTCTGTTCCGCAACCTGGCGCTCTACGCCTTTCATATCGGGTTCGTTCGTCCGGTCCTGAGATGGGCGGTCGGCACCCGTTATCGGCGGCGGGGTCTGCTGCCGGAAGGCCCCTGTCTGGTCGTCTCGAATCACAACTCGCACCTCGACGCGGCGATCCTGATGACACTGTTTCCGCTGCGCCGGCTACCGAAGGTGCACCCGGTCGCGGCGGCGGATTACTTCGGCGACACCTGGCTCAAGCGGACGCTGGCGCTGGTGCTGATGAACGGCATCCCGATCGAACGTCACCCGACCCGGGGCAACGACCCCCTCGCACCGATCGTCGCGGCCCTCGAGCGCGGTGACAGTCTGATCTTCTTCCCCGAGGGGAGTCGCGGCGAGGCCGGTGTCGTCGCGCCGTTCCGGAGCGGGGTCGGCCGGCTGGTGCGCAAGCTGCCCGGCCTGCTCGTCGTGCCGGTGTTCATGTCCGGCCCGGAACGGATCTGGGCCCGGGGGCAGGTCGTTCCGGTGCCCTCCAACATCGACGCCGTGGTCGGCAAGCCCCGGACCTACTCCGCTGAACTCGAAGCCCGGGTGATCGCCGAGCAGGTTCGCGAGGACGTCCTGGCGGTCGCCCCCACGCCACCGCCGATGCCGTCGAAGCGGCCCGAGCCGCCGGTCCGGGTGGCGATCTGCGGGCTCCACCAGTCGACGCGCAAGTCGCTGTTCCGCCAGGTCGTCGGGCGGCTGGCTCACGAGGGCAAGACCCACGGCGTCTCCAGCGTGCTCGTCACCGCCCAGGGCGACGAGATCCACGAGATCACCGGGCCGATCCCGGTTGCCCCGGGGCCGACCTGGGTCGGTCTGCTCTCGAAGATCTTCCGCACCGGTGGCCTGTTCAAGGGCGAGAAGTTCGTCTCGATGGTCCACCGCGCCCAGGTCGACGAGTTCTTCGGTCAAGGCAGCGGCAGCTTCCTCGTCACCGACGGCAGCGCCCTCGTCGACCTGATGGCCTGGGCCGTCGCCGACTTCTACAAGGACACCTTCGACGAGGCCGGCCTGGGGCACCTGCTGCAGTTCCTCTCGGGTCAGAAACAGATCCCGGCCGGCAACTGGTGGAGCTTCATCCGCCGGGCCCCCGAGGTCTGGCTGGTCAACACGTTCAGCCTGGCCCGGCCGCCGGTTCCCGACGTGCTGGTCGTCGTCACGACGCCGATCGAGAAAGTGCTGGAGTCGATCCGGGCCACGGGCGAGGAGCGGCAGGAGTTCCAGAGCGAAGAATTCCTGCGGGAGCTCGAGCAGGCCTACCGCCAGGTCGCCGGCCTGTTGCGCAAGCGAGGCCGCGTGCTGCTGATCGAGGCCGAGATCGCCGACCCGACCGACCCCGGCGAGATGGAAACACTGGTCGACGAGATCGTCGATTCGACGCTGACACGCGTGGAGCGCCCGGCGAGCACGGGCTGACCGACGGAGGCAATTCGATGCACGGAGAGAAAGATCACCCGTTCGTACCCCTGGAGTTCCAGGAGTTCACCGTGGACGAGAGCAAGCAGCGCGCCCACGAGTTTTACGAGAACCTGAACCGGCGGCGGACGGTGCGGCACTACTCCGACCGGGAGGTCCCGGCCGAGCTGGTCGAGGACGCCATCCGGGCGGCGGGCACCGCACCCTCAGGGGCGCACAAGCAACCCTGGCACTTCGCGATGATCGGCGACGCCGGAATGAAGCGGACGATCCGCGAAGCGGCCGAGGTCGAAGAAAAAGAGAGCTACGAGAGCCGCATGCCCCAGAGCTGGCTCGACGACCTGGCGCCGCTGGGCACCGACTGGCACAAGCCGTTCCTGACGACCTGCCCCTGGCTTGTCGTGGTATTCGCGGAAGCCTACCGGGAAGAGGCCGACGGCGCAGGAAAGGCCAAGAATTACTACGTCCAGGAATCCGTCGGCATCGCCGTCGGTTTTCTCCTCGCAGCCCTGCACAACGCGGGGCTGGCGACCCTGACCCACACCCCCAGTCCGATGGGGTTCCTGCAGCGAATCCTGAAGCGGCCGAAAAACGAAAGGGCCTATATGCTGATTGCCGTGGGCTATCCTGAAGACGGCTGCAAGGTGCCGAAACTGGAGAGGAAGCCACTGGAGGAGATCCTGACCAGGTTCTAGGTGGTAGGGGGAATCAGCACTTGACGGGGGAGTACTTCGTAAGGATTTTACCCAGTGAATACCGCGAGTCCCATCGGGCAGGAGCCGCGCACCATGAGTTCACCGACATCACATCAACTGGCTCGCGACGCACTGGACGAGCATCGGCAGATTCACTTCTTCCTGGATCAGGTCGTGTCGTCGCTCAAGGGGCTTGACGCCGATCCTTCCGACGTCGAACCGATGCGTCGCCTCGCGGCGCAGATCGAAGGGCTGACCGAGCGGCTCAAGGAACACCACCAGCTCGAGGAGCGCGGCGGACTGTTCCGGGTCATCCTCGATTCGTTGCCCGAGGCCCGTGTCGAGGTCAGCCGCCTGGTGCGTCAGCATTCGCGGATGATCGAGATCCTCGAGATGGCGCGGATCCACGCGCAGTGCGGCACCGCCAACGAGGCGCACAACCTGCGCGTCGATCTCGAACGTTTCCTGCAGATGTTCCGGGAGCACGAGCACTCGGAAGAGCAGTTGATCCAGGAAGCGATCTCCCGGGAGATGATCGAGTAGTTTCTCGACTAGAATCCTCGTGGCTTCGGCCGGAGGATTCATGCTCAACGGCATCTTCGTCTTTCTCGTGCTCGCCTCGATCCTGCTCGCCGCCCTGTCCGGCGAGATGCAGGCGCTCACCGACGCGATCATCACCGACGCCCGGAAGGCGGTCACCCTTTCGCTGGGCCTGGTCGGTGTGATGGCGTTCTTCCTCGGCCTGATGAAGGTCGCCGAAGACGGTGGATTGCTGCGGATCGTCGCCAGGGCGATCAGCCCGGTGATGCGCCGGCTGTTCCCCACGGTGCCCGAGGATCACCCGGCGATGAGCGCGATGATCCTCAACATCTCGAGCAACATGCTCGGACTCGGCAACGCCGCGACGCCGTTCGGCATCAAGGCGATGGAACAGCTCGACAAGCTCAACGGCGAGAAGGGCACCGCGACCAACGCGATGGTCCTGTTCCTGGCGATCAACACGGCGGGCCTGGCGGTCCTGCCCTCCGGGGTGATCGGCATCCGGGCCAGCCTGGGGTCGGCCGACGCGGCCGGCATCTTTTTTCCGACCTGGGTCGCCAGCGGGACGGCGACGCTGGTCGGTGTCACTGCGGCGTTCCTGCTGTCGAGGTTGCCGCGTTACAGCAGTACCGAGCCGGCGGGCATCCAGCCGGCGGGGAACGCCGGAGCCTCGGACACTCCGGATGCCTCCGACGCTTCGGCCGATCCCTCGGCCAAGCTCATCGCGCCGCGGGGTGCGCGCTGGGTCGTGGCCGCCTGGTTCGTCGTCTTCATCGGACTCCTGGTGACGTGGATCGTCCGGTCGGCCGGGACGATGCCGACCACCGATCTGGCCCGGGGCGTGATGTCCTACTGGATCCTGCCGATCATCGTCGGATCGCTGGTGCTGTTCGGCTGGGCCCGGGGCGTGCGGGTCTACGAATCGCTGGTCGAGGGAGCGAAGGACGGGTTCAACGTCGCCCTGCGCATCATTCCGTTCCTCGTCGCCATCCTGGTGGCGGTGGGAATGTTCCGGGCGTCGGGGGGGATCGCCCTGCTGGTGGAGTGGCTGTCTCCGTTGACCTCCCGTGTCGGCATGCCGGCCGAGGCGTTGCCGATGGCGATCCTGCGGCCGCTCTCGGGGTCGGGTGCGATGGGGGTGATGAGCGAGGCGATGACGGTCCACGGCCCCGACTCGCTGATCGGCTACCTGGTCAGCACGCTCCAGGGCAGTACCGAGACGACTTTCTACGTTCTGGCGGTCTATTTCGGCGCGGTCGGGGTCAAGCGAACCCGTCACGCCCTGCCCGCCTGTCTGCTGGCCGACGCCGCCGGGATCATCGCTGCCGTGGCGATCGTCAACCTGATTTTCGGTTGACGGATTCTCACTCCCGGTGATAGATTTCGCGATTACCGTGAGAAAAACAAAGCAACCGGGCAGACTTCGTCCCCTTGAGGTGGAAAGCCACCGCGAGGTGGGCGAACACCGAAAGCGGGACCTGTCGGGTTGACGGCGGGATGAGGGCGCTCCAGGGGAGCGCCCTTTGTGTTTCCAGGGCTCGATTCCACGCAAGTGGAACCGACAGCGAGGAGTATCGGTTTGGACGCCAAAGGCCAACTGGAACGAATGCTTCGCATACAGGAGCTGGTCCTGGAGATCCGTGAGGCGGAAACGGTCATCGAGACCGCACCGAGCCGGATCGACGAGATCGAAACCCACTTCCGCGAGCGCAACGCCGAGTACGTCGCGGTGCGGGACCAGTTCGAAGAGATCGAAGAGGACCGCAAGACCCGCACCGGCGCTCTCAGCGCGATGGAAGAGCAGCGCGAGAAGTTCAAGGCCGGGCTGATGGACGTCAAGAATCAGCGGGAGTACGCCGCGGTGCTGAAGGAGATCGACGCGGTCAAGGCCGAGATCAGCGCCAACGAAGAGGCGATCCTCAAGGACATGGAAGCTCTCGAGACCCTCAAGGGTGAGCTGGCCAATCACGAGGAGCACATCACGAAGGAGCGGGCGCAGGTCGAGACCGACCGCACCGCGGTTCACGAAGCGACGAAGAAGGCCCAGGCCGCTCTCGAGACCCTGGCCAAGGAGCGGGCCGCCACCGAGAAAGGATTGCCGCACGGGATCCTGGCGCGGATCACGACCCTCGAGCGTGGGCGACAGGGCGTGTTCCTGTCCAAGGCGGACAACGGCACCTGCCTCTCGTGCTTCGTGCGCATGCGTCCCCAGGTGTTCCAGGAAGTGAAGGTGGCGAGCAAGATCCACCCTTGCAGCAACTGTCGCCGGTTCCTCTACTACGAGCCGTTGATGAACCCCGAAGCGGCGGCAGCCGAGGCGGCCGCGACCGAGGCGGCGACCGAGTCGACCGATGCAGTGAACGGTGGCGCGGTTTAGAGCGGCCTTCGACGGCGGCTCGAGAGGGAACCCGGGGATCGCGGCCTGGGGCGTGGCGGTGCTCGACGCCGACGGCTCCTGCGTCGAAGGTCACGCGGGTTACATCGGCGTTGCGACGAACAACGCCGCCGAGTACCAGGGGCTGCTCGAGGCGCTGCGGCTCGCCCTGGCCAGCGGTGCGGAGGACGTCGAGATCCTCGCCGACTCGGAGCTGATCGTGCGGCAGATCACCGGGAGCTACCGGGTCAAGAACCTGAAGCTGCGGCCGCTGTACCTCGAGGCGCTGACCCGCATCCGCAAGATCCCGCAGTTCGCGATCCGCCACGTACCCCGGGCCGAGAACAAGCTCGCCGACCGCCTGGTCAACCAGGCCCTCGATCGTGCCGCGGAGAACCCCGACGACCTGGGCATCCGCATCCACGAGACCGCCTGAAGGTGTCGTCCCCGCCGACCATCGCCGGGGCGCTGGCCGCGGTACGCGAGCGCATCGACCGGGCCTGTGACCGCTCGTCTCGCCCCCGGGACACCGTCGAGCTGATCGCGGTCTCGAAGACGATGCCCGCCGAGCGCGTCCAGGAGGCGATCGCGGCCGGTCAGCGCCTGTTCGGCGAGAACCGGGTCCAGGAGGCGCTCGAGAAGCAGGGCCAGGTCTCCGGGGTCCGCTGGCACCTGATCGGGCACCTCCAGCGCAACAAGGCGCGACTGGTCACACGTGCGTTCGAACTGATCCACTCGGTCGACGACGAGCGCCTGCTGGCCGAGCTCGACCGCCGGGCCGGGGCCGCCGGAGCGCCCCAGGCGATCCTGCTCCAGGTCAATCTGTCCGACGAGCCGACGAAGGCCGGGGTGAAGGCGAAGGATCTGCGACCGCTGGTCGACCGCGCCGTCGCCTGTCCGCATCTCGCGTTGCGTGGCCTGATGACGATCCCGCCGCCGGTCGAGCAGCCGGAGCAGAACCGGCGCTACTTCGCCGAGCTGCGGGAGCTGGGCCGCCGGGCCGAGGCCTGGGCCGGGGCCGCGCTCCCGGAACTGTCGATGGGGATGACCGGCGATTACGAGGTCGCCGTCGAAGAGGGAGCGACCCTCGTCCGGGTCGGCCGCGCGATCTTCGGCGAGCGATGAACGCCACTCGCCGGATCGACCGCAGAAAATCCCCTTGCGGAATCACAGCCTAACTATCTATCCTCCAAGGACATAGGCTGATTCTGACCCTCCGGGTGGCTTGCGGACCGCCTGGCCCAGGCTTATGTTTGGCCCCGATTTCACCGACTTCTCCTGGCTCCGGAGGTGCGCAACATGGCCGACCGAATCACCGCGATGGACATCGAGACCCAGGAATTCAAGCGCAAGATGCGGGGATTCGACGAGCAGGAGGTCCGGCTGTTCCTCAAGGCGGCCGGGGATGAGGTCGAGCGGTTGAATCTCGAGAATGGTCGGATGCGCGAGGAGCTGGGACAGCTCCGGGCCCGGGTCGATGAGTTCACCGCACGGGAGCGGGCGCTCCAGGACGCCCTCGTCGCCGCCCAGCGGCTCGGTGAGGAGATGGTCGGCAAGTCCCGGGGCGAAGCCGACCACCTGGTCAAGGAAGCCCGGCTCAAGTCCGAGCGGATGCTCCAGCAGGCCCAGGACCAGCTCGGCAAGCTCGAGGACGAGATCGGCCGGATCCAGCTCGAGCGCAACACCTTCGAGCGCGAGCTGCGGGCGATCGTCGAGCAGCACCTCGAACTGCTGAACCTACGCGCCCGCGATCGGGATCACGATCGCGGTCACGATCACGCTCGGGGTCACGACCACGACCGGGATCGTGAACGGACCGAGACCGTCGTCGACAAACTGGCCGCCGATCTCAGGGTCATCCCCAGGGTCAGCGGCGACGCCGGATGATCGAGGCCGATCTCGGCGTCGTCGGGATCGCCGAACTCGCCACTCCAGCAGGAACCTCGCCGCGGATCGGCGCCGATCTGGGTCGCCTTCGGGTGATTCCCGATGCAGCGGTCGCCTGCGCCGACGGCGCGATCGTCTTCGTCGGCAGCGAGGCGGACTACCGCCGGACCGTCCACGCAGCCGAGGAGATCGACGCCGGCGGCGGGACGGTGCTGCCGGGATTCGTCGACGCTCACACGCATCTGCCGTTCGTCGGCTGGCGCGAACAGGAGTTCGACGAGCGCCTGCACGGTGCGACCTACTCCGAGATCGCCGCCCGGGGCGGGGGCATCCTGTCCACCGTCGCCAGGACCCGTGAGGTCTCGCGTGCCGAGCTCGCCACGCTGGTGCAGGGCCGCCTCGACGACCTGCTACGCCTGGGCACCACCACCGTCGAGGCCAAGAGCGGCTACGGCCTGTCCTACGACGACGAGATCAAGCAACTCGCGGCGCTGGCCGCCGCCGCGAACGGTCACGCCGTCGAGGTCGTGCCGACGTTTCTCGGCGCCCACACGGTTCCACTCGAATACCGCGAACGCCGGGGCGAGTACGTCGACCTGCTGATCGACCGACTGCTCCCCGAGGTCGCGGCCCAGGGGCTGGCCGAGTACGCCGATGCGTTCGTCGACGGCAATGCCTTCTCGATCGACGAGGCTCGACGGGTCCTCGAAGCGGCGCGAGGGCATGGGCTGGGTGTCCGGCTCCACGCCGATCAGCTGGCCGACGATGGTGGCGCGGCACTCGCCGCCGAGCTGGGGGCCGCCTCGGCCGACCATCTGGAATACGCCTCGGACAAGGGGCTCGAGCAGATGGCCCGGGCCGGCACCTGTGGAGTGTTGCTCCCCTCGGCGACCTTCTTCCTGATGATGGATGTGCCGCCGCCGGGCCGTCGGATGATCGACGCCGGCGTACCGGTCGTCGTCGCCACCGACTTCAACCCGGGATCGTGCCCCGCCGACTCGATGAGCGCGGCGCTGTGGTTCGCCTGCCTGACGGCACGACTGGGGGTCGACGAGGCGATCACCGCGTCGACGCTGAACGCGGCCTGCTCTCTGGGACGTGGAGCGACGACGGGATCGATCGAGACCGGCAAGCGCGGCGACCTGGTGGTTCACGCGGTGCCCAACCGCTACCACCTGGTCTACCGGTTCGGCGAGCCGCGGGTCAGCCACGTCGTCGCCGGGGGACGGCTGGCGTTCGCGCGCCCGGACTCCGGGTCCCGGAGCTAGAAGATCGGCGCCTCTTCCTTCTTGTTGAACTTGTAGGTGTAGGTCGTGAACTTGAGATCGATCTCTTGTTCGTACGTCGCGCTGATCGTCAACTTCTTCTGGGTGCGGTAGATCTTCAGGTTCTTCTTGCTCAGTGGAATCCCGAGGTTGTGTGCCTCATCCAGCAGTCGCTTGGCGAGCTTGGTGTCGTCCTGGTGAACGGCGCCCATCCGGCATTCTTCCCGCAAGCGGTCGTGGAAGTTGTATCCGTTGATCCGGACCGGTATCACCTTCACACCGATGAACACCGCCGTCGCGAGCACGGCTGCCGAGATGAGAAATCCCAGCCGACCTTCCCCGCGCTGATTCCCGAGCCTCATCGCTACACTCCTCGGCCCGGTTGACGGGCAGACCGCCGCCCGGGACTCTCCCTCGAACATAGGTCCCGCCCCGGGAGCGGACAAGGCGGTACCCTGAGGGCCGAAAACCGCGGGAAAGGAATCAGAAAGGAGAGGCCATGAAGTCGGCAACCCGCCACCTGACGTTTCACATCCAGGAGCGAATGGAGTTCCGCAACATCACCCCCGACGTCGAGCAGGTCGTCCGGGAGAGCGGTGTCCAGGAGGGGCTCTGCCTCGTCAACGCGATGCACATCACCGCCAGCGTCTTCATCAACGACGACGAGTCGGGGCTCCATCAGGACTACAAGGAATGGCTCGAGCGGCTCGCGCCCCACGACCCGTCGCTCTACCGGCACAACCGGACCGGCGAGGACAACGGCGACGCGCACCACAAGCGGCAGATCATGGGTCGCGAGGTCGTCGTCGCGATCACCAAGGGCCGCCTCGACTTCGGTCCGTGGGAGCAGATCTTCTACGGCGAGTTCGACGGCCGGCGTTCGAAGCGCGTGCTGGTCAAGGTGATCGGAGAGTAGCCAGCAGCTCGTGCAGGAACGCCTCGTCGAAGACCGTGCCCTCGTCGAGGGCGTCGCGCACCAACGGGAAGATGCGTTTCGCCGCCACGTCGACATCCTGCCGGTGATACCACGGTAGGCCGAGAGACCACCGCGGGTCGAACCGCTGGGCGGCGACGCCCTGGGCCAGCGCGGTCGGCAGCGCTTCGTGGAGCAGGCGCCAGGTCAGCACCGCCTCGGAGCCGAGCTGCCGCACCGTCGCCTCGAGGGCCTGCTTGCGCTTCGGGCTCATCCTCGCGAACAGCAGGTGGGCGTTCTCGTGGACGAGCGGCCCGACCTCGGTGAGCAGATCGTCACCGGGGCGCACCTCCATCAACAGATGATGCTCGATCGCCTGCGCGTGGGTACCTCCGCCGGCGGGCACCGGCATCAGGTGGACCTGTGGCCACGGGCGCTGCCTCGGCGGGGCGTCGTAGAACGCGGCGACCTGCAGCAGGTACTCGGTCAACGGCCGCGCCAGCTCGCTGCGGCGCGCCTGGGCCAGGAACTCGCCGGGTATCTTGCCGTCGTTCCAGATCTGCCGGTAACGGCCTTCGAAGCCGCGAAACGCGGCGGCGATCGCCTCGTGCACGTCGCTGCGGGCCTGCTGCTCCAGCTGGGACAGTGCGGCCTCGAGGCTGGCGGCCTGGAAGAACAGCAGCGTGACCGCATCGACGTCCGGCGGCACCTGTTTCGCGCCCGAGCGCGCCGCGCTGCGTCGGGCCTGGGCGAACTGCTGCAGGAGATGCGCATCCGTTCCGGACAGGGGGCCGATCCGGCGCTCGTACTGGACCCGGATGACCTCGATCGTCTTGCCGCCGGTCATCCCCGGCCCTTCGAGTCCGGCGAGGGAGTCGAGCCAGTGCAGCATCGAGGCCGGGAACGAGATCGTCGCGGTGATCGGGTAGGGCTTGTCGAGGAGTGCCGCGCTGGCCGGCGCCGTGCCGGTGAGTGCCGTGCCGGCTGCTGCTGCGCTGTCGAGGTCCGAACCGGCCGCTGTCGTGCCGGTCATGAGCGCACTGGCGAGGACCGTGAGGACCGTGACAAGGGCGAGCCGGGCCAGCATCGTCAGCTGCGGAACAGGTCCTCGAACTGGGACCTCGCGTCGTTCGACCTCTTCTTCGTCGTCCGGCGTCCGGTGGTATCGAGTACGAGCCGCGGGCGGAAAAGGTGGCACTCGTTGGCCTTGCCCTTGTCGGCGACCGCGGCGGTGATCTCGGCGCGGCACTGCCAGCGGACGGAGCTATCGAAGTGGGTGCAGGCGCGGCAGCAGTGCAGCGGCGCGACGCACTTCGGACAGACCGAGCGCCCGGTGATCGGGGCGTCGTCCTGCACGGTGCGGCCGCAGCTGTGACAGCGCATCACCTCGTTGGCGTTGCGGTCGGTCATCTTGCGCAACGATTTGCGCTGGATCTTCTCCTCGGACGACAGCTCCTGGCGCGGGGGGCGGCTGTGTTCGCGCTCCTCCCGACGATCGGACTCCTGGTAGCCGCGCTGACTGTACTTTCGGCTCATACCGGTAGATCTCTCCTGAGGGTGGTCTCACGCTCGAACACGGATCGGAGTCGGGAGCGAGATCGCAGTGAGGTTGCAGGGGCGCCCAGGGAGTGTGATCGGGCGCGGCAACCGCTGTAATCCTATGCCGACTACTGCAGTCGAGCAACCCATAACGCAACCTATTGACCTATTGACAAGGTACGGCCGGATTCTCTCGATTACCAGATGTAGTCTTTCGCGGCCTTGCGCTTGTCGTGTCCGGCGAGGATGTGCATCACCCGGATGCGTCGCATGGTCGAGGGCGACATCGTGCCGATCGGCAGGTGCAGGATGCGCATGCCCAGACCGTGCCGCGAGCTGGTGGATCCGGATCGCGCGGCGGCTTCGGTCGCGACGTGGACGATCGTCGCTCTCGGGCAGTAGTCCAGCGCGGCCAGCAGCAGCACCTCGGCGCTTGGCTCTCGGCGATCCGGTAGTCGGGGTCGGTCCAGACGTCGGCCATGCGCATCGGCGGCGACGACAGCAGCAGGCCGCCGTAGGTCACCCGGCAGATCCCGGGGCCGACGATCGCCTGGCCCGGGTCGGTGCTGAAGTAGGCCATGTCCGACTCCTGGTCGTGCTCGCCGAGCCAGGTCTGCTCGTAGGTGTAGGCCTTCTCGTCGCTGTCGAAGACGATCACGATCGAACCGATGTCACCGGGGGCGCGCCCGGCTTCGCGAACGCGGATCCTGCCGTCGGTCCAGTTGCGGATCGTCTCGCGGACGTCGATGCCGTCGAGGATCGAGGTCGTGAACGGGACGACCCGCGAGCGCTCCTCGGAGAGGATCGTCTTGCCGCGTTTCTGCAGGTAGCGGCCGAAGGACTCGATGATCAGATCCTCGGGTGGGTAGGAGCAGATCGCGTCGCTGTCGAAATCGGTCAGCCACTCGCCGGACCAGCGCTCGTCGAGCCCCTTGCGCTTCACGATCGAGCGCCAGTCGGGGCGCTTGGGCCGCCGATGCCGGCGCTGCAGGCGGATCCGGCGCGTGCCGTCGAACATCTCGTCGGCGCGGATCCGGGCCGTCGGCAGGTCCGTCGCGGTGTCGGCCTGCCGCGGGTAGGTCGCCGCCAGCCGGTGCAGTTCGAAGGCGTAGTTCTCCGACACGCAGCCACGACCGGCGGTCAACAGGTCGTACAGGTCGGGGACCAGCTGTCCCGAGGCGAGGGCCAGGTTGCGTCCGAAGCGTGCCAGGTTGGATCGCATCCAGGGCTCGACCTTCTCGTCGGGGGCGACGCTCTCCAGCGCCTGTTCGGCCTCGCGCAGCAGCACCCACTGGGAGCGCAGCCGGTCGAAGCGGTTCGTCGTCGGCACCGGCGGCCCGGGCGGCGCGGACCACCGCACCCTCGATGCTGTCGTTGGTCTGGCCGGCGCCGCCGTGGATCACCCGGAACGGTCCGATCTTCCGCGTGGGATCGCGGGGTGTCTCCGGGGGCGCTTCGGGAAGGCCGTCACGCCGGGCCTCCCAGGCGGCGACGTGGAACGGTGTCTCGGACAGGACCTCGCCGACCGATTCCGGGTGCAGGTGCACCAGCCTCACGTTGCGACGAACCGGCGGAGTCAGCGGCGCAGCCTGTTCGCGGTCGAGCTGCGCGGTGATCCCGCCGGCGTGGTGCATCCCGCAGACGACCAGCACCCGCGCCGCCCCGGCCGCTTCCAGCCGCCGGGCATGAAACGCCATCGCCGCCTCTCGCCGGTCGTCCCGGGGATCACGGGGTCGCACGAGTCCACGAAACGATTCGAGAATCCGCTCGGGCCCCAGGCGCAGCATCGCGTAGGCGTCGGGGACCGGATCCCGGTAGTCGGCGTAGCCGTCGACATCGAGATCCGCCGCCGCGACGGGCAGGTCGTTCTCCAGGGCCAGGCGGGTCGCCTCGACCAGCGGGTCCGCGGGCTGGATCGGCAGGTAGATCGTCTTGCCGTCGGCGGTCTCGTACAGCACGACCGAGAGCGCCGGCAGCCGGCCGACGCCGCGGCGCCAGATCGCGTCGAGGGAGGAGGGGATCTCGACGGCCACCGCGTCGGGGGCGAACTCGTCGAACGTGCGGCGGACGAGGTCCGCGTACTCCAGTCGTTCGTGCAGGACCGGGAGGACCCGGATCACTGCGGATCCTGCTCCAGGTAGCGCAGGGCCTCCTCGCCCAGCACGCGCTCCACCGCGATGCGCAGCAGTCGGCCCAGGTTCTCGCAGCTTTCGCCTTGCTCCCCAGCATTCGCCGTGCCCCGATCGTTGGCGCGCAGCGCGTCCTGCTTCTCGTCTTCGTCGGCCTTGGAGCAGCTTCAGCGCGTAGCGCGCGATGTTGACGCCGTCGCGCACGGTGTAGGCTCGTCGGCGGCGTGGGCCGTCTGCAGGAAGCGGGTCACGTACTCCAGCATCTGCGGTCGTCGGAGAACGGCAGGTTCTCGGCGAGGATCGTCTTCTCCTCGTCGTGGGCCGGGAAGTCGAGGAAGACCTGGGGCTGCAACCGCGAATGGATGTACTCGGGCAACTCGTAGGTCGAGGCGTCGTCGTTCATCGTGGCCACCATGCGGAAGTCCGGGTCGGCCTTGACCTTGACGCCGGCGACGATCGACTCGATGTAACGCCGGTTGTCGAGCAACGGGGCCAGCGAGGCCCACGACTTCTCGGACATCCGGTTGCCCTCGTCGAGGATCGCGACGCCGCCGCGAATCATCGCGGTGACCAGCGACGAGGCCACGTAGCGGATCGAGCCCTGCCCGTCGATCACCGGGGTGATCAGCAGGTCCTCCGGGCGGGTGTCCATCGTGGCCTGGAAGATGTAGACGTCCTTGCCCAGGGCACGGCCCGCGGCGTAGGCCAGGGTGGTCTTGCCCACGCCCGGCTTGCCCAGCAGCCGCGGGTTCATCGGCAGGTCGTTCCGTCGATCGACGGCTCCAGGCCGCCAGCAGCTGCTTGCGGGTCTCGTCCTGTCCGACCCAGCGAACGTTCAGCTCGTCCGGGTGGGCCAGGTGGACCATGACCCCCTCCAGCTCGACGACATCCACGGTGACTAGCCCAGCTCGGCGAACACCTCGGCAACGCGCTCGAGGGCCCAGTCGAGTTCCTCCCGGGTGATCATCAGCGGTGGCGCGAAGCGGATCGTATCGACGTGGGTCTCCTTGCAGAGCAGACCCTTGTGCCACAGCGCCTCGCAGTAGCGCCGCGCGCCGCCGGCCTCGGCGGTCAGCTCCAGGCCGATCCACAGACCCAGCCCGCGCACTTCCTTGATCCAGTGGCTGTTCATCGCGCGCAGCTTCTGCAGGAAGTACTCGCCGAGCTCGGCCGAGTTCTCGATCATCTTCTCGTCGACCAGCACGTTCAGCGCGGCGCGGGCGACCGCGCAGCCCAGCGGGTTGCCGCCGAAGGTCGAGCCGTGGTCGCCGGGGTGGAACACGCCCATCACCTCGTCGTCGGCCAGGATCGCCGAGACCGGGTACATGCCGCCGGCCAGCGCCTTGCCGATGATCACGATGTCCGGGCGGACGCCCTCGTGCTCGAACGCGAACATCTTGCCGGTGCGGCCCAGGCCGGACTGGATCTCGTCGGCGATCATCAAAGCGTTGTGCTCGCGGCAGAGCTTCTCGATGCCCTTCAGGTAGCCGTCGGGAGGAATGATGATGCCGCTCTCGCCCTGGATCGGCTCGATCAGGATGCCGACGACGTTGGGGTTCATCGCCTTGCGCACCGCTTCCAGGTCGCCGTAGGGCAGCAGGGTGAAGCCCGGCGTGAACGGGCCGAAGCCGTCCTTGTACTGGTCGTCGTCGGAGAAGCCGACGATCGTCGTCGTGCGGCCGTGGAAGTTGCCGGTGAAGACGAGGATCTCGGCCTTTGCCGTCCGGGACGCCCTTGACCTTGTAGCCCCACTTGCGGGCGGCCTTGATCGCGGTCTCGACCGCCTCGGCGCCGGTGTTCATCGGCAGCATCCGGCCGTAGCCGGTCATGTCGTGAACATCTTTATAGAGCAGTCCCAGCTGGTCGTTGCGGAACGCCCGGGAGGTCAGCGTCACCCGACCGGCCTGGTCGATCAGCGCCTGCTTGACCTTCGGATGACCGTGGCCCTGGTTCACGGCCGAGTAGGCCGCCAGGAAATCGAGGTACTTGTTCCCCTCGACGTCCCAGACCCACACGCCCTCGGCCTTGTGCACCACGACGTCCAGCGGGTGGTAGTTGTGGGCCCCGTACGTGTCTTCGAGTTCGATGTGGCGAGCTGTCTCGGTGCTGGTCGTTCCCATGGCGTTCACCTCGGATCGGAAGCACCCGGCGGGTTGCGGGGAAACCGCGAAAACGAGCCGGGGAAAGGCGCCGGCGCGAAAGTACGGCCGGGGCGGGCATTCTAGCACCAGGAAAGCCCCCTCACCGCTGCCGCTGCCCCGGTGAGGGCCGGCGGCCTTCCGGCGGCCTTGACGCTTGTCGGGCAGCAGAGAATAATCCCGCGTCGATCCGGAACCACGATGAACGCGCCCCCCCCCAACCAAGCCCCCGACCTGGGCAAGAAGCACCGGATCCTGCTCGCCCTCGAGCGGTTCAGCCGCCGTCACTACGGTTTGATCTTCCTGCTGGCCGCGCTGGCGCTGGTGGTCGGCGTCTGGTCCGGCAAGAATCTCGAGATCGAGACCAAGTTCCTCGACCTGATCCCCGACGGGAATCGCCAGGTCGATACCTTCAAGGAAGCGCTCGAGGACTACGGTTCGATCGACTTCCTGATGGTCCTCCTCGAGGCCGAGGAAGGGCAGGGGCCTGACGAACTCGAGGACTTCGCCGACGAGTTCGCCAAGCGGATGCGGGAACTCGACGAGCTGGTCGAGTTCGTCGAGTACCGCTTCGACCCTGACGCCGACTTCCTCGAACTGTTCTACGAGAACGCCCTGCTGTTCCTGCCTCCCGACCGCCTGGACGAGCTGGCGCAGCGGCTGTCCGACGAGGCGATCGAGGAGCGCATCGAGCAGATCCATCTGACCAGATGTCCTCGCCGACCGGCGCCTTCACCCAGGAGCTTGACCCTCAAGGACCCGCTGGGGTTGATGCCGCTGTTCCTCGACCGGCTGATGGGCAACCGCGGCGTACTCCAGGTCGACCTCCGACGGCTACTACCTGTCCCAGGACGGCAGGAGAGCCTGATCATGCTGGTCAAGCCGATCGGACCGTCGCAGGACCTGGAGTTCGACCGACGCCTGCTCGAGGGTGTTCGTGGTGCCGAGGAGAGCGTGCGCGAGATGCTCGCCCCGGTACGTGTGCACTACGGCGGCAACTTCGCGGTCGTCCTCGACGAGACCGCGATGGTCAAGAAGGACGTCAGCTTCAACCTGTTCTTCTCGCTGGCGGCGGTCTCGGCGCTGTACTGGCTGTGCTATCGGCGCTTCGCGGCGTTGCTCTACAGCAGCTTGCCGTTGCTGGTCGGTCAGGCGCTGACCTTCTTCCTGTGTTTCCTGGTGCTGGGGGGGCTGAACGCCTCGTCGTCGGCGTTCACCGCGCTGTTGATGGGGCTCGGCACCGACTTCGTCATCGTGATGTACGCGCGCTACGTCGAGGAACGCCAGGCCGGCCGTAGCCTGGCCGAGGCGACCGAGTGCATGATCGGCGAGACCGGTCTGGGCGTCTTCACCGGGGCGATCACCTCGGCGGGCACCTTCCTGGCGATGACGACCAGTCAGTTCCGCGGTCTGAAGGATCTCGGTTTCCTGATCGGCAGCGGCATCCTGCTCTGTGCGGTGGCGATCGTCTTCATGCTGCCGGCGATGATCAAGTGGAACGAAGGTGTGCGGCGTCGCAAGGTCGACTCGGTCGGCAAGCTGCACCTGCAGTCGTTCTACATCGAGCACCTGATCACGTTCTCGGCGCGGAATCGCCGACTGATGATCGCGATCGTCGTCGGCCTGACCGTGGCCAGCGGCTTCGTGGCGACCAAGCTCGACTTCGACGACACGATCAACGCCCTGCGCAGCCAGCGCTCGCCGGCCTACCAGGTGCAAGAGAAGATCACCGCCAAGTTCGGCGCCTCCCTCAGCTACATGATGGCGATCGCCGAGGCCGACACGCCCGACGAGGCGGTCGCTGACCGAGAAGATCGAGGAGCCGGCTGCAGCCGTTCCTCGACGACGGCACGTCACCTCGTACGATTCGATCCTGACCTACCTGCCGCCGGAGTCCGCAGCAGCAGGCAGGTATTGCCGGCGGCTCGAAGCCGACGACGGCGGGGCGTTCGATCCGGTGCGGATCGCGGCGATCCTTCGTCGCGGCGCTCGACCGAGAACGGGTTGCGCGCGAGCCGTTCGAGCCGTTCCTGGATCGCATGGACGCAGTTCCTGACGCCGCGAGCGTCCGATCGGGCTGCAGGACCTGGAGCAGCGGGGTCTGGGCACCTGCTCGAGCGTTACGTGCGCACGCGACGCCGACGGGTGCGGATCGTGACCTACATGTTCCTCGCCGATCCGCGCTGGAAGCGCGAGGCGCCGCCCGGCCTCGTCGAGGCGCTGACCGGCGGACGACGCGGGCATCGTCGTCACCGGCACCAACGTCGTCGGCCGCGAGTTCCGGCGGATCTTCAGCCGCGAGGCGCCGCGGGCGGTGCGGCTCGGCCTGATCGTCGTGTTCGTGTTGCTGTGGATCGACTTCCGCAAGCTCAGCCTGACCGGGATCGCGATGGCCCAGCTGGTCTGCGGCGTGATCATGATGCTCGGCGCGATGAAGGCGCTCGACATTCACCTCAACTACGTCAACGCGTTCGTGGCCACGATGATCCTCGGCGTGGGGATCGACTACAGCATTCATCTGGTGCACCGGATGAGCCTGTCGGGTGGCAAGGTCGATGCGGGGCTGCTCGAGACCGGCAAGGCGGTCGTGATGGCGGCGCTGACCAACATCGCCGGCTTCGGTACGCTGGCGCTCGGCAACTACCCGGCGCTGCGCAGCTTCGGCAAGGTCGCGCCGCTCGGTTCGATGACCTGCCT
This sequence comes from uncultured bacterium, assembly GCA_942490715.1. Taxonomy (GTDB): domain Bacteria; phylum Acidobacteriota; class Polarisedimenticolia; order Polarisedimenticolales; family Polarisedimenticolaceae; genus CALNYP01. The sequence continues at coordinate 154,119 of CALNYP010000018.1, forward strand.
GTTCACGGCGCTGACCCTCGTGTCCCGGCGTTGATGGCCCGGCGCGAGAACCGCAAGACCCACCGAGCGAGACGCCTGATCTTGCCGATGTTCTGGATTGCGATTCTGCTCGGGATCGTCGAGGGGCTGACCGAGTTCCTGCCGATCTCGTCGACCGGCCACCTGATCGTCACCTCCCACCTGGTCGGCTTCGAGGGGCGGCGGGCGGAGCTGTTCGAGATCTTCATCCAGCTCGGTGCGATCCTCGCGGTGGTCTGGGAGTACCGGGTCCGCCTGTTCGGTGTCGTCCGCGAGTTGCCGACGAGCGCCAAGGCCCGTGGCTTCGCCGGGCGGATGTTCATCGCCTTCTTACCGGCGGCGGTCGTCGGGTTGCTGGTCCACGACTTCATCTCCGAGCACCTGTTCAACCCGCGGACCGTCGCGGCGGGGTTGATCGTCGGGGCGATCCTGATCCTGATCGTCGAGAGGCTGCCGCTCAAGGCCCGGACCGATCAGCCGGAAAATACGAGCGTCGGCCAGGCGCTGGCGATCGGCGCGGCGCAGTGCATGGCGTTGTGGCCGGGCTTCTCGCGCTCGGCGGCGACGATTCTCGGCGGGCTCGGGGTCGGGCTGGATCGCAAGGCCGCCACCGAGTTCTCGTTCTTTCTGGCGATTCCGACGATGGTCGGTGCGACCGGCTACAGCATGCTCAAGCTCGGGGATAGCCTCGTGCCGGGTGATCTGTTGTGGCTTTCCATAGCCTTCCTCGTATCGTTTCTGGTGGCGTGGGCGTGGATACGCGGGGCTCGCACGAGGCCTATGCCTTTCGGGGTCGCCGTGCTGGCGGTCGGTGCTCTGCGGTGCTGCTTGCGGCGGACCGGCCCCTTACCCGGTATAGATTATAAGTAAATTCTGCTGTCTTGGCGTCCGCGGGAACTTCCGCCTTGCGCGTGGATTCCGATTTAGGTACATGAGCGGGTGGCCCCTAAGCGGCGGAATCTAAGCATTTCGACAAAAACGATTTAGGGTTTCTGGAACAGGGCCCGCTTGGTCAGGGGGGGAGGATCCAATGAGGAAGAGCCTGTATGGAACGGCAGCCGCCGTTCTGGTTTTTGCGCTCGCGATGGGGTCGGCGGTTGCCGGTACCTCTAGCGATGTCGCGACTGACGGTGGCAAGGGCGACGTTCAGTTCACGTCATCCCGTGCTGGTGTCGGTAGTGCCAGTGAAAGAGCACTGGTGAACCGTGCCTCGACATTGTTGAAGGTGGCGCGGCTCACGGACGATGCTGATCTCCGGGAACTGAACTTGACCCGTGTGCTCCAGATGGATCTACCGGCCGGCGATCGCCGCGTGCGCAAGATCCTCTACACGGCTCATGTGGAGATGGCTGCCATGTTCGACCACGCGCCTGCCAAGAAGGCGCATCACCTGGTCCTCGCCGGACAGTACATCGACAACGCGATGCTACTCGATCGGCTGCAGGAGCAGGTCGCGGAGCTGGGTGGAGACACGATCGGTTTCCGTCCGAGTGTTCCGGCCGCGAAGACTGTCGGCGTTGCCGACACCTGTGACGCGGGCAATGCAACGACTCCGATGACGATGGTCGGTGATTTCTACACCGACAACCTGACCGTTGAAGCCGGCGGCGACGCCGACTGGTACAACGTCGATGTGGCTACCGGCGATCCGGCCGTGGGTCTCAAGCTTCGGATCCAGACCTTCAGCGACATGCCGGGCGATCCGTTCGACGATGACTCGACGCTGTGGCTGTACGACGCCTGCGACAACAGTGCGACCGGTAACCCGGCTGACCTGATCGACTTCGACGAGGACGGCGGCGACAACTTCATGTCGTTGATCGAGACCGACTGTCTGCCGGTGGGTAGCTACTACCTCCGCGTGGCCGGCTGGAACGACACCTCCAAGGCCGACAACATCGATCTCGAGATCGAAGCCACCGAGACCTGCGTCGTGCAGATTCCCGATGCCTTCGAGCCCGACGATGACAAGGTCGACGCGACCGAGATCGGATTCGGCGATGCCGGAATCCAGAAGCACAGCATCTTCCCCGCCGGCGATGTCGACTGGGTGAAGTTCGCGCTTGCCGAGAACTCGCTCGTGAACATCAAGACTTCGTGCGGCTTCCCGACGGTGTTCAACGGCTTCATGGGCTGCGACGCTGCCCCGCCGGCCTTCGACACCGACATGCGCCTCTGGTATTCGGCGACCAACGTACCGATCGCCGGTCTTTGCAACCAGCGGGCCAACGCCAACCCGGGCAACACGACGCTGCTGAGCGGTATCGATAACGCCTGTAACGTCGACGCCGATTGCCCGGACACCGGCGATCTGGTGAACCCGTTCCCCGGTCTGCCGAATTGTGTACCGTGGGCTCAGTTCGTTCCGGGAACCGAGCCGGTTAACCCGGTCGACAACCCCCTGGCCTTCAACGACGACTCCGGCGCGCCTGGCGACCTCGGCTCCGAGCTGACCCTCTGCCTGCCGAAGACGACGGATTCGCCGTCCTCGTCGGTGGTGGCTGACGGTTCGATGCCGTTCTACTGGTATGTCGATGTTGCCGATTTCGGCAACACCTTCGACTACGAGGTCAAGGTCGACATCCTCGGGCCTTGCACCTACGAGCTCGAGCCGAACGATGACCCGGCCAGCAGCTCTGCCGGCCTCGTTATCGACGGTGGCCCGGTCTCGGGTATCTTCGACTTCAGCGCGAGCTCGCCGAATGGCGATGCTGACTTCTGGCGCGTCGACGTCGTGGCGCCGGCTGTCTACGAGTTCAGCACGACCGGTTTCGATCCGGTTGCGGTCGACACCTTCATCGAGCTGATCATCGGGCGACGGCGAAGGAAGCTCTTCAACTTCGGTGCGAGCAACCGGGGAGCGAAAGCGAACCGGGAAGTGACTAGGAGGTGCAAGTCCTCTGGGGGCCTTGGTGACAGGAACCCCTAGCCGAACAGCAAGGGCGTCGCCGCGAGGCGGGGTGGGAAGGAAGCTGCAGGCAAAACCCCGGCCCGAGGAACACGAACCGCATAGGAGGCGTTCAGTCCCTGGGCGAGGGGGCCAAAAGACCCGAAGCCCGATGTCACCCGGATCGGTGGCACGTATATGCGTCGGGTGTATGGAGCGAAAGTCACGCGTCTTACCCCGGGAGATCTGCTTGTCTGCCACTGGCTAGTCAAGTCGAGAGACGTGACGATGGGCGAGCAGAAGTCAGCCGAGGCCGTAGTAGCCGCAGCGCATGGGCGGTGAAGGGCCGAACACGAGGAGCCGAACCGGCACGGAGCGTTCGATGTCCGAAGGAGGCGCAGGCAAGAAGGCTGAGAAGCCGGAGCGAGCCCGGAGAGTAGGCGGCGGAACCGCCGAGGGTACGGGTAACGTGCGTCAAGCGGACACGGCACGTGAAGGGAACGCTGGGGAAGGGGCTCCGATGCTCATGGAGGAGGTGTGCGCAAGGCAGAATCTTATGGCTGCACACCGGCGCGTAGTGCGCAACGGCGGGGCACCAGGAGTCGACGGAATGACCGTGGAGGAGCTGATGCCGCACTGCCGGGAGCACTGGGCGCGGATTCGGGAGGAGCTATTTGGCGGCACGTACCACCCCCAACCGGTACGGCGGGTGGAGATCCCGAAGCCGGACGGGAAGGGGAAGCGAATGCTGGGCATCCCGACGGTGCTGGACCGGATGATCCAGCAGGCCCTGCTCCAGGTGCTGACGCCCATCTTCGATCCGACGTTCTCGGATGACAGCTTCGGCTTTCGCCCGGGACGCAGCGCGCATGAGCGCGGTGCGGCGAGCCCGCGAGCACATGGCAGCCGGTTATCGCTGGGTGGTGGACCTGGACATGGAGAAGTTCTTCGACCGCGTGAACCACGACGTGCTGATGGCACGGGTGGCGCGCCGGGTGAAGGACAAGCGGGTCCTGCGACTGATCCGCCGCTACTTGCAGGCGGGGATGATGGAGGGAGGGCTGGTGTCAGCCCGGACAGAGGGAACTCCGCAAGGCGGTCCCCTGTCACCGCTGCTCAGCAACATCCTGCTCGATGAGCTGGACAAGGAACTGGAGCGCCGGGGGCACCGCTTCGTCCGCTACGCCGACGACTGCAACGTCTACGTGCAGTCGAGGCTGCGGGCGAACGGGTGATGGCATCGCTGGAGCGGTTTCTTGGAAGCGTCTGCGGCTGCGGATCAACCGGGACAAGAGCGCGGTGGCGCGCCCCTGGAAACGGAAGTTTCTGGGGTACAGCGTCACCACGCACCAGAAGCCGAAGCTGAAGGTGGCGCCGAAGTCGGTCAAACGACTCAAGGGCAAGCTGCGGCAGATGCTTCGACGCGGTCGTGGCCGGAACCTCGATCCGTGTGATCGAGGATCTGCGGCCCGTGATTCGGGGCTGGGTAGCGTACTACCGGCTGAGCGAGGTGCAAGGCGTCTTCGAGGTGCTGGACCAGTGGATGCGACGGAAGCTGCGCTGCATCCTGTGGCGCCAGTGGAAACGACCGCGAACCCGGCGGAAGATGCTGGTCACACTTGGGCTGGACCCGGAACAGGCCAGACTCTCAGCCTGGAACGGCCGAGGGCCCTGGTGGAACGCCGGTGCTGCCCACATGCACCTGGCGATGCCGACCCGCAAGCTGTTGGATATGGGAGTCCCGAGCGTCCTCAGCGAGTACCGGTGGCTCACGAGCCTCTCGTGAACCGCCGTATACGGAACCGTACGTACGGTGGTGTGGGAGCCGGGGGGATTAGCTCCCCCCGGCTACCCGATTTCTCGCGCCGGCATCAGGCGATTCGAAGTTCGTTGCGGAACCACACCGCGACATCGGCCCGCCCCAGCCTCCAGGTCAGTTCGAGAGGTGCCTTGCCACGACACGAGGCCAGTGTTCCGTGCTCCCCGAGCTGGTGGTGAAAGCGACACAGAGCGACGCGGTTATCGGCGTCGTGACCACCTCCTCGCGACCGGTACTGGACGTGGTGATCCTCGATGTTCCGGCGGGACGTGCACCCCGGAGCCATACACCGCCATCCATCTCGGCAGTAGATCTTGTCGGCGCGACGGCGAGTCACGCCTTCAAGGGGGTCCCAGGTGGCGACAAACTCCTCCAGCAGGGCCAGCAGACCCACCCAGGCCGGTACGCGACGGCTCCGGACGGAAAACAACCGTGCGACCAGGACCGAGAGAGGGGAGTCGGGCTCCGGCCAGGGTTGATCCCAGGCAACTGCGTGGACCTGCTCTTCGATCGTCGATCTGCGCTGTTCGACCGTATGCAAGAAATCGACCGCCAGTGACGCCGGGAGCCGGAGGGACAGGACGCCATCGGCCTCCGGGAGCCTGGCCGCCTCGAGAGCCAACCTGGCAACACGGGCGTGGATCGTCCCCGGTCGCTGCTCGAGAGATCGATGCCACAGGGCGTCGTCGAGCGGGCCTTCGGTGGGCCCGTCTTCCCCCGTCCAGCGTCGTCGGCTCAGCTGGCGCACCTCGTCACGGAGCCGCTTGACCGAACTCTCCTCGGCCCGCGCCACCCAGCGCTCCGCGATCTTCCGTTCCCCGAGGGTCACACCAGCACTCGTCCCCAGCGCCCGGGCCAGCAGGAGGGCCGCCTCCGATCCAATTCGACCCTGCCGATACGCCTCGCCCACCTCGGGGAACCGAGCCGAGATCCGCGACAGCCGTGCACGCTCCTCGGCCGTTCTCCGGCAAATCCCGAGTCGCTGCTCGGCATAGTGGCCGGCTCCGTTGAACATCAGCGTCGCCCAGGCGCCGCGAGCGCGCATCGCCTCGAGCAGGTCGCCGAGACTGCGCTGTAGCTCGTCTTCGATCTGTACCAGTTCACGCAGCTGGCGGTCGAGTGCCACCGCATCGCCGTGGCCCGCTTCGGCGACCACCTTCCCCAGTCGATGGAGAATGCCTCTCGTCCTTGCGACCTCCGGCACGTTCCACGCGGTCGAGTCGCCTTCACACAGATCACGCCAACCCCGGGTCACCTGTGCCAGAGCCCGCTCGACGTCGAACCTGCGGGGACCTCCCCCTGATGCGGAGCACTCGACGCCGGGAGGTTCGGCGCCAGGAGGTTCGGCGCCAGGAGGTTCGGCGCCAGGAGGAGCACGATTCGGCGACGAGACACTCGACGAAGCCGGTCACACTCATCTGCGTTCCGGAGACCGCGCGGGCGAGTTCGGCGGTTTCGCCGAAGCCCGCATGGAGCGCTGAGGGAACCGGCAGGCGAACGCGTTGGTAGGACTCGATGTCGGTATCGCCCGAGCCCTCCGATCGCCGGTTGCTCTCGACGGCCTTCGCGCGCAGCTCCACCACCGTCATTCGACGGGCGGACTCGATCCACTGCGCCATCGACTCCGGTGTGGCGACCCGGGCGATCATCGTCGCCGCCACCCGGCCGATCGGTTTCCCGCCATCCTCACCCACCAGAGCCCACAGCAGCTCAGGAGATCCAGCGAACGCCTTCCCGAGGAGGGCGAGATCTCGAAGCCAGCGACCCGAGCGGTCGAGGCGCTCGCGGGCGTAGTCGTCACCGCGGGAATAGCCGAACACCTGCCATGAGCGTCGCCCCGTGACCTCCGAGGCGACGCGAGCCAGGCCCGGCGTGACCTGATTCATTCCCTCACGGGCGGCGATCGAGGCCGCATCGAGGGCGAGGACGGACGGCGGGTCCGTCCGTGCTGGGGAACGAACGACAGGGATCGGCGAACTCGCGGTCATCTCGCCCTCGATGGTGCTTAGAACGGCACACCCGGTTGACTCGACCAGTATGGCAAAAGTAAGGCGAAAAAAGGACGATCAACCCGGCAAGGTGGTTTCCATCTGGAAACCCTCCATCTCCTGGAACCCCCCCGCCACAGCTCCCACCGCACCCCAACCCGTCTCCCAGTTCGGCAATAATGCCCACCCACGGGAAGCCCCCAGGAATCGGAGCAGTCATGGCCGACCAAACCCGTCGCCTCGGCGACATGGATGTCGAGGAGTTCCGCAGAGCGGCCCACGACGTCGCCGACCGCGCCGCCGACTACCTGGCCGAGCTCGAGTCCTACCGGGTGCTCCCCGACGTGCAACCCGGCGACACCCGCGCGAAGCTGCCGGCGGATCCACCCGCAACCGGTGAACCGATCGACGCGATCTTCGCCGACTTCGCGAAGTGGGTGCAGCCGAACATCACCCACTGGCAGCACCCGGGGTTCATGGCCTACTTCCCCAGCGTCGCGTCGGGTCCGGGCATCCTGGGCGAGTGGCTCTCGGCCGCGCTCAACTCCAACGTCATGTTCTGGCGCAACGCCCCCGCATCGACCGAGGTCGAGGAGATCGTCGTCGACTGGTTGCGCGACATGATGGGGCTACCCGACGCCTTCGACGGCATGCTGACCGACACGGCCTCGATCTCGACGCTGCTGTCGATCGCCGCCGCCCGCAACGCCGTTCCCGGCCTCGACAGTCGCCAGCAGGGCCTGGCTGGTCGCCCCGACATCTCGCGGCTACGCATGTACGCCTCGACCGAGGCCCACTCGTCCGTCGACAAGGCGGCGATCATGACGGGCATCGGTCTCGACGGCGTTCGTCGAATCGACGCCGACGAGCGGTTCCGGATGCGACCCGACGCGCTCCGCGCCGCGATTGCCGAGGATCGAGCGTCGGGCTGGACTCCGTTCTGCGTCGCCGCCACCCTGGGAACCACCTCGTCGACCAGCGTCGACCCGGCCGCAGCGATCGCCGAGATCTGTCAGGCCGAGAGACTCTGGTTTCACGTCGATGCCGCCTACGCCGGCGCCGCCGCGCTGGTCCCGGAGAAGCGGGAGCTGTTCGCCGGCTGGGAACATGCCGACAGCATCGTCTTCAACCCGCACAAGTGGATGTTCACGCCGTTCGATGCTTCGCTCCTGTTGTTCAAGGACGGCGAAGCCTATCGCTCGACCTTCAGTATCGTGCCCGAGTACCTGAAGGTGCCGGCCCGCGACGGCGCGGCCCACAATTACAGCGACTACGGCGTACAACTCGGCCGCCGCTTCCGCGCGCTGAAGCTCTGGATCCAGATCCGCTACTTCGGTGTCGACGGAATCGCCGAGCGGATCCGCGATCACTGCCGCATGGCGACGGAGTTCGCCACGTGGGTCGAGGGCGAGCCGGGCTGGGAGCTGATGGCGCCGACTCCGTTCTCGACGATCTGCTTCCGCCACCGACCGGCAGACCCCGCGGCCACCGACGAGCAGATCGACGCCCACAACGAAGCGCTGATGCACGACCTCAACCGCGACGGCCGGATCTTCCTCTCCCACACTCGACTCGCCGGTCGCTACACACTGCGAGTCGCCCTGGGCAACATCCGCGCTACCCGCGAGCACGTGGCCCTCTGCTGGCAGCTGCTGCGGAACTCGGCGGGGCGAGTCGACAACTCCTGATCGGCGACGCATCTTTCCCGGCATGACCCGGCATCTCCGACGAGCGACAGTCGCCGCAGGTATCGCGACCGTCGTGATCCTCGCCACGACCCCGACCACCGCCACGACCCCGACCACCGCCACGACCCCAGCCACCGCAACAGCCCCAGCCACCGCCCCCGACCGCCTCCCCTGGCATGGCAACGGGCTCTGGCTCGCCGGCGACCTCCACACACACAACATCCTCAGCGGAACGCGCGGGTCATCGTCCCTCGCCGCCGCCGCGCGGGAGGGGCTGGACTTCCTCGCCAGCACCGAGCACCCGGATGACGCCCGGGATCGCTATGCGGCGGGTCGCCGCAAGGGCCTGTCGGCGCGGTACCCATCGGTGATCTTCGTGACCGGACTGGAGTGGAACATCCCCGGCGGAGATCATGTCACAGTGCTGGTCGATGCCGCCGGCGACGAATTGACGTTCCTCGAGGAGTTCGCACGTCGCTGGGATCGCAAGGTGAGCCCTGCGTTCTCGATGAGTGACACGGCCGCCGCTGCGGCTGCCGGTTCCCCGGGAACCGACCCGGCGGGCTCCCCTGACGACGAGCACGACCGGACCGATGACACGACCTTACCCAGCGCCGGATCACTGGAAGACGCGCTGGACGCCCTGGCCTGGCTGTTCCGCACCGCCAACGAAGCCGGTGTGCACGTCGCGGTCTACCTGAACCACCCGGGCAAGAAGAATCTCTTCGACACCGACGCGATCCGCCGTCTGGCCGGCGCCGGGCTGCAGGGGGTCGAAGCCGCACCGGGGCACCAGAACTCCGACCCGCTGTTCCACCGGTACACCATCGACCGGCACGAGCCTCTCGTCGCCGAGGTCGGTGGGGGATACGACCAGCTCGCCTCGTCCCGGATCCATCTGGGACTGGCGGCCAGCTCCGATTTCCATGTCAAGAAGAGCTCTTATCTTCCCGGAGTGTTCTCGCGAACTCTCGTCTACGCCCCCGACCGTTCGGCAGCCGGCGTGTTGCAGGGCCTGGCGGCCGGCGCCACGGTCACCGTGATCGGCGGAATCGCCGATCGTGTCGATGCACGCCTGTCGCTATCCGACGCGAGCGCCGACAGGCAAGGTGACGGCGCCGACCACGCACGACCCGGCGAGACCCTGCGCATCGCCGGCAGGCAGCGCCCCGTCTACGAGATCCAGGCGAGTATCCCGACCGAGGATTTTCAGGGCGACCCCAACCGGATCGATCGCATCGAGATCATCTCGAACTGCGGCGGCGAACCCCGGGTGATCAAGAGCTTCGATGACGTCGGCGCCGGCGAGGTCGACGTGAGCTTCCGCTTACCCCGCAAGCTGGTCGCCTCTGCCGGCCGCTGTTTCCTCCGGGCGCGAGGCCGACGCTTCGTCGGCGGAGAGGGTCACGACGCGAGCAACGCCGACTTCCTGTTCCACATCTCGCCGATCTGGCTCGAAACTTCCGCCGAGTAACGTCCCTGCCGCGGACACGCCGGGCCGCCGCCGCCCGTGCTAGATCAACTCGGCGTCGGTCATCACCTCGACCAGCGCCGGCCCGTCGTACGCCAGGGCCCGCTCCAGGGCGGAGTCGAGCTGGTCGGCCCTGTCGACGCGTATGCCCATCGCCCCGCTGATCTCCGCATACTTCGAGAAATCCGGATTGTGCAGGGACGTCTGCCAGACCTCCCAGCTGCCGGCACGCTGTTCCTTGCTGATCTTGCCCAGCTCGTGATTGTTGAGCAAGACGTGGGTGATGTTCATTCCGTACTTCACCGCGGTCTGCAGCTCGGCCATGTACTGGGCGAAGCCGCCGTCGCCGGTGACGCAGATCGTCGGGCGTTCCGGCGCCGCGGCCCAGGCGCCCATCGCCGCGGGGAAACCGAAGCCGATCGAGCCGAGGTAGCCGGACATCAACACCGACTGGTTCTTGCACTCGAAGTAACGGCCGAAGGAGTAGGTGTTGTTGCCGACGTCGACGGCGATCACCGCGTTGTCCGGCACGAGCCGACTCATCGCCGCGAACACCGAGGCGGAGTTGACGCCGTGGCCGAGGTCGTCGTCGGCGCGCCTCTGCTTCTCCGCGCGCCAGATCTTCCAGCGCTCGGCGATCTCGGGCCGCTGGCCTTCCGCTGCCATCTTGCCCTCGAGGCGCTCGCGCAGGATCGCCAGCGTGGTCCCGATCTCGCCGAAGACCGGGACGTCGACGGCATGGAACTTCCCGAGCGCCAGTGGGTCGAAGTCGATCTGGATCGTCGGCTTCTTCGGGGTGATGCCGGTGTGGTTCGAGAACGATGCCCCCATGACCAGCAGCAGGTCGGCCTCGTTCATGAACCAGCTGGCGATCGGGGTTCCGCTGCGGCCGAGCACGCCACAGGCCAGCGGGTGATCGTCGGGGATCAACCCCTTACCCTTGAACGTCGTGATCACGGGAGTGCCGGTCGCCTCGGCGAAGGCGACGACCGCCTTCATCTGAAAACGGGCGCCGTGGCCGACGATGATCACCGGTCGCTTGCTGCCGGCCAGCAGCTCGACGGCCCGGTCGACCGATTCTGCAGGCGGAGAGATCTCCAGCGGCGTGATGCGTCCCTCGGGGCCTGACGGCCCCGCTCCCTCGGCGGCGGGGAGAGTCTGGACCTCGTCGGGGAATATCAGGTGCGCCACGTCGCGCTGCAGGATCGCATGCTTCAACGCGAGGGTCATCAACTCGGCATGCTTGCTGGAATGCAGGACCGTCTGGCTCCAGGCGGCGACTCCGTGGAACGCCGCGGCCAGGTCGACCTCCTGAAACGCACCGGGGCCGAGGACCTGGGTGTCGACCTGGCCGGTCAGTGCGAGCACCGGCGCACGGTCGACCTTGGCGTCCCACAGGCCGGTCAACAGGTTCGTGGCGCCGGGGCCGGCGATCGCGAGGCAGGCCGCCGGACGGCCGGTCAACTTCGCGTAGGCCGAGGCGGCGAACGAGGCCGCCCCCTCGTGACGGATGCCGATGTAGGTCAGCTTCCCCGCCCGCTCCTGGCGACGCAACGCATCGGCCAGGCCGAGGTTCGAGTGACCGACCATGCCGAAGACATGCTTCACTCCCCAGGCGGTCATCGTCTCGACCATCAGGTCGGTGACGGTGCGCGTGTGGGCCGTCTCGTCGGCGACACCGACGTAGATTCCGTCGTCCCGCTCCTCGACGGCGAAGGTGTCGACGCCGTCGTCGTGGCCCCCGGGCGAGTCGCCGGTGCAGGGGTGGAAATCCCAGCCGTGCCAGGGACAGCGTAGCCAGCCGTTCTCGATCGACCCCTCGCCGAGAGGGCCGCCCTGGTGCGGGCACTTGTTGTCGAGGGCGCTGTACTTGCCGTCGAAGTGCGTCAAGGCCAGCGTCAACGAGCCGGCGCTGACGGTCTTGACCCGCCCCTCGGGTAGTTCGTCGGTTGCGGCCACGCGGAACCAGATCAGCTTGTCGCTCATCATGGGCTCCCGACGCCGGCATAGACGACGCCGGAGAGATGAGCCATGTCGCGGTTCCAGGTCGTCAGGTCCTCAGAGTTGAACTGATCGAGGTGCGTGTGTCCGCAGGCCCGGGCCAGCACGCTCATCAACTCGGTCGAGGCACGGAAGAAACGGTTCAGGCGCTCGGAGGCCTGTTCGACCAGCAGCCGGGAGCGCAGGCCGGGCTTCTGGGTCGCGATCCCGACCGGGCAGTTGTTGGTGTGACAGGCCCGCATCCCGAGGCAGCCGATCGCCTGCAACGCGGAGTTGGAGACGGCGACGCCGTCGGCCCCCAGCGCCAGCGCCTTGGCGAAGTCGTCAGGGGTTCGCAGGCCACCGGTGATGATCAGGGTGACGTTCTCGGTCACATCGGTCGAGGTGCCGGCGGGCCCGGGCCAGCGCCGGGATCGTCGGCACCGAGATGTTGTTCTTGAAGATGTTCGGCGCCGCGCCGGTCCCGCCGCCCCGGCCGTCGAGGATCACGTAGTCGACGCCGATGCGCAGGGCCGCGTCGAGATCGTCCTCGATGTGCTGGGCCGACAGCTTGTAGCCGATCGGAATCCCGCCGGTCGCTTCCCGGACCTGGTCGGCGAACTCCTTGTACTGACTCTCCTCGGTCCAGTCGGGGAAACGCGCTGGCGAAACCGCCGGCTCGCCTTCCTTGAGACCACGGACCTCGGCGATCTTGCCGATCACCTTGTGACCGGGAAGATGTCCGCCGGTGCCGGTCTTGGCGCCCTGGCCACCTTTGAAGTGGAACGCCTGGACGTTCTGTAACTTGTCCATCGAGAAGCCGAAACGGGCCGAGGCGAGTTCGTAGAAATAGCGCCGGTTCTCCGCCTGCTCTTCGGGCAGCATCCCGCCTTCGCCGGAGCAGATGCCGGTGCCGGCCTTCTCGGCGCCACGGGCGAGAGCGACCTTGGCCTCCTCCGACAGCGCGCCGAAACTCATGTCCGAGACGAACAGGGGAATCTCCAGCCGCAGAGGCTTGTTGGCTCCCGGGCCGATCACGAGGTCGGTGCCGACCGGTTGATCGTCGAGTTGAGGGAGGCGCGCGAGTTGCGCGGTGAGAAACTGCAGGTCGTCCCAGCGTGGGAGCTCGGGGCCGGGAACCCCCATCGCCGAGACCGGGCCGTGATGACCGCTCTTCTCCAGGCCGTGGGCCGCGAGTTCCTGGATCAGCTTGACGTGGGGCTCCGCCGGGGTGCCGTGAACGTCAGCGTAGGCGCCCTGGTAGGCCTCGCGATCGTACGGCTGTGGGTTGGCCGTTTCCCACGCGGCGATCTCGTCCTCGTCGACCCAGACCGCGCCCTGTTCGACCCAGCCGTTGAACTTGTGCAGCCGCTCGCTGTTGTTGTACTCGCTGACGCCGGTGGTGTAGCGATAGTCCCAGAAGTGCACGCCGCAGATCAGGTTGTCGCCGTCGATGTGTCCATCCGAGAGCAGGGCGCCACGGTGAAGACAGCGACCGTAGAGCACCGAAACCTCGTCTCCGTAACGGATCAGGACGAGGTCGACGTTCGCGACAAGGGCGTGCGCCGGTTCGAGGGGAGACAGCTCCGCCCAGATCGCCACCTTGACCTTATGCATTATTTGAATCTCCGTTTTCGAGTGTGCCGTGCCGGTCGGCCGATCCTAACAGAGTCGGCCCTCGGCGAGGACGTCGCGATCGACCTCGCAGCCTGCCCGGATGCGCGGTCGGATGCACAAACGGCTGTGGCATGATGAGCATTCCCATGATCGAACTCGCCACCTGGATCGTCCGGCTCGCCGGGCTCTATCTCGCCCTCGGCGTCCTGTTTTCGATTCCGTTCGTCGCCCGAGGTGTCAACCGAATCGATCCGGTCGCCGCCGGCGGTAGCTGGGGCTTTCGCGTGATCATCGTCCCCGGGGTGATCGCTCTCTGGCCGCTGCTGCTCGTGCGCTGGCTGCGCGGCGCCGGGCCTCCTGTCGAACGCAACGCCCACCGCGACGTTGCAGGCGATGCAGATCGCGATGCAGAACGTGATCTGCGGCCGACGGCAACGCCCCGAGGCGGACGATGATCCGGCCGCTGCGCAACCGTCACCGGGTGACGATCTCGCTGCTGGCACTGGCGATCCCCGCGCTGTTCGCCGCCGGCATCCTGGCCCGGCGGGCGGTTCCCCTGGCCGACGATCGGTTGATCCGCGGTGTTGCTCTCGGTGCTGTGGAGTCGACGACGACGGTATCCCTGGATGGCCGACTGTCGATCGTCGTCCGTCGGCAATTCAACGCGGCAGGGGAGCCCGGAGTGGTATTCGAGCCGTCGGGTCTGGAGGGTTACCCGGAGCTGCTGGTCTACCGAGCGCCCGGGTCGACGAACTCGCCGACGAGCCTGCCGCCCGGGAGCCGGCTGCTGGGCGCGCTCGTTGCGCCGGAATCGGAGTGGTTCCCGCTGGCGTCGTCGACCACGCCGCCGACGACGCCGTCGGCCGGCGACGACCCGGGCCAGTGGATCGTCTACGCCTGGTCCACCGGCGAGGTGATCGGCAGCCTGACCCTCGATCCACCGGCGGACCGACGATGAGCTTGAACTACCAGGCGGTCGGCTGGAACCGGCAGAAACGGATCTACGACCTCGTGGTCGTCGGGGGAGCTGCTCTCTACCTGTTGCTGTTCCTCGGCGCCGGCGCCGTCCTGCGCCCCGAAGCGACCGCCGAGACGTTGTTGATCCGGGCCTTCGGAACGGCGGCGCTACTGTTGCTTCACGTCGTGCTGTCGATCGGTCCGCTCTGCCGGCTCGACCCACGGTTCCTGCCGTTGCTGTACAACCGGCGTCACCTCGGCGTGACCACGTTCGTTCTCGGGCTGGCCCACGCGTCCCTGGCGTTGATCCAGTTTCACCTGCTCGGCAACCTCAACCCGTTCGTCAGCTTGCTGGTGTCGAACCCGCGCTTCGACAGCGTCAGCCAGTTCCCGTTCCAGCTGCTGGGTCTGTTCGCACTCGTCGTGCTGTTCCTGATGGCGGCGACGAGCCACGACTTCTGGCTGGCCAACCTGACGGCGCCGGTCTGGAAGTCGCTGCACATGCTGGTCTACCTGGCCTACGCCGCGTTGATCCTGCATGTGACCCTCGGCGTCCTGCAGGCGGAGACGCACCCGTTGCTCGCCGGAACGCTGGCGCTGGGCTTCGTCTGGATCCTCGGGCTCCACCTGGTGGCGGGATGGCGAGAGCGAGCGCTGGATCGACCGGCCGCCGGTTCCGTCGACGACGGCTTCATCGATTTCTGCGCCGTCGACGAGATCCGCGAGAAGCGGGCGCGCATCGCCTGTATCGCCGGCGAGCGGATCGCGGTCTTCCGCTACGACGGCAAGGTCTCTGCCGTCTCCAACGCGTGCCAGCATCAGAACGGCCCACTGGGCGAGGGCAAGGTCGTCGACGGCTGCATCACCTGTCCCTGGCATGGCTTCCAGTACGCTCCGGATACCGGCGCTTCGCCGCCGCCGTTCACCGAGAAGGTGCCGACGTTCAACGTTCGGGTGATCGACGGTCGGGTGAAGATCGACCCGCGCCCGAACCCGGCCGGACAGCGTGCAGAGCCGGCGCT
This sequence comes from uncultured bacterium, assembly GCA_942490715.1. Taxonomy (GTDB): domain Bacteria; phylum Acidobacteriota; class Polarisedimenticolia; order Polarisedimenticolales; family Polarisedimenticolaceae; genus CALNYP01. Next base: position 169,566 of record CALNYP010000018.1, read on the forward strand.
CGTCGCCGAAGGCGAGGCGCGATGAGCGGGCCGCACAACGACGAGTTCTACGTTGGCTACCTCGACCAGGCCCCCGACGGCATCGCGGCGCGGTCGCGCACGGCAATCCTCCTGGCGCTGGGGATCGCCGTCGGGCTGGCAGTGGTGCTCGTCGTCAGCCAGTCGCGATTCACGCCGGCGGTCTTCGAGTACGGCATCGTGCGCAGCTTCGAGGGCGTCCTGCTCGAGAGACCGCAGCCGTTGTTGCTGGTGGCCCGGCCGGGTGCGGACGACTCCTGGTCGACCCTGCAGCTCGCCGGCGCCGGCAAGTCCGGCGTCGAGTCCCAGGTCGGCGGCCTCGATGGAAAGCGGGTGAAGCTGAACGGTTCGCTGGTCTATCGCGGCGGGCGCACACTGTTGAAGCTCGAGCCCGGCGAGGTCGAGGTGCTGGGCGATGTCGCGGGATCCCCGGTGTCGTTGTCCCGGATCGACCTGGGCGATCACGATCTGGTCGGAGAGATCGTCGACGCCCAGTGCTGGATGGGCGTGATGAAGCCCGGCCACTCCAAGCCGCACCGCGCATGCGCCGTGCGCTGCATCGAGGGCGGCTCGCCGGCGGTCCTGCTCGTGCGCCACAGGGATGGATCCGCCGAGACCTACCTGCTGGTTTCCCGGGAGGGGGAAACGCTCCGCGACGAGGTGACCGACGTCGTGGCCGAGCCGGTGACGGTTCACGGCCGGGTCGAGCGGCAAGGCGATCTGCTGGTATTGTTCGCGAGTCGCTCCGATATCCAGCGCCTGCCCTAGCCTCGTGGAGATCCGATGAAGAAGCTCCTGCTCGTCAGCAGTTCCGTCGTACACCCGACCGGTTACCTCGACCACTGCGAGCCGGCGATCCGGAGCCACTTCGAGGGCGTCTCGTCGATCCTGTTCGTGCCCTATGCCCTGGCCGATCGGGACGGCTACACCGCGACGGCCCGGCAGCGCTTCGAGAAGCTGGAGATCGGTCTGCGCGGGATCCACGAGTTCGACGAACCGGCCGCCGCGGTGGAGCAGGCCGCGGGGATGTTCGTCGGCGGCGGGAACACGTTCCGGCTGCTGAAGACGCTGTACGACAACGACCTGCTCGATCCGATCCGCCGGCGTGTCGCCGCGGGGATGCCCTACATGGGAACCAGCGCCGGCTCGAACATCGCCGGAGCGACGATCCGCACGACCAACGACATGCCGATCGTCGAGCCGCCGAGCTTCGAGGCCCTCGGGCTGGTCGGTTTCCAGCTCAACCCGCACTTCATCGACGCCGACCCCGACTCGACCCACAAGGGCGAGACCCGGGAGCAGCGCCTGAAGGAGTTCCACGAGGAGAACGACACCCCGGTCGTCGCGATCCGCGAGGGCGCGATGCTGGTGGTCCACGACGACGCCGTCACCCTGAGCGGTACGACCGGCGGCAAGCTGTTCCGTCGGGGCCAGCCGCCCCTCGAATGCGCTGCCGGAACCGAACTCGGGGCGCTGCTCTAGCTGCGAGCTACCGGGCCCGAAGCTCTTCGAGCTTCGTCGTCGCGTTGGTGTTGGTCGGGTCGAGCGCGAGGGATCTCTCGTAGGACTCGATCGCCAGCTTGTTCTTGCCCTTGTTCATGTAGGCCTCACCCAGACTGTCGTGGACGTTGGCGGAACCGGGGTAGTTCTCGACGTTGCGCCGGAACATCTCGATCGCGCCGTCGACGTCACCCCGCATCAGCAGCGCGTAGCCCAGCTGGTTGATCAGTCCTTCGGGGGGCAGGATCGTCAGCCCCAGTCGCTCGGACAGCGCCGCGTAATGCGGCGCGATGCTCGCCGGGTCGGCCAGGAACTCCCGCGTCGGCGGTTTGAAACCGTCGAAGACGAAGAGCAGGCCGTGGTACAGGCTCAGCAGCGGCACCGAGCCGTGATCCTCACGGTCGAAGTACTCCAGCGACGATCGCAGGCCGGGGGAGCCGGACGAGTCCAGGATCATGCCCAGCTTGCGACCGGCCAGCTCCATCTTCTTGGGGGTCCCGGGGACCGCGGGCGGGTTGTTGGCCAGGGAGATGTAGATCGCCCGCTGCCCCGGGGGCGCGGCGTCCAGTCGGCCCTTGGCCTCGTTGACGAGCTTCTCGCCGTCCCACCACATGCTCGGGTCGATGGCGATGATCGCCTGGAACATCTCGGGGGCGTGGAGCAGTGCATGCACCGCCAGCAGCCCGCCGAAGGAGTGGCCGACCAGGACCCGGTAGGGCGCGGTGCGATAGGCCGCGTCGATCGCGGGGAACAGCTCGTCCTTGATGAAGCGCAGGAACGCGTCGCCGCCGCCGCTGCCGGCCAGGAAGGCGGCCTCGTTGCCGTCGAAGCCGATGGTGGTGTGCGTCGGCGTCAGGTCCCGGGTCCGGTCGGTGTTGGGGATGGCGACGACGATCATCTCGGGCACCTGGGTGTTGCCGTTGATCCCGCCGCTCATGAACTGCACCACGCCGGTGGCCGAGTGGAAATGGGCGCTGCCATCGAGCAGGAACAGCACGGGATAGCGCTGGTCGCCGCGGCCGTAGGAGCCGGGCAAGTGGACCCAGTAGGCGCGCTCTTCCCCGAGCACCGCCGATTGCAGGAGGTGCTTGTTCCCGATGGTGACCGGGTCGCCCTGGGCCACGGCGATTCCGGAGAGCAGGCAAAGAGCAAGAGTCAGCGCGATTCCGGGTTTCATGTCGTCTCCTGGTCCGGTGCGTCGTCTTGCGGGAAAAGCCGGATGGGGACGAAACCGGACGATCCGTCGATTATGTGCATAATTCCCGGTGCGGGATATGAAATCTGCGAAGGTGCGGAGGTCGCCCCGCTCGACTCCCAACGAGAGGTGAGAAATGCATCAGCAAGGTTCGGTGAAGATCGGATGCGCCATTGCAGCCGGCGTCGGCCTGCTGCTGGCCCTGATCGTCGGCATGACCGTCATGGGCAAGTACAACACGCTGGTGACGCTGCAGGAGGGCAACGAAGCTGCCTGGAGCGAGATCGACAATCAGTACAAGCGCCGCTTCGACCTGATCCCCCAGCTCGTCAGCACGGTCCAGGGCGCGGCCAGCTTCGAGAAGTCGACGTTGACCGAGGTGACCGAGGCGCGGGCCAGCGTCGGCCGGGCTCAGCTGCCCCCGGGGCTCCCGGACGATCCCGCGAAGCTGCAGTCGTACATCGCGGCCCAGCAGGGGCTGGGTTCGGCGCTGGGGCGGCTGTTCGTCGTCGTCGAGCGCTACCCCGAGCTGAAGGCGAACCAGAACTTCCTCTCGCTGCAGGATCAGCTCGAGGGCACCGAGAACCGGATCGCCGTCGCCCGGCGGGACTACATCGACGCCGTGCGCACGTACAACACCGCCCGGCGGCGCTTCCCCGGCAACCTCGTCGCCGGTCTGTTCGGCTTCGACGAGCAGCCCCAGCTGCAGATCGACGAGGCGGAACGCGAGACACCCCAGGTCGATTTCGGCGAAGACGGCACGGGGAACTGACCTTGCGGCGAACCGGCCGGATCGTGACCGGGCTGCTGCTGGCGCTGGCCGTCGCCGGCCTGGCGCAGGCCCAGGGAGCCCAGGATCCGCTGCCGCGGAACGACGGCTGGGTCACCGATCTGGCGGGTTTTCTGACGCCCCAGGAGGAGCGCTCCCTCGAGGAGCTGATGGAGTCGTACAAGCAAGGAAGCGACAACGAGATCGCCCTGCTGACGGTGCCGGATCTCGGAGGTCGCTCGCTGGAGCAGTACGCCCTGGAGGTCGGCCGCGCCTGGGGTATCGGCGAGCAGGGGAGCCACAATGGCGCGTTGCTGTTCGTGGCGAAGCAGGAGCGCAAGGTCCGGATCGAGGTCGGCCGCGGTCTCGAAGGCAACCTGACCGACTCGATCAGCGGCCGGATCATCCGCGACGTGATCGCCCCCGATTTCAAGCAGGGACGGTTCTACGCGGGCCTGCGCGCCGGCATCGAGGCGATGCACGCCGCGGCCGGTGGCGACTACGGCAAGATCCCCAGAGGGCGCGGTGCTCGGTCGTCTCGAGGCGTCGGGGTCTGCTCGCTGCCGATGATCTTCTTCATTCTGTTCCTGATCAACGCCATGACTCGCGGACGGCGGGGCGGCGGCGGACGTGGGGGCAGCGGCGGCGGAATCCTGCCCTGGCTGGTGCTCGGTTCGATGATGTCCGGCGGTCGCGGATCTTCGGGCTGGCACGGCGGGTCGTCAGGCGGCGGGGGCAGCTTCGGCGGCTTCGGCGGTGGCGGCGGTTTCTCCGGCGGCGGATCCTCGGGAGGGTGGTGATGATCGCGGCGCACGGCATGCTGATCGTGGCGTCGGTGCCGGCGTCCGGCGGCTGGGGCGCCGTCGGTGCCCAGGCGGCTGCCGATCCCTGGTTCCTGGCCGGCGCCATCGGATCGGCCGCGTTCGCCATCGCGCTTCTGTGCCTCGTGCTGCGGGCGTTGCTGCGCCAGTCGCGCTACCGCGTGGCCGACATGTTCGACGAGAGCGACGAGCAGGCGGTGCACGAGGCCCTGGCCTCGGCCGAACGGAAGACGGTCGGCGAGATCCTCCCGGTGATCGTCGAGCGCTCCGACCCGCATCCCGGGGCGGACTGGCTGGCCGCCCTGGCGTTCGCCCTGGTCGGCACCGCCCTGCTTGGCGTCTGGTTACCGTGGGACCGGCCGTGGGTTGTCGTCGTCGCTCAGTGCGCGCTGGGGGCGGTCGGCTTCGGTCTGGCACGGGTGCTGCCGGATCTGAAGCGCCAGTTCATCTTCGAGGATCGGGCGACCAAGGTGACCGCCGAGCAGGCGTTCCAGGAGTTCTATCGCAACGGCCTGCACCGGACCGAGGCCGCCACCGGCGTGCTGATCTTCGTCAGTCTGCTCGAGCACCGCGTGGTGATCCTCGGCGACGAGGGCATCGACGCCAAGGTCGACGCCCAGTTCTGGGCCGATACCGACGATGCCGTGCTGACCGGGATCCGGGAAGGGAAGCTCCGCGACGGCCTGATCGCCGGCATCGGCAAGGCGGGAGAGTGCCTGGCCCGGCATTTTCCCTGGCAGGAAGGCGATCGCAATGAGATCCCCGACCGGCTGATCGTTCGCCGGGAATAGCACCGGCGCCGACCGGCGGGCCGCCCAGCGGTCCTTGCAACGCCTCCGGCCGGGCCCTACCTTCCGCCACGGTGGGGCTTCCACTCGACCGTCACCGGTGCGAGAATAGCCGCGGAACCCCTTCGAGACCGTCTCCGAGGAGGAGAACATGATCCAGCGCCTGACGATCGGACTCGTTCTACTGTGCATCGCCCTGCTTCCGTCCGCGGCCTTCGCCGAGGATGAATGCACCGCCGACATCCGCGGCAAGTTGATGCGCAAGGAGTCCGGCGACACCGGTACGAAGCTCTCGGCCGAGATCGAGGTATCCGCCCGGGAAGACTGCGCGGACATCAGCTTCGACCTGATCCTCGTCGAGGAGGTGTCCGGCGGCGAACAGACCGAAGTGCGCATCCCCAAGACCGTGCGGATCCGTGATTCCTCGTCGATCTCGATCAAGGTGAACTACACGCTGAAGACGGGCCGACAGATCGTCAGCCACCGCTTCGAGCAGACCAACTGTTCGCTCTGCGAACGGTAGCCCGCCTCCTCATTTCCTGAAAAATCGGGGATTCTGTGCCCCTGGTAGCGGGGAGATGCCAGGTCCGGCTCGTTCGCTCCGTCCTTGCTCAACGAAACCCATTGACTTGCGCGTCCGTTAATGTATACGGTAACGCACGCAGGAGGGATGGAATGTTGAGCAATTACCGTTTTTCGGGATCAATTCTTGCCTTCGTGGCTCTCTTCGCCCTGGGACTGGGTGTCTCGATCGCCGGGGAAGAGGCCGCTCCACAGCCGACGCCTGAGTCCGAAGCCGCCTCGGCTCCCGAGGCCGGCGCCGTACCGGGCCCCGCGCCGGCGCCGTCTTCCGCGCCCGCGCCCACTCCGGCCCCGGGCCCGGCGCCGGAGCCCGTCTCCACCCCGGACCCACAGTCCGAGAGCGACGACGAGGACGGTGAGAAGAAAGAAGAGGAGAAGAAGCCCGAGGGCATCGGCACCTACATCAAGGTGACGCCCCAGAAAGGGTACTGGGGTCAGGAAACCAACACCGCGACCCGACTCAACGTTCCGATCGAAAAGCTACCGCAGTCGCTGCAGGTCGTCCCCGAGGAGGCTGCCGCCGATTTCCAGTCGACGACAAACCGCGAGGCGCTGCGCTTCACGGCGTCGGTGGAAGACAAGGCGATCCGCGGTTTCAACACCGGTGAGTTCTTCCGCAACGGTTTCGTTCACCTGAGTGACGTGCCCAACTACATGCTGCAACGGATCGAGGTCTTTCGCGGACCGACCGGTGCCCTGAACGGGCCGGTGACCCCGGGAGGCGCGATCAACGTCGTCACCAAGACCGCGGAATTCGGCCGCAGTGGCGGACAGCTCTACACGAACTACGGTGTCAGCGGCAGCGACCGCAAGAACGGCCGGATCGCCGTGGACTACAACTTCGCCAACCTCGCCGGTCAGGACGAGTATGGCGATCGTCTGGCCGTGCGACTCGTCGCCGGCACGGCGAGGGACACCGGTTACTTCACCCGGGTACCCCAGGACACGCAATCCCTGCTGGCCAGTGTGGCCTGGCGCCCGGCCAAGAACAGCACGGTGCGTTTCGAGTACTACGACTACGAGGTCAACACCGACCGCACCGACCGGCCGATGGGAATCGAGTTGACGATCCCCGGGCCGACTCCCGGTGAAGAGATCCCCCTCGCCATCGCCTACGGTATCGATGAACGGGCGAGCTGGTTCGGCGACGACACCGACATCGAGGAGAGCGCCACCGACTGGACGCTGGGCTTCACCCAGCTGATCAGCGACAAGTTCATCTTCGACATCCAGTACAACAATCACGACCGCGACTTCGTCTTCGGCCCCGGCAACCGGCCGCGCATCGACATCTTCTACCGGCTCGAGGACCAGACCGGCACCGGCTCGACCGACCCCGCCGACTACCTGCTGCGGCGCCTGACCGAGAACCTGGCTCTGGGGAACACGATCGAGACGGTCCGGACCTACTTCACGTGGCTGCCGAACCTGGGCAAGAACCATCAGGTCGTCGCCGGTTACGACTACTACGACCAGGACCAGCCGCTCCGGATCCAGCGTCCGCGCTCCTCGGTCGACCCGGGCTCGTTCTATTTCGACTACTTCAACCCGGCCACCGTCGCCACCGACGACCTGCGCTTCAACCAGGCCGGCGAGTTCATCCGCTTCGACACCGTGCTCGACCGTGTGCGCACGATCGAGCAGGACAACGCCTACGTCAACTACCTCGGCAAGTACGCCGATGACAAGGTCAGCGTGCTGCTCGGTCTCTACCACAGCACCGTCAAGATCGACCAGGCCGCGCCTGGTGGCATGCCGACGGTGATCAGCGACAACGACGAGCTACTGCCCCAGGCCGGCGTCGTGTGGGACTTCAGCAAGCCGGTCGGCGTCTACGTCAACTACTCGGAGTCGCAGCTGCCGGATCTCAACGATCCGGACTTCTCCCTCGTGCCCCCCGTTCGGCTGGGCAAGCAAGCCGAGGTCGGGCTGAAGCTCCACGCCTGGGACGGAAAACTCGGCGGCGTCGTCAGCGTGTTCAAGATCGAGGAAGAGCTGACCGGCGAGACCCAGCGCGAAGCCGAGGCCGAAGGTTACGATCTCGACCTGCAGCTGGCACCATCCCCGGGCTGGACGCTGCTGTTCAGCTACGCCCACGTCGAGACCGAGGTGATCAGCAGCTCGACCGGACTGATCGTCGGCGATCCGCTGATCGACGAGGTCCCGAACAAGGCCGCGATCTGGACGAAGTACGACATTCCCACCGGTGGCGGAACGCTGACTTTCGGCGGCGGCTTCACCTGGATCGACTCCCGGGTCCGGCCGACGGCGGCGGCGGCCCAGTCGATCAAGCGCGACATCAACGGCAACATCCTCTACTGGAAGCCGGAGACGCGCCTCGACGCGTTCGTGCAGTACGCCCGTCCGATCAACAAGGACGTGCTCTACCGGGTCTCGCTGAACGTCAAGAACCTGACCAAGGACGGCAACCTCAGCAACGTCGTGCCGCTGGTCCCGCTGCAGGGCGGCGTGCAGGCGAACGGCGACCCGTACACCTTCGACGGCAACGTCGAGGCGATGCTCGGATTCGACCTGATCTTCTAGGCGGCGCCGGCCGCCGAGTGGCTCGATCGTCTCGCCCGGTCCCGGAAGGGGCGGGGCGATCAGAGCTGCGGTAGCCCGTACTTCTGCAGCAGCTCCATCAGCGTACGGCTGGCGTTGCGCCGATGCAGGTAGTGCTTCTCCCGGGCCTCCTCGGCATCGCCCCTGCGGATCGCGTCGAGGACGGCGCGGTGCTCCACGTTCGACTGCCAGGGCTTGGGGCGAAGTCGTAGCGTGACCATCCTGGCCCGGCGTCCCTGGTCGCGGACGGTCGAGGCCATCCCCGCCAGGCGCGAGTTGCCGCAGAGCTGGAGCAGGGCGTTGTGGTATTGCTCGTCCCAGGCGGCCCAGGCCTCCAGGTCGTCACTCTCCAGGGCGTCGTCCATCCCGCTGATCGCCTCGGCCAGCGGGGCCAGCTCCGCTTCGTCGGGCTTGCGCCGGGCCAGCGACTCCGCCGCGGTCGACTCGAGCGCCGTCAACAGTTCGTAGATCTCGCGCATGTCGTCGGGAGACAGCGGGACGACCCGCATTCCACGCCGCGGGATCAGTTCGACGAGACCCTCGTTCTTCAGTCGGATCAACGCCTCACGCACCGGGGTCCGGCTGAAGCCGAGCTGCTCGGCGACCTCCTGCTCGAGGGACTGGTAGCCGGCCGGATACTCGTTGTCGAGGATGCGGCGCTTGATCTCGTCGTAGGCCAGGGTGACGCGTGTGGTGCGGCTCATGATTCTCGGGCCCACAGCCAGTGGGCAGGGGCAACCCCGGCGACCGGCGAACGGAACGTGCCCACCCGGTCACCGAGCAGGCAACCCAGGTGCGCGGTGCGCCGGTCGTCGCCGCCGAAGGCCAGGCAGGAAATGCTCCTCAAACGGGAACTCCGGATGGTGTCCAGGTGAGGACGATCCATTGTACCGCTCAGGAACGCCTGCTCGACCCAGGCGACGTGTTCGGGATCCGAATCTTCGAGGATCACGGCGATCGAACGGTCCGGCGCGATCCGCAGCAGCCGGTTGCTGACCGGGCTGGTGATCCAGATTCCGCCGTCGACGTCGAAGCACAGGCCGTCGGGGAACGTTCCCGCCCCGAACCGGGTCACGGTCTGCCGGGGTCCCAGAGTCCCGCCCCGCAGCGGAAAGCGTGACAGCCGGCGGCCGAAGGTCTCGTTGACGTAGAGCCATTCTCCGCCTGGGTCGACCGCAAGTTCGTTGGTGTAGCCCAGGCCGTCGGCGACCACCCGCGCCGTGCCGCCTTCGACCAGCACGATGAAGCCGTCGTCGGCATCCGGCCGATAGCCCAGAGCCCTGGGCTCGAGGCGGGTGCTCACCGTGATCCACGTCCTCCCGGCCGCATCGACCAGCACGAAGTTGCTGGGGGGCAGCCGGCGGCCTTCGACCTCGAGCAGAAACGGCTCGCAGCGGCCGTCGGAGGTCAACTGCCAGACCCCGCCGGCGTCGCCGAGGTTCGCCAGCAGGTACGACCCGTCCGGCCGGATGGCGATCCCGTTGGGTCGCAACGCCGCCGCGTCCGGTGCGAGGATCGCGTGCTGCGATCCGTCCGGGTCGATCCGGGTCACGCCGCCGCGCCAGTCGGAGACCCAGATCCGGCCGCCGGGGCCGCACAGAACGCACTCGGGGCGGTGCAGGTCGTGGCCGACGAAGCTCAGATCATCCGGCGAGATCAGGGTCGGCCTGGTTTCCATCGCAACCCCACGGAGATAATGTATGCATTAGTGTATTATTAATCGCCTACTGATAGCAACCACCAGGGACCACAGCCTGATGCCGATCCTGCTAGGCGCCATCGCCGACGACCTGACCGGGGCCACCGACCTTGCGGCGATGCTCTCACGGCGCGGCCTGGCGGTCGAGCAGGTTCTGGGTCTGCCCCAGGGAGAGCCCGGTCCCGGCGTCCAGGCGGTCGTCGTGGCGTTGAAGGCGCGCACGGCACCCGTGACCCGGGCGGTCGCCGAGTCGCTGGCGAGCTGCGACTGGCTGACCCGCCACGGTGCCGCGCAGATCCTGTTCAAGTACTGTTCGACCTTCGACTCCACCGACCGCGGCAACATCGGCCCGGTGGCCCTGGCGCTGATGTCCCGGCTCGGCACCGATTTCACGATCGTCTGCCCGGCCCTGCCGGAGAACGGTCGGACCGTCCGCGGTGGACATCTTTACGTTGACGGCGTGCCGCTGGCCGACTCGCCGATGCGAGACCATCCGCTGACACCGATGCGCGAATCCGACCTCCGGATCCTGCTCGACCGCCAGACCGGTCCTCCTCCGGCGGAGCTGATTCCGCTGGCGGTCGTCGAGCAGGGGACCGAGGCGATCGCCAACAGCTTCGCGAGCCTTCGCGCCTCCGGCGCACGGTTCGGCGTGGTCGACGCCGTCACCGACGATCAGCTGGAGGCGATCGGTCATGCGTGCCGCGGGATGCGGCTCGTCACCGGCGGTTCCGGTGTGGCGCTGGGCCTCCCGGACAACTTCCGTCAGGACGGTCTCCTGCGCGAGCCGACGGCGACCCTCGAGCTCCCCGATCTTCCCGGTCCGGTGGCGATCCTCTCCGGCAGCGGCTCCGAGGCGAGCCGGCGACAGGTGGAAGCGGCCGCGAAGCGGGTTCCGGCGATCCGGGTCGATCCGATCGCCCTGGCCGACGGGACGACCAGTCTCGAAAGCCTGTTCGCCGAAGCGCGGGCCGGGCTGACGCAGGGGGCGGTGCTGATCTCGGCGACCGACACTCCGGAACGCGTCGCCGCGATCCAGGAGCGCCTCGGCCGGGCAGAGGCCGCGAATCTGGTCGAGAGCACCCTGGCGACCCTCGCCCGTCGTCTCGTGGACAGCGGCGTCCGCAAGCTGATCGTCGCCGGCGGCGAGACCTCCGGCGCCGTCGCGGCGGCGCTCGAAGTATGCCGGCTGCGGGTAGGGCCCGAGATCGCCCCCGGAGTACCGTGGACCGTGCGCCACGAGGAGCCGACGCTGTTGCTCGCCTTCAAGTCGGGGAACTTCGGCGGGCCGGGCTTTTTCCTGGAGGCGCTGGAGCAGGTGGCATGACGAAAACCGACGAAGGCAAGCTGCGCGAGCGCATCGTGCGCCAGGCTCACTCGCTGAAGATGCGCGGATATGCGCCGGGCAGCTCCGGCAACATCAGCGTCCGGCTGGACGACGGCATCCTGATCACACCGACCAACTCGAGCATGGGCGATCTCGAGCCGGAGCGGATCGCGAAGGTCGACTGGGAAGGTCGGCACATCTCGGGCGATCCACCGTCGAAGGAGGGCTTCCTGCACCTGGCGATGTACCGCCAGCGGCCCGACGACCGGGCCACGGTGCATCTGCACTCGACGCACTCGGTGGCACTCTCCTGTCTCGAAGGCCTCGATCCGGCTTGCGCCTTGCCCCCGATCACCGCTTACTCCGTCATGCGAGTCGGCCGGCTGGCCCTCGTGCCCTATTACCGTCCCGGCGATCGCAAGCTCGCCGACGCGGTCGCGGCCCTCGCCGATCGTCACCACGCATTGCTGCTGGCCAATCACGGCCCGGTGGTGTCGGGCTCCGGCCTCGAGGACGCCATCTACCGCATCGAGGAGCTCGAGGAGACGGCGCGCCTGCACTTCCTGCTCGAGGGTCGGCCCGCGCGTCTGCTGACCGCGGAGCAGATCGCCGATATCGAGCGAGCTTTTCCCAGCTAGACCGTCAGGAGGATTCGTCGATGTTCGTCGTGACCGTGCAGTTCGAGGTGAAGGAGAGTCGCGTGGACGAGTTTCGTCCCGCGGTCGAGGCCCAGGCACGTAACTCGCTTGCCGCCGAGAAGGACTGCCACGTCTTCGACGTCTGCTACGACCCTGCTTCCGTCTCCACGGTATTCCTCTACGAGGTGTACAGCGATGCCGACGCCTTCGACCGGCACCTGAAGACTCCGCACTTCCACGATTTCAATGCGACCACCGCGGACTGGATCGACTCCAAGGCCGTGCGCACCTGGTCGCGAAAGGAGCTTGCGTGAGTTCCGGATCACGATTCGATATTGCCGTTCTGGCCGGCGACGGCATCGGCCCCGAGGTGACGGCTCCGTGCCTCCAGCGGGTCGAGCAGGTCGCCGCCCTGGTCGGTGGATTCCAGCTCGAGTTCGTTCCCTTCGAGGCCGGCGCCGGCAACTACGAGCGGACCGGCCAGTCGATCCAGCCCGACGATCTGAAGCGTGCCAGTTCGTGCAAGGCGATCCTGCTCGCCGCGATGGGGTTGCCCAGCGTGCGGTATCCCGACGGGACCGAGATCGCGCCGCAACTCGAGCTGCGCGAGGCGCTGCACCTTTACGCCGGTGTACGTCCGGTACGGGCGATCGTCGGGTTGCCCCGGGTGCTGGCTGATGTGCGGGCCGAGTCCCTCGACCTCGTGCTGGTGCGGGAGTCGACCGAAGGACTGTTCGCGGCCCGTCACAACACGCGGAGCGAGGGGGACGAGGCGGTTCACGATACGATGGTGATCACCCGTGCGACCTGCGAGCGGTTGTTCGACTTTGCCTTCGAGCTGGCCCGCAAGCGCAAGCAGCAGGGGAAGCAGGGTCGCGTCACCTGTGTCGACAAGGCCAACGTATTGAGCGGCTTCGCCTTCTTCCGGCGGATCTTCGATGAGCGGGCGGAGCGCTACCCGGATGTCGTCGCCGACTACTCGTACGTCGACGCGATGGGGCTGAACCTGGTCAAGCGTCCGTGGGAGTTCGACGTCCTGGTCACCGAGAACATGTTCGGAGACATCCTCTCCGACATCGGAGCCGGAATCGTCGGCGGCATGGGCGTCGCCCCGTCTGCCGACTTCGGCGACCAGCACGCCGTGTTCCAGCCCTGCCACGGCAGCGCCCCGGACATCGCCGGCCAGGGCAAGGCCAACCCGACGGCGATGTTCCTCTCCGCGGCGATGATGCTGGAGTGGCTCGGCGACCGGCACGGCAACGAGGCCTGCTCCCGGGCGGGACAGGTGCTCGACGCGGCGGTACGTGAGGCGTTCCGCGCCGGCAAGATCCTGCCGGTCGAACTCGGCGGCACGTCGGGGACGGCCGAGGTGTCGGCCGCCGTCGAGCAGGCGCTGCAGTCGGATACGGTGGCGCGGATCCTCTCGTGACCCTCGGCTTCATCGATTACGCGATCGTCGTCGTCTACCTGGGCTCGATCGCGGCGATCGGTATCTACCTGTCTCGTGGGCAACGCACCGCGACGCGCTATTTCATCGCCGACCGGCAGGTGCCTCGCTGGGCGGTCGGCTTCACGCTGCTGGCGACGCTGATCAGCAGCAACACGCTGGTCGCGCACCCGGCGATCGTCTTTCAGAAGGGGATGATCCTGGTCCCCGGTTTCCTGGCGCTGCCGCTGGTGTTGCTGGCGGTGGCCTACTGGATCGTGCCGTTCTATCGACGTGTCGTCGGCATGAGCGCCTACGAGTACATCGGGCGTCGCTTCGGCATCGGCGGGCGAATCTACTCCTCCCTCGGTTTCCTGATGGAGCGTACGTTCGATGTCGGTGTGACGCTGGTGACGACGGCGATCGCGTTGAACCTGATGACCGGCTGGGACATCCGGTTGCTGATCCTGGGAGTCGGGCTGTTCACGATGGTCTACACGACGATCGGAGGCATCACCGCCGTGGTCTGGACCGACGTCGTGCAGGGTGTGATCCTGATCGGCGGTGGGCTGCTGATCCTGGCCCGGCTGCTGTTCGCCCCGGAGGCCGGGCCGCCGTTCGCCGTTGTCGGCGCGGCGCTGGAAGGCGGCCGGATGAGCCTCGGTTCCGCGGAGTTCTCGTGGGCCAGCCTCTACGAAAAGGAGCGCACACTCTGGATCTTCATCGTCGTCATGACGGTCCAGTGGAGCCGGCGCTTCATCTGCGATCAACACATGGTCCAGCGTTACCTGCTGGCGAAGACCGATCAGGATGCCCGCTGGGGCACGTTGATGGGTGCCTGGCTCTCGATTCCGGTGCTGCTGATGTTCAGCTTCATCGGGGCCTGTCTGTTCGGCTTCTACGAGCTCGCCGGCGCCGAGACGCCGGCGATCGGCGACCACATCCTGCCGCACTTCATCGTGCACTACCTGCCGGCGGGCTTCGTCGGGCTGTTGCTGGCGGCGATCCTGGCCGCCTCGATGTCCTCGATCAGCTCCGACCTGAACAGCATCGCCACGGTGCTCACGCGCGACTACTTCCAGCGTTTCCTGCCGGGCCTGTCCAACGAACGCAGCCTGGCCGTCGGGCGACTGATGGTCTTCCTGATGGGGCTGGTCGCCGCGGGCGTCGGCGTCCTGTTGATTCCGGAGGAAGGTGTGACGCCGATCGCCGAACGGGCGTTGACGATCGCCGTGATCGTCTCCGCGGGCTCGCTGGGGCTGTTCAGTCTCGGCTTCCTGAGCCGGCGCGCGACACGCAGAGGGGCCTACGCGGGGATCGCCGGTTGCGTGCTGTTCAGCGCCTGGGGGATCCTGACCGAACCGGGCAACCGTCTCGTCGATCTGGGGCCGTTGAACTTCGAGATGAACGTGATCCTCGTCGGCGTGCTGGGGCACGTCATCGTCTTCGGTGTCGGCTGGCTGGTCAGCGTGACGTTCGGCGGGCACGTGCCCGACGACATCGACGAACTCGTATTCCGTCGCGAGCGGGTCAGGGAGTCGCGGCCGGCTCGTTGACCAGCGCAGTCTCCAGCCGCGCGATCGATTCCAGATAACCGAAGTAGACCGCCCGGGCCTTGTCGTTGAAGTTCGCCCCGGTCGATCGATCGGGCTGCGGCGTGAGTTGCTCGACCTCGGCCTCGAATCGCGCCAGCCCCTGGCGTAGCACCGCCTCGCGCCCCGCCGCATCGCCGCGCGCGGCGAGAATCTCGGCCACCCGCAGATAGGCCGGCAGGAACGTCGGGTGGATCTCGAGGTAGCGTCGGTAGCGGGTCAGCGCCGCAGCGCTGTTTCCCTCGCGCAGCTCCAGCTCTCCGAGCAGGAAGACCGACTTGCCGTTGGGGTCGATCGCGATCGAGTCCTCGAGCAACGGGCGAATCTCGTCGGCGTCGGCGCCGACCTGCAACCGGGCCCGGGCCTGACCCTCGAGGGCGGTCTCGGTCGGGACCACCGAGCCTCCGTTGCGGTAGGCGTCGAGGGCCGCCCAGGCCCAGGCGAGCTTGCCTTCGAAGGCCAGGTAGCCCAGCAGGGCCAGGGCGACGGCGAAACAGAGCCCGCCGGCGACGATGGTCTTACCAGGTCGCAAGAACCGTCTCCCCGCCGTAGACGAAGCGTCCCGGGCTGACCTCGATCTGGAGCTCCGGCGAGTCGGCGAAGAACACGTCGGTCTGGGAGCCCCAGGTGATCATGCCCAGCTTCTGTCCCGTCTCGACCTGCTCGCCCTCGACGACCCAGGTGAGGATCTTGCCCACGCTGTAGTCGGCGATGCGCACGACGTAGACGTCGGTCTCCCGCTCGTCGCGCAGGACCAGGGTCTCCCGCGCACTCTTCAGGACGAAGTCGGCCTCCTCCTCGATGTCGAACGGCGGAACGCCGAACAGCTTCTTCAGGCTGACCCAGCCGGGGACCAGCGCGGTGAGGATGATCCGCGATTCCGCCGCGGACATGTCCATGTGCGGGCCATTGAACAGGATGCGCTCCCGCACTTCTCCGGCGATCGGCACGCGGTTGACGTGCACGCCGTCGGCGTTCATGTAGATCCCGACGAGCCAGCCGTCGGGGAACACCCGGCTCTCCTCGGTCTTCAGGTGATCGGTCAGCGGCACCGGGACGCCACGCTTGACGACCTCGGGGATCTGCCCGTTCTCGACGCGCCTCACGTAGAGGATGCGGCCATCGGCCGGGGCGACGATCACGTTGCCCGCCGGCGCGACCCGCAGCGGGTCCTTCACGGCGGCGTGATACAGGTAGTCGGTGACGACGGTGATCCGGAACAGCAGGATCGCCAGCACGAGGGTCGCCAGCCCCGCGAGCAGGAAACTCCAGCCGCCGATCCGGCGGAGCAGGCTGGGGCGTGGTCGCGTCATCGGAAGGATCGCCTGCTCAGTAGGGGAGCGTCTTGCCGCCCGGCCCCCGGAATCCGCCGTTGTCGCCCGGGGTGGCGTTCTCGATCGTGTGGATCATGTCTCGCACGCTGTCCTCGACCGGCGTCGGCGCGCCGAAGCCGCCCATCCGGCTCTGGACCCAGCCGGGGTGCAGCGTCACGCAGATGAAGCCCTCTCGCCCCAGCTCGTGGCCCAGGTTTCGCCCGGCCATGTTCACCGCGGTCTTGGAGAGTCGATAGCCCCAGGAGCCGCCGCTGCCGTTGTCGCCGGCGGAGCCCATCAGCGAGCTGACCAGGGCGATCCGCTTTCCGGATCCCTGGCGCAGCAGCGGGAGAAAGGCCCGGGTGACGAGCAGCGTCCCGACGACATTCACCTCGAAACCCCGCATGAGGAGCGCCGGATCCAGCTTCTCCAGGGTGCCGCCACACTTCGGGTAGATGCCGCCGTTGTTGATCAGGATGTCGACGTGGTCGACCCATTCGCCGGCCTGACGGGCCGCCGACAGCGAGGCCTGCTCGTCGGCGATGTCGATCGGAATCACCCGCAACCGGCCGTCGGACGCCTGCTCCAGCGCCGCAAGATCCCCGGATCCGGGCACTCGGGGGCAGGCGACGACCCGATCTCCGGCGTCGAGAAACTGCCGGCAGAGCTCCAGACCGATCCCCCGGGCCGCCCCGGTGACGACTACCACTCGACTCATCCGTGCACCTCCATCTCGAATCGAGAGCCTACACCAAGCTGCGTCCGCTAGAATCCTCCGTCATGGCCGACTCCATCCGCACAGCCCCCGCTCTGTTCCGACTTGCCCTGGAGAGCGATCTACGCAGGTTCTCTTCCCGGCGCAAGGGCAGCGCGCACTTCCTCGGCCGCGTGCGCGAGCACCTCGAGGCCGATTCGGCCTTTCTCTATCCGTTCGTTCCCGAACCGCCGGAGGCCGACGAGCTCGTCGAAGGGGCGCCCCGGGTCTGCGACGTCGCGGTGATCCAGGCCTTCGCCCGCAGCGAGAACCCCGAGCTGCCCCGGAACCAGCTGCTGGCGCCGCTGAGGATCAACGAACGGTTGACCGGTGTCGTCGGCGTCGAACGCCACAAGGGCGAATTCGAGCTGGGTACCGGCCGGGTCCTGACGCGCCTCTGCTCGGTGCTGGCACGGGACATCGCCCGGCGGGAAGAGGATCGGATCAACCGCGTTCTCGATCGCATCAAGGAGAAGGTGCTCTACGAGCTGCGGCCGCGAGATCTGGTCTATCACGTGCTCGACGGTCTCGAGCAGATCGTCGACTACGATCACTCGGCGGCGCTGTTGATGTTCGATGCCGAGGCCGGCCTGTTCCGCATCGAGGCCGAGCGGGTCGTCTGGACCAAGGGCAAGAGTCGCCGGATCGGAAACGAGATCCCCGCGACCCCTTCCCTCGTCGAGTCCCTCGAACACTCGTCCGACGTGATCTGGGTCGAGCGCGGCGCCGAGGCGGACCCGGGCGACGGTGAGCCTTCGTCCGTCGAACTGTTCAAGCTGGCCGATCACGATGAGGACGCCAAGGCGCCCCGGGCCAGCGGTGTCCTCTGCGCCCCGCTTCACGTCGACGGCAAGCTGCTCGGCCTGCTCCATGTGACGACGTGGAAGCGGCGAGCCTTCGACGGGCACGATCGGAAGAGCGTCCAGCGCTTCTTGCCGGCGGTCGCGGTCGGTATCCGCAACATGAAGCTCCGCGCTTCGCTGGAGCTCCAGGCGATCCAGGCCGAACAACGCGCCGGGCTGGTGACGCTGGCGCGGGCGGTGGCCCACGACGTCAACAACGCGATCGGCGGAATCCTGCCGATCGCCGAGCAGGCCCGGGAGGATCTGAACGAAGAGATCTTCGAGCCCGACACGCTGGCCAAGGATCTGGACGTCATCATCGACAAGGCCCGGCTCTGCAAGCGGATCTTCTCGAACATGCTGCGCCTCGGAATCGAACGGGCGGCGAGCGGGTCGGTCGACGTGAACCGCATCGTCGAAGAGCTGCGGCCGGTGCTGACCGACCAGGCCGCGCCGCGGCGCATCGCGATCTCCTTCGAGCTCGAGGACGACCTGGCGCCGGTGAAGTTCTCCGAGGAGTATCTCGAGCGTGTGCTCTGGAACCTGGTCAACAACGCGATCGAGGCGATGCATGGACGGGGCGGCAACATCCGCGTGATCACCCGGGCCTCCGAAGGCGGACTGTTGCTGATCGTTTCGGACGACGGCCCGGGCATCGACGCGGAGACGCTGGAAAATGTGCAGGAACCGTTCTTCACGACCAAGGACGGGGGAACCGGACTGGGGCTGTCGATCTGCCGGTCGCTGATCTGGCAACATGGCGGGCGACTGCGGATCCGCAGCACGCCCGGTGAGGGAACCGAGGTGCGGGTCAGTCTGATCTCGGCTACTCGAAAGCAGGGTGGAAAATGAAGGATCGTATTCTGGTCGTCGATGACGACCCGGGTATCCGCCGGACCCTCGAGCGCATCCTCGGTCAGCCGTACGACGTGGTCGCCGTCGGCGATGCCGAGGAGGCGATGGCGGCGGTCGCCCGGGACGACTTTCACGTCGCCCTGGTCGACGTGCATCTGGACGCGAACGGCGACGGCTACGATCTCTGCAGCCGGATCAAGGCTGCCACGCCGGATACCGATGTCATCCTGATCACCGGCTCCGTCTCGCAACCGGATCAGAAGCTCTACCGCTCCCTCGAGGAGGGCGCCTACTACTTCCTGTTCAAACCGTTCGAGCGCCGGGTCCTGCGGGCGCTGGTCGATCGTTGCCTCGACCTCCAGCGCGAACGCCGGGCCAAGGAGAGCTACGCCCAGGCCCTGGCCGAGGACCTGGCCCAGGCCCGGGCGTTCCAGCAGAGCCTGCTTCCCCGTCGAGGGATCGAGGCCGGCGGCTGGCGCATCGCCGGGCACTACCGCCCCTGTGACGCGCTGGGAGGGGACTTCTACTACTGGCTCGTCGAGCGCGACGGCAGCATCGTCTTCGGACTCGCCGACATCGTCGGGCACGGCGTGAGTGCGGCGATGTACGCCGGCATGCTGCGTTCGACGCTGGATGCGGCGCGGCGGATCGATCCCGACCCCGGACCGACGATCCAGGAGGTTCTGCGCGGAGCAGACTTCTTCGAGGGCGGACGTTACGCGTCGCTGTTCTACGGCCGGCTGTTCCCCGATGGACGGATGCGCTACGTCAACGCCGGGCACCCGGCCGCGCTCCACGTCGCCTCCGACGGTCTGATCGAATCGCTGCCTGCCACCGGTCTGTTCATCACCTCGACCTTCCGGGATCCGCCGCGAGAGGCCAGGGAGATCCAGATCAAGCCGGGTTCGGCGCTGGTCGTCTACACCGACGGCGTGACCGAGGCGTTGAATCCGACCGAGCAGGAGTTCGGCACGCGACGGCTGGAGCAGGCGTCCCGCTCCTGTCGCGGCATGCGTCCCGAGGCGACCGTCGATCAGCTGCTGGCCCGGGTCGATGCCCATCGCGACGGCCGGCCTCTCGGCGACGACGCGACGGTCCTGGTGGTCGAGCGCGTCGGCTGATTCAGTCGGCGTGGCGTGAGACGACGCTGAGGATCTGGCGGCCCCACTTCTCGACGACCTTCGGTCCGATCCCCTTGATGCCGAACAGATCGTCGGTACTCCGCGGCCGGGTCCGGGCGATACCCAGCAGGGTGCGGTTCGGCAGCACGCAGAACGCCGGAACGCCGTCGCGGCGTGCCTCCTCGAGCCGCCATTCCCGCAGCGATTCGACGAGATCCGGGTCGGCCTCGGCCTGGGCGATCTCCGCCTCGTCGAGGGTCACCCGGACGCCGGCGACGGGCAGGCCGTCGGCGCCGCCGGTCGATCGTGTCGCAGCGCGCCCGCGGCTGGTTCCCCCGCGGTTTCTCTTCGACGGTCGCTTCGCCGTCGGCTCGACGATCATCCGCATCCGTTCGAGGATCTGCTGCCGGGGAACTCCGGGGGTCAGGAACAGGCGCCGGAACTCGATCGTCCGCCCGTCCTTCTCGAAGGCGTCCTCGACCTCCTGCAGGGCGCCGGCACGGACCAGCGCGCCGACGAGTCCCTCGTAGGCGTTGCGCTCGACCGACGCACCGAAGGTCTCGCGGTGCAGCCGCCCCGAAGCCTGACCGTCGTAGCGGGCGAGGGCGTCGAGGATCCGTTCGCAACCGGTCAGCTCTTCGGGGGTCGGCGCACGGAACTGTAGCGCCACGGCCGCCTCCGGGGCGCAGACGTCGCACTGGCCGCAGTCGGCTCCGGAGTCTTCGAGGTCGCCGAAGTGGCGCACGAGCTGGAGCATCCGGCAGCCGCGAGTCGTCGTGTAGCGCGTGATCAGCGCGAGCTGTTCGACCCGATGGCGGCGCTGAGCCTCGTAGGGCCGGCGCCAGCCGTCGGTGCCCCGGGTCACGTACTCGGACGGATCGATCGAGGCGCCGCCGTGGATCCACAGCTTGCGCAGCGCGCCGGTGACCTCGTCGACGTCCTGGTTCAGCTGCCGGGCGATCTCGTCGGCGCCGACCGGCTCGTTGCCGAGGAGCCGGTAGATCCGTTCGAGCACCGCGGTGTCGGGGTAGTCGCGATCCATGAAGAACTCATGGGTCCGCCGATCGGAGTAGCCGTGGAGCAGGATCGCCCGGGAGGGTTCGCCGTCCCGGCCGGCACGGCCGATCTCCTGGTAGTAGCCCTCGACGCTGGCCGGCATCGCCGTGTGAATCACCATCCGCACGTCGGGCTTGTCGATGCCCATCCCGAAGGCGATCGTCGCCACGATGACGTCGATCTCGCCGGCGAGGAAGTTCGCCTGGACCTCGTCACGCCGGGCCGGCGGCATGCCGGCGTGGTATCCGGCCGAGGCCACCGTACCCGACAGCCGTGACGAGAGTTCCTCGGCCTGCTTGCGGGTCGGTGCGTAGACGATCGCCGGCCGGTGTGCCGGGTCCGAGAGCAATCGCATCACGGTGTCGGATCGCGCCGAGGGCTTCTGATCCGACAGCTCGACGGCGATGTTGGTGCGGCGAAAGCCGTGGATGAAGCGCTGGGCCTGGGGGATGCCGAGCTGTTCGCAGATGTCGCGCTGGACCAGGGGCGTCGCCGTGGCGGTCAGCGCGACGACCGGTGCGGGCCGCAGGGCCGGGAGGCGGCTCTGGAGCATCCGGTAATCCGGCCGGAAATCGTGCCCCCACTGGGAGATGCAGTGGGCCTCGTCGACGGCGATCAACGCCGGCTTGCGCCGGGCCAGCAGCTCCGGGAAACCGGGCACGCTGAGTCGCTCGGGGGCGATGAACAGGAAGTCGAGCTCGCCGGCGAGGTAGGCCTGGCAGACCTCGCGGGATTCGGTCCGGGCACGGCCGGAATGGATCCGCTCGGCCCGGAAGCCCTGCTGTTGCAGCTTGCCGACCTGGTCTTCCATCAACGCGATCAGCGGGCTGATGACCAGGGTCGCACCGCCCAGAGCGACGCCGGGGAGCTGGTAGCAGAGCGACTTTCCGGCGCCGGTCGGCATCACCAGCAGCAGATCCTGGCCCGCCGCCGCGGCGAGACAGACCGCCTGCTGGTACGGGCGAAACTCGTTGAATCCGAAGCGATCCCGGAGCAGCGAGAGGAGCGCGTCGGGTCGTGAAGGTTCGGGCATGCCCCCACGGTAGCAGGCCCGGGCGGCCGCCGGAACGGCAACCGACGTGGCGGTTTCTCCCCTGGAATCCCGGCACCGGCTCCCGGGGAAGCATCGCCGGTGGAACCTATCGCCGTGGACGGCGTAGTAGGTGTATGCGATCCACCGTCGCCATGCTGGTCGTCTGCCTCGCGGCGGTCGCGACGCTGCCCATCGACGATGCCTTCGCCCGGCGCAAGGAGCGGCTCGATCTGCGCCGCTTCGAACTCGAGATCGCCGGACCGCCGGTCGCCATCCTGTCGGCGGATCTGGATCGAGACGGCCGTCGGGATCTCCTCGTCGTCACCGCCTTCACCTACTGGGGGCAGACCGGGACCCACTCGACCCGCGAGTTCGAGGGGCGCCTGATCGAGGCGGTCGAGGTCGTGCCGACGTTGATCGACCGGCGGGAGATCCGGCTGTTCCTCGCCGGTGCCGACGGTGGCTTCGCTCCGGCGGGCCCGGCACAACCGCTGCCGCTGTCGGTCCACGCGTTCGCCGAGGGGCCGCCCGAGCGACCGGTGCTGGCGCTGACCGACGACGGAGTCGCCGAGGTTGTCCTGCAGCCGGCCGGGGGCGACGAAGAACCGCTGAGCTTCGTGGCGATCGTCGAGCAGCCCTCGGTGCTCTCGGGCAGCAGCGTGTTGCTGCCGACCTACGACTTCACCGCCGACGTCGATGGAGACGGCCAACCCGATCTCGTGATCCCGGTCGGTGGTGCGGTGGCGATCTACCGGTTCGTCGGCGCGACGCCACATGCGGCCGGGGTCGTCGAACTCCCGGGGATGGACGAGGGGAAGAACGGCACCGTCTGGGCCGACCATCCGCTGCCGACTCTCGAGCGTGTCGACGGGGATTCCTTCCCCGATCTCGTCGTCTTTCACCCCACCGACGAGCGACCGCTGATTCGCTTCGAGGACCGGCCGGAGCTGGGTGCGATCTCGATCCTTCCCGGACGGGGGGATGGGACGTTCGGTGCTGCTCTGTCGGTACGCCAGCCCGAGGAGGTTGCCGACGCGGCCGCCGACCGGCTGCGTGAATCGGTGGCCCAGGGTGGGACGGTCCGGCTGAGCGGACGACAGTTCGAAGGAGAACTCAACTACTTCGGCGACCTGGATGGCGACGGCTGGGGCGAACTGGTCACCCGTCGCCAGATCGACCGGTCACCGGACAAGCACGGCATCCGGGCCGAGATGCGCGAGGCCAAGCGGCCGCTGTTCGAGTACCAGCTGTTCCGTGTCGGCGGCGACGGTACCCTCCCCGCAGAGCCGTACCAGCAGTTCCAGGCCGAGGGTTACCCCTTCGACCTCAGCTTCCTCGATCACACGCCTGGGGGACTCATCGATCTCGACGGGGACGGCCGTCGGGACCTGGTGACGATGGGTTTCGATTTCTCGATGTGGCAGTTGCCCAAGATCCTCGCCACGAAGAAGATGGCGACCGGTCTCGACTTTCATCTCTGGACCCAGCGTGCCGACGGCAGCTTCCAGGAAGTTCCGGGGACGCCGCCCAAGGGCCACATGCGGGTCGGCCTGGGGGAGATGCGCATCGGCCGGCTGGCGCAGTTCGCCGGCGATTTCGACGGCGACGGCCTGATCGATTTCGTCGAGCTGGGCGGTGACCGGAAGGTCAACATCCACCGCGGCCGGGAGGGCTGTCGCTACAACCTCAAGCCGGACCTGATCCTGCCGCTGACCGAGGCACCCCACGATGCGGGACTGGTGCGGGTCCGCGACCTCGACGGCGACGCGCGCTCCGACCTGCTGATCGTCACGCCTCTGCAGGCCGACGAGGAAGGCGAGTCCCGACCGAACCGGATCGAGTTCTACCTGACCGGAGGGGTGGAATGAGTCGTCGCCGTCCTCGAAGACTGTCCCCGAAACCCGGGTTCTGGGGACTGTCCCTCTTTCTTCTCCTGGTGACGATGCCGCTGACTCAGGGGTTCGAGCCGGGAAAGAAGAAGCGGGGGGACGCGGTTCCGGTGGTCGTGGAGCGCGAGACCGAGTGTCTGGCGGCGGAAGTCGTGGCGGAGCGTGTCGATGACGGCCTGGGTCTTGCCGTTCCGCTCCCCGGTACGTCGATCGCGTACGCGCTGGCGCGTCGTGCCGACGGTCGTCGTGACGCCGTCGTGCTGGTCGCGCCGTACGACGCCGAGGATGCCGCGGACCCGGGTCGCGACGCCCAGGCGATTGCCGAGCTGATGGCGTTGTCCGACGGCAACGGCTCGGTCAAGCTCGAGATCGACGGAGACGCGAGCTGGGAGTCGATCGTGAAGGCGCTGGAGGAGTCCCGTCGCTGGCGCTGTCCATCGGACGAGGACGTCGAGCGGCTGTCGCTGGTGCGGGTCTCGTTCGACGACCCGCCGGTGGTGACGCGGTTCCCCGGCGAGATCCCGGAATCGTCCCGGGCGGTCCTGGCCCTCGACGCCGACGGCGACGGCGTCGACGAGATCTACGTCGAGACTCCCGGAACGCTGCAGCGGGTCGATGAAGGGATGATCGTGGTGATCGAGGATAGGGAGCTGCACCTCGGGCTGGAGAACCCGCGCGACGTCGACTTCCCCGAAGAGGTGGTCGCGATCCGCTCGCCCCTGCAAAGCGGCGACGAGACCCCGGCGCGGCGTCGCCCCCGGCCCGGGCAACACGTCGATCCATCGTCCTCGATCGAACCGTTCGTCCGGGTCACCGGCCTGGGCGGCCTGCGCTTCTACGACCCCCATCGCGCTCCGGATCGCTGGGAGATCGCGGCGACGGTGCCCCTGCCGGTGCGCAGCCACCCCGATCGCACGCGACTGGCCCTGGCCAGTCCGCAGGTGCGTCACGTGTTCACCGACGGCTCCCGCTCGCTGTTCGCCGCAGGCCCGGTGCCCCATGGCGGCAATCGCCTGCAGACGATCCTGATCGAGATCGACGACACCGGCGAGACGACCGTGCGCGAGGCCTGGTCGCGAATGCCCGACGGCGACGATCAACTCGACCGCAGCGGCTACCTGCGCCTCGACGGCGAGCCCTACCTGTGGGTCATCAGTCATCGGGAGAAGGCGATCCAGTTCGGATCGCCGGACGACCGCCTGACGGTGTTCCGGTTGACCGACGACAGGACCCGCGCCGGCGGACCGCCGGTCCTGGCCCTGGAGAAGGCCGGCGCCGCCGCCAGCGGACTGAAGCTGGCCCGGGATGTCGACGGCGACGGGCGGGAGGACCTGGTCAGCGTCTCACGGGACGACGACGCCGTCATCCAGGCCTACCTGCAGAAGGAGGACGGCAGCTTCTCCCGATCGCCGCGCAAGCAGACCGTGCCCTTCGAAGGGCACCCGTGGTTCGGCGTCGGCGATCTCGACCGCGACGGCGAGGATGAACTGATCCTCGTCGTCGAGGACCAGGTGGCGATCTACGACTGGCTCGACGGTTCCCGCGGGCTGCTGGAGGCCACGCCGCGAGTGATGCAGCGCCCCCTCGCTGACGCGACCTGGAGCGGCGCACAGCGTCGCTCGTCGTCACGGATCGATCTCGACGGTGACGGCGGGGTCGAGTGGATCACGTTGCTCGGCGACAAGGCGGCCAGTTCCTACATCGAGATGATCCGGTTCCCGTCTGCGCGATAGCTCTCCCGGGCTACTCCTCGCGGAGGGCAACGTTGGGGTCGACCCGGGCCGCGCGACGAGCGGGAACATAGCCGGCCACCAGGGCAACCACGGCGAGCAGTCCGGCGGTTCCACCGAACGTCATCGGATCGGTGGCGCCGACCTCGAACAGCAGGCCGGACAGCAGACGACTCGTCGCGACGGCGCCGAGCAGCCCGAGCACCAATCCGAGTCCGGCGAGGGCCGCCGCTCCTCCGAGTACCGGACGCAGGACCTGCCCCGGCTCGGCGCCGAGGGCGATGCGGATGCCGATCTCACGGGTGCGGCGACCGACCTGGGAAGCGATCACGCCGTACAGCCCGACCGCGGCCAGCAGCAGAGCGGTGCCAGCGAAGATCGACAGTAACAGGCCGGCGAAGCGAGCCTGCGCCGAGGCGAGCGCGCTGCGTTCGGCCATCGTCTGCACGTCGTAGATCGGCAGGTCGGCGTCGAGGTCCAGCACTTCCCGGCGCAGCGTCGGCACGAGGGTCGCCGGCTCGACACTCGTCTTGAGGAAGACGAGCATGCGCCCTGGGCCGCCCTGCAACGCAGGCAGGAAGATGTCGGGCCCCGCGGGAGACTCCGGTCCGGCGAAGCGGACGTCACCGACGACGCCGACGATCTCGGCGGATCGATCGGGGAGGAACAGGCTCTCTCCCACGACGATCCGTCGCCCGATCGGATCCTCGCCCGGCCACAGACGCTTCGCCGCGCGCTCGTTGATCGTTGCCACCAGAGGCCCGTCGCGATCGTCGGACGGTGTGAAGGCCCGGCCGCGCAGCAGCGAGATGCCGAGGGTCGAGAAGTGATCCGGCGCGACGTACTGGACGCCGATCAGGAACGGCTGCTCGCCATCCAGCGGCTGGCCGTCGATCCGTTGCACGTCGGTCGCCCAGCAGCGCCCGGACAGCGGCGCACAGTTGCTCAGGCCGACGGACTCCACGCCGGGGACGGCCGAAAGACGCTCGAGCAGCTTCCGCTTGAACGCGACGCGACTGACGTCCCGGGGCTCGGGGAGATCGGGTTCGATCGCCAGGGTCAGGAGACGATCGGCGACGAAGCCGGTGTCGACGCTGCGCAGATGACCGAAGCTCTTGAGCAGCAGTCCCGCGCCGACGAGCAACACGATCGCCAGGGCGACCTGCAAGGACGCGACCCACTGGCCGGGAGAGAACCAGCGCGATCCCGTCCACTGCGACGGCGGGGTGCCGGCGCGCATCGTCTGCGAGAGGTCGCCGCGGACGGCCCGCATCGCGGGGACGATGCCGAAGATAACGCCGGTCACCAGCGAGACCCCGAGTGTGAACAGCAGCACGCGGATGTCGAGTCGGAGCGCTGCGGTGTCGAAGAGGAAGCCGTCTGCCGCAGGAACCAGATCGGCGAGGCCGGTGAGCAGCCAGCTGGCGAGCCCGACGGCGGCGACTCCGCCCAGCAAGGCCAGCAACACACTTTCGGTCAGCAACTGGCGGACGAGCCGGATGCGACTCGCACCGATGGCACGCCGGATCGAAAGCTCCCGCCGTCGCGCCAGGGAGCGCGTGAGCATCAACCCCGCGACGTTCACGCAGCCGATGATCAACACGAAGGCGACGGCGCCGAACAGGATCCAGACCGCCTGGCGCATCGCCGGATCCACACGCAGGGCGTTCAGCGGCAGGCTGGCGGCGCCGGCCACGCTACCCGGCCGGCCGAACGCGTGGTCCAGCCGTGCGCCGACCCGTGACAGCTCGGCCTCGGCGGCTTCTGGGGCAACGTCCGCGGCCCGCCGAGCGATGACCTCGTGCCAGTGGGTTCCGTGCCACGTCAACGCCTGATCCCAGCGACTGAGCTCCGGCACCATCGCCATCGGCACCCAGAGCTGGGCCTTGCCGGAGAGGCCGCGAAACCCCCTCGGCGCGACGCCGATCACCGTCATCTCGGTCGTCCCCAGTCGCAGCGTCTTTCCGACGATGGCCGGGTCGCCGCCATGGCGGTCCTGCCAAAGACCGTGGGAGAGCACGACGACGGGATGCGAGCCGGGATCTCGATCCTCCTCGGGCAGGAACCACCGTCCTCGCGCGGAATGCAGTCCGAGGACGTCGAAGTACGACGCCGAGACCGACTCGGTGGCGAGCCGTGCCGGCACCGGGACCCCGGTCAGGTTGTAGTAGTTCGT
Source organism: uncultured bacterium (assembly GCA_942490715.1). Classification (GTDB taxonomy): domain Bacteria; phylum Acidobacteriota; class Polarisedimenticolia; order Polarisedimenticolales; family Polarisedimenticolaceae; genus CALNYP01. Next base: position 197,252 of record CALNYP010000018.1, read on the forward strand.
CGCGAAGGCGGCGATGCCCGAGTAGCTCGACGAGCCGTCGCGCAACGCGGTGAACTTCGGGTAGGACCACCACGGCTGGCGTTCCGTCTCACCTCCTGCCTCGGGCGTTCCGGTCAGTTCGATCTTGACCAGCTGCTCCGGTGCGTCGAAGGGGAGGGGGCGCAGCACCGCCGCGTCGAGCAGACTGAAGATCGCCGTGTTCGCGCCAATGCCCAGCGCCAGGGTCATCACCGCCATGGCCGTGAACCCCGGATGCTTGCGGAACCCCCGCAGTGCGAACCGGACATCGGAAGCGAGTCCCGCGCCGTGGCGCAACTCGTCGAACAGCGCCCTGAAGTCGGAGCCGACGCGCGTCGCCAGGTAGCGTGCCCCGATCGCCGCCGCCGTCCAGCGGTACCAGAGGCCACGCAGGGCCCGGGGACGGAACGATCGGAACTCCTGGTGCAGGTCACCCAGGATCGAGTCGCCGGCGGACTTCGGCAGACAGCGTCGCAGGATCCGGCTGGTGATCTTCGGCGGACCGTTCATCCCAGGACCTCCTCGAGCCCACTCCACAGTTTCAACAAGGTCGCTCGGGCGGCCCGTACGGTTTCTACGCCCCGGGCGGTCACCTGGTAGCAACGACGTGGATGTCCGCCGCGATCCGGCGTTCCTTCCTCCAGGGTCCAGTCGACGAGCCCCTTCTCCTCGAGACGGTCGAGGGTCCGGTACAGGGCGCCCCGGGAGATCGACCGGCCGGCGATCTCTCCCAGGGACTCCCGCAGGGCCAGCGCATGGGCTTCGTCTCCGAGCTGGAGCAGCCCCAGCAACACGAGCTGCTCGAATTCACCGAGGATCACGTTGGTGGGCATGGCGATGTCTCCATTGTCGACATCGCGAAGTCTACAATGGAGACATCGCCTCCGCAAACCTGGAGGCAAAAAGTTGGGCAGGCCGGCGGGGAGTGGCCGACCTGCCCGGAGGAGAGCGCGTCAGGGGCAGGCCGAACGCGCAGCGCAGGCTGGTTGAGATCGGTCAACGAACGGTGAAAATCGTCGGAGGCCGCGCATCGTGCGGCGCGACGGTTTCTCTCAATTGCCGGAAATATACGGCGATTCGCGTGCCCGGGTGGCGCCGGGAAACGGCCGCGAAGGAAAGGCCGGTAGGACGCCCTTTTTCGCTAGGGCTGGCAGGCGGCGATCGCCTGGGCGAGGCAGGGCGACCCCGCCGCGGGCCGCTCGGCGCCGTTTCCGTCCAGGCCGTAGGACCCCTCGGCGTTCTCGCTGCGAGGCACGACGAGGTAGTACCGATCGCCGGCGGAGGGCGCGAGCTCGAACGAGGTCGAGCCTCCCGTGCTGCAGACCGCGGGACCATGACTGGTGAAGACGCCGAGCACACCCTCGACGATGCTGTAGTCCGAGTCGCCGGCGTTGCACGACGCGCCCCAGGACATCTGCAGCACACCGCCGTTGCCACGATCGATTCGCAGGGGTTGTCCCGGATTCGGACCGCCGTCGGGGACGCTGCCGGATCCGGTCAGCGGGCAGACGTTCTCGACCTCGTCGCACTCCTCGGCCGAGCACGGCGGCAGCGCCGTCGTGCAGCCGCCGTGGAAGCACTCCTCGGGACCGTTGCAGTAGACCCCGTCGTCGCAGTCGGTCACGACCGCGCACTCGTTGCAGGCGAAGCGCTCGACCCGGAACAGGTCGATGCCGGCCTCGACGATCGAGTTGTTCGGATTGTCGCTGGTGCGGAAGCGGACCTGCACCTGGGAGGTCGGCGCGATGTATTCGGCGACGCGGAAGGACTTCGGCTCCCATCCGTCGGTCTCGCGGACCTCGTCGACCAGTGTCCAGTTCATCCCGTCCCCGGTGACCCAGATCGACAGGGCCGGTCCGTAGATCCCGGTGTAGAACCAGTGGCTGAAGTGAATCGTGCCGTCCGACCCGGAGAGGTTGACCGGTGGCGAGATCAGGTCGGTCGGTCCGCCATCGACGTCGTTCGCACCGACCGGGCCACCGGGCTCACCGTTGCCGGTGACGAAGGCGAACGTCTTGTCGGTCAACGCCTGGGCATCGCCGTCGGGAGCCGCCGGGAGACCGAAGCCGCTGATTGTCCCGTTCGGCTCGGCCTTCTCCCAGCCGCCGGCGACCAGGGACGGGTCGTTGAGGATCGTCCAGCCCGAAACGTCTCCCTCGATGTCGTCCTCGTAGACCGCAACGGTTCCCAGCGTCGCAATCGCCTCGTAAGGTGCGCCGGCGCCGCCAGGTGGGTCGACGAAGGGCATTCCCTCCGTGTTCTCCGCGGTGAAGTAGAACGCCATCCGGCCGGCGCAGCCGGGGATGGCGGGCAGGGTCACCTCGTACGAATGATCGCCCACGTCGACGACGGCGGTCTCCTGGAACGGACCGTGATCGATCGAGACGAACCCCCGTAGCGTGGCGGGTTCGGGAACCCCGTCGCCGATACCGACGAGATCGACGGTGATCGTCTGACCCGTACCGGGATCGACGAACAGCGGCAGACCGGCCGGGTAGCGGAAGGCGACCCCGGCCAGGGGTTCGTTCATCCAGACCTGGGTGCCGCTGCACTTGCCGAGCACCAGATCCTTCCAGCCGTCCTGGTCGATGTCGATCACCGCGATGTCGAACACGCCGCGCAGTTCCGGCTCGGGAATGCCGACGATCGTGCAGTCGACACCGCCTCCGGCGCACTCGGGGCCCGAGTCCTGCTCCTGTAGCGTGACGTCGGCGCCGACGCGGTCGCCGCCGAGGTTGCGGTAGATGTTCGTGCGCAGTCCGCAGGACGGGACATCGACGTCGCTACCGGCGATCAGCACGTCGTTCCAGCCGTCGTTGTCCAGGTCGGCGATGCGGCTGTTGCTGTTGAAGCCGGTGTCGCCGGAGTGCTGATAGCTGAAGGCATGACCGATCCACACCGTGCGGCCCGAGGCGTCCGGACCCTGGTTGAGCAGGAACCGGTCGGTCCCGTCGTCGGAGATGACGATGTCGGGCCTCCCGTCCTTGTTCAGGTCGCCGACGTTGAAGAAGTACGGCGCGGCCTGGTTCACGACGTCGTAGGTGTCGAAGAAGCCTTCGGCGTCCGGGTTGTTGTAGGCGACGCCGACGTACTGCGGACTCTGCAGCGCGGTCTGCTTGATGATGTCGCTGACGCCGTCGCCGTTGACATCGGCGATCGCCGCCGCCGCACCGAAGGCCGACAGCTCGAAGGGTTCGGGGTTGAAACCGGGAATGAAGATCTGCCCCAGCAAGCGCGACGTCTCGTCGGCGAAGCGGCCGCCACCGTGGTTGATCAGCAGCTTGTCGTTGAAGTCGCCGCCCTCGAGCTGCGGCGGGCCGAACTGCCCGGTGTCGTAGTCGGAGAAGTAGAGGTCGGGGCGGCCGTCGCCGGTCACGTCACCCGCCGCGACGGCGCAGAAACGTGGGTTGAAGCCGGGCAGACCGAGATACGTGTTGAGCTTCGGGATCAGCGATTCGCGGTACTCGAACCCCTGCCAGAGATCGTCCTCATCCCGTCCGAGGTTGATGTAGATCCGCGGGTGTCCGATCGCTTTCGGGTCGCCGGGACTGATCGTGACCGCCGTCACGATGTCGAGCCAGCCGTCCTCATCGACGTCGACCAGCAGGACGTCCCGGTCGTTGGTCGGGGTCAGGAAGCCGAAGTCTCCGGCGGCGGTCGAGGCGACGGCGTAGATCGCGGTGCGGTCGACCAGCACGCCGTCTTCGTTCATCAGCAGGATGTTCGTGCGCTTCCCCGCGGAAGTGCCGATCTCCTTGCGGACGATGACCAGGTCGATGTCGCCGTCGTTGTCGACGTCGCCGTAGGCGAAGTCCTTCTCTTCCTCATCTTCGGTGCCGAACTCCGGCGCCGCGCTCAGGCGGTCCGCGGTCCGGTCGACGAACCGGGCCCACTGCGCACGGGCCTCCGGCGTCAAACCGAGCAGCAGAAATAGAAGAATCAGGAGCGCCGGGAGGCGCCGTCCGGTTGCCATGATCGAGTCCTCGCGAGACGCCTCAGATCATACGCCGAACTCGCCGATCGGACCCAGTTCGGCTAGCGTTTTCTCCGATGCAGGTGGATCGGTTGCTCCTCACGCTTGCGCTCGAACCAGTTCTGGCACAGATCGACGCTGAACAGCAGCAGGAGCATGAAGATCACGATCCACTGCGGGATGTAAGGGAAAGCCTCGCCGTTGACGAGCAGGTGCGCCACGTGGCCACCCTCGAGGATCAGCACGAAGCCGATCAGCAACAGCACGAACAGGCCCAGGATCTCGAAATCGGGGTTGCGGCTGATGTAGTCCGAGATGAAGCCGGCGAACTTCAACATCAGGCCGACCGAGATCAGCACCGACCCGATCATCACGACGAGGTTGTCGGTCATGCCGACGACGGTCAGGATCGAATCGACGCTGAACAGCACGTTCATCCCGACGATCAGGGCCACGACCTGGGTGAAGGCCGGGAGACCTGGGCGACCTCCTGTTCGACTCGCTTGGCCTTGATCCGGAGTTCCTTCACCCCCTTCCAGACCAGGACGAGCCCACCGACCCCCAGCACCAGCGCTTTTCCGCTGAGGGCCGCCGACACCTGCACGCCGAGTAACGCCACTTCGAACTCGTGGAACACCGTCGTCGCGTAGCGCAGGATCAGGCTGACGATCGACAGGAGCAGGATGCGGAAGAGCATCGCCAGGATCAGACCCCAGCGAATCGCCTTGCGCCGCTCGGCCGGGGGCAGCTTGTTGGCGATGATCGTGATGATGATCAGGTTGTCCGCACCGAGCGCCACCTGCACCAGCGTCACCGAGAGCAGCGCGGCCCAGAACCGGAAGTCGAGCAGCATCTCCATCGAATCTCCTCCGTCCCGATCTTCCCGGGCGTCAGGCCAGGGGGGTGGCCGCCAACGCGTCCAATGCCATGCGAGGCTGCATGGTACTGTGACGCCCGTGAAGCGGCTGGAGCGCATCTTGTCGGGCTCCGCGATCGTTGCGGCGGTCGTCTGGACTTGCGCCGCGTTTCACCCCCCGCCCGTCCTCGCCGGAGCCGGCGCCTTCACGTCTCCCTCGACCACGGTCGACGATGCCCGGAGTGACACCGCCGCTCGCGACCCCCTGCCGCTGCGCGTGCGACCCCTGCCAAAGGGCGTGCGCCGGGTCTCCCTCCAGGCGGACGGGCAGGGGGGGCACTGGATCGTCCTGCAGAAAACCGACGGGGGAACCGAGCGGATTCGCCCCGCGGAGTTCTCGGATCGGATCTATCGCGACCACCACGACCGCCCGTTCGCCTGGCGGATGTTGAACGTTACCGGTCCCGCGGGGATCGTCTGGGTCGCGCTGGGCCTGCTCGGCCAGTGTCTGTTCGCCGGCCGGATGATGGTCCAGTGGATCGTCAGCGAGAAGAGCCGCCGCTCGGTGGTACCGGTGGCGTTCTGGTGGATCAGCATCGCCGGGGCGACGATGCTGCTGCTCTATTTCATCTGGCGCAAGGACATCGTCGGCGTCCTGGGCCAGAGCACGGGCTGGCTGATCTACGCCAGGAACCTCCGCTTGATCCACCGCGACCCGGCCCGCGCCACGGCCCCGTTTCGTTCCCCCGGCGACGCCGTTCAACCCTGAGACACCGCCACTCACCCGGTTTCCTCCGATCCGACCGCCGTCGCGACATACCGTGTTCCTGTCAGCCCTGGCCCCCGAACAACGCCAGGCGGAGGAACCGATGCGGAGAACCACACGACTCGTAGTAGCGACCCTGTGCTTGCCGGCCCTGATCGCCGTCGCCCCGGTGGCGCTTGCCGAAGAGGCCACCCCCGACCCGATCGCCCTCGCCCGGGAGGCGGCGACCGGCAACCCCGAAGACGCCGAGGCCCAGATGGCGCTGGCCCGACTGCTGGGCAATGAGATGCGCAGCAACCCGATGTCGGCGATGCAGTACGTCCCCGACTTCATCGCGTCGCTCGAGAAAGCGATCACACTCGAGCCGAAGAACGTCGAGGCCTACAACTGGCTGGCCGGCTTCTACATGAGCGCGCCGCCGATCGCCGGCGGGTCGCTGGTCAAGGCCCGCGAGGTCGCCGACCGGCTGGTGGCCCAGCTGCCCGAGGCCGGCGCGGAGCTCGTCGCCCTCGTCGAGAACCATCAGCCCGAGGCTGCCGGCGGACATTGATCGCCGTCAGCCGAGCATGCGCTCCACGGCCCAGAACAACCCCAGCGCCGCGATCGCCAGCGAGGCCGGCAGGACCACCCGTCGCCGGTACCACGGGCGATCGCGGAACCAGCCGACCGCGAGGAAGGCGGCGGCGACGACGGCGAGTTGCCCGAACTCCACGCCGACGTTGAAGGAGATCAACCCGGCGACGAACTCGCCCTCGGGCAGCCCCAGCTCCCGCAGGACTCCGGCGAAACCCAGGCCGTGGAGTAGCCCGAAGCCGAAGACCAGCGCCGGACGCCAGGGTTTCAGTTCGGTCGTGAACAGGTTCTCGATCGCCACGTAGGCGATCGAGAGCGCGATCAGAACCTCGACCGGTCGCGACGGCAGCGAGATCCAGCCGAGCATCGAGAGCCCCAGGGTCAGGGTGTGGGCGACGGTGAAGGCGCTGATCTGCCAGAGCAACGGCCGTGGCCGGGCCGAGAGCAGGAACAGCCCGAGGACGAACAGGATGTGGTCCAGTCCGAGGGGCACGATGTGCTCGAACCCCAGCACGAGGTAGTCGCCGATCACACCCCGGCGGTCGACCTGTGATTCCCCAGGCGCACCGATGATCCAGGGAGGGCTGTCGGCTCCCGGTTCGAGCAGGTAGCGGTCGATGGCGACGCTCGTGCCGTCGACCAGCGTCAGCTGCACCGCCTGAAACGAGCGGGAGGCGCCGAACTTGAACTCCTTCGCGCCCTCGGGAATGCGTCCGGTCAGGCGTGCCGTCGCGCCCATCAAGGAGGGCACCTCGTAGCGCTCGAGCAGCGGGGAGTCGATCTCGGGAAACACGACGTCGGGGATCACCCGCTGATCGTCGAAGCGGACTCGCACCCGGCGCTGAATCGTATCGATCGCCCGGGCGTGAGCGACCTCGAACTCGCCGACCGACAGTGCGGCCAGCGCCTGGACCACCTCCGCCGAAGGCGTCGCCGGAGAAACGCCGAGGGCCAGGGCGTCGACGTCGACGGTCATGTCGATCAGAAAGGTGCCGTCGGACTTCAGCAAGACCACGCTCTCGGTGATCGTGAAGTCGTGGGCCGCGACGTCGACCGGCAGCAGTCCGATCAGCAGCACCAGCGTGGCCAACCGTGCGAGACGAGGGAGCAACTACTTCTTCTTCGGCCGCAGCGCCTGCAGCACTTCCGCTGGAACGTCGAGCAGGTCGTTGAACTCGCCGGCGCCCCGGAGCCACTCGCCGCCGTCGAAGGTGACCACCTCGCCACGCATCCACTCCGCGGCGTCGGAGACCAGGAAGGCCGCGAGCTCGGCCAGCTCTTCCTGGGTGCCGAAGCGGCCGGCGGGGATCCGCTGTTCGTACTTCTGCGCGATCGCCGGGGGCATCAAGCGCGAGAAGGCGCCCTCGGTCGGGATCGGCCCGGGGGAGATCGCATTCAGGCGGATCCCGTGACGGGCCCATTCGACGGCCAGGCTCCGGGTCAACGCGACCACGCCGGCCTTGGCGCATGCCGAGGGCAACACGAAGGCGGAGCCGCTGCGCGTGTAGGTTGCCGTGATGCTGAGCACAGCGCCGGGTCGCTTCTCGGCGATCCACCAGCGGCCGGCCGCCTGGGTACAATGAAAGGTCCCGTGCAACACGATGCCGACCACGGCGGCGAACGCGTTGGCCGACAGCTCCTCCGACGGGCAGAGAAAGTTGCCGGCGGCATTGTTGATCAAGACGTCCACGCCACCGAGTTCGTCGACCGTCGTCTTCAGGGCGGCATCGACGGCGGCTGGGTCGCGGACGTCACAGGGCGCGACGGCGACTCTGCGGCCGCGCTCGCGGATCTCCGCGGCAGTCGAGTCCAGTGGTTCGCGACGGCGTCCGGAAAGCGCAACGTCGGCACCGAGTTCGGCGAGGCGCAGCGCCATCGCCCGTCCGAGTCCCGTGCCGCCGCCGGTGATCCAGGCGACCTTTCCGTCGAACAGTCCGGGGATGAGGCAACGGGCTCCTGGCGTGGTCTTGTTCTGGCTCATGCGCCAATCTTACGCTATCCACCGCGAGCCGCGCCGTCGGCATACGGCACGGTGGTTGACAACCTTGGATCGGGCGCAATAGATAGGGGCGATGAAGCGTCTCCTGCAACGGGTTGTCGGTTCACGCGCGCTGGCCTTCGTCGTGGCGATGATCGTCCGCGGGTACACGCGGACGTTTCACGTCGAAACCCTCAACGAGGCCGAGTGGAAGGAGCACCACGCCGCCGGCGGGCGCGTGCTGATGTGCATGTGGCACCAGCACTTCTTCACCGCGATCCGCGACTTTCCCGCGATGCGGAGCTACGGACCGGCGGTGATGATCAGCCAGAGCCGGGACGGCGACATCGTGGCCAACGTCGCCGAACAGGTCGGCTGGAAGGCGATCCGCGGCTCCTCGTCCCGCGGGGGGGCGGCAGCCCTGCTCGGGATGGTCGCGCATCTCAAGCAGCACGGCCTGGCGGCGAATCTGGTCGATGGGCCCAGGGGGCCGGCCGGGCGGGTCAAGCCCGGTCTGATCCGGATCGCCCACGCGGCCGACGCCGTGATCGTTCCGGTCTACGTCACCGTCGATCGGGCCTGGCACTTCAACAGCTGGGACCGGTTCTTCATTCCCAAGCCGTTCTCCAGGGCGGTCCTGCGCTTCGGCGAGAAGATCGCCCTGGAACCGACCGACGACCGGGAGAGCTTCGAAGCCCAGCGACTCCGGGTCGAGAAGATCATGCGCGTCGAGACCGGCCTGGACCCGGCGACTCCCGGGTGAACTCAGGCCCGGGCGGCGACGGCGGGCATCGAGCTGGCCGGTAGAACCGCCAGGCGATCCTTGCTTGCCGCAGCGGCGGCTTCGTCGGCCTTGCGGATCTCCTCGTCGAGACGGGTGACGAGGTAGTTCCGGAAATCGCCGAAGTGCAGGTACAGCGCCATCATCGCCACCGAGTAGCGCAGACCCCGGGGATTACGCAGGACCAGCTTGCTCAACGTCTTCCAGAACAGGCCGCGATAGCTGCGCTTGACGCCCATGCGCCAGACGAGGCGACCGAACCCCTTGAGGTCCTTGAGGACATAGCGAAGCGGTAGCTTGAGCTTCTTCTGGCTGCAGTCGAGGGCGGTGCCGACCCGCAGCACACGGCTGAAGTAACTGGCCGGGGCGTACGAATCCCCGATGATCTTCCGGTAGTCACGCAGGACGTCAGCCCGCGGTCGCGCCGTGTCGAAGTTCAGGCCGCCGAGGCACTGATCGCCGGCATCCGACGGCGCGACTTCGAAGTTCTCGTGGAGCCGGTTCTCCTTGGCCAGGCGCCGTTGTAGCTGGGTGTTGGGCAGCGCGAACAGCAGGCCGACCATGTTGACCGGCACGGCGCTGGCCTCGATCAGATCGAGCATGCCCTCGGCGACGCTTGCCCTGCTCGGTGTCGAAGCCGACGATGTAGCCGGTGTTCACGAAGATGCCGTAGGAGTAGATCTTGCGCATGCTCTCTGCGAGCGAGCGCTTGGTGTTCTGCAGCTTCTGGGTGTGCGCGAGCGTCTCCTCGTCGGGACTCTCGATGCCGACGAAGATCGCCGAGAAGCCGACGCGCTGCATCATCGCCAGCAGCTTGTCGTCGTCGGCGAGATTGACCGAAGCTTCGGTCGAGAACTCGAAGGGCCACTTCATGTTGCTCGAGCCAGCTCTCGAACTCGACGAGGAACTTCTTCACGTCGCGCTTGTTGCCGATGAAGTTGTCGTCGACGAAGTCGACGTGGCCGCGGTAGCCGAGGTCGTACAGGTACTGCAGTTCGCCGAGCATCTGCTCCACGCCCTTCAGCCGGGGTACTCTGCCGAACAGCTCGATGATGTCGCAGAACTCGCACATGAACGGGCAGCCGCGGGCGAACTGAACGCCGACGTGCAGGTAGCGGTCGAAGTCGAGCAGGTCGAAGCGCGGCCGGGGAGAGGTCGTCACGTCGGCCTTCTCTTCCCCGCACTCATACGAGTGCTTGGCGCTGCCGGCCTCGAAGTCGGCGAGCCAGCGGGGCAGCGTCACCTCGGCCTCGCCCAGCACCAGCGAGTCGGCGGGGGCGTAAAGGTGCGGACTCGAGGTCGCGTCGGGTCCGCCGACGATCACCGTCTTGCCGGCGGCCTTGCACTCCGCCAGCAGTTCGAGGGTGGCGGACTGCTGGGCGATCATGCCGCCGATGAAGACCAGTTCGGCCCAGTCGATATCGGCCTGCTCCAGCGTCTCGACGTTGCGGTCGACCAGCCGGACCTCCCAGGATTCCGGGAGAAGCGCCGCGACGGTGATCAGTCCCAGCGGTGCCGCCGGGTACTTCGCTCCGACCAGTTCGCAGGTGGCCCGGTAGTTCCAGAACGACTCCGAGCGGAACTGGGGGTAGATGAAGAGGCAGCGTCGAGCCGGCGATGCGGTTGTCGCGCGACTCTCGGTGCTGGGGGAGTTGCCGGGACCGGTCATGGGGGAGCCGTCCTTCGCAGCTCCTGGATCCCATCCGGGTCGCCGCATGTCTGATGGAGAACAGCCCTCATCGTACCGGAACTGCCACGTTCCACCACCTCATTCTCGATGCCGCACGCGGATCGAACGCCGCAACTCCGGCGATCCTGACCAAGGATTCGAGTAGAATCCTACTCAGAACACCCCGATTCCGAGGCAGAAGATGTTCCATTCCGAGGGTAACCTCGCGCGAATCGACGTCGCCGAAACGGCTCGCCGGGAGGCGTCGGTCTCGCCGGGCAGTCTCGTCGCTCGCAATATCGCCATCGCGGCGGCCTACCTCGCCGGTGGCCACCTGGGACTCGAGTTCGCCCAGGTCGACGGGCAGGTGACCCTCGTCTGGCCGCCGCTTGGACTGGCGCTGGCCGCGGCGCTGCTCTGGGGCAACAGGATCGGTCCGGGAATCTGGGTCGGCGCGGTTGCGGTCAACCTGATCCACGGCCTGAGCGGCGCGACCGCGCTGTTGATCGCCACCGGCAACACGCTCGGTCCCCTGGTGGCGGCGACGCTGTTGACCCGGGCGACACGGTTCCGGGCCGACCTGCGACGCCGAACCGACATCGGTTTGTTGCTCGCCGGCGCCCTCGGCGCCTCGGTCATCACCGCCTCGGTCGGGGCCGCGACACTGCTGCAGGTTGTCGACTCCCGGTTCCTCGATCTGGCCCGGGTCTGGTTGGCCGGCGATTGTGCCGGCGGAGTGATCGTCACTCCCGTCGTATTGACCTGGGCCAACGCCGGCCACCGACGCTTCGTGAACTCCCGGCGCCAAGTCGCGATGTTCGTCACGGTCTGCCTGGGCGTTGCGGTCTCGGTCCCGATCGTCTTCACCCAAGGGGCGACGTTCCTGGCGTTGCTGCCGTACATCTTCGTGATGGCCGCCGCATTGCGGTTCGCCATGATCGGTTCGGCGACGACGACTCTGGTCCTGTCGGCGGCCGCCGTCATCTGCACCGCAGCCGGGGTCGGCCCCTACGCAGATTCTGCCTCGGAGGGAGGCCTGTTCGCGCTGTGGACCTATTCGTTGACCGCCACGATCGGTGCGCTGATCGTCGCTGGCATGGTCGTCGAACGGCAGCGGGCCGCCGAGCACGAACGAATGCTGCTGCACGAGCTCGACCACCGAGTGAAGAACAACCTGGCCACCGTGATCGCCCTGGCCGAGCAATCGGGCAAGTCCGCCGGGTCGGTCGAGCTCTACGTCGCGAACTTCGTGGCCCGACTCCGGGCCCTTGCCGGCACCCACGAGGCGCTGGCCCGTCGCCGGTGGGAGTCCGGCACTTTGCGCGACGTCGTCCGGACGGTCGCGTCGCCCTACACCCAGACCCTGTCGGACACCTTGAATGTGCAGGGTTCCGAGCTGCAGTTGACCCCCAAGGCCTCGGCCTCGCTGACCATGGCGCTCCACGAACTGGCGACCAACGCCGCAAAACACGGCGCCTGGTCGGTGCCGGGTGGGCGCGTGGAGCTGCAATGGACTCTCGAACCGGGCCGGATGCTGAAGATCTGCTGGGCCGAGTTCGGCGCCCCGTCCGCCGCCGCCGAGATATCCCCCGGGTTCGGCGTGACGCTGATGCAGGGCATCGTGCAGTACGAGTTGCGGGGCGAACTCGCGGTTTCCCACCGCGAGCGCGGCATCCTCTGTGAGATCAGCCTCCCGCTGGACCGGATCGAAGCGCGAGCTTGAAGCGGCGGGACTTGACCCGTGGCGCCACCGGGCACGATGGTGTACGACGACAACGTGTGGGCCCGGAAAACGGGCCGGGAGTCGTCGATGAATCGCCAGTATCGAGAAGGTCCGCCGGTCACGATGGTCGCCATGGGAGGTCACGCCTTCATCCAGAAGGGAGAGGCCGGCACGATCGAGGACCATGAGCGGAACGCGGAGTACATCGCCGAGCTGTTGATGACCCTGATCGAGCGTGACTACCCCCTCGTCGTCACCCACGGCAACGGGTCCCAGGTCGGCAACCTGCTGATGCAGCACGAGCTCTCTCACGGTCAGGTCCCGTCGCTCCCCCTCGATGTACTCGTCGCGATGACCGAGGGCAGCCTGGGGTACATCCTGCAGCAGGCGCTGCTGAACAAGATCAACCGCAAGGACCTCAACCGCTGGGTCGTCACGATGGTGACCCAGGTCTTCGTCGACGAGAACGACCCGGCGTTTGCCCGTCCGAGCAAGCCGATCGGCCCGTTCCTGGAACAGGCCGAGGCCGAGCGCCGGCGAGATGAGATGGGCTGGAAGATCATCGAGGATCCGGCCGGGCGAGGCTGGCGGCGGGTGGTTGCCTCCCCGAACCCGCAGCGGGTCTTGCAGCGCGACATGATTCGCGAGGCGGCGAAGGCCGGGCACATCGTGGTCGCCTGCGGCGGCGGCGGCGTGCCGATCAAGAAGACCGACAAGAACGGCTATGTCGGGATCGAGGCGGTCGTCGACAAGGACCTGACCTCGAGCGTGCTGGCCTGCGACGTCAAGGCCGAGCTGTTGATCGTGTTCACCGCCGAGCCGCAGGTCTATGTGCAGTTCAACACGCCGCAACAAAGCGCGCTGAGCGCCGTGACGCTGGACGAGATCGAGCAGATGTCCGCGGAAGGCCACTTCGCGCCGGGCAGCATGGGACCGAAGATCGAGGCGGTGATTCGCTTCCTGCGAAACGGCGGCCGGCGGGCCCTGATCACCGACCCGGCGCACCTCCCCGACGCGATCGAAGGCCGCGCCGGGACACATTTCATCGGCAAGCTCTGAGATCTCTCCTATATTGATGGCGGAGGTGGCTACCGATTTCTGAGGTTCGCGGCAACCTGCTGGGCCTGGCCCCGGCACAGAAACATCGCATCGAGCGACTCTTCCGCCGCCGGGTCTCGCCCCAGAGAATCGTCGGCCGGGAGCTGGCCCGTGAGATGGCGGCGATCAGCCACGATATCCATCGCCGGCTCGGAGTCCTGATCGACCGGGCCGGCCGTATCGAGGCGGTCTCGGTCGGCAGCGCCGAGCGCATCGAGGTGCCGCGCCAACCCAGCGCGCCGTCGGGCCGGATGCGCTTCTGCACCCTGCGCTTCGTCACGACCTGCTTCGAGGACGCCGCGCTGTCCTCGGAGGAGCTGGCGCCGCTGGCGCTGCATCGTCTCGACGCGATGGCCGCGATCGCCGTCGACGACGCCGGTCTTCCGGCAGCGGCGCGGGTCGCTCACCTCCTGCCGGCCCCGGAGACCCAGACGCCGGCCGCACCCGACGCGCGCCGATCGACCGCACCGATGCTGCCCCGGGGCGCGACGACGCCTGGAAAACGAGGTCGCCGCAAGCCGAAGCGCGAGGTCGAGGACGTCGCCACCGACGGCGAGCGCTACCGGCTGTTTCCGCCGCGGCCGGTCGGCGAGATCGGCGAAGATTTCCTGGAGCTGATCCGGGCCCTCGAACAGGAGTTCGACCGCCACCGTGACCGGACGAAGGTCGCCGGCAAGGTCGGCCGCGCCGTACTCGTGCATGTCACGACCGGTGGCCGGGAAGAGGCCGAGGCCTCGCTGGACGAGCTGTCCGAGCTGGCCGCATCGGCCGACCTCGAGGTCGTCTCGCGGATCCTGCAGCGGCGCAGGTCCTACGACCCCAAGACCCTGATGGGCGCCGGCAAGCTGCAGGACCTGATCATCCACGCACTGCGGCTTCAGCTCGATTTCGTCGTCGTCGATCAGAACCTGACCCCGGCCCAGGCCCGGGCGATCGCCGAGGCGACCGACCTCAAGGTGATCGACCGCACCCAGTTGATCCTCGATATCTTCGCCCACCGCGCGCGAACCCACGAGGGCAAGATCCAGGTCGAACTGGCCCAGCTGAAGTACCTGTTGCCCCGCCTGATGAGCCGCGGTGACTCGGGCCTCTCGCGTCTCGAGGGTGGGATCGGTGGGCGCGGTCCCGGCGAGCAGAAGCTCGAGATCGACCGTCGCCGGGTGCGGGACCGGATTCGCGGCCTCGAACGCATGCTGCTGGCGGAACGCAAGCGTCGCGAGCAACGCCGGTCCCGGCGGCGCACCCGCGGCGTTCCGGTCGTCTCCCTGGTCGGGTACACCAACGCCGGCAAGAGCACGCTGCTCAATCTGCTCACCCGCAGCGAAGTGTTCGTCGAGCACCGCATGTTCGCGACCCTCGACCCGACGAGTCGCCGGCTCCGGCTGCCCCGGGAACGCGAGATCGTCATCAACGACACGGTCGGTTTCATCCGCGATCTGCCGAAGGACCTGATGGCGGCGTTCCGCGCGACCCTGGAGGAGATCGAGGACTCGGACCTGATCGTGCACCTGGTCGACGCCTCCCATCCCGGCTACGAGGCGCAGATCGAGGCGGTCGGCCGGATCCTCCTCGACCTCGACTACGACCAGATCCCGCGACTTCTGGTGATGAACAAGGTCGATCGTCTGAACGCCGAGGATCTGGCGGCCCGGCTCGCCGCCCGGACCGCGCTGCCGATCTCGGCGATCAAGCGCCGCGGAATCGACGAGTTGCTCGACGCCATCGGCGACGCGCTGCCGGTTCCGCTTCAGCCGGACGAACCGTGGCGCCGCCGGGTGCCGAACACGGCCTGACCCGGTTCACCGGAACTCGAATCCCGCCGGGGAGGCGTCAGCGACTCAGCGGCGCTTCAGCGCACGGACCCGGGTCGGCGCCAGCAGCTTGCCGTCGGTGGAGTCCACGGCGACCTCGTTGACGTAGAGCGTCTTTCCGTCGGGACTGATCGCGATGTCGTTGGGGTAACAGAAGCTCGCCTCCAGCCGCTTGCCGTCCTGACCGCCTTTCTCGCCGGACCCCGCGAACAGTTTGATCTCCCCGGTCAAGGAGACCTCGTAGACCTGGTGCGCCGAGCGTGCGATGACGTAGAGCGTGCCGTCGACATGAACGATGTGGCCGTTGTTTTCGCCGGGCAGCGTGGCCAGCACGCTGACCTGCCCCTTCGGCGTGATCTTGACCACATCGCCATTGTAGAAGTTGGCGGTGTAGAGATTGCCGGCGTCGTCCATCGTGATCCCGTTGGGGCACTTGAACAGCGGGCTCTCGACGAAGCGCGACGACGTGCCGTCGCTGGCGACCTTCTGGATCGAGCCGCTGCCACAGTTGGCGACCCAGAGCGTGTCCTGCTCGTCGATGACGATGCCGACCGGCGCCTGCAGCCCCTCGGAGGCGAAGGTGCTGACCTCGCCCGCCGGAGTGACCTTGCTGACGTAGCCACCCCGGATGTTCGACTGGAAGAAGTTGCCGTGGCGATCGATCGCGACACCGGAGGCCCCGCGAAACCCCTCGGCAAAGACCGCGGTCGAACCGTCGGGGGCGATGCGGAACAGTCGGGTGCCGGGCTTTCCCCCGCCGCCGAGCACCTCGCCGAAGTCGGCCGAGTAAACGTTGCCCGCGGCGTCGACGACCACGCCGCCGGTGCCGCCGGCGACCTGGGCCACCGTCGTCACCTGGGTTCCTTTCGCATGGACGATGCCGACGGTGAGCAGGGCCACGAACAGCCCGAGGGTGAATCCAGGTCCAGGTGAGATCGGCATTGCGGACTCCTTGTGCTGCGGGCCGGGTCCAGCCGATCCGCGTTCTCCATGAGCGTAGACCGGCCGGTTCGCCAGGGGATATCGAGATCTTGCTCGTCGCACCTCTTGACAATCTAGAGGTATCAGCGTACCACTAGTTATCCTAGTGAGAGGGCGGAATCGATGATGAAGATGCGGACGATCCTGGCGGCGACAGCGGTGGTTCTGGCGCTGCCGGCGGCACTGCGAGCTTCCGACGTCGACGTTCCCGCCGCGGTGGTCCGGCTGGCCCAGGAGGCCGGGCCGGGGGCCACGCTCGAGCGTCATCCGCTGACCGGTGGGGTCCGCTTTCTCCAGACGCCGCCCGGCCAGGTCGCGCTCTCCGGTGCGGTCCCGGCGGAGCGTGCGGCCGATTTCCTCGCTCGCTACCGGGAGGCCTTCGGCATCCGCAACCCGGGACAGGAGCTGACGGCCCCGTCGATCGCAGAGGATCGCTACGGTCACACTCACGTCTCCTACCGTCAGGTGCACGAGGGGGTGCCCGTCTTCGGTGGTGAGCTCCGGATTCACTTCGATCCGGCCGGCGAGCTGGTCGCGGTCAATGGCACCTTCTTGCCCGACCTCACCCTCGACCCGGTCCCCGGGTTGTCCCGGGCAGAGGCCGCGCCGATCGCGATCGCGGAAGTCGCCCGGGGACTCAAGCGACCTCCGGCGGGCGATCTCGTCGCCCGGAGCGTTCGCCTGGTGGTCTACCGCCCCGGGCTGGCCCGCCGGGAGCAGGGTCCCAGCCTGCTGACCTACGAGGTGGTCGTCGCCGATGAGGGTGCGGTGCGGCAATTCGTCTACGTCGATGCCCACGTGGGGGTGATCGTCGATCGTGTCGAAGGCGTGCATCAGACGCTCACCCGCCGGGTGGACCATCCGAACCTCGGTCAGATGATCTGGAGCGAAGGCGACGCGTTGCCCTACAGCACCGGCAACCCGGCGAACGATCAACAGGTCAACGCGATCATCGACACCACCGCGCAGGTCTACGAGCTGTTCGTCAATCTGTCCGGCGGAGCCCACCCGTCGTGGGACGGCGCCTCGGCCATGATGATCTCCACCTGGCAGCCGACGTTCCTCGCCTGCCCCAACGCCACCTGGAACGGAACCAGCGCGAACTTCTGCAACGGCGTCGCCAGCGATGACGTCGTGGCCCACGAATGGGTCCACGCCTACACCCAGGGCAGTCACGATCTGATCTACCAGGCCCAGCCGGGAGCGCTGAGCGAGTCCTATTCGGACATCTTCGGCGAACTGGCGGACCAGCAGAACGGCACCGGCTCCGACGCCCCTGCGGCGCTCAGGGCCGGCGACAGCTGCTCGATCTACGGCGGCAGCCCGCCACCCGGGTTCGTCGTCCATGCACCTCTGGATCTCGCCGGTTCGTACGTGGTCGGTGGCGCCGCCTTCAACCCTGCCGGCGATCTCGAGGTGACCGCGACGGTCGAGCTGGCCTTCGACAACCAGAACAACGGCGGGGCGACCAGTTTCACCGATGCCTGTGAGCCGCTGGTCGGGTTCACGCCAGGTCGCATCGCGCTGGTCGATCGCGGTGGCTGCTTCTTCGGACTCAAGACGTTCTACGCCCAGAACGCCGGCGCCGCCGGGGTGATCGTCGTCAACACCTCCGGGGGGCCGTTCGCGATGGGCGGCACCGCCCCCGGCGCGATCAGCATCCCCTCGGTGATGATCGGCCAGACCGATGGCGCACTGCTCAAGGCCGAGGGTGCCGGCACGGTCAACCTCACACTGAGTACCCGTTCGTCGACGGCGAACTCCTTCCGCTGGTTGATCGGCGAGGACTCATTCTCCATCGGCGTGATCCGGGACATGTGGAACCCGAACTGCTTCGGAGATCCGGGCAAGGTCTCGGACCTCCAGTACTGGTGCGGTACCGGCGATGCCGCCGGCGTGCACACCAACTCCGGCATTCCGAACCACGCGTTCGCCCTACTCGCCGATGGGGGGAGCTACAACGGGCAGACGATCGCGCCGATCGGTACGATCAAGGCGGCCCATCTGTACTGGCGAGCGATGAGCGTCTATCAGGTGACCGATAGCGATTTCGCCGATCACGCGTCGGCGCTGACCCAGTCCTGCACCGACCTGATCGGGTATCGACCTGGCCGATCCACAGACCGGGGCACCCAGCGGGCAGCTGATCGACGCCGACGATTGCGATCAGGTCACGTCGGCGATCGCCGCCGTCGAGCTGACCCTCGATCCGGCCTGCGGCTTCACGCCGCTGCTCGACCCGAACGTCCCGGACGCTATCTGCGGCACGGCGATGTTCCACGAGGACTTCGAGACCGACCCGGCCGGACGCTGGTCCTTCAGCCACACCGGGGTGTTCGCCGAGTACGTGCCCCGGGACTGGGAATGGACGGCCGATCTGCCACCCGGCCGCGAGGGTTCCGCGCTGTTCGCCGACGACGACAAGTGGATCGGCGACTGCATCACCGGCTTCGGAGACCAGTCGCGGCTCCTGAGTGCCGAGAGTCCCCAGTTCGTCCTCGACGCCGGCGCCACGTTGACCTTCGAACACTACGTGGCGACCGAGCACGCCGTCGACGGCGGCAACCTCAAGGTCAGCGTCAACGGCGGCCCGTACGTGCCGATCAACCCGGCCGATTTCGTCTTCAACCCTTACAACATCACCTTGATTCCGGTCAGCGCCGTCAACGGCAACCCCCTCGGCGGTCAACCGGCGTTCAGCGGAACCGACGGCGGGGAGGTCAGCGGATCCTGGGGCAGGTCGAGTGTCTCCCTCGATGCCTACGCCGGCGCCGGTGACGCCGTGCGTCTGCGACTCGACTTCGGAGCCGACGGCTGTGGCGGCATCGACGGCTGGTACCTGGACGACCTGTTCGTCTGCACCTCTCCGGTCACGGCCGGAACCGTCCCCGACGGGTACCGCTCGCCGGGACAACCGTTGACGGTGGACAAGGACGACCGCGAGGTCGTCTTGAACTGGGGCGACTCCTGTCACGCGGCCGATGCCGACTTCGAGGTCTACGAGGGCACCCTGGGTGACTTCTCCTCGCATGTCCGGCGCTTCTGCTCGACTTCCGGCGAGACGACGAGCCGGTTCCAGCCGACCAGCGGCGACAAGTACTTCCTCGTCGTCGCATCGAACGGCAGCGTGGAGGGTTCCTACGGAACCGACAGCGAGGGGATACAACGCCCGACCGGCGTCGTCAGCTGCCGCCCGCAGGTGATCAAGGAGAGCTGCGGTCAGATCGACGTCTCCCCCGGAAACGAACCTCCGGTGATCACCAGCGTCCCGACCCTGCTCGCCGATCACAACCGGGAGTGGCGCTATCAGCTGCTGGTCAGCGATCCCGACGGCGACCCGATCCAGATCGGCGTCACCCGGAAACCGGACTGGGTCGAGTTCGACGAGACCACCCGGGTGCTCAGCGGGACCGCGGGGTGGGATCAGGTCGGCACGCATCAGATCACGATCGTCGCGTACGACGGAACCGAGACCGACACCCAGGTGTTCACGCTGAACGTCCAGAAGGGCGAAATCGTCTGCAATCAACCGTTCGGCGATCCGGCCGACTCCCTGTACGTCCTGCCCTGGACTCCGGGGCTGACCTACACCGTACAGAACGCCCATTGCCCGCCGAACCCGACCTGGGGACACCAGAACACCTTTGCCTACGACTTCAACATGCAGATCGGCGATCCGGTGCTCGCATCACGCGCAGGAACGGTGATCATCGTCCGTGAGTTCAACATGGACGGCAACCGGACCTGCGGCACCGGCGGCGAGAACTGGATCTTCGTCCAGCACGGCGACGGCACCGTCATGCAGTACGTACACCTGACCTTCAACGGCTCGCTGGTCGACGTCGGAGACTACGTGGAACAGGGTCAAGTGATCGGACTGTCCGGGGACACCGGTTGTTCGTCGGGGCCGCACCTGCACACCTGGCTCTTCCGGGATGCGACGGATTTCTCGCGCAAGGCGTCGTTGCCGGTGAACTACCGCAACGCCTCGGGGGTGCTGGACTTCAACAACGCCCTGATCATCGGCGGTAGCTACACCGCGCTGCCGTTCACACCGGATCATCGCTGACCCGGCCGTGGAGGCGATCGCACCGGTACTTGCTGCTATCCTCTCGACATCGGGGTTTCCCGCCACGGAAGCCGCACGATGGAAATCAGGGAGGACAACGCCATGCGACATCGACCGAAACTGGTCGCGGCCACCGTGATCGCCCTGCTGCTCGCATTTCCGGCAGAGGCGAAGAAGAACGATCCCAACATCACACTGACCTTCACTCCGCAGCAGGCGGTGGCCGCATCGATGCTGTCTCCGTCTCTGGAGATGCGTGAGCGTGCCGTCTCGCTGGAGGTCGTCGACGCCCGCCCAGGCGGCGAGCCGGCCGATCTGGGCGCCCGGACCGACGACGACGACAACCTTCACAGACTGCGCGCGGTGAATGAGGTCGTGCCGTTCGTGGAGCAGACGCTCATCGGGGTCTCCGCTGCGGCGGGGCTCGACGTCGCTGCCGGGAGTTCGCTCCGGCTGACCGTCCAGCTGACCGATCTGGCGATCAACGAGACCAACCAGGCTGTCGGCGCGACCTACGAGAGCCGGGTTCGACTCGATCTGACGTTGAACGATGCTTCGGGCCGAGCGCTCTGGTCCGGCCGCGGATACGGCGACGCCACCCGGTACGGAAAGAAATTCAGCAACGAGAACTGCAACGAGGTGCTGAGCGATGCGTTGCTCGAGGCGTTCACGACGGTGTTGAACAGCAGCGCGATGCAGCGCGCGTGGGCCACGGGTGAGGCGAGTCCGGACGCTCAGCCGGCGACCACCGGAAACGCGACCGCGGGCAAAGCGTCGGCCGGAGATGCAGCCTCCGGAAAGAGCAGCGTGGCACCGCCGGACCTGATGGCCGAAGTCCTCCGTCTGACCTCCGAGGGCCTCGGCCCGGAGATCATCGTCCCGTTCGTCGAGCAGAATTCGCTGAGCCGAGCGATGTCGTCCGACGATCTCATCGCCTGGAAAAGGGCCGAGATCGCCGACGCGGTGATCGAGGCGGTGATGAAGCTGCCGGTGCGCTAGGGCTGCCGGCCGGTGCGGCAGGGTGGCCGACGACGGTAACGTCACCTCGATCGCGGGTGGCTCGTCCCTAGGGTCGAGCCAGCCAGCGAGGTAGATCCAGCGAGCAGGCCTCGAAGACTCTCCGCGTGTGTTCCACCATCGCGGGGTGTCCTTCGAGGAGCTGCCTGGACTCGGGCATCGTGTCCCGGAAGGCGACCTGACAGGCGGTCGAGGCCGAGGCCAGATCTCCGCGCCCCGGCGTGTCGCGACCTTCGAAGAACGGCCCGTCGCCGAGCCCCTCCTCGAAGATCTCCAGGGAGCGCTCGAAGGCGCGCAGGATCTCCTCCCGGCTCTTGCCGAGGATACCGATCTGCTTCGATCGATTCCGGGTGAACCGACGCATCATCCGTGGTGCCAGCAAGCGCATCAGGAACGGCGCCCGGGCCAGCATCGCCTTCGAGAAGCGTCGGTGCCCCTCCTCGTCGGTCCAGCGCATGTAGTAGCCGAGCCAGTAGACATGATCGTTGACGTAGTGCTCCCACAGCCGATCGCGCATGCGCGCGTGGGGATCGGTGGGGGTCAACGCGATCTCGGGGAACCGCCGTTCCAGCTCGTCGAGGATCTCGACCGAGTCGCAGAAACGGTCGCCGTCGATCTCGATCGCCGGGAGTCGTCCGGTGGCGCTGAACTTCGCCGCCTCGGCCCACGATTTCACGTAGACCGTCCGGTACTCCACTCCTCCACGGGCGAGGGCCAGCTGCACGCGAACACAGGGAGGGGAGACCGAGGGGATGCCCTCGCCACCCGGGAACACATAAAGCGTGATGTCCATGCCCGCCATTATCGCCGGATCGTCAGCCAGACTCCCAGGAAGATCAACGCCCCGCCGCTCAACACCAGGGCGTCCAGCTGCTCGTCGAGCAGCCAGACCGAGAGCGAGGTGGCGATCACCGGCTGCAAATAGATGAAAAAGGCAACGACCGACGACTCGATCCGGGCCAGCGCCCAGTACTGCAGCCAGTAGGCCAGCGCGGTGGGAAACACGGCGATGTAGGCGATCAGCCACCAGGTGAGCGTCGACAGCGAGCCGAAGTCCGTGGCGAGCACCTCGGGCAATCCGAACCCGCAGATGCTGATCGCCCCGAAGGTCATCAGGACGGCCGTCGCCGGAAGAGGTGCCTCGCGGGTCAGCAAACGCTTGGAGATCACCAGGAAAAAGGCGAACGAGACACCGTTGCCGAAGGTGAACAGGTCGCCGAGGGCGGTCGAGGACCCGAGCGACGACCCGCTCGGCTGGACGATCAGCAACACACCGAGGATCGCCAGCAGCGGTGCCAGCGCCTTGCGTCCGGTGAACGCCTCGCGGCGCATCAGGATCGCGATCACCAGGGTGAGGACCGGAATCGTGGCGACGATCAGCGACGAGTGGGTCGGCGTGGTGCGGTGCAGCCCTTCGATGAACAGGATCTGGTTCAGCACGACACCGAAGAGGGAATACAGGGCCAGCTCGAGGTAGGTCCGAGGGTTGCGCGGCCAGCGGCCACCGGCCAGCTGCGCGATCACCAGCAGACAGACGGCGCCGATCACGACCCGCAGAGTGGCCAGGGCCTGGGGTTCCAGCTCGCGCATCGCGACCTTGGAGGCGAGGTAGTTCACACCGAACGAGACCTGCACCAGGATCAGGGCACCGAAGACGAGCCAGCGCGTCGGCGTACGCGTCGGTTCCGCGGTGAGGGTGGTGGGGGAAGGGGCGGCCAAGGGCGTCAGGGCGAGGTGTACTCGACAGTCTCCCATCCCGACCATTCGCCGGGGAAACCGAACTCGTCCAGGGAGCGAACTCGCCAGCTGGCGGATTTACCCGCCTCGAGAGCGAACGGAGCCGACGGCGACGAGACATCTCGCGAAACCACTTCGCAGGGGTCGAACCCGGAACAGCAATCCAGGCACTGGAACTCGACGATGTGAAACCTGGCCTGTCGATCGGCGGTCCAGGTCAGTGTGACTCCGTCGCCGAAGCTGGGCGCCAACGGCACGGGAGCGGGGAGCGCTTCGGCGGGGATCTCGACCTCGCCCCGGCGGAGCCAGCCGGGCAGCCCGCCCGCATCCCGGAGCTCGTCGGGCAGCGCGTCACGCTCCGCCTCGACCTCGGTCAGGTAGATCGCGGCATCCTTCCAGCGCTGGAGCAACGTCGGATCCGACAGGGTCAGTTTCCCCCGCAACTTCTGGACGTGGAGCTCCTGGGAGCGGATCGCGGCGTCGAGCACCTTCACGTCGAGTTCGGCCGCGCGCATGCGCCACCAGCCTTCGCCGTGGCCGCTACGATCGCGGACCTCGCCGTAGGAAGGGATCGAGACCGCCGCGGTCGGTGCGGTGGTCGGTGCCGCGGTTGCGTCGGCGTCGTTCGCCGCCGGGGGCGCACCCTCGGCCGGGGGGAGGTCGTCGTTGGTGAAGACGAAGGGCTTCTCCTGTTTCGGTTTCTTCTTGTCGTCGTCGGATCCCGCCTGCACTCCGGGTGCCGTGCCAGCCACGAGGAGTGTGACGAGGATCATCAACGACCTGGGCAAACCGATCACGTCCGACCTCCGGGCGATGGCGCGGGCTGACTCTGCGGCTCTTCATTATAGGGGTGGTCGGCCCGTCCCCCAGGGCGATCGGGTGCGGCTCCCGAAACCAGGCTCGGCCGACCGGCAGCGTCGGCCATCCGGCGGTACAATCGCTCGGTTGCCAAGGAGTCGATACGATGAGCCCCGCAGACGAGAACGAACCACCGGAAGAAGACTTCGCCGCGATGCTCGAGGCGTTCGAGCAGCCGACCAGTCACCGTGAAGGCCAGACGGTCGAAGGCGTTGTCGTCTCGATCGGACGCGAGGCGGCGTTCATCGATGTCGGGGGCAAGGGCGAGGCCTCGATCGAGCTCGAAGAGCTTGCCGACGACGACGGCAACATCGACGTCGAGGTCGGCGACACGATCCAGGCGATCGTCGTCTCGACCGTCGGCGGCCTGCAGCTCTCGATGAGGCTGGCCCGCCGGGCGGCATCGCGCCAGCAGCTGGAGGAGGCCTACCAGGCCGGCATGCCGGTCGAGGGCAAGGTCGAGGGAACCAACCGCGGTGGCTACGAGGTGCGCATCGGCGGCCAGCGCGGCTTCTGCCCGATCTCGCAGATCGACACGATCTTCACCGACGACCCCGCGGTCCACGAGGGCAAGACCTACGCGTTCAAGATCACCGAGTTCCGCGAGGGCGGCAAGAACATCGTCGTCTCCCGCCGGGCGCTCCTCGAAGAGGAAGAGGCCGAGCGGGCCGAGGAGATTCGCGCCGAGGCGGTCGAGGGCGCGGTGATGAACGGCCGTGTCGTCTCGGTGCGCGACTTCGGTGCCTTCGTCGACCTCGGCGGCGGGGTGCAGGGCCTGCTCCACGTCTCGGAGATGGGCTGGACCCGGATCAAGGATCCCGGGCAGGTCGTGCAGGTCGGTGACGAGATCACGGTCAAGGTGCTGCGTGTCGACGAGGAGCAGGGCAAGCTCTCCCTGGGAATCAAGCAGCTCCAGGCCGACCCCTGGACCGACGCCGAGGACACCTACGAGGTCGGGCAGATGTTGATCGGTACGGTGACGCGACTGGCCGACTTCGGCGCGTTCATCGAACTCGAGCCGGGCATCGAGGCGCTGGCCCACGTCTCCACCTTCCCGCCGACGAGCAAGCGCGACGCCTGGCGCGAGACGCTGGCGCCGGGCACCGAGGTTGCGATCGAGGTGCTGAGCTTCGACGCCGACAAGAAGCGGATCGGCGTCACGGTCCTTCCCGAGCGCTCGGCAAGAGCCCGGGATGCCCAGCAGGACAAGATCGTCGCCGGTGCCTGCCTGACCGGCAAGGTCGAGCGGCACGAGAGCTACGGGGTGTTCGTCTTTCTCGCACCGGGCCGCACGGGGTTGATGCCCTTCCCCGAGACCGGCCTCGATCGCGGAGCGGATCTGCGCAAGGCGTTTCCGGTCGGCAGCGAGCTCGAGGTGATGGTGCTCGACGTCGATGCCGGGACCGGCCGCATCCGTCTCAGCCGCCAGGCGGTCTTCGATGCCAAGGAGAAGAAGGAAGCCCGGGAATACGCCGACCGTCAGGAAAGCCAGCAGAAGGGTGGCTCGTTCGGGTCGCTGGCCGACCAGCTCCGGGCGGCGATGAAGAAGGGCGACGACTGAAGTCGCCGCCCTTCGTTCGACACGGCTACGACGATCAGTAGTCGGAGTAGCTCCGTCCGTGGATCCGCATGTCGATCAGGTCGTTGACCGTCACGTCGTCGCCGTACTTCGCCTGGGCCTTTCGCGCGAATTCCGGGCTGACGCCGTGGATGCGCATCGCGACGAGCTGGTTCGCCGAGACGTCGCGAAACCCGACCTCGTGCATCTCCTCGATGAACCCCGGCGTCACGCCGTGGATGCGGAACTCGACCATTCGTGACGGGCTGAGATCGTCGACTCCCGCCCGCTCGATCTCCCGGACGAAGGAGGGGGTCACGCCGTGGATCCGGAACTCGACGAGTCTCGACTCGCTGAGGTCGTCGAAACCGATCTGCTCCATCTCATCGACGAACTCGGGGGTCACACCGTGGATGCGGAACTCGACCAGCCGGGATTCGCTCAGGTCGTCGAGGCCGATCTCGGCCATCTCGTCGATGAACTCCGGCGTCACGCCGTGGATGCGGAACTCGACCAATCGGCTCGGTGCGAGCCCGTCGAAGCCGGTCTCTTCGATGGCCGCGATGAACTCCGGCGTCACACCGTGGATGCGGAACTCGACCAGCCGGCTGGTCGAGATCTCACCGTAGCCGGCGTCGCGGATCCCTTCGGCGAAGGCGACGGAGACATCCAGTGCCGCCATCTCGAACAACCGTCTGACGGTCGTCGAGACCTCGAAGCCGATCGCCGCCATCCGGCTCGCGTACTCGGGGTTGCTGCGGAACTCGAACCGCCCGTCCTGATCGCGGCGCTGGAGGCTGCCCTCGAAATGGAACGTGCCCGCATCGCGCACGAGCCGGAAACCGGGGATCCCGTCGGAGCCGGTGCCGGTGAAGTCCGAGGCGTCGATGGTGAAGCCGTTGGTGTGCCGACCCTTGCCGTCGCGGTCGACGCGAAGTTCCATCCAGACCCGGCCGCGGCGTGTCTCGGCGCGCCAGCGGCCCTCGATCAACTCGGACGTGGCGCTGCGCGCGTCGGCCTGATCAGCGGACTGGGGCGCCGGGGCGGCCACGGTCGACGGCGCGGACAGCAGCTGCATCGCGCCGATCGTCACCGTGAGCACCAGGACCCAGATTCCGAAGGCACCCCGGGTGCCTCCGCCGTTGCGCTGTTCTTCGGTACCGGTCAGACGTCGAATTCTTTCCACGAGTGAACCTCCATCCGCGGCCAGGGCCAGGTTCGGTCCGGCGCTGCGGAGTCTTTCCATCTTGACCAGAGCCTGGATGTACTCCAGGCGGTTTCCACAGCGGCTGACCGCCATGTCGTCGCAGCAGAGCTCCCGTTCGTGACGCACGCGCCGGGATACCCACCAGACGGCGGGGTGGTAGAACAGCAGTGTCTCCACCGCCGCCTGCAACAGGTTGACGGCGAAGTCGTGCCGGCGGATGTGGGCCAGCTCGTGAAGCAGCAGCGCTTCCAGAGCCGGCGCGCTCATCCCCAGCAACGCCGATGTCGGGATCAGGACCACGGGGCGGATCCAGCCGATCACCGTCGGCACGTCCACACGGTCCGAAACGAGTACGCTGACCCGGCGTCGGATGCCGAGCCGTGCCCGGAGTCGTGTGACCCAGGGATCCCACGCCGGGTCGGCGACCGGCACCCCCGAGCGGCGCAGGCTCCGGATCTCGAGCCAGCCGCCGGTGTTGATCCCGGTGAAGACCAGCACACCGACGAACCACAACGCGACGATGCCGGAACGTAGGGAGAAGGGAGACGCAACCGGCCGTGTTGCAGGATCCGGCGCCCCGGCAGCGATCGACCCGTCTTGCGAGTCGATCTCCAGGGCGACTGCGGTCGGGCGTTCGCCGGGCGCGACGACGGTACGTTCCGGACCCTGGTCGCGACCCATCAGTGAAGAACCGAGTGTGACCACCGGCGCCAGCGCCAGCAAGCCGAGAGCGCCGACGCTCAGTGCGTAGCGCAGGCGCGGACCGGCATCGCGGGACAACCGAAGCGCCAGGGCCAGGGCGCCCACGATCAGGCAGCCCTGCCAGAGGAAGTGCACCAGGGCGATGCTCAACGATCCGATGATCTCGTTCATTCCTTGCCCCCTCCTCGGCTCTTGAACTGCTCGATCAACTCTTCGATCTCGGCCAGCTCCTCGGGAGACGACCGACGGCTCGATAGAGCCCGCAGCACCATCCGCGCCGCGGAGCCGCCGAAGGCCCGCTCGACCAGGTGTTCGGTCAGCTGCTCCTGGGTTTGCCGCTCGCTGACCCGGGCCCGGAACACATGGGCCCGGGCCGAGGCGTCGCGCTCGACGATTCCCTTGGCGATCATGATCTGGAGCAGCTTGAGCACCGACGTGCCGGAGACGGTCCCGTCATCGGCGAGAGCGTCCTGGATCTGACGGACCGTGCACGGCCCGCAACTCCAGAGAACTCGCAGGATTCCAAGCTCGGCATCGGTCGGACGCGGTGGGGTCGGTTGATTCATCTGTCTCCCTCGCCAGAGTCAGACGCACCAAACTCGGAAAGGTTTCATACTTTCATCGGAAAGTTTTCATACTTCCCGAGGGCTCGACCGACTGAACCTATAATTGCTTAACCGTTTCGCCGGTATAGTCGCCCGACGTGGTGCCGGATCCGGGGAGGTGGCATCTCGCCGCGTCTCGCATGGATCCGGTTCGCTCACGAGGCCAGACCCCTGGTCTCGTGGTGGGGGCATTCATGAAAAAACGATTCTGGACGGTGATCGCAGCCGTGGCGGTCCTGTGGGCTCCGCTGGCCTTCGCGTCGGAGAAACCGGTTCGAACGAAGCGAACGGGGTCCGAAGTTGCGGTCGGTGGTTTGACGGTGACCGAGCAGGCGAACGCCAAGGCGGCGTTGCACGCCGAGCTCTCCCGCTCGCTACCGACCGGTCTGGCGGCTTCGGTCACCAGCGTCGCGTTGACACCGAAGGATCTTGACGAACTCGAGGTGCAGGCGCCCTTCGGTACCGCGCCGCTTCGCGTCGGCATCGTCAAGACGATCGACGAGCCCCTCGGCAAGCCCTTCGGGCGTGCCTTCAACACCGGCGTGATCAAGAAGAATTCCGACGGGAGCTACATCTGGGCGACCCAGGTTCGGACCCCGGGGGCCCAGGCGATCCGTGTGCAGCTGACGGATTTCGCCTTGCCGACCGGCGCCGAGATGTTCCTGCTCGGTCCCAACGGACAGGCTGACGGCCCCTACACCGGGCGCGGCCGAAACGGCACCGGCGAGTTCTGGACCCGTTCGATCGTCTCGGACACCGGCACTCTGGTACTGCGCTATTCCGCGGCACCCGTCGAGGTCGCGCGAGCGAAGATCTCCTTTGCGATCTCGGCGATCGGCCACATCCGCGGCCGCAGCCTCGAGACCCAGGAGAAGAGCCACGACAACTGGCCCTGTTCCGACAACGCCGCCTGCGTCGTCGATGTGAACTGTGTGAACACCGGCCCGGCCGGCCCGGCCGAGGACGCCATCGCCAAGATGGAGTGGATCGAAGGACAGTTCATCAACACCTGCACCGGCGGACTCCTGGCGGATACCGACGGAGGCAGCCAGATTCCCTACTTCCTCACCGCGAATCACTGCCTGACCAACGACATCGCGAATCTGGAGACGTTCTTCAACTACACCACCGACTCCTGCAACGGCGGTTGCCCGGACGGTCTGGTGACCGGCGGAACCCCGCCTGCGGCCAGTACCGTCGGTGTCACCGTCGTGGCCACCGGCTCGGCGGCGGACTACACGCTGTTGACCCTCGACGAGGCGCCTCCGGCAGGGGCGGTGTTCCTCGGCTGGAACAACAGCCCGATCGCGTTCAACGACGGAGCCTCGCTCTATCGCGTCAGCAACGCGAACTTCGGCCCCCAGGTCTATTCGGAGCACGAGGTCGACGCCAACACCGGCACCTGCCAGGGCTGGAGCCGTGGCAACCGGATCTACAGCACCGACATCACCGGTGCGACGATGGGCGGCAGTAGCGGATCGCCGGTGCTCAACAGCGCCGGCGAGGTCGTCGGCCAGCTGTCGGGCTGCTGCGGATTCAACTGTGGCAACGAGTGCGACTCGGGGAACAACTGGACGGTCGACGGTGCGCTGGCGGCGTACTGGAACGACGTCGAGCAGTTCCTCGATCCCCAGGGTGGATGCTCGACCAACGCCGAGTGCGACGACGGCCAGTTCTGCACCGGGACCGAGACGTGCAACGCGGGTTCGTGCCAGTCCAGCGGTGACCCCTGCAGTGGCGGCACCACCTGCAACGAGGCGACCGACAGCTGCGATGCTCCGGCCTGTGACAACGACGGCGCCTGCGAGGCCGGCGAGGACTGCGGCAACTGCCCCGGCGACTGCCGCCAGAAGGTCAACGGCAACCCGCGGAGCCGGTACTGCTGCGACGGCGATCTGCCGGACTGCGGAAACGCCCAGTGCTCCGAGAACGGCTGGGTCTGCGGCGGCGGCGGCGGCGGATGCTCCTCCGACGCCGAGTGCGACGACGGCAACTACTGCAACGGCGAAGAAGCCTGCAACGCCGGTGCCTGCGAAAGCGGCAGCGATCCGTGCCCCGGGCAGGGCTGCGACGAAGGCTCCGACCAGTGCATCACCTGTGCCGGTGCCAGAGACTCCTGCAGCACGAACAGCGATTGCTGTTCCGGCAACTGCAAGAACGGTACCTGCAAGGGCAACTGATCGGTTCGGGATAGATCCCAGACAGGGGCGAGTCGGCGAGGCCGGCTCGCCCCTTTTCGTTTCCCGGGCCAACTCGTGGTATTCCTGCACGGTTCCAAAGGCCCACTGCCCAGCGGGCCCAGCGGGAGAGACTGCCCCATGGCTTCGCCTGCCCCGGTCGCGGAAACCGCCGAATCGCTCAGCGTCCTGTGGGTCGCCGAGGTCCTCGACCGTCCGACGGCCCACAACATCATCGGGCTGCGCCGGTCCGGGGTCGACCTCGACGTGATCACCGGGCTGAGCTGCCCCCACGTGACGACCCTCGAGCAGGCCGGGGTGCCGGTCACGACGTTGAACATTCCCCTGCGCTACGACCGGGCGGCGATCGCCGAGTTGAAGCGCCGCCTGGAGCAGAAGCGCTATCACGTGCTGCACGCGTTCGGTTCGAACTCCCTCGGCTGCGGCATCCAGGCGGCCCGGGGCATCGACATCCGGATCGTCACGTTTCGTGGGTACATGGGGAACGTCCGGCTCCACTCGCCGGCCTCCTGGATGACCTACTTGCACCCGCGCCTCGACCGCATCATCTGCGGCTCCAACGCGATCGCCCGTTATTTCCACCGTCACCCGATCCCGATCGACAACCGCAAGATCGTCACGATCTACAAGGGGCACGAGCTGGCGTGGTACCAGGCGGAACCGGTCGACCTGACGACCGTCGGTGTTCCCGCCGGTGCTTTCACCGTCGCCTTCAGCGGCCGCAACCGACCGCGCAAGGGCATTCACGTGCTGATCGAGGCCGCCGGACTCCTGCCGGACGACTATCAGATCCACTTCGTGCTGGCGGGCAAGATCGAGATGAACCGGCGCCTCGAGCGTTCGCTGGCCGGCTGCCCGGCCCGGGATCGGATTCACTTCGCCGGGTTCCGCACCGACGCCCCCCAGCTCGCCGGTGCCTGCGATCTGTTCTGCCTGCCGTCGATCGGCCGCGAGGGATTCTCCCGGGCGGTGGTCGAGGCGATGGCCTACGGCACGCCGGCGATCTCGTCGGACGTCGGCGGCATGCCCGAGATGGTCGACCACGGGGTGACCGGCTTGATCGTCCCGCAGAAGGATCCCCAGGCGCTCGCCGACGCGATCCAGGATCTGTACGAGAACCCCGAACTGCGGGAGCGGATGGGCCAGGCGGCCCGGGAACGGATCGACAAGGTTTTCAACTGCCGACGCACGGTGCGGGAAACCCATGCCCTGTACCGCAAGCTGACCTCGACCCGACGGTAGGCCCGCTCGCGATGTCGTTCATTCCCTGGTTCGGCATTCCCCTGGGGCTCGCGCTTATCGCGTGGGGCTACCGTCACTACCGTCGCCTGCAACGCCGGGCGATCCGGCGGAACACCTACTGGTCGATCGGCTACCAGCGGTCGAGCGATCGACTGCGCTGGGATCCGTCGACCGCCGAGGTCTTCGACCGCTCCCAGGCCGGCGGCGGGATCACGACCCTGGCCGACCCGTTCGTGATCCGTCACGAAGGGGACACGTTCCTGTTCTGCGAGGTGCTGGTCAGTGGATCGCCTCTGGGCAAGATCGCCGTCGCCGTCCTGGATCGAGCGACCGACCGCTGGGACTTCAAGGGCATCGTTCTCGACGAGCCGTTCCACCTCTCCTACCCGCAGGTGTTCGCCGATGGAGCCGACCTCTACATGTTGCCGGAGACGAAGGGAGCGAGGTCGGTGCGGCTGTACCGGGCCGCCGAGTTTCCCACGCGCTGGACGCTGGTCCAGGAGTTGATCGAGGGCGTGAAGCTGGTCGACCCGACTCTGTACCATCGCGACGACACCTGGTATCTGTTCGCGACCCGCAGGAACCAGCTGCACCTCTACTACGCCGGGACGTTGACCGGTGACTGGAGGCCGCATCCCGGATCGCCGTTCCGCAAGGGAGAGTCGGCACGGTGCGCGGGACGCATCGTCGAGATCGACGGGCAGCCCCATCGGTTCACCCAGGAGCAGGGCAACCCCGGAGCCTGTGTCCGGGGCTACCGGATCGTCGAGCTGACCCGGGAACGCTTCGCGGAAGTGCCGGTCGACCGGAACCCCGTGCTCGCGGCCACCGGGGAGGCGTGGACCCGACTGGGCCTGCATCATCTGGACAGCTGCGAACTCCCGGGTGGCGATTATTTCGGAGTCTTCGACGGAAGAGGTACCGTGCAGCGATGAAACTGAAACACCGATTGCGGCGAGCCTATTTCAACGGGTTCCTCTCCCGGGGAGGGGAGTACTTCTGCGTCTTCTGCGAGAAGAGGTATCGGCGGTTCCTCTCGTCGGGGTCGAACCGTCCGCTGTTCGACAAGTACGAGGTCGTCGGCGCCGGGAAGCGCAGGAACGTCATCTGTCCCAACTGCTTCTCGCGGCATCGGGCCCGGCTGCTGCACCTGTTCTTCCGGGACCGGACGAAGATCCTGACCGAACCGTCCAGGGTCCTGCACATCGCCCCCGACCCGCAGCTGGCCCGGACGTTTCTCGACGCCGAGTCGGTCGACTACGTCTGCGGCGGAATCGACAACCGGGCGCTGATGCACCTGAACCCGCAGACGGTCGACGTCACCGATATCCCGTTCGGCGACGACGAATTCGACGTGGTGATCTGCAATCACGTGATGACCTACGTGGTCGACGAGGCCCGGGCGTTCCGGGAGATGCATCGTGTGCTCAAGCCGGGCGGCTTCGCCATCCCGCAGACCCCGATCGGGCTGGCGCTGTCCGAGACGCTCGAGATGCCTGCCGGCCTCGAGGTCAACCGGGAGAACACCGTGAAGTACTGCGGCCACTCCGGTTTCGTCCGTCTCCATGGACTCGACTACGCCGAGCGGATCGCCCGTTTCGGATTCACGGTCACGCGCCACAATCCGTTCGTCGAGAAGTGGGAGCCGGAGATGTGGCGCCACGCCCTGGATCCGCGAGAGGACATCTACGTCGCGACCAAGAGCTGAGCGCCCTCGGGCGGGAGGCCTCCTAGTTCGTGAACAGGTCGAAGATGTTGCCGATCATGCTCGTCGGGGCCTTGAAGAATTCGGTGTACTTGCAGCGGGTGCAGGTGACCGTGCTGAATCTCGCGCCCTGGACGTCGAAGATCTTGCTCCAGAAACCGCCGGCCCCGCGCAGCTCGCCGACGTCGCAGCTGGTTCCGGAGCATTTCGGGCAACAGTAGTTGAGACTGGCCGGTTGACTCATCGATCCTCCGTACGTGTTGATCGAGCCGCCGATGCAGATCGCCGAGCCGCGTGCTCGAGATTCGATTCTACTCGGTTCTCGAACGCGAGTTCTGCCTCGGGGCCGCCTCGCATGTTCATGCGATGGGCGCGCCCCGGTGGCCCTCGTACGATCTTGCATGGCCGGTCACCCTCTTCCGGCATGAACGGTCGCGCAGGCGCGGCCAGACGAGTGCACCGTCACGGAGACGGCTCCGAGGCCGAGGCACTGGGAGTCAGCCATGCGAAAGCCGCTGGGATTCATACTCCTGACCACGCTTCTGCTGGCCGGGTCCGTGGACGCCGGCCAATCGATTTCGAGCAAGGTTCGGTTCGAGGAGAACCTCGGTCAAGTCGACGAACGGGTCCTGTTCGTCGGCCGCGCGCCGGGTTTCCTGGTTCACTTCACGCGACAGGAAGCGGTCTTCGTTCTGTCCCCGGAGGTCCGCCGATCGGCGGTACGCATGCCCTTCGTGGATGCACTTGCGGACTACTCCCGTCAGCCGGCCGAGGTCGTGCGCATGCGCTTCCAGGGTGCCGATGAACAGGTGCGGCTCTCCGGGGAGAGTCCTCTGACCGGAGCCACGCACTACCGCATCGGTCTCGACCCCGACCGCCACGTGAACGGTGTGCCGGCCTACGGCGCCGTGCGTTACAACGCAATCTATCCCGGTATCGATCTGGTTTTCTACGAACGGAACGGCAGTCTCGAGTTCGATTTCATCGTGGCCCCCGGAGCGACTGCGGACTCGATCGGCCTGGAGTTCTCCGGCCTGCCGCTGACGCTCTCGGCCTCGGGTGACCTGCTGCTGGGCAGCGTCGCCGGCCTGATGCAGCGAGCTCCGGAGAGCTACCAGATCGTCGACGGCTCCCAGGTTTCGGTTCCCAGCCGCTTCGTACTCGGCGAGGACGACCGCGTCGGATTCGCAGTCGGCGCCTACGACCGGGCGGCGCCGCTGGTGATCGACCCGATGGCGTTGCGTTACTCGACCTACCTCGGCGGCGTCGAACCGGTCGGGCCCACCGGCGATCGGGTCATCGACGTGGCTGTCGATCCGTCCGGCGCGGCCTACGCGACCGGAGTCACCGCCGCCCCCTCGTTCCCGACGGATCCGTCGGCGGAGATGCTGACCGAGACTGCCGTCTACGTCGCGAAGCTCGCGCCCGGCGGTGTGGCGATGGACTGGATCACCTACATCGGTGGGACCGACTTCGACCTCAGCACGGCGATCGCCGTCGACGCAACCGGGGCATCGGTGGTTGTGGGCCGGGCCGTCTCCAGCGATTTTCCCGTCTCGCCCGACGCGATCCAGGGCAATCAGGCCGATGACGATGGTTTCGTTTTCAAGCTGCTCGCCGACGGCACGTTCGTCTTCGCGACCTATCTCGGCGGCGACGGTGTCGACTTCTTGCTCGGGGTCGATCTGGAACCGGACGGCGACATCTGGGTCGCCGGTGAGTCCCATTCCACTGATTTTCCCACCGTCGCGCCGATCCAGGCCGAGCGCCGCGGGAACTCGGACGGTCTCCTCGCACGAATCTCCCAGGGCGGGTCGGTGCTCGACTTCTCGACCTATCTGGGAGGGGCCTCCTCCGATCAGCTGGTAGATGTCGAAGTCGTCTCCGACGTTGCCGACCGTGTCGTCGTCGCCGGCAACACTTTCTCCGACGATCTGCCGTCGACCGCGGGCACCTTCCAGCCGGCCTACGCCGGAGGAGCCGACGCCTTCGCGGCGCGGGTCGACGCCTCGACGCCGTCGATCCTCGTGGCGACCTACCTCGGCGGCTCCGCGAACGATGCGGCGCAGAGCCTGGCTCTCGACTGGAGGTCGGTGGTCTACGTCGCGGGTGTGACGAGCAGCGCCGACTTCCCGACCACTCCCGGCGCACTGCAGGAGACCGATCCGGCCCCGGGCTTCGCGACCGCCGGATTCGTCACGAAACTCGCACCGGGGATGACGTCGCCGGGTACCCACTACTCGACCTACATCGGCGGTGCCAACGACAGCTCGATCACCGAGGTCGTCGCCGACAACCTCGCGCGGGCGTGGATCGTGGGAACGACCGAGGGCGGCGGGTTCCCACTCGAGCAACCGCTCTCCGGACGGATCGCCCTCGGCGGAACCAGCGACGGGTTCGTCTCGCTCCTCGCAGCCTCCGGGTCCGAACTCGTCTTCTCGAGCTATCTGGGTGGAACGCTGGGCGGTGAACGCGTCGGTGGTATCGACCTCGAGCGAGACTTCCCCGCTGGACCCGTGCGCGGCGTCTACGTCGGTGGCGAAACGACCTCGTCCGACTTCCCGCTGGTGCGTCCGCTGCAACCGGCACTGCTCGGCGATGAGGACGGCTTCGTGGCGAAGTTGCTCAACTGGCCGAGGCTGACGATCTCGACGGGAGTCGTCAGCTGGGTCGACGACTTCGGCGCCGAGCGTTTCGACGTGGTCTTCGGTGACCTGTTCCGGATGCGCGGGTTCGGTGCGATCCAGCATGCCAGTCTCGCCTGTGTCGGGCAGGCGATCGGCGGAACCTCGATGTTCGATCAGATGATTCCCGGCCCCGGCGAAGGTTTCTTTTACCTTGTCCGGCCGATCATCGACGGGACCCGGGGAACGTTCGGCGTCGGCGGCGGACAGGCGGCGTCCCGTGACCAGCAGATCGATGGTCTGCAGACCTGCATCCTGCCGGCGGTCTGCGAACATGACACCTGCGAGGAGGGTGCGGCACTGGTCGCCGACTGCGATCTGTGCGTCGAGCAGGTCTGCCAGCAAGACTCATTTTGTTGCGAGACCGCCTGGGATGCGACCTGTGTCGCCGAGACCCGGACGATCTGCGGCAGCCAGCGCTGCCCGGACCCGCAGCAGCAGTGCCCCCACGGTTTCTGCGTTCCCGGAGATCCGCTGGGGTCGTTCTGCGACGTCCAACCGGATCAGACCAGCTGCGCCGACAAGATCTGCCAGGCCGATCCCCGGTGCTGCCAGTTGTACTGGAGCGACGCCTGTATCGAGAAGGTCGAGAGCATCTGCGGGCTGTCCTGCCATTGATCCGGATCCCTTGCGCCGGTAGGCCCGGTCGGAGGACCATGCCTCCCTGAAGTCGGGGGCCGCATGAGAGGAATCCGCCGGAGCCTTACCGTGATCGGCCTGATCGCGCTGGCCGCGTGCGGCCACGGCTGGGCCAAGGAACGACTCGTTCGCCGGTTCGATTCCCAGAACGTTCCCGGGCTGCTCTCGATCAACCGGATCACCCAGGGTGCCGACGGTTTCCTCTGGCTCGGCACGACCGGCGGGCTCGTGCGCTTCGACGGTACGTCGATCCGTCACTGGGGACGTGACGTGTTGACCGGCGCGATCGAGACGATCGCGGTCGGCCCGCACGGCGAGGTGTTCGTCACGGATCATCCGGCCCGGGCGCTCCATCGCGTCGACGAGAGCAGCGTCGTTCCGGTGCGGGATCCGGACGGTCATCCGATCGTCGACGTCGAGCAACCCGCGTTCGCCGCGGACGGTTCGCTCTGGTTTCTCCGCGAAGGCTCGGTCGTTCGGCGCGACTCCGATGGATCGACGATCAAGATCGGTCCGGAACGATTCGGCGGTGATCGGTTGTTCCGGGTCCATGCCTTTCCCGAAGTCGGTGTGCTCGCCACGACGCGCAGCGGATTGTGGGAGGTGACTGCCGACGCAGCACCACGCCCCATCCTCCAGGGGATCGAAGGCATCGGAGATATCCAGCCCCACCCGGATGGTTCGCTCTACCTGTTGACGTTCCTCGCCGACGGCGGCGGCGTCGTTTACCGGTACCTCGACGGCAAGGTGGAGCAGGTCTGGCGCAGTGAGGCCCTGCCCATCGACCTCGTGGTCCGCAACGGAACCGTCTGGGCAGCTTTCGACTACGAACTGGTGCTTCTGCGTCCGGACCGAGAACCCGAGACCCTCGATCTCGACGCGGTCGCCGGCGGGATCGGCGGCCGAATGCTCGTCGATCGGGAGGACAGTCTCTGGATCGGGAATCAGAAAGGGCTGTTCCAGCTACCCGAGCCCGATACGGTGCTCTGGACGAAGGAGGACGGCCTACCCGCGCAGTCGCCGCGTTACCTCGCGCGCTCCCCGGAGGGACTGTGGCTATCGACCTGGCGTGGTCTGGCTCGCTTCGCCGAAGGTCGATGGAGGATCCTCGGCGTTGCCGGGGGCTCTTTCCGCGGAGGCGGTCACATCTGTGTCGACGGTTCGGGGAAGCTCTGGGCGATGACCTACGACGACCGCGGAGTGGTCGTGGCCGAACAGCGCGAGGACGAGTTCGTGGCCCACGGGTTTCCCGACACCCGCTACGCCGGTCGCTGTGCGACCGCCCGCGACGGCGCGGTCTGGACCAGCGTGGACCGGCAACTCCTCCGGGCGGAAGCCGGGGCGGGACGACCGGTCTCGGTTGGCGAAGTACCGTTGAAGGAATCGGTCGTCGTGGCCTTGCTGGAGGACCGGCGCCGGCGGCTCTGGGCCGGTTCCGACGGTGAGATCTGCCATGTCGAGGTTTCCCGGGCATCCGACCCTGACGCATGGGCCTGCGAGGACCTCCCGGGGCCGCATCAGGTGAAGAGCATGATCGAGATGCCTTCGGGTGCGATCTGGGCGGCGACCTCGGGTGGTCTGCACCGGCGCGATGACCGGCGAACGTGGGAACTCGTACCAGGTGCGCAGGACCTGCCGTCACGCTGGATGTTCGCGTTACGCGCGTCGCCGACCGGCGGGGTCTGGCTGGCGGGTCACGGAACGCAGATGAGGGTCCAGGAACGCATCGATCTCGAGGCTGGATGGGAAGTCCTGGAGCGTCTCGATCAGTGGAACGGGATTCCGACACCGGGAGCCGGCGACATCCTGGAGGAGGCCGACGGTGCCCTTTACCTCTGCACATCCGATGGGGTGATCCAGGTGCCGGCGACCGCGCGGTTCGCGCCGGTCCAGCCTCCCGAGGTTCACATCGTCGAGGCTCGTGTCGACGAGTCGCCGCTGGCGCTCTCCGGGACAACGGAGCTTCCGTATCAGCGAAACCGACTCGAGCTGGCGTTCGTCGCGTTGAGTTTCCGTGACCCCTCCCGGGTTCTCTATCGCGTTCGGCCGAGGGGCGGCGCGAACTGGAGCGTGTCGCGCCTGTCGACGATTCGACTCGTCGATCTTGCGCCGGGAGACTACGAGCCGGAGATCAGCGCCTCCCTCGACGGCGAAGTGTGGTCGGCGGCACCGGAACGGTTCACCCTGCGGATTCACGCGCCCTGGTACCGCCAGACCTGGGCGCTGGTGCTGTTCGCCTTGCTTCCGCTGGGGTTGCTCTACGGCATGCATCGCGCCCGGCTGGCCGTCCTGATGCGCCTCGAACGTCAGCGCTCGCGGATCGCCAGGGATCTGCATGACCAGATGGGCGCAGGTCTGGGCAGTATCGGGATCCTCGCCGACCTGGCGTCCGAAGCGGACCTGGACGAGGAGGAGCGGCGCGGGATCGCCGAGAAGATCTCGTCGACTGCGAACGAACTTGGCACGGGCTTGCGTGACATCATCTGGACGCTGCGGAGTCGCTCGGCGTCACTCTCGGCGCTGGTGACCTATCTGGAGGATCGCGGCGCGCGGCTGTTTCCCGGCGACCTGCCCGAGCTGTCCACCGACTGCCCCCGGCCGCTCCCGTCGGTCACCCTTTCCCTCGCCGTCCGGCGCAACCTTCAGTTGATCCTGCTCGAGGCGATGCACAACGTCGCCCGGCATGCCGCTGCCCGGCGGGTCACCCTCGGGTTGCGCGCCGAGGGGCGCCGCTGGCGAATCTGGGTCGAGGACGACGGCGTGGGATTCGAGGATCCGGTCGTCGATCGGGGAGGGATGGGAATCGAGAGCATGCGGCTGCGGGCGGCGCAGATCGGAGCTGTGATCACCCTGTCCAGTGGAGCCCTCGGCGGTAGCCGGGTCGAGTTGCTCGTCGACCCACGCGCCACCGGGGAAAACCCGGTCGATCGGAAAACCACATGATGATGCGATACCCACGGCCGGGAATCCGTCGCATTCTCAGGGCATGGGAAGCCTTGCGGAGTCGACAGTGACCGTCCGGGCGATTCTCATCGAAGACAGCCCGCACTACCGGTCGAGCCTGACGACGTTCTTCCGTCACGCCCCCGGATTCGAACTGGTCGCCGTGTTCGGTTCGGCCGAGGAGGCGCTGCGCACGATCGCCGCTGCCGGTGACTCGGGGCCGGGCTGGGACCTCGCCCTGGTCGATATCGAGTTGCCGGGAATGAACGGGATCGAGTTCGTCAGGCGCTCGAAGCAGCGGCTGCCGGACCTCCGTGCGGTGATGGTGACCGTGTTCGAGGAGCCGGCGGTGATCCTCGAGGCGATCGGCGCCGGGGCCGACGGATATCTGCTCAAGCAAACGTCCGCCAAGGAGCTGCTGGCCCAGCTCCGGGGAGTCACCTCCGGGGGATCCCCGCTCACTCCCGGAGTCGCCCGCACCGTGCTGGATCTGCTGCGAACGATGCAGCCCGACAGCGGCGGGCCGGCGGCCTCTCCCGCCAGGGCACGGTTGGATCTCTCGGAACGGGAACAGGATGTCCTGCGTGAACTTGTTCGTGGCCGGAGCTACTCCCAGGTCGCCGACAACCTGGGCGTCAGCTTGAACACCGTGCGAACCCACGTCCGAGCCGTGTACAAGAAACTCCAGGTGCACAGCGTCGCCGACGCGGTTCGCCGGGCGGTCCGGGAAAACCTGGTCTGAGGCTCGCTCGTGCTGGCGGTAGCGGCCCCGGCCAGGCCAACCCGGACCTGGGCCGGATTGCCCACAATGGACGGCAAAGGACCACTTGACACGACCTGAATTCCCGTTATAGTGCCCCTATTGGACTAGTCCAATCGGGTGGACACGTTGATCATTGACGGATTGGACATCGATTTCGACAGCGGTGTGCCTGTCTACAGGCAGATCGCCGAAGCCGTCTGCACCGCCGCGGCCGACGGCCGCCTCCCGGCTCGCGGCAAGCTACCGCCGACCCGCGATCTCGCCAGACAACTCGGCGTCAACCGCAACACCGTCGTCTCGGCCTACGACTACCTGGCCAGCCAGGGCCGCGTACACAGTCAGACGGGACGCGGCACCTTCCTCGTCGAGCCGACCGCACCGGCGGCCACGTCCGAGGACGAGACGTGGTTCACCGCCTTCTCCCGCGCCGCCGACGGCGCCGCCCTGGGCGGGCTCCAGTCGATCTTCAGGCTGATGATCGCCTCGGAGGGGATCTCCTTCGTCGGCTCGTACCCGGCCTCCGAGCTCCTGCCCGCCGAGGCGTTCGGCGAGGCGATGCAGACCGCGATCCGGGAGTCCGGACCGGCGGTGGCCACGTACGGTCCCACCGCGGGATACCCGCCGCTGCGCCGGACGATCGCCAGGGAGATGAGAGGTCAGGGATCCAGGGTCGGGCCGACCGACCTGCTGATCACCAACGGGGCTCAGCAGGCGCTGGAGCTCGTCTTCCGCACATTCGTCGATCCCGGCGATTCGGTGATCATCGAGGAGCCGACCTACACCGGCGCGCTGAGCGTGCTGAGCACCCTGGACGCCCGGGTCGTCGGCATCCCCTTCGACGAAGAGGGCATCCGCGTCGACCTCCTCGAACGGGCGATCGAACGGCACCGTCCGCGGCTGATCTACCTCCAGCCGACGTTCCACAACCCGACGACCCGGGTGACGAGCGAGGCGCGACGCCGGGAGATCCTGGCGGTGACCGCACGTCATCGGGTGCCGGTCGTCGAGGACGACTGGGGCGGGGCGCTGCGCTTCGAGGGTCGCGACCTGCCGACGCTCCACGCCCTCGACGGCGGACGTCACGTCATCTATCTCAGTACTTTCTCGAAGAAGCTGCTGCCGGGGCTGCGTGTCGGCTGGG
Source organism: uncultured bacterium (assembly GCA_942490715.1). GTDB lineage: Bacteria > Acidobacteriota > Polarisedimenticolia > Polarisedimenticolales > Polarisedimenticolaceae > CALNYP01. The sequence continues at coordinate 238,547 of CALNYP010000018.1, forward strand.
TCGCGGCGCCCCCGACGGTCCTCGGCCGCCTCGTCGAGCTCAAGCGGGTCCAGGACTGCGGGACGAGTCCCCTGGTCCAGGCCGCCCTGGATGTCTTCATTCGCGGGGGCGAGCTCCAGCGGCATCTGGAACGGGTCCGACCGGCCTATCTCGAGCGCCGGGACTGTATGATGGACGCGCTCCAACGGCATTTCCCCGAAGAAGCGACATGGAACCGGCCCGTCGGCGGTCTGTTCGTCTGGGTCACGTTGCCCGCGAACTTCGACGGCCAGGACCTGTTCCTCGCGGCACGGCAACACGGGGTGCACTACAGCAGAGGTGATCTGTTCCACGGCGACGGCGGTGGGCACAACACCTTGAGGATGGCTTTTTCGTCCGCCACACCGGCCGAGATCGAGGACGGGGTGCGGACGCTCGGAAATCTTGTGAAGGAACGACTCGGTCGCGAGGTGCCCGCCGGGCCCGACACGATCGAGGCAACGCCGATTCTCTAGAGGCCGTCGTGCACGGCGCGTGAGGCGAACGCAATGAGTAAGACCAACGGAACGAACGGAACCAGCAAGGGCACGCGTCGTCTGAAGACCGGCCTGGCCGAGATGCTGAAGGGTGGCGTCATCATGGATGTCACCGACGCCGACCAGGCCAGGATCGCCGAGGACGCCGGGGCGACCGCCGTCATGGCCCTCGAACGCGTGCCCTCCGACATTCGCCGCGACGGCGGCGTCGCTCGCATGTCCGACCCGGAGATGATCGAGGGCATCCAGGCCGCCGTCTCGATCCCGGTGATGGCCAAGTGCCGCATCGGTCACTTCGCCGAAGCGCAGATGCTCCAGGCGATGGGTGTCGACTACATCGACGAGAGCGAGGTGCTCACCCCGGCCGACGAGGCGCACCACGTCGACAAGTTCGCCTTCACCGTGCCGTTCGTCTGCGGCTGCCGGAATCTCGGTGAGGCGCTCCGGCGGATCGGTGAGGGTGCCGCGATGATGCGGACCAAGGGCGAGGCCGGTACCGGCAACATCGTCGAGGCCGTGCGGCACATGCGCGAAGTGATGACCGGCATCCGCCGGTTGACGTTGCTCGGGGAAGAAGAGCTGATGACCGAGGCCAAGAACCTCGGCGCTCCCTACGAGATCGTGCGCCAGGTCGCCGCCGAGGGCGCGCTGCCGGTGCCGAACTTCGCCGCCGGCGGCATCGCCAACCCGGCCGACGCCTCCCTGATGATGCAGCTCGGGGCCCAGGCGGTCTTCGTCGGTTCCGGCATCTTCAAGTCCGACGAGCCGACGAAGCGGGCCAAGGCGATCGTCCGGGCGGTGACCCACTACAAGGACCCGGCGGTCCTGGTCGAGGTCTCCCGTGGCCTCGGCGCAGCGATGATCGGCATCGAGACCTCGAAGCTGCCCGAGTCCGAACTGATGCAGACCCGGGGCTGGTAAGCGAAGCGAAAGGGCGAGACGCGCAGATGAAGATCGGAGTACTGGCACTGCAGGGCGATTTCGAGGCCCACGGCAAGGCGGTCCGCGGACTGGGCGGCGACGTCGTCGAGGTCCGCCGCGTCGCCGAACTGCAGGAGCTGGACGGTCTGATCCTGCCCGGCGGCGAGAGCACGACACTGCTCAACCTGATGGGCGACGAGCCGTGGTTCGAGTCCCTGCGGAGCTTCCATGCCCGGGGCGGCACGATCTTCGGCACCTGCGCGGGTGCGATCCTGCTCGCCCGGGAAGTGACGCACCCGGAGCAGCCGTCTGTCGGTCTGCTCGACGTCACGGTGCAACGCAACGCCTACGGGCGTCAGCTGGATTCATTCGAAACAGAGATAGAAGTAAAAGGGTTCTCAGGAACGCATCCCGCCGTCTTCATCCGGGCCCCGCGATTCACGCGGGTCGGTGAAGGGGTCGAGGTGCTGGCTCGCGCGGGGGATGACCCCGTGTTCGTCCGGCAGGGATCGCTCCTTGCCGCGACGTTCCACCCCGAGTTGACCGCCGGTCCCGTGATCCACCGGCTGTTCCTGCGAACGTTACAAGAACGCGATCATCGGAGGGCAGCATGCTGATCTACCTGAACGGAAAACTGGTACCCAAGGAAGAGGCCAAGGTGTCGGTGTACGACCACGGCCTGCTGTACGGCGACGGCGTCTTCGAAGGCATCCGCGTCTACGAGGGGACGATCTTCCGGCTGGCCGAGCACATCGACCGCCTGTACGAGTCGGCGAAGACGATCTCCCTCGACGTCGGCATGAGCAACGAGGAGTTGCAGAAGGCGACGATCGACACCGTCGCGGCCAACGGGATGCGCAACGCGTACATCCGGCTGGTCGTCTCCCGCGGCGTCGGCGACCTGGGCATCGATCCGCAGTCCTGCCCCAAGGCGACGGTCTTCATCATCGTCGACACGATCAAGCTCTACCCCGAAGAGTTCTACGAGAAGGGCATCCCGCTGGTCACGGCGAGCACCCGGCGCATCCCGATGGAGTGCCTCGACCCGCGGATCAAGTCCCTCAACTACCTGAACAACATCCTGGCCAAGATCGAAGCCCGCAAGGCCGGCGTGCCGGAAGCGGTCATGCTCAACCTGCGCGGCCGGGTCGCCGAGTGCACAGCCGACAACATCTTCATGATCAAGAACGGCGAACTGCTGACACCCCGGCTGACCGAGGGTGCGCTGCCCGGTGTCACCCGAGGAGCCGTGCTGGAGCTGGCCGACCAGGCCGGGATGGCGACCCGGGAGACCGTCCTCGGTCTGCATGACCTCTACAACGCCGAGGAGTGCTTCCTGACCGGCACCGGTGCCGAGATCGTGCCGGTGATCTCGATCGACGGGCGCACGATCGGCAGCGGCGAGCCGGGTGGTCACACCCTGGGGCTGCTCGAGGCGTTCCGGCGCCTCCGCGTCGAGGACGGCGAGCCGGTGGTCTACAGCGCCGAGGCGGTCGAAGGCTGATCGACGGCCCGCGGATCGGGGATGTCGAACAACGGGGCGAGGGTGTCGCTTTACGACAGGATCGCCGGGCTTGACCTGGAGATCGACGCCGTGTCGCTCGAGCCGTTGCGGATCGACACCGGTCGCTTCGACCGTCGAACGACGGTGGTCCGGCTTCGCGGTGCCGGTCTCGACGGGGCCGGCGAGGATGTCGGCTACACCGCCGCGGATCAGCAGTCGTTCCAGGAGCGCGGTGTTCCGGACGGGTTGACCGGCCGCTTCACCTTCGCCGGGTTCGCGGCCCGGCTCGATGACTTCGCGCTGGCCGCCGAGCCTTTGGCCGGCGGCACCGACCGGATGTACCGGCGCTGGGCCTTCGAGAGCGCCGCGGTCGATCTGGCCTTGCGCCAGGCGGGACTGTCTCTGGCCGGCCTGCTCGACCGGCCGCTGCAGCCGGTGCGTTTCGTGCTGTCCGGTGGGCTCGGCGAACCCGCCTCGCTGGCGCCGCTGCAGCGACGGCTGGAGCGTTACCCTGACGCGCGGTTCAAGATCGACTTTTCCAGCAGCTGGACACCGGCGATCGTGGGGCAGCTGGCCGAACTGGACTGCATCGAAGTCGTCGACCTGAAAGGACTCTACCGGGGAGCGTTCCAGGGGCCGCCCGCGGACGCCGCGATGTACCGCACGGTCGCGGAGGGTCTGCCCGGGGTGCGCATCGAAGATCCGGAGTGGAACCCCGCGACCGCCGCGGCACTGGCGCCGCATCGTCAGCGGATCAGCTGGGACGCGAACCTGCATGCGCTGAACGATCTGATCCAGCTTCCGTTCAAGCCGACCGTCGTCAACATGAAGCCGTCCCGCTTCGGCAGCGTGGCGGAGTTGCTGCGCACCTACGAGTACTGCGAGGCCCACGGGATCGCGACCTACGGCGGCGGACAGTTCGAACTCGGCCCGGGACGGGGCCAGCTACAGTACCTGGCGGCGATGTTTCACGGCGACGCCTCGAACGATGTCGCGCCGGTCGGCTACCACGCTCCGTCGCTGCCGGTCGGGCTGCCCACCTCTCCGCTGGCGCCGCCGGCGGATCCCGTCGGCTTTCGCTGGATCGACTGATCCCGACGTTTCGCTACTTTCCGGCCAGCTCGCGACGCAGGATCTTCCCCGAGGCCGAGCGGGGGATCGCGTCGATCTCCTCGATCAGGCGGATCTTCTTCGTCGGCGAGACCTGCTCGGCGACCCAGGCGACGATCGCGTCGAGTTCGATCGGCTCGGCCAGCACGACGAACGCCTTCGGTAGTTCACCGGCCTCGTCGTCGGGAACGCCGACCACGGCGGCGTCACGGATCGCGGGATGGCCGACCAGCAACGCTTCGAGTTCGGCGGGGGCGACCTGGGCGCCCTTGTACTTGATCAGCTCCTTGACGCGATCGACGATGTACAGTCGACCGTCCGGCCCCGAGCGACCGATGTCGCCGGTGTACAGCCAGCCCTCATCGTCGAGCATCGCCGCGGTGGCCTCGGGCTGGTTGAGGTAGCCCAGCATCACCTGCGGTCCGCGGATGCAGACCTCGCCCGGGCCTCCCTCGGGAGCCGGTTCGCGGTTCTCGTCGACGAGCTTGACCTCGGTGTTCGCCAGAGCCGGTCCGACTGTTCCGGGGTCCTCGACCGACATCTCGACCGTCGGGAAATGCGTCACCGGGCTCGTCTCGGTCAGACCGTAGCCCTGCATCACGTTGCAGCCCAGCCGCTGCCGGCAGGCACTTGCGAGTTCGGCGCCGAGCGGGGCGGCGCCGGAGAGCAGTGTCCTGAGGGAAGACAGATCGTAGTCGTCGACGGCGGGGTGCTTGGCCAGGGCGAGGATGATCGGCGGTACCAGGTTGGCGTAGGAGACCCGGTGATCCTGGATCGCCTGGAGGAACGTCGCCAACTCGAAGCGGGACAGCGTGACGACGGTGGCGCCAGCGTTCAATCCGTCGTTCATCACCGCGACCATACCGTAGATGTGAAAGAACGGCAGGACGCCCATCATCGCGTCGCCCGGTTCGAGCAACTTCGACTGGACGCCGCGGAGTTGCGCCGCGTTGGCGACGAGATTTCGATGGGTCAACATGACGCCCTTGGGCATGCCGGTCGTTCCGCTGGAGTAGGGCAGCACGCACAGGTCGCGCCGGGGGTCGATGGTGACGTCGGGGACCGCGTCGTCCGACGCGACGAGCTCGGCGAAGTCGGTCGAGCCGTCGGCTCCGTCAAAGGTGAAGACCTCCTGGACATCGAGACCGGCGATCGCCTCGGTGACCTTCTCCAGGAACGGCCCGATCGTGATCACGAAGCGCGCCTTGCAGTCGCGGAGCTGCTTGCCGAACTCCTCCGCCGTGTAGAGCGGGTTGGCCGTCGTCACGACGCCCCCGGCGCGGACGACGCCGTGGAACGCCACCGGGTACTCGGGGTGGTTGGGGCTGAACAGGGCGACGACGTCACCCCTGGCCAGGCCCCGTGCCGCGAAGCCGGCCGCCACCCGCAGGGTGCCGGCGAGCCACTCGTCGAAGGTGATCGACCGGCCGTCGACGCCGTCGATGAATGCGACGCTGTCGCCGTGGCGGTCCGCCGCGACGAACAGCAGGTCGGTGATCGAACAGTCGGGAATCTCGATGTCGGGACGATAGGGCTGCAGGATCACGGCCTCCTCCAGCCCCCAGTCAACGCCAACCCGGTCCCGTCGTCAACCGGGTGTCGCCGCCGCGGCATCGACGCCGCTGCGGAAGATCGCCAGCCCCGAACCCTCGGCGGGCGCCCTGCCGTCGATCCGCAGTCGCTGGAAGTCCGGGTGCTGGAACGGATAGAGGTAGGCGTCGGGATGCGGCATCAGGCCGAACAGGCGTCCGGAAGGATCGCACACGCCGGCGACGCCACGGGGAGAACCGTTGGGGTTGTGGGGCCAGGTCTCGGTCGGATCTCCGTCGGGGCCGGCGTAACGGGCGACGACCTGACCGTCTCGCTCGAGGCGAGAGAGCAACGCGTCGTCCTCGGCGAGGAAGCGTCCCTCCCCGTGACGGGAGGGCAGCTCCATCCGGTCGATCCCGCCGGTCCAGAGGCACGGCGAATCGGCCTCGAAGCGCAGGGTGACCCAGGCGTTGCGATAGCCGACCCGCCGATTCGGCGCCAGCGAGGCTCTGGGCGTCCGGTAGTCGCCATCGAGCCCGGGGAGCATTCCCAGCCGCACCATCGTCTGGAAACCGTTGCAGATGCCCAGGGACAGGCCGCCGTTCTCGATGAACTCGATCAACTGGTCGTAGAGCCGCCAGCGGATCTTGTTGGCGAAGACGAAGCCCGCGCCCAGGTGATCGCCGAAGGCGAAGCCGCCGATGAAGGCCAGGATCGAGTAGTCGGCGAGCCGCACCGAGGCCTTGTCGTCGAGGACGTCGAGCAGGTGAACCCGCTCCGGCGACGCACCGACCATGCGGAACGCGGCGTCGGTCTCGGCCTCGCAGTTCAGGCCCAGGCCGGTCAGGATCAGCACCCGGACGCCGGCGCGCCGTTCGGCCTGTTCCGCCTCGGGCAGGTTACGAAACTCTCGCAGGGCTTCATTCATGGGCCAGCGTCTCCCTCCAGGCGGACTTCATCGCGGACACTTCGAGGTCGATCCATCTCTCGCCGTCGCGGCGAACGATCAGTCGCGGCTGGTCGGTCACGGTGCCGACCCGGACGCAGTCGGTGCCGGCCATCCTGGTAGCGAAGGCGTCGGCGTTCTCCGGGGAGGTGGTGATCAGGAAGCGACCGTTCGACTCGGAGTAGAGCAGCGTCTCGGGATCGAGCCGGTCTCCCGGCAACTCGTCGAGGTCCAGCTCGAGGCCGGCCTGGGCCGCGATCGCGCAGCGGGCGAACGTCACGGCCCAGCCGCCGAGGGCCGGTGTCGCCGCGGACCGGACGAGGCCCTCACCGATCGCCGCCTCGAGGGCCCGGTAACGGGGCAGCGTCTCGGCGGTGTCCAGCCGCGGGACCCGGTTGCCGACGAAGGCACCCGGTAGCCCGATCGTCCGGGCGTGCCCTTCGGCCTCTCCCCGCCAGCGCAGGTACTCGCCGCCGCCGGTCTCGTCCCGGGTCGGGCCGACGAGGAAGACCACGTCGCCACTGCGCTTGGGTTCGAGGGTCACGGCGTCGACGACGTCGTCGATCTGTCCGATCGCCGAGACCAGCAACGTCGGCGGGACACTGATCTTCGTGCCGCCCATCGCCGAGTCGTTCTTCATCGAGTCCTTGCCGGAGATCAGCGGCGCGCGGTACGCAACGCAGGTGTCGTACAGCCCCCGGCAGGCGCGGACGAGCTGGGACAGCTTGTACTCGCCGTCGGGAGTGCCGGCGGACTGGACCGGATCGGGCCAGCAGAAGTTGTCCAGCAGCGCGATCTTGTCCAGGCGGGCCCCCGCGCAGAGCTGCCGGCGGACCGCCAGGTCGACGACCGAATGCGCCATCGCCTCGGTGTCGATGTCGGAGTAGAACGGGTTGACGCCCTCGGAGAGGACGAAGCCGCGCATCGAGCCGTGTCGGGCCAGGAAGACCGTCGCCTCGGCGGGGACGTCGCGGCCGACGCCGATCCAGGGCTTGACGACGGTCAGCCCCTTGACCTCGTGGTCGTAGTGTCGGGCCTTCGTCTCGCCGGAGCAGAGGTTCAACCGCCCCAGGATCGCCAGCAGCGCGTCGTTGCCGGAGACGCCGGATGCGGCGGTCGCCGGCTCCTCGAAGCTCGGTGCCGCCCAGCGCGCGGTCAGGTCCAGGTCCGGCGCGCCGTCGTGGAGGAACTCCATCGATAGGTAGGCGACCGTCTCGTCGCCGTACATCACGTGGAAGAAGCCGTCGTCGGTGAACTCACCGAGGTCGGTCGCCTCGACCTCGTACTTGCGAGCGAGGGCCAGGAACTCGTCGATCTTCTCCGGGGCGACGGCGAGGGTCATCCGCTCCTGGGCTTCGGAGACCAGGATCTCCCACGGCGCCAGCCCCGCGTACTTCAGCGGCGCCTGCGCCAGATCGAGCCGGGCCCCTCCGGGTCCCTCGGCCATCTCGCCGACCGACGAGGAGAGCCCGCCGGCGCCGTTGTCGGTGATGCCCCGGTACAGGCCGGCCCGGCGTGCCTCGAGCAGGAAGTCGAACATCCGTTTCTGGGTGATCGGGTCGCCGATCTGCACCGCCTGCACCGGCGCCGACTCGTCGAGCACCGCGCTGGAGAAGGTCGCGCCGTGGATGCCGTCGGCGCCGATGCGACCGCCGGTCATCACGATCCGGTCGCCCTTGAACGCCTCCTTGGTCTCGCCGGGCCGCCCGCAGACCTCGACCGGCATCGACCCGACCGTCCCGCAGAAGACCAGCGGCTTGCCGACGTAGCGGTCGTCGAAGAGCTCCCAGCCGCGGCCGTAGGGGAGTCCGCTCTGGTTTCCGCCGTCGATCACGCCGTGGTGGACCCCGTCGCGAATCCGGCGGGGGTGCATCAGTCCGCGGGGCAACTCGCCGTCGTAGAACGGCGTCGCGAAGCAGTAACCCCAGACGTTGGCCAGCAACTCGCAGCCGAGTCCGGTGCCGAACGGGTCGCGGTTGACGCCGACGATCCCGGTCATCGCGCCGCCGTAGGGGTCGAGGGCCGAAGGGGAGTTATGGGTCTCGACCTTGTAGACGAGATGCATCTGATCGTCGAAGGTCACCGCGCCGGCGTTGTCGTGAAACACCGAGACCAGCCAGGAGGACTCGCCGCCGGCCTGGACCGCAGCGTCGACGTCGGCGGTCGCCTTGCGAATGTACTGCTTGAACAGGGAGGGGATCGTCTCGCTGCGGCCCTCCTCGTGGTGCGTGATGGTCGCGTTGAAGATCTTGTGACTGCAGTGCTCGCTCCAGGTCTGGGCCAGGCACTCGAGTTCGACGTCGGTCGGCCGATCGCCGAGGCCCAGGGCCTGTCGCGCTTGGCGCAACGCCTTGCCGCGGAAGTGATCGCGGATCGCCCGCATCTCGGTCAAGGTCAAGGCGAGCATGCCCTCGCGACTGATCCGCTCCAGCTCGTCATCGGCGCCGCCCAGGTCGATCGCCTGGACCGCCGGGGTTTCGTGGCCGGGCACCCGGGGCACCTCGAGGTCCGGGGAACCGCTGGACCACGCTTCGTACGATTCCGTACGGATCGTCTGGATCACGGCGTTGGCCAGCAGCTCGGTGCCGATGCGCTCGGCCTGGGCGGTGTCGACGCCATCGAGCAGGAACATGCGACCGGTGTAGACCGCCGACCCCTGGGCCAGCCGTCGCCCGAGAGTGTCCTCGACGGCAACCCGGGCGCTCTTGCCGACCGGGTCGGTCACGCCGGGCTTGAAGCCGACGGTCACGGCGGCGTCGAACGGACCGTCGTCGAGGCGACCGATGGCGCCACGCTGCAGCACCGGATCGACGAACTCCTGGAGCAGGCGCCGGGGGTCGTCGTCGTGGAGGTCGGCCTCGATCAGGTAGACGTCGCGGGTGCGGACCCGTCCGACCTCGATCCCGAGAAACGAACGGATCTGCTCGGCGACCTGACGCCCCCGGGGATCCTGCTCCTCCCGGCCGGCGATCTCGAGTCGTAGGACCATCGTCGACTCCTCATGCCGGGCTGGTGGCCCGGCCATCTTCCCGTGTGTGGCTCCAGAGTAGAGGGTGTCGACAGATAGGACAAAACGATTCAGTTTATAGTAGCGATAGAAAAATCGAATGATGAGGAGTCGCGATGAGTCGGAAGCCGGGATTCACCCGAGGTGCCCCCCAGATCGCAGCCGACGTGCCGGGGTTGAGCGCGTTCGTATCGGTCGCCCGGGCCGGGACCGTCGGCCAGGCGGCCGAGTGGCTCGGGCGAACCCAGCCCAGCATCAGCGCCCGGCTGGCCGGGCTCGAGTCGGCCTGGGGCACCCGGCTGTTCCGGCGGGTCGCCCGGGGGATGGAGTTGACGCCGGAAGGCAGCCGCTTGCTGCCGATCGCCGAGGCCGCCCTGCGGGAACTCGAGGAGCTCGATCGGACCGCCGGCTTGCCGGTCGCCGGTTCCGGCGAATTGCGGATCGGCGCCGGAGATGCCCTGGGCCGTGAGCGTCTGCCGGCGGTCCTGTCCGAGCTGATCGCCGAGCACCCGGGGATCGAGGTCTATCTCCGGGAGGGCGCCGGGCCGGCGCTGCTCGAGGCGCTGCGCGACGGCGAGATCGATGTCGCCCTCGTCGTCTGGGAGGATGACGGGTCGGCCGAGGGGTTGGACCTGCAGCCCTGGCTCGAGTCACCGGTCGAGTTGCTGGTGCCGGCGGACCGCGGCGGGGGCAAGGGGCCCGTGCCGATTCGTAAACTGGCCGGTGAACGGATCGTCTCCTTGCACCGTGGCTCGAGGTTTCGCGGCCACCTGGAGCAGGCGTTCGCGACGGCGGGGATGACCTTCCGCCCCGCGGTCGAAGTCGGCAACCTCTCCCTCGTGCGGCGCTTCGTGGCGGCGGGCCTGGGCGTCGCGCCGATCCCGTCGATCGCCTTCGCGAAGAAGGACGACGTTCCCGTCGCGCGGCGTGGGTTGCGCGGGATCGATCCGCTGCGCTACGCCCGTGCGATCCGCGCCGGTGCCCCGCTTTCCCGGCCGACGCGGGAATTGCTCGACCGCCTGCGCCGTTGACAGCGGAGCCTTCGATTGCGGCGAATTCACCGCGAGGAACCGCGGGTTACTGCGGTCGCCGTGCAGCGACAGATACCGGTGCCGGTTCCCTTCGCCGACGGAACAGCGGAAGGTTACGACTGTGATTGAGTTTTCGTCCCGACCGGGCGCTGGAGGTGATGCTTCCCCTAAGTCCGACCTCCCTTGCGGTCTCGCGGGTCCGAAAGCGATAACGGTTATCAGGACCGGTGCCGTTGACGCCCCTACATTCGGTTCCGTTTTTCCGGTCGTTCGGCCGGGACGAATTTGAACTCCTGAACTCCTGAACTCCGATGTTCGATCCGATCGCTGCCGGACGCGAGCGGCGTTTCTTCAAGGGCACGCGCCGAGGAAACGATCGGCCATGTAGGCCAGGTCCAGTCCGTCGACGACTCCGTCGCTGTTGACGTCGGCCTCCCCATCATAACGAACCTCTCCGTCGAAGGCGGCAAAGGCGGTCATCACGTCGCCGAGGTCGGCATCGTCGACGACACCGCTACCATCGAGGTCCGGTAACGAGGCGGTGCCCGAGGGCGTTCCGCCGGTGTGACCCATGTTCGCTCGGTGGCCGTTCGGCGCCAGCTCCAGATCGAACGCGAGGGCCGGATCGGCGGCGTCGATCGTCGGCGAGCACTCCGCCGGAATCCCGTTGGACATCAGCAGCGGGTCGACCGACAGGTTGCCGTTGGTGCCCGTGGGATCGACGATCCAGGGGTCGTACTGGGCCAGGGCATGCCCCCAGACGTCGCTGAAGCGGACGTCGATCTCGAGGACGCCGGTGCCGCTGTCCGGGGCGTGCACGCCCTCCTCGGTTCCGGGCACCGGCCCGCCGAGCCCGATGTCGTCGTTGTTGGCGACGATCGAGTTCCACAACTCGACCCGCGCCACCGCGGTCGTGCCGGGAGGATCGTCGAAGCCGGTGAAGGCCTCGAGCCGCAGCCCACCGTTCTCGCCCGACGCCTCGTTGTCGCGCAGGGTGACCCGGTCGACGGTCAGCGTCGAGGTTCCCTGGTCGAAGGCGCGCAGGTAGGTGAACAGGCCGCCACCGGCACCGTCATCGCCGGAGGCCCGGTTCTCCTCGATCAGGTTCTGCTGCACGACCACGTCGGAGACGGCGACCGATCTGGGCGGGCGCGGGTCGGAGCCGTCCGGTGGGTCCGAGTCGGCGACGAGCAAGGCCGAGATCCCGCCACCGACCTCGTCGGCCTGATTGTCACGGATCGTGTTGCCGACGACGAAGACGCCGGTGTCCGGGGTCGATGAACGCCAGGACCGCATCAATATGAGGGCGCCACCTCCGCCGTAGGTGCCCGCGGCGCCGTTCTGCGAGACGAGGTTGTTGCGCACGATCATCGAAGCGCGCTCGCTGTCCTTGAGGTTGCGGGCGAAGGTGAACAGATCCAGCCCTCCGCCTCCGCCGTCGGACACGTTGTCGCGAACGACGTTGTCGTCGAGGGTGATCTCGTGGTCGCTCAGGCTGTCGATCGTGTCCGGGTCGTCGTCACCCCGCGTGCCGAAGGTCGTGACCCAGGCCGACACCCCGCCGCCGTCGACGGTGGAGCGGTTGCGTTCGACCGTGTTCCCGCGCATCGCGATCGATTCGGTTCCATAGCCGTAGGTGTAGAGCCAGGCGCCGCCGCCGTAACCGGCAGCGCCGGCGGCGATGGCGTTGTCCGCGATCAGATTGTTCGTGATCGCCACGGCGCTGCTGGAGCCGGCGCGGCTCTGGGTAAAGGCGACCAGCCCTCCGCCATGAGCGGTCGCGGCCGCGGCGGCCTCGGTGGCGACGTTGTCACGGATCCGGTTGCCGTCGACGGTGACGGCGACGTTGCCCGAGGTCGGCAGGTTGCCCGCCCGGCTCTCGGCCTTGACGTAGATCCCGCCCCCGTCCCCGCCGCGGGGGCTGATCGGCAACGGTGGTGCCGGAACGCCGTACTCGGCGCGGTTGGCGATCACGTCGTTGTCGCGGATCTCGGCCTCGACGTCGCCGGCGAAATAGCTCACGCCGGAATAGAAGTAGATGCCACCGCCATGGGTCGAGAAGTTCTCGGTGATCACGTTGTGGGTGATTGCGACGGACCCGGCGGCGGCGACGCCCGACGCGCCGCCGTCACGGATCGTGAAGCCGGTCAGGACCGAGGAGCGGCTGGCGATGCGGATCGTCGGCGCACGAAAATCGGGCAGCCTCGACTGGTCGCAGATCCCGGCTCCGCTGATCGTCGTCGCCGTGTTGTCCCGGTCGTCGATCCAGGCCCGGGCGATGATCGTCACCGGGCGATCCAGCACACGCGGAAAGCCCGCGCGCACGCACTCGTTGTAGAGTCCAGGTTCGACCACGATGCGCGTGAAGTCCGCCGCCTCGTCGAACGCCTTCTGGATCGTGGCGTACGGAGCCTCCGTCGAGCCGTCGCCGGTCTGATCGTCTCCGTCGGTGGCGACGTGCAACGGCAGGCGGCAGTCCTCTTCGCAGCCGTCGCCCGAGAAGTTGTTGCCGTCGTCGCAGCCCTCGAACAGCGGCTGCAGCCACCGTCGCCACAGAAGCCGCAGTCGTCACGACATTCGTCGAGGGCGCCCTCGCGGCTGCCCGGCGGGTCGCAGGTCTCGAAGGGTGACTCGACGACACCGTTGCCGCAGACGAAACCGGCGGACGTGGACGGTCCGGCCGCTAGGGCCAGCAGGATCCAGCCGAGGGGGAGGAGGTTTTTCATCACGTCGACGTCTTGACCGTTCCATCTGGGTATACCGAGGGTCGAGGGTCCTGTCAACGTGAGACCTGTCAGCTATCGACCTTGAGAATCGCCATGAAGGCGTCCTGGGGGATATCGACCCGGCCGACCCGCTTCATGCGGCGCTTGCCTTCCTTCTGCTTCTCGAGCAGCTTGCGCTTGCGGCTGATGTCGCCCCCGTAGCACTTCGCGGTGACGTTCTTGCCCATCGCCCGGACCGACTCCCGGCAGAGCACCTTGCCGGCGACCGCGGCCTGGATGACCACCTCGAACATCTGTCGTGGGATCAGCTCCTTCATCTTCGCCGCCAGCGCGCGCCCTTTGGTCACCGCACTGTCGGTATGGCAGATCAGCGACAGGGCATCGACGGCGTCGCCGTTGACCAGCAGATCCAGCTTGACCATCTTGCTCGTCCGGTGCCCGGAGAACTGGTAGTCCAGCGAGGCGTAGCCCTTGGAGCCCGATTTGAGCTTGTCGTAGAAGTCGAGCACGACCTCGGCGAGGGGGATCTCGTACTCGAGCAGTACGCGGGTCTTCGAGAGGTACTGCATCTTCTTCTGTACGCCGCGCCGGTCGTCGCAAAGCTTGAACACGTTGCCGAGAAACTCGGCCGGCGTGATGATCATCGCGTCGATCACCGGCTCACGCAGGGAGTCGATGTGCTGCGGTGCGGGTAGCTTGCTCGGGTTGTGGATCTCGAGCTCCTCGCCACGGGTGGTCGTGACGAGGTAGGAGACGCTGGGCGCGGTCGTCAGCAGGTCGAGACCGAACTCCCGCTCGAGCCGCTCCTGCACGATCTCCATGTGCAGCAGTCCGAGGAAGCCGCAGCGGAACCCGAAGCCGAGGGCGACGGAACTCTCCGGCTCGAAGGTGAAGGCGGCGTCGTTGAGCCGCAGCTTCTCCATCGCGTCGCGCAATCCCTCGTACTGATCGGCGTCGGTCGGGTACAGCCCGGCGAAGACCATCGACTTCGCCTCGCGGAAACCCGGCAGCGGTTCCGGCGCGCGGTTCCGTTCGTCGGTGACGGTGTCGCCGATCTGACAGTCGTCGATCTTCTTGATGCCGGCGATGACGAAGCCGACCTCGCCGACTCCCAGCTCCTTGCGCGGAAGCGGCTTCGGCGCGAAGACACCGAGCTCCTCGATGTCGTGAACGCTGGCGGTGTTCATCAATCGGATCTTCATCCCCTGGGTGAACGTTCCGTCGACGACGCGGACGAGCATCACGACACCACGATAGGTGTCGTACCAGGAGTCGAAGATCAGCGCCTTGGGCGGCGCATCGATGTCGCCCCGGGGCGGCGGAACCCGCGCGACGATCGCCTCGAGGATCTCGTCGATGCCGATGCCTTCCTTCGCCGAGGCGGCGATCGCCTGGCTGCCGTCGATGCCGATCACATCCTCGACCTGCTGCCGCACACGCTCGACGTCGGCGCCGGGAAGATCGATCTTGTTGATCACCGGGACGATCTCGAGGTTGTTGTCGACGGCGAGGTAGGTGTTGGCCAGGGTCTGGGCCTCGACGCCCTGGCTGGCGTCGACGACGAGCAGGGCTCCCTCGCAGGCGGCACAGGCTTCGGGAGACCTCGTAGGAGAAGTCGACGTGGCCGGGCGTGTCGATCAGGTTCAGCTCGTAGGTCTCGCCGTCGTCGGCCTTGAAGCAGCGTCGTCGCGGCCTGAGCCGTGATCGTGATGCCGCGCTCCCGTTCGAGGTCCATCGAGTCCAGCAGCTGGTCCTGGCGGTCCCGCTCGGCGACCGCGCCGGTCCGATCGAGCAGGCGGTCGGACAGGGTCGTCTTCCCGTGGTCGATGTGGGCGATGATCTAGCGGTTGCGCCGGGTTCCGACCCGATCGCAGGAGGCGCTGTGCGAACGATCGACATGTCCGGCAAGAACGCCCTGATTCTCGGAGTCGCCAACCAGCGCTCCCTGGCCTGGGCCATCGCGAACGCTCTCGGCGAGGCGGGCTGCCGCCTCGCGCTGACCTACCAGGGCGACCGTCTCCAGGGCAAGGTCGAGACACTGGCCGACAAGTTCCCCGGCACCTCGGTCATGGCCCTCGACGTCACCAGCGACTATCAGCTGGACGCGGTCTTCGCCCGGCTGAAGGAGGAGTTCGGCCATCTCGACTACCTGATCCACTCGGTCGCCTTCGCCCGCCGCGAGGAGCTGGAAGGGGAGTTCCGCAAGACCAGCCGCGAAGGCTGGCGCATCGCCCTGGAGATCAGCGCCTTCTCTCTCGTCGATATCACGAACCGCGCCTTGCCGCTGATGGAGGAGCGCGGCGGTTCGGTCGTCGCGTTGACCTATCTGGCGAGCCAGCGGGTGGTGCCGAACTACAACGTGATGGGCAGCGCCAAGGCGGCGCTGGAGCACGGTGTGCGGCAACTCGCCTCGGAGCTGGGGCCGCGCAACATCCGGGTCAACGCGATCTCCGCCGGCCCGATCTCGACCCTGTCCGCCCGGGGGATCAGCGGCTTCCAGGGCATGTCCGCCCACCATCGCGAGAAGGCTCCGATGGGCCGCAACATCGAGGGCCGCGAGGTCGGCGACTCGGCACTGTTCCTCTGCAGCGACATGGCCTCGGGCATCACCGGCGAGATCCTCTACGTCGACTGCGGCTACCACATCATGGCGATCTAGGTCGCCGTCGACAGGACCGGGGCTAGAGCTTCAGCGACGTGTCGGCGTTGAGGTCGAGGCCGGCCACGTCGCCGCGTTCGAGGTGCAGGAAGCCTGCGGCCGCGATCATCGCGGCGTTGTCGGTCGTGTACTTCGGCGACGGGAAGTAGACCTTCAGCTTCTCGCGCTGCGCCACCTCGTCGAATTCCCGGCGCAACCGCGAGTTGCAGGCGACACCGCCGGTGACCAGCACCGTATGTACGCGCTCCTGGCGGGCGGCGCGCACCGTCCGGTTGACCAGCGAGCGGACCGCGGCGAACTGGAACGAGGCGACCAGATCCCGGACCGGTTTCGGGGCTTCGCCGCCGACCGCCGTCGGATGTCCCAGCCCCTGCTCCCGCACGGCGCGGCGCACCGCGGACTTCAGGCCGCTGAACGAGAAGTCCAGCGAGCCGTCCTTCATCGCCGCCTGGGGGAAATCGACGGCCCGCTCGTTGCCGTCCCGGGCCAGCCGGTCGATCACCGGTCCTCCGGGGTAGCCCAGGCCGAGGAGCTTGGCGACCTTGTCGAACGCCTCGCCGGCGGCGTCGTCCCGGGTCCGGGCGATCAGCCGGTAGGCCCCCTCCTCCGGACACAGGTAGAGCGACGTGTGGCCGCCGGAGACGATCAACGTCAGCGCGGGGAACTCGATCTCGGGGTGCTCGATGAAGGCCGATCGGACATGACCCTCGAGATGATTGACGGCGAGCAGCGGGATGTTGCGCTGCCAGGCGATCGCCTTGGCGGCGCAGACACCGACGAGCAGCGAACCGATCAGCCCCGGCCCCTGGGTCACCGCGACGGCGTCGAGGTCGTCGAACGACGAACCGGCGTCGTCGACCGCCTGTCGCAACACCGGCGCGATCGCCTCGATGTGCTTGCGGGCGGCCAGCTCGGGCACGACCCCGCCGAAGGCCCGGTGGACCTCGATCTGCGAGGCGACGACCGAGGAGAGCACCTGGCAGCGGTCGTCGACGACCGAGGCGGCGGTCTCGTCGCACGAGGTCTCGATGCCCAGGATGCGACTCACGATCTCTCGCGGGCGGCCTCGGCGGCGTGCACCATCCTTGCCAGGGACTCCTCGTAGGGCGGGTAGGCGATGCCCATCTCGGTGATGATCGCCTTGACGTAGCGCGCCGGCGTGACGTCGAAGGCCGGGTTGCGCACCTGCACGCCCTCGGGAGCGATGCTGCGTCCCGAAGAGCGTGGGTGACCTCCGCGGCGTCGCGCTCCTCGATCGGGATCGGCGGTCCCGTCGGGGCAGTCGCCAGGTCGATCGGTCGAGGTCGGCGCGGCGACGTAGAACGGGATGCCGTGCTCCTTCGCGAGCACCGCCACCATGTAGGTGCCGATCTTGTTGGCCACGTCGCCGTTGGCGGCGATCCGGTCGGAGCCGACGACGACGAGATCGATCTCGCCGCGCTGCATCAGGCTGCCGGCCATGTTGTCGGTGATCAGGACGGTGTCGATGTCGTCCTTCATCAGCTCCCAGGCGGTCAGCCGCGCGCCCTGGAGGAACGGCCGCGTCTCGTCGGCGAGGACCCGGATCTTCTTGCCCGCCTCGACCGAGCCGCGGATCACCCCCAGCGCCGTCCCGTATCCACCGGTCGCCAGCCCGCCGGCGTTGCAGTGGGTCAGGATCGTCGCCGTGTCGGGAACGAGGGTCGCCCCGTGGCGCCCCATCGCCAGGCAGGCCTGCTGGTCCTCGTGGTGGATCCGCCGGGCCTCCTCCTCGAGCCGCTCGGCGACGGCGCGGTTATCCCCGCCAGCGGCGCGCACCTCGCCGGCGACGCCCCGCATGCGGGCGACGGCCCAGGCCAGGTTGACCGCCGTCGGCCGGGCCTCGTCGAGCAGCCGATAGAACTCCGCCATCCGCGCGTCGAAACCCTCCGGGTCGAGATCGACCGACTGGGAGGCGCCGAGGGCCAGGCCGAAGGCGGCCGAGATCCCGATCGCCGGTGCGCCGCGCACCACCATGTCCCGGATCGCCGTCGCGACCTCGGCCGGGTTCTTCAGTTCGAGCCAGCTCTCTACGGTGGGAAGCTTGCGCTGGTCGATCATGCGCACGCCACCCTTCGATCGTTCCACAGGTGTCCACATGGCCGTCATTATAGGAACGACGATCGGGCGCTGTGCTACTCTCCGGCTCGATCGACGAAGGTTTCCGGATGCCGAGCAGCGACAACCCAGGAAAACGCGAGTGGGAGCGGGCTCTTGCGCAGGCGCTCGAGCGAGCCCCCGAACGCCGTGAGCGCTTCGCGACCAGCTCCGGCGACGAGGTGCAGCGGCTCTACGACGCCGGCGACCTCGCCGGCTGGGATCCCCAGCGGGATCTGAGCTACCCCGGCGTCTACCCCTACACCCGTGGCGTCCAGCCGACGATGTACCGCGGCCGGTTCTGGACGATGCGCCAGTACTCCGGCTTCGGAACCGCCACCGAGACCAACCAGCGCTTCCGCTACCTGCTGGACCAGGGGCAGACCGGCCTGTCGGTCGCCTTCGACCTGCCGACCCAGATGGGCTACGACTCGGACCACGGGATGGCCACCGGCGAGGTGGGCAAGGTCGGCGTGGCGATCTCCTCGCCTGGACGACATGCAGGCGCTGCTCGACGGCATTCCGCTCGACCGCGTCTCGACGTCGATGACGATCAACTCGACGGCGGCGATCCTGCTGGCGCTGTACGTCGCCGTCGCCCGCAAGCAGGGGGTCGACATCGCGAAGATCTCCGGCACGATCCAGAACGACCTGCTCAAGGAGTACATCGCCCGGGGAACCTACATCTACCCGCCGTCGGCATCGCTGCGCATCACCAGCGACATCTTCGCCTGGTGTCACGAGAACGTCCCGCGCTGGAACACGATCTCGATCTCCGGCTACCACATGCGCGAGGCCGGCAGCACCGCGGTCCAGGAGGTCGCCTTCACCCTGGCCAACGCGATCGCCTACTGCGACGCGGCGCTGGCCCGGGGGCTCGACTTCCGCTCCTTCGGTGCGCGGCTGTCGTTCTTCTTCAACGGGCATTCGAATTTCTTCGACGAGGCGGCGAAGTTCCGTGCGGCGCGACGGATGTGGGCCCGGATCGTCCGGGATCGCTTCGGTGTCGACGACCCGAAGCTGGCGCGGATGCGCTTCCACACCCAGACCGCAGGCTCGACGCTGACCGCCCAGCAGCCCGAGGTCAACGTCGTGCGCACGGCGTTGCAGGCGCTGGCCGCCGTCCTCGGCGGTACCCAGTCCCTGCACACCAACTCGATGGACGAGGCGCTGGGATTGCCGACCGAGAAGGCCGCGTTGCTGGCGCTGCGCACCCAGCAGGTGATCGCCCACGAGTCCGGTGTCGCGGACACGATCGACCCGCTGGCCGGCTCCTACTACGTCGAATCGTTGACCGACCAGATCGAGAAAGCCGCCGGCGAGTACATCGCCAAGATCGACGATCTCGGCGGGGCGGTCCGGGCGATCGAACTGGGCTTCCAGCAGCGAGAGATCCACGACGCAGCCTACAGCTGGCAGCGCCGGGTCGAGGCCGAGGACGCCGTCGTCGTCGGCGTCAACCGTTTCGTCGAGGAGGACGAGGTCCGGCCCGAGGTGCTGCGGGTGGACGAGAAGCTCCAGCGGCGACGCTCGGAACGGCTGCAGTCCCTGCGGGCCAGCCGGGACGCCGCCGCGGTCGAGGCGGCGCTGACCGCCATCGAGGACGCCGCCCGGGGCACCGCCAACCTGATGCCGCCGATTCTCGCCGCCGTCGAATGCAACGCCACCCTGGGCGAGATCGCCGATCGTCTCCGCGGCGTGTTCGATGTCTACCACGAGAGTTTCACGCTCTGATGGCCCCGCTGCTCGAGCTGCAGAATCTCCACGTTCATTTCCCGGGAAGCACGGCCGATCGTCCGGTCCGGGCGGTCGACGGCCTGTCGCTGAAGGTCGAGAAGGGACGCACCTACGCTCTCGTCGGCGAATCCGGCTGCGGCAAGAGCGCGACGGCGTTCGCGATCCTGCGCCTCTGCGATCCCGGCCGGATCGTCGCCGGCCGGGTCCTGTTCGAGGGTCGCGACCTGGCCCGGATGGACGATCGTGAACTGCGCCGCGTGCGCGGTGGCGGCATCGGGCTCGTGTTCCAGGAGGCGTCGGCGGCGTTGAACCCGGTCATGCGTATCGGCGCGCAGGTCGGCGAGGCGCTGCGGATCCACCGGAAGCTCAACCGCAAGAAGACGAAGCAGGAGGTCGAACGGCTCCTGCAGATGGTCGCCTTGCCCGATCCCGCCGGGCAGGCCCGGGCCTATCCTCACGAACTGTCCGGCGGCATGCGCCAGCGGGTGATGCTGGCGATCGCCCTGGCCTGCTCGCCGAAGCTGCTGATCGCCGACGAGCCGACGACCGCTCTCGACGTGACGATCCAGGCGCAGATCCTGGCCTTGCTGCGACGTCTGCGCGACGAGCTCGACCTGACGATCCTGCTGATCACCCACGATCTCGGCGTCGTCGCCGAGAACGCCGACGACGTGGGGGTGATGTACGCCGGCCGGCTCGTCGAGGAGGGGCCGACCGAGCGGCTGTTTGCCGATCCGTTGCACCCGTACACCCGGGGGCTGATCCGTGCGCTGCCCGACGCCGCCCAGCGTGGCGACCGCCGCCTGCCGGGGCTTCCCGGTGCGGTGCCCGATCCCTCCGATCCACCTCCGGGTTGCCGCTTCCACCCGCGCTGCCCCGACGGATTCGATCTGTGTCCGACCCGTCCGCCGGCCCAGACGATCTCCGAGGACGGTCGCCGGGTGCACTGCTTCCTGCACGAAGAGCCGTTCAAGAGCGCGATCAAGGAGTCCCGATGAGCACCCCCCTCGTCGAGGCCCGCGGATTGACCAAGCGCTTCACCAGCGGCGCCGGCCTGCTCGGAAGGGGCGGCCGGGCGGTGCATGCCGTGAACGACGTCGACCTGACCATTCGCCCCGGCGAGACCGTCGGGCTCGTCGGCGAGTCCGGATCCGGCAAGTCCACGCTGGGTCGCATGCTGATCCGCCTGATCGATCCCGATGCCGGCAGAACTGCTCTTCGACGGTCAGGACCTGATGGATCTCTCCTCCCGTGAGCTGCGTCGCCTGCGACGCCACTTCCAGATGATCTTTCAGGATCCCTACGGGTCGCTGAACCCGAGGATGAAGGTCGGGACCGCGATCGGCGAGCCGTTGATCGTCCATCGGCTGGCCGCCGGCCGCGAGGAGCGCCGGATTCGCGTGGCGGAGTTGATGGAGCAGGTCGGCCTGGATCCGGACACATGGGACAGGTACCCCCACGAGTTCTCCGGCGGCCAGCGCCAGCGCATCGGGATCGCCCGGGCGGTCGCCTGCGCACCGAAGTTCATCGTTGCCGACGAGCCGGTCTCGGCCCTCGACCCGCCGGTGCAGGCGCAGATCATCAACCTGATGGTCGATCTGCAGGAGCGGCTCGGCCTGGCCTACCTGTTCATCACCCACGATCTCGGACTGGTGCGACACTTCTGTGACCGGGTGGCGGTGATGTACCTCGGCCGCATCGTCGAGCAGGGAGAGGTCGAGTCGATCTTCCGCGAGCCGCAACACCCGTATACCAAGGCGTTGCTCGCCTCGACGCCGGGGCGGACACCCGGGCAACCCACACCACCGGCACTCGAGGGCGAGCCGCCGTCGCCGAGCGCGCCACCGGACGGGTGTCCGTTTCATCCCCGGTGTCCGGAAGTATTCGCTGATTGCAAGGAAAAACGACCTGAACTGAAGTTGAACAGGGATGGATCCGGCGCCGCATGTCATCTCGTTGGCGCTGCCGGGTCGAATTCTGCCAAATAGAGTCGACCCATCGCGGTGAATGAAACCTTTGCCGCGGCCAGCGCGTAGTATTGGCGAACTCCCCGAGCTGTTGGCGCAGGGCATGGAGGAGGTACGGTGAACCGACGGCAATTCGTATCGATGATCGCGGCCATTCTGGTGGTCGCAACCGGGTTCGTTCCCGCTTCGGCACAATCCGAAGAGTGGGACCTGTCCCTGGATCAGTGTCTGAGACTGGCACTCGAGAGCAACCTGGACCTCGTTTCCGCACGGTACGACCCGTCGGTCTCGCTGCTGCGTATCGACGTGCAGGACGGTGCGTTCGATATCAACGCATTCGCCACCGCCGAACGGAACGCATACAAGCGTGAACGCCGGACGCAGTTCGAAACGGCCGGTGCCGGTGACACCAATCGCATCCTGGGCGGCATCCGGCAGGACCTCAAGTACGGAGCCGACTACTCGGTCCAGCTCGACTACACCCAGGAGAACGGCGCCAACGTGCTGTTCGAGCCGTATTACCAGGCGGTCGTCACGGCGCAGTTCAACCAGCCGCTGCTGAACGGGCTGGGCAGGGAAGATCGCGCCGAGCAGTTCCTGATCGCCAAGAACAACGAGATGGCCAGCCGCGAGGAGCTTCGTCGACAGACCGAGCTGACGCTGCAATCCGTCGAGAACGGCTTCTGGGATGTCGCCGCCGCCCGCGAGGCGCTGAGCGTCGCGACCCAGTCCCGGCAGCGTGCGATGGATCTCCTCGACCTGAACCGGAAGAAGGTCGAGGTCGGCACACTGGCGCCGATCGAGATCACCCAGGCCGAGGCCGGCGTCGCCTCCGAGGAAGAGAACGTCATCGTGGCCCAGGTTGCCCTGGGCGACGCCGAGGACGAGCTGCGGCGGCTGATGGCGATTCCTCCCGATGATCCCCGCTGGGGGCATCAGATCGTGCCGGTCGACCTCGCCGAATTCCGTGAGATCGAGGTCGATGTCGATGCCGCGATCGGGACCGCACTGTCCCACCGCCCCGAGATCGCCAACGCCCGGATCGATCTGGAGAGCCGGCAGCTGAGCGAGCGCGCAGCCAAGAAGCGGGTCCGTAGCCGCCTGGACCTGAACGCACTGGTCCAGCCGTTCGGCAACAACAGCGACGGCCTCGTCCTCGACGGCATGGGGAACCCGATCTTCACGCCGCCGGGATGCGACCCGGTGCTCAACGAGTGCAGCTTCGTCTTCAACGAGAAGTCCGCCGGCGAGGCGTTCTCCGAGATCTTCGATCGCAACAACTACTTCTGGCGGCTGCAGCTGAACTGGTCGATTCCGATCGGCAACAAGACGGCCAAGGCCAACTACCGCATCGCCACGATCGATCGGCGCAAGTCCGAGGTCGCGATCACGAACCAGGAGCAGACGGTCCGGGTCGAGGTCCGGCGCGCCGCCCGTGCGGTGACCTCCGGTGGACAGCGGGTCGTCGCGGCTCGCAAGAACGTCGAGCTCCAGCAGAAGAAGCTCGAGGCCGAGCAGAAGAAGTTCGAGAACGGCATGAGCACCTCCTTCGAGGTCCTCACGTTCCAGAACGACCTGCTGGACGCCGAGCTGTCCCGGATCCGAGCCCTGGTCGACTACGTGAAGTCGATCACGGCGCTCGAGCGGGTCCAGGGCACTCTGCTCGACGCCCGCGGCCTGGTCCTGATCACCGAGAATCCGGACGAAGACAACCAGAGCTGATCCCGTACGTATATAAAAGAGGGCGGGGCTCGACCGGGCCCCGCCCTTTTTCGTTTCCGGCGACCGGAGCACGGCGTTGATCGCTCTCGAGAACATCCGCAAGACCTACCGGATGGGCGACCAGGAGGTCCACGCCCTGGACGGGGTCTCGTTCCTGGTCGAAAAGGGCGAATACATCGCGATCATGGGCCCGTCGGGTTCGGGCAAGTCGACGCTGATGAATATCGTCGGCTGCCTCGATACGCCGACCGCGGGCTCGTATCGCCTCAACAACCGCGAGATCGCCCGGATGAACGACGACGAGCTGGCCGCCATCCGCAATCAGGAGATCGGCTTCGTCTTCCAGACCTTCAACCTCCTGCCACGAATCGACGCGGTGCAGAACGTCGAGCTGCCGCTGCTCTACTCCCAGATTCCCCGGGCCGAGCGCCGGGAGCGGGCCGTCGAGGCCCTCGGTGCCGTCGGCCTCGGCGACCGGCTGGACCACCGGCCGAATCAGATGTCCGGCGGGCAGCGCCAGCGCGTCGCCGTCGCCAGGGCGCTGGTCAACAAGCCGGCGATCCTCCTCGCCGACGAGCCTACCGGCAACCTCGACTCGAAGACCGGGGCCGAGATCATGGCCCTGCTCGATTCCCTGCATTCCCAGGGGAACACGATCGTTCTGGTGACCCACGAAGAAGAACTCGCCGAGCGCGCCAGCCGCATCGTCCGGCTCCGTGACGGCAAGATCGTCGTCGATGAACGGACCCGTTCCGCGGTCTGACCTACAGATCCGCGAGCCACGCCACAAACCGGGTACGAGCCTGCGGAACACGGCCCGCGGGACGATCCGGCCTTTGCTTGACAGTGTTTGGGGGCTGGCGTAACATCTTGCCGGTTGGACTCGAGTATCGCATTGGTTAAAATGTTGAGAACATTAGTCTTAAGCGGGATCGAGGACGGCTGAAAAGCACGGGAAGCAAGAAGTAAACAGAGAGGGTATTGCGGCCGAGTGCCGTCTTGCCTTCGGAGGAACGGTCGTGGATCTCTCTCAAATTCCGGGCACACTGCTGAAGTACTACAACGACGGTGGACTGGTGATGCACTTCATCTCCATCCTGTCGGTAGCCTCGATGACCACGATCGTCTACAAGCTGATCGTGTTCCAACGGGTGCGGATGAACCTCGGCGAGTTCATCTCGAAGGTTCGTGGCGCTCTGCTCAAGGGCAACGTCAAGGGTGCCGTGACGGTTTGCGAGGAGTATCGCAGCCCGGTCGCCGCGATCACCAAGTCCGCGCTGCTCAAGTACGGCCAGCCCCGGGACTCGATCGAAAAGGCGATGGAGAACGCCGCGATTCACGAGGTGGCCTACCTCGAGAAGTACCTGACGGTGCTGGCCACGATCGCCAACATCGCCCCGCTGCTCGGCTTCCTCGGAACGGTTGTCGGCATGGTCATCTCGTTCGACGTCATCGCGACCCAGGGCCTCAATAACCCCGGTCTGGTGGCAAAGGGTATCTCTCAGGCCCTGTTGACGACGGCCTACGGCCTGATCGTCGCGTTCTTCACCCAGCCGTTCTACAACTACTTCACCAGCCGCGTGGCGACCTACGTGCGCGAGATCGAGACGGCCGCGAACATCCTGTTCGAGACCTTCGACGAGATGGACCGCATGGGCAAGAGCGGCGGCGGCAGCGCCAGCGCCGCGAGCTGATCGAAGGTCAGGGAACCGGAGAGCCGATGAAAAAGCTCAGAAGACCCAAGAGCACCGACGCGATCATCCCGACCGCATCGATGGCCGACATCGCCTTCCTGCTGATCATCTTCTTCATGGTCACGACGACCCATGAGGTCGACCGGACCAGCGTCAACCTGCCCGCGGCCAAGATCCGCGTGAAGGCGGAGGCCGGCGCGCCGATCGTCGTGCTGGTCAAGGACGCCTCCGGGTTGCACTACAAGTTCTCCAACGGCGAGGACATGAGTCACGCCGTCCTCCGGGTCCGGAGGACATCTACCTCGAGGCCTCGCGTCATCACCTACGCCGACCCGACTCAAGCAGTTCGTCCTCAAGGCGGACGGCGACGTGCGTTCGAGCTGATCGACGAGCTGCTCGATCCATGCGCAAGGCCGGTGTCCAGAAGGTCCTCTTGCTGACCGCAGCAGGGGCAGGGAGGACGGATCATGAAGCTTCGCAAGAGGACCGCCCGATTCCGAGATCCCGACCTCGTCGATGGCCGACATCGCCTTCCTGCTGATCATCTTCTTCATGGTCACGGCGGTGTTCTCGGCGACGAAGGGTCTGGACTTCAAACTGCCGAAGGACGACAACAACGCACCGCCGGACACCGAAGACGCGGTGTTCATCCGTGTCGGGACCGACGGATCGGTTCTGGTCGACTGCAAGCCGATGGATCACGCGGAGATCATGGATTACCTCGAGCCGAAGCTGTCGCGGAATCCGGAGAAGCCGGTGATCCTGTACACCGACCCGTATGCCCCGTACCAGGCGATGATCTCGGTCTACGACATCATCGGTTCGGCGGGCAATACCGAGATCGAGAAGAACCCCTGGGCCTCGTACCCGGAGGTCAAGAACATCTCGGTGCCGACACAGACAGAAGTTCAGGAGTACATCGAGCTGTTCGGCCTGAACCCGTTCGAGAGTCAGTGCGCCGGATAACCGACGCCGCGCAGTTCCGGGGGCCAGAGGAGACACGGGAACCATGAGTACTGAAAGCCAGTCGCTCAAAATCGATGACAGGGTCAAGGCCGAGGACGCTCTGTATGCGCACATGCTGCATTCGGGCGACAAGAAGCTGACCTGGATCGCTTTCGGCGTTGCCGCGCTTCTCCACGTCATCGTCCTCATCGTCAACCTGCCCGAGATGAAGCAGGCGAAGATCCCGGACAAGAAAGAGAACGTGATCGTCGTCAAGAAGTACGTTCCGCCGCCGCCGAAGATCGAGCGGAAGCAGATCGTGCGCAAGAAGCTGACCCGCAAGGTGCCGATTCCCGATCCGACTCCCGACGAGCCCGAGCCGATTCGCGAGCCGGAGCCCGAGATCGAGGACGAGATCATCCCGCCGGACGTCGAGATCATGATCGGCGACCCCGAGCCGCCGCCGCCGACCGGTCCGCTGCTCGCCGGTGTGGGTGACGTCACCAACCCGAAGCTGATCGAAGAGACCAAGCTCCAGCCCGAATACCCCGAACTCGCCCGGGTCGCGCGCCTCGAAGGCAACGTGATCCTCCAGGCGATCATCCACTCGGATGGTTCGGTGGGCGACCTGCAGGTTCTCCGTTGCAACCGGCCCAACATGGGGTTCGAGGATGCCGCGGTAGCTGCGGTGCAGGAGTGGCGCTACGAGCCGGCGACCCAGAACGGCAAGCCGGTCGAGGTCTACTTCACGGTGTTCGTCGAGTTCAAGCTGCATTGATTTCCGGCCGTGGGCCGAAATCGAGCTGTCGGCGAGTGGGTGGAGCGTCCTCCGGAGAGGACAATCCCGGTCTCCTCGGGGCCGGGAACCGCTGAAGTACCACCGCGCCGACCGCCCTTAACTCGTTGTGGACGTGACAGATTCGCCACATAATGAATTCTGGACCGCATCTTGCGTTAGGAGTGGTCGTAATCTTCCGGACGCACCGGAAGAAGGCTCGCCCGAGGAGCCGCGCAACAGTGAGTCATTGGAGGTAGATGAAATGACCCGTGTAAGCCACCGACTCGGTGCTTCCCTGGTTGCGGTCGCGATCGTCCTGGCAGGTCCGGCGGCCCTCGCCGATCTCGATCAAGGGATGACCTACTTCAAGTCCGGCAAGTACATGGAAGCCGCCGCCGAGTTCCAGGCACTCGTCGACACGTCTCCCAGCTACGACTACGGCTTCTACATGATGGGACTCTCGTTCCTGCAGATGAAGAAGACCGCCGACGCCGAGAAGAACTTCCTTCAGGCGATCGAGCTCAACGGCGAGAAGTTCGAGTATCACCACTCCCTGGCCCGGGCTTACTTCGATCAGAACGAGTACGCCAAGTCGATCGCCACGTTGAAGACCGCCGAGGGTCTCGTCGGCGACAACAAGACCAAGCAGTATCACCTGTACAACCTCCGGGGCCTGTCGTACGCCGCCTACCAGAAATGGGGCGATGCCGTCGAAGATCTCGAGAAAGCCCGGGCGATCAAGGCCACCCCGGCGATCCTCGATCGCCTCGGCGCTGCGTACTACGAGCTGGGCTACAACGACAAGGCGCTGCCGGTGATCCAGGAATCCCTGAAGATGTCGCCGAACAACCCGGCGAACCAGCTCCGGCTGACCAACATCTACCTGAACCTCGGCGCCGAATCGACCGACGACGCCAAGAAGGACGCCAACTACAAGCGCGCCCAGGTCAGCGCCGAGAAGTACCTGCAGATGAAGCCCGGCGCCGAGGGTCACAACCTCGTCGGCCGCGCCGCCCTGGGCGCCAACGACTACCCGGCCGCCGAGGCTGCCTTCCGCAAGGTTCTGGCCGCCGACTCGACTCACTGCTACGCGATGGCCAACCTCGGCAAGACCTACAACGCGCAGCAGCGCTGGGCCGATGCCGCGGGCATCTTCGCCGACGCCGCCAAATGTGCGCCGCGGATGGGCGTGGTCTACGAAGGTTGGGGTTTCGCGCTGCAGAAGCAGAACCGCCTGACCGAGGCGATCAACAAGTACGAGCAGGCCCAGAAGATCAAACCGAACTCCTTCATCGCCCAGCAGATCGAGGTTTGCCAGACCAACCTCCAGATCGCGGCCGACAACGCCGCGATGAGCGAGGAAGAGAAGCGCAACGAGGCCGAGATCAAGGCCGAGGCCGAACGCCTCGCCGCCGAGCGCGCCAAGCAGAAGGCCTGGGAAGAGGCCCGCAAGAAGGACGATTAAGGGGACGGGTACGAAATCGGGGTTTCGGGGACGGTCACGCCTGAGGGTGGCCCCCCGGGGCCCGGCTGTCCGCGGCGACCCGGCCTGGCCTCGATCCTCGCCCTTGTCCTTGCTCTAGCCCACGTCGTGCCGGGGCGCGTTCGTCCGCCGAGATATCACCGTGCCGCCTCGGCGCCGAGATTGCGGGCTTCGGATCGAAGCAGGCCGGGTTCCGCCGCGGACAGAGGGCCCCGGGAGGCCACCCTCAGGCGTGACCGGGAGCCCCACCCCACACCTCGAAATCCGCCACGATCCGCCCCAACAGGCGCAACACCCCCCGCAAAGCGACCGTTCCGGCCCACGTCAGGAATTCGCACGTTCGGGCTCCCGGGATCTGCCTCGGTGTTCGGGGGCTTCCTTCCGGGTGGGGCCGGGGTCGAGGTGGTGCCGGGTTGGGGGCTGGGTGGGGTCGGGGGAGGTCTCCTGGGCCCTTTGGCCCCGGCGATACCCGGCCTGTCTCGATCCCAAGCCCGCATCTCGGCGCCGAGGCGGCACCGCGATCTCTCGGCGGACGAACGCGCCCCGGCACATAGTGGGCTAGAGCAAGGACCAAGGGCGCCGGGATCGAGACACAGGCCGGGTCGCCGGGGCCAACCGGGCCCAGGAGGCCTCCCCCGGCCCCACCCGGCCCCCAGCCCAGCTCGATCGCTCGAACCACCAACGACCACCGAGGAAAGCAAAGCCCCCCACCCGTGACACCCCCGAAGCCCGTGTGATAAATTCCCCGCTCACTTCCTTTAATGTTCGGGTTCATCAAACGGGGCGCGAAGCCGACGATCCCGGGGTTCTGATGAGTGACAGTCTTCTCCCGGTTCTGCTGATGATCGTCGTCGCCTCCGGCATGGCCGGCGGCATCCTGTTCGCCACCCACGCGAAGCAGCTCCTGCGCAAGACGAAGTTCGCGCTGCCGAAGAAGATCTTCCCCGGCGCGACCGTCGACCGTGGCCCCTACGAGTGCGGCATGAAGCCGGACGACCAGCTCGTTCGCCACCGCTTCTCGATCCACTTCTACCTGGTGGCGATGCTGTTCATCCTGTTCGACATCGAGGCGGCGTTCCTGTTCCCGTGGGCGGTCACCTTCCGCACCTTCGCCGCCGACAGGATGTTCGTCCTCGGTGAGATGGCCGTGTTCCTCGGCATCCTGATCGCCGGATTCGCCTACGTCTGGAAGCGCGGCGCGCTGGAATGGGACTGACCGTGGCCGACGGAGCAAAAACGATCGAACGACTGGCGGAGCAGTTCCCCGGGGCGATCGAGAGCCAGGGCAACTTCGCCGGCCAGCACTGGGCCGTGATCGCCAAGGACCGGCTGATTGACATCTGCACCTGGTTGCGCGACGAAGCGTCCTACGACTTCCTGACCGACGTCACCGCAGTGCACTGGCCCTCCGACGATCGCCCGTTCGAGGTCGTCTACCACCTCTACAGCTACGAGCACGACGACCGCGTGCGGCTCAAGGTGCGGCTCGCCGAGGGCGAATCGATCCCGACCGTCTGCCGGCTCTGGAAGACGGCGGACTGGAACGAGCGCGAGACCTACGACATGTTCGGCATCCGCTTCGACGGCCATCCCGACCTGCGCCGGATCCTGATGCCCGACGATTACACCGACTTCCCGCTTCGCAAGGAATTCCCGCTCTACCGCGGCTGACCCGGATACCACTTTGAGCTCTCCGGACCACAAGATCGAACGTTCCGCGTCCGACCCCGACGTCGTCACCGTCAACATGGGGCCGTCCCACCCGGCGACCCACGGGGTGTTGCGGCTGGTGCTGCGTCTCGAGGGCGAGCGCGTCATCGAGTGCGTGCCGCACCTGGGCTACCTGCACCGCGGCGTCGAGAAGATCGGCGAGAACCGGACCTACACCCAGTTCCTGCCTTACACCGACCGGCTGGACTACCTCAGCACGCTCTGCGCGAACGTCGGCTTCGCCCTCGCCGTCGAGGAGCTGATGCAGATCGAGGTTCCCGAGCGTTGCAAGGTGATCCGGGTGATGTGCGCCGAGCTGGCCCGCATCGGCTCGCACCTGGTCTGGCTCGGCACCCACGCCCTCGACCTCGGCGCGGCGACCGTCTTCTTCCACACCTTCCGCGACCGCGAGTGGCACTACGACCTGATCGAGGATCTCTGCGGCGCCCGGCTGACGACCTCGTTCACCCGGGTCGGCGGCGTGATGCACGACGTCGAGGACTCCTGGGTCGCCCGGCTCAAGGAGTTCGCCGACGGGATGCCGGCGCGCGTCGACGAGTACGAGTCGCTGCTCACGAGCAACACGATCTGGCTCCAGCGGACCCAGGGCGTCGGCGCCATCACCGAGGCCGACGCGATCGACTACGGCATGACCGGCCCGGCGCTCCGCGCCGCCGGCAAGGCCTTCGACATCCGCAAGGTACGCCCCTACTCGGGCTACGAGAACTACGACTTCGAGATCCCGGTCGGCAGCGAGGGCGACATTTACGATCGCTACCTCGTCCGCATCGAGGAGATGCGCCAGTCCTGCATGATCCTGCAGCAAGCGGTCGCGAACCTCCCCGACGGCCCCTGGCACGTCGACGACCCCAAGATCTTCCTGCCGACCAAGCACAAGGTCATGACCAGCATGGAAGAGCTGATCCATCAGTTCATGATCGTCAGCGAGGGCTTCGATTGCCCCGCCGGCGAGAGCTACCACGCCACCGAGGCGCCCAAGGGCGAGCTCGGTTTCTACATCGTCTCGACCGGCGGCAAGCAGGCGTACCGCATGCGCATCCGCTCCCCCAGCTTCAACAACATCGCGACGTTGCCGCACCTCGTCGAGGGCGGCCTGATTTCCGATGTGATCGCCAACATCGCGAGCCTCGACCCGGTCATGGGCGAGGTGGATCGATAGGACTGCAGGTACCGATGTTCGGAGCAGAATTCGAAGCCAAGGTCGACACGCTGGTCGGCAAGTACCCCGAGGCAAAGGCGGCGTTGCTGCCCGTGCTCTGGGAAGTGCAGAAGGCCAAGGGCTGGATCGACGGCGCAGCGGAGGAGTGGGTCGCCAAGCGCCTCGGCGTCAGCCCGGCTCACGTACACGGCGTCGTGACCTTCTACACGATGTACAAGCAGCAGCCGAGCGGGCGGCACCACATCCAGGTCTGCACCACGCTCTCCTGCCAGCTGCGCGGCTCCGACGAGATCGTCGAGCACCTCGAGAAGAAGCTCGGCTGCCACGTCGGCGAGACGACCGGCGACGGCAAGTTCTCGATCGTCAGGGTCGAGTGCCTCGGCTCCTGCGGCACCGCGCCGATGTTCCAGCTCAACGACGACTTCCACGAGGACCTGACCTTCGAGAAGGTCGACAAGCTGCTCGACGGGCTGGACTGATCATGGAAAAGATCCTCACACGCAATCTGCACAAGGAAAACTCGCAGTCGATCGGCGTCTACGAGGCCGGCGGCGGGTACGAGTCGCTGAAGAAGGTCGTCAAGTCGATGGCGCCGAACGAGGTGACCGAAGTGGTCAAGGCCTCGGGTCTGCGCGGTCGCGGCGGCGCCGGGTTCCCCACCGGGCTGAAGTGGTCCTTCATGCCCAAGGAGAAGACGGGGCCGCAGTACCTGCTGCTCAACGCCGACGAGTCCGAGCCGGGCACCTTCAAGGACCGCCTGCTGATGGAGGAGGATCCGCACCTCGTGATCGAGGGCTGCATGATCTCCGCCTTCGCCATGCAGTGCGACGTTGTCTACATCTACATTCGTGGCGAGTTCACCTACGGAGCCAAGGTGCTCGACAAGGCGATCGCCGAGGCCTACGAGAAGGGCTACGCCGGCAAGAACATCGCCGGTAGCGACTTCAGCTGCGAGCTGGTTCTGCACCGTGGCGCCGGCGCCTACATCTGCGGCGAAGAGACGGCGCTGATGAACTCCCTGGAAGGCGAGCGCGGCTACCCGCGGTTCAAACCGCCGTTCCCGGCCCAGAAGGGCGTCTGGGGCCGGCCGACGACGATCAACAACGTCGAGACGCTGGCCTGCGTGCCGTTCATCATCGAGCGCGGCGCCGAGTGGTTCGCCTCGATCGGCCCGAACCTCAAGAACTCCGGCCCCAAGCTCTACGGCATCAGCGGTCACGTCAAGCGGCCCGGTGTCTACGAAGCGCCGATGGGCATCAACATGCTCGAGCTGATCAACGATGTCGCCGGCGGCATGCTGCACGACGACCGGCCGCTGAAAGCGGTGATCCCCGGTGGCTCCTCGGTGCCGGTGATGCGCGCCGAGGCCTGCGACGTGGCGATGGACTTCGACTCGCTCTCGGGAGCGGGATCGGCCCTCGGCACCGCCGGCCTGATCGTGATGGACAGCTCGACCTGCATGGTCAAGGCGCTCCAGCGCATCGCCCACTTCTACTCTCACGAATCGTGCGGACAGTGCACTCCCTGCCGGCAGGGAACCGGCTGGCTCGAGGCGATCCTGATCCGGATCGAGAACGGCCAGGGAAGAGCCCAGGACATCGACCTGCTCAAGTCGATCGCCGACAACATCGAGGGCAACACGATCTGTGCCCTCGGCGACGCCGCAGCCTGGCCGGTGCAGTCGTTCGTCAAACATTTCCGCGACGAGTTCCAGGCTCACGTGGATGCCGGCAAGTGTGTGATCGACCACGTGCCGATGCTGGTCTGAGGAACGGAATGCCGAAGCTTCACATTGACGGCGAAGAGTTCGAGGTCCCCGAGGGTACGACGATCCTCGAGGCGGCGTCCGGTCGTGGCGTCGAGATCCCGCACTACTGCTATCACCCGGCGCTGACCGTCGCCGGCAACTGCCGCATGTGTCTGGTCGAGGTCGAGAAGGGGTCGGAAGCTGCCGATCTCCTGCGCCACCCCGGTCACCGACGGCATGGTCGCCCACACCAACACCGAGAACGTGGTCGAGGCCCAGCGGGCCGCGGTGATGGAGTTCCTGCTGGTCAATCACCCGATCGACTGCCCGATCTGCGATCAGGCCGGCGAGTGCTAGCTGCAGGTCTACGCCGTGGAGCACGAGCTCCGGCGTCGCGCCTCGACGTAGACAAGGTCCACCTACAAGAAGGCGGTCGACATCGGCGAGCCCCGGATCGTCCTGGACCAGGAGCGCTGCATCCAGTGCACCCGCTGCGTCCGCTTCTGCGACGAGATCACCAAAACCAGCGAGCTGGACTTCTTCCAGCGTGGCGAGCGGGCCCAGATCGGCGTGCACCCCGGCAAACGGCTGGACAACGACTACTCCGGCAACACCGTCGATCTCTGTCCGGTCGGCGCACTCACGCTGAAGGACTTCCGCTTCCAGAACCGCGTCTGGTTCCTCGAGCACACGCCGACGATCTGCGCCGGCTGTTCCCGCGGCTGCAACGTGCTGGTCGGCTGCGGAACGAAGAACCGGGAGATGACCTCCGGCGGGCAGCTGGACGATCGCATCAAGCGTCTCGTCCCGCGGGTCAACGAAGAGGTCAACGGTCACTGGATGTGCGACGAAGGTCGCCTGACGTACCACCGGGTCGAGAACGCCGAACGTCTGATGACCGCCGAGGCCGCCGGCGCCGGCTGCGAGTGGGATGACGCCGTGGCCCAGGCCGGCGAGGCGCTGAAGCAGGCCGGTGCCGCGGGCAAGGCCGGCGCCGTGCTCTCGCCCCGGCTGACCTCCGAGACGATGTTCGGCCTCAAGCTGCTGTTCGACACGGTCGGCGGCGTGAAGGTCGGCACCCGGCAGCTGATCCAGGGCGAAGACGACGAGCTGCTGATCCGCGCCGACAAGGGCGCCAACGCCAGGGGCGCCGAGTGGATTCTCGGTTCCGGCGACGAGGCCGCGGTTCTCGATGCGATCCGTTCCGGCGCGATCGACACCCTGCTCATCACCGCCGATCCGCTGGACCCGGCCGACACGGTCGCACTACCCGACGATATCCAGTCCAAGCTCAAGCTCGTGATCTACATCGGAGCGTTCGCGGCGTCGGTGACGTCGGGCCAAGATCATGCTGCCGGACTGCACCTACCTGGGCCGAGGAGGACGGCAGCTGGGTCAACGTGGACGGACGCGTGCAGCTGGTGCAGCGGGCCCACCGTCCACGTGGCTTCGGCCCGGTGCCGCCGACGACGTGAAGGTCCTGGCCGGTCTCGGCGGGGAGGGCTTCCCCGAGACCAGCCGCGGCGCCTTCGAGGAGATGACGCGGGACACCGCCGGGCTCTCGACGATCGGTGGCCCGTTCGATGGATTGTCCGAAGAGGGGTCCGGCTGGACCGGACGGGAGTTGAGGTCTGATGATCTTCCTGGTCGGCTACCTGGTGGCGATGGTCGCGGTGTTCACCGCGGGCTTCCTGAACGAGCCGGACTTTCTGGCTCGGGTGATCGCCGCGGTGATTCCCTGGCTCTTCGTGCTGACCATGATCCCGGTGATGGTCTGGGTCGAGCGCAAGGGCTCGGCCTACATCCAGGACCGGGCCGGGCCGGAGCGGGCCTTCGTCCCGTGGCTGGGAATCCGCCTCGCGGGCCTGGTCCATCCCATCGCCGACATGGTGAAGCTGGCGTTCAAAGAAGAGCTGCTCCCGCGCCACGTGAACCGGGTGCTCTACGTGGGCGCCCCGGTGCTCAGCCTCTTCATCTCGCTGGTCGTCGGCGCGGTCATCCCCTACGCCCACCCGGTGATGCTGGAGTCCGGGGTGTTCGCGGTCCAGGGCCTGAACGTCAACGTCGGGATCCTCTGGGTGCTGGCCTGCGCCGGCATCGGCGTCTACGCGGTGGTCCTCGCCGGCTGGGCCAGCAACAACAAGTACAGCCAGCTCGCCGGGCTGCGGGCCAGCGCCTCGATGATCTCCTACGAGATCACCATGGGGCTGGCGGTGGTCGGCGCGCTGATGGTCTACCAGAACGTGGATCTGAACGACATGGTGGCGCACCAGGGCGGCCTCGCCCTGGAATTTCCTGCCCCGGTGGGGCGTCATCATGATGCCGGTGGCCTTCCTCCTGTACCTGGTGGCGGCCTTCGCCGAGACCAACCGGACGCCCTTCGATCTGAGCGAGGCGGAGTCCGAGCTGGTGGCCGGCTTCCACACCGAGTACGGCTCCTTCAAGTTCGCGCTCTTCTTCATGGCCGAGTACGTGGCCATCACCGTGGTCCAGTGCCTGATCGTGGTCACCCTCTTCTTCGGGGGCTGGCAGCTCGGGATCCCGCTGCCCTTCGAGGGCTGGCCGCTGTGGGATCCTGCAGATCGGGGCCTTCGTGGCCAAGGTCGGTGTCTTCATGTTCCTGTTCGTCTGGGTGCGCTGGACGTTGCCGCGGTTCCGCTACGATCAGCTGATGAACCTCGGCTGGAAGCGGCCTCTTCCCGCTGGCCCTGGCCAACATCTTCATCACGGCGCTGCTGGTCGCCCTCGACGTGAGTCGGGAGATAGGGGGGGATCATGGAGCATGCTCGCCTTCGTCGTCTCGCCGTCCTGGCGCTGGTCTCCGGCGCTCGTGGTGGTCTGGCATCGGAACGCGGTGGTCTGCGCCCTGGCCCTGGCGTTCAACCTGGTCTCGATCGCCGGGTTCTACCTGCTGCTGCGACGCCCAGTTCATGGCGCTGCTCCAGGTCATCGTCTACGCCGGCGCGATCATGGTGCTGATCCTGTTCGTGATCATGCTGCTCAACTTGCCGAGTCAGGCGCATCGCTCGCCGGGCCTGTTCCAGCGCTGGCTCGGTCCGCTGCTGGGGCTGCTGTTCGTCGGCATGCTCGGCTGGGCGCTGCTGGCCGCCGATGACGGTTCGCCGTTCCCCGAACCGCCCGACGGTTTCGGCACGGTCGCGTCGATCGGCGAAACGC
The DNA here is from genome assembly GCA_942490715.1 of uncultured bacterium. Lineage (GTDB taxonomy): Bacteria > Acidobacteriota > Polarisedimenticolia > Polarisedimenticolales > Polarisedimenticolaceae > CALNYP01. The sequence goes on from CALNYP010000018.1 coordinate 274,751, forward strand.
TCTTCACCACGTTCTTCTATGCCTTCGAGGCGATCTCTCTGCTGCTCGTCGTCGCCATGATCGGCGCCGTGCTGCTGGCCAAGAAGAGGCTGTAGATGCAGGTCTCACCCGACTGGATCCTCGTGCTGTCGGCGGTGCTGTTCACCATCGGCGTGATCGGCGTGCTGTTGCGGCGCGACGCGATCACGATCCTGATGAGCGTCGAGCTGATGCTCAACGCCGGCAACCTGGTCTTCATCACCTTCTCGCGGGTGCACGCCCACGCCGACGGGCAGATCTACGCCTTCTTCATCATGACCCTGGCGGCCGCCGAGGCCGCCGTCGGACTGGCGATCGTCATCGCCCTCTTCCGGCTACGCGACTCCACCGATGTGGACGAGCTCAGCCTGATGAAGTGGTAGGACCGCGATGCTCGACCTGATCTGGCTGATCCCGATACTCCCGCTGATCGGCGTTGCGATCAACGGCTTCTTCGGCCGCCGGCTGCCGCTGAAGGTCGTCGGCTCGATCGCCGCCGGTTTCGTCCTGGCCGCCTTCGGCCTGGCGATCGGCGCGGTGATGGAGCTGGCCAGGATGCCCTCCGGCGAGCGCTTCCACGAGGTCGTCCTCGGGACCTGGATGCCGCTGGGCGAGTACGCCGGCCACAACTTCACCATCGACTGGAGCTTCGCCCTCGACCCGCTCTCGTCGGTGCTGCTGCTGGTCGTCACCGGTGTCGGCTTCCTGATCCACGTCTACAGCATCGGCTACATGGATCACGAGAAGGATTACGCCCGGTTCTTCACCTACCTGAACCTGTTCACCGGCATGATGCTGGTGCTGGTACTGGGCAGCAACCTGCTGGTGCTGTTCGTCGGCTGGGAAGGCGTGGGCCTCTGCTCCTACCTGCTGATCGGCTTCTTCTGGGATCAGATCTTCGACAAGCGCACCGGCCTGACCTGCGCCGACGCCGGCCGCAAGGCGTTCATCGTCAACCGCATCGGCGACTTCGCCTTCCTGATCGGCATGCTCTACCTCGGCCTCGAGTTCGGCACGCTGAACACCCGTGAGCTGTCCGAGGCGATCGGTCACGGCGGCGTCGCCCCCTGGCTGCTGACCGGGGTCGGCCTGCTGCTGTTCCTCGGCGCCTGCGGCAAGTCGGCCCAGATCCCGCTGTACGTCTGGCTGCCCGACGCGATGGCCGGCCCGACGCCGGTCTCGGCGCTGATCCACGCCGCGACGATGGTCACCGCCGGCGTCTACATGGTCTGCCGGATGTCGGCGCTCTACAGCGCGGCGCCCGAGGCCCTGGCGGTCGTCGCCACCGTCGGAGCGATGACGGCGCTGTTCGCGGCGACGATGGGCGTCACCGCCACCGACATCAAGAAGGTGCTGGCCTACTCCACCGTCAGCCAGCTCGGCTACATGTTGGCCGCGGCCGGCGTCGGCGCCTACATCGCGGCGATCTTCCACCTGATGACCCACGCCTTCTTCAAGGCGCTGCTGTTCCTCGGCGCCGGCAGCGTGATCCACGGCTGCCACGGCGAGCAGGACATCCGCCAGATGGGCGGCCTGAAGTCGAAGATGCCGATCACCTTCCTGACCTTCGTCCTCGGCTGGCTGGCGATCGCCGGCATCTTCCCCTTCGCCGGCTTCTTCTCCAAGGACGAGATCCTCGCCGGTGCGTTCTTCGGCGACCACAAGGTCGTCTGGTCCGTGCTGACGGTCGCCGCGCTGCTGACCGCGTTCTACATGACCCGCCTGGTCTGGCTGGTCTTCTTCGGCAAGTTCCGCGGCGGTGACGACAAGCTGGCCAAGGTTCACGAGTCGTCGGCGACGATGACCGTCCCGCTGATGGTGCTGGGCCTGCTCAGCGTCGTCGGTGGCTGGATCGGCATCCCCAAGGTGATGAGCGGCTGGATCGGCCAGGGCGACATCAACGTGTTCCATCACTGGCTCGAGCCGGTGATCACTCCGGTGGGCGGCACGGCGGCCGGTCACGGTGCGGCCACCGGCGGCCACGGCGGGAGTCAGAGCGTCGACGGGCTACTGGCCGCCACGGCCCACGACCCCGGCCTGGAGTCGATGCTGATCGTGCTGGCGCTGGTCGTCGGCATCGTCGGGATCGGACTGGCGCTGATGGTCTACCGCTCGACCGGGCTGGCCGATAAGCTGGCCACGACCTTCAAGCCGATCCACACGCTCTGGCGCAACCTCTACTGGGTCGACGAGTTCTACGAGGCGGTCGTCCTCAAGCCGTTCTACGCGCTCTCCCGCTGGTTCTCCAACTTCGATCGCTGGATCGTCGACGGCCTGGTCAACGCCGCCGGCATCACCGCCGAGATCGCCGGCCAGGTCGTCAAGCTGTTTCAGACCGGCCTGGTTCGCAACTACGCACTGATGTTCCTGCTCGGAGTGGTCGCAATCCTCTACTACCTGCTGACCTGGGTGCCGCAATAGATGGGTGATCTCAACTTCACGCTGATCCTTCCGGTGATCTGCCTCGCGGCCTACGCGTTGCTGGTACTGCTCTGGGTGCCGTTCATGCGAGGCAGCAGTCGTGCGCTGGCGCTGATCTCGATGATCGGCATCGGCATGACCGGCTTCGTGCTGTTCCGGTTGTGGAAGAACATCGAGATCGCCGGCCCCCAGCAGACCGCCTACGATCTGGTGCGGATCGACGGGATCGGTCTGTTCTTCTCGGTGTTGATCCTGCTCGTCGGCGCACTCAGCGTGCTGGCCTCGGTGCCGCTGCTCGAACGGGAGCGGATCGACCAGGGTGAGTTCTACGCGCTGTTGCTGTTCTGCCTCGCCGGCATGTTCCTGATGGTGCAGACGACGAACCTGATGGTGATCCTGATCGGTCTCGAGGTCTTCTCGCTGGCGCTCTACGTGATGACCGGCCTCTCCCGGGGCCGGGTGCGCTCGGTCGAGGCGGCGCTGAAGTACTTCCTGCTCGGGGCGTTCTCGTCGGGCTTCATCGTCTACGGCATGGCCTTGACCTATGGCGTCACCGGGACCCTCGACCTGACCGACGTGGCCCAGGCCGCCGCCGCCGGGCCGAGCCGCATGCTGCTGGTCGGCATGGGACTGTTGCTGGTCGGGTTGGCGTTCAAGATCGGCGTCGTGCCGTTCCACCACTGGGTGCCCGACGTCTACGAGGGTGCGCCGACCAACGTCACCGGCTTCATGGCCGCGGCGACGAAGACCGCCGCGATCGCCGTCCTGCTGCGTTTCCTGATCGGCGCCTTCGGGGCGCAGTCCGAGATGTGGATCCCGCTGATCACCGGACTGGCGATCGTGACGATGACCGTCGCCAACCTGGTCGCCCTGGCCCAGAACAACCTCAAGCGGCTGCTGGCCTTCTCGTCGATCGCCCACGCCGGCTACCTGCTGATCGCCGTCACCTGTAACCCCGAATCCGGGGTGCGGGCGATCCTGTTCTACCTGACCGTCTACGGCCTGATGACCGTCGGTGCCTTCGCCGTGCTCTCGGCGATCGGCAGCGGTGACGAGGACAGCGAACGGGGCTACATGATCCAGGACTGGGCCGGCATCGGCTGGCGCAAGCCGCTGCTGGGACTGGCGATGCTGGTCTTCCTGGTCTCGATGGCCGGCATCCCGCCGACCGGCGGCTTCCTCGGCAAGTACCTCGTGTTCCAGTCGGCGATCGAGTCGAAGCGCTACATGCTGGCGGTGATCGGCATGCTCAACGCCGCCGTCGCCGCGTACTACTACCTGCGCGTGATCGTCTACATGTTCATGCGCGAGCCCGAAGCCGGGACCGAAGCCGAGCTGGAGCCGGTCTCGCCGCTGACGGCGACGGTGATGGTGGTCTCGATCGTCGCCGTGATCTATCTCGGACTCGCCCCGGGCCGGCTGCTGAACATCATCCAGTCCCTGGCCGACGCGCTGATCTAGCGGATCCTATGCCGTCCCATCGCCGGGCGGCCGGGGCACGGGGGCCAGGGTCCAGCCGAACGAGACCAGCTCCGCGCCGCGTCGTGGCTCCCGCCAGAACAGCTCCTGGATCTCGGCCAGCCGCTGGTTGATCTGCTTCATCGTCTCGGTGTCCGGGGTTCCGACGGTGCGACTGAAGCCGAGGTTGCGCGTCGCCCCGGTGGGTCGGGCGGCGGGGTGCTCGATCCCCACGGCGAAGTCACGATCGAGTTGCCGGCACATCGCCGAGACGACCTGGCGTAGCGGTTCGGCGAGGTCGGGGTCGGCCAGGGCCCGGGCCATCCGCATCCTTGGCGCGACCGCCTGGTACAGCTTCTCGATCCTGCGGCCGACCGGCCGCTCGCCGGCCTCTTCCACCAGCTCGGCCTCGATCAGCCGCTCCAGGTGATGGTAGGCCGCCGACGGCTTGAGGCCGATCGCCCGGGAGAACTCCCGCACCGAGGACGGCCCGTCGACGCAGAGCCGATCGAGGATCGATTGACGCCGGGATGAAGCCAAACATTCGATCTGGTCCTCGCGTAGAATCCAGTAGGTCGTGCTGCGCCGGCGGCGGGCCTTCTTTGCCTGGGGGCTCACAGGATTCCTCGTTCAATAAATTCGTCGTAAATGAACACAGGTGGTAGTCTATTCGCTCGGTCGAAACGTCGCAAGAGCGTGGTGAGCGGTCACCTCGCCGGTCAGACAGTCCAGGAGGAGATTCAGCAATGAGGCACATCGTGTTGGGCGTACTTGCGTGCGCGGTTCTGCTGGTGGGTTCGGCGGCGAGCGCCGAGGAGTCACTCTGGTTACGCACTCCGGCGATCTCGCCCGACGGGAAGACGATCGCGTTCAACTACCGTGGCGACCTGTGGCTCACCCCGGTCGAAGGTGGTGTCGCCCGCCCGTTGACGCTCCACGAGGCCTACGACACCGAGCCGGTCTGGTCCCGCGACGGCAAGTGGATCGCCTTCGCCTCCGATCGCTACGGCAACTTCGACGTCTGGTTGATCCCGTCCGCGGGCGGCAAGGCGACCCGGCTGACCTACCACTCGGCGGGGGACCTCCCGACGTCGTTCAGCCCCGACGGCAAGAGCGTCATCTTCAGCTCCTCCCGGATCGATGACCTGAAGTCGGTGCAGTATCCGACCGGTGCACAGCCCGAGCTGTACGAGGTCTCGATCGACGGTGGCATGCCGCGGCAGATCGTCACCACGCCGGCGCTCTACGCGACACACAACCGGTCCGGCCGCAAGCTGGCCTACTCGGATGTGAAGGGCTACGAGAATCCCTGGCGCAAGCACGACAACTCGTCGTTTGCCAGGGACGTCTGGATCCTCGATACGAAGAGCGGCGACCACACCCGCCTGACCGATTTCGGCCACGACGACCGGCAGCCGGTCTGGAGTCCCGACGAGAAGTCGCTCTACTTCCTCTCCGAGCGCTCGGGTAGCTTCAACATCTGGAAGCTCGACCTGAACGACCCGACCAAACCGAAGCAGATCACGACCCACGACACCCATCCCGTCCGCTTCCTCAGCATCTCGACGGCCGGCGACATGGCCTACACCTACGACGGTGCGATCTGGGTCCTGCCGGCCGGGGCGACCAAGGGCAAACGGATCCGCGTCGATGCCGAGCGGGATCTGCGGAACAATGCAGGGGAGTCGCTCAGCGTCGCCGGGCAGATCAGTGAGTTCGACGTCTCCCCCGACGGCAAGCAGATCGCCTTCATCGCCCGGGGCGAGATCTTCGTCACCTCGACCGAGCACGACGCCTCGCGGCGCATCACCAGCACTCCCGAGCAGGAGCGGTCGGTCAGCTTTCATCCCAACGGACGCGGGCTGCTCTACGCCAGCGAGCGCGACGGCAGCTGGAACCTCTACCGCACGGATCTTGCCGACGACGCCGAGTTGACCTTCTTCAACGCCACCGCCCTGACCGAAACACCGGTGCTCGAGATCGAGGCCGAGACGTTCCAGCCGGCGTGGTCGCCCGACGGCAAGGAGGTCGCCTACCTGAAGGAGCGCACCCAGCTCGAGGTCGTCAACCTGGAGAGCGGCGAGCAGCGGGTGATCCTCGCCGGAGACCGCAACTACTCCTACGCCGACGGCGACCAGAGCTACGCCTGGTCTCCTGACGGCACGCATTTCCTGGTCGACTTCCTGAGTCCCTCCCGCTGGTCCAGCGAGGTCGGGCTGGTCAAGGCCGACGGTAGCGGCGAGGTGATCAACGTCACCAACAGCGGCTACGAGGATGGCGGCGCGCAGTGGAGCCTCGAGGGCAACGCCTTCTACTGGTACAGCGACCGCTGGGGCAACAAGATGCAGGCCGGCTGGTCCTCGGAATGGGACGTCCGGATGGCCTTCTTCAACGAGGCCGCCTGGGACAAGTGGCATCTGTCCAAGCTCGAGCTGGAGCAGTTCGAGGAGCTGGAGAAGAAGGCCAAGGAGAAGGAAAAGAAAGACAAGGCGAAGGAGAAGGAAAAGGACGACGGCAAGGGCGATGACGACGCCAAGGAGAAGAAGGGGAAGGACAAAGGTAAGGGCGACGACAAGGACAAGGGCGATGACAAGGATGAGGACGGCGAGGACGAGGAAGACGAGGAGGACGAGGACGCGATCAAGCTGCCCGACCCCGCCGAGATCGACCTCGAAGGACTCGAAGATCGGACGGTGCGCCTGACGATCCACTCCTCGCGCCTGCGCAGCATCGCCCTGACCCCCGACGGCGAGCAGCTGCTCTACCTGGCCAACTTCGAGCAAGGGGCCGACCTCTGGAGCTACAAGCATCGCGAGGGAGAGATCAAGCTGCTGGCCAAGCTGAACGCCGGTCGCGCCGGCAACCTGCTCCTCGACAAGGAAGGCAAGAAGGCCTTCATGTTGATCAACGGTGGTCTGCGCCAGGTCGACGTCTCCTCCGGTAGCGTCAAGCCGGTCTCGCTCAGCGCCCGGATGGACCTCGACCCCGCCGCCGAGCGGGCTTACATGTACGAGCACGTCTGGCGACAGACCCTCAAGAAGTTCCACGACGTCGACATGCACGGCGTCGACTGGGAGATGTACAAGCAGGCCTACGCTCGCTTCCTCCCGTACATCAGCCATGGGCGGGACTTCGCCGAGCTGCTGTCGGAGCTGCTGGGTGAGCTGAACGCCTCGCACACCGGCGGACGCTATCGCCCCCGGGGGGGCGATGGTGATGACACGGCCAGCCTGGGGATCTTCGTCGACCCCGACTGGGACAAGGCCGGAATCCGGATCGCCGAGGTGATGCCGAGAAGCCCGCTGCTCAAGGCCGACAAGGAGATCCCCGCCGGCACGCTGATCACCGCCATCGACGGCGAGACGATCGCCGCCGGGCAGAACTGGTACCCGATGCTGAACCGCAAGGCCGGCGAGAACGTGCGGCTGTCGCTGCGGTCCGAGTCGGGAGACGACTGGGAAGAGGTGATCAAGCCGATAGGCGGCGACGGCCAGCTACGCTACGACCGCTGGGTCCGCAGCCGGCGCGCCGAGGTCGACCGCCTGTCCAAGGGTCGTATCGGCTACACCCACATCCGCGGGATGAACGACGGTTCGCTCCGTGAGATCTACGAGGACATCTTCGGAGAGTCGGTGAACAAGGAAGCGATCATCCTCGATACCCGGTTCAACGGCGGCGGTAATCTGGACGAGGCGTTGCCGATCCTGCTCTCGGGTGAGACCTACATGCGGGCGAAGCCCCGGGGCCAGAGCCTCGGCTCGATCCCGCAGGATCGCTGGACCAAGCCCTCGATCATCATCCAGAACGAGGGCAACTACTCCGACGCCCACTGCGTGCCCAACGCGTACCGTTCGCTGAATCTGGGCAAGACCGTCGGGATGCAGGTGCCCGGCACCTGCACCTCGGTCTGGTGGGAGACGCTGCAGGACCGGCAGACGGTCTTCGGGATCCCCGAGGTGACCTGGCTCGACAACGACGGAATCCCGATGGAGAACAACCACTTCGAGGCCGACTACACGATCGACAACGACCCGAAGCTCGAGGCCCAGGGTCGTGATCAGCAGCTGGAGAAGGCGGTCGAGGTGATGCTGGAGGAGCTCGGCAAGCGCTGAGTTCCCGCCAGGAGGATGAGATGTCGCGAGCGAAGTGTTGCCCGGCCTTGCGTTCGCTGGTCGTCTGCAGGGCCGTGTTGCAGGGCGTGCTCGGAGCACGCCAGCGACGGATCCGGATGCCTGGGAGATCCAGGCGACGGTGGCCCTCGCTCTCGTTTCGTCGTCCGTGCTGGAGATCGAAGTCGTCGCCGGCCCCACGCTCACCGCCGATCCGCGATACCAGGACGCCTGTACGATTCGGCGGTTGCCGAGTCTCGAGAACCAGGACGATTGCCGTCCGGGTGACCCTGACCATCACGAGCGTCTGCGACCTGAAGCAAGACGCAGTTTTCCATCGACGTGGCGCAGGTGGCACTACGCACCAGTCGCTCGGTCTCCTGTCCGGCGAGCCGGTGTGGGACACCATGCTCGACATCGAGCACTCGAGCGCCAGGACGAGTTCTGGCGCCCTTGTTCGTGACGACGGGACCGCTACCCGATGACTTTCCAGCTCTGGTCACGACGGTGAGTCAACCGGAGTTGATGGAGCCCGGCTACACCCTGGTCGATGGCCCGATCCGCAACCGGAACGCCGGCGACACACGGTCGACCTACTCGTTCATCGTCGATGCGGCCGGTGACGTCGTCTGGTACACGGTCCGTAACTTCACCGCGGGACGCCAGACCGTCAACGGCAACTTGATCTACCGGGCCAACGACCAGGCGTTCGAGATGAACATGCTCGGCTTCGACGAGCAGTTGACCCTGCAGGATCCTGGCACCGGACTGCACCACGACTTCCTGAGAACCCGACACGGCACGTTCGTCAGCCTGTCCAGGCGAGATCGCGGAGTTTCCGGACTACCCGACCAGCGAGACCGATCCCGATGCGCCGACGGCGCCGACGACGGTGCTGTACGGGACGGTCACCGAGTTCTTTCCCGACGGCAGCCTGCGAAAGGGGTGGGATCTCAAGCAGATGCTCGACAACAGCCGGATCGCCTACGACTCGCTGAACAGTGGCCCCGGGGGCCTCGCCTGGACCTGGTCCAACGCGGTGAACATCAACGCCCTGGCAGATGACTCGAGTCATGCGTCTCGCTACGGCACCAGGATGCGGTGATCAACTTCTCCCGTGATACCGGCGAACTGAACTCGATACTGGGTTCACGAGCCGCTGTTCCCGGCAGAGGACACCCTCGTCGTCACCTATCAAAGCGCACTGGACCCACCGGTCCTGCTGGCCGTCACGGGCGGGACGCGCATGGCCACGATCGCCGCCTTGCCGTCCGAATTCGACGCCAGCGAGTTCGAAACGGTGCAGCACTTCGCCACGAGCATGGACGGCGCCCGGATTCCGTACTTCGTGACCCGCCCGAAGGAGATGAAGCTCGACGGTTCGGCGCCGGCGCTGATCACCGCCTACGGCGGCTTCGGCGTCACCTGGACCCCGGCCTACCTGGAATCCCGCTTCGGCATGTTCGGGGGCGAGAGCTTCAAGGCCTTGCTCGCCAACGGTGGCATCAGCGTACTGGCCAACCTGCGCGGTGGCGGTGCGTACGGCCCCGACTGGCACCAGGCCGCGATTCTCGAGAACCGTCAGCGGGCCTTCGACGACTACTTCGCCGTTGCCGAGGACCTCATCGAGCGGGGATACACCTCGCCGGAACACCTCGGAATCATGGGTGCCTCGAACGGCGGATTGCTCGTCGGAGTTGCGTTCACCCAGCGGCCGGACCTCTACAAGGCGGTCATCTGCGGTGTTCCGTTACTCGACATGCGCCGTTATCACACGATGCTGGCCGGCGCCTCGTGGGTCGGTGAGTACGGGGACCCCGACGACCCGGAGATGTGGTCGGCGATCCGGAAGTACTCGCCCTATCACAACCTCGAGAAGGGGCGGACGTACCCCGAGGTGTTCTTCTTCACTTCGACGAATGACGATCGGGTCCACCCGGCCCACGCCCGGAAGATGGCGGCCCGGATGAAGGAGCAGGGGCACCCCTTCCTGTACTTCGAGAACACGGAAGGCGGTCACTACGCATCGTCCGACGTGACGCAGATGGCCCGATTCGAGGCCCTGCGAACGGTCTACCTCCTGCAAAAGCTGCTCTGAGCCCCTGGCCGGCCCTTGACGGCGGTCGCGATCGGTCCTAACAATGGTGCGACGCCCTGAAGGTCAGGTGCGCCCGATGGGGGCGAACTGGATTCGACGGATAGGCAGAGGCGGAGGTTGCACGTCGAGGCTCCACTTCCTCGTTAATCACGGTGGAACTCCAATAGCTGGCAACAACTCGCTAGCCCTCGCCGCTTAACTGACGGTGACATCTCCCCGATAGCCTGCCCGAGGCGCTTGGAAGAGATGACGCAAATTCGGGATAGTCCAGACGCGACGCCGCTAGCGTCAGGGCGAAAATTAGTGGCTGGTCACCGGCTGATTTGTCTCTCAGCTGGCTGGTGATGAGATAAAAAAACGAGATGACTAAACGTGTAGAAGCTTTCGTACGAAACTATTCGGACGCGGGTTCGATTCCCGCCGCCTCCACCATTGAACCCAAGTCAAATCAATGACTTGGGTTTTCCGTTCCCGCAGCCTCCACTATCTCTCCACGGTTTGCACCGTGTCCGTCTCCATCGAGGAGCCCGATGGCGTCTTCCAACGCCGCTGGACTCAGGTGCATGTACATCTGGGTCGTCGTCAGATCTTTGTGACCGGCGAGCTCCTGGATCGCCTTTGCCGTGGCCCCACGCATCGCCAGGTGCGAGCAGAAGGAGTGCCTCAGCAGGTGGACGCCAGACTCGGTGAGTCCGGCCTTCCGTGCGGCCCGGTGAACGAGTCCCTGGACCACCTTCTGTGTCAGCGGCTTACCATCGTCTCGGCAAACGACCCGGGCACTACGAAGGTGCCCGTGCGCCTTCAGGGCTCTGGTTAGCCTCCGGGTCAGCGGGATCCGCCGAGACCGGCCGCTCTTCGGTGCGGTCACATGGCCCCTCCATTCCGACCGCCGGACAACGACGTGAGCCGGACGCCGCTTCAGATCGACGTCCTCCCACTCCAGCGCCATGATCTCCCCGCAGCGCAGACCTGCCTCGCCGGCCAGCAGGACGATGAGGTAGCTGTTCCCGTCGATCTCCGCCGCGGCCTTGACGAGCCGCTCGTACTCGTCGAAGTCGTGGAACCGCATCTCCGTTCGGGGGACCTTCAACAGCCGGATCCGGCACGGCATCTCCGCGATGACCTTCCACTCCACGGCGGTCCGAAACAGCGTGTTGAGGACCGAAAGGACGTTGTTGACCGTCTTCGGTGCCCGGTCCTTCAGCCGGTTCTTGAGCTGCTGGACGTCCTCGTTGCCGATCTCGTCAAGCCGCTTCCAGCCCAGGTGGGGGACCAGATGGATGTCGATGATCGTCCTCTTCGCCGCGATCCCTGACGGCTTCTGGCGATTCGCCTCCGCGTAGCCGCTGATGAACCGAGGCGCAAACTCCGTAAGTGTTACCACTACCTCCTTCTTCGATCGTTCCGTCGGGACCGGTACGCAGGATCTCGCGCTCACGCGCCTGGCCCCAGCGGAGAGCCCCGGACTTGGACAGCACGGGCGCCTTACGGCGCTCGCGCTTCATCGTCCCGTCCGGAAGCTCCACGCGGATGTCCACTTCCCACTCCGGTCCGCCCTGATAGGGTCGAATCGTCACGCTCATGGTCGTCGCTCCTTCCGCGACGACGCACGACTTTCGTTCAGCCAGCGTAACAGATCGTCCCGGCGGACCAGGACGCGCCGGCCCAGCCGAGTCACCCCTGGAAGCTGAGCCCGCTCGATCATCGCGTAGATCGATTTCGCCGACCTCCTCAGCAGGTCCGCGACTTCATCAACCGTAAGCAGCGGAGCCAATTCGGGGGTCCCCAACCGGTTGCCCTGTTTCGTTGTGGGTTCTCTGAATGACTCGAAACCCTGTGGAGAAGGCAACGAGTTGGCTGAAAACGCCGGTTTTTCGACCTCGGAATCGTCGGATCCCAAGAAAACGACCGAGACCGAGTCCTCGCCGACATCGATCCGGGGAACGAGAAGATCAACGACTTGGCAGCGCTCCTGCCGTTCGAGGAGCGGCCAGGCGTCGGAGACGGACACGGCGCGGTCGTGGACGTCCCGTTCGAGTTCATCCGCTCCCGCGCCGCTTTCGACGGCGGCCACGACCTCGCTGCCGTCGATCTCGACCGACGACAGGCTCTCCACGAACAGTCGCTCCAGGGTCTCCTCGGGGATCTTGGCCTGGCACGACTTGCACACGAATCTGGGTGTCGTACCGTCCTTGCGGAGATACATGCGCCCGGTGCAACGGCAGTGGACCACGCCCCCCAACGGGTGGGTGGCCCGGCGCCCCGGCCGCGTCGGCGAAGTATCCCGCCGGCTCAGGATCTCCTGGCAGCGGGACCAGAGTTCCTCGGGCACCAGATTCCCCAACGCCGGATTCCGCAAGACCCGACCGACCGCAGTATCGGTCCAGGCTGAGCCTCGTCGTGTCGTATGGCCTCGGGCATTCAGTGTTTCGGCTGCAGCTTTCGCACGGCCGCCCGTCTCCACGAACACCTCGACCAACTCCTTGACGACCCGCACTTCCGCCGGCTCCGGAACCAGCCGTCCGTCTTGCCGCGAGGTGCCATATGGGGCCGGGCCGCTCACGGCGACGCCTTCCGTCGGAGCAGGGCGCTCCCGAGCAGCCGAGCGAGAATCCGTCGGTGTGCAGCTCCACCCTTCCACCCGGATTCGACCCGGACCTCGTAGCCCGCGGTACGGCTCTCGTCGCTAGGCGTTCCGGGCAGACTCTCCAGCCACGACTTCAGCCCGTCAGGGGGGAGGAAGCGGACCCTGTTTCGATCCTTCGCTGGAGTCTCCCGCATGGTGAGTTTCTCGGCCCGGCGCAGGGCGGGCACGTCGGATCCCACGACGACCACCTGCCAGAGGCCGGCGGCCAGGCACTTCGAGACGGTCTCCGCGATCTGCCGCGCCGTGCTGGTGACCGTCACCTCCACGGCGATCTGCAGATCGCCGCGCGACAGGAGGACGTCCACGCGGCCGGCACCGGCGAGAATGTCCTGCTCGACGGCCACTCGGAACCCCAGCGCCTCGCCCCACTGCTTGGCCAGGTTCTGGAGCAGCTTGTGCTGCCTGCTACCCCTACCCGGAGACGGGGACACCGGGGACAAGACGTTCGCAGCCTCCTTCCCGGTGCCTACAGCGGCAGCGGTCGGCGTATCGACTCGGACTTCCGGCACCGGCGGAGCGCCGTGCGCCTGCCAGGACCTCTCCCGTACGAGGTCGGCCCGTTTCCGATCCTGTTCCGGAATCGGCTTTTTGAAGTGGATCATCAGTGCGCAGGTGCCAGCCCCGATGCGCCCGACCGCCTGCCCGACGCCGAGGGAGACAAGCCGCTCTGCCGGGACCGGCTTTCGCGAGCCATCAGGTGACGGTACGAGTAGCTCCTTTCGAATGGTGCCGGCGTCCTTCGCGCTGACGTTGAAGACGAGGACGCTCGACGTATTCCCGAACAGCTCGTCTCGGAGTTTTTGGCTGAGCTGTGCAGGATGCTGTAGACCGACGCAGCACGCGGCGCCGTACTTTCTCCCGCGGCTCCAGAAAACCTGAAGGCTCTGCTCGGACGCGCCGGCGACGGCCGGCAGCTCGTCAATATAAAGGTGTACTTCCGGGCGCTTGGAGCCCGGAACCTCGCCCAACCGAACCAGTTCGAGTTGCAGCTTCGCCAGGAGTAGCTCGCCGACGTGTCGTATCTCCTCAGGCGTGAGCCCGAAGAGATCCACGAACAACACCTGCCGCTCCGCGATGACGCGCCGCATCGACACAGAGGACACCGGGTTCGTAAGCACCTGGCGTATGATCGGGTTCCTCAGGAATCCGTCCAGGCGATTCAGCAGGGGAGTTGCGGCACCGTTTGGGTACTGCGGGTACACGCACTCCCAGTAGTCCCGGATGTACGGGTCAGGCTCGTCGCACAGGACCGCCGCGCGGTACTCCGCATCGGCGATGAATCTCCTCACCGCTTCGAGACTCGCGTCGGGTCGACCGACGACCGCGGTAATAGCGTTGGCCAGGATCGGATCGCTCCGCGGGCCCAGGGAGCCGTCTTCGCCCGCGCCTCGCTTCGTGATCGAGAACAGCTCCGCGGCAACCCTGGCCCGTTTGTCACTGGGCTCCATGAGATACGCGTTGAACGTGATCTCCGATGATCGGGCGGGCGAGAACATCAATACGTTGTCGCGGCGCTCCTCGGGGACCAGGGCCAGAAGGTAGTCGTCGAAGATCTCTCGTTCCGGGCAAATGACGATGACCGGTACATCGGATCGAAGGCTGTCGTCGATCAACAAGTTCATGACCGAGGTCTTTCCGTAGCCGCTCTTCCCGATCAGCGCGACGTGACGGGTACGCAGGGCGGCGGGCAAGATCACCGGCAGACGTAGACTGCTCGTGCCGACCTCGACCCCGTGCGACTCCTTCAGCGCCTCGCGCATGGCGACCTTGGGAGGCGCTCCGCGTTCGATGCGGGCTTCAACGCCGGTACGAACGTGGGGAAAGAACTTCTCGACCAACTCATGGGCGGCTTTGCGGGACTCGTCCCGGCGGCGCTGCAACACGCCCCGGCGATGGGCTTCGGTTTGGGCCCTCCAGCGATCGGCTGCGTCCCGCGCCCACCGTTCACGGATCAGTTTGACGGCGAGACCCAGCGCAGCAATGCCGGCGGCAATAGAAAGCAGCAGCCACACGCCCTACTCCAAGGCGTCAAACGCCAGCGTCAGGGAGTCGTCTTCCTTGTTGTCCTTGGTCACTTCTCGAACCGCGTATTTCAACGCCAATCGGGTGATCCCGACGAACGCCTGCAGCCCCATGCAATCGAACAGATCCAGCTCGGCGCCAATCGCGAATCGTGGACCGGACGCCTCGTCGCGTCGCCGCAGTCTCCGGAAATCGTTGGCAAGTCGCGGGGCGGTCATGATCAGCCAGGCGACGTGGAGCGCTGTCCCATGGGCTCTTGCCGAGATCAGGGCGGCATACTCCTCGAATTGCCGATGTCGGACGACGAGAAAGTCGTGGCGAACGCCGGCAAGCCCGCGCAGGAAGCTGACGTCCGCCGAGGTCATGCTCCAGGAGATGTCCTGATCGCCGATCTCCTCGAGCTTCATCTCGACAAACCGATGAAAGTCGACGGCCTCGGTGCCGTAGTTGTCCAGGATCAGATTCGACTGTTCGGCAATCATCGCGTTGTGTAGTCGCATTGCGTCACCCGCCATCAATGACTACTTGAATAGGCGCACTACAGCGCGGCCCAGCGGTATCGCGCGTCGAGGTCGTCCCCGGCGGCGGGAGTTGAGGATCCGTATCGGGATCCGAACCAAGCCAACCAGCGCCCGAAAAAGAGTACGTAGAACCCACCGAGCGGCTCGCCAGATGCCGGCCCTGCGGAGGATCGCCAGCGGGGTCGCCAGGAATCCCAGCACGACGTACAGCGTCACGATCAACAGCACGATGGGGAACCCCAAGGGGATGATGTCTTCCATTTCACCTGACCTCCTCTAGTTTCCTGACGATCTCGACGTGTCCTTCTTCATCACGACGACCCGCACGTCCACGTCACCGATCCTGAGCCTGTCGCCCGGAGAGATCGGTACGGGGACCCGAGCGGGTAAAGGCGCCCACCCGTCCTCCCGGTACCGCCAGGTGCCGGAGGACCCGACGGCCTCGATGAGGTACTCGGGTCCAACGCGCCGCAGCACGACATGCAGCTTCGACACGTGCTTCGACCCACCGAGCTGCTCTCGGCCGATCGGATTGACCCGGGCGTCGAGCGATATGGTCCCGTAGGCGGTCTCCAGGCCCAGCACGGGGTGCGCCGCTCCGCAGTACGGACAGCGATCCTTGGTGATGTCGGACAAGAAGAAGCCGTCGCAGGTCTCGCACTGGTAAACGCCGGGTCCGCGGGAGTCGTCGAGCGCCTCCCACAAGGCGTCGACCCACATCTTCGCGCTCGGGCGGCGTCCTGGGTCGGCGGACTGCGCGTTGCGGAAGAATTGGTGGATCCTCGGCGACAGGACCTCGGCCGGATAGCCCCCGGCGCCGCGTGCGGTCCGCGGGTACTGCGGGTCTTGCTGCCAGCGGCCCTCCGCTACGGCCAGGTTGAAGTCCCCGGCGTGTCGTCGTGGCCGGCCTTGGGGTGGGCCAGCAGGAGGATCTCGTGCAACAGCACGCCCAAGGCGTAGCGATCGCTCTCGATCGTGGGTGTCTTGATCGCGCCTGAAAGCAGCTCCGGGGCCAGGTAGAGCTGCTGTCCCAGCATCCGCGGCTCGCCCTGGCCCGGGGAGGCGTAGTTGTCCAGGTCCATGAGGTAGGTCTCGTGATGTCCGGCCTTCGTGACGGTCGTGAGGTTGTTCGCCGCGATGTCGCCGATGGCGATGTTCTGCTCCTCGCAGATCGAGACGCCCTGCGCGATCGTGACGGCGATCTGAAGCCCTTGCGGGAAGTTCCACGGGAGCTTCCCGCTCGATTGCGACTGTTCCATGACCGCCTCGAGGGACGGCCCGCTGATGAACTCGCTCAGGTGTGCGAGCCGCGAACCGATGCGCTCGACCCGGCGCGGCGCCGCCCGAAGGAGTGCCGACAGGGTGTGTAGCTTCTTGTCCACCAGTGCCCGAAGCCGGCGTTCATCCCCCGGCTCGGAGTACATCTCGTAGAACACCTTCAGCGCCATGCTGCGGCCGCCGACGTTGACGCGGTGCACCTCGCCCTGGCCGCCGGCCGCGACGAACTCTGCGATCTCGATGTCCTTGTAGGTGTCGCCAGGGCTAAGCATGCGCGGGCTCCTCCCGCGGCCTCGATGCCCTGGTTGGCGGCGCCTCGTTGTCCGGGACGGCAACGGCAAGCGTCAGGTTGTCGTCGCAGATCGGGCTCCCGTCCGTATCCCGTGCCTCCGAGAGCTGCCGCGTCACCTCGTCCACGGTGCGCTGCAGGTCGCCGTTGAAGTGGTCCCTGGCAGCGTCCACGACGCTGGCCGAGAACTCGACGGCGTTCGGAATCCGATCAAAAACGCCGTCGGAGCCGACGAACACCACGTCGCCGGCACACCGGCGCGCCGATCCGACCTCCGGGTACCCCTGCACTGTCGGCCCCAGCGACGCGAACAGCACGTTCGGGGCGTCCGGGTCCTTGTGCCCGGTGAGGATGTTGTCGAACGTCCCGTCCTGCCGGTACACCCAAAGGCCGCCGTCTCCGATGTAGCCCCAGAACATGGCCTGTGGCGTCAACACGACCACGATGAGGGTCGTGCGCAGACCGTCGCCGTTGAACGTGATCCCCGTCGTGATCCTCAGCGCGCCGGCGGCGACGTTGAAGGACTCCCTGATGACCTCCAAGGGACGATCGAGAATGCTGCCGTCCGCGATGTGCGCCGCGAGATGACGTGCCACCGTGCGTGTCGCTGTCGTCGCGGCCTCCTTCCCCCTGGGCAGGCCTCCCATTCCGTCGCCGACAACGATGATCCGGAACTGCCCCTGGTCCCATGCGATTGCGTGGTCCTGGTTTTCGGTTCGGACCGGTCCCACCACTGACGCCAGGCCGAGGCCCCACCATCTCGGACACGGCGTCGCAGCGGGCCCCGGCCGAGACCCTGGACCCTTCCCATCGTGCAGCGAGTCGTCTTGATTGTTGGCCTGCCTGTCCCGCCGACTGCGTTTCAACCGACACAACAGCCAGACGCCGTCGATCAGGCCCACCATGAAGGCGCTGATCGTGATCACGAACGAGATCAGCAAGAACGCGATCAGGGCGATACCGACACCCAGCGCGAGGACGGGCAGCCGGTCTCTGTCAGCGGTCAGGTTCTCGTAGGTGTCGCACCACGTGGAAGGGCGCTCACCGGCGCTGGGCACGTCCGCCGGCGTCGACTCTGCGGCCACCGCACCGGAGGCTGGTCCCGCGACGATGGGCGAGACTGCGCTCGGGGTCGTTTCGGCGGCCCGAACCGAGCCGAGAATCGCGATTAGAACAGAGATGCAGGCGAGGATCGCGAGGATCTTGGAGAAGGTCCGCAGGATCCGAGCGTTCGGCTGCGGCCGGGCCGATCTTTGCTCGATCGGCGCCGCCACGGGCCTCAACCGCCCGGCACGGGGGGCGCGGCGGTTCAACCGCGCCCCTCTCTCCGCGGAAACGCCGATCTTCGTCATGTAGGCTAAGGCATCGGCGGACAGATTGACGCGTGGCATTTCCGATCCCTCCTATTGCTCGATCTCGGACAGCGCCTGCTTCGGGTCGATCCCGCGAGGGATCGACGCCGACAACGTCGCCCCCACCGTCGCCAGAAACGCCCGCAGCTCCTTACCGTCCTTGCAGCGAAAAGAGTGCTGGGGCGAGCTGGCCAGCCGGCGCAGTAGATCCTCGTCGGCGTCGCCGCCGTAGGCGACGGTGACGATCGTGACGTTGTTGCACTTCAAGCGGTCGGCCACGGGCTCCGGGCGCGGCCCCGTGTTGTGCTGGCCGTCGGAGAAGACGAGCACGCATGGATCGACCTCTCGAGTCTCGGACTTTCTGCGATCGTTCACGATGCGCTCCGCCTCTTCGAGACCGCACGCGATGTTCGTGCCGCCCCGGCCGGAGCAGAGCTTCAGCGACTTTGTGTCGGCCAGCGCTTCCGACGCTCGCTTGATCGGAACGAGCAGTTCGGCACGACCACCGTCGAACCGGCAGACTGCGATGTCGAAAGCATCCTTGTTACTCGGGACGGCGAGCTCCTCAACGAGCGCGCGAATCGCTCGCTCGGCGTCCGCCGCCTTCTTCCCCTCCATGCTCGGGCTGCCGTCGCCAACGACCGTAGCCAACTGCCGAACGTTGGAGGAGACCGACCAGGCCGGCCTGCTTGAAGCCGGCGGTGAAGTTGGGAGTCTGTCTGGACTGCATCTCTTGATCCTCCTTGCGCTCACGCCGTCGGTGCCGGCGCGGGCCGGGTTGCCGTAGCCCTGCTGAACGACGCGGTGATGCTCGCCGCGACCATGTCCGCGACGCGCCGCATCTCCGCGACCTGCGGGTCGTTCGAGATCTCGAAGAAGAAACCGCCCGCCGCCTCGACGAGCTCGAGCATCACGGGGGTCGGGTGTCCGATGATGTACAGGGTGACCCCGCTCTCCTTGATCGACCGCCGATCTCTTCGGCGGACCGTCCCGAGTGGGCGGGCTTGCTGTCGTCCGTGGTGATCGCGATCAGGGCACCCCGGGCCACGGCAGGATCGGGATTCCACGGGATGCGGTTGTGCAACGTCTCGACGGCATCCAGGTGATGCTCGGGCAGGTCGCCGCCGCCCTCGTACACGATGGTCTCCGCGTCCGCCATCGCCTGGTCGGGCGTGCCGCTGTCGGTCAGCAACACCTCGTCCTGGCCCGTCTCGCGGTCGCCGTGGGTCTGGAGCCAGACCGTCACGCCCCGGGCCCGTTCCTTCACCGGACCCAGGATCAGCGGCAGGCTCTTCTTGACGCCCTGGGCGAACGCGGCCGTCGATGCGGTGCGGTCGGCCGTGATGCCGATCTCCACCACCGGCGTGACCTTCGGTCTCGCAGCCGGCCTGACGGTGAAGCTCGGGGCGGACGACGCCGCCGGCCCGGGGGCCGCGGTAGCACCGCACGCCGGGCACCGTCCGTCGTCGCCGGGGGTGACCAACTTCTGGCACCCGTTACAGAAAATGTCGCTCATGATGTGGTCCTCCTTGCCCGACGTGGGCACCAAAAATAGGGGCCGGGTGCGCGGCCTGTGCGCGCCACCCGGCCCCGTCGAACTTCCTTGGATCTGAAGCCTGCCCCTACTGGAGCGTCGGGGGCCTTATCTAGACTGCCGTCCTCCGATTTGGCCTCAGGCGGAGATAGACGCTCTCGCCGTCCTTGCCACGAACAACGTCAACTCGAACGCCTTCGCCGACAATGTCGAAGGCCCACGATTCAATCCCGCCATCGATGTAAAGCCTGATTCGATCCTGCGTCTTCCGTTCCGCACGGACTGTAAACCGACCATAGCCCTTGCTGCCTCGCGCCAGCAGCGCGTTCAGGCAGCTCGCTACCGCCTCAACAGGTCCATGGAGCCCGTGTTTCAATGCCTGCCTCTAACTCGCCGCCGCCGACGAGATTGACCGCTCGGAGCCGGAACTCTCGTAAGGCAACTCGGCGATCGGCGCACGCCGGTAGTACCAACGGATGAAGTAAAGGAACGGAGTATCGATCGCGGCGATCGCGACCTTGAACACGAAGGTCACCAGGATCAGCTCCTTGACCAAGACCCCGTTCGGGACGGTGCCGTAAAACGCCACCGTGTAGAAGATGACGGTGTCGATGAGCTGGCTCACCCACGTCGACGCGTTGTTGCGCCACCACATGTGGCGGCCGCCCGTCTTCCGCTTCCAGAAGTCGTAGGCCGTGACGTCGTGAAACTGAGCCGCCGCATACGCCAGGAACGAGGCCAGCACGATGCGCCATGTGGATCCGAGCGTCGCCACGAAAGCTTCCTGGCCTTCCCAGTACGGCGATGGCTCCCAGCTGATCGCGACCTTCACCGTGTAGACCAGCAGGATGTCGCCGAGTAACCCCGCCGCGACGGCCCGCATAGCGAACCGCTTGCCGAAGAACTCGCTGAGGGTGTCCGTCAACAGAAACGTCGCGCTGTACAGCAAAAGCGCGGCGCTCACCGTGAAGCCGAACACATTGACCAGCTTGCCGGCCACGACCACCGAGATCAGGACCGCGCCGACGAAAAGACCGACCAGCGTTCCATGGCCGTGTCGCCGGGCGAGGCACGCCGCGAAGGTCGTGATGACCAGGGTGCCGAGAAGAGCCAGGATTGGGAACATTGGCCGCCTCCTTCTTGGGTTCCATTTCTAGTATTGCTCGAAAACAGCCCCGGTCAATACCCACAAGCCACGTAAGTGCTGTTTCTACAGGTAGTTACGTCATGTCGCCGATCGATGCGTTTTCCCACAGCACTTGAGGACTTCTGTACGTTTCTGCGGAAAACTGCGGTATCCTTGCGCCTCGAGGGTCTCATATGGCGCGGAAATCGAAGTGTCGCAGGCCTCCTGGACCGGCTGACGAGCGGACCGAGAAGTTTCAGGATTGGCTCGCCGAGCAGTTGGACCACAAGAGCTGGCCCAGCGCCGCGGCGTTCAAGGCCGCCAAGCGAAATGTCGAAACCAAGGGTTGGGGCACCCTTGGCTGCTCTCGACGAACTCTCGAAGAGCATCGGAGACGGTCGGCTCGTTCAATCAAGGTCAATCAAGTCTGGTTCGCTGCGCTTGCCTGGCAGGAAGATCCCGCCGCTGTCGTCCGCGAACTCGGTTTTCCAACCTCGACCCGGAAAGACGAGGAACGCCTTCTCTTCGATCGTAGGGCAGTCTTCGAAGAACAGACTGGCCTGTCCAAGGATGATCAGGTCGCCATCATAACCTGCCGTCGCCTCCTCGAGAGGGAGGACCCAGACGTTCGCCGACTTGTCGTCGAGAATCTGCACAGAGGCGTCGTCTATTGTTACTACTACCCGCGACTACCCGCCGACAGCCATCGAATCAACCCCGCCGAGCAATCTTACGTGGAATTCAAGCGCTCTCTCGAAGGCACCAAATTCGACGTCGCACCTCGGGTTTACGGTTTCGGGATTGATCCGAGACAGTTCGATTACTTTTCCAGGCTCCACACGCTTGTCCACTATGTAAGAGCGCGTCCCGGGACGGCTTGGCCCGAGAAGATGTACAACTTCATCGAGTGCGCGGCAGGCGGTCCCGGTGAGCCCCGGCTCGAACGACGCTGGTACAAGGTCATTCCGGACAACATACAGGACATCAAGGCGCAGCTGGCCGCCGCACGGGATACGCTCGCCGACACGAGTTTGGGTGCTCGCTATCCTGCGCTAAACCCGCAGATCCATGGCCTGTCCGAAGAGTACCGCAGGTTCTTTACGCAAAGCGGTGGCAGCGAGTTGTACGCAAAGGTACGTCAAACGGCCAATCACAAACGAGTATGCGTCGGTAGCATCTGTGAGAAGTTCTTGGGCAAGCTCAGACCGCGATCTCTGAAAGACGGCGACCACGTCAAGTACCTCGATATTGGCTGTGGCAACGGGGAGATCACCGCAGCGATCGCCGATCAGGTCCGCGAGAGCTTCGACGGCATATCCGTCACCGCAATCGATCCCTCGCCGGTCGAGTGTGAAGCCGCCAAGCACACGCTCTCGCAACTCGATGCGAAGGTCGAGCTCTACTCGTTCGAAGCCGCGCCGCTTGAAGATCAGAGGTTCCACCTTATTACCAGCGTTCACAGCTTCTACACCATCGACGAAGTCTACCTGCGGAAGATCTACGATCTACTAGAGCCCGAGGGCGTTGCGTGTATTTGGATCGGCGCCCTGGAGCGGAACGCCATGACGCAGATGTGCCACCGTATCGACCAGAGGGTTCGACCGGATCAGCGCAGAAACTACGCCGAAGACATTGCGTCCATTCTTGGAAACATGGGGCTATCCATACCGGAACGGATGACCGTTACACCTTATCCGGTACAGGTGCAGCCACTTGTCAACAAAGGAAGGCTCAACGACCTGGGCAAAGCGATTGCTTCCTTCTTTGCGATGAAAGAGGCCACCCGAGAACTGGTTCGCGTCGCGACTCAAGCCGTATTGCCGCTTGCTACGTACAAGGGCCAGACAGTAACCGGTCACGATGTCAACGACCACCTCATCACGTTTTGGCGACGTCCCGGTTCAGACTGAGGGGAAAACCGAGGCCATCGAGCTCGAATATGCATGCGATAATCCCAGGTCTACGGAGCCGCCACCTGGCCGACTGCGGCGGCGACTCAGGGACGGTACCGAGTAATGTCCTAGAATCGGCTATTCGTTCTCGCGAAACCGAGACACCGTAAGCGGAGAACCAAGAATGGAACGGCGAAGCTCAACTCTCTGGTTCCCGTCGTTGGGTACCCGCGCCCCTTCGGCTATCGAACTCTGCTCCGGCATGGGGGCGATCGGCATCGGTCTTCGCTCGATCGGGTTCAACGTAGTTCGAGCCTACGACTCGTGGGAAGCCGCCGTCAAGATCTACAACCACAATGCACCGGAACCGGTAGCCACGGTAACTAATCTGGTTCACAAGCGCGGCCTTCAACGTGTGGTTGATGATTGCCGTGGCTTGGATGGGATCGATCTTCTTGCTTCCGGTCCACCCTGCAAAGGGTTTAGTCAAATCCGCAACGGTAAGCACCATGAGCGCAACCCCCACAACCGAGTTTTGGCCAGCATCCCGAGCTATGTAGCGGCCCTGCGCCCAAGGTATGTACTGATCGAGAACGTACCGGACCTTGCGCGCCATAATCGTGGCCGAACTCTGAAGGCGGTATTGGCGGCACTCGCGGCTCCGGGACCGCGGTCGCTGCGCTACGACGTTGATTTCAATGTGTACGATGCGGCGTGCTACGGAACACCCCAAGCTCGCCGACGGATGCTAATCCTCTGCGTCCGATCCGATGCTGGCAAAGCGCGTCTTCCTGAACCGGGGCCAGATCTGGCTTTGCTCTACGCCGCGATTCGGCACGGCAAGAAAGTGCCGGAGGAGTTTGAGGAATATCGAGCCAAATTGTCGGATCCAAGCGATTTCTCGTTGACGTCAGCCAGGCAAGCTCTCGGCGATCTCCCTCTTCTTGAAGCCGGGCAATCCGATGAGCCACGGCGATACGCGGCGAAGGCCAAGTCGGCATTTCAAGCCGCAATGAGGCAAGGCGCTGGACGAACGTTGGCAGATACGAGGACGCCTGCAGTCCGCAGAGAAACTCTCCGCCGCCTCAAACTGATACCTCCCGGCGGATGCGCGCGCGATATTCCGAAGCGGTCGCTGAACGGTTTGGCAAGGCGCTACGATTCCGCGTACCGCCGCCTGCATCCGGAGGCCCCGTCAACGGCGCTCTCCACGAAATACGATTGTGTTTACCACTACGCGCGCGCGAGGTCGCTCTCGGTGCGCGAGTATGCGCGCATTCAAGGTCTTCCGGACTTCGTGACCTTCCCCGCGGCCGATGCCTGCCGGCGCAGCGCTTACGAGATGATTGGAAACTCTGTCCCGCCACTACTAGTTCGTGAGATTCTCGGTGCCGCTCTAGCGTAGCCAGCCGAACATGGAGCCCACCTATGGGGCGAGCCGTCACATTCCGATTCCTTCCGCACGCGATGCGGAAACTGCAGCGGCTCGATTGTCTGATCGATTGCGACTACGACGCATCGGAATCGTGGCTCGACAACAAGCGCGACCCTCTTGACGAAGCCATTTACATCATCCTTAGTTTCCAGACTGACGTTACTCGCCTCAAGAGGGTGTGGTCGACCCTGAAAAACGCCTATCCCCAGGGGAGAGATGTGGCCCGCACGCCCGTGTCTCGTCTCGCCGCAGTCTTGGGGGAAGGAGGACTTCAAGTCCAAAAGGCGCGGACGATCAAACGACTCTTGTCGGAGGTGAGACGTCGCTCGGGCGACTACACTCTGGACGATCTCCGATCATTGGATAGTCCAGTGCTTGAGGCGCTACTGACGGGACTACCGGGGTTGTCATGGAAGGGGGCACGATGCGTCATGCTCTACAGCTTTGACCGGAATGTGTTTCCCGTAGACACCAATACATTCCGAGTGTTCCGTCGCGCGGGAATTCTCCCGAGCAACGCCGTTTATCGGCGGCGGCGTTTGCACGACAAGCTGCAAAGCGTTGTTCCGCCGGACCGGCGCCGTCGCTTCCATGTCAATCTCGTGGTTCACGGCCAAAGAGTCTGCCTGCCGAATGCGCCCAGGTGCAATGAGTGCCTTGCGAGCCAGGCCTGTGACATGCGCGGGATTCCCTGGAGTCGAGCGATGACTTGGCGGCAGCAGACGACCAAGGCTAACACGTCAGCCGATTTGGTCAGACGTTGAAGGCGCTGTATGTGGCGATTGTCGTGTTGGCCGCTTGCGGCATTGCGGTCTTTAGTTACTGGGTGTTGATCCGGTCGAGGAAGCGATCAGCTGGCACGAATTCCGGGTCTACCAGCACGGCTTCGGGCGTGTCAACCCGCGCTGAGAGCCGGCCCCCGCAAGTTCCGACCGGTTCTGAAGAACTAGTCGACGGTTCAACAGTAATTGAAGAACATGAGCACCCTGTAGACATTGGGGGCTCAGAATCAATCGAGTCAACAGATGGCGCCTCCGGGCATCCCCGCGATTCGGTCACTGGCGACGGCAGCCATATTGGCTCGTCGACGGAGCAAGATCGCCCTGCATCCCCGCCAACAGTTGGGTCCGGTTCCGTAGCAGGCGATGTTGCTACGCATACGCGCGACGACAGCCTCCTATCTGAATCGGAGATCGGAGAGGAGTTCGGCGTTGACGAAGAGCCGTTGCTGCCAGACTCAGAGCTAACTCCAGATAGTAGTGGCCCTACAGCGCCGGGAGCGGCCGATCACACGGTCCTGTCGCCGTCGGAGGTGTTGCCGGACCCTCTCGGTTCCGCGGACACAAGTGGAGCGGACGCACACGTAGACAAGAAAGAGAGCGAGCCAGACCGCGCGACGCCCCCTCCACCAACGGCCGAGGCCGCGGGACCGACGCCAAGAGATAGCAAACCGTCTCCGGCGACCGAACCGCACAGCGGCGGCGAAGGGCAGCCTGAATCCGAACCGGACGGGCCGAAGGTAGTACAGCCGAGTGCCTCGCCCGCCCGCCAAGACGGAGAAGAGACTCCGCCAGAACCAGCGCTACCGACACCGGAACAAATCGATTTAGAGCCCATCCCAGCGAGAAACGAGTCGGAGTCGGGGCCAGAGCCGGAGCAGAGCCGAGCGGAACCACCCGGTCCTAGCGCGCCTGTGAAGTACAAAGGCCTCAATCGGAGCGCACCCACCGGACCACCGAAGAAACGAAGGATGGCTCCGGCTGCGAATGCGACCGCTGAGAAAAGACGGTCATATCCGATTGAGGTGAGACTCCTGTTTGGTCGGGACGGCTTCTGCAATGTGTCCTTGGTTTTCCGGCGCAGCGCCGAAGCGCCCGAAGAGCTAACGGTCCACAGTAATGGTGAGACCATCGATCTGTGCGCACTGCAAGATGAATGGTACCAGGATGTGTACCCAGAACCCGTGGGCCCCTTACTGCAAGACGGTGTTCGATGGCGGTACGCAAACCGCGGCGAGACCTACACGTGGCAATTGGCCGGTCGCGAATTGTATGTCCTCGCTGATAGGACCGATCTACGAGGTTATGTCTCACAGCCCGCCCTTGAGCTCGGTCGCGAACACCTCGTCATGTGTACGAAGGACGTCAAGGCTGCCGTGGAACAACTGCTCCAAGAGACGGGAGCTGCTCCCCGGGAGGTGCTGGACGAGTCACGCGGGGTACCCCCAGGTTGGTGTGTGTTAACCGGAGTGGTGCCATGCACGCCAGTTTCGCCTAATGACGGGGCTGACGTCATGAACGCGCTCCGGCCTCTACCGAGAATCGACATAACGTTGAAAGGCGGCATCCGTATCGAGCGAACGGGGTGGCTCGAGGGCTATCCACCTTCTATTCAGGTTCATGGTGAGTCAGGACATGCGCCGGAAGTCACGATTGATGGCCAGACAGCTACAGCCAGTGCTGAAGGCGGATTCCGTGTGCCCGGCTGGGATGCGTTGGGTTCCCACAGCGTGTGGTGCGGGGGCGTAACAAAGACCTACTCGATTGTGGCCTTCGCGCCATCTTGGGGGAACTTCCCTGCGTATTCATTTCCGATCGCTCAGTCCCGCGACCGACTCCTTCGGGTTTGTGGGCCGCTTGTTGGCGAATCACTCGACCAAGGAGCAGAAGGGGCAGAGTCTATTCTTGTTCCGTCAACAAACCGCGTTGCTATCGGCCCCACGCCCGGTCAGTTTGTAATCGCTGCCCGAACATCGCTGGCCAGGGATGCTTCGTGCTTCGCGTCACCGCCGTTTGAGCCAAGTTGGCTTCTGCCGACAAACCCCCTGCGATGTGACAAAGCACGTATCCGGATTCGCGCCATGGGCCAAGCTCGGCCTCCGCAACCGGACCACACTCGACTCACAGTCCAGCGGAAGGACCGTGACGCAGTCGAGTGCTGGTGCCGGATCATACTCGACGCGTGCCGAAAGGGACTGCTTGTCGATCCGGACACGGAATCTACCCGAGAGTCCTGGAGAGCTTACAGGGACTTGGCTCGCAACATCTGGAGATCGATGCGGTGAGCGCGAACTCGCTGCTGCTGTGGATGTCAGCAAAGAACGAGGGGTCATGGGCCCAGTTTAGAGCGATCGTGGAAGAGCTGCATCTGGATTCGGACGAGCCCTCAAGTGACGGCGCCGGAGACCAAGACTCTAAGTCGCGCGAGCTGCCGATCTACCAGCAGTTGCGGCTATCACTGGAACGTCTCGCGCACGTTGAGTTCTTCCCAGTGGGACTCGATTGCGAATGGCGCATAGTACCTCCTGTGCTCGCAGCGGAAACTTCGAATCAAGGATGGCGAGCGGTAGCTTGCGGCGCGCGACCACCCGACCTGATCGACAAGCTGCGATCTTTGCCGGGGACCGTGACTTGGGCCTTTGAGGAAATGCCGTCCGCTCCTGACACCCTGCTTCTCCGAAGTGCTGAGCAGACCACCCTCGTAGACACGGCGAACCTGCTCGACAGTGTCATCCAGCCAAAAGCTCCCTTAGCATTGCTCTGTGCCGTGCCCCCGGTCGACGATCGTCGAAGTCGGGTGCCAGCGACACCACCGACTGGACCGGGCTGGATGATCGACGAGTTCCTGCCGGCGTCGCTTCAATGGTCACAGGTCAACCGCCGGCACGTCTCAAAGTCACGGACAGGGCTCTTCCGTTTCCAAATGGCATACCAGAGGTTCTATTTCCTGAAATCGCAGGGGCAAACCTACAAAGTACCTGTCCAGCTCGGGAAATTCGCAATTCTGCGCGGCAAGCAGAGACGCGGAATAGTTGAATACGACCGCGAGCGAACCGTGGTGACGGTGCCAGTGACCTACCGGCCACCGCTCATTACAGAACGCGCGCTCGTTCTGTGTTCGGGTCGGCTGCCGACAGTCGATCTAGCCCGCGGTCGGCTCGAGTATCGCGAAGTCCCAGACCGTGTCGTTCGGCTTGCTGCGAATGTTCTTCGCCAGGGGGTCACCTATCGATGAGTAGCCCATCAAAACTGTTTGAGAGCCTGCGAGATATGTACCTCCGGTATCTCGATAGTCCATTCGATCTTCGATACGCGGACTTGACGGCGGAGCGACGGGATCTTCTTGATCAGGATGGTCGTATTTACAGACACCCTCTTATTGAGCCCGTACCAGCGTACGCATCCACAGGGCAGCCGTTCCCCCAAGTCGCCCAGTCTGTTTTCGGATCATGGGCTCCGCAGGAGACCACCGAGGTAGCGGACTTCATATCCCAGGGCTTGTTTCCGCCACACCTGAACATGTACCTCCACCAGCGCGAAGTCGTCGAAGAAGTACTCGTCAACGGAAACGATGCTGTCGTTACGACTGGGACTGGCTCCGGAAAGACCGAGTGCTTCCTGCTTCCGGTGGTATCTTCGATTGTGCGCGAGTCCGCAGGATGGACTGCCCCGGGTCAACGGCCACCACAATGGAATTGGTGGGAGCACTTTACCGTACAAGGGACGAGGCGACGCTGGGCGCCAAGAGTCTCTCAGCGATCGCATGAGACCAGGCCGGCTGCCGTCCGGGCACTCATCCTGTACCCCTTAAACGCGCTCGTGGAAGACCAGCTAGCTCGTCTCAGGCAGGCACTCGACTGTCTCGGCGCGAGAGCGTGGCTGGACACAAACCGCGGTGGAAATCGCATCTATTTCGGAAGATACACAGGGCAGACTCCTATCTCGGGAGCCCCGAACTCGTCGAACATCGGGCGGCTTCGACAGGAGTTGAGACGGATCGATGCGGACGCGCGTGCCGTTGCCGGAAGCGTCGCTGAGGGGTTCTTCCAGAAGCTCGACGGTGCCGAGATGTGGTCTCGATGGGACATGCAAGAGTCGCCCCCGGATGTCCTTATTACAAACTACTCAATGCTCAACATCATGTTGATGCGCAGCATCGAGGCCACGATCTTCGACCAGACCCGGCAATGGCTCCAGGCTGACACTACACGGCAGTTCTTCCTCGTTGTCGATGAGCTTCATACCTACCGGGGTACTCCGGGTACCGAAGTGGCCTATCTGTTGAGGGCTCTCCTCGACCGGCTTGGTTTGCCGCCGGACTCCGATCAACTTCGGATTATCTCTTCAAGTGCTTCCGTTGCTAGCGGGGCCGCCGGCCTCGACTACCTCGAGCAGTTCTTCGGCCGGGATCGGGGGCGTTTTAGAGTGATCGGCGGCCCCCAGTATGTCGTTCCCCCGTCACCAACAGCGACAGCCTCGTTGGCTGCTCAACTTGGAGCTCTCCAGCAGTTTGGGCGCGATCTAGAGACAGGCGGCGTACCGGCGCTGCCTCAGGCAGCCTCGGCACTGGCTACCGCCGCTGGGCTAAACCCGGGACCTGGCGGGGTTCCGTCACAGGAGGTGGTCGCTACAACTCTCGAACACATTGAGGCCCCTGACGCGCTCCGACTCGCATGCCAGCACAACGGCGAGATGATGCCACGACACCCTGGCGAACTCGCTCCACTGCTCTTTCCAGGTGCCAATCCGCAAGACGCGTTAGAGGCCACCGAGGGAGTGTTGGCCGCATTAACGGGAGCGCGTCACGCATCCGGGCTCGCACCTCTGCCTATGCGGGCACATTTGATGTTTCGGAACCTCCAAGGCTTATGGGTGTGTACGAATCCGAGATGCAATCAAGTGACAAATCGGGCAGGTCAATGTCCTGTTGGGTCACTTCACTACGTTCCGGCGCTCACCTGTCCCTGTGGCTCGCGAATACTCGAACTACTCTATTGCGAAGCATGCGGCGAGACGTATTGCGGCGGCTATCGCCGAGAAACCGGGAACCCGAACGAGTGGTACTTGAGCCCCGACCATCCGAATCTCGAGTCAGCGCCGGATCTTGCGTCGCCCCGATCGCGATTGCGAGACGCTACGCGTGTGTTTGGTCCCGCGGGGCCGCTCTCCCTGCCGGCCTCCGGCGAACTGGACGCTAGGATGGCGTGCGGCGCGCGTAGAGGAAGAGTCTGGACCTCTTCTGCCAGGCGCGTGGGCCTCTAGCAGTCGCCCAGGGGGCGATTCCTGGTTACCTGCACTACGGTGCAGCTGATCACGGAAGGCGGAGTACCCGCCGCAGGCCGGGATCAGCGCGCGAGGCGATATCCAGCGCGATGCGCGCGCTGTGACGCCGATTGGTCCCGGCGCGACGTGATCAAGTCTCCGGTGCGAACACAAAGAACCGGTTTTCAGAAGATTTCGCAGAGCACCATGCTCAGATGCCTTACCCCGAGGAGATCGCGCGACCACCGGATAATGCCGGCCACAGATCCTCGCGAAGCTCGTCGTCTTCCTGCCGGATGATGCTCAGTCTAAGACGCCCCGCAAAGCTCTCGGCCCAGCATGCGGTTCTCACGCTACCGCGATACACTCAGACAAGCTCTCACCAGGAACCCTATCTCAACGGTCATTGGGTCCGAGCGCTTTCGCCAAGCAATGTCAGGGCAACCAGTTGACTGCAGAAGAACAGAGCGCTGCCAACGAGTTCTCGGTCAACAATCCTCCTGACGCGACAGCGATATCCATGGCGGCAAACCCGGCGACCGCTAACGCCCCGTGCCCGCAGAGCCGGGAGCTACCTACTCACAAGTCTGCAACGAACTGCTCCAGCGAGCAGCCAACGGTCCGTTCCGGATTACACAAATTGCCGCAGATGCAGCAGCACATCTACTGGCGCAGGGGATGAACCCGGCAGGCTACGGCCAGGACAAGCTGTGGACCGACCCTGAGGCTCGTACCGGGAGTTGGAAGGATCTTTACGATTGGCCGCCTGGTGGCCGCCCGGCACCTAAAGTGCAGGCCCAGTTGACGCAAGAACAAAGGGATCATTTGAGACGGATTCGGGCCGGATCCGTCGTAGAGCTAATAAACATCGTCTTTGCGTCTGGGCGGCGCAGTCTCGAGTCTCTTCTTCTCGCTGCGCCAACCACTGATCGAATATCGCTCCCAGCGCCATCGCTCACGGTGCAAGAAGGCGCCGACGGCGCGATCTTGCTCCTTGGATCGCGAAAGAGACTGTCAACCCATGCATGCTCGTCCCAGAACTCCATGCCTGGATATGTGGCGGGTTATCTGACCGACATCGCTCAGCAGCAAGGACTCGACCCTGCCATCTTTATTGGGGAGGTCACCGCTCACTTGACAGCTAGCGGGTGCCTCGATGTTGCTCACTACTACCTGAACGTACCTGCCTTGTGCCTTTTGCCACCGCAGCCGACCTTCTACGAATGCACTCAGTGTCGCAGGCGTCAGCTTCACGAATCGGGGGGGATCTGTGCCGATTGTAGAGCTCCGCTGAGCGCGCCTCAGCCAACCGCCGGAGCGCAAGCGATTGCCGACTACTACAGCTTCCTTGCTACGGAGACGGGCGATCTCTTCCGGCTCAACTGTGAAGAACTGACTGGGCAAACGAACAAGGCGGACGCGCGTCGGCGCCAACGTCTGTTCCAGGGAATCTGTTTGCCGCCACCGGAAGAGAATGAGATCGCCGACCCAGTTGACCTCCTGAGCGTCACGACAACCATGGAGGCGGGTGTCGACATTGGTGGTCTCCTGGCCGTGATGATGGCGAATATGCCACCAATGCGCTTCAACTACCAGCAGCGCGTTGGGCGCGCAGGAAGACGCGGGTCGGGGCTATCAGTCGCGCTTACACTATGCCGGGGGCGTAGCCATGACGATTACTAGTTCCAGCGCCCACAGCGCATCACTTCAGATCCACCTCCACAGCCATACGTCGATATGCGGAGGGCAATCATCCTCCGCCGAGTTCTCGTGAAGGAACTCATGAGACAGGCGTTTCGGGACCTGAATCTTGCCGTTGGAGGAGGGGGCGAGAACGTCCACGGTGAGTTTGGTACTGCCGATCAGTGGGGCCTTCCCCCCGCCCAACCGCCCGCTGGTGCCCCGGCCGGTGCTACGACAGCGGATCTTGTTCAAGCGTGGCTTCGACGAAATGCGAACGAAGTAGCGCGTGTGTGCGACCTATTGCTTGTATACTGCGACAATACTCTGCGCGCCCAACGCAATAATCTCATCGACTACTGCCTCAACGATCTGGTGCCAGAAGTTACAGCGTTCTCACTCGACCCACGTTTCCCTCAGAACGCTTTGAGCGAGAGACTGGCCAATGCAGGCATTCTCCCGATGTTCGGTTTCCCAACGCGGACACGGTACCTGTTCCATGCGCCGCCCCGGGGCGCGTATGCGTGGCCGCCTGACGATGTCGTTGATCGCGAACTCGATATAGCAATCAGCCAGTTCGCTCCCGAGGCCGAGACGGTAAAAGATGGTGTTATACATACCGCGGTTGGTGTCGTCGACTATAGACCTCAGGGAGTGAACATAGTAGAGGCTGCTGACCCGCTCGGCCCGGCGATTCCCGTGGGTCTGTGCGCGAGTTGTCAGGCAGTCGACGCCTCCGATCCTCCTGCCAATGCTTGCCCGGTCTGCGGCGCCGGACCAGCGTCAGATCCACCCTATCGGGTGATCAACCTCTCGCAGCCTGCGGGATTTCGATCGTGGTTCGGGCGAAGCAGAGACTTCGACGGCGTATTTGAATGGACGCCAAGAGCCTCGCGACCCAAGATGAGTGTTACGCCTCTTCCGCTAACCTCCAGGGGAAACTTCGAGGTGTGGTCGGACCAGGAAACCGTCTACGTCGTTAACGACAACGGAGGAAGGCTTTTCAGCTTCGAAAAGCTGAACCGAGGCGAGACTTGGGTAACAAGAGCCGCCTTGGACAACGTCAACGTACAGAACCCGCCAATCGATGTAGCTGCGGGCACAGATGAACGCGCACTAGCGTCAGTCAAAGTAACCGACGTCATGGTGCTAGGCATCAACGATTGGCCCGTTGGACTAAAACGGTCGCCGGCCGGCGATGCGGGATTGACGGTGCGCGCCGCACTGTTTTCCTTCGGGTTCTTGCTTCGCAGAGCCGCTGCTGACTACCTGGATATTCATGAGCGAGAGCTGAACGTTGGGCTTCGGGTATTGCAGGACGCCGCGGCAAACATAGTTGGCCAGATATTCATGTCTGACAGCCTGGAGAACGGTGCCGGCTACGCGTCGCTGCTCGGCCAGCCGAGCGAGACAGAGAACATGCTCCGATACGTTACCGGCCAGACAGTTCCGACCTTCCACGGTTTTCTGACAAGTCCTAGACATGCGGGGCCTGGTCCCAGTGCCTGTGTCACGTCTTGTCCCGACTGCCTGCGAGACTTCAGTAACTTACCCTACCATCCGATTCTTGACTGGCGATTAGGCCTGGACTTAGCGAGGCTGGCGTTAGATGCCACCGCGCCGGTCGACTTCTCGGTGTCGTACTGGCAAGGAATTGATCTGTACGCAGCGACGCCCTATTTCGCAGCAATGCCCGGGTGGCAGCAGATTACAGTCGCGGGACTGCAGGCTGGGCAGCGTGGCAACATCGTTGAGATTGTCACCCATCCACTATGGGATACGGATCCCAACCGGTTCGGGCCGCAGCTTGCTGCAGCCTATGCCCAGGCGGTGGCTGATGGTAACCAGGTGCAATTCAAATCGGTGTTTGAAGCTACTCCGGCGGCC
>CALNYP010000019.1:0-40247 GCA_942490715.1 uncultured bacterium
CCGCCCAGGTGGTGCCGTATTGCTGGAAAACGAGATGATTGCGTACATTCCGACCGAGGTCGAGGGCGGCCGCGCCGATTCCGGTCAGCGCCGCGCCCATCACCAGCAACGCGGAACGGTCCTCCTGGCCGACCTCCTCGAGGAAGTTGACCCGCGTGACGAGGATCTCCGGTTTCCAGATCGAACAGGGCACGCCGCAGAGGTGCTGCAGGCTGCCGAGATCGCCGGGCGTTGCAATGAGGTAGAACGGCAGGCAGTAGAGCATCGGGCCATGGCCAGCGGCGGCACGTCGGCGTCACCGACGGAGAATTCGAAGGTCAGGAACGACGCCGACGATATCTCGCCACGGTACAGCTCCAGTCGCCGGTGATCTTCAAGCGGTACGATGTGGGTAGCCGATCAGGTTGCAGCCCTCGAGATGCCAGTCGTGCCGAGGAGCTGATTGACGATCGCGACGGCCGGTGCATCGGCGGCGTAGTCCTATGTCTGGAAGTTGCGCCCGGTCACGACCCGCCCGCCGAAGGATTCGAAGTAAAGCAGGCGCATTCCGACCACCGGGGATCGGCGAGGCCGGCGTCGCCGTCACCCCGAACTGAGGCTCGATTTCCACCAGATCAAGGTAGGGGCTCAGGCGCGCGGAAGCGGCGGAAGGCCGGCTCCGAGGGCTTTGACGCCCGGCGGGCTGGCGACCGCCTCGTTGATCTCCTCCTGGGTCACGTCGAGGGCGGAACTGAGCGTAGAGCTGGGCCATCGAGGATCTCGCCCCGGGGCAGATCGACTCCCTGTTCGGCATAGCGTGCGTTGCTTCGGACCGCCACGGCAGCGCCGCTGCGGCAGCGGCGATCGAGAGTGCCTTGGTCTCGGCGACGATGACAACACCGCCGAAGCGGCCGATGCCGACCCCGGTCGATCAGGTTCCATCGCCGCCATGCTCGCTCAGGAGGTCCCGCCGCGTCGCTTTCCAGGGCGGGCCAGGCACCCGGCGACCGCACTGGCCAGCAGCGTGATCAGCGTCTTGGGGCCGTCGCCGTCTTGTAGCTCAGGGTGAAGGTAATCAAGAAGACGAACTCGTCGGCATCGATGTCCCCCTCGATCCAGTACAGAGCCAGTCCACGAGGCGAGCCAGGGCGAAGGACGGCGGCGATCGCTCCCAGGACCAGTACCTCGACGAACAACTGGCCGATCACCCGACCGCAGGAGGCCCCCAGCACCGTGCGCACCGCAAGCTCGGCGGATCGTGAGGCTCAGCAGGCGAGGATCGATGTTGGCGACGTTCGCCGCGACCAGGAGCCAGAACCATCACGAGGACCCCGGTGCCGACGATCAGCGGGGTCTCGATCCCGGTGACCGAGAGGTCGGTGAGCCTGGCCAGCGTCAGCTTCGGCAGGGGGTCGTCAGGGCGTGCGGCGTCCAGACTGCGCCGAGGAGCTGCGACAGCTGGGCCCCGGCGGATTCGAAGTTGCCGGCGCCCTCGGCCAGGATCGCGGCGGGGACTCCACGCCGGGGCCCGCGTCCAGTCGACGAGACGCGGAGGTACTCCGACTCCAGCGGTAGCCGTGAGCTCTCCCCATTCCAAGGAACTCCGCATGTCATCCGGCATCACTCCGACGATCGTCCGTTCGATGCCGTTCACGTTGATCTGGCTGCCGATCGCCGCGGGATCAGCTAGGGCAGGCTCCGCTCCCGGAACGAGTTCGAGTCCGGCCGGCTCGGCGCCGACCTTGCCGTCGGCGTCGTTCAGCGGCCGGCCCGCGAGCGGTGGGTACGGCGGGTGACGGAACCGGCCAGCGTCGACAGCGCACCGGAACCCGCGCGCATTCTCGATCTCTCCAGAGGTTGCAGGACGTTGAACTTCCGGCTGTCGTCGGCGCCCAGGTAGGCCAGGGTATCCGCGCGATTTCGCAGCAACCCATTTCCAGTCGGCCTCGCGGTTGCGCTCGCCTTCCAGGTTGGTGGTGGCCGGCTCAGCCGGACAGACCGGTCCCCGTTGTCGAAGGGCAGTTCGCCGTAGAGCACCGCCTCCAGGAAGGTGGAAGCCGGTGGTGGCCGCGCCGATCCCGATCACGCCCAGGGTACCGGACAAGCCGTTGGCGACCACCGGGCGCACCCCAGGTAGGCCGGAAACCGGCAGGCTGGTCCAGATCGTTCCCGCCGGCTTGCCCTCGTTCAGCCCTGCGAGGAAGTGCGCGGGCCGTCCCTGGCGGAACGGCGCGCTGCGCAAGGTTCCGTAGGGTCGTTGCCTACGCGCCGGAGCGCTTGACGGCGAGTCGTCGATGATGGCCGGCGAGGCTCGCGGGCTCGGACTCGACGTCGTCGAGCGGTACGATCGACGGAGAGGTCGGCGCTCATCGCCGCTCCAGGACCTGGACGCTCATCACCGCCGGAACGTCGGCGAGGCGCAGCGTGACGACCGGAGTTGCGATCTTGCCGCCATGGCAGAAGGGCGCAGTTCGGCGGTGATCTCGGCGTCGGGGAAGCCGGTGGCGTCGGCCAGGGCGGTGTTGCGCTCGGCGTCGGTCGCGACGAACTCGAAGGAGAGTTCGGTCGGCTCTGCGGCGACGGGCGATCGTTGTCAGGCTGCCAAGGCGGCGGTTGCGCTGCAATGGCCGGACCGGCGAGGCTGACCAGGTCGCCGAGGAAGTCGAGGATTGCAGGAAGAGCAGGCAGGCGGCGATTTCCTTGTGCGGTCCTCGCGCATCTGGAAGAGCAGGCCTGTCTCATGAATTGCAGCACCGCCAGGGACCGACAGGCGGGCGCCGTTCTGCTCGGCCAGGAGCCAGGCGCGCCACGCCGGCGGGCTCACGAACACTGTTCTTCGTAGAGCGCGACGACCAGCTTCGGCGAGGTCGCGTCGAGGTTGTCGGCTCCCAGGGTGGCCTCCGCCAGCTCGTGGGCCTCGAGCAATGCCGTCGGCCTCCTCGGGCCGGCGCTGCAGAACACTTCTGTCCCCGACCAATGCTGGAAGCTCGCGATGCCCATCGGAAGAACCTCCCGCACCGCCCGTCGATCGCCGGCGCCGAGGTCAAGGTCGCACTCCTCGTAGCGTTGCGTCCAGACGCTCAGGACCCCGAGGTCGCCGCTGACGTCGGCGTATCGACGTGGTCGGCGCCGGCGGTTTCTGCGTCCGCAGATCGAGACGGTTGATAGACTCGGCCCTCCAATCGATTCGCCCGTTGCCCGTTACACCGCCAGATCTCAGTGCACTTCGGCGTGCAGGATGGTCCTCAGGGCACGGCCTGCGGCCGCCACGACATCGATGCAGTTGCTCCGCTTCCGGGCTCTGCTGCCGTTCCTTGGAGTGCGCCATCATGTTCATCGCGACCAGGGTCGGCAGCGGAATCGTCGCCGAGCACCGCCGCTTGCGCCCTCAGGGCCGATCGACAGTAGGGTTCCGCCTCATCGCTCTTCCGTGAGCGCATGAGCCTGGCTGAACGTTGAGGTTGGGCGTCTCGCGGTGGTCTTCACCGTGGACTCTGCGGTGGCCCTCCAGCTCCTGGCTGAGGTGCAGCTGTACCTCCTCCAGACGGCCCTGCTGCAGCAGGTGGACACCCATGTTGTTCATCAGGCCGGTCATCAGGTGATCGTTGCCGAGACCCTCTCGGCGCCACTGTCTTCCACGAGGAAAGGCTCTGCCTCGTTGGGCATCCGCTGATGGGAGTAATGGCGGCCCATGTTGAGTAGCGAGACGATCGTCTTCTCGTCGGTGTCACCGAGGACGCGCCGTCGCACCTCGAGCGATTCCAGGAGCAGCACGTGGCCTCATCCGATCGTCCGGGATCGTCGGGGGCCAGGCCGTAGTTGTTCATCAGGCTCGCCGCGACCGGCGGCGTTCTCCGCTTCAGGACCGTCGACGCCCTTCCAGGGCCTGGCGGTAGTAGTCCGCCGCCTCCTGCCAGCTCTTCGCGGGTCAGGCCAGCTTCCCCAGACGGTCGAGGAGGCCCAGGGTGTCGACGTAGTCCATCGCCAGTTCGGCCGGAGCCACCTCGGGCCCGCGGACCAGGAGCCGTTCGGCCTCGTCGTGCACTTCCCAGCAGGCGTTGGGCAGCTCGCCGATCGTCCGTCGTCGCCCTGGACATGGCTGGTCGGCGGCGAGGGGTTGATCTTCTCCGCCCCGCGATCGAGGGCCTCCCGTGCCGTGATGCTGTCACCCTGGGCCTGCTCGGGCTGGAGACCTCGAACGGCTCGACCGCGAAGTCCAGTACGGCTCGCCATGGCCGACTCGATCCGCACGGCTCGCTCGTCGCCACTACCGTTGGCGCGGTCGCGTTGTCTTGGCTCACGTTCGGCCTGGACCATCATCACACCGGCGATCATCACCACGGAGAGCGGGGCGACGGCGGCGAAGCCGACGCCGACCTTGTGTCGCCGGATGAACTTGCCGCGCGGTATCCGGCGCTCGGCGGCCCGGCAGTACCGGCTCATCGCGGATGTGCCAGCCGATATCGTCGGCCAGCTCCGTCACCGAGCCGTAGCGGCGCTCGCGGTCCTTTTCCAGCGCCTTCATCGGCGTCCAGTCCAGGTCGCCGGTCAGCGGCTGAGTGCGGAGCGGGGCGAAGATCCGTTCGCCAGTTCCGGGCGGTGTCCGTCGATGCGTCGGCGTCGAGGGTGTCGATTCGCGTACTCGGCTTCGACGATTCGTCGCCTCGCGGATCTGCGACTGCGCAGCTCGTCGGCCGCTGCGGAGACCTTCGGGATGGCGGCGGGGTACTCCAGCCAGGGCGCTCATGCAGCAGCACGCCGAGCGAGTAGACGTCGGTCGCCGTGTCGATGTCGACGCCGTCGAGTCCGGCCTGTTTTTCAGACTCCATGTACTCCAGGGTCGACCCAGTCGCCGGGAGCAGGGTGAAGACGGTCTGTTCGGTCAGCTTCTGTTCGATCGCCTGGCGATCCCGAGGTCGATGATCTTCGGTGCGGCGATGCCGTCCTGCATGATCAGCGGGTTGGAGGGGTTGTTGATGTCACGGTGGATGACGCCCTTCTGATGGGCGTGGCGCAGTACATCGCGGACGCCGAACAGCTCGGTCAGCCGGCGGGGTTTCCCGGCTGTTGCTCGTCGCAATGAGTCGTGATCGGTCAGCCTTCGACCAGTTCCGCGGCGGCGAAGTAGGTCGCGGCGTCGAGGATCCCATCGAAATGAGGGCGATCCCCGGGTAGTTCATCAGCGCCAGCGCCTGTCGTTCGGCGTTGAGCAGGCCGACGACCTTCTCGGTATCCATGCCCAGTCGGATGACCTTCAGCACCACCCGTCTACGGGCCAGTTCGAGCTGCTCCGCCTCATGGGCAGCCTTCATGCCACCCTCACCGATCACTTCGAGGATGCGATAGGGACTGATCCGCTCGCCGATCAACCTGCGGTCGTGGGTTTGTTGCTTCGGCGGCAGGAACCGGCCTGGCATTGTCGCTCGAGAACCCCCGTGGTCCGCCCGTGGACGAGATCAGGTGAGCGACTTCCTCTCGCGGAGCGCCGCGTCACCTTCCCGGGCCTGATCGAGGAACGCGGTCCGCTGATCCTCGGGCTTCTCGATCGCCGCATGGAAGAGTTCCCACATGCGATCCCAGCGCGCTGGTCGCCCATCATTTTCTCGCTATTTCCCACGGCTCGGTTGGGGCTGAGCCTACTTCGTCAGCCGCCCGTGGGCAAACGCCCCCGTTCCCTGATGGGTGATTTCGCGCAAGGTTTCGGCCAGCTCCGGAGCGGCGATCTGCGGGAGCGTCTGCAAGTACGGACTCCGGCCAGCGCTACGATCCCGGTCATGGTGGACAGATCCACGGGGCGCGTGACCAGGCTGCTCAACGAGATGGTGCCGGTAGAGGTCCAGGCGGCGGAAGAACTGTTGCCGCTGGTCTACTCCGGGCTCAATCGCTGTGGCTCGCCGGCGTCTCGCCCGGGAAGGTTCGGCGGACGTGCCCCGGGCGACCTCCGCAATTCCACGAGGCCTACCTGCGACCAGTCGGCGACCAGGAGGATGCCCGGTGGGCCAATCGGTAACACTTCTTCGCCGTGGCCGGGGAGGCGATGCGTTGCGTCCCTCATCGATCGTGCCCGTAAACGACGGCCGGATTCGCCACGGCGGTGGCCCAGAAGCGGTGACGCTGGATGACGGCCTGGCAGTGGTCGCATCACCGGGTGGGTACGTCGGATGAGGAACCTCCTGGCTCTCGGATGCCGCTCTGGCCGAACTCGAGCGAGATCCGGCAGTGAGCAATGTCGTAGGCTCGCTTCTTGGCCGGGCTCACGATCCCCGAGACAGCCGGGAAGCGCTGGAACTCCTCGTTCATGCCGTCAATCGTCACTGGACCGCCACGCGGCCTGGCCCCGACCAGATGCTCTTGAGCGGACGCCATTCCGTCCCGTCCCAGCTCCACGAGTCGGACAGCGTCGGCCATCGCTGTCCTTGCCACCATCAGATCGACACGCTCGAGCTTGCCATCGTAGGCCATCGCGAAGTTCCCCGTGCCGGCGGACGCGGGTCGTGGATTTCGTTTCGTCAGTCGGTACATCCCTTGCTCCAGGTCTCGTCACGCGGTACGTCCATGTTCGGTGCTGCCTGCGAACAGGACCCCGACCTTGCGACGCTCGTCATGAACGGCACGAACAGCTCCACTGTGAACGGGGCGGCTTGACGTCCTGCTCGACCTCGCTCCAGCGGTGTCCCGCCACTCCCGCATCATCGTCGCTGCCCTGCCCCCGTCGTGGCAGATGCCGCAGCCACCGTGGACGATGACGCTCTTCCAGGCGGGGTGACGGAAGGTAGCCATCCGGTTGCGTCAGCGGAAACACCTTCCGCCTTCTCGTTGCGCACCGCCGTCCAGGCCCAGGTATCGGAGTAGAGACTTTTCGCCAGCCCACCGTTGTAGCCAGCGGCTTCGATTGGGGATCAGAACAGGGGCTGGAGGATGAAACGGGGCCGGATCCATCGACCTTGCGCCACTTCGCGCCGTCGAAGGGGATCAGGCTGTCGTCGTATGCGGCGCCCTCGAAGTAGCCGCCGGGAACGGCGGTGCGCTCGCGAGCTGCGTCGTAGGCCATCGAGAAACTGCTGCGCGGGCTCAGGCCATCGAGGAAGCGATCTCGTCCAGCCGGTGTTGCCGAGGGTCAGGTGTCGGCGGCGTACGTGTACTGGTTCTCCGCATCCCGGGAGTTGCCGCCGAACAGGGCAGTCGCCCGCGGCCACGTCAGAGACCATCTCAGCGGTAGTCCCGGACCGGCCGCCGCTCCTGTGCCGACAAGGCGGAAGAACCAACGACCAGGTCAGACCGATGGCCGGTAGCTGCATTCCTGGAGCCCTCATCGTAGTGCGTCCCCACGTCCATGATCGTCCGGATTTCCTCAGGCGTTGAATTTGCGGAGACATGCCCCGAAGTATATTCCCGGATACCTCCCGGGGGTATCCGAGAGTGACCAGGCCCAAGCAACTCGAACCCGGGGAAGGCGAGTAGGCGCCAAGGATCCCGAAGCCAGAAGGGCTAGCACTCGCTCGCTACACGCCGGGTCGAAGGTCAGGTCGCCGATCCGTCGTAGTCGAGGAGGAAATGCACCGTCGACATCCTCCTGCAGATCTCCGCCGTCCAGGGCGCTGAGGAAGGCTGGGCGGCTGCTGCTGAGTTCCCGTCGAGACCTGCGTCGCCAGCGCCCGGACCGGCTCGGAGAAGGAGCTGACGTGATCGATCGACGAGCTGATGGAAGTCTTCTCTCGATACGGAACCGGTGGGCGCTGAGCCGATGCTGCAGTCGATTCTCGGCGATGTGCGAGCTGTCGCCTGCGTTCCTGCTGGGAATGGTGTCATCTCGGGCGTGCTGCACGTGGTCTTGCCGCGCGACATCGGCGGCGGCTGCACGGCCCAACTGGGGCGTAGATCACAAGGTGATCAGCCTCGGCGTTCCGCTGCCGCTCTATTTCGTGCGTGATTCCGGCAGGGCTGAGGCTCGGCGCGACCGGTGCGAGCAACGGCGCCTCGCTGGGATTCCTGATCGCCCTCAGACGGGGGTCGAGCTGTTCTTCATCGGCATGTTCCTCGGCGCGGCGTTCGCGATGTTCAAGGTGCTGGCCGCGGCGGTCACCGGTCTCGTCGGCGGCTGGATCTCGGACCGTGTGCCCGCGGACGCCGACGCGAGTCTCACCGACGAGGCAGCCGGCACGGAGCCGGAAGCCAGGGACCTGCGGGCGCTGGTCGCCCATGCCCACGACCTGCTGGCCGGAATCTGGCGCTGGCTCGTCTTCGGCGTGATCGTCAGCGCGCTGATCGACACCTTCCTCCCGGTGGGCACCTTGAGCGTCTTCGCCGACGTGGGCCCGATCGTCGCCGGTCTGCTGGTCCTGTTCATCTCGCTCCCGCTGTACGTCTGCGCGACCGCCTCGGTGCCGATCGCCGCGGCGATGGTCGCCAACGGGATGCCGGTCGGCGCCGCCCTCGTCTTCCTGATGGCCGGTCCGGCGACCAACGTCGCCACGATCGGCGCGATCTACCGCGGGTTCGGCACGAAGCAGCTCGCGGTCTACCTGGGCGTGCTGATCGTCGGCAGCATCGGCTTCGGCGCTGTCTTCGACCTCGGGTTCGATCCGGTCGGCGTCACCGGCCACGTCCACGGGGAACCCTCTCCGACCTGGTGGGCGGTGGCCAGCACCATCCTGCTCGGCGCCATGATCCTCCGGCTGGCGTATCGCGATCTGCGGGGTTTCGTCCGGGCTCGTATGTCCGGCGCCGGCGGTGCCACGGTCGAGATCCCGGTCCGCGGGCTGACCTGTGGCGCCTGCGTGCGCAAGCTCGAAGATGCGCTCCTCGAGGTCGAGGGTGTGGCCTCCGCGGTCGTGAGCCGCGACCCGGACCGTGCGATCGTCCGCGGTGACGTGAGCCGGGCCGCGATCGACCGCGCGATCGTCGAGGCGGGATTCCACCCCGCCTGAAGCCTCGAGCGACGCACTTGCACCGACGGCGCGGCACGGACCATATTAGCGGCGTCGCATCGGCCGCCCTGATCGAGTTTCCGGGCCAGTTTCAATAATGATCTCAAACCCCCAGAGTTCCCCGGTGAAGCCCGATTTCTGGTCGCAGTTCATCGCCGGACTGACGCGGCCCTCGGCGGGAGCGGTGGCACTCGCCGCAGCGATCAACGTCCTGCTGTTCGGCGGACTCGCGATCGGCCTCGACGCCTCCTCGTTCCGCAGCGACCTGGCCTGGAACCTCGCGGAGAACGCCCTCGACTCCGACGCCTATTCGACGATCGAGGCCCAGCGCATGTCGCTCCGGGAGGCGGCCAGACCGGTGGTGGTCGTGCTCGGGGCCTCGGCGACGATGAACAGCGTCGACGGCGATCTGCTCGACGCCACCCTCGGGCAGTCCCAGGGCCACGACATCTACAAGCTGACGACCGGCGGGCAGGACCTGTGGGACTCGATGGCGCTGGCGACGGCGATCCCGCCGGGAACCAGCGGGACGGTCGTGATCGCCACCGCGCCGGGGCGGTTCATCCAGGACCGCACGGTGCTCGAGGGACTGGCCACGAACCCCCGGGTCGGGATCACCTCGCCCTGGCTGGACCACGAGTTCGCCGAGTACGGCCTCGACGCCCCGTTTCGAACGGGGAGTTATTTCCTCGACCAGTACAAGTTCCTGTTCGCCCGGGTACCGTCCTTCCTCGAGCACCTCGTCCGGGGGCCGGTGGCCCAGCGGGTGATGCCGACGATCGGCACCGAGGTGATGAGCGACCGCGAGTGGACCGAGCGGACACCGCCGATCGTCGAGCGGCTGGGCAACTGGGACGCCAACGTCGAGTCCAACCTCCAGGTACTCGGCCGTCTGATCGATCACCTCAGGCGCGAAACCGACCTCAACGTGATCCTGGCCGAGCCCCCGTTCAACCCCAAGCTGCGGCGCGAGCCGGGAATGGACGAGCTGTTCCTGCGGCACAGCCGACGAATCCGCGAGTTCGCCGCCACGAAGCGGTGCGTCTATGTCGATATCTCCGACGAAGTGGGGGTTGTCGAGGACGACTTCCGGGACTGGTACCACC
Organism: uncultured bacterium; assembly: GCA_942490715.1. Classification (GTDB taxonomy): domain Bacteria; phylum Acidobacteriota; class Polarisedimenticolia; order Polarisedimenticolales; family Polarisedimenticolaceae; genus CALNYP01. The sequence goes on from CALNYP010000019.1 coordinate 10,013, forward strand.
TGCGGCACGCCGAGACCGCCCGGCGTTATACCGAGCGGCTGGTGGCCACGATCCTCGACCTGGAGCAGGAGGGCCGGCCATGACCGGGAAGCTGGCTCGACGCTGGCCCCGAGCCGCGGGGATCCTGATCCAGGGGCTGGTCCTCGGAATCGGCCTGGCGCTGGCGATCTCCCAGCTGGTGGCGGTCGCCGGAGATGCCCGGATCTTCCGCTACCAGGGGTTCTGACCCGGCCCGGCGCACTGATTTCGCGAAAACTGGACTTTTCAGCCAGGCGAGCGCTAGATTCCAGCAGTCGGCCCTCGGCCGGCCATCACCCGGAGGTAGCTCGGTCATGACTCGAGAGGATCTGATCCAGTTCATGCAGGACGAACTGGGGCTGGACACGGCGGATATCGGCGATGAGACGCCGCTTTTCAGCTCGGGAGTGATCGACTCCTTCTCGCTCGTCTCGCTGATGACGTTCATCGAGCAGCAAGAGAAGTTCCGGATGAACCCGATGGACATCAATCTCGACAACATGGATTCGATCGCCAGGATCCTGGGGTACATCGAGCGCGCCAAGGCCTCCGCCTGACGTGATCACGGCCTGGCCATACTGGCTCCTGCTGGCCACGGCGGTCCCTGTCTACTGGTGGTTGCCGGACCGTTTCCGGTTGCGCTTCCTCGCCGCGACGTCGTTTCTCTACCTGCTGTCGTTGACCGTCTGGGGCACCCTCGCGCTCCTCGGCTGGTCGCTGGCGTTCTTCTATCTGGTGCCACCCCGGCCCGGAAGCCCGCTGCATCGCGCCGCGTCGATCCTGACCCTGGGCATCCTCGGGTACCTGATCTACTTCAAGTACATTCCGCCGATCGTCGCCAGCCTCGGTGGGGGGCAGGTGGCCCACGTCGCCGTCCCGCTGGGCCTGAGTTACTTCACGTTCAAGCTGATCCACTACCGGGTCGAGGCTCGCCGAGGCAACATCAAGGCACATGGCCTCGACGCCTTCCTCAGCTACATGTTCCTGTTCCCGATCTTCACCGCCGGGCCGATCGAGCGTTTCGATCACTACCTGGCGAACATCGCGCCGCGGCGCGAGGGATCGACCGTGGAAGGGCTGACCCGGATCGCCCACGGGTTGATCAAGCAGTTCGTGGTCAACGGGATGTTCGTCGCACCGCTGCTCGGCGGCTATCGCAACCCGCTGCGGTTCCTGGACCAGGTGAGCGGCCTCGAATCCTGGAAGGTCTGGGTCTGCATGTTGCTGATGTTCGTCATCATGTACCTCGACTTCAGCGCCTACTCGGACATCGCCATCGGCTCCGCCCGGCTGTTCGGCATCCGGATCATGGAGAACTTCAACTGGCCGCTGCTGGCGCCGAACATCGGCGAGTTCTGGAAACGCTGGCACATGACCCTGGCCGGCTGGTGTCAGACCTACGTCTATCTGCCGACGATCGGGCTGACCCGGAACCCCTACCTCGCGGTCTACTCGACCTTCGTGGCGATGGGGCTCTGGCACGCCGGTTCGCCCCACTGGGTTGCCTGGGGTCTGTACCACGCGACCGGGGTGACGGTCTGCCTGAGCTGGCTCCGCTATCGCCGCCGCCGCGGCTGGCGCTTCCTCGACGGATACCCCTGGCGCGTCGGCGCGATCGCGATGACCGTGGCGTTCGTCTCCGCGGGTAGCGCGATGACCTTGCCCCACAGCGTCGGCGGGACGCTGGGCGATACCCTGAACATCCTCAAAAAGCTCCTGTTTCTCGGGTAGCGCGGAGCGCCGTTTGCCCCCGAATCGCTGGCCTTCTCGGTTCTGCGCCCCTACGTTATTCTTATGGGGTCTTCCAGCGAACATCGGATGAAGGAACGGGCATGAAACAGGTCTCACCGGACGCGCTATCCCTCCAGCCCCTGGCGGACGAGACCCGCGCCGTGCTGCACCGGGCGGCGCGGCAGTTCGGTACGCCGAGCTACGTCTACTTCCTCGACGCGATTCGCGACCGGTTCGATGCGGTGCGTAACGCCTTCGACGGCCGGTTCGAGATCAGCTTCGCCGTCAAGGCCAACCCCAACGCCGAGTTGATGCGCCGGTTCTCGGACAAGATCGCGACCTTCGATTGCTCGGCGATCGCCGAGGTCGAGCGAGCGCTGGCGATCGGCTACCCGGCGAGCCGGCTGACCTTCTCCGGACCGGCGAAACGGGTCGCCGAGCTTCGCCGGGCGGTCGAGGTCGGTGTCGGCGAGATGGTCTGCGAGTCCGAGTCCGAGCTTGCGGACCTGGATCGTCTGGCCGGTGCCGCCGGCCGGGTGATGCCGGTCTTCCTGCGGATCAATCCGTCGCGAGCTCCCAAGTACTTCGGCGTGAACATGGCCGGCAAGCCGAGCCAGTTCGGTATCGACGAGGAGCAGGCGCCGGACGTCATCGGGCGCCTCGGCCAGTGGAAGAACCTCCAGCTCGAGGGCTTCCACATCTACTCCGGCACCAACTGTCTCGACGCCGCCGCGATCGCCGAGAACTTCGCGATCTTCATCGACATCTTCGGCCGGCTGTCGGACACCGCGGGCATCCAGCCGCGCAAGCTGATCTTCGGCTCCGGCTTCGGCGTCCCGTATCACCTCGACGAGCAGCCGCTCGAGATCGGCGAGGTCGCCCGGAAGGTCAATCCGCTGATCGATGCGATGCGTGAGAACCCGGCGCTGGCCGAGGCCCAGTGCATCCTCGAGATGGGACGCTTCCTGATCGGACCGGAGGGCTACCTGGTCACCTCGGTCATCCGGGAGAAGACCAGCCGCGGCGCCGAGATCCGTCTGTGCGACGCGGGTTTCAACAATCATCTGGCCGCCTGCGGCATGATGGGCACGGTGATCCGCCGCAACTGGCCGATGTGGAAGGTCAGTGGCGCCGCCGAAGAGCCGACCCGGGAGTACCAGTTGACCGGCCCGCTCTGCACCACGATCGATCAGATCGCCGCGCGGATCACGATGCCTCCGATCGGCAAGGCCGACGTGCTGGCGATCGGGTCCTCGGGTGCCTACGGCCTGACCGCGAGCCCGACCGGCTTCATCAGCCACCCGGAACCCCGGGAGGTGCTGGTGGTCGGTGCCGGAGACGGCGCCGAGTTGATCGAGATCACCGATGGATTTCAGCGAGATCACGTCCTCCCGGTGGACGATACGGAGAGCTGAACGATGGCGGCTTCCTACGACGGAGTGGTCGTCCTCGGTACTCCGCGTAGCGGGACGACGTTGCTGCGCAGGCTGCTCAACGCGCACCCGGCGATCGCCTGTCCGCCGGAGACGAACCTGCTCAACAGTGCGGCACGGTTCCTCGAAGAGGAGCGCTTCGCCAACAACGTCTCGGTCGGCTCCCTTCCGGGGCTGGGGTTTTCGGGGTATGCCGAGGACGAGGTGATCGCTCGCCTGCGCACGTTCGTCTTCGGTTTCCTCGACGAGATCCGCGACAAGACCGGCAAGCCGGTCTGGGCCGAGAAGACGGCGTTCGACAGCTTCTACATCGATACGATCGAGCGACTGTGCGGTGATCGTTGTCGCTACATCTGCATCACCCGGCACGCCCTCGACCAGATCTGTTCGGTCGACGATCTGTGTCGCAAGATGCAGATGTACATGCGCGAGCTGCACCGGTACATCCAGCGTTACAGCGACTACTACGAGGCGTTCGCCCACGCCTGGGTCGACGTCACCCGACGCATCGTCCAGTTCGAGAGCGATCACCCGGACTGGTGCGTGCGGGTCAAGTACGAGGACCTGGCCAGCCAGCCGGCCGTCGAGTTGACGCGGATCCTGGAGCACCTGGGCCTGCCGACCGACGTCGACGCGATGATCGCCCAGGCGATGGGTGGCAGCGATACGCCGGGGCTCGGGGACTGGAAGACCTACGAGTCGAACAAGATCTCGACACAGAACGTGGGGCGGCGGAGTCAGTTGCCCAGGGACACCGTCAGTCGACTGGCCGGGATCGTGAACCCCACCCTGCTGGAGGCCGGCTACGAGCCGGTCGAGACCGAGGGTTCCGGGGCCAGCGCCGAGCAGGCTCGTCGCGCCTATCAGATGGGCTTGATGATCGCGCGGATGAAGGCGTCGAAGTCGCCGACCGGCTCCGAATCCGATGACTGAGACGCTCTGGGGCCGGTTCTCACGCACGGTCGAGGCGCATCCGGACAAGCCGGCCCTGGAACACGCCGACCGCGAGTTGACCTTCGCCCAGTGGAGAGGCCAGGCTGCCCGTGTCGGCGCCGCGCTCCAGCAGCGCGGGTTGCGTCACGGCGACCGGGTGCTGCTCTGGTCGGAACCCTCGATCGAGATGGCGGTGACCCTGACCGGGGTCTGGGCTGCGGGGGGCATCGCAGTCTTTCTCGGTCCGACCGAGCCGGCCGGGCGGCTGCAGCACGCGATCGAGCGCGTCGAACCCTTCGCCCTAGCCGTCGCGCCGGAATGTCCGCTGCCGCAGCTCGACGGCGCCCCCGCGTTTCTTGTACTGCCGTTCCCCGAGTTGATCGCCTCGTCCGACGGAGAGCTGGCCGAGGTTTCGGTGCAGTCGTCGGACCCGGCCTCGATCGTCTTCACCTCCGGTTCGACCGGCAAGGCCAAGGGCGTGACCCAGTCCCACGGCAACCTGATCCGGGGCTGCGACGCCGTCGGCGGCTACCTCGGACTGCGCCACGACGATCGGCTGCTGTGTCCGATTCCCTGGAGCTTCGACTACGGCTACGGTCAGCTGTTGAGCACGATCCTGCTGGGCGTGACCCACATCCTGCCGACGGCCGCGAACCCGTTCGCGATCTGCGAGGCGATCACCCGTCATCGCCCGACGGTGCTGCCGGGGATCCCGTCGCTGTTCACCTACCTGCTCCGTGGGGTCTCGCCGTTCCGGGATACCGACCTGTCGAGCGTGCGGCTGGTGACCAACACCGGCGGCACGATTCCCGGTCCGGTTCTCGACGACCTGCTCGAGCTCCTCGGCGATCGCCGGATCGTCCTCAACTACGGGCTGACCGAGACCTATCGCACCGCCTTCCTCGACCCGCGCTGGATTCGCGAACGACCGGACTCGATCGGTCACGGGATTCCCGGCGTCGAGGTCGCGGTCGTGCGCGAGGACGGCAGCCGGGCCGACCCGGGTGAGATCGGCGAGATCATCCACCGCGGGGACTACATCTGCCTGGGATACTGGAACGACCCCGAGGCGACTCGGCGCGCCGTGCGACCGGACCCGCTCGCTCCGGCCGGTCCCGACGAGCCACCTCGCGCGTTGTACACCGGCGACCTGGGGATGATCGACGAGGACGGGTTCCTCTACTTCAAGGGCCGCCGGGATCACCAGCTGAAATCGATGGGGGTCCGGGTGAGCGTAGGTGAAGTCGAGGAGCTGCTGCACCAGTCGGGCCTCGTCCGCGAGGCCGCGGTGATCGGCGTCAAGCACGAGATGATCGGCGACGAGATCTGGGCCATCGTCGTGGCCCGGGAGGGTGTCGAGAAGCTCGTTCCCCAGCTCAAGGAGTTCGCCAAGGAGCAGATGTCGGCCTACATGACGCCGCGACGGTATGTCGTCCTCGACGAGTTGCCGAAGACCCGGACCGGCAAGACCGACTATCCGCTGCTGCGTGAGCAGCTGACCGCAGGCAGGGCCGGCTAGCGACTGGACCGGCCGGTCGGGGATTCTCGACCGACCATCCGCAACGGAAACCGTCGACGGTGCGTCTTCCTCTGGGAGGAGGGCCGAACCCCTTGACGATCAAGACGCCCGCCCTGGCCTGCCTGATCCTGTTGCCGCTGGCAACCTCGTTCCTCGCGTCCGCGTCCCCGGGAAGTGCGGCGCCGTTGACGCTCACGGTCCCGTCGAGCGGCGAGGTCACGCTGACCGGAGACCTCTGGCTCCCGGCCGGGGAGGGCCCCTTCCCGGTGGTCGTCATGACCCACGGGTCGGAACCCGGACGTCGCACGGCACCGGCGTACCGGCGCTGGGCCGACGCGTTTCGGGCTGCCGGCGTGGCGATCCTCGCCTTTGACAAGCGCGGCGTCGGGGATTCGACCGGCAACTATGTCGAGGCGCCCGACCTGGAGGTCCCTGCCGGCGACGTGATCGCCTGGGTCGAATTGCTGAAGACGCGACCGGAGATCCGGGCCGACTCGATCGGCGTACTCGGCTGGAGCCAGGGAGGCTGGGTCGGGCCGCTGGCCGCGAGCCGTGCCGAGGATCTCGCCTTCGTCATCTCCATCTCCGGTCCCGGTGTATCGCCCCTCGAACAGAACATCTACGACAAGACGAATCAGTTTCGGGCCCGGGGGGCGACCGACAAGCAGGTCCAGCAGTTCTCCGAGGTGATCCGACGGGTCTGGACCTACCTCGTCACCGGGGAAGGCCGGGCCGAGGCCCAGGCCGCCTGGGATGCGGTAGCGGTCAAGGGCTGGTTCGAGGACGGGTACAACGGGCCGCCGATGATGGACCGCGACCGCCTCCTGCAACACCCACGGATGATCGACTACGTCGCCCACTCCTCCTACGATCCCGCCCCGGTCCTCGCCCGGCTCCAGGTTCCGATGCTGGCGGTCTTCGGAGCCGACGACACCATCGTGCCCGTCGCGCGGAGCATCGCCGCCATGAAGTCCGCCTTCGCCCGGGGCGGCAACGATGGCTTGACGATCCGTTCCTTTCCTGGTGGCGATCACGGGATCAGGGTCCGCGGCGCCGATGGCGTCCAGCGGCTGGCCCCGGACCTGCTAAAGGTCGTGGTCAGCTGGGTCGGGCAGGTGACAGGGACCTCGCCGGGATAGTCGCGGCGAGGCAGATTTCGCTGTCATCGTCGATCTATGACGTTGTCGATTATATCGTCGCCTGATATAGTTTGGGCATGAGCGACACCACGAAGAAGACTCCGCCCCTGTCTCCCGCCGTGTTTCAGATCCTGCTGGCCCTGGCCGACCAGGACCGGCACGGCTACGCGATCATCCAGGACGTCCTGGCCCGGACCGACGGGAAGATGCGCCTCAGCCCCGGGACGCTGTACAGCAACCTCGGCCGGCTGCTCGAAGAAGGGCGGATCGAGGAGCTGCGCGGTCTCCCGGACCCGGCCGACGACCAGCGACGGCGTTACTACCGCCTGACCGCCGACGGCCGCGCCGCGGCGGAAGCGGAGCTGGCCCGGCTCGAGCGCCTGATCCGACAGGCGCGATCGTTCGGGCTCTCGGCCCGCGGGGAGGGCTGAGCGATGTCCCAGCGCATCTACCGCTGGCTGCTCTGGATCCTGCCCCGGTCGTTCCGCACCGAGTACGGCAACGAGATGGGAACGGTCTTCGCCGATCGGTACCGCAACGCGGGTCTGTTCGAACGCATCGTGCTCTGGTTCGAGGCGTTGCCCGATATCCTGCTGACCGCGTTTCGTGAGCACGTGAGCATCCTGCGCCAGGACACGCGCTATGCGCTTCGTGCCTTCCGCCGCGCTCCGGGATACGCGTTGATCGCGCTCGTCACCGTCGCCCTCGGGGTCGGTGCCAACACCGCGATCTTCACCGTCGTCGACCACGCCCTGGTTCGCCCCCTGCCTTATCGGGACGCGGACCGGCTGGTGATGGTCTGGGAGACGACCCAGGCCTACGACGAGGTCGAACCCTCCCCGGGTAACTTCGTCGATCTGCGTGAACGCACGATCGCCTTCGCGGATCTCGCCGCTTACACCTCGGCGCTGGCGACGAGGAACCTGACCGGTAACGGTGCCCCCGAGCGTTTGACCGGGCGTCAGATCACCAGCAACCTGCTGCCGATGCTGGGCGTCACTCCGGCGCTGGGCCGAGGGTTCACCCTCGCCGACCAGGACGTCGATCGGCCGGCGGTGGTGCTGATCAGCCACGGGCTCTGGCAGCGGCGCCTCGGCGGGCGCTCCGACGTCGTGGGCAGCGACCTTCAACTGAGCGGGGCTCCGGTCCAGGTCGTCGGCGTGATGCCACCGGGGTTCCACTTCCCCGAGCCGGACATCGATATCTGGCTCCCGCTGCGTCTCGATGCCGAGACCTGGGCCTACCGCGCCGACAACTTCCTGCGGGTGCTGGGACGGCTCGCCGACGAGGCCTCCCAGGAGCAGGCTCAGGCGGAGATGACCGTCATCGCCGGGCAGCTGGCCGAGGCCTATCCGGAGACGAACGAGGGTGGCGGCATCCGGCTGCGCTCCCTGCGCGAAGAGGCGACCTGGGCCGCTCGCACACCGTTGCTCCTGCTCTCGGCGGCCTCGATCGGTGTCCTGCTGATCGGCTGCGCGAACCTGGCCAACCTCCTGCTGGCCCGGGCCTCGGCCCGGCGCAAGGAGCTGGCGGTGCGCAGCGTGCTCGGCGCCGGGCGCGAGCGACTCGTCCGCCAGATCCTCACCGAGAACGTTCTGCTGTCTGCCGTCGGGGGGCTGGTCGGTGTCGGACTGGCCTACGCGGCGCTGCCGTTGCTCGGCTACATGTTGCCCACGAACATGCCGATCTCCACCCTGGCGATCGACCTGCGGGTGATCCTGTTCGCCGTGGCGCTCTCGCTGATCACCGGGGCGATCTTCGCGATCTACCCGGCGTGGCAGATCACCCGCACGTCCGGAGCAGGACTGCGCGAGGGCGAGCGCGAAGGCGTCGGCGGCCGCAAGGGACGTGTCCGGGATGCGCTGGTGATCGCCGAGGTCGCCGTCTCGGTCGTCCTGCTCGTCGGGGCCGGCCTGCTGATCCAGGCGCTGCTGCGGGTCTCCGGTACCGATCCGGGGTTCCGAACCGAGAACATCCTGACGATGCGCATGTCGCTGCCGCTGCCGAAGTACACCGAGCTGACGGATCGACAGCGCTTCTACGACGAGGTGTTGCCGCAGATCCGGGCGCTACCCGGGGTGAAGCAGGCCGGCTCGACCGGCTTCCTGCCGTTCGTGATGCGCGGCATCCTCTGGCCGGTCGCCGTGGACGGAGAGGTCGCCGAAGGTGACCGGGTACCGATCGCCGTTTTTCGCGAGGTCACCGAGGGGTATCTCGAGACGATGGGCATCTCGCTGCTCAAGGGGCGACACTTCGATTCGTCGGACACCGCCGAGAGCCCGCACAACGCGATCGTCAGTCAGTCCTTCGCCGAGCGCTTCTGGCCCGGCCGGGACCCGCTGGGTCAGACGTTCCGTTACGCGGTGGGCTGGATGCCCGGGGACTGGACGGTGGTCGGCGTCGTCGCCGACGTGAACGCCCGGGGTCTCGAACGGTCACGGATGCCCCAGACCTACATCCTGCATCGCCAGGCGCCGCCGAGGATGTCGGTCCACGCGCCCCAGGATCTGGCGATCCACCACGACGGCGATCCCGCCGCGCTGATGCCCGACGTGCGGCGGATCGTCGAGCGAGCCGATCCGGAGCTGCCGATCTCCCAGGTGCAGACGATGGCGGAGCTGTTCGCAGGCGAGACGGCAACCCGTCGTCATCAGCTGCGGCTGTTGACGGCGTTTGCCGCCCTGGCCTTCCTGATGGCGGCCCTGGGCATTCATGGAGTCCTGTCCTACCTCGTCTCCCAGCGCACGAACGAGATCGGCGTGCGAATGGCGCTGGGCGCCCGGACCGTCGACATCCTGGCGCTGGTGCTGCGCAGAGGCATCGTGCTGAGCCTGATCGGGATCGTCATCGGCCTGTTCGGTGGATTCGCACTGGGCAACACGATGCGCAGCGTCCTGTTCGGCGTCGAGCCCTACGATCTGCAGGTCTACGTCGCGGCGATCCTGCTCTGCCTGCTCGCCTCGACGACGACCTGTTACTTCCCGGCCTGGCGTGCCGCCCGGGTCGATCCGCTCAAGGCGGTGCGGGCGGAGTAACCGTCACTTCCTTGGCCGCCCGACGAGTTCGCGGCCGCGCGGGACTCGTCAGGCCCGTTCGATGCGGAAGATGTAGCAGCCCCAGTCGGCGTTGCGTGCGTGGAGGTAGGCGACCTGCGGGTCGGCCAGCAGCCGGTCGATGGCGCTGTCGGTGTCGCCGTCGGTCACGACTTCCGCATCGACGATCTGATCCGTCTCGCCGTAGGCCCGCAGCGTCGCCGTCTTGCGCGGCATTTCGGCCGGGTACCCGGCACCTGGAGCGTAGGGTTCGCACTCCCGGCGGTGGATGAAGATCGGACCCACCTCGGCGTAGGCGCTGTCCAGAGTGAACGGCCGGTGGCTGAACAGCAGGTACTCCTCATCGGGCGCGGTCAGCCGCAGGCAACTACGGCACTGATGGGGCGAAGCGTCCCGGCGCACCGTCGCCTCGGCGCCACGGACATCGACGCCGCCGCCGCGCATCCGCCGGACGAGTGCGGGGTCGAGAGGCATCACACGAAAGGCGGTCGTCGTTTGCGTGCTCATGCAGAGAGACTACCGTGCGGCGGAACGGTCGTCTGGCCGTTTTCGGACCCGGCGTTTCCCGACGACGGGACCGTGAACCAGAACTTGGCGCCCCGCTCCGGCTCGCTCTCGACACCGATAGTCCCACCCCACGCCTCGACCAGCTGCCGGGCGATCGCCAGCCCGAGCCCCGCGCCTCCGGTCGCACGGTCCCGGGAAGGGTCGGTGCGATGGAAGCGGTCGAAGACCTTCTCCAGGTGGTCGCCTGGAATGCCGGGGCCGTCGTCCTCGACCTCGCAGCGAATCGATCCGTCGTCGTTCGTGGCGCGCACGACGATCCGCCCGCCGTCGTCGGCGTGACGCAGCGCGTTCTGGAGCAGGTTGCGCAGCACCTGCCGGAACCGATCGACATCGACATGCATCGCCGGGAGGTCATCGGTGATCTCGACGTTGACGACCGGACCGTCGTCGATCGTCGGAAGCGAGGCGACGAGCTGACGGACCACCGGTCCCGGCGCGGCATCGACCGGGAACAGCGGCAACCGACCGGCCTCGGCCAGGGCCAGCTCTTGCAGATCGTCGACCAGACGCCCCAGATGGACGATCTCCTGATGCAGACCGTCGAGCAGCGGTCCGTCGGCCGGCAGCAGCCCGTCCTGCACCGACTCGATCTTGCAACGCAGGTGGGTCAGCGGAGTGCGCAGCTCGTGGGCGATGTCGCCGACCATGTTGCGGCGGGCGGTCTCCTGTCGTTCGAGGGATCCGGCCATCGAGTTGAAGGCCTGGGAGAGTTCACCGATCTCGTCCCGGGAGCGGACGTACACCCGCTGCCCGAGGTCCCCCTGTTCGAGCTGTCGTGCTGCCCGGGTCAGCCGCTCCACCGGCCCGAGGATCCTTCCGGAGAGGATCAGCGCGATCACCAGCGCCAGACCGGTGGCGACGAGGACACCGATCAGGTGAGCCCGACTGATCGTGCGTCGAAACCCTGTCTCGGGACGGGATCGCGGACCTCGATCCGCCTGCGGCAGTACGTACAGCGTACCGAGCGCTTCGTCGGGGCGGCCGAGAGTCAGTCCGCCGCGGACCGTCATCCGTTCCTCGCGCCGGTGCCCGTCGGCCTCGCGGCTGCCGCTGATCTCGAGCGATCCGTCCGGGCCCAGCCGCGCCTCGCCTTGCGGCCTCGTGTCGGCGATCAGCGTTCGCTCGTGATCGAACAGCAGCAGTCTCGCGCCGTCGGTCCGACCGCTCATCGCCTCGACCTCCGCGGTGGCGCCCGGTCGGTCGCCGGCCCGCAGCAGCTCGATCAACCTCCCGGGATCGGGAAGATCGAGCGCCTCGAACTCCGCCTCGACCTCCAGGAACTGGTTGAACTCGTGACGGGTGAAGCGGCCGAGTCCGACACCGACCACCGTCGACGCGGCCAGGGTGATCAGCACGATCGCCAGGATCATGCGCGCGCGCAGGCTGCGAATCATCGCCGTGTACCGCCGAAACGATAGCCCTGTCCGAAGACGGTGACCACGAACGTCGGAGCCGTGCGGTCCGGCTCGATCTTCTTGCGCAGGTTCATGATGTGGGCGTCGACGGTCCGGGAGAGGCCGGCGAAGTCGTCGCCGAACGCCCGCGCCGCAAGCTCGTCCCTGCTGAATACGCGCCCCGGCGCCCGGGCGAGGGTCGTCAGCAAGCGGAACTCGGCCGGCGTCAACGAGAGATCGCTCTCGCCGATGCGGACGCAGCCCTGCCCCAGGTCGATCTCGAGACCGTCGAAGCGCAGCAACTTCCGCCCGCCGAGCTCCGGATGCTCGCTGCGCCGTAACACGGCACGCACCCGGGCGACGAGCTCCCGCGGACTGAACGGCTTCGCGACGTAGTCGTCGGCGCCGAGATCGAGCCCCTGGATGCGGTCGTCCTCGGTGGTGCGGGCGGTCAGCATCACGATCGGGATGTTGCTCTCCTTGCGCAGCGCCCGGCAGACCTCGGAGCCGGACAGCCGGGGCAGCATCAGGTCGAGCACGATCAGCACGTGGTCGCCGCGCCGGGCGCACTCCAGGCCGGTCTGGCCGTCGCCGGCGACCTCGACCTGGAAACCGTCGTTCTCGAGATACAGTCGGATCGTGTCCGAAGTCTGCCGGTCGTCCTCGACGACCAGGATCCGGTGAGCGCGGGTGTTCACCCGACAAAAGTAGCACCTGGCCGTGAAGAGGGGATGAAGGCGCCTTGACGCGATCTTCACGAGCCCGTCCTACCGTGTTGGTGGTCGTGAAAGGAGGACCCGATGCAACCGTCCCAACGTCTGGCTAGCACCGTCTTCGTCGGGCTCGTCGCCCTGTTCGCCCTGGCGTTACCGGCCGCGGCGAACGACGAGCAGACGCAGGAGAAGATCGCCCTCGAATGGGTCGCGGCCCACAATGCCGCCGACACCGACGCGATGGCTGCCTTCCGCGAGAAGCACTTTCAGCGCTCCGATGTGAGCGACTGGCAGGAGGGTTACCGCAGCCTCGTCGAGAGGTTCGGCCACGTCGAGGTCTACGGCGTGATGATCGGCGGTGATGGACGACTGATGATCGGCGTCAAGCCGGAGCGTGGCGAGGAGCGGATGCGTTTCGTCTTCGAGTTTCACGACGATGCACCGGATCAGATTCGCCAGATCGGCCTCGATATCGGCGGACCGGGTGGCGGACCGGGTGGCGGACCGGGTGGCGGGCCGGGCGGCGGTGGCGACGGTCTGCCCCCCCTGGAGCTTCCCGCCGGCTGGAAGCAGCGCACGCCGGAGCTCGATCGCTATCTGCGGGACCTGGCACAGGACGGGCTCTTCTCCGGTGCGGTGCTGGTGGCCGACGCCGACGGCGTGCGGTTCGAGGGCGCCTACGGTCTGGCCTCCCGGGAGTTCAACGCGCCGAACACCGTGGCGACGCGCTTCGACGTCGGCTCCTGCAACAAGGACTACACCCGGATCGCGATCGAGTTGCTGGCCGCGGCCGGCAAGCTCTCTCTCGATGACACCGTGGGCAAGTATCTGCCCGATTACCCCAACGACGATGTGAAGAACCGCGTGACGATCAAGCAGCTCATCGATCACCGCTCGGGGCTCGGCGACTACTTCACGCCGGAGTGGCGGACGACTCCGATGGGCAACCTGCGCGAGATCGATGACTACATCCCGATCTGGGGCCCCAAGCCGTTGCTCTCGGAGCCCGGCGCCCGGGAGCGCTACTCGAACTACGGCTACACCGTACTCGGGGCGATCGTCGAGGCGATCTCCGGCCAGTCGTATCCGGAGTTCGTGGTCGAGCAGGTGTTCAAACCCGCCGGGATGGTCGACTCCGGTTTCTTCGAGACCGATGCGGTCGAGCCCAACGTCGCGGTCGGTTACACGACGATGAGCATGACCGGGCAACTCGACAAGCCGATCAAGAACATCTACGTCGAGCCGGCCAAGGGTGGACCATGGGGCAAGAGTTTCTCGACCGCCCGGGATCTGTACCGGTTCTACGATGCGATGATGGACGGGAGAGTCCTCGAAGGGAAGGCGAACTGGTTGGCCGGCGGCTGGACCGCCGGATGGTTCGCGCTCGGAGGTGCCGGGCCGGGTCTGAACGCCCTGGTGGTGGTCGAGGAAGGGGTGATGGTCGTCGTGATGGCCAACATGGATCCGCCGATCGCCGAGACCCTGGCGATGAAGGTCTCGGGAGCGGTCCGTCGATGAAGCGCAGTTCGATCCTCTGCGCCGTCGTCGTCTGCGTGGCGACGGCGGTCCCGCCGGTCCACGCGATCATCACCCGCCACGACGCCGACACCGTCGTCGACAAGGCCGACGCCGAGCGCTTCGCCGCCGTCGGCAAGATCCTCCCCGACGGTGAGGGAGTCCTGATCGACCCTCACTGGGTGCTGACGGCGGCCCACGTCGCGACCGGTCCGCCGAAGGATCGCATCCGGGTCCGCTTCGCCGGGATCGAATACAAGGTGGTCGAGGTCGTCCCGTATCCCGGCTGGGGTCCCGGGGAGAACGACCTGGCGCTGATGCGCCTGAGCGCCCAGGTGCGCTTCGTCAACCCGCTGGATCTGCACGAAGCCCGGCTGGCCGAGGGCGCGACCGTCGTCGTCGCCGGCCGGGGAGATCACGGCGACGGCCTGCAGGGCATCGCCGGCAACGACGGCGCGATGCGCGTGGCCCGGAACGCCGTCTCGCGTGTCGAACCCGACCGGTTGATGATCACCCTCGATGCTCCGGCCGACGGCGCGTTACCCGACGAGGGGATCAGCGGCCCGGGCGACAGCGGCACGCCGGCGCTGATCGAGGTCGACGGCCGGCTCGAGGTCGTCGGGATCGGTTCGGTCGGCCAGAATCCACCCAAGAGACGCTACGGGGAGTACGGCAGCGTCGACATCTTCATCGGTGTCTCCCACGTACGGAAATGGATCGAGGAGACGCTCGGGCGCTGAACTGGTATTTTCGTCTCGAAGATCCACGAGGTGACCGATGACCCGCATTCTCACGATCCTGGGCGTTCTGCTGCTGCTGGCCGGCGGCGTGTTCTGGTACATGACCCGCTCGGACTTGCCCTCGAGACCGGTGCCGTTGCCGGCCCGGGACGGAATCGGCGCCCCGGTTCCGCTGCCCGACGAGCAGGCCCGGCAGTTCGACTTCTGGCTCGGCGAGTGGGATGTGCAGAACAAGCACGTGACCCGCGGCGGAAGCTGGAACGACACCGGCTCGGCGATCGTCCGGGTGCAGCCCGTCGTCGACGGTGGCGCGGTGCTCGAGCAGTGGAAGGGCACGGTCAAGGGCAACCCGCTCATCGGATTCAGCCTCCGGGCCTACGATCCTGCCCTCGATCGCTGGGTGATCTGGCTCAACTGGCACGGCGGAACCCCGGGGGGATTCTTTCGCATGGACGGTTCCCGCGTCGGTGACCGTATCGAACAGTTCCCCCCCGACGACCGGACAGCGCTACGCTACAGCTTCACCAACGCCTTCGAAGACAGCGCGCAGTGGGAAGAGGCCCGATCCAGGGACGGCGGTGACAGCTGGATCACCACCTGGGTCATGCAGCTGACCCGGCGCAGCCCGGCACTGGCGGTGGATGCCGCGAACATGCCGGTCGTCGAGCCGCCTGCCGGGGCGGAGCAGTATCCGTCGACCCGGGAGCTCGATTTCCTGATCGGTGCCTGGGAGGGCAGCGGCCGCGTCCGCACCGCCGATGGTGAGTGGCAAGAGCTGAACGGGCGAGCGCGGGTCACGAGCATGATCGACGGCTTCGGCCTGCTGCAGTTCGTCGACACCTCCGACGGCGGCAAGTCCCACGCCGCGATGGCCCACGACGCGACCGTCGGCGGCTGGCGTGGCGTGCGCGTCGATAACGCGGTCGGCGGTCTCCGAACCCTCGCCGGCGAAACCGGCGAGAACCGGTCGACGTTCACGACGATCGACGGCGTGACCCGCACCCGGGAGCGCTGGTCCTGTCTCACCGAAGATGGCTGCTCGTTCACCCGTGAGGCGTCCACGGACTCCGGCGCGACCTGGGCGGCGACCCTCGAGCTGCAGCTGGGACGTTCGGCGAGCACAGCGGCGTTCGTCGACTTCTATCGTTCCCGGGCTCCGTTCGCCGACATCCTGACCGGCGGCCAGGTCGATGCCGAACAGCTGGAGTGGGCGGCCCGCAACGGCTACCGCACGGTCGTCAACCTGCGGACGCCGGGCGAGGAGGGTGAGCTGCCGGACGAGGCTGCGATCGTCGAAGGGCTGGGCATGCGCTACGTTCACATTCCGGTCGCCGGGGGCGACGGGATCAACGCGGAGAATGCCCGTCTGCTCGCGGCGGCCCTCGACGAATCCGACGCCCTGCCGGCGATCGTGCACTGCCGGAGCGGCGGCCGGGTCGGCTCCCTGTTCGCGATCAAGAGTCACGAGATCGATGGCCTGCCTCCGGAGCAGGCCTTGCAGGTCGGCCGGGATGCCGGAATGAGCGGGTCCGAGCCGCTGGTGCGCAAGATCTTGAACCTTCCGGAGAAGTAAACGGGACCCGGTCGACACCGACGGTTACTTCGTCCTCCGGTTCTCACACGTTCCTGACATTGCGCCGAGCGCTTCGCAGGTAACGTGGTAGCAGGGCCGTTGCGCCCGGCGTGAAGGAGTTGTCGATGAGAAGCCTTCGATGGGTCGCTGTGGCCCTCCCTGTGGCCCTGTTTGCCGGCGTGCTGTCGGTCAGCCTGGGGCAGGATTCTCCCCGGTACAAGAATCTCCAGGTGCTCCCGGCGGACATCTCGAGGCGCGACCTCGCCGACATCATGCTCGAAAACCAGCGCGGCCTCGGGTTGCCTCGTCGACAGGGCGAAGGGTGTCTGTACTGCCACGTGGGAGACATGGAGGTGCCCCGCGGGGAATGGGACTACGCCTCCGACGCCAAGCCTGAAAAGCTCCGGGCGCGGGCGATGATGCGGATGACCCGGGAGATCAACGAGAAGCATCTGGCCGCGATCGAGGATCGGGTCGCGCCGGCCCTCGAGGTCACCTGCGATACGTGTCATGCCGGACGCACCGACCCGCGATCGCTGACCGAGATCCTCACGCCGCTCTATCGCGACGAAGGCGTCGACGCGGTGATCGCCGAGTACCGCTCGCTCCGGGAGCGTTATCTCGGAGCGCCGGCCTACGACTTCCGCCCCGACCTGCTCGATGGCATGTCGACCGACGTCTCCGACCTGGGCGCCTTCGACGATGCGCTGAAGCTCGCCGCCTTCAACGCCGAGCTGCATCCGGACGAGCCGTCGGTGCGCACGAACTGGCTGCGGATCCAGCTCGAGCGAACGCTGGAGCAGCGCGGCGTCGCGGCGGCGCTGCTGGAGTTCGAGAGCTTCCAGGCGACCGAGACCGCGGACGTCGTCTCCTACGGGCTGCTCGACTGGATGGGCTGGCGTGTCTGGCGCAAGGAGCGCAAGGACGATGCAACCGTGATCTTCGAGCGCAACCGCGCCGAGTTCCCCGACGTCTACTTCCCCCACGAGAGCATGGCCAGCGTGCTCCAGGATCGAGGCGACCTGGAGGGGGCGATCGGGATCTACCAGAGCTGGCTCGCGGCACATCCCGACCACGCGATGGCGCGGCGTCAGCTGACGCACCTCGAGGCCCGTCGCCGCTGATGCGGGTGCGGCCCTGGCTCTGGTTGATCGTCGTCTGGGCGGCGGTACCGCTGGTGACCGCCGGCCAGGTCGTGCTGTTCCGTGAGCTGTCCGATCGTCCGCCGATCTCCTTCGCCTACCTCTGGGGCCTGCATCTGCTGAACTGGTTGCCGTGGGCGCTGGCGACGCCGTTGATCCTGGTCCTGGTCCGGCGCTTCCCGTTCGCCCGAGGCAGCTGGGTGCGCGCGCTGCTGGTGCACGTGCCGGCCGGAATCCTGTTCGCCTTCGGCAAGCTGCTGGTCGACAACAGCGTGGCCTTCCTGACCGAGGGTCCCGCCCCTGCCGGTGTGACGTTCTGGTCGAACTACGCGGCGTTCGTCTCGCTGTTCCTGATCCTGCAGATCGTCGTCTACTGGTTGATCGTCGCGGTGCTGACCGCCCGGGAGTATCACGCCCGCCATCGGGAGCGGTCCGCCGTCGCCCGTCGTCTGGGACGTGAGCTGGCGATTCTCGAGGCGCGTGCGCCCGACGACACCGCCGCCGGATTCGCCGACCGGCTGACGGTCCGCTCTGCCGGTCGGATCCACGTCGTGCCGGTGCACGAGATCGACTGGATCGAGGCCGCCGACTACTACGTCGAACTGCACGCCGGTGGGGCGAGCCACCTGCTGCGCGAGACGATGGCGCGTCTCGAGGCGCAGCTCGACCCCGCGCGGTTCAGCCGGATTCACCGCTCGGCGATCGTCAACCTCGACCGGGTGCGCCGGGTCGAGCGACCCTCGGCGGGCAGCTACGAGGTGATCCTGCGGGACGGCACCCGCCTCCGTCTGAGCCGCAGCCGGCGCAAGGCGATCGAGGCCGCACTGAGCCAGGCCGGCTGACCCGGCCGTTCGCTGCACCGACGGAACCATTCGCTGCAACCGCTGATATCAGGGGCTTTCGCCTCCGTAGAGTCGGTCGAGTCTCGAGGAGGATCCGATGCGACGATCGATTCGACTGCTGATCCTGATCCTGCTGATTACCCTCTCACCCGCCGCCCGGACCCCCGCCGCCGACGGGTCCGAACCCGCCCCGGCCGTTCGACCGGGCACCGAGGGGCTGACCACCGAGGTTCTACGCCCCTTCGAAGCCCGCTACGCGATGACCCGGCAGGGGAACGCCTGGGCCCAGGCGGTGATCACCCTCGCGCCGTCGGCGGTCGCCGGGGAGCCTGCCTGGCGTCACGCCTACCGGATGGACTTCAGCGGTCAGACGGTCTACGACGAGACGTTGTTGCTCAGGAAGTCCCTCGCCCCGGCGATGAAGTTCATCCATGGCGGGATGGGGCCGGAGCTGGCCTACAAGCTCTACACCTACCAGGACGGTGGATTGCGGGGCAGCCTTGTCTTCGCCGACGGCAGGGAGACCGCCGCGTTGAGCCAGGAGTTCGACGGCGCGGTCTTCGGCGCCGGCACCGACATGCTGGTGCTGGCTTCGATGAAGCTGCAGGAGGGCGTCGCCGGCCGGCTGATCAGCGCCGACGACGCCGGTCTCCATCCCAACCCGTTCCAGGTCGAGGGTCGGGAGACCGTGACGATCGCCGGATCGTCGTACGACACTGCGGTGGTATCGGTGATGGGCGGCATGGGCAAGCTCTGGATCGCCCGGCAGCCGCCGTACCTCGTGCGCCAGGAGTTTCCGGCCGCCGGGATCGCCTGGACCCTGGAATCGGTCTCCGAGAGAGTGCCCTGAACCACACGGCGTGAGAGGATGCGCCGGGGGCAGGGGACCCGCTACCCCGGCGCAGGCGAAAAAGAAAGCAACCTACCGCCGTCCGGCGCGTCTTTCTGGGAAGGGAGACCGAATCCGATCTCCCGGCCGGGAGGTGAGACGATGGGCGGCTTCATTCGCGATCTTCGATTCGGCGTCCGGATGCTCGCACGCGTGCCCGGTTTCGCCGCGATCGCGATCCTGACCATCGCCATCGGCATCGGCGCGAACACGGCGATGTTCAGCATCCTTCATGCCGTCCTGCTCAAACCTCTCCCGTATCAGGAACCGGATCGGCTCGTCTTCGTCCGGGACATCCAGCCCCAGCTCCCGGACCTTCCCGGCTCGTACCACGAGTACCTGGACTGGAAATCGAACGACCAGCTATTCGAGAAAACCGGCGCCTACTGGGGCAGCAACGTCACCCTCGTCGGCGACGGCGACCCCGAGCGCCTGCGCGGCGTGCGGACCTCCGCGGAGATCTTCGAGTTGCTGGGGATGGTGCCGGCCCAGGGCC
Organism: uncultured bacterium; assembly: GCA_942490715.1. Lineage (GTDB taxonomy): Bacteria > Acidobacteriota > Polarisedimenticolia > Polarisedimenticolales > Polarisedimenticolaceae > CALNYP01. The sequence continues at coordinate 29,710 of CALNYP010000019.1, forward strand.
GCCTGCTCCTGACCTCTGACGATCCGTTGACGGCCGAGCCGGTCGCCGTGCTGAGCCACGGCCTGTGGCAGCGACGTTTCGGCGCGGACCCCTCGATCGTCGGCAAGTCGATCCGGATCGACGATGTCACAACGACGGTCGTCGGCGTGCTGCAGCAGGGGCAGAGCGATCTCTTGCCGACCGATCTGCGCCGCGGGGGAGAGCAGGATATCTGGATGCCCCTGCGGCTCAGCCGGGAGACGTCCTCCCGTGGCTCGCACTTCTTGACCATCGTCGCGCGGCTGCAGGACGGTGTCGGTTTCCCCCAGGCCGAAGCGCAGATCGAACAGGTCGCCCAGAACTACAAGGACGACGAGCGCACCAAGCACGGAATCATGCTGGTCAGCCTGAACGAGCGGATCGTCGGCGGGAGCCGGACCCAGGTCCTCGTGTTGATGGGGGCGGTCGTCTTCGTCCTGCTGATCGCCTGCGTCAACGTGGCCAACCTGCTGCTGGCTCGTGCGGTCGCCCGGCACAAGGAGGTCGCGATCCGCGCCTCTCTCGGCGCCGGCCGGATGCGGGTCATCCGCCAGTTCCTGACCGAGACGATGATCCTCTCCGGGGTCGGCGGTGGGATCGGCCTGCTGCTGGCCTGGGCCGGTGTGAAGGCGTTCTCGCTCTCGCCGGCCGCGAACCTGCTGCGAACGGGTACCGTCGACCTGAGCCCCTCGGTGCTGCTGTTCTGCTTCGGGGTGACGTTGATCACCGGGATCGTCGCCGGCCTGGTGCCGGCGTTGCAGGCCGGCGCCACCGACCTGAACGAGACCTTGAAGGCCGACGGCCGTCGCGCCTCCGCGGGGGCGGGTAAGCGTGCGTTCCGCAACACCCTCGTCATCGTCGAGGTCGCGCTGTCGCTGATCCTGCTCGTCGGCGCCGGACTGTTGCTGCGCAGTTTCCAGAACCTGAACAACGTCGATCTCGGTTTCGATCCCTCGCAGCTGCTGACCTTCCGGATTGCGCTGCCCGATGCGAAGTATGACGAGGCCGAGAAGATCACCGCGTTCTGGGATCAGGCGATCGAACAGGTCGCCGCCGCTCCGGGTGTCGAAGGCGTCGCCGTGGTCACCACGTTACCGATCGAGGGCGGCTGGAACGCGGACTTCGATGTCGAGGGGTTGACCTGGCCCGAAGGTCACAGCCCCCTCGCCGAGACCCGCCGGGTCAACCAGGAGTACTTCCAGGTGATGGGCGTCCCGTTGAAGCAGGGCCGCGGCTTCGAGCCCTCGGATCACCCGGACGCGACGCCGGTCGTCGTGGTCAACGAGGAGTTCCAGACCCTCGTCTTCAACGGTGACGCGGCGATCGGTCGGAAGATCTACTTCGGCGACGAGGAGAGTACGCGCTACGAGATCGTCGGTGTCGTCGGCAACGTGCAGCAATGGAGCGTCGGTCGGGAGAAGCGCCCGGCGGTCTACTTCTCCTATCGCCAGTCGCCGCAGTCCGGGCTGATGGTCGCCGTACGCACCGCCGGCGATCCGCTGGCCGCGGTCGGCGCGGTTCGCCGGCAGGTCCGTGCCGTCGACCCGGATCAGCCGATCTCGCAGATCCGCTCGATGGACCAGGTGCTGGCCCAGGACCTGGCCCGACGCAAGGTCTCGATGCAGCTGCTGCTGGGCTTCGCGATTCTCGCGCTGTTCCTGGCCTCGATCGGGTTGTACGGCGTGATGAACTACATGGTGACCCAGCGGACGTACGAGATGGGCGTCCGGCTGGCCCTCGGCGCACGGGGCTCCGGCATCCTGACCCTGGTGCTGCGCCAGGGGCTGGCGATGACCTCGATCGGTCTCGTCCTCGGATTGATCGGTGCGTTCGCCCTGACGCGCTACCTGTCGAGCCTGGTCTACGAGGTCAGCACGACCGATCTCGTGACGTTCGTCGCGGTACCGCTGATCCTGCAGCTCGTCGCGCTGCTGGCCTGCTTCCTGCCGGCGCGAAGGGCCTCGCGGGTGAATCCGGTGGTCGCCTTGCGCTAGCTAGGCCGCCGGCAGTGCACCGGGGTATGATCGCGGGACATGAAGCGCATCGTGTCGGTGATCGCCCTTCTCCTGCTCGGAGCTTTACTGCTCCCGGCGTGTGCCACGCGACGCCCGCTCGACCCGTGGACCGCGGACACCGGCGGCCCACTCTCGGATCACGAGCGGGCAACCGACGTCGTGGCCTACGAGTTGACCCTCGAAGTCTTTCCCGGCAGGCAATCGCTGCGCGGGACCGGGGTGACGGTCCTCCGGGCCCTCGAACGCCTGACCTACGTCGAGGTCCAGCTCGACGATCGCTTCAAGATCTCCGGTGTCCGTGTCGGCGACAGCGCCGCTCGTTTCCTGCGCGAGCGCGGTGTCGTCACGGTGACCTTGCCGTCGCCGATCGCGGCAGGGGACGAGGTCCGGGTCGCCATCGACTACGCCGGCAAGCCGTGGGTCGCCCGGCGGGCCCCCTGGGACGGTGGATTCGTCTGGGGCCAGACGCCTGACGGTCGGCCGTGGATCGCGACGACCGTCCAGGGCGAGGGTTGCGACATGTGGTGGCCGTGCAAGGACCACTTCGCCGACAAGCCCGAGCGGATGGAGATGCACGTCACGGTCCCCGAGGGTCTGAGCGTCGCGCTCAACGGTGTCCTGGAGTCGATCGAGGAGCGGGTCGACGGTCGCCGGACCTTCCACTGGGTCGTGGTCAACCCGATCAGCGACTACAACGTGTCGCTGAACGTCGGCCCGTTCGAACGGATCGAGACCAGCTACGAGTCGATCAACGGCGTGACGGTGCCGATCGAATTCTGGGCCGTCGAGCGGGAGAAGGCGGAGGCGTTGATCGAGGACGACCTGCGCCACCAGCTCGACTGGTACGAGCGCCGGATCGGACCCTACCCCTGGGGCAACGAGAAGCTCGGCCTGGTCGAGACGCCGCACCTCGGCATGGAACACCAGACCATGAACGCCTACGGCAACGAGTACAAGCGCGACGATCACGGCTTCGACTGGCTGCTGCAGCACGAGCTGGCCCACGAGTGGTTCGGCAACGTGATGACCCACGAGCGCCTCAACGACGCCTGGTTGCACGAGGGCTACGGGGCCTACATGCAACCGGCCTACTCGCTGGACCGGTTCGGCGATGCGGCCTATCTCCACACGCTGTACGACCGGTATCTGCGAATCGAGAACTGCCACCCGGTGGTTCCCGACGGCGATCCGACCTCCAACGAAGCCTTCACCGGCGACATCTACGCCAAGGGGCTCTGGGTCCTGCACACGCTACGCGGCATGATCGGCGAGGAGGCGTTCTGGCGCGCGACGCGGCGGCTGATCTACGACACCGCCGATCCCTGGGAGCTGCAGCCGCCGATCTCGCCGATCTATCGTTCGACCGACGACTTCGTGCAGATCGTCAACGAGGAGTCGGGAGCCGATCTGACCTGGATGTTCGACGTCTACCTGCGCGAAGCCGACCTGCCGACGCTGGAGACCCAGCGGGACGACCAGGGGCTGGAGCTGCGCTGGGTCGTTCCCGGCGACCGGCCGTTCCCGATGCCGGTTCCGGTGCGGGTCGACGGAGAGACCCGGATGGTGCCGATGGACGACGGCAGGGGAGTGCTGCCCGCTGCTCCGACGGCCGCCGTGGTCGTCGATCCCGAGATGAAGGTGCTGCGCAGGCTGCCGATCATCGGTAGCTGTGAAGAGATCGAAGCCGAACGAGACTCCGCCCGCTGACGCCCCGAAAGGAAGCCGTGATCATGATCCTCGCCTTGACGCCCTTGCTCCGTCGTTGCCCGATCCCGACCCTGAACGGCTGCGGTCTGCTGCTTCTCGCCTGGGGGATCCAGGCGATCGTGAGCGTCGCCGTCGCCGCCGAGCCGATCGCCGAGCCAACCGCCGAGCCGTCCGACGGGCCGACCGCCGAGCCGTCCGACGGGCTGAAGCGATTCCAGGCCGAGGACGTCTTCGAACTGGAGTACGCCGAATCGCCCCAGGTCTCACCCGACGGCGCGAGCATCGTCTACGAGCGCCGGGCCAACGACATCATGCGCGACCGTACGCGCTCGAGCCTCTGGCAGGTGACCGTCGACGGCGGGGCGCACCGGCCGCTGGTCTCCGGCGCGGCACCGGCCTCTTCGCCCCGCTGGTCGCCGGACGGGGACCGCATCGCCTACCTGCAACCGGAGGAGACGGGCACCGGGATCCACGTTCGCTGGAGCGACAGCGGCCAGTCGGGACGGATCGCCTGGCTGCAGAAGAGTCCCTCCTCGCTGACCTGGTCTCCCGACGGTCGCTGGCTGGCCTTCGTCATGCCGGTGGTCGCCAAGCCCGAGCCGCTGGTCAAGTCACGCAAGAAACCGGAGGGCGCCGAATGGTCCGAGTCGCCGAAGGTGATCGACGCCGTGCAGTACCGCTGGGACGGTCGCGGCTTCCTGGAGCCCGCCCGGTCCCACATCTTCGTGATGCCCTCCGACGGTGGAACGCCGCGTCAGTTGACGGCGGGCGACTTCGACCACAGCGGATCGCTCTCGTGGTCCGCAGACAGTAGCGAGATCGTCTTCTCGGCCAACCGCAACGTCGACTGGGAGTACGAGGCCGGCGAGAGCGATCTGTACCGGGTCGCGCTGGCCGACGGGACGTTGACCCGGATCACCGACAAGACCGGCGGCGAGACGTCGCCGATCTACTCCGCCGCGGGCGACCGGATCGCCTACATCTACAACGAAAACCGCATGGAGCCCTACAACACCCGGCGTTTGCATGTGATCAACGCCGACGGTAGCGGCGACCGTGTGCTGACCCCCGATCTCGACCGCTCGGTCGCCGGCATCCAGTGGGGACCCGGCGGCAAGAAGCTGTACTACCAGTACGACGACCGTGGAGAGCGACGAGTCGCGCGGGTCTCGCTGAACGGCAAGATCGAGGAGGTCACCAGCGGACTCGGTGGCACGACACTCGGACGGCCCTACCTCAGCGGCGATTTCGACGTGCTGCCCGACGGCCGGGTCGCCTTCACCCACGGTACCGCGTTGCGACCGGCCGACCTGGCGATCTCCGGCGCCGACGAGCCGCTGCGACTGACGAAGCTGAACGAGGACCTGCTCGGCGATCGCGACCTCGGCGAGGTCCACGAGATCGTCTACGAATCATCGTTCGACGGTCAGCCGATCCAGGGCTGGTACGTGACTCCGCCGGGGTACGAGCCGGGTAAGAAGTACCCGTTGATCCTCGAGATCCACGGCGGCCCTCACGCGTCGTACGGGCCGCAGTTCTCGGCGGAGATCCAGCTGTTCGCCGCCCGGGGCTACGTCGTCTTCTACGACAACCACCGGGGCAGCACCGGCTACGGCGAAGCCTTCGCCATGTTGCTGAAGTACAAGTACGCCAGCCCCGAGGACTTCGCCGATCACATGTCCGGCGTCGACGCGATGATCGAGCGCGGCATCGCCGACCCGGACAACCTGTTCGTCACCGGTGGATCGGCCGGTGGGATCGCCAGCGCCTACGCGATCGGGTTGACCGACCGTTTCGCCGCCGCCGCCGTGGCCAAGCCGGTGATCAACTGGATCAGCAAGACGCTGACCGCCGATTCGTACATCTACCAGATCTCCCATCAGTTTCCGGGGATGCCCTGGGACGAGCTCGAGCACTACTGGCAGCGCTCGCCGCTCTCCCTCGTCGGCAACGTGACGACACCGACGATGCTGATCACCGGCGAGAACGACTACCGCACGCCGATCTCGGAGACCGAACAGTTCTACCAGGCGCTGAAGTTGCGACGCGTCGATTCGGTGATGGTCCGGATCCCCGGTTCGTCCCACGGGATCGCCGGCAGGCCGTCGCGCCTGATCGCCAAGGTGGATCACATCCTGGCCTGGTTCGAGCGGTACTACTCCGGCAAGTAGACGTCTTCCTTGACCAGGTAGGTGTAGCCGGCGAGAGCGGTCCGGTAGCGCGATCGCAGGTCCCGGGCCTCGGGTCCGGTCATGCGACCCTCCCGCACCGCCGTCTCACAGGCGACCCGCAGCCGATCGAACAGCGTGTTCGTGTCGAACTCCACCTGCCGCAGCACCTCTTGCAACGTGTCGCCGTGGACGATGTCGCTGACGTGCGGATTCCCGTCGTCGTCGAGGTTGACGTGCACGGCGTTGGTGTCGCCGAACAGGTTGTGCATGTCGCCGAGGATCTCCTGGTACGCACCGACGAGGAAGATCGCCAGGTAGTACGGCTCGTCAGGCAACACGTCGTGGAGCGGGAGAGAACGACAAGTACCGTGGGAGGCGATGAACTCGTCCATCCGACCGTCGCTGTCGCAGGTCAGGTCGGCCAGGATGCCGCGGCGCTTCGGTTGCTCGTCCAGGCGCTGGATCGGCATCACCGGGAACAGCTGATCCAGTGCCCACGAATCGGGCACCGACTGGAACAGCGAGAAGTTGCAGAAGTAGACGTCGTTGAGGTCGTTCTCCAGACGGGTCATCTCTTCCAGCGGTCGCCGGAGCTCCGAGGCCATCGTGTGGATCCTGGCGACGATCGCCCGCAGCAGGCCTTCGGCGGCGGCGCGCTGGCCCAGATCGATCTCGCCGCGGATGAACTGCTCGAGGACCTCCTCGCGCATCACGACGGATTCGTGGAGGGTCTCACGGCAATTGCGAATGTTGAGGTCGGTGTAGAGCTCTCGCAGCTCGGCGACGACGCCGTCCTCATCGGGCCCGACCTCCGGTGCCGGCAGGACCGCCCGGGAGACGTCGGTCGCCTCGACGACGAGCACCGCGTGATGGGCCACGGTCGCCCGTCCCGACTCGGACAGGATGTCCGGGTGCGGGAGGCCCTCCTCGTCGCAGCGGTCACGCAGCGCCCAGACGATCTCCTGGGCGTATTCGCGGATGCTGTAGTTCATCGAGGAGTGGAAGGTGGTGCGGGAGCCGTCGTAGTCGACACCCAGTCCGCCGCCGGCGTTGAAGTAACACATCGATGGGCAGCGTGCGGCGACCTCGGTGTAGACGCGGGTCGCTTCGCGCAACACCCGTGTGATCGCGCGGATCGAGGTGATCTGGCTGCCGACGTGAAAATGGAGCAGCTTCAACAGGTCGGACTTGCCCGCGGCTTCGAGACGGTCAACGACCTTGAGGATCTGCGAGCTGTCGAGCCCGAACTTCGCCCGGTCGCCGGCCGAGGCCTGCCAGCGCCCGGCGCCTTTCGACGTCGGCTTCATCCGGATGCCGAGCTCGACCGAGGCGCCGACCTTCTCCGACAGTGCCAGCACGAGGTCGAGCTCGTCGAGTTGCTCGATGACGACGATCGGCCGTCGACCGAGCTTCGAGGCGAGCAGGGCCAGTTCGATGTACTCGCTGTCCTTGTACCCGTTGCAGATCAGCAGTGCGCCGGGCTCGTCATGGATCGCCAGCACTCCGAGCAGCTCGGGCTTGCTGCCGACCTCGAGCGCCAGCGGGCCGTTCGATCCGGAGCGTCGCACGCATTCGACGACGTGGTACTGCTGGTTGACCTTGACCGGGTAGGCCAGATGGTAGGAGCCGTTGTAGTTCGCCTCGTCGATCGCCGCGGCGAAGCCGTGCTGGATGTCGCGCACGCGACTCTCGATGATCTGGTCGAAGCGAAGCAGGACCGGTGCGCTCAGTCCGCGGCCCCGGAGCCCCTGCACGAGATCGAAGAGATCGCAGCCGACCTTGGTCCGGTAGGGCCGGACCTCGAGTCGACCCTCGGCGTTGGCCTTGAAGAAGCCGTTGCCCCAGAGATCGACCTGATACAGGTCGGCGCTCTTCGATGTCTTCCAGTCGAGTTCCTTGGCCAACGCACGCTGCTCCAGAGGGGGAAAGCGCAGCGTACCACGGCAAAGTCCAACTGCGCGAGGGCCGCTCGACCCCCGGGATCAGCCGGGTTTCGGCACTGCCTTGCGGTCGGCCAGGCGGGCCCGGCAGCTGGTCGTTCGGGCCCGGGCATCGGCGAGGTTCTTCTCCTCCCGATCGACGTCCCGCTCGGCGAAGATCACATCCTGCCGGGTGGCGACCTGACCCTGGCGCAGGGCCAGGACGCTGGCCCTCATCACCTGGCTGAACTCGAGATCGTTGGTGGCGACCTCGACCGCCTTGGCCTGCTGATCGCAGTCGGCCAGCTGGTACCTCCGGAACACCTGCTTCAGGCTCTCCCTGTCGCCGGTGGATGGTTCCCCGACCCCGCAGGCCAGGCGGTAGGAGTCGACCAGCGCCAGTTGCCGCTCCAGGACCAGGTCGGCCCGTTCGAGGTCCAGCCGGGCCGAGTCGCGCTCGTAGCGCCCTTCGAGGTAGGCCAGCTCCTCGATCGCGTCGGCCTGCCACAGGCCGTCGATCAGCTTGAAGACCTCCTCGAACGCGGCGTAGTCCGACCGTGCCAGGTCGACGGCGAGTCGGGCGTCCTCGAGATCCTGCTGCGCATCGTGAACGACGATGTCGCAGATGCCCTCGAACGTCTCGGCGGCTCGGGCGGTCCCGAGGGGCGACGCGACGAGGGTCGCGGTCAGGGCGAACGGAACGAGGCGATGCAGGGGAGCGAGGAGCGTCTGGGGCGTGAGTTTCATGGGTGGGTCCTCCTGGGCCTCATCCTACTCCCAACGGATGGAACCGGCCCTACCGCTCGCTCTCGACGATCTCCAGCAATTCGCCCATCAACCGGATCGCGGTTTCCAGCTTTCTCGGATCCAGTTTGCGTGAGACCCGGTTGCTCCAGCGCGCGTGGGCATCGCAGATCGCGTCGTCCAGCTCTCGGCCGTCGTCGGTCAGCTCGAGGATTGGACTCGAGCGGTGGTCCGGGTTCTCGACGAACTTGGCCAGGCCGTCCTCGGTCAGTTGATTGGCGATGCGCTGCACCGCCTGGCGGGTCAGTCCCATCCGTCGAGCGATCTGCGGAACGGTGTGGACGTCGCAGCCGGCGGCGGTCAGCACCTTCCAGCGCGCCGGGGTCTCGCTCTGCTCGGCGGTCAGACCCTCGGTGTGGCGACGCAGAGCACCCTCGAGCCGCAGCAGGTCGAGGATGAACTGTCGGAGCAGCTCGGCGTTTGCGGTTCGGCGAGTGACCATCGGGTGTGCCGGATCGATTCCCTCGAGGTTCAGGTGGGGGAGACGCCTCCTGCCCCGATGCAGCGGATCTGAACGATGGCGAAGGTTAGCACGACGATGGCGACGCCTCCGACCAGCAGAATTGCCGTACTCGACAGCGGTGCGAGCAGAACCAGCAGGGCCGAGCCGACGACCCAACCGAAATCGCTGAACGAGAAGTAGAGCGCTTTGCTCCTGGGAATCTCAACCCGGAAACTGGTCACGATCAGGTCGACGGCGAACAGCAACAGGCCGACGCCGACGCCTCGAAAGAGCCAGGGGTTGGCCTGGAACAGCTCGGCCCAGCGACCGGCCGCCGCGAGCAGCGCCAGGCCCGAGAGGCCGGAAAAACCGGCGTTGATCCGCAGGGTCGTCTTCAGTCCCTTCTGGTTCATCACGGTACCTCCTGCGGGCCGCTCTGGCCCGTGGGGTACATATTGGCAACATGACAACATATTGTCAAGTGATTTTCTGGGACTAGCGGATCACATCTCCGGGGAAGGCCACCGGGCTCTCGTGGCCCCCGACGCCGACCGCGGCAACTCCGAACAGGAAGTTGTCGATGACGATCTTCTCGAGGGTGTAGTCGGTCACCTGGCCCACGAAGCGCGAGTGCTGCCACTGGGCGGCCGTCGTCTCGCGCCAGTAGACCTTGTAGCCGGCGAGCCCCGGGTCTTCGACCGGCTCCCAGCTCAGGCGGGTCGAAGGCTGAACCGCGCCGCCGATCTTGACGCCGGAAGGCGATGGCGGCGCCGAGGCCAGGGCGGCCAGGGCGATCGCGTTCACCGCGGTCAACTTCGCGGTGTACTCGAAGTTGACGCCCTCGATCGTGTCGCCATAGGTCACGCCGTCCTCGACCCGCAGGTCCTGATGCTGCCGGTTGTAGTTCTCGTGAGCCTCCATGATCCGCACGCCCGGGAAGCCCTCGTCGTTGAACGGCCGGTGGTGCCCACCGCGGCCGAAGCGATCGAGCCGGTAGATCAGCATCGGGTTCATCTCGGGCATGTACGTCTGGCTGATGCGCTGGATGTGCCGGGCCAGCTGCCGTGAGGGGCCGTCGACCTCGCCACCGTAGAACCGGCGCCGGCGGACCGTCTGCTCGGGGTCGGTCGGCGACGTCGCCTCGGAGAAGATCCGGTAGGTGCGATTGTCGATCACTCCGTCGATCCCCTCGATGTTGCCGATCATGTCGTTGTTCAGGACGCCGGTGATCTGCCAGCCCTCTTCCCGTGCCTGCCGGGCCATGAACCGGCCGCCAAACAGCCCCTGCTCCTCCCCGGACAGCCCGACGTAGACGATCGAAGAGGGGAACGAGTACCGCGTCAGCACGCGGGCCGCTTCGAGGGCGCCGGCCATGCCCGTCGCGTTGTCGTTCGCTCCGGGCGAGTCGCTTGTACCGTCGAGCGCATCGGTCACCCGTGAGTCGATGTCTCCGGACATGATC
>CALNYP010000020.1:0-72361 GCA_942490715.1 uncultured bacterium
ACATGCATACATATCTACCGGTTGGGAGTGAAGGAAATATTCAGCCTGCGCCGTGACATGGTGATGGTCGTACTGATCATTTTCACATTTACCTACGCCGTCTATACACCTGCACGGCATGCACAGACGGAACTCAAAAATGCTTCGGTCGCCATCGTTGATGAGGACCATTCGCAGTTGTCACAGCGCATCCGGGATGCATTGCTTGAACCCTACTTCAAGCCACCGGTCCTGCTCACCATTGACAGGATTGATGCCGTAATGGACTCTGGCCAGTATACCTTTGTCATCGATATACCCCCCGATTTTGAAGCAGACCTGCTGGCGGGACGTCAACCCGCCGTGCAGGTAAACATCGATGCGACAGCGATGACCCAGGCGGGTCATGGTGCCACGTACATACGACGTATCATTGCGCAGGAGATTGAAGACTTCATGTAGATGTCGTGGCCCTGGGACTGGCCGAGGGTGGCGTCGAGCAGAACGCCGTCGACGCTGTTCATCGTGGCCGAGGCGCCGAGCACGACCACCACCGGTCGGGCCGACTCCCGGAGCGACATGCGCTGGGCCTCGATCGTCGAATAGGCGTCGGAATCGAGGGCGTTCTCCGCGAGGTTCCAGGCCAGGTCGCTGCGGAACGAGGAGGCGTCGAGGCCGATCGCGAGTCCGCCGAACAGCAGGACGTTGATCGCCGCCGCGAGTGCCACCGCCCCCGCCGAGGGTCGCGTCAGTCCGGCGATGAACTGCGACCAGAAATCGGGCTTCACCGGGGAACTCTGGGGGTTTGAGATCATTATTGAAACTGGCCCGGAAACTCGATCAGGGCGGCCGATGCGACGCCGCTAATATGGTCCGCGCCGCGCCGTCGGTGCAAGTAGGCTTCAGGCGGGGTGGAATCCCGCCCCGACGATCGCGCGGTCGATCGCCGCCCGGCTCACGTCACCGCGGACGATCGCACGGTCCGGGTCGCGACTCACGACCGCGGAGACCACACCCTCGACCTCGAGGAGCGCATCTTCGAGCTTGCGCACGCAGGCGCCACAGGTCAGTCCGCTGACCGGGATCTCGACCGTGGCACCGCCGGAGCCGGAGATACGAGCCCGGACGAGACCCCGCAGGTCGCGATAGGCCAGCCGGAGGATCATGGCGCCAAGCAGGATGGTGCTGGCGACCGCCCACCAGGTCGGAGAGGGTTCCCCGTGGACGTGGCCGGTGACGCCGACCGGATCGAACCCGAGGTCGAACGCAATGCCGAAGCCGAGGCTTCCAACGATCAGCACACCCAGATAGATCGCGAGTTGGCGCGAACCGAAGCCGCGCAAGATCGCGCCCATCGTCGCGACATTGGTCGCCGGCCCGGCCATCAGGAAGACGAGGGCGGCACCGACCGGCATCCCGCTTTCGACGAGCGCGGCTGCGATCGGTACCGATGCGGTCGCGCAGACGTACAGCGGAAGCGAGATCAACAGCATCAGCGAGACCCGCGCCGATCGTGCCCCGACGTCAGCGAAGACGCTGAAGGTGCCCACGGGAACGAAGGTGTCGATCACCGCACTGACGATCACGCCGAAGACGAGCCAGCGCCAGATTCCGGCCAGCAGGTCGTGGGCATGGGCGACCAGCGCCCGCAGGTCCCTGGCTTCCGGCTCCGCGCCGGCTGCCTCGCTGGTGAGACTCGCGTCGGCGTCCGCGGGAACACGGTCCGAGATCCAGCCGCCGACGAGACCGGTGACCGCCGCGGCCAGCACCTTGAACATCGCGAACGGCCAGCCGAGGAACGAGGCGCTGACGAGGATCGAGTCGACCCCCGTCTGAGGGGTGCTGATCAGGAATCCCAGCGAGGCGCCGTTGCTCGCACCGTCGCGCTTGAGCCCCAGCCCCGCCGGAATCACGCCGCACGAACAGAGCGGCAGCGGAACGCCGAGGCCGACCGCCTTGACCACGCCCCAGCGGCCGTGCAGCTGCCGCTTGATGAAGTCGCGCGGCAAGACCACGTGCAGCACGCCCGAGACGATCATCCCCAGCAGGAACCAGGGCGACAGCTCGTACATCGTGTTGAGAATCGACTGCAGCATCGGCTCAGCGCCCACCGGTTCCGTATCGAGAGAAGACTTCCATCAGCTCGTCGATCGACTGCTGCCGCTCCTTCTTCGAGCCGGTCTCGAAGGCGCTGGCGACGCAGGTCTCGACGTGGGAACCCAGCAGCAGCTGCCCGGCCTTCCCCAGCGCGCCCTGGACGGCGGAGATCTGCAGGAGGATGTCGACGCAGTACTTCTCCTCCTCGACCATGCGACGGATCGCCGTGACCTGACCTTCGACCCGGCGTAGGCGGGCGAGCAGTTTCCGCTGGGCTTCGGGATCCTTGAAGTGCTTCACCAGGCTTCCTCTTCCCGGGTTCGAGTCGCGTCGGCCCGGCGACTTGCCGGATACCCCCCGGGAGGTATCCGGAAATATACCCCCTCGGGGTATGTCTCCGCAACCGAATCGGAGGGACCCCGGATCGACGGCGGACGTGGAGGTACTACGATGAGGGAATCGTGAACCTAGCCACCGCCATCGGTCTGACCCTGGTCGTTGGTTCTTCCGCCTTGTCGGCACAGGGGCAAGGGCCGGTCCGGGACCATCACGAGATGGTCTTCGACGTGGCCGGTGGGCGACTGCTCCTGTTCGGCGGCAACTCCCGGGATGCGGAGAACCAGTACACGTACGTTGCCGACACCTGGACCCTCGGCAACACCGGCTGGACCAGGATCGCCTCCGACGGACCGAGCCCGCGCAGCAGTTTCTCGATGGCCTACGACGCAGCTCGCGAGCGCACCGTCGTCTTCGGCGGCTACTTCGAGGGCGCCGCATACGACGACACCTGGATCTTCGACGGCGCGAAGTGGCGCAAGGCCGATGGATCCGGCCCCGCCTCGCGCATCTCTCCAGCCCTCTGTTTCGATCCCCAATCGAAGCTGCTGCTGCTATTCGGTGGGCTCGGCGAAAGTCTCTACTCCGACACCTGGGCCTGGGACGGCGAAAGCTGGTCGAGGAAGGCGGAGAAGGGCCCGCCGGGACGCAACCGGATGGCCGTCTTCCATCACCCCGCCCGGAAGAGCGTCATCGTCCACGGTGGCTACATTCGTGTCGACGGACGGGGGCAGGGTAGCGACGACATGTGGGAGTGGCGGGATGACCGCTGGAGCGAGGTCGAGCAGGGATCGGTCAAGCCGCCTCCGTTGCGGAGTCATCGTGCCGTTCACGACGAGCGTCGCAAGGTCGTGGTCCTGTTCGGTGGCAGCACCGAACATGGACGGTACCGTGACGAGACCTGGGAGTGGGACGGCACCGACTGGACGAAACGAACCACCGACCCGCGTCCGCCGGCACGGGGGAACTTCGCGATGGCCTACGATGGCAAGCTCGAGCGTGTCGTGATCCACGGTGGCAAGGACAGCGATGGTCAGACGCTGTCCGACTCGTGGAGCTGGGACGGGACGGAATGGCGTCCGCTCAAGACATCTGGTCGTGAAGCCAGGCCTTCGCGGCGGTCCAGTGACGATTGACGGTACGAACCGAGAGTTCCAGCGCTTCGGCCGTCTCGGGGATCGTGAGCCCGGCGAAGAAGCGGAGCTTCACGACATTGCTCATCGCCGGATCTCGCCGCTCGAGTTCGGCCAGAGCGGCATCGAGAGCCAGGAGTTCCTCATCCGACGGCCCACCCGGTGATGCGACCACCGCCAGGCCGTCATCCAGCGTCACCCGCTTCTGGCCACCGCCGTGGCGAATCCGCTGTCGTTTACGGGCACGATCGATGAGGATGCAACGCATCGCCTCCCCGGCCACGGCGAAGAAGTGCTGTCGATTGGCCCACTGCATCCTCCGGTCGCCGACCAGTCGCAGGTAGGCCTCGTGGACCAGGGAGGTCGCCTGGGGCACGTCCGCCGAACCTTCCCGGGCGAGACGCCGGCGAGCCACACGACGGAGCTCGGAGTAGACCAGCGGCAACAGTTCTTCCGCCGCCTGGACCTCACCGGCACCGATCTCGTTGAGCAGCCTGGTCACGCGCTCCGTGGATCTGTCCACCATGACCGGGATCGTACACGGCCGGAGTCCGCATTTGCAGACGCTCCTGCAGATCGCCGCTCCGGAGCTGGCACGAAACCTTGCGAATCAACGCATCAGGGAACGGGGGGCGTTTGCCCACGGGCGGCCCGACGAAGTAGGCTCAGCCCAAACCGAGCCGGAAACAGCGGAGAAAACGATGGGCGACCAGCGCTGGGATCGCATGTGGGAACTCTTCCATGCGGCGATCGAGAAGCCCGAGGATCAGCGGACCGCGTTCCTCGATCAGGCCTGCGAAGGTGACGCGGCGCTCCGCGAGGAAGTCGCTCACCTGATCTCCGTCCACGGGCGGACCACGGGGGTTCTCGAGCGACACCAGTCGGTTCCCGTCGCCGGGAGCGAACTCCTGCACGACCCGTTGATCGGCGAGCGGATCGGTCCCTATCGCATCCTCGAAGTGATCGGTGAGGGTGGCATGGGGGTCGTCTACGAGGCGGAGCAGCTCGAACCGGTTCGCAGACGGGTAGCGTTGAAGGTCATCCGACTGGGCATGGATACCGAGAAGGTCGTCGCCCGTTTCAACGCCGAACGACAGGCGCTGGCGCTGATGAACCACCCGGGGATCGCCTCGGTCTTCGATGCGGGATCCTCGGACGCCGGGCGACCCTACTTCGTCATGGAACTGGTCGAAGGCCGACCGATCACGACCTATTGCGACGAGCAACAGCTGGGAACCGCCGAGCGACTCGAGCTGTTCCTGGAGGTCTGCGATGGCCTGCGCCACGCCCATCAGAAGGGCGTCATCCACCGTGACATCAAACCCTCCAACCTGCTGATCGCGCAGCAGGACGGCATCGCCGCACCGAAGATCATCGACTTCGGGATCGCCAAGGCGATCGAACAGAAGCTGACCGAACAGACCGTCTTCACCGTTCTCGGCGACTGGGTCGGGACTCCCGAGTACATGAGTCCGGAACAGGCCGGACTCGACGGCGCTGACATCGACACGCGGACCGACGTCTACTCGCTCGGCGTGCTGCTGTACGAGCTGCTCGTCGGAGCACTCCCGTTCGATTCGAAGGATCTCCGGGAAGCCGGCTTCGACGAGCTGCGTCGTAAGATCCGCGAGGACGAACCGTCGAAGCCGAGTACGCGAATCGACACTCTCGACGCCGACGCATCGACGGACACCGCCCGGAACCGGCGAACGGACCTCGCCTCGCTCCGCACTCAGCTGACCGGCGATCTGGACTGGATCACGATGAAGGCGCTGGAAAAGGACCGCGAGCGCCGCTACGGCTCGGTGACGGAGCTGGCCGACGATATCGGCCGGCACATCCGCGATGAGCCGGTACTCGCCGGGCCGCCGAGCGCCGGATACCGCGCGGGCAAGTTCATCCGGCGACACAAGGTCGGCGTCGGCTTCGCCGCCGTCGCCCTGCTCTCCGTGGTGACGATCGCCGGTGTGATGACGGTCCAGGCCGAACGGGTTTCGCGACAACGCGACCGCGCCAACGCAGAGGCGGAGCGAGCGCGGATCGAGTCGGCCACGGCGAGCCAGGTCGCCGACTTCATGGTCGAGCTGTTCGAGGTCTCCAGCCCGAGCGAGGCTCAGGGTGACAGCATCACGGCACGGGAGGCCCTCGATCGCGGGGCGGAGAAGATCGAGACCCTCGCCGACCAGCCACAGGTCCAGGCGCGGATGTATCGGACGATCGGCGACGTCTATCGCTCGCTGGGACAGTACGACGAGGCCGAACGGCTCCTGGTCCGCGGGCTCGAGGTGGCCCGGGCCGAACTGGGCGACGACCACGTCGACACCCTGGCCTCCCTCGACCGTCTGGGGAAGCTGGCCTGGGATCGCGAAGAGCTGCAGGAGGCGGCGGACTACCACCGCCAGGCCCTGGAAGGGCGTCGACGGGTCCTGGGAAGCGAGAACGCCGACACGGCGAGCTCGATGAACAACTACGGCCTGGCCCTCGACGATCTCGGACGACTGGATGAGGCCGAGCCGCTGCTCCGGGAATCGCTCGAGGTGCGACGGCGCGTCCTCGGTGACACCGACGAGAAGACGATCGTCTCGCTACTCAACATGGGCCGCCATTACTCCCATCAGCGGATGCCCAACGAGGCAGAGCCTTTTCTCGTGGAAGCGTTGCAGGCGGCGCGAGAGGGTCTCGGCAACGATCACCCGATGACCCTGAACGCGATGAACAACATGGGTGTCCACCTGCTGCAGCAGGGCCGTCTGGAGGAGGCACAGCCGTATCTCGTCGAGGCGCTGGAGGGCCACCGCAGAGTCCACGGTGAAGACCACCGCGAGACGCTCAACTCCCTTGGAAACGTCTGTGTCGTGCTCATGCGCTCACGGAAGAGCGATGAGGCGGAACCCTACTGTCGATCGGCCCTGGAGGGCAAGCGGCGGGTGCTCGGCGACGATTCGCTGTCGACCCTGGTCGCGATGAACACGATGGCGCACCTGAAGGAACGGCAGCAGAGCCCGGAAGCGGAGCAACTGCATCGTGATGTCGTGGCGGCCGCAGGCCGTGCCCTCGGAGGGGATCATCCCTACACGCTGAAGTGCACTCGAGATCTGGCGGTGTACCTGCAACGGGCGAATCGATTGGAGGAAGCCGAGTCTTACTTTCGAACCGTCCTCGATCTGCGGACGCAGAAACTCGGCGCCGACCACGTCGATACGCTGACGTCAGCGGCGGACCTCGGGGTCTTGCTGGCCCGGACGCAACGCCACGAGGAGGCGATCTCGATCCTCGCGCCGGCGATCGACGGGTTGCGCGGGAGGTTCTCTCCGATGGGCATCGCGAGCTTCCAGCGCTATCGGGGACAGGCGTTTCAGGCGCTGGGCCGGTTCGAGGAGGCCGAGACGGCATTGCTCGAGGCCCACGAGCTGGCGGAGGCCACCCTGGGAGCCGACAACCCTCAGACGGCGATCCTCACGAAGCTGGTCGTCGCGCTCTACGAAGAACAGGGAAAAACGGAGCTCGCCGGCGTGTGGCGCGCCCGGCTCCCGGCCGAGTAGAACGGCGCCCGCCCGTCGGTCCCCGGGCGGTGCTAGATTCATGGAGACAGGCCTCCATCGACAGCAGAGGACCGCACCATGAAATCACGCCTGCTCGCTCTTCCCGCAATCCTGACTCTTGCCGGCTCCATCAGCCTCGCCGGTCCGGCCACGAGCAAGGAATCCGTCGCCTTGCAGCCCGATGCACCGATCCGCTTCGTCGCCGGTGAGCCGACCGAACTCTCCTTCGAGCTCGTCGCGACCGACGCCGACGGCAACACCGCTCCCGTCGACGCCGATCGCTTCCCCGACGCCGAGATCACCGCCGAACTGAAGTTCTTCTGCTACGGCGGCAAGAAGATCGGCAACCCGGTCGTCACGCTGCGGCCCGCCGACGGCTCCTACAAGACGAGCGTCCAGGTCCCGGGAGCGGCGATGAGCGCCGACCTCTTCCTGTCGATCGCGCCCCTGCCCGACGACGTCGAGTCCGAGTTCAAGGAGCCTCACGGCTTGATCATCGATCAGACCGTCGAGCGCTCCGGCAAGTAGGCAACGGACCCCACGGAACCTTTGCGGAGCGCGCGCCGTTCTTGCTAGGACGGCCCGCGCACCTCCCAGGGCCGAACGAGGGGCAGCCGTGGCGGGAACGATCTGGACCGAGCTCAAGTACGGTTTCCGGCTCATCGGCAAGCAGCCCGTGGTCGCCGCAACGGTCATCCTGGCCCTGGCGATCGGGATCGGCATGGCCACCACCGGCTTCACCTTCCTGGAGGCGGTGCTTCACGGCGAACTGCCCTTCGACAACGGGGACCGGTTCGTCCGGTTGAGCGCGGTCACCAACCCGGAAGGCGAGCGCCGCAACCTCGAGGTCGATCGGTACCGGTTGCTGCGAAATCGCGCGGATACCCTGGCCTACCTGGGCGCGATCGACAGCTGGAAGTTCAACGTCCTGCAACCTTCGGGAGAGATCGAGAACGTCTCCGGTGCGCTGTTGACGCCGGGCTGGTTCCGTCACCTGCCGTACCCACCGCTCGCGGGCCGGCCGCTGAACGACGCCGACGGCAAGGTCGGCGCCGAGCCGGTGGCCGTGATCCGGAACTCGTTCTGGGAGCGGAGCTTCGCCAGCGATCCCGCGGCGATCGGCAGCCGGATCAACGTGAACGGCATCGAACGGACGATCGTCGGAGTGATGCCGGATGGCTGCGAGTTCCCGGCATCGGGAGAGCTCTGGCTACCGCTGGAGTCGGAGTACCTGGGCGGCTCGTCGACCGACGCGGGCCCCGGCGTGAGCCTCGCCGCGATCCTGGCCGAGGGCGCGACCCTGGAATCCGCCGGGGCCCAGCTGTCGCAGCTCTCGGCGCAGTTCGACGCCGCACGCCCCGACGTCGACCCGTTGAAGCTGACGCTGGCCAGGCTCACCGACCTCTCGGTCACCGGGATCGAGACCCCGCTGATCGTCGGCACCGGGGTCCTCGTGATGGTTCTGCTCCTGGTCGCGGCGAACGTCGCGAACCTGATCCTCGCCCGCAACGCCTCACGATCCGCCGAGCTTGCGGTGCGCACGGTGCTGGGGGCCTCCCGCGGTCGGGTGATCGGCCAGCTGTTCGTCGAGGTACTGGTCCTGGGAGCGATCGCCGCCGTCCTCGGCCTGCTCGCCTCGCAGACCGCTCTGCGCTGGATCGAGAAGAGCATCGTTGCCGACGAGTTCCCGTTCTGGATCTCCTTCACCCCGAGCGCCACGACGGTGACGTTCGTGGTGCTGATCACGCTGCTGGCCAGTGCGGTCGCCGGTGCCTGGCCCGCCTGGAAAGCGACGCGGCGGGACCTCTCGAGCGAGCTGGCGGCGGGCGGAACCCGATCGACCGGGGTCGGCATCGGCCGCTTCGGCGGCAGCGTCATCGTCGCCGAGACCGCGCTCTCGGTCGCGCTGCTCAGCGGCGCCGTCGTGATGGCCTGGGGCTTCGCACGCTATGCCGAACAGGGAGTCGATCTGCCCCGGGGCGAGATCCTCACGGCCCAGCTCTACGTCGCACCCGCCCTCGACGTGACCCAGGAGGAGATTCTCGAGGCGGTCGCCAGGCTGCCGGGCGTCAGCGCCCTCGGAGCCGGCTCGTCGCTTCCGCGTTTGAGCCCCTACCCGGATCCGGTGGAGATCGAGCCCCTGCCCGGGGAAGCGGCGACGGCCGCCTCGCCGATCCCCGCGGTCGGGATGCGCCCGGGTTTCTTCGAATCCCTCGGCGGGCGGGTCGTGTCCGGGCGCAACTTCCTGACCTCGGACTACGCCGCCGATGCACCGGCCGTCGCGATCGTCAATCAGCCCTTCGTCGACCGGCATCTCGAGGGCCGTAACCCGATCGGCCGCCGACTGCGCATCGCCGGAAATCGCGGCTCCCGGCCCGAGCCGTGGCGAGAGATCGTCGGCGTCGTTCCCGACCTCGGAATTCTCGTCGGTGACGCCGACCGTGCCGCCGGCTACTACGTTCCGATGCTCCGTCGCCCGCTGTTCTACCTCTCATTGCGAACGCCCGGCGATCCGGCACAGCTCGCAGCACCTCTGCGGCGTGCCCTGTTCGATCTGGAACCGGAGATCCTCGTCACGCGGGTCAACCCCCTCGAGGAGGTCGGCCAGGAGGACCGTTCCGCGTTGCTGGTGATGAGCGCGGCGCTGACCGGAATCGGCGCGGCCGCCCTCGGACTCTCGCTGGTCGGAATGTACGCAATCATCTCGTTTTCCGTCGCTCGGCGGACCCGCGAGATCGGGATCCGTATCGCGCTGGGGGCCGGCCACCGGCAGATCCTGGAGTCCGTCGTCGGTCGGGCCGGACTGCTGCTGGGGATCGGGGCGGTGATCGGAGGAGCGCTGGCGCTCGGGATGAACGCGATGATGGACCGGGTGCTCGTCTCGCAGCTCCCCGACCCCGGGTTCTGGGTCTTCCCCGGTGTTGCGCTGCTTCTCGGGTTCGCCGGACTGCTGGCAAGCTGGGTCCCCGCCCGGCGGGCGTTGAGAATCCAGCCCACCGAGGCACTACGGCATCTGTGATCTCCGGCGTCCTGGGATAGAATCAGGGCTGGTCGCACTGCGGCCCCTCGCTCGCCCGGACCAAGGAGCTTCGTAGATGAGTCAGGATCTGCCGCCGCTTGCCATGCTCGTATCCCACGGCATCGCCGACTACGCCAAGTGGAAGGCGGTCTTCGACGGTCATCAGGAGGCGCGGAAACAGGCCAGCTGCCTCGGCCATCACATCCTGCGAGGGGTCGACGACCCGAATCGCGTGACGATCTACTGCCTGGCCACCGACCTCAACAGGGTGAAGGCCTTTCTCGAAAGCTCCGATCTGGCCGAGGCGATGTCGGAGTCCGGCGTCCAGGGGCCGCCGACGGTGACGCTGATGCGGCCGTCGGTCCGGGCGTTCGACCTGGACAAGAAACTCGCCGGAGTGATCGTCCGTCACCGCGTCGAGGACTACGACACGTGGCGTGCGGTCTACGACTCCTTCGACGCGGCCCGGACCAGGGCCGGGATCGGCGGTCATGCCGTCAGTCGGGACCTCGAGAACCCGAGCCGGGTGATCGTCTACCACCAGGCCGACGAGGTCGCGACTCTGCGTGAGTTCATGAAGTCGCCCGAGTTGCGCGAGGCGATGCAGAAGGCCGGCGTCACCGGAGCGACCGACATCCAGTTCGTCGAGACGACCGAGCTGGTCGAGTACTAGCCCGGTCCGTCCCCGGTCGCGCCCTGTTCACCGTTCTTCGTCTGCTCGATCAGCCACTCGATCGCACGTTCGCGCTGAGGGTCCTCCCCGGCCGCGTAGCGCGGATCATGGGGCACGACGATGTCCGGTTCGACGCCCCGGCCCTCCAGGCGCTGCCCGTCGATGCGCGTGTCCATCACGGCGAGATAGAGCAGGGCGCCGTCGGAGAGCACGAACAACCTTCCGGCCAGCGTCGCGCCCTCGGTCGTTTCCCCGACGATCGCACCGACATTCGCGTGGCGGAAGCCGTAGGCCAGCAGCTCCTTCCCGCTGCGCACCCTGCCGTTGGTCAGCATCGCGACCGGCTTGCGCCAGAGCGGGTAGTCGGCCTGCGCCCCATCTTCTCGCTCAGCCGGCCGCGGGGTGAAGTCCCTCGAGGCACCGTCGCGGTCGATCCCGACGAACGAGGGCAATGCGTCGGTGAACACCCGCAGGTACTCGAGGCTGGCACCGCCCCAGCCGAAGCGGAGATCCCAGATCAGGGCATCCGCCTGCTGAACGTCCGCCGACCGCAGCGCATCCTCGAACGCCTCCTGGTACTCGGGACCGGCATAGGACCAGACGTGGACGTAGGCGATGCGGACCCCGTCACGCTCGATCACCCGGACACTCTCCCGCTCGGCGTCGAGGTTCTCTTCCTTTGGATTCAGGCGCCGGGGATGGACCGTCACCCGGCGGGGCCGGCTCCCGTCCTTCCGGCGCACCTTCAACTTCACACCCTGGTCGTGCTTGCCGCGCAACGAATCGATCGGCAAGAACGGCCTGCCGTCGGCGGAGACGATCTCGTCACCGGCGAGCAGCCCGGCCTGCTCGCCCGGGCTACCCGCGAGAACCGACACGATGAAGGTCTTCCCGTCGATCACCTCGGTCAGGACCCCGATCGTGTCGTACGTCACACCATCGGGAAACAGGGCCTCGACCGCCGGGACGAAGTGGAAGATCCCGGCGAGGTGGTAGTAGCCGTAGTCGCCGTCGGTGTAGTACCGGGTGTGGGAGGCCTGCAGCTCGCCGAGCATCCGGTTGACCCGGTTCTCGAAGGGTTCGTCAGGCGCCCCGGCGAGCGCCTGACGATGACTCGCGGCGATTGCCGGGAAGCGCTCCTCGGCGAAGGATCGGTCGTAGAAGTTCTGGCCGACGATCTCGACGACCTCGTCGAAGGCCGCCAGGCGTTCGACAGCGGAGTCTCCCGCCGTGCCGAGGCCGGCCAGGCCCAGGACACACCAGCTGGCGACGATCCGCCGGATCGAGCGGCGTGGCGGCTCAGCCGACGGATCGGGCACGTTCACGGGGTTGCTCCTGCGGATGCTTCGAAGAGGAACCGGCACCCAGTCTAACGCCGGTGCCGGGTCAGTCGGCCCGCATCGAGACCAGCGGATCGGTTCGCGCCGCGCGACGGGCGGGCAAGTAGCTGGCCGACAACGCGACGATCGTCAGCAGCAGCGGCACGGCCACGAAGGTCAGCGGGTCGCTCGCGCCGACCCCGTACAGGAATCCGGAGATCAGACGGGTGACCGCGAAGGCCCCGGCAACGCCGATACCGACGCCGAGCAGGACGGGCCGCAGGGCCCAGCCCAGCGCACTCTTCATGATCTGACCACGATCGGCGCCGAGAGCGATGCGGATGCCGATCTCGTGCGTCCGCTGGCTGACGACGTACGAGAGCACACCATAGACTCCGATCGCCCCGAGCAACAGCGCGAGTCCACCGAAGCCGAGCAGCAACGATGCGAACATGCGTGTCTCTCCCGTGCTCCCGCTGACGATGCTCTCCATCGTCTGCACCTCGGAGATCGGAACGTTGCGGTCCACGGCCCAGATCGCTTCGCGTACTTCCGAGGCGAGGGTACGGGGATCGGCGTGGGTGCGGACCGTCAGGAACATCGAGGGAAGCCAGCGCAACTGGTCGTACGCGATGTAGACCTCGGGCTGAGGTTCCCGGTCGGGCCGGTACTGGCGACTCCCGCTGACGACGCCGACCACGGTGAAATCCGCACCCCCGCCGAACATCACGATCCGCTTGCCCAGCGGATCTTCCTCGCCGAAGGCCAGACGGGCCAGGGCATCGTTGATCACGCCGACCAGCGGCGTGTCGCTTCGGTCGCTCCACTCGATCCGTCGCCCTCGGGTCAGCGGGATGCTCATCGCCTCGAAGTACCCGGGAGTCACCAGCTGGAAGTTGGCAAACGGCTTGCTCGTCCCCTCCGGAACCGGCTGGTCGGGCCGCTCATAGGTCGCCGAGGGCAATCCGCGGGTCATCGGCAGGAAGGTCACGAAGCCGGCACGGTCGACGCCGGGAAGCTCCGCGACCCGCCGGTCGATCTGTTCGAAGAAGGAGGCGCGGAGCGCCGGAGTGGCGTGCCTCGAGCTATCCGGAATCAGAACGCGCATGGTGACGACGCGACCCGGATCGAAGCCGAGGTCGACCTGCCACATCTGCCACATGCTTCGGAGTAGCAACCCCGCTCCGGCCATCACGACCACGGAGAGTGCGATCTCGGCGACGACCAGCCCACGGTTCAACCGCAGGCGGCCGGCTCCCTGACTGGAGGAACGACCGCCGTCCTTGAGCGACCCGGCCAGTTCGCCTTGCGTGACCCGTAGCGCGGGGGCGATCCCGAAGACCAGACTGGCCACGATCGACAGGCCGAAGGAGAACAGCAACACCCGTCCGTCGATCGAGACCGACTCCATCCGGGGCAGGCCGGTGGGCCAGGAGCGCAGCACGTCGAGGAGTAACCAGGCGACCCCCAGGCCCAGAGCACCTCCCGCGATACCGAGGGTGGCGCTCTCGGTCAGCAATTGGCGCACGACGCGCCGGCGGCCGGCGCCGAGTGCCATCCTCACGGCGATCTCCCGTTCCCGAGCGCTTCCCCGGGCCAGGAGCAGGTTGGCGACATTGGCACATGCGATCAGCAAGACGCAGACGACGGCACCGAGCAGCATGTAGAGGCCGCCGGTGACGCCTCCGACAATCGCATCCTGCAATGGCGAGGCCGTCGCCAGCGCGATCCAGCCCTCATCGTAGATCCCGCCGACTTCCGCGGAGATCTGTCGGGCGATCCCCTGCAGCTCCGCCGTCGCCTGATCGATCGTGACCCCCGGAGCCAGCCGCGCCACGGCGAACGTCGAAGCCGTCCCCGAGTACTCGGAGAAGTTCGACGGGTCGAGTACCTGGGGGATCCAGAAGTCGATGGCCCCAGCGAGGGGACGATGACCCTCAGGCATCACGCCGATCACCGTCCGCCCTGTCCCGACAAGGTCGATGTTCCGCCCGAGGATCGTCGCGTCTCCGGCGAATCGTCGTTGCCAGAGCCCATGGCTGATGATCGCCACATGGCCCCTGTCGGGCTCCTGCTCCTCCGGGGTGAAACCGCGCCCGAGAACCGGCGAGACGCCGAGCACCGAGAAGTGATTCACCGCGACGGTGGCTCCGGCGAGCTCCACCGGGTCGCCGGCACCGGTCAAGGCGCCGTGAATCGCGAAATAGCCCGAGATTCCGGCGAACGCATCGGCCTCGGCCCGCAACCGCACGAGGTTTTCGGGGCTGATCGAACGTCCGCTCCAGAGCTGCACCAGCTCAACGGAGTCTCGATAGGGGAGCGGCTCGAGCACAACCCCGTTGAGCACACTGAAGATCGCTGCGTTTGCGCCGATGCCCAGCGCGAGGGTCAGCAGGGCGACCGCCGCGAAGCCAGGCGCCTTGCCGAGGTTCCGCAGTCCGAAGCGCGTGTCGTGGAGTAGATCGTGAAGCATGGAAACTCCTGCGGCCCGGGCGTCTTTTCGGCAGTTCACTCTGTTGTACGACTGGGGAGCGATCTGGTGAGGTGTAATGAGCGACAAATCCGACCGGCTCCGGGGAACTCCCGATCTCGAGCGCCAGCGGGGATTGAACGCAGACTGACCGCCAGGGAGCGGCGACGGACCGGCGAACCGGCCGGCGGTTCGACGAGGCCGGAGCGGGACCCTATCTTCGGCGGCGGAGCCATGAGTTACCGCTACCGCGCCGGACGCCTCCTGGCGATGATGACCGGAACCGTCGACCGGATCGCGTGCAGCTTTGCACCCGAACCGCCGGCGTTCCCGGCCTGCGATCGGCCGGCGGTCCTGACGACCTACCTGACGGCCAAGCGTGACCCACAGAGTTACCGACGACTACCGACCGACCGCTACGACCGCATTCGCCCGTGGTACGAGTCGTTGCACAGGCTGGCGCTGAACGGTGTCGTGTTCCACGACCGGCTCTCGACCCGCTTCACCGGGACTCACGAGACCCCGCGGGTGCGGTTCCTGAACGTTCCGGGGCGGTACCTCCGTTCGACCAACGATCACCGGTTCTCGATCTACCGGCGCTTCCTCGAAACGTATTCGGCCGGTTCGGTCTTCATGACCGATCTGTTCGACGTCTCGGTCGTCCGGGATCCGTTCCCGATGGTCGAAGCCGGAAAGATCTACGTCGGAAACGATTCCGGAACCCTCGGCGAGAACCTGTGGCTGAGGCGACTGGCCACGAGCATCGGGGATCCGCGGTACCTCGACCTGCTCGATCGCTCCGCCGGGTTACCGGCTCTGAATGCCGGCGTCCTCGGTGGCGAGACCGATCTCGTCCGAGCGTTCCTGGACCGGCTGGAACAGGAATTCCGAAGGATCGACCGACCGCTCACCAACGCCAACATGCTGTTGTTCAACTACGTTGGGCACACGTTCTTCGGCGAACGACTTTCCCAGGCCTTCTGCAGCCGATTCAAGCGATACGAGAGCGATCGCACGGACATTCCGTTCATCCACAAGTGTGCTATCCTTCGGCATCGAGGCTCGCCCTCGCCGGAGGAAACCCGATGCGATTCGTCCCCTGCGCCACCGTGGCCCTGCTCCTGCTGGCCGCCACTCCCCTGCTCGCCGACGATGTCACCGGGAGCGATCGTCTGATCTGCGCCCCGATGGTGATTCACGAGTGCCGGACCGACTCGGAATGTGTCAGCGGGGCTCCCTGGAAGTTCGACATCGGCCCGTTCGTCGAGATCGATCTGAAGAACAAGCGCCTTCAGTCGACGAGTCTCGACCGGGCGACCGACATCGACCAGGTACACCGGGACGGCGAGCTGGTGATCGTCCAGGCCTACGAGAAGGGTCGCGCGTTCAACATGGTGCTCTCGACACCTTCCGGATTCTTCACGAGTTCGATCACCCTCGACGATGGCGCCTTGACGATCTTCGGTGCCTGCAAGACACACGAAGGCGAGAAATGATGTCGGCCCCGACGCCGAACATCCGACGAGGAAAGAAGATGAAGCGTACGCGCTACTCCACGCTCACGATTTGCCTGGCCGTCGTTGCCCTGGCCTTCCCCACCGGGACCGTCTTCGGGCAGGAGAAGTCGCTGGCGGCGACCCTCGACGTCTACGTCTTCCCGACCGAGGGCCAGGAGGCGACCCAGCAGTCGAAAGACGAGGCCGAGTGCTACGACTGGGCCGCCAAGCAGACCGGGGCCGATCCTTTTCAGTTGAAGAAGGACGCCCAGCAGGTCGACCAGCAGGCTGCCGAGGGCAAGCAGCAGGTCGCGGAATCCGGCCAGGGCGCCGGTGCCCAGGGCGCGGTGAAGGGCGCGGCTGCCGGCGCGCTGATCGGCGAGATCGCCAGCGACGACCCGGGCAAGGGCGCGGCCTACGGCGCGGCAGCCGGCATGATCGCCGGTCGGCGATCCCGAAGGCGCGCCCAGGAGAGCGCCACGCAGAACATCGACCAGCAGGCGGCGACCAGCCAGGCCAACATCGCCGAGCAGGAGACCAACTTCAAGAAGGCGTTCTCGGCCTGTCTCGAGGCCAAGAAGTACATGGTGAAGTACTAGCGCTCGTACGCGAAGCTCGAGGTCTCGTCCCGGATCATTCCCGACGTCGGATCCAGCTTCGGCTGGATCACGTCGACCTTCACCTCGGTCGCGTCAGGCCATTCGTGCAAGAGCGCCTCTCCCAGCGCCCGGGGCTGGGCCAGCTGCCCCAACCCCAGCCTTCGTTGCAGGAATCGCCGGGCGACGGGAACGGCCGTCGCAGGTAGATTCCACGCCTCGTACGCTCCGGCCCCGGTTCGTCGATAGAGCTGCAACTCTGCCGGAATCTGCGGGGCCGAGTACATGCCCCAGGCCGCCAGCTTCCAGGGGTTGACGTCGTAGGCCTTGACGAGCGCGATCTGGACGACCGGCCAGATCGAGAAGAGCACCAGGGCGGCGAGCACCGTGCGTTGCTTGAGCCGACTCAATGGAACAGCACCTCGGGGCCGAGACCGAGCCGCATCGCGACCAGCAGCGCCAGTAGCAAGCCCAGCGGGACGACGAAACGCCGGAGTAGACCGCTGCTCGCAAACAACATCAGCGCCGCAACGAACTCGACACCGAACATCAGCTCCCGGGCGACGAACTCGGTCAACACGACCAGCAGCACGGCGCCGGGCCAGGCGAACGAGCGGGTCCGGCGGGGCACGAGCAGCACCGCGAGCAGGATCTCCGCCGACCAGACCGCGTTGGAGAGCAACAGGACCGTCGGGCTGCTGATCAGGTAGGGACCGGATCCCGCAGCCGAGCCCAGTTCGAGCAATCGCGACGCCTCACCGGCGGGAAGCAGCGGCTCCAGCGCCACACGGAAGTTGTCCCGCCAGATCGACCAGGCCAGAAACTGGCCGCGAAACCAGTAGCCGTGGAGCAGCTTCTGCAGGCCGGAGAAAAACAGTACGACGACCGTGACCCAGCGCACCGAGCGCAGCAGCCAGAGCCGCTCGTCGTCTCGATCGAGGGCCAGGGTCGCACAGAGTCCACAGAGGAAACACTCGAGGTAGCGGTGATTCCCGGTGAGCGGGAAGTAGGCCGCGATCCACCAGACCTGCAACACCGCGAGACCGGCGAACGCCGCCCGCCGCTGGCGCCCCAGCAGGACGAGCAGCACGAGGGACGAGACGGCCGCGACCTGCAGCCAGTCGACGACGCTCATCAGCGGTCGATCCCGGAGCCCCTTGGTCCAGTACTCGGCGGCGATCACCATCGCCAGGATCTTCTGGAACGCCGGCAGCGACGAGGCGACGTGACCGTCGTCGTCCTGCGCTTGCCCCAGCCTGTCGACGATCCACACGGATCAGGGTTCGCAGGTGGTCCGATCCGGTACCGTCTTGGAGCAGGAGATCGAGTCGGTCATTCCCGACGCGATCAGGCCGCAGGCGTTGTCGGTCGCCGTGCGGATCGCCTCTTCCTGGGTACCGCCGTAGGCCTCGCGGCAGGCGGTTCGACCGCGGAACGTGATGCAGACCTCGCAGAGCTCCTCGAACTGGCTCGACATCGAGGATACGAGGCTCGCGATGATCGCCGCTACGATCACGACACCTACGACGATCGACCAGCGGACGGACTTGCTCATGTCATCCTCCGGTCAGCGAAAGTGGACTCCCACGGTGCCCACTACACCGGGAGTTACGATCCGCCTCAGGAAACACCGGCGGGGCACCGAGCCCCGCCGGCTGCACCTGGCAATCGTATCACTCGATCTCGAAGTCGAGTAGCTCCGCCGGCAGGTCGCCGGCGACCGTCACGGTGTACGGACCGGAGGAGCGGTCGGCGTCGATCGCCGCACCGTAGAAGCTGTCCACGTAGAAGTAGTACGTGCCGGGGGCGAGGTCCGACGCACTGAACGACTCCGTTGAATCGTTGGCGGGGCAACTGCCGTTGTCGTTGTCCCGGGCGAGGCACGCATCGGCGCCGACCACGCAGGTGTTCCCATCGCCACACGTACTGAGCATGTAGATCGATAGGTCGTAGATGTCGTCGGTCGTGGTCGTGGTGAAGGTGAGCGAGTTCCCGCCTGCGACGGTAAAGCTGTAGATGTGGTCCGGCCCCGCGACGGTCGTGTACAAGCCGTTACACACACCCGGAATACTGCTCACGGTATCCGCAGCACCGGTCGTATCGCCGTTGTCCTCGTAGGGAAGCGCGGCGATCTCCGTCGGCGCGACGCAGGTATCCGAGCCGTCCTTCAGGGTCGGCTCGATGCGCTCGGCCTGGGCGTTCCCGGCACGGTAGTCCGCCTTGGTTCGATACGACTGGGCCATGATCGCCGTGCCGGCCATCGAAACGATCAGGATCGCGAACAGTACTCTTCTCATCGTTGTTCCTCGGCGCCCACAACTCGCCAGTTCTTGTTGAAGTCCGTTTTCTTGCCATTCAGCAGCACGTCGATCCCGGCTCCGGGGCCTTCCCGCGGACTGGCCAGGCGTTCGACGAGTGCCTGGATCCCGTCCGCAGACAGGACTGCGCCCGTCGTCAGTCCACCGGGGATGCGCAGGCGAACCGATCCGCCGTCCGCACCTCCAGCCGGCACGTCGACCGTCACCGGGCCGTCCACGTCAGGGCCGAGGTATTGCAACAGCAGCCCCAGCTGCATCGTATCTTGCGGGCTGATCTGCCCCTCGAGGATCACCGTCGCCGAGTCGCTGGCCGCGGGACACTCGCCTCCGGCTTCCGGTTCGCCGGTCACCGTGACCACGTTGGTCGTGGTCTCGCTGATCGCCGCGACCGCCTCCAGCGTGATCGACTCGCCTGGACCCAGGAGAGCGATCGGGCTGCCGGGCACGACGCCCAGCTGGTCATCGACGGCCTCGACGTTCACCACCGGGAACGGACTCGCGTTGGTGATCAGGTAGCGGTACTGCACGTCGTGGGCCATGGTCATGGCGCCACCTTCGGTCGTAGTCAAACTGACCACCTCGACGGCACCGAAGCGATCGCCCATGTCGAGCGGCTTGGAGCACGAGGTGTGGATCTTCAGATCCTGCAGCCAGTTGCCGAACTCGTCGTAGAGCACACACTCCGTGGCCGACGGCAGATTCTCCGCGCCGGCGTTGGCCGCGACCACGTCCACCACGTCGCCGGGCCGGACCGAGGCCGGATCTCCGGTGTCGAGGAAGATATCGTCGCGTTTCGAACAGACGATCCGGACCGGCTCGGTGAGCATGGCGTCGCCGTTGCACTCGAACTTTCCGTCCTGATCGTTGGTCGACGCGTCGCAGTCACCACCGAGGTAGCGCAGACTCAGCACCTCGACCTTGCCCAGGCAGTGCGGCGCATCCGGCGCCGCCGGGATGATGCACATCCCCGTCGGATCGACCGGATCGATCGACGGTAGCGTCGTCGTCCCACCTTCGCTGGTGGTCAACTCGACGAGCTGCATGCTGCCGAACTCGTCGCCGACACTCAGCGGCTTCGAGCAGGAGGTGTGGAAGGTCGCGACCTCCAGGCCGTCATCGATCGTCACCTTGGTATCGGCGCCGAACTTGTCTTCGCCGGCGTTCTCCGCGGTCGCTTCGACGATATCGCCGAGGAAGACCGCGTCGGAGCTCATGTAGACCTTGTCGCCACTCTTGTCGGTCACGACCACGCTGACCGGATCGGCGCCATTGGCACCACCCTCACAGGAGGCCTTTCCGTCCTGCGGGTTGGACAGCGCATCGCATCCGCTGCCGGTGTAGGCCAGCTTCAGGGACAGCACCTTGCCGTCGCAATCGTCGTCGTCGTCGTCATCGTCGTCGTCATCCCCGGCGGGGATCACGAAGCAGCTCTTGACCACATCCAGCTCGCACTCGAGCTCGCAGAGCGCCGAGCAGCCGTCGCCGTCGTCCAGGTTGCCGTCGTCGCACTCTTCGCCGGGATCGACGGTTCCGTCGCCACAGCGCACTTCGATCCCACAGGTCGAATCGCAGCCGTCGCCGGGATCGGTGTTGCCGTCGTCGCATTCCTCACCCACGTCGAGGATTCCGTCGCCGCAGATCTCAGGCGTGCAGTCGGAACGACAGCCATCGCCATCGACGAGGTTGCCGTCGTCGCAACGCTCATCCGGATCCATGATCCCGTCGCCGCACTCTTCAATCGTGCAGTCGTCGCGGCAGCCGTCACCGGAGATGTCGTTGCCGTCGTCGCACTCCTCGTCGGGATCGACGGTTCCGTCGCCGCAGCCGCTCATCTCGATCCGGCAGTCGGCGCTACAGCCGTCACCCGGGGCGTTGTTGCCGTCGTCGCATTCCTCGCTCTCGCCGGCGACGCCCTTTAAACTGAACATGTCCAGATTGCCGTCGCCACAGGCGGAGCAGTCGCTGCGGCACTCGTTCGGCTCACCCATCGGCTGACCGGGAGGGTCGCAGCTCTCGCCTGGGTCGACGATGCTGTCACCGCAGCGTTCCAGCGTGCAGTCCGCGCGACAGCCGTCGCCGGAGACGTTGTTGCCATCGTCGCACTCTTCGTTGGGATCCTGCACGCCGTCGCCACAGAACCGCTCGATCGCGCAGTCTCCGGAGCAACCGTCGCCGGAATCGGGGTTGCCGTCGTCGCACTCTTCGCCGGGATCGAGAATCCCGTCGCCGCACTCCTCGATCGTGCAGTCCGCGCGGCATCCGTCGCCATTGTCGAGGTTGCCGTCGTCGCATTCTTCACCGGGATCGAGAATCCCGTCGCCGCACACTTCGATCGTGCAGTCTGCGCGGCAACCGTCGCCGGAATCGGTGTTTCCGTCGTCACAGGCTTCGCCGGGGTCGACGACTCCATCGCCGCAGACACTCATCTCGACCCGGCAGTCGGCGCTACAGCCATCACCAGGTGTGTTGTTGCCGTCGTCGCACTCCTCGCTTTCGCCGGCGTCGCCCTTCAGGCTGAACATGTCCAGATTACCGTCGCCGCAGGCGGAGCAATCGCGCCGGCACTCGTTCGGCTGACCCATCGGCTCGCCGGGCGGGTCACAGCCCTCGTTCGGATCCCGGATGCCGTCGCCGCAGGACTCCAGCGTGCAGTCACCGCGACAGCCGTCACCGGGTAGCGTATTGCCGTCGTCGCACTCTTCCTTCGGATCCAGGACCCCGTCACCGCAAACCGGATCGGTCTCGACCCGGCAGTCCTCGGAGCAGCCATCGCCCGGCGTGTTGTTGCCGTCGTCGCACTCCTCGCCATCGACGGTGCCACCCTTGACGCCGAACATGTCCACGACGCCATCGCCACAGGCGGTGCAATCGTCACGACACTCGTTCGGCTCACCCATCGGCTGGCCAGGCGGGTCGCAACCCTCACCCGGGTCGAGGATGCTGTCGCCACAGCGTTCCAGCGTGCAGTCAGCGCGGCAGCCGTCGCCATCGACGTTGTTGCCGTCGTCGCACTCTTCGTCGGGGCCCTGGGTACCGTCGCCGCAGAAGCCCATCTCAACGCGGCAATCCGCGGAGCAGCCATCGCCGTCGTCATTGTTACCGTCGTCGCATTCTTCGCTCTCGCCGTCGTTACCCTTCAGGCTGAAGGTATCGACGACTCCGTCACCGCAGGCGCTGCAGTCCCGGCGGCATTCATCGGGTGCACCGGCCGGTTCGCCGGGCGGATCGCAGGTCTCGCCGGGGTCGATCGTTCCGTCACCACACTTGGCCAACGTGCAATCGCTCTGGCAGCCGTCGGCATCCTCGGTGTTGCCGTCGTCGCATTCCTCGCCAGGGTCGAGGATGCCGTCGCCGCATTGCTCGATCGTGCAGTTGGATCGGCAGCCGTCGCCGTCAACGTTGTTGCCGTCGTCGCACTGCTCGCCTGCACCCGCCCCGCCCTTGAGGCTGGTCGAGTCGACGACACCGTCGCCGCAATACGTACAGTCGTCCCGGCACTGGTCGTCCTCGCCGGCGGGTTCGCCGGGGGGATCGCACGTCTCACCGAGGTCGACGATGCGGTCGCCACATACCTCGAGGGTGCAGTCTGCGCGGCAGCCGTCGCCGGGATCGTCGTTGCCGTCGTCACATTGTTCGTTCCGGTCGACGATGCCGTCGCCGCAGAAGTTCATCACGCAGTCGTTGCCGCAGTCGTCGGTGTCGACGTCGTTGCCGTCGTCACACTCCTCGTCGGGGTCGACGATTCCGTCGCCGCACTCCTCGAGGGTGCAATCCGGGCGGCAGCCGTCGCCGGGATCGTCGTTGCCGTCATCGCAACGTTCGTCGGGGTCGACGATTCCGTCCCCGCAGAGGGGATTCCGGCAGTCGGCCTGGCAGCCGTCGCCGTCGACATTGTTGCCGTCGTCGCACTCCTCGCCGGGACCGGCAATGCCGTCGCCGCAGAAGGCCAGGGCACATGCGTTCGTGCACTCGTCATTGTCGTTCTGGTTGCCGTCGTCGCATTCCTCGTCGTCGTTTCTTACGCCGTCACCACAGAACGTCGCCCGGCACTCATCGGTGCATTCGTCCTCGCCGTTGTCGTTGCCATCGTCGCACTCTTCGTCGCCCTGAAGCACACCGTCACCGCAGACGGTGCAATCCGCGCGGCACAGGTTCCCGGTCGATCCCGCCGGCTCGCCGGGCGGATCGCACGTTTCATCGGCGTCGATCTCGCCATCGCCGCAGAACGGCTCGAACATGCAGGACTCGGAGCAGCCGTCGCCGGAAACCTGGTTCCCGTCATCGCACTCTTCGCCGGGGTCCAGGAGGCCATCGCCGCACTCGCCTCGGGTGCAATCGTTGCGACAGTCATCGTCGTCTGCGTTATTGCCGTCGTCGCAGGTTTCGCCTGCCGAGGGGTCCAGGACTCCGTCGCCACAGACCGTGCAGTCCGCACGACAGGGGTTGCCGCTGGCGCCGGCCGGGCTTCCGGGCGGGTCGCAGCTCTCTCCGACTTCCTCGCTGACCTGGAAGTCGCCGCAGAACGGCTCGACCGTACATGCCCCGGAACAGCCGTCGCCATCGTCGCTATTCCCGTCATCGCACTCTTCGCCGGGATCCAGACGGCCATCGCCGCACTCGCCACGGGTGCAGTCGTTGCGACAGTCATCGTCGTCTACGTTGTTGCCGTCGTCACAGACTTCGCCTGCGGAAGGATCCAGCGTCCCATCGCCGCAAACCGTGCAGTCCTCACGACAGGGGTTGCCGCTGGCGCCGGCCGGGCTTCCAGGCGGGTCGCAGGTCTCTCCTACTTGTTCATCGACCCGGAAATCACCACATATGGGCTCGAGCGTGCACGATTCGGAACAGCCATCGCCGGGACCCTGGTTGCCGTCGTCACACTCCTCGCCGTTGTTGACCTCACCATCCCCGCAGAAATTGATCGTGCAGTCGTTGCCGCAGGAGTCGTCGTCCACGTCGTTGCCGTCGTCGCACTCCTCGTCGCTGTTCACATCGCCGTCGCCGCAGAACCCTTCCACCGTACAGCGCCCGCTGCAGCCGTCGCCGTCCACGTCGTTCCCGTCGTCGCACTCCTCGCCGGGATCCAGGACTCCGTCCCCGCAGGACGGCAGCGTGCAGTTGTTGCGACATGCATCGGAATTGATGTCGTTACCGTCATCGCACTCTTCGTTGTTGTTCTGTTCGCCGTCGCCGCAGAAGTTCTGCAGGCAGTCGTTGCCACAGACATCGTCGTCGACCTGGTTGCCGTCGTCGCATTCCTCACCAAGGAGCGCGTCGACGATTCCGTCGCCGCACACCGGCTCGGTGCAATCGTTGCGACACGCATCGCGGTTGTCGTCGTTGCCGTCGTCGCACTGCTCGGTGCCGTTAACTTCACCGTCGCCGCAGAAATTGATGATGCAATCATTACCGCAGGAATCGTCGTCGATGGTGTTGCCGTCGTCGCACTCCTCGAGGCCGTCGACCTGGCCATCGCCACAGAAGTTCCGCAGGCAATCGTTGCCGCAGTCATCGTCGTCGTTCTGGTTGCCGTCGTCGCACTGCTCGCCGTCGTTGACCTCACCGTCGCCACAGAAATTGATCGTGCAGTCGTTCGCGCAGGAATCGTCGTCGATGTCGTTTCCGTCGTCGCATTCCTCGCCGGGATCGAACCGGCCGTCGCCGCAGGCGCCCAGGGTGCAGTCGGTACGGCAGCTCTCTGCAGCCGGGTCGTTGAAGTCACACTCCTCGTCATTGTTGCGCTCTCCGTCGCCGCAGAAGTTCAAGCGGCAATCATTGCCGCAGGCATCGTCGTCGTCGAGATTCCCGTCATCGCACTCTTCGTCCTGGTCGACCCGGCCGTTGCCGCAGAGATCGCTGGGCAGACGACAGTCGTTGCGGCAACCATCGGAGTTGTCCGTATTGCCGTCGTCGCATTCCTCGCCGGGATCGACGAGACCGTCTCCGCATGACGGCAGAGTGCAGTCGTTGCGGCACTCATCGGAGTTGTTGGCGTTGCCGTCGTCGCACTGCTCGTTGCCGCCGACCTCTCCGTCGCCGCAGAAGTTGGCGCCGCAATCGTTACCGCAGGCGTCGTTGTCGTTCTGGTTGCCGTCGTCGCACTTCTCACCGGGGTCGACGAGGCCGTCGCCGCAGAACGGCAGCTTGCAGTTGTTGCGACAGGCGTCGAGGTTGTTGTTGTTGCCGTCGTCGCACTCCTCGGAGCGATTGACCTCGCCGTCGCCACAGAAGTTGACGATGCAGTCGTTGCCGCAGACATCGTCGTCAATGGTGTTGCCGTCGTCGCATTGTTCGCCGGGGTTCACCCGGCCGTCACCACAGAAACTCAGGGTGCAGTCGTTCCGGCACTCGTCCCGGTCGTTCAGGTTGCCGTCGTCGCACTCCTCGCCGTTATTGGTCTCGCCGTCGCCGCAGAAGTTGGCCACGCAATCGTTTCCGCAGGAGTCGTCGTCGACGCTGTTGCCGTCGTCGCATTGCTCACCGGGCTCGCGGACGCCGTTGCCACAGACAGCTCCTCCCGGGGGCATCTCGTCGGGCTGCTGGAGCGGCTGCTGGGCCCAGGCAGCGGGCGCGAGGCCCAGGACCGAAAGGATCACGACGCACTGAATCGCGCGCTTCATCATTAGTACGACCTCGTTGAAACGGAGATATCCAGGCATGCTCGGCAGGTTGCCGCATGTCACGGACGACGAAAAGCCTTGTGGCTCGCCTCGGATAACAATCCCCCCAGGGATGGTAACGACCCTACTTTTTCCTACTTCCGCTGAATGTACAGACATCACCATGGGGCCGCCAAGGATATTTCCCGCCGGATGCGGACGTTCCGGCCGCGCAGCTTGGTCCCGTCGAGGGACGAGATCACCGGGGAGAAAGAATCACGGCAGTGTTGCGAAATTCAGGGGTTTATGCGCTTTCGCGCTCCGGATCGCCGGGCGCTAACGACCGAACATGCCGAAGCGTCGAACTGCCAGAGGCAGGATCGCCACGATCACCGCGACGAGACTGATCGGAGGCATTTTGCCGGCCCCAAGCAGTACGAACAGCGCCAGCACACCGACGGTAACGGCGATCTCGCCCGACAGGTTCAGCCGACCGCCCACCTCGAAGTACTTTCCGTAGTACGCCGGCGAGAGCAAGGCGAGGGACATGAAGCCGTGTACCGCCGCCATCAACTCCTCGCTTCCGTTTCGGGGGATCTTGACGTTCCCGCCTGGACCGGGGCAACCAGGGTGAAGAGATCGGCGCGTGGGTACAGGACGAAAATAGCCAACCGACCGGACCGGTACACTAGAATCCCCGGGTATGCCGATCGAGCCCAACAGCCAGCTCCTGCATTACAGCCTCACCGAGAAGATCGGCGAGGGAGGAATGGGGGCCGTCTGGCGTGCCCATGACACCACGCTGAATCGGGATGTCGCGATCAAGCTGCTGCCGCAGGTGTTCGCCGAGGACCCGGAACGCCTGGCGCGCTTCGAGCGTGAGGCCAAGCTGCTGGCCTCGTTGAACCACCCGAACATCGCCGCGATCTACGGGTTGCACCAGGAGGGCGCATCCGCCGGCGCGGGACAGGCGCCTGGAGTTCGCTTCCTGGCGATGGAGCTCGTCGGCGGCGAAGATCTCCAGCAACGACTCCAGCGTGGCCCGCTTTCCGTCGACGAGGCGCTCAAGGTTGCCGTGCAGATGGCCGCGGGCATCGAGGCCGCTCACGACCGGGGCGTGATCCACCGCGACCTCAAACCGGCCAACGTCATCGTCAGTCCGGAGGGCCACGTCAAGCTGCTCGACTTCGGTCTGGCCAAGGCTCTCGAGAGCGATCGTCCAGGCGCCGACTCGGCGCTCTCGCCGACGATGACCTCGGCCGGCACGGTCGCCGGGATGATTCTCGGCACCGCCGCCTACATGTCTCCGGAACAAGCGCGCGGCCGCCCGCTCGACCGGCGCACCGACCTGTGGTCGTTCGGCTGCGTGCTGTACGAGTGTCTCGTCGGCAAGTCGCTGTTCGCCGGCGAGACGGTCTCCGATTCCCTCGCCGCGATCCTGCGCAAGGATCCCGACTGGTCGAAGTTGCCGGCCGACACGCCTCCGATGGTGCGGTTGCTGTTGCGGCGCTGCCTGACCCGGGATCCGGCGAAACGCCTCAAGGACGCCGGTGACGCACGTCTGGAACTCGAGCAGGCGATCGAGGACCCCGACGTTGCCGCGCTGGGCATCACGGCCGCCCCGGCGATCACCACGACCCGCTCTTCGACCGCCCGGCGGATCGCGCCCTGGGGCGTCGCGGCGGTCGCTCTGCTGACGGCCGCGTTTTTTGCGCTCACCGGAAACGACGCGCCGCATCCGCCCGAGAGACGTCTGATGATTCCGGTTCCGGGGGCGACCACGTTCGGGGACAATGCCGCCTCTCCTCCGGTCGTCTCGCCGGACGGACGCCACGTCGTGTTCGGTGTCACGGAGAACTACCAGACCCACCTCTGGATCCGACCACTGGACAGCTTCGAGGGCCGCCGTCTGCCGGGCACGGAGAACGCCGAGTTCGCCTTCTGGGCACCGGACAACCGCCACGTCGGCTTCTTCAGTGGAGGCTGGGTCAAGCGCATCGAGATCGGCACCGGGCGTACGCAGCCGGTCACGAACGCCGGTTCATTCTATCCGCGCGGGGCGTCCTGGAATGGGGACGGGAAGATCATCTTCGCTCCCGACTCCAACACCGGGATTCACATCGTCGATGCGACCGGCGGCGAGCCGCGGCAGCTCACGACTCCCGACCCGGAGGTCGTCGATAGCAGCCATCGCTGGCCCCACTTCTTGCCCGACGGCGAGCACTTCCTGTTTCTGTCCTGGACCAACGATCTCACCGCATTGCGAGAGCATGGGGGTGTCTTCCTGGCCTCGATCGCCGGCGACTTCGATCCGGTCCGGGTCCTGGCCGACGCCTCACGGGTCGTCTACGCCGCACCGGGCTATCTGCTGGTCCTGCGCGACGACGACCTGATCGCCGTCCCGTTCGATGCCGACAAGCTCCAGGTGACCGGTGACGCCCGGGTCATTGCAGACGGCGTTCTTCGGAGTCGGGACAGCGGCCACGGTGCATTCAGCGTCTCCAGTGAGGGCACGCTGGTCTACGCGCGGGATCAGATCTCCCGGCCCGCAACCCTCTCCTGGTACGACCGCGCCGGCAACGCGACTCCTGCGGCAGCCGAGCCGAGTTCGGTCGTCGCCCTGAGCCTCTCGCCGGATGCGACCCGCGCCGTTGCGGAACTTCCCGGGGCCAGTGGCGACCGCGAGATCTGGCTCTTCGATCTCGTCCGCGGCGTCCGCACGCGCCTGGCCTCGGGGCCCTTCAGCTTCATGAATCCGATCTGGTCCCCTGACGGGGATCGCGTGTTGCTGAACTCACAGGAGCATGGGCACTCCGATCTGTTCACCCGCGCCACCGACGGATCGGACGAGCAGACGGAGATGCTTGTCGACGAAATGGACAAGCAGGCCTGGGACTGGTC
Source organism: uncultured bacterium (assembly GCA_942490715.1). Classification (GTDB taxonomy): domain Bacteria; phylum Acidobacteriota; class Polarisedimenticolia; order Polarisedimenticolales; family Polarisedimenticolaceae; genus CALNYP01. The sequence goes on from CALNYP010000020.1 coordinate 28,479, forward strand.
ACGAGACGGCGACAAGGTGCTGTACTGGCCGATCGGGTCCGGAGAGGGTACGTCGGACATCTGGATCTATTCCGTGAGTGCAGGACAGTCCGAGCCGGTGATCCAGGGGGACCCGTCCTACACGATGGCGAAGTTCTCGCCCGACGATCGACACATTGTCTACGCTTCCGATGAGTCCGGACGGGTTGAAGTCTTTGCGCACTCGATCGAGAGTGGTGCCCGCCGGCAGGTCTCGATCGCCGGAGGCACCAACCCGAGCTGGCGCGGCGACGGAAAGGAGATCCTCTATCGCGACCTGGAGGGTCGAATGATGGCCGTCGCGCTGCCGGACTACCCTCGAAGCCTCGATCTCGGAGCCCCTGTCGAGCTGTTCACGATCGACGACGTGCTGGTCGCCGGCGATGCGACCGACGATCACCAGCGATTCCTGCTCGCAACCCAGTCCACGCTCGACAGCGAACCGCTATTCGTGATCCTGAACTGGCTGTCGGGGCTGGAGCCGGCAGATTAGTCCTTCGCGGCGTCCTTCCAGGGCGTGGCCTTGATCCGGTACACCTCGAACCAGGTCTCTCCGCCGTCGGTCGACCACTCCTGCGCCCAGTTCCAGCCCTTCTCGTCGGGCTCGTAGAAGATGATCCGTCGCGGCGGGTTCTGCTCGGGCTTCAGGATGTCCATCACCACGTCGCCGGCGTCGTTGGCCTTGGCACTGATCTGCGTCATCCCGTTCAACCCGGTCGCGGTCCAGACGATCTCCCAGCTGCCGGTGTCGGGGTTGTAGCTGCGCAGGTTGGTGCCGAACCCGCCGGCGTTGGGGAACCAGTAGTCCTGGACGGCAGCCCCGCCGCCGACACACTGGAAGATCCAGCGCGCACCCTTCCCCGGACCCCAGCCGCTCCCGTCCCGGGCGAGCCGTTCGTCTTCGATACGCCAGTCACCGACGTAGCGACCGAACTGGGCCATCGGCCCCTCCATGCAGGCCGCCCTGTCGGTGGTGGCGATCTCGGGCGCCGTCGCGATCGCCACGCCCGCGAACAGGGCGGCCGTCAGCAGACACGAACACAGCTTCCTCATCGATGATCCCTCCCGGATGTGTCGCCGCTATCCCGTCAGCCGCGGCAGGAAGTAGGTCGCGAGCTCCCCAGCAGGAAAAAGAACCCACACATATCGGTAACTGTGGTCAAGATCGGCCCCGAGGCAAGGGCCGGATCGAAACCCGCGCGGCGTAACAGCAGCGGAATGGTGCCACCGAGCGATACCGCCACCAGCGTGTTGGCCATCATCGCCAGCCCGACGACCAGACCGAGCCACGGAGTTCCCTTCCACACCATGGCGACACCGGCGATCAGCGCGCCGAGGGCGAAGCCGTTGAGCAACCCGACCGCAAGCTCGCCGAACAGGACGCGGCGGACATCGGACGGGCGGACCAGACCCAGCGCGAGTTCGCGCATGCTGACGGCGACCGCCTGGTTCCCCGAGCAACCGCTCATGTCGGAGATGATCGGCAGGAACACGGCCAGGGCGATGACGGCGGTCAACGTGTCCTGGTAGAACGCGATGACACTCGCGGCCAGGACGTTCAACAGGATGTTGATGCTCAACCAGGCCAGGCGGCGCCGGGCCCGCGGGAGCACCGGCATCGACCGCAACTCCTCGCCACCGACGATGCCGACCGCCTTGAGGTAGTCGCTTTCGGCACGGTCCGACAGCGCCTCCTCGACGTCGGTACGTTGCAGGAGCCCGATCAGGCGTCCTCGTGCGTCGACCACCGGCACTCCGAAGTAGTGGTGCGCGTCGAAGAAGGCCCGGAGCTCGTCCAGGGGAGTGGTGTCCTGGACACTCGAAGGGTCCGCGATCATCAACTCGCTCAGGGATACGCCGCGACGCGAGAGCAACAGGTCACGCAGCCTCAGCACTCCGACCAGCCGGCCATCGGGGGCGGTCACATACGCATACTGCACGGCGTAACCGCGGTATTGCTCCGCGTGTTCGACCATGTCGTCGACGACATGCTGCACGGTCCCGTCCGCCGGATACTGGAGGAACTCGGTGACCATCAGTCCGCCGGCAACGTCGTCCTCGTACTGAGCCAGCGTCTCCGCGTTGCGAGCCGCCTCCGGCTCCATCTGTTCGAGGATCCTGGCGGCTGTTTCGGCCTGGACCTCACCCAGCAGATCGGCCTGGGCGTCGCTGGGGAGCCAGGCGATCGCGGTCGCGACATCGGCGGCGTCGGCGTTTTCGACGAGCTCGACAGCCTGGGTCTCCGGGATCTGGGCCAGCATCGCCGCCGCGTGCTCGACCGGGAGCGCCTGAAACAGCTCCGCGCGCTCCGCATCGTCGATTCTCGAGACCAGCCGTAGGGCCTCCGCCGGTCCGAGGTCGACCAGGAAACGGGTCAGGCGGTCGCTGTCCTGCGCCTGAACCAGTGCAGCCAGCTCGGCCGCTACGTCCGAGTCACTCCGTTGATTGTCGACCATGTTTCCACTCCCGGAAGGATGGCTGATGCTAGCACCACACCTCGCCTGAATGGTTAGAATGAGCCGTTCGACACGAGCACGCGCGGAAGCGCCGTCAAAGAGGTTCCATGCCAAAGCGTCCGGAGTCCAGTTCCCCTGTGATCGGCTGGCGGGAATGGGTCGGCCTGCCCGACCTGGGGATCCAGCGGATCAAGGCCAAGGTCGACACCGGCGCCCGGTCGTCGTCGCTGCATGCCTACGACGTCGAGGAGTTCGACCGCGGCGGCGAGACGTTCGTCCGCTTCAAGGTTCACCCCGTGCAACGCGACTACAGCACCGTGGTGCGCGCCAGGGCCAAGGTGCTCGAATACCGCTCGATACGCAGTTCGAGCGGGAGAGCTTCCCTGCGACCGGTCATCATCGCCGACATCGCATTGCTCGGAGCGGTCTGGCCCGTCGAGCTGACGCTGGCCAACCGAGACGAGATGGGATTTCGCATGCTCCTCGGCCGCGAGGCGTTCCGAGGTCGGTTCCTTGTGGACGCCGGGCGGTCGTACTATGGTGGCAAACCCCTGCGAAACAAGAGCAAGGGCAAGGGCAAGGGCAAGGGCAAGAAGCAACCGGGCAAGGCGACCAGGAAGAAGGGACACCAAGGATGAAACTGGCAATTCTTTCATGCAGCCCCAGGAACTACAGCACCAGTCGACTACGCGAAGCGGCGAAGACGCGCGGCCACGAGGTCAGGGTGCTGAACACGCTGAAGTTCGCGATCAATCTCGAAGCGGCTCAACCGGACCTCTATTTCCGGCAGAAACAGCTCAGCCATTACGATGCGGTGCTTCCGCGGATCGGCGCCTCGATCACCTACTTCGGCACCGCCGTCGTGCGGCAGTTCGAGCAGATGGATGTCTTCTGTGCGAACTCCTCGGTCGGAATCTCCAATTCCCGCGACAAGCTCCGCTGCCTGCAGGTCCTCAGCCGCCACAACATCGGCATCCCGGCGACCACCTTCGTCCGCGACAAGAAGGACGTGCTGCCGGCGATCGAACGGGTCGGCGGGGCTCCGGTCATCATCAAGCTTCTGGAAGGCACCCAGGGGATCGGTGTGTTGCTGGCGGAGTCGGTCAAGTCGGCTGAAGCGATCATCGAGATGCTGCAGAGCCAGAAGCAGAACGTGCTGGTCCAGAAATTCGTCGCCGAGAGCAAGGGCCGGGACATCCGGGCCTTCGTCGTCGGCGAGCGGGTCGTCGCCGCGATGCGTCGCGTGGCCCAGGGGCAGGAGTTCCGCAGCAACGTTCATCGAGGCGGAATCACGGAGCCGGTCGAACTCGACGAACAGTATCGCGAGACCGCCGTTCGCGCCGCCCAGATCATGGGTCTGAAGATCGCCGGCGTCGACATGCTCGAGGGCAAGAACGGGCCGGAGCTGATGGAAGTCAACTCGTCACCCGGCCTCGAGGGCATCGAAACCTGCACGCAGCTCGATATCGCCGGCGCGATCATCGATTACATCGCCGCCCGTGTCGATTTTCCGGAGATCGACCTGCGGCAGCGATTGACGGTCAGCCGCGGGTACGGCGTGACCGAGATCCACATTCCCGAGGGATCGGAGTACGTCGGCAAGGAGATCGGCACCGCGGACTTACGCGACCGGGACATCAACGTGCTGACCCTGTATCGCGGCACGACGGTCATTCCGAACCCCCGGGCGAGCCGGCAGCTCGAGCCTGGCGATCGCCTGCTCTGCTTCGGGAAACTCGAGTCGATGCGCGGCCTGGTCCCGAGCAAGACACGACGCCGGCGACGGCCCGAGGTGCTTCACCTGCCGGCCGCCGAGGCGGAGCCGAAACCGCCACAGGAAACCAGATGAGCAAGGACTCCGCTCCCACGAAGAGTCGACGCGACCGCAGACCGATCGGTGAGTGGGGTGGCGAATCGATCGCCCCCGGCGAGACCCGCAACGTCGACCTGGCGATCGGCGAGAGCTACAGCGGGCTGACGGTCAACATCCCGATTCAGATCCGTCGCGCCGTCGAGGACGGACCTGTCGTCTTCGTCACCGCGGCGCTTCACGGCGACGAGATCAACGGTACCGGGGCGGTCCGGGAGCTGATCCAGGATGAGGCGCTGCAACTGACCCGGGGATCGTTGATCCTCGTCCCGGTCTTGAACTTGCTGGCGTTCGATCGACATTCCCGCTACCTGCCGGATCGACGCGATCTGAACCGCAGCTTTCCCGGGAGTGCGACCGGGAGCCTCGCAGCGAGAATGGCCCACACGATCTTCGACGAGATCGTCGCACGGAGCGACTACGGAATCGACCTGCACACGGCTGCGGTTCGTCGCACCAACTACCCGAACATTCGCGCCGACATGAACGACGAAGCGACCCGCCGACTGGCGACGGCCTTCGGCTGCGAGATCATCCTCGACGACCCAGGCCCGAAGAAGGCCTTTCGACGCGAGGCCTGCATGGCCGGATGCCCGACGATCGTGATGGAGGGTGGCGAGGTCTGGAAGGTCGAGCCGGGTATCGCCGAGACGGCCGTTCGCGGTGTGAAAAACGTCCTCCGGGAACTGGGAATGCTGGCCGGAAAGGTAAGAAGACCGGCGTACCAGGTGACGGCCGCCGCGACGAAATGGATCCGGGCGGAACATGGCGGGTTCCTGCAGTTCCATGTGAGCCCCGGCGACATCATCGAGAAGGGTCAGGCGCTGGCGACGAACACCACATTGCTGGGGCAGGAAAACAATGTCTTGAGCGCCCCGTTCGACGCCGTCGTCATCGGGATGACCACGCTTCCGGCGGTCAGCCCCGGTGAGCCGGTCTTCAACCTCGGCCGCTTGCCGAAGGACCGGACGCCGACCGAGTTGAGCGACTTGCGCTCCCGGGCAGCCGGGCTCGGGGAGCGCGTGGTGGAGGACCTGTCCTCCAGCGTGATGGTCGTCGAACCCGCGGCGGACTGAGCCAACCCTGGAGGGCCTGCCAGATGATCGACGAGAAATGGGCTTCCGTGATCGAGTTCTTCGCGGATCTTTCGAACCGCACTCTCGAGTACCTGCCTGCCGCGCTGGGTGCGGTCGTCCTGCTGGCGATCGGCTGGCTGATCGCCCGGGGGCTGCGCGCCGCCACCGTCCATGGACTGAGCCGGCTACGACGGCTCGTCGCCGGTCGCTCCCTCGATCACGAATTGACGGCGACGGGCATCGACGGCATGGCCTCCCAGGCAGCCGGGGCCATCGTCTTCTGGCTCGTCTTTCTGTTCTTTCTCGCCGCGGCCGGCGAAGTACTCGGGCTCGCCGTCATCACGACCGGGCTGAGTCGCCTGGCCCAGTATCTGCCGAACGTGCTCGGCGCCGTGCTGGTCCTGCTGGCCGGCATCGTACTCGCCAACGTGGCGCGTTCGACGCTGGACAAGGCGACAACGTCCGCCGGTGTGAGCTACGGCGCGGCGCTGGGTCAGGCGGCCCGGGCTGTCATCCTGCTCGTCGCCGGGGTGATCGTCCTCGAGCAACTCGGTATCGACAGCGGCCTGCTGGGGGTCGCGACCAACGTCGTGATCGCCTCGCTGGTCGGCGGGGTGGCCCTGGCCTTTGCCCTCGGGTCACGCACCGCGGTGAGCAACCTGCTGGCCCTGCACTACGTGACCCGGATCTATCGGGTAGGCCAGCGGGTCCGGATCGACGGGCTCGAAGGAGAGATCGTCGAGTTCGCCCGGAACGGTGTCGTCGTGAAATCTGCCGAGGGCCGTGTGTTCGTCCCGGCTCGGGAGTTCGGTGAGGGCCGTTCGACGCTGCTCGACGGGCCAGAGTCGTGAGCGGCGAGTCGACGCTGGCACGGAAGTTCGTCGAGACTCATCCGACCGACGCGGTCGGGCTCTTCGAGGGCATCGACCCCGAGGCCGGTGCCGCGATCCTGGAGGACTGTTCTCCGCGAGCGGCGGCCCACATCCTGCAGCGTCTGGCTCCCACGTTCGCGGCGGCGATCGCCTTCCGGCTGTCGGCCGCACGGTTGCACTCGGTCCTCCCCGAGCTCTCCGCCGAGGCAACCCTGCGATTGCTGCGGTCCCTCGAGCCCGCGAACCGTGATCGACTGCTGGCGGAGCTATCGCCGAAGATCAGGAGGTCGCTGCGCGTCTCTCTCGAGTTCCCCGAGAGTACGGTCGGTGCCTGGATGGACCCGTTCGCCCTGGTCGTTCCGGCGGAGATCACGGCCAAGGAAGCGCGCACACGGGTCCGGCGCGGGTCGAAGAAGGCTCGCTACTACCTCTACGTCGTCGACCAGAAGCATGTGCCCCAGGGCGTGATCAGTCTGCGCGAGCTGCTTGCCGCAGCGCCGGATGCCACGATCGCGTCGATCATGCAGACACCGGTGATCAAGATCCCCTCGAACGCCCCCACGCACCAGGTCGCGGTGCATCCGGCGTTCGACGAGCTGCGAACCCTGCCGGTTGTCGACACGGACGGAGTGCTCCTCGGCGTTGTGCGACTGGAGTCGCTGGAGCAGGCCCTGGGTGGCGCCGTGGGGGCACGCCGTGGCCGCCAGGAGAGCCTGGGCCTGGAAGTCGTGGCGCTCTATTGCTCGTTCGTCGCCAACCTGATCGACGGGCTGGCCACGATCACGACCGGTGCAACCGGGCCCTCGGACACTCGCGAGGATCGACATGGTTCATGAAGTCGATCCGTTTCGCCGAAGCCTGGCCCAGGAGTTCGCCCAGCGCTATCCCGTCGAAGCGGCGGTCGAGCTCGAGCGCCTGACGCCGAAACAGGCGGCCGGGTTTTTCGAGGGTGCGTCGGCCGGGCCAGCCAGTTCGGTACTCGCCCTGCTGACGCCCGACTTCTCCCGTCGCGTGCTGAAGGAGATCGACGAGCGGATCGCCGGCGCGCTGCTGGCGCGGCTCGGTTCCTCGGACGCGGCTCGGCTGATCTCGAGACTCCAGGCGCCGCTCCGCGACCGGTTGCTCGATTTCCAGGAGAAACCCCGGGCGTCCGAACTGCGCGAGCTGCTCTCGTATCCGCCGCAGACCGCCGGCTCGCTGATGGATCCGGAGGTCCTGGCCCTCCGGCCCGAGCTGACCGCCGTCGAGGCGTTGAAGCACCTGCGAAAGTTCCGTGCGAAACGCATCCATCGGCTGTTTCTCGTCGACCCCGACCAGCGCCTGGTCGGCTCCGTGCGGCTACGGGACCTGGCGGTCGCCGAACCATCCACAACGCTGGGGCAGTTGATCCTGCACGGACCGCCAGGGCTACCGGTCACGGCCACGCGTGAGGCGGTCGTCGAGGCGCTGGCCAAGGCCCAGACGGCCACCCTGCCGGTGGTCGATTTCGACGGTCGCCTGCTCGGAGTGATCCGGCACGACAAGCTGGTCCAGGCCGCGCGGGAAGAGGCCACGGTGGACATGCAGAGCATGGTCGGCGCCGGCAAGGAAGAGCGGGCGCTCTCCAAGGCCAGTCTCGCCGTGCGCAAGCGGCTCCCCTGGCTGCAGGTGAACCTGGGTACCGCGTTTCTCGCCGCGTCGGTCGTCGGTCTGTTCGAGGGCACGATCGCCCGCCACACCGCGCTGGCGGTCTTGCTGCCGGTCGTCGCCGGCCAGTCGGGCAACACCGGCGCCCAGGCGCTGGCGGTGACCATGCGTGGGCTGGCCCTGCGGGAGATTCGCACGAGCCACTGGCTTCGTGTCGTCGTCAAGGAAGGTCAGGTCGGCTTCTTCAACGGCATCGCCGTCGCCTTGACCACCGCCCTCGGCGTCTGGCTCTGGAGCCGCTCGCTCGGGATGGCGGCTGGTGATCGCAGTCTCGATGGTCATCTCGATGGTCGCGGCCGGGCTCTCCGGGGCAACGATCCCGATGATCTTGACCGCGCTGAAACAGGACCCGGCGCAGTCATCCTCGATCATCCTGACCACCGTGACGGATGTGGTCGGCTTCTTCAGCTTCCTCGGAATCGCGACGCTGCTGACGAGTCTACTGTGAGCGTCGACCGCTCGGCGGGCTGAGCCCTACCCGGCTTACCCTCACTGGACGCCGGGCAGGAAGTTGTCGCCGGCGCTGGTGTTGCCCGCACCTTCGTCACAGTAGTCCGCGTTGCCGGTTCCTGGGCAAGCGCCGCCGCCGTTGTTCCGCGCCACGTTGGCCCGGTAGACGTTCTCGAAACTCGTGTTTCGCAGGTGCAGTCCGTAGCTCGTGTTTCCGGAGAGTACGTTCCCATCGACGACGTGGTACCCGCCCTGGCTGATCCGCAGGCCGGTGGTCGCGCCGGAGATCGTGTTGCGGAAGATCAGGTTCCCGCTCCCCTGGTTGACCGAGATCGCCGAGACCGAGGCGCCGCGGACGGTGTTCCCGGAAACCTGGCAAGAGGCGCAGTTCTCGACGACGATCCCGTTGATCGCCGAGTTGATGACGTTGTTCTGAACCTGCATCGCCGTGCCGCTGATCGAGATCCCGTTGTCGCTCGTCGCCTGGACCACGACCCGTTCGATCCGACCGCGGGCGCTGTTGGACGAGACGCCGATACCGGTACGTCCGCCGCGGAGAATCAGGTCGCGCAGCACGAACTGTGTCGAGTTCGTCGACAGGCGAATGGCAGCACCACCGCCGACGACCGCGCCGTTCTCGATCACCGTCCCGCTCACACCGCTGACCAGCACGACATCGGCGGCGAAGATATCCGCGTCGCCTTCGATCCGGAACCCGTTCAGGTCGAGCTGGACGTTGCTGGCCGTGATGGTCAGCACCGGGTTCACCGCCGAGACGATGTCCCGGGTCAAGACGTAGCTTCCCGGCGTGGAGATCGTCGTCGGCTCCCACAGCGGCGTCGCACCGTCGCCGGCCGAGACCGGCAGACCGACGGTCGCGGCAACCAGCAGGGCCAGGCCCAAACCTCGTGTGATGCAGCGGCTTGTCAGATTCATGGTGTGTCCTGTGGCAGCGATCCCCGGCCGGATCGAGAAAAAACCGGTCCTTTGATGGATACCCCCCGGGAAGGGCAAACGCCAGTGGATTCCTGCGCGGGCCACCCGCTGACGGCAACGGCCCGGCGGGCCGGCGGTAGCCGATCGAGTCAAATCGGTGCAACCAGACGACTTTCCGGTCTCGTCCAGAGGGTAGGCGATCAGTCTCCCGTGGGGGAAATACTGAAGCCGCGTACGTGATCCGCCTTCCGCAGGTGCTCGGCGAGCCGCTCGGCGCCGTCCCGCTTGCGTGTCTTGATGACGGTTCTGTATTCGAACTCCTCGCCGTCGTCCGAAGATTGGTAGCTCATCTTGGCGACCTTGAAGCCGTGGTCGTGGAGCAACTGTCGGACGGCGGTCTCGGAGGGCGTGTCGCCCCGCGAGAACCGCAGCACATGGTTCGCGTAGAACTCGTGGGGCAGCAGATCCTCGAACCAGCGGAAGGCGGCCAGGATTCCGAGTGTGACCGCCGTGCCGAACGCCGCCGGCACGAACAGCCCGACGCCGCACAGGATGCCCAGCGCGGCCGTCGTCCAGATCGACGCGGCCGTCGTCAAGCCGCGGACGGACAACCCCTCCTTGAAGATCACGCCGGCGCCGAGGAAACCGATGCCGGTCATGATGCCCTGGGCCATCCGGGTCGGATCGGTGCGGATCGTCTCCAGCGGCGCCGATCCGAGCCAGCGCCACTGGTAGGAGGTGACCAGCATCAGCAGTGCCGATGAGAGACAGACCAGTGCATGGGTCCGGAAACCCGCCGGGCGCCCGTGGATCGTTCGTTCCAGCCCGATCAGGCTCCCGACGAGCCAGGCGCTCCCCACCTTGATCGCGACGTCCAGCAGATCCTCGGGCATATACGGCTCCCTATCTCTGCCCTATAATGGCGCAGGTTTGCGGCACACGAATCAAGAATAGCGATTGGAGTCAAGAGCTTTTGAATCCTGAGCGTGAGATGGAGCGGTTCGAGGCGCTCAAGGGCCGGCTGCGCAGCATCTGGGCCGAGTTGCAGGCCGACCCGGCGTACGAGCACACCTCCGTCATCGTCCCCTCCCTCAGCGTGAACCAGGAGGAGCTGGCCAAGGTCCTCGGCGCCTCGTTCTACGAGGAACGGCTGATGTTCGCCCTGATCCGGTTGAGGAATCCGAATGCCCGGCTGATCTACGTGACCAGCCAGCCGGTGCATCCCGAAATCGTCGATTACTACCTGCACCTGCTCGACGGCATCCCCGTGAACCATGCACGCCAGCGGCTGCACATGCTGTCGGTCTACGACTCGAGCCCGCGATCACTCTCCGAGAAGCTGCTGGAGCGTCCCCGGATGCTGGCGCGGATTCGCCGCTGTGTCGGCAATACCGAGCGAGCCTACCTCACCTGCTACAACTCGACGAACCGGGAACGCAGCCTGGCGGTCGCGCTGGGGATACCGCTGAACGGCGTGGACCCGACGCTGCTGCCGCTGGGCACGAAGTCCGGTTGCCGGCAGGTCTTCGCGGAGACCGGCGTGAGGCACCCGGCGGGGTATGAAGACCTGCACAGCGAGGCGGAGGTCGTCGAGGCGCTCGTCCGCCTGGGCAGCGAACGACCGGCGATGCGCCGGGCGGTGGTCAAGCTGAACGAGGGGTTCTCCGGCGAGGGCAACGGGGTCTTCACCTATCCCGACGAGCGGCACGACCCGGCGAGGGTCGCGGAAGCGCTGCGCGGACTTGCCTGGTCGTCGACTCAGGAGACCTACGCCGCGTTCATGCGCAAGTACGCCGAGATGGGCGGCATCGTCGAGGAGTTGATCGAGGCCGACGAGATCCGCTCGCCGAGCGTCCAGATGCGGATTCACGCCGACGGCGAGAGCACGCTGGTTTCGACCCATGAGCAGCTGCTCGGCGGGACGACGGGACAGGTGTACCTCGGCTGCAGCTTTCCGGCGAACGATGAGTACCGGCACGAGATCCAGAGTGCCGGAGAGAAGATCGGCGAAGCGCTGAGCGCCAAGGGCGTCATCGGCCGGTTCGGTGTCGACTTCCTCGCATCGCGCAAGAACGGCGACGGCTGGACCACCGACGCGATCGAGATCAACCTGCGCATGGGTGGCACGACCCCGCCGTTTCACGCGCTCGAGTTCCTGACCGGTGGCCGGCTGGACAACGCGAGCGGCCTGTTCCTTTCACCAGCGGGACAGCCCAAGTACTACTGCGCCACCGACAACTTGAAGTCACCCGCGTACCGCGGCCTGCTACCCGACGATCTGTTCGATATCATGACCCACCACGGTCTCGGCTTCCGGCACACGAGCGACACGGGTGTCCTGTTCTACATGATCGGCGCGCTGTCCCAGTACGGAAAACTCGGCGTGACCAGCATCGGCAACAGCGAGGAAGAGGCCCGCGAGCTGTTCGATCGAACGGCGACCTTGCTGGACTCGACGACGGATGGAAGTAGCCCCGGCGAGGTCGCGCCGTTGTTCGATCGACACCTGACCATGGAGTAGGCCGGCATGCCGTTTGTCCTGATCATCGACGACGAACCGTTCGAGCTGTCCGCACTCGGCGATGCCCTCGGCGACGATGACTACCAGGTCGGCACCGCCGGCTCGGGAGCCGAGGCGAAGGCCTGTCTCGAGGAGTACGGCGACGCGGTCGACGCCGTGATCCTCGACTGGGTCTTGCCGGACATCGACGGAATCGAGCTGCTGCGCTGGATCAAGGGCCAGCCCGAATACGGCGACATCGAAGTCGTGATCGAGTCCGCGGAGATCATCCCCGAGAAGATCCAGGCCGGTATCGACTGCGGGGCGTTCTACTACCTCACCAAGCCCTACGAGGATGCCCAGCTACGAGCGATCGTCAAGTCCGCGATCTCGACCCGACAGCTGAAGCGATCGATCGTGGACGAGGTCGAGGAAGCCAGTGACGCACTGCGCATGCTCGAGAGCGGAACGTTCCTCGTGCGAACCACCGACGAGGCCCAGACCCTCGCGGTCCGCCTGGCCTCCGCCTGTCAGGCGCCCGATCAAGGGGTGGCGTTGTTCGAGCTTCTGGTCAACGCCATCGAGCACGGCAACCTCGGAATCACCTACGACGACAAGACCGAGCTGCTGGCGAACCAGGCACACCAGCAGGAGGTGTGTCGCCGCCTGGAGCTACCCGAGCACCGGGACAAGCGGGTCGTCGTTCAGCTCGACCGGAACGACGATTTGATGCGGCTGAGCATCCGCGACTGTGGCGAAGGGTTCGACTATCGCCAGTATCTGACGGTTGACCCGCAACGACTGTTCGACTCTCACGGCCGAGGGATCCTGCTGGCCGGGTCCGCTTTCGACCTCGAGTATGTCGACCCGGGCAATGAAGTGCTCGTGACGATGGGGGCCGCACGCGACGGCGAGGAACCTCGCTGAGTTCCTCCGCGCCCCGCGCACCAGGAAGGACGACGTGAACTGGGATCAGGTCATCAACACCGTCGATTGGGGACGCACGCTGACGACCGTCGTCCTCGTCGCCACACTCGTGGTCGCTCGCTTTCTGATCATCCGCCAGGTCGGCGGATCATCGAAAATTCCCCAGGAGACGCGGCGGCGCTGGATCGTCCGCACCCGAGCGGCGCTGTTCTTCGCCATCGTTGCCGCGGTCATCCTGATCTGGGGCACCGAGCTGCGTGCGCTGTTCGTCTCCTTCTTTGCGATCGCGGTCGCCATCGTCATCGCCGGAAAGGAACTGATCCTCTGTCTGAGCGGCGCGACCCTGCGCACCGCGAGCCAGTCCTTTTCCGTCGGCGACAAGATCGACGTCAAGGGTATCCGTGGATACGTCATCGACCACAACCTGCTGACGACGACGATGCTGGAGATCGGCCCCGGCAAGAACGGACAGATGCAGACCGGCAACCTCGTCTGCCTGCCGAACAGCGTCTTCCTGGGGGAGGCGGTCGTCAATGAGACATTCATGGAGGACTACATCCTCTACGTGTTCACGGTGCCGATGAACCTGACCGAGAACTGGGAGCCGGGCCAGCGCGAACGGCTCCTGCAGATCCGCCCCGCCAGGAGTGTGGGGCAAGACGTTCAGCGACGAGGCGAAGCGTCACGTGGAGAGACTCGAGCGGGCCCACGGTCTCGACCTTCCGGACATCGAGCCCCAGGTGATGCTGCAGCTCCCGGAGGTCGGGCGCGTCGACCTGAGCGTCCGGATCCCGGTGAAGGCGGAACAACGGGGACCTGTCGAGCAACGGATCCTGAGCCGGTTCCTGGCCGAGTACGAGAGCTTCGCGGGTCCGGTCAACCCCGTGGGCGGCGGGCCGGCGACAGGCTAGAATCACCCGGATCTCCTCGAGGTGTCGGGGAGGTGTTGACCGAGGCCCGGGGCGGAACCCATCGGGACCAGGGGGCTGTGATGGACTGGTTGTTCGTCTTCGTGTCGAGGCTGCCGTCACTGTACGACTACCCGCTGTGGATCACGGCTGCGGTCTTCCTGGGGGCGCTGCTGTTCGCTCTCGAGTCGGGATTCTGGCTCGGGCGCTGGTGGCAGGCACGGACACCGCACTTCGACCGCAAGGGCGGCGGCGACATCGCACTCTCGGCGATGTACGGGCTGCTCGGACTCGTGCTCGCCTTCACGTATGCGTTCGCGCTCAGCCGGGCGGATCACCGCAAGGAGGGGCTGCTGCTGGAGACGAACGCGATCGGCACCGCCTTTCTCCGCGCGAGTCTGTTGCCGGAACCGCTGGACACGGAGTTGCAGTCCGCCCTGCGCGACTACGCGGCGACACGGCTGGTCGACCAGTCGAACGCCGGCACCCCTGCCCTGGCGCGCCAGCGGATCGCCGAGAGCCTGAAAGCCCAGTCCCGGCTCTGGCCTGTGGCCGAACGCATGTTCGGCGGGGAACTTCCTGCGCCGCTCGCCGTCAGCGTGATGGGGTCGATCAATGACGTGATCGACGCCCACTCCGTGCGCATCGCCGCCTCTTTCGACCGGCTTCCCGGCGAAGTGCTGATCATGTTGCTGTTCGTGGCCAGCACGTCGCTGGCCGTCTCCGGCTACGCCCGTGGTCTGGTCGGAAGCATGAACCGCGCACGGATGACCGCCCTGGCGCTGGTCCTCGCCGCCGTGATGACGGTGATCACCGATTTCGACCGTGGCCTGGACGGGTTCATCCGTTTGAGCCAGAGTCCGATGCAGGCTCTCGTCCACGAGATGGACGCCAAGCTGGCCGGCGAACCTCGGCCCGACTGACGGCCTGCCCGCGTTGCAGAGAGACACGGCGACCTCTATCGTTACGTCGATGCTGCCGCCCCACTCCGACGAGAAGCCTCGCGCGGCACGCCTGCTGGCCGGCGAGGGTGTGCTGCAGGCGCTGGCCCAAGGCTTCGGCGAGAGTTACCTGACGGCGTTCGCGCTCTGGCTGGGAGCGGGCGGGGTCCTGCTCGGCCTTGTCTCCTCGCTGCCCACAGTGATGACCGCGCTGGCCCAGTCCCTGGCGCGCCGGACCGAGGCCGCCGGAGAGGCCGCCAAGCGACTCGTGACCATCGCCTGGTCGGCCCAGGCGCTGGCCTATGCCGGTCTGGCGCTCTGCGCCTTTCTGCAGCCGAGCCTGGCGGTCCTCGTGGTCTGCCTGCTGATCGCCTGCGGTGCGGGCGCCGGCGGACTCGCGGTGCCGGCCTGGACCCGGTTCGTCTGCGACACCGTCCCCGTCGAGCAACACGGCTGGTTCTTCGGGCTGCGGGGAACGTCGCAACAGGTCGGCATCGTGACCGCGATCCTCGGCGGCGGCCTGCTGATGGGCGCCGCCCGATCGCAGGGGTTCGAGTCCGGCGGATTCGTCCTGCTGTTCGCGTGCGCCGCTCTCGCCCGGGCCGGCGGGCCGGTGGTCTTGAGGCGAGTCCAGGTCGCCGAACGCCCGCGCCCCCGCTCTCGCGCCGGTGGCTTCGAGGTGATCCGCGGCTCCCGTCGCTTCCGTCGCCTGGCGATCTACCTGTGGTCGCTGCACTTCGGCACGAACGTGGCGACACCGTTCTTCGTCCCCTACATGCTGGCCGACCTGGGGATGTCCTACGCCGGTGTCGGCCTGCTGCTGGCGGTTCCGGCGGTGACCAAGATCATCACGATCCGCGCCTGGGGCCGTGTCGCCGATCGGTTCGGACCGGGCCCCGTGCTGCGCATGTCCGGCTGGCTCGTCGCGCCGGTTCCCGTGCTCTGGCTCGTCTCGCCCAACGCCTGGTGGCTGCTGCTGATCCAGATCACCTCCGGGATCGCCTGGGGAGCGTTCGACCTGGCCCAGTCCTCGCTGCTGCTACAGACGACCCGGGGACGGGCCAACGCGATCGGTGTCTTCAACCTGATCGACGGCGGTGCGGTCCTCGCCGGATCTCTTCTCGGCGGTCTCGTGGTCAGCGCCGCGCCGGCGGACTGGGGCTCGCGCTTCCTTGCGGCGATGGCGGTCTCGTCGGTCCTGCGCATGCTGGCGGCGGTCGTGCTCTTGCCTCGGCTGCCGGATGTCGACAGCGCCGTCTGGCCGAAGGGGTCGATGGCCCTGCGCATCTGGGCCATCCGTCCTACCCGTGGCTTCGTCCTGCGCCCCTGGGGTGGTTGGTTCAAGCAGGATAATTTTTTTTTTAAAAAAAAAAAAAAAAAAAAAAAAAAAAAAAAAAAGACCGAGAGGAGCGGGGAACCGTCGGTCTCTCCCTCGTTAAAAAGAAGATAATTCCTTTCCCCGAGCTGGTTAAGAGTAACGGGAAACCTTAAGACGGTTGCCGACCATCGATAATGGGGTGGTGACGGTGTGCTCCCAAAGACCGATTCGGGGGCAGGCCTGGATCCGGATTCGATCGGTGAGCTTCATCCTCGACCTCGGGTACGCTCGGCGGTGGCCGCTTGCGCCACCGTCGCCTCACTCGTCGGGCGGTGAACTCCCGGGATCCTCGATGCGCAGCCAGAGTGTCCCGGTCGGCTTCGGCCCCTTGGGGAGTTGCTCCAGGTGCTCGCCCTGGAACACGCCGTCTTGCAGGTGGGCCGTGAAACGGAAGTGGCGACTCTCCTTCGGGTTGTCGACCTCGCCGTTCAGCTCGCCACCGGAGAGACTGCCGTGGACAACTCCGGAGAAGACACGCTTGCCGAAGTGCTTGAAGAAGAACTCGGCGTTCCACCCGCCGCTGGCGGTCGGTGTGAGGACCGCGCGGAGTGCGTGGGGCTTGCCGTCGTTCCAGGCGTACTCCCCTACCAGCGTGACGGGCTCCTGGGCCAGTTGACAGCCGGACAGCCGCTCCGTCTCTCCGGTCTCGACGTCGAGGGTCCAGATCTCGGTACCGCCCGGCATGCTCGGCGTGATCAGCAATCGCCGGCCGTCCGGCGAGTGAAACGGCAAGCTGTGCCGGACCTCGATCGTGCCCACACGCCGTGACGCCGAGCTGTTGGCGTTCGCGACGTAGATGCCCCGGCCCTCGCCGTCGCGGACCGAGACGAACGAAATGCTCCGACCGTCCGGGGACCAGCTGGCCGATCGGTCGTCGTACGGCGTCTCGGCCAGTCGCGTGACCCTGCCCTCGGACCAGGTGTAGAGCTGATTCTGACCGGTCCTGTCCGAGTGGAAGATCAGCCGCTTCCCGTCGGGGGCCCAGTTGACGACCTGGTCGTTTGCGCTCCCGTCGGTGATCGATCGGCTGCTCCCGTCGGCCAGGGTCAGCAGCATCAGCTGCCAGCGGGCCTCCGGCGCATCGGAACGCCACTGGTAGGCGAGTCGGGTTCCGTCCGGCGACCACACCGGCATGCCGGCGAAACCGCGATGATCGGTGACCCGCCGCGGGTTCTGGCCGTCGGCGCCCATGACGTACAGGTTCGTGTGCGTGCCTTCCCGGGGACTCTGGAACGCGATACGAGAGCCGTCCGGGGAGAACGACGGGTGTGCGTCGCGTCGGGTGAGTCGGTGAGGCGTTCCAGGCGGCCGTCCTCCAGGGACAGCACGTAGACTTCGGGGTCGCCGCTCCGGGTCGAGACGAAGACGATCTCCCGGCCGTCGGGTGACCAGGCGGGCCATTGATCGTGGCAGGCGGGTGTTTCCTTGGGTTCGGTCGGTCTCTGGGCGTCGACCGCGGTAGAACCGATCACCACGAACGCCAATGCCGCGAGCTGTAGAACCCTCACCGTACCCCCTCGAACCCCGCCCGATTGCCGTTCTACCATATCTTTGCCGCTCGTCGACCAGAGGAATCCGGGCGGGTCCGTGCCTTCTCGGGGACATCCCGCAAGCTGCGCGCCCACCCCCTAGTGTCGTCTCGTGCGGAGTAGAAACGCCCAGGTTGACCGACGGGAAGCGTGGCCCGTACATGCGGGGTTACGGCGGGGTGCCCTCGCCGCACACCGATCGACCAGGAGCGTTCATTGTTCGAGATTTCCCCGAGACGCCTCGCCGCATCCGGCGCCGCCGCCTGGCTGGCGGCCTGTTCAGCCTGGGCGTCCGAGCCGTTCCCCGGCCTGCTCCCCGGCACCCAGATCGTCGCCACGTGGCCCGATGACTTCGAACCCAGTGGCGCCGTGTGGCACACCCGGCTCGAGAAGCTCTTCGTCGTCAGCGATCGCGGAGTTGTCGTCCTGGTCGGAATCGATGGGGTACCGATCACTCTCTGGGACGTGCCGGAGATCTCGAAGCGATTGCGGTGGCCGACCCGGCGGGCTCGCTCGTCTACCTGGGTGTCGAGCACCCCGACGCGATCTACGAGTTCGATTTCGTCGCTGGCGTGGTCACACGCGAGTTCGACCTGACGAATACGCTGACCGGCCCCAGCGAGAGCGGGCTCGAAGCACTCACCTTCGTCGATGATCCGGCCCATCCCGAAGGCGGCCGCTTCTACGCCGGACATCAAGACGACGGCCGGATCTATGTCTTTGATCTTCCGATCGCGACCTCAATGACCTCGACGACCGTTCAACACGTTTCGACGATTGTTCCCGTCGAGGGCCGCGACGACCTGTCCGGCCTCGATTGGGACGCCGCCAATTCGATGTTGTACGCCGTGTTTGACGGACACGACCTGTTGCGAACCATGGAACGGGATGGACAGTTCATCAACGAATGGTCACTGCCCGGGACTTCTCAGGAAGGCATCGCACTCGCCGAGTGCACGCTGTTCGTGACTCAGGACACGCTCGACGAAGTCTGGCACTACCGATTCCCGACAAACACAGCCGATGTCGACGCCGATGGGGTCTTCGATTGCGTGGACAACTGCCCCGACACCAGCAACGATCGACAGGCCGATCTTGACTCCGATGGTGCCGGCGATTCATGCGACTGTGCACCGGAGGATCCATCGGCCTCCGAGCTGCCGTCCGCTGTAGAGCAACTCCGCCTGTCCCGCGACGCCGGACAGATACGGCTGAGCTGGTCTGGCGACGTCTCCGGGAGCGACGTTGCCTGGGGCCGAGGTTCAGACCTCCGCCTGGTCACGAGCCTGAACGACGCGCTCTGCCTGCAGGACGACATCCCCGGGAACATGGCGACCGACACTACAGCGGCCCCATCGTCCAGTGACTTTCATTACTATCTTGTTCGCCGACAGAACGCATGCGGATCGGGCTCCTATGGAACGGGCCAGGGCGTTGAGCGCTCACTGCCCGCGGCCTGCCCCTGATCACGTCTCTCAAGCCTCGAAGCGCAACGCGTCGGTAGGATCGATCCGGGCCGCGCGACGCGCCGGAAGAAAGGCGGCCACCGAGGCGACGCCGAGCAGCGTCAGGACCACCGCCACGACCGTAAGCGGATCCGAGGGTTCGACACCCACAAGAAAGGAACGCAGCAGCGGCGTCAGCGCGAGGGCGATCGCGACTCCCAGAACGAGGCCGCTGGCGACCAGGCGCAAACCCTGGCCGACCACCAGCGCAATGACGTGTTCGGAGCGTCCGCCGAGGGCGACCCGAATGCCGATCTCCCGGGTGCGATGGCTGACGGCATGCGCGAGAACGCCGTAGATCCCGAGGGAGGCGAGCAGCAGGCCAAAGGCACCGAGGCCCAGGGTAACGATGGCTGCCAGGCGCTGGGGCAAGAACGCCAGGTCGATCTCCCCGCGCAGGGTGGCAAACTCTCGCGGCACGATGGCGCTGTTCCGCGCGGCGATTTCTTGTCGGATCTGGCGCCAGGAGGATTGTGGCTCTCCCGCCGTCCGGACCAGGAGCACCTGTCTCGCGGAATAGTCTTGTGCTGCCGGGAAGTAGATATAGGCCGCCGGCAGGTCGTTCTGGATCATGGTTCGACTGTCGTGCGCCACGCCGACCACCTGAACGGTGGTGCCTCCGGTTACGAAGCTCTTGCCGATGGCGCTTTCGCGAGGCCAGAATCGTTCGGCCATCGTCTCGTTGACGATGGCGACCCTGAGAGCGTCCGGACCGTCGGTCCGGGTGAACTGCGTCCCGCAAACAGCAGAATCTGCCAGGGTCGATAGATAGCCCGGGCTGATGTGGTTGGAGTCGACGATCAGGTCCGATCGGTCCACGTCGGGAACGTAGCCCGGAATCTCGACTTCGATCGGGTTCTTGCTGACATCGATCGGCGGTCGGTGGGCGGTGGCCACGGCCTCGACGCCGGGAAGTCCTGCGATGCGTTGCAACAGGTCGTCGTAGAACCGTTGTCCCCGCGCGTCGTCGTACTCCGCTTGCGGCAGTACCAGAGACGTGGCGGCGACCCGGTCGGCTTCGAAGCCGGGGTCGAGCGACAGGCCCGCCTGCAGGGACCGCAGGAACAGGCCCGCACCCACCAGCAGGGTCACCGCAGCCGCAATCTGAGTGACGACGAAGGCGCTCCGCAGGAGCCCCGCCTGACGGCTCTCGCTGTTGGCGCCGATGCGCAGGGCGCAAACCAGGTCGTGACGCACCGCTTCTCGTGCGGGGAAGATTCCCGCGACGAGCGAGGTGATCAGCGCCACGACAGCGGTGAACAGGAAGAACCCGCCAGTCGATGCCGAGGTCGAGGCCGAGCGACATGGGGTGGGCGTGACGAGGGTTGCCAGCGCATCGGAGAGACGCGCGGCGACGAAGGCACCCAGTGCTCCTCCAGCGATGAAGATCACGATCACCTCGGTCAGGAGTTGCCTCGCGACACGCCCGGCGCCGGCGCCCATGGCGAAGCGAATCGACATCTCCTTGCGGCGTGCCGTCGCCCGGGCGAGCAGCAGGCTACCGACATTCAGGCAGGTGATCAGCAGGACGAGCCCGGCCCGACCATCAGGATGGCAAGAAAGGCCAGCACGCTTCCGCGCATGGAGTGATCGAGACCCGTAGTGGACAGGACCTCGACTCGGGCGCCCTTGTTGCGGGCGGGTTGCGCCGTTTCCAGTCGAGCCGCCAGGGCGTCGAGTTCGGCCTGTGCCTGCGGAACCGAAACACCGGGTGCCAGTCGGCCCATCAACTCGAAACCCTTTCGCTCGCCATCCTCCAGAACGAAGTTGGGCAGGACGATCTCGGTCGCTCGCATCGGCAACCAGATGTCGCTTGGATAGCCGATGAACGTGCCATCGAAGCCTCTCGGGGCGATGCCGATCACGGTGAAAGGAACTCCGTTCAAGAGCAGGCTCGAGCCCAGGACATCAGGGTCACCACCGGTGCGGCTTTCCCAGAACCGCTGACTGATCACGGCCACCGTCGGACCATCGATGGGTGCGTCTGCTGCACGGAAGACCCGGCCCAGCGCCGGCTGGACCTGGATGACGTCGAAGTAGTCGAGGGATGCAAACTGGGCCATGACCGGTCGCGCGTCGAGGCCGGTCCCTAGCCGCAACTGTCGCCCGGTATAGGCGGTGACGCCGCTCAGGAGATCCTGGTGATCCCGGTAGTCGAGATAGTCCGAGTAGCCAAACCCGGTGAAGCTGTTGCCACCGGGCACCTTCGCGAGGATGTCGACGACCCCTTGCAGGATCGCCGAGCGGCAGTGGACGCAGAACGACCTCGTTGACCAGGGTGAAGACCGCGGTATTGGCGCCGATACCCAGCGCCAGGGTGATGACGATGATCGCGGTGAAGCCAGGCCGTTTCGAGTAGGTGCGCAGGGCGTAGCGCACATCTTGAAGGAATCGATCCATCGGATTGCTCCCCTGTGGTTCCGGCTGCCGTTGAGAACGTTGCACAAGACAGTCGGACCAGGCGCGACCGGCCGTGAGCAGCAGGTCGACCACCAGGCGGACCGTGAACAGGAGTCGCCGGGTGGGCGAGAGCGGCTCTGCGTCGGCGAGCAACTGGAGGTAGAAATCGCGCATCGGCTCGCCGAAACGACTCCGGAACGAGGGTGGAAGGATCTGCTGCAGGCGACGAAACCAGCGGCTGTCCATCAACCGTCTCCCAACGGCTGGATCAGGCCGAGCCATTCCGCCTGTCTCACGATGCCTGCCGGGTGCTCGACCGCGGTGCGTAGCCGGGCGCGGCCGGCCCCGTGAGCCGGTAGTACCTCCCGGCTGGGGCCGTCGCTGCGCTGGGACGGAACGGCGGTCTCTTCGAGGAGTCCCGCCTCGGCCAGACGCTTGATGGCGAGGTACAGGGAGCCAGGGCCCA
This sequence comes from uncultured bacterium, assembly GCA_942490715.1. Taxonomy (GTDB): domain Bacteria; phylum Acidobacteriota; class Polarisedimenticolia; order Polarisedimenticolales; family Polarisedimenticolaceae; genus CALNYP01. The sequence continues at coordinate 50,397 of CALNYP010000020.1, forward strand.
GCTGGACGCCACCCTTGGTCCGTTCCTCGACCTCCTGCCCGATCGCGTAGCCGTGGCTGGGTTTGTGGTCCACGAGCATGATGTGGAAGTGCGAGGGTGTCAGACGCATGGCTCTTGGCCTCAGATGGATTTTGAATGAGCACTACAACGATATCTGTTATAGCATGATCTGTCGAACGGAAAGCTTGGGAACCTCGAAAGGTTGGCGATCGATGCGAAGGACCGGCCGACGCGAAGTACTGGGCCAGCTGGCGCTGGGAAGCGCGGGGGTGATCCTCGTTTCACGATCGGCGCTGGGCCGCGAGACACCGAAGCGTGTGAGCCCTTCTGACGATCTCGCACGAACGATCCGCGACGCGCCCGCGGAGAAGATCTACGAAGTGGCCGTCCGTGCGATGGACTCCGGCGCTCGCCCGCAAGACCTGCTCGCTGCGGCGTTCGTCGCCGGCATTCAGGACATTCGTCCGAACGGTCCCGGGGGAAAGTTTCACGCGGTGCTCATGGTGGAATCGACGTTCCAGCTTCTGTCGGTCTCGACACCGGAGCAAGGCAGACTCGCCGCGCTGTGGGCACTGTGGGATTTCAAGCGCTGCCAGGAGCGGGATCGCGTCGAGGAGAACGACTGGAGCTTGCCGCCTCGCCCTGATGTGTCGTTCTCCAGCGTCACATCCGCACGGCGGGAACTGCTCGCCGCGCTCGACGGATGGGATGCTGATCGAGCGGACCGGGCGGTGACCGGTCTGCTGGAGTTCGAAGGGCCCGAACAGATCTTTGAAATGCTGTGGCCCTATGCGGCTCGCTGTTTCGCCGACCTGGGACACAAGATCATTTTCTGCGTTCACGCCGAACGGACGCTGCGCCGGTTGGACTCGCAACATGCCGAACCGGCCCTTCGCTCGCTGGTGCGCGGGATGCTCTTTCCCGGAGAGGCCGGCAAGCAAACGGCGTCGTTCGAGCGCGCGATGGCGTTGACGTCCAGGCTCACCGACTCCTGGTTGTCAGGCGAGGAGGCTCCGGAACGTAGCGTCGAGATGCTACGGGCGTTGCGTGGCCGTAGCGCAGCCGAGAGCCAGGAGGCGATCGTTGCCGCGCTGGGCGACGGGATGGGGCCGAATACCGTCTGGGACGGCCTGAGGCTCCACGGCGCCGAGTTGTTCTACCGCCGTGACTCCGCCGCCCAGCGGCGACACGTACCCGTCCACACGATCACCGAGTTGAATGCGTTCGCTCACGTTTGGCGCAGTACCGGGAACCGGAACACCCGTCGCCTTTGTCTGCTCCAGACTGCCGGCTGGCTCGCCGAGATGCGCGATGCGGTGCCGAGCCAGTTCGGTGATCAGCGCGGGCCCGGTCTCGATGCCCTCGCCGCCGGGGCCCGCAAGCCGCCGTCCTACGACAAGCTGTTCTCACAGCCGTCGGTCAACGGCACTTACCAGCGGCTTTCCGCTGGAGCGACGGAGACCGGGGCCTACCTCGATCGAGTGCGCAGTCACCTCTACGAACGGGCGACCCAGGACCACCAGTACAAGTTCGCCGCGGCCCTTCACGAAGAAGCCCGGGCGATCCACCCCATGCATTCGGCCCGGCTGCTGGCCCCAGCGATCACCTATCTCCCCACGGCACGTGACGAGAGGACGGACATGTATCGGAAGTCGATGGCGGCGCTCGACACAAGTACTGGTATTCGCGGGACGGAGGACAGGAACCGTCAGCGAGGTGACACATGCCCGAACCCTTCGTCCCAGACCTCTCCTCCGCCCCTTTTCGATGGCCCTCGAGCGCCCGATGAAGGCAGCAGCCAGCAGGATCTACGACGCCTGGACCCAGCGCTTCGACAAATGGTTCGCCCAGCCCGGGGAGCTGATCATGAAACCCGAGGTGGGAAGTCTCTTCTTCTTCTACAACCGTCACGACTGGGGTCGGCATGCTCACTACGGTCGGTTCCTCGAAGAACTCGCACAAGATGAGCAGACACGAGGACAACTGGCCCGCCGCCCTGGAGACACTGGACGAAGCGCTGCGCAAGTAAGTAGACTCGAACTGGATCCTGGAGAATCAAGTCCATGCAACGTTACTACCCGATCGGCACGCCGGGAGAGCCCTGGACCGACACCGACAAGGTCGCCTGGTTCGAAGGGTGCACAGTCCAGCGCAGCTACAAGGAAGAGGTGATTCAAAGCTCGATCGTCTCAATTGCTCCCTTCCAGGTTGAACCCTATGGTGCACTCAGCATCGACCCGCAGCGCTACCCCCTGCTCGCCGTCACGTGCAGAACTCCTGTGAACGATCGACCGTGGGTACTCGTGACGGGCGGGGTCCACGGGTACGAGACGAGCGGCGTTCAAGGAGCGCTCGCCTTTCTGGCCACCGTCGCGCCCTCGTATGCCGACCGCCTCAACCTGCTGGTCGTGCCCTGCGTCAGCCCATGGGGTTACGAGGTCATCAATCGCTGGAACCCATCGGCGATCGACCCCAACCGTTCGTTCGTTCGGGACAGTCCGGCTGAGGAGTCCGCGGCACTCATGAAACTGGTCGACGCTCTGACCGGCGACTCGGCCGAGTTCCTCGTACACGTCGACCTGCACGAGACGACCGGTAGTGACGAGCAGGAGTTCCGTCCGGCCCTGGCCGCTCGAGGACAGGAAGCCTTCGAGCCGGGCCACATTCCCGATGGGTTCTACACGGTCGGCGACACGGAGAATCCGCAACCTGGTTTTCAGGCGGACATCGTCGAGGGCGTGCGGCAGGTGACCCACATCGCACCCGCCGACGCAAATGGGCAGATCATCGGGGCTGATGTCACGCAGACCGGTGTCATCAATTACCCGTTCCGGGCTCTCGGCCTCTGCGGCAGCGTCACCCAGGCCCGGTTCACAACCACAACCGAGGTCTACCCCGATAGCGCCGAAGCGACGCCGGAGATCTGCAACCAAGCACAGATCGCGGCCGTCCGGGCCGCCCTCGACTACGCCCTTCGAGACCTCAGTTCTTCCGGCACACCAGCAGCTGGAGGTACGGGAGATCATTCGGGTACCTAGCCTGACTCGCCGAAGGCGGTGTCGACACCGAGTGACTGTGACCGCCGCCGCTCGCCGAACTGAATGCGCCGATGTTCAGCGAGTGATTGTGACCACCCTTGAGTTCCGACTGAACCGCGGCCGTGTTCGAAGCGTGGGTGTGCTGTCCGACGTGAGCGGTCGAGACGAGATTCTCATTGATACCGTGGGTGTGCCCGGGAGCGTTCGATGAGCTCGTCGGCGGAAGATCCACGGAGTGATTGTGGGATCCTCCGCTCCCCGTGTTCGCCCCCGGAAGGTCCACGCTGTGATTGTGTCCGCCGCCGGCTGCGGAAGGGAATGACCCGAGAGCGACCGAATGCACGTGACCCAGGTGATTTGCGGAGTAGAAATCGGTGTTACCCGTACCACTGCTGGTCGACACGCCGGGCGCGGTCATCTCCTCGTCGAGAGAGGTGATGTTCAGACCGGCGTTGTCCTGGTAGTTGATCACGTTCACAAGACTTCCGGCGGAGTTGTAACGCTTCCACTGGCGCGTGTCCGATCCGGAGAACTGCAGAATCTGATGGTTGTGCCCGCCGTTGTTCGTGGTGCCGGCCACCGGGTGGTTCAGCTGGTGGGTGTGCGACGCGACCGTGCTGGTCGACGTCGGAGCCGGGTCGTAGGCGTGTGCGTGATTCGCGACCGTCGAGCTGTTGACCGCGGCCGGGTTGACGGTGTGGTCGTGGGATCCGCCTGAAGCCGTCTCGCTGGTCGGGGTCACGACCGTATGCTGGTGGGTGCCTCCCGGGCCCGAGACACCGGAGGCGGGGCCGACCTGGTGCTGATGGTCGGGTGCGGCCGTGGCGACCGTGTTCGGCGGGTCGACGCCGTGATCGTGGGCCGCTGCAGAGTTGGTCGAGAAAGCGAGTCCGTCGATCGAGTGGAGAGTGCGAGCGTGCCTGTCGGTCGGTCAGCGGCGTACCGACAACGCCGCCAAGCGTACCGTTCAGCGGCATGCCGACGATTCCGCGGCCCCGGGCCGCCGTCAGCTCGCTCCAGCCGGTCGGGCATGCAGGAAGGTCGAAGAACTGCACCGCTCCGGTCGGCAACGAGAGCGCCATCAGGTCGTCCTTGCTCAGGCCCTCGAGTCGCTCGGCCTGGTTCGCGTAGGCCACCGCGCCGATCTGCTGGCGCGGCATGAGCACCTCACCGTCGACCACGACTTCGAGATAGCGGTCGGCTCCGCCCGCGAACAGATCCGGCGGAATGGGGTTACCGTTACCGCCAAGCAGCACACTGAAGATCCCCTGCACGACGGCGACCGACGGCCAGCTCTCGTCCCACAACAGGTCGGCGCCCATCGGCGAGCCGTAGATGCGGAACTCCATCGGCAGGCTCGCGTCGAGGGGGTTCTGTTGCGGCGAGTTGTCGGTCAGGCGCCCCTGGTAGTTGATCGTGTTCGGGATCGACGCGGCCTCGACTGACGGCTGGGCCAGCAAGGACAACAACAGGCAGGCGACGCCGAAGCGTGCCAGCGAGCGGATCAGGGACGGGAGTCGGCGCGGATGGATCATCGGTTCTTCTCCTGATTGCCACTGGGACTGGAGGCCGCGGGGCCCGGAGCCACCGCCAGCACGTTGAAACAGACCAGCGGCGAGGACGGAGTGGCGAGCCCCGCCACCACATTGGCCGGTGTCGTCAGCAGAAAGGCGCCGAATACGTCGCCGCAGTCGTCGCCGACGTAGACCTCGTAGGCCGCGTTGTTGCCGGACCAGTTGAGGTCCACCTGGCCCTCGGTGACCGGATTCGAAGCGACCGTCAGAAGGACCGGTACGAGGCCGGATCCTGTGAAGGACCAGAACCCCGATTGCAGGACGCAGCACGGGCCGGCGGAGGTGCCGATCGCCAGTTCCTGGCCGAGGCTCGCCGTCAGCCGGAACCCACCGGAGCTGGTCTCGCCACCGCTCTCGTTCAGCGACGAGAGGTGCAACCGGTAGCTCGGGGAAGAGGACTGCGCGGCAACGCCTTCACCGCCGGCGAGGGCGCCGAGAAGGCCCACCACGAGGGGCCACTGCCGTATCCGGTCGTGTCGCATCGTCGCCTCCTGGAGGGGGACACTGGAGATGGCGACGAATCGACGCGAAACCGGACACGGTCCGGCCACAGAGTCACCAGGGCACTACCGGGTCCGAAAACGCTAATTTCGCAAGACTCGAGGCCGGAGACACCTGACGTGGCGCTTGCTCTGCCATCTCGTTCTCGACAGAATCGACCGATCGTGATCAACATCGTTCATCGAATCGCACGGGAGACGTTCGATCCCGGGCGCATGCCCCGGGCTGTTCAGGGGTGCGCATCGCTTCTCACACAGGGAGAGTCTCATGTTGTCTCGTAACGTGGAAAACTACAGCACGAAGGTCGTTCACTGCGGACGCTACTGGCTTCTCGTCACCGCGCTGATTCTCTGGGCGGGTGTCGCCCAGGCCCAGGTCACAGTTGACCGGACCGTGCTTCCCATCCGGGCGCCGGAACCTCCGACGTACACCGAACTGGACGTTCGCAACACCGAGCCACCGCCACGCTTCGAGGTCACCTCTCCCGACGGCGCGCCCAACGTCGTGATCATCCTGATCGACGACCTGGGCTTCGGGGCCACTTCGACCTTCGGCGGACCGATCCCCACGCCGGCGCTGGACAAGCTCGCCCAGGGCGGCCTGCGCTACAACAACTTCCATACAACGGCGTTGTGTTCGCCCACCCGCGTCTCGCTCAAGGCCGGCCGCAATCACCATACGGCCAACACCGGCTCGATCATGGAGACGTCCACCGCCTACCCCGGAAACACCGGCGCGATTCCGGATCGCGTCGCCCCGCTGGCGGAGATGTTGCGATTGAACGGCTACAGCACCGGTGCCTTCGGCAAGTGGCACGAAACCGCGGCGTGGGAGACCAGCGTGTCCGGTCCCTTCGACCGCTGGCCGATTCACCAGGGTTTCGACAAGTTCTACGGATTCATCGGCGGAGAGACGGACCAGTGGTCTCCGCTGATCTTCGACGGCGTCAAGCGAGTCAATCCCCCGCACACCGAGGGCTATCACTTCACCACGGACATGACCGATCAGGCGATCAACTGGATGAAGGCGCAGCAGTCCATGACGCCGGACAAGCCGTTCTTCATGTACTTCGCCACGGGAGCGACACACGCGCCGCATCACGTACCGCGGGAGTGGATCGAGAAGTTCCATGGCCAGTTCGACGATGGCTGGGACCAGGTGCGCCAGGCGTCGTTCGAGCGCCAGAAGCGGGCGGGGATCATTCCTGCGAACACGCAGCTGCCGCCAGGCCCGGCCGACATCTCGGCATGGAAGGACCTTCCCGAAGATCACAAGAAGCTCTTCCGCCGTCAGGCCGAGACCTTCGCCGGTTTCGTCGGCCACACCGATCACAACATCGGCCGGCTTATCGAAGCGGTCGAAGCGATCGGCGAGATGGACAACACGCTGGTCTTCTACATCGCCGGTGACAACGGTACGAGTGCCGAAGGCGGCATGGTCGGCATGTTCAACGAGATGACCTACTTCAACGCCGTCACGGAGAAGGTCGAGGACCTGCTGCCGCTGATCGACGAATGGGGCGGCCCCGACACGTTCCCGCACATGGCGGCGGGCTGGGCGGTCGCGTTCGATTCGCCGTTCGCCTGGACCAAGCAAGTCGCCTCCGACTTCGGCGGTACGCGCAACGGCATGGTCGTGCACTGGCCCGCCGGAATCGAGGAGAAGGGCGGGATGCGCACGCAGTTCGGTCACGTGATCGACATCGCCCCGACGGTCCTCGAAGCCGCCACGCTGCCGGAGCCGCAGATCGTCAACGGCACGCCGCAGATTCCGATCGAAGGCACGAGCCTGCTCTACACCTTCGACGACGCCGATGCGCCGGAACGCCACACCACGCAGTACTTCGAGATCTTCGGCAACCGCGCCATCTATCGCGACGGCTGGCTCGCGCGGACGATCCATTACGCCCCGTGGGAAACCGGCAAGCGGAAACCACTCGAGTCGGATGTCTGGGAGCTCTACCACGTGAAGGAGGACTTCAGTCTCGCGAACGATCTGGCCGCCGAGCATCCCCAGAAAGCTCGAGGACATGAAGGCGCTCTTCATGACCGAAGCCGTCAAGTACCACGTTCTCCCGATCGACGACCGACTCGTCGAACGTACCAATCCCGCGGTGGCGGGGCGGCCTGACCTGATCGGCGATCGCACGTCGCTGACCCTCTACGAGGGCATGGACGGCATGCTCGAGAACACCTTCATCAACGTGAAGAATCGCTCGAAGCGGATCACCGCCGAGATCGAGATCCCGGAGGGCGGCGCCTCCGGCGCGGTGCTGGTGCAGGGCAGCCGGTACGGCGGATGGTCGCTGCACCTGCGCGAGGGCAAGCCGGCCTACGAATACAATTTCCTCGGCCTCGAACGCTACGTCGTCGAGAGCCCGACCGCACTCCCGGGCGGAAAGGTAACGGTCGTTCTCGACTTCGAGTACGACGGCGGCGGCATGGGCAAGGGCGGCACGGCAACGCTTTCCGTCAACGGCGACACGGTCGCCGAAGGCAGAATCGAGCGTACGCAGCCCAATGTCTTCTCGGCGGACGAGACGGCCGACGTGGGGCTCGACAACCAGACCCCCGTCGCCCGCGGCATCGGCTACGGCCCCACGGAGACCAGGTTCACGGGAAGGATCGAAAAGGTCACGATCGAGGTGCGGTAGTCTGCGGCGCGTCGCCTTGAAAGATCACGTACCCGGCGAAAGGGATTCGGTGGGCTGGAAGTAGCGTCGCCGAAAGTAGAGGGCGACGTGCACGAGTCCGAGTAGCACGGGAACCTCTACGAGCGGGCCGATCACGGCTGCGAACGCCACACCGGAACCGATGCCGAAGATGGCGACCGCGACGGCGATCGCCAGCTCGAAGTTGTTGCTCGCCGCCGTGAACGACAGCGTGGTCGTCTTCGGGTAGTCCGCGCCGATCTTTCGGCCGAGCCAGAAGCTGACCAGGAACATCACCACGAAGTAGATCACCAGCGGAGCCGCGATCCGGAGCACGTCGAGCGGGATACGCACGATCGTGTCGCCCTTGAAGCTGAACATCACGAGGATCGTGAACAGGAGTGCGATCAGCGTGATCGGACTGATTCTCGGGATGAATACGCGGTGGTACCAGTCCTTCCCGCGGAGCCGGACGAGAACGAAGCGTGTGATCATGCCCGCCAGGAAGGGAATGCCCAGATAGATGAACACGCTCTCCGCAATTTGCCCCATGCTCACCGGGACCAGGCTGCCCTCGAGTCCGAACAGCGGCGGCAGGAACGTGATGAAGAACCAGGCATAGACGCTGAAGAACAGCACCTGGAAGATGCTGTTGAAGGCGACGAGACCGGCGGCGTACTCGGTGTCGCCCTCGGCCAGGTCGTTCCACACGATGACCATCGCGATGCAGCGCGCGAGACCGATCAGGATCAGCCCGGTCATGTACTCGGGGTATCCGCGCAAGAATACGATCGCCAGCGCGAACATCAGCACCGGGCCGATGACCCAGTTCTGGACCAGGGACAGGCCGAGCACCTTGCGGTTGCGGAAGACGTCGCCCAGCTCCTCGTACTTCACCTTGGCCAGCGGCGGGTACATCATGAGGATCAAACCGATGGCGATCGGAATGTTCGTCGTGCCGACCTGGAACTTCTCGATGAAGGACTCGACGCCTGGGGCGAAGTAGCCCAGCCCCACACCCGTGGCCATGGCCAGGAAGATCCAGAGGGTGAGGTAGCGGTCGAGGAAGGACAGGCTCCTGGCAATCGTGCTGTTCATGGTCGCCTCATAGCCTTGCTTGGTTCGTTCTCGCCGCCATCATCCGGGTCGTCATCGGAGCACCTCAACTGCGATAGCACGCGCTGAGTTCCTCCAGATCCAGTCGCCGGACCTGTCGAATGCGGCGGCTGTCCTCTCGGAGAATCGGGTCCCGCTTCAACTCGTTCAGCAGCCAGTCCAGCGAACGCCGTGCGAGCGGATTGTCGTCCTCGGTCGCCAGTCGGTAGAAGTGCCACTTCCCATCCTTGCGACGTTGCACGAGGCCGGCCTGGTGGAGGATACTCATGTGCTTGGAGACCGTCGCCGGTGACAGCTCCAGGATCTCGATGATCTGACACAGGCACAGCTCGCCGTCCTTCACCGAGAGGAGCGCACGAACGCGGCTTTCGTCGCTGAGGGCCTTGGTGATTGAGAGGAATTCCCGCATCTTCGCTCCGTTGCTTCGTTGAATGTCGAAGTGTAACAGCTTCAGACCCGGCCCCGCAAACGGTGGCATGAGGTCCGTGGACCCGACGGTTCCTGAGCGTCACGGTCGGCGATCGCGAGCTTTCCGCGTCCCGGTCAGCACGCGGTCGGTCAGTCGCAGGGCGGACGAATCCTGCTTTTGACCGATCACCATCACGGCACACTCCGTCCCGGCGGCGATCCGCAGGGCGAAGTCGCTGACCGTGCGGCGCCGCTCGGCGGATTGCTGCAATCCGAGAATGATCAGGTCGAAGTCCTTGCTGCGGGCGATGATCTCTTCCGCAGGGTGCGCGCAGCGCTCGACGCCGGCCCTGGCTGCTCCGTTCATCTCATCGTCCGCTCGCATCCGGACGTGGCGTTCGGCCTGCCTGATCTCGCTCTCGGTCGCGGAGCCGTCGAGCAAGCGCAGGTAGGTCGTCTCCAGTTCGACTTCGCGCCGCAGGCTCCCGAGCATCCTCGCCCGTAAGGGACTGTGCATCCCGCGGCCACCGAGCGGCACCAGCACCCGACGCGTATCGAGATACTTCCAGCCCGGCGGGGTGCGAAGCAGCACGATGTCGCTGGGCACATCGGTCACCAGGTCATCGAATCCGGGCTCGCGGGTTTTGTCGAGGGTGTTGCGGAAGCCGAGCAGCAGAGTCTCGCAGCGGTGCAACCGGGCCACCCGCCGGATCTCGCTCCAGTGGTTCGACGAGACTGTCAGCATCGCCTCCGGGGCCAGTCCGCCGACGAACGACTCGTTGACCGCCTCGCCGAGGACCCGGGTCATGTTCTGCAGCTCTTCGGGCAACTCCCCGGGTTTCCAGATCTCGGGCGGCTGGACGCTGGACAGCAGCAGAACCCGGCCGATGTGGGGCGGGCAAAGGGCGTTGGCCACGGCGACGAGCGAGACGGCGCTTTCCGAATCGTGCACCGGCAGCAGGACCAGCGGGCTGCGTCCGCGGTACTTCATCAGGAGCGGATCGGCCCCTTCGGCAAAGGCGTCCAGCGACTGTGCCCTACCGGCGAACCGAAACGCATAGAGCCCGGCACCCGCGGTCAACCACATCACGGCCACTGCGCCTGCGAGAGGCACGGACGCGCCCTGGAAGAATGCGAGCCCCATGCAGGCCGTACCCCCGGCGATCGGCACCAGCGGATAGAACGGGACGCGAAACGGCAGCGCCGAGGCGTCGAGCCGGTTGCGAATGAGGATGCTGATGTAGTGAGCGAGGGCGAACGTGATCAGAAACACGAGAGACGCCGCCGCGCCTGCCGTGGCGACATCCGGCACCAGCACCAGCGTCACGATCACGATTCCGGCGACTACCAGCACCGACCGTCGCGGCCTTCCGGTTGCCGCATCGACCTCGCCCATGCTCGGCGCGAGGGTACGATCCCGGCCCATGGCAAAACCGACCCGCGAGGCCGCAAACAGGTTGGCGTTCAGAGCCGACAGCATCGAAAGGATGCCGGCGACCACGACAAGCCAGTAGCCGAACTCACCGAGAAAGCGCCGGGAGGCGATCGCGACCACGCTCTCGGGCTGTGCTCGGGCCAGGTCGCCGATGCTCTCGCCGGGTCCCACCCCGGCAGCCGCCACGACGAACAGCAGCGGGATGTAGATACCGAGTGCGATGCCCAGGGAGCCCAGCATCGCACGAGGAATGTTGCGTCCCGGGTTCTTGATCTCGCCCGCCACGGCCGCGATCAGGTCGAACCCCTGCAGGGCGATGAACGTGAATCCCATCGCCCGGAACATGCCGGCCGAGCCCTCCGGGAAGAACGGCGTCAGGTGGGCGCCGATCTCTCCCCCGCCGGCACGGGTCACGGCCCACAACCCCGCGGCGATCACGACCGCGAAGACCGCCGATTTCGTGACGTTCATCCACTGCCCGCCGCCGCCGCCGCGCTTCAGCAGACCCCACGTACCCCAGGAGGTCGCGAGAATCGCCAGACCGGTGGCACACCACCGGGATGTCAACCACGTGGGCACCTCTCCGGTCAGCTGCCCCACCAGCTCCTGGACCGCCAGCATCGCGAACGAAGAAAACCCCAGGCCGTAGAGCACCGCGGCCACGAGGGAGGCCGACCAGACGACCCAGCCGATGCCGAACGCCAACCGGACGTTGAGAACCTTCTTGGCGAAGGTGTAGGTGCCGCCCGACTCCGGGAAGGCCGCGGACATCTCGGCAAAACTCAGTGCCGTCAGCATCGCGATCACGCCGTTCAGAGCGAACGCGACCATCGCACCAGGGCCGGTCGCAGCGAACGCTACTCCGGCGAGGGCCAGAATCCCGCCCCCGACGATCGCACCCACGCCGACGCCGGTGGCACCGGCCAGGCCCATGGTGCGCGCCACGCCCTGCGCTTCGCGCATCGTCGGTCCGCTTCTCACAGAGGAACGCCGGGCCGCAGGCTGCGACCCGGCGACAAGTTATTCGGAACCCGCGGAGCCACCGAAGATCTCTGCGTAGACGCCGGCCAGACGCCGCAGGGCGCCCGCGCCGTCACCGGAAAACGACGAGCCGTGCATGATCGCGAGAGTGTTCGGATCGAAGGCGGCCAGCTCGTTGAGCAACCGTTCGGTGTTCGGCGTGTACGGCACGTAGTCCATCAACGGGCTGACCTGCATGGCCCGGGCCGCGTCACGCGTGCGCTCCACGACGTCCTCGGAGGTCAGCGGCTCCCGTTGACCGTTGTGATGGAACAGGTCCGAGACGAACAGTGTGCCCTGGGTCTGTTCGAAGAGGACCCCGGCATCCCAGCCGTGTGGCAGGTGAGGCGTCGGATGGTAGCGGAAACTGTACTTTCCGGTCTCGAGCACTTCGCCCTTCTCGAGACCCCGGGACGGGCGATCGGCGTAGTCCGCGAGATTGACCATCGCACCGATCTGCCCCGAAACCGCCTGGGCCCGCGGAGCGACCTGCAGCCACTCGTTCAGGGCGCCGCTCTCGTCGACTTCGAAGTGGCTGAAACCGACCCAGCGCAGGTCGCCGGGATCGATCAACCGGGCCACGGCCTCCTTCAGCGCCGGGAACATCCCTCGCATGCCTGCGTGGTACAGCAGCGGCTCCTCGTCACGGACGAGGAAGTGGTTGAATTCGAGGTCGAAGTCGGGAGCGTAGATCGAGATTCGATGGACGTCGGGAGCGATCTCGGCGATCTTCGCTTTCATCGGAGTTCTCCTGTCTCGATGGTCGAATGGGGCCACGATGGACCGGCACGTTCCCCGCGAGCCCGCCGACCATCCTACGCCAGCGTCCCCACCCGCACACCGGCGGTTTGCAAGAAAATATCTCCTGGAGCCTGCCAGGCGACGACGGTGCCTGGAGCGACCCCGAGCCCGACTTCACCTACCCGGATCGGGCACCCGGGTTGGCCTGATGGACACCGGCCGGTTCGAGTAGAATCCGCACCGGGCCGGCGTTCCTGTGGTCGGACCGGTCCCGCTGCGAAGTCGAAGCGAACAAGGAGAACCCATGAGATTGCGTAGCCTGAACCTGCTGTTGGTAGCCGGACTGACCCTCACCGCCTGTGCGGAGCCGTCCACCTCCGAACCCGACACCCGCGCCGCCGACGAGGCCGCCATTCGTTCCGCCGTCGAGACGTGGTCCGCCGCGGCGGCGGCCAAGGATGCGGAGGCGTTCGCGCGAGTCTATGCCGACGACGCCATCCTGATGCTGGAAGATGCCCCCGACCTGCGGGGCCTGGCGGCCATCCGGGAAGGAACCGCTGGGATGATGCAGGATCCCAACTTCGCCCTGTCGTTCGACGTCGCCAATGTCGTGGTTGCTCGATCGGGCGACCTCGCCTACGAGACCGGCACCTACGCGATGACGATGAGCGATCCTGATGGGAACCCGGCCCCCGATGCGGGACATTATGTCGTCGTCTGGCGCAAGCAGGGGGACGGCCAGTGGAAGGTCGTAGTGGATGCCCCGGTGTCCGATCCATCGGAGGAAACTGCGGCGGAGTGATCGGCCCGTTTCGGGGCATCCCCGCGGCCCATGTGCGTGTGACGGACGCGGAAGATCACCCGAGTCATGATCCCTCCAGGGTCAGCACGACGTTGCCGTGCTTGCGACCGGACTCCACGTACCGATGGGCCTCGACCGCCTGATCGAGAGGATACGTGCGGTCGACGATCGAACGGAGGTGGCCGGCTTCAATGAGCTCGCGCAGGTCGTCCAGATCGGCCGTGGTCTCCTTCGCCATCTCGATGACCACCTTCTTGTCAGTCGTCAGGGAGAGCCAGACGGCGTGGAACAGCTGGCCGAAGCCGTCGGGATTCGTGAGGAGATAGCGCCCACCTGGCTTCAGAACACCCAGGGCCCTCCCGAGCGGACACTTCAACACCATGTTGAAGATCACATCGTAGCGTGCCGTGCCCTCCGTGAAGTCCTCGGCGGTGTAGTCGATCACGTGATCGGCACCGATCGATCGGAGCATCTCGAGCTTCTCCGTATGGTCGACCGCCGTCACGTCCGCGCCGTAGTGCTTCGCGAGTTGCACCGCGAAGGTCCCGAAGCTTCCGCCGGCACCGTTGACGAGGACATGGTCGCCGGGCCGCAGCTGCGCTTTCCGGAAGAAGTGCAGCGCGTTGACTCCACCGAGCGGCACGCCCGAAGCCTCGGCCGGGGTGAGGTTCGAGGGGCGGATGGCGATCGGATACGTTTCGGGCAGGCAGATGTACTCGGCGTAGGCGCCGAACCGGGAGCCGGAAGCGGCCATCACCTCGTCCCCCACGCACAGGCGTTCTACGTCGCACCCGACCGCATCGATGGTTCCGGCGAAGTACGCGCCGAGAATACGTTTGCGCGGCTTGCGCCAGCCGAAAGCGAGTCGTACGACGACCCAGATCGAATTCGGGACCTCCGGGCGGCGCATCTCGCAGTCGCCCAGGTTCACGGTGGTCGCCGCGATCCGGATGCGGACCTCCCCGTCCGCCGGGCGAGGGGTGTCGACCTCCTGCAACCGGAGAACCTCGGGCGGTCCATACTCGTCGAAGACAATCGCTTTCATCGATGCGTCACCAGCCTCGCCTCGGGACGTCGACCTGGAGATCGGGGCAGGCAGTCCCGGGGACGGGATTCACATCCCGGCGTCGCGGAGACGGGCGCGAGCGTCGAGAATCACGTTCACCGGCGGAATGTCGGCGGACTGCAGGTTGGCCAGCAAACGCTCACCGTCGGGTGCGATCTCGAACGAACCCAAGCGATCTCGCGTCTCGAACACCAGCTGGGGTTGTGGATCGTCGAATGCCACGGTCCGGGCGAGATCGACTCTCATCACACGAGTCAGATCGCAGGCTGCGTAGGGACACGGAGCCGTCTCGGCGTAGTAGAGGACGAGGCCGTTGCGGGACCATACGGGGCCGACCCCGTTCTCGGTCGAGATCTGCACCTTGCGGTTCGGCTCGGGGAAAGAGGTGACGTAGACCTGGCTCGTTCCCGACTCGTCCGAGACGTAGGCGATCCACTCGTCGTCCGGTGAGAGACGGCCGCCCCATTCATTCGCGGGTGTCCCTGCGATGAGGATCGGCTCGTCACCTTCCTCGATCGGCAGACGCAGGGCCCAGACATCGTTTCGCATGTCTCGGCCCCCTCCTATGATGACGAGATAGCGACCGTCCGAGGTGACGTCGAACGGGAACTGGGCCCCTTCCATCGACCAGACGACCTGGCCCGCGCCCGGTGCGTCCACGGAGGTGGCGTAGACGTCAGGCCAGCCGGTGAAGTCGGTCGAGTAATAGAGCGTCGAACCATCGGCGCTCCAGACGGGTCCTCCCTCCCAGCGTGCGTCGAAGGTGATCCGGGTGGACGTCTCCCGATTGAGGCCGTAGACCCAGACGTCCGTCAGCTGGGTCCGTGGATCCACGGCCGCCGTCGCGACTTGCGTTCCGTCGGGCGAGATCCGGTGCCCGAAGCCCACCTCGACGTCGTTCACCGGTCCGAGGCGACGACCCGACAGGTCGTACCACATCAGCTGGTTCGCCGGGGACGGCGCGCGGAATGCGATCGTGCCGCTGGCGGACGCCTCGAACCGGGCGGTCCCCGTCGGCTGGAAGAAGTCGACGCCGTCCTGGACGACCTTCGGTTCACCCTCGAGCTCCAGGCTGCCGGCGTCGAAGGAGACGGCCATCAGCGTCCCGTTGTCGACGTAGAACAGGTATCCGGGCTCCACGTATCTGACCGCGGAGGTCATGGGTCCGACGAAGGTCGACGCCCCGGATTCGAGCGATCCGGCGTAGAGCCGCCGAGCGCGAATTTCCTCGGCGGGGTCGAAGGTGATCGCGAGGTAGAGGAAACGGTCTCCGTCCGGCAGGAACGTCGGCCCCACGTGGGAGACCTCGTGAAACTCGGGATTCAGCTGCGTCAACTGTCTCGGCGTGCCGCCCGCGGCCGGGACATGCCACAGCGGTCCTTCCCCCTTGCTGAAGACGATCTGATCGTCCGCGTTCCACGTGCCGCTCGAAAACCTCGGGAGGGCAGCTACGGTGCGCGGTGCCCCGCCCCCGACGAAATCGACGGTCCAGAGCTTCCCCCGGGCCGAGAAGGCCAGCCTGCTCCCGTCGTGGGACCACAGAGCGTCACTCGCTCCCTCGCTACCGGCGATCGGCTCGGCCTCGAAGGATTCCAGGGACCGACGCCACAACCGGCGCTGGTCGTCGTCGTTGGATGTAGCGAGGAAGACGAAGGTGCGGCCGTCGGGAGAGACGATCGGCAAGTCGGCGAAGCGATAGTCGGCCGTCTCGTTCGGCAGCGTCAAGCTGACCCCGAGTGAAGGCTCGCCGGCCTGCCTGCCCGTCGCCACGACGGCGACCGCAGCGACCAGCGCGACCGCGGCGAGACCCCAGGCGACACGCTCGCGCCATGCCGGGCGCGGTGCGGTCGTCCCTGCCCTGCGGAGTCGATTCCCAGCCCCGCGCCCCGTGGGTCGGCGATCGCCTCCTCCAGCTCGAGCCGCACGTCGCCTGCGTCCTGCATCCGCCGCGCAGGATCCCGGGCCAGCAAGCGCTGCAGCAAGCGGCGGACGATCGCGGGGGTCTCGGCGGGCAGCGCCGACCAGTCCGGATCCTTGCGCAGGATCGCGGCCAGCGAGTCCGACACCGTCTCGCCCCCGAACAACCCGCGCCCCGTCAAACACTCGTAGAGCAAACAACCGAGCGACCACAGATCCGACCGCCGATCGACGGGCCGGCCGCGCGCCTGCTCCGGGCTCATGTAGGCAGCGGTTCCGAGGATCACACCGGCGACCGTTCCGGCCGAGGTCACCGTCGGCGACATCGACAGGCTCGAGGGATCCGACGACGCCGAGGACTCGATCGTCTTGGCCAGACCGAAGTCGAGCACCTTGGCCTTACCTTCGGCGGAGACGACGACGTTGGCCGGTTTGAGGTCGCGATGGATCACGCCCTGTGCGTGGGCGACCTCGAGCGCCGAGGCGACCTCGACTCCGACGCGCATCACACTCTCGACGGTCATAGCGCCGCGAGCGAGTCGCTGCGACAGGTCCTCACCGGCGACCAGCTCCATCGCCAGGAATCGCACGGAGCCCGTAGACGTCTCGACCTCGTGCAGACCGTGGACCGTGGCGATGTTGGGGTGGCTCAGCGACGCCAGCAGCTTGGCCTCCCGCTGGAAGCGCGCCAGTCGCTCCGGGTCGCTCGCGAAGGCGTCGGGCAGGAACTTGACCGCGACCTCACGGTCGAGCGTCGTGTCGACCGCTTTCCAGACGACACCCATGCCGCCCTCTCCGAGCTTCTCGGTCAGGCGGTAGTGCAGCAACTCCTGTCCGGCCTTGATCTGCATCCCCCGCATTCTAGGGCAGGCCGGAGCTTGGCGGTCCTTTTTCGACCTGAATCGCCCGGCTGTACGCCCGAGACGCTTCGTCGCTGGGTGCGACAGGCCGAGAATTGGAGCGGTAATGGCGACGGCTGGACGACGACCGAGCGCGATCGGACTGCCGTGACGACTAGCGCTGATTGCCCGAACGGGGAAACGGTTCGAAAGCACTTTCGACCAGTCGTAGTGGAAATTCGGCAATCGCCTCGTCCTCGGCCGGGTCACGGTTTTCGACGTCCGCCAGCAAGGCGACTCCGTCCCAGAGCAGGCGCACCCGCTCCTTTTTTCGGAACGGTTCGGCTGCGAACACGCTGACGGTGGCGTGATGTACCCACCCGTTGAACTGGCAGTCGGTCGGGCAGTGCCCGTCCCAGCGAATCCGATCGAACGGCCTTGGACAGTTCGCCGTGGGGTTGTCCAGCGCCACCGGGATCGTGATCCGGCTGACGGCGCCCTCGTTGCTGTCGTTCGAGAATCGGTTCTGGAAGGAAAACTCCATGGTCCCTGCTCCGCCAACACCCGGTGACACGCAGCCTTTCAGCTCGTCCGTCGCGACGTCGAAGACAAGATAGAGCTCGGCCTCATCCATTGTGGTCAAGTCGTACCCCTTCTCGCGGAGGCGCTGCTTGAGGGACGGCTCGATCTCGTCGAATAGCGCCGGGGCCATCTGCGCCGACTTGTTTCGCGCAATCGCGATCGACCTGCCCGCCTTGACCCGCCTGGCGCTGCCGTGGAGGCTGGCGGCATTGATGATTCGCTGCCCCGTGTCACCCGTTATTGAGGAGTCATCGGCGCGCAGCGGCAATGACAACGAGATGCCGACTATGAGGAGTGTCGCCAAGACACGAACGCGGGCACTTCGGAGTCTCATCGCGGCCGCATTCTGCCACGGCGAAGTTCTCGAGGATCCAGAGGATTGGTGTCGACGCTGGGATAGGAGGTGGCGGCGGCGCAGACTTGCATAGTATGGAGTATCACTCTATACTATGCAAATGCGCATGAAAGAACTCGAGGCCGCTTCCGGCGTGCCTCGATCGACCATCCACTACTACCTGAAGGCCGGCATCCTGCCCGAGCCGGAGAAGACCGCCCGCAACGCGGCGATCTACGACGAGCGGCACCTGCGTCGGCTCCAGGCGATCGACTACCTCAAACGGCAGCGCGGGGCGCTCCCACTGGGTCTGTTGAAGCGGGCCGCCGAGCTGATGGAGCGCGGGGTGGAGCCCGAGGTCGCTCTCGAGCTCGAGCGAGCGGTGGTCGGCTCGGCCACGGTCGAGGGCACGTCGGAGCGGATGAGCGAGCGCGAGCTGGCCGAGGCCGCCGGCGCTCCGCTCGAGTTCGTCCAGACGATGATCGAGTGCAAGCTGCTGGTGCCGCTGCCGGGGCAGGATCCCCCCTTCGACGAGACCGACCTGAGGCTCGTCCAGGTGGTTCATCCGCTGGCCCAGGCGACCGGCCTCGACCTCCGGGTGGCGATTCGCATCAGCGAGACGATCCGCGACCTGAGCCGGTACGAGATGTCACTGCGCAATCTGGCCGTCGCCGGGAACGCGGATCGCGAGGCCTTCGACCTGACGCGCAGCATCCAGGAGGGGGTCAACGCGATTCACGCCTACCTCTTCTACCGCTACCGGCTGCACGACATCGCCGAGCTTCAGCGCCAGGAGGCGTCGACCGAACAGGAGACCCGACCATGAGCCTGTCTGACCGACCCCGCACCGGAGGGGGACCACTTCGCCAGTGGTACTGGATCGCCGTCATCGGCGGCATCGCATCGCTGTTCTGCTACTTCTTCTCGGCCGTCTTCCAGATCTTCCCGTGGTCCGTCGGGCGGATCCTGTTCTACGCCTTCGGGCCGACGATGACCGTCGCGACCTTCGCCGTCGGCCACCTGCTGTACGACGAGGAGCGGCCGCGGCCCTTCTTTAGGATCGGCGTGCTCTCGACCTGTATCGCGGGCGTAGTGGTGAACACGATGGCGGTCGTGCAGGACTCGGTCTTCACCCGAATGCGCAAGAGCATCAGTGAAGCGGAGGCCGAGGCCACCAAGGACCTGCTGCGGGAGATTCTGTGGGGGCTCAACTGGGTGCAGCTGTCGTACGACATCGTGTTCGACATCTGGATCGCGGCGGGCTGCTTCTTTCTCGCTCTCGGATGTCTGCTCTATCTACGCCAGCGCTGGTTCGGCGTGCTCGGCATGATGATCGGTGCGATGGCGCTCGGTGTGAACTTCGCCACCCTGCCGATTCCGCCGGCCGACGCCGGGCTGTTCGACCCCGGACCGTTCGTGGCGACCTGGTTCGGCTGCTTTCTGGCGTTCGCGATGTGGATGCACAGGCGCGGTCGGCTGTCCCCGGAGGCTGTGTCGTGAAGGGCGCTCTCGCTTGCCTCGCGATTTCTCCTGTCGCCGGCCTGGCCGGAAGGACAAGAGGCTGGTGACACCGCCGAGCTGGCTGCGGCCCGAGCCGCACTCGAGGACGGAGAAACACTCGAAGCCATCGCGCAGATCGAGAATCTGCTCGGGCGAGCAGAGGGGGAGAGCGCCGAGTCCTACTACGTGCTGGGCCTCGCTTTGCAGCGCCGCATCGACGAGGTCGGGCTGCTCAAGAAGAGAGGCGTTTCCAAACAGCTCCGAGAGGCCATGGAGAGGGCCCTGGAGCTAGACCCGTCGCACGTCGGCGCTCACGAAGAGCTGGCCGACTTCTACTACTTCGCCCCTGGAATCGTGGGCGGCAGCAAGAAGAAGGCAGCTACCCAGATCGAGGCCCTGCAGCGGGTGTCCCCCGCCGACGCGGATCGGGTTCGCGGTCGCCATGCCTACAACGGCGGTGAGTACCGTCAGGCGGAGGCGTACTACTCGGAAGCTCTGGTGATCGAACCGGACAACGCGGATCTCTGGTACCTGCGAGGACTTGCTCGGCGCCAGCAGCTCGAGAAAGACGAGGCGGCGCTCGCGGATTTCGATCGTGCGATCGAGCTCGGGTTCGTGGACCCGATGATCGACTACCAGGTCGGTCGACTGTGCGTGCGGCTGGATAGCTGTGCCGAGCGAGGAGAGAGCTCCCTTCGGTCGTTCATCGAACAGTCCGAGGATATCATATCGATCTTACAGATTGACCAGGCGCATCATCTCTTCCGGATAGCGCATCCGCCAGCCACGCTCCCGGCGGCATCGAGGCCGCAATATCGGACAGTTCGCTTTGGGTTATGTTCAACTCGACGGTGGCGATATTCTGTTCCAAATGACTGCGGCGCGTCGTTCCCGGAATCGGTACGATATCCTTCCCCTGCGCCAACACCCCATGCAAGGGACTGATTGGCCGTAGTAGCGGTAACCCCTTTGCCGGCAGCCATCTGTGCTTTTCACCCGTTCGACCAGTTCCAGGTTTTTTGCGAAGTTTTCCCCCTGAAACCGCGGCGAATGACGACGATAGTCATCGGCGGCCAGATCCTCGTAACGTTTGAAACGTCCGGTTAAAAAACCACGCCCCAGCGGGCTGTATGGCACCAGGCCGATTCCCAGTTCCCGCAGGGTCGACAGGATTTCGGCCTCAGGTTCCCGGCTCCACAAGGAGTATTCCGTTTGCAGGGCGCTGATCGGGTGGACCGCGTACGCCCGCCGGATGGTTTGTGGTCCGGCTTCCGAAAGACCGAGATAGCGCACCTTGCCGGCCGTCACCAGTTCCGCCATCGCTCCCACGGTTTCCTCGATGGGCACGTCGGGATCCACTCGATGCTGATAGTACAGGTCGATATGATCCACTCCCAAGCGGCGCAGCGAGGCGTCACAAGCCGTCTTCACGTAATCCGGTCGGCCGTTGACCCCGCGAAAGGAGGCGTCGCCGGTGCGCACGATTCCAAATTTAGTCGCCAGAGCGACTGTGTCCCGTCGGTCGCGAATGGCTTTGCCGACCAGTTCTTCGTTCTTGAATGGTCCATACATGTCGGCGGTATCGAGCAGACTGACCCCCGCATCGAGCGCCTGATGAATGGTGGCGACAGACTCTTTTTCATCGGCGGTTCCGTAGAACTCCGACATTCCCATACAGCCGAGGCCGATGGCGGATACGACCAACCCCTGTTTTCCCAACTGGCGCTGTTCCATTGCCTTACCTCCCTTTTGCGGTTTGGTCTCAATCGACAGGCGATATTTAGACAGGTGCATCTCACCGCAAATCAAGTTGGCTCTGCGCAATTAAGTCTGATGAGCTCTTGGGTGCAACACACCGGGCATTGTTCGGCTTCAGGGAAACCTGCAGATTTATGCTAACGTTTTTATAATAATTGTCAATCCGCAGTTTGCAAAGGCGTGGGCGACCGCTTGCGCTCTTTGGGGTCGCCTGGAATGATGGTCGTCGAGACGGGATCTGCTGCGTCAACGGCGTCATCCAGCATGTCTGCCGAACGGCGCCGCCCCGGACGAGATTTTTTGGGGCTTCCGGTTATTGCGACTTTTTGGACAGGCTTTCATCCTGTGATAGCGCCGGTAGCGGCTTTGGTTGCAGCAGACGCAGCTGTTTGAGGTTTTTAGAGAGCATTGCCCCAGCGCCATAGCACACATACAACCAATGCCCGCAAGGCAGTCAAACGGCAGCGGCCTTTTTTAACCGGACCTGTGATGGGGTTCGGACCGCTTGGCGCCGAGTTCCGTGCCGTATGAGACCGCAACAACCGTCGGCGGCCTGCCGGGTCACTGGTTGTTGCAAACAGAAGGTCGCAAAAAACCGGATGGGCCAAAAACTCGAAACGGATCTAAAACCTTGCCTAAACTTATCGGTTCCAGGGTTTAAGGGCTTTTCAACCCAGAACGGTG
>CALNYP010000021.1:0-5557 GCA_942490715.1 uncultured bacterium
CCTGACACGGCTGTTCGTCGGGGCGGAGGGGACGCTGGGGATCATCACCGAGGTCACCCTGCGGGTCCACGGCCTGCCCGAGGCGGTCTCCTCGGCGGTGGTCTCCTTCGACGAGATGGAGCCGGCGGTGCAGGCGGTGATCGCGACGATCCAGAGCGGGATTCCGGTGGCCCGGATCGAGCTGCTGGACGCGCTGCTGATCGACGCGGTCAATCGCTACTCGTCCCTGGATTACCCCGTCGCGCCGACCCTGTTCCTGGAGTTTCACGGGACCCCGGCGGCAGTCGAGGAGCAGGCCCGGCTGTTCGGCGAGATCGCCGGTGAGCACGGGGGAGGGGAGTACCGCTGGGCCACCCGCCCCGAGGACCGCAACAAGCTCTGGCAGGCCCGCCACGACGCGTATTACGCCGCGCTGGCGCTGCGCCCCGGCTGCAAGGGCTGGGCGACCGACGTCTGCGTGCCGATCTCACGGCTGGCCGAGTGCATCGTCCAGACCCAGGTCGACCTCGAGGGCAGTTTCCTCCAGGCGCCGCTGGTCGGCCACGTCGGCGACGGGAATTTCCACCTCGTGCTGCTGATCGATCCCGATGACCCGAAAGATATGAGCGAGGCGCACCGGCTGAACGATCGGCTGGTCGATCGTGCCCTGGAGATGGGCGGGACCTGTACCGGCGAGCACGGGATCGGTCTGGGAAAACGGCGCTACCTGACCCGGGAGCACGGCGAGGAGACCGTCGACGCGATGCGCGCGATCAAGCAGGCCCTCGACCCGCGGAACCTGATGAACCCGGGGAAGGTGCTCTGAGCACCTTCCCGTCGGGCATCAATCTGCGGCGATGATCGCCACCTCTTCGGCGAGGTGTTTCGTTTCCGGATCGAGGCTCTGCTCTTCCTGGAGCCACAGCTCGACGTCGAACTTGGTCAGCGAGCGAATCCTCGGGAAGCAGGCGTCGGGGCCGGCGGCAGTCTCGATCTCGGTGATCACCGTCGGATAGAGCCGGCGGAACGGCGTCGAGAACGTGTGCCGCGACGTATCGCTGGTCACGTAGACCGAGAAGTTCTCGAACCGCCGACCGTTGGACGTCGTCGTCGCTCCGGGCAGGATCGCGATCCAGCCCAGCTCCTCGGTGCCGTGAACCTGATCGGCCGCTTCCTCTTCCTGCATCGTGATCCCGAAGCCCTGGTTGTCGCGACGTCGGACGCGGGTCGTCACCGTCGCTTCGTCGTTGGCCGTCTGCGGGGAGGTGAACACATTCGGTGTGCCGGCGAACGCCTTGGGGAACTCGACCCGTTGCCATCCGGTCGGGCTGAGGGTCCGGCTGGTCGCCGTCTTGCCGGCCTTCACCGCCAGGCCGGCGACGTGAGAGCTCCCGGACTCGGCCACCATGTAGAAGAAGTTTTCCTTGTAGTGGACACCGTCCAGGTAGTCCCACTCCTCGAAGTGCAGGTCGAAGGAGCGGTGATTCACATTGCGAAGCCTTGCCACGCCGGCCTGGGTGCCGACGGTCGAGGAGGGGCGGACGACGACGATCGGGTCGACGTACTCCTTCGAGAAGGGGATCGTCTGCCACTCGTGGTCAATGCCGTGAATCACGCCCCACTCCACGCCGGCGTAGGGGTCGGGGTCGATCCGGCGGAGCGCGAAGGGGTCGGAGGTTCCGGCGGTGCGATCCTGGGCGAACAGGTGTCCGCCGATCACGAGCGCATCCACCGTCTCACGTCCGTGCACGATCTCGTCGTCGGCCGAGCGTTCTTCCTCGATGCGAATGTTCCAGCCCAGGATGGGGGTGAACTGATGGTCCACCTCCAGCTCTTGCAGGAGATAGGGTGTCGACATCGAACTGACCGGCAGCGTTCCCGACGTCGGTCCGTAGACCGCGAGGTAGCCGATCGTCTCTTCTTCGTGGTGGTCACCCTGACCCTCTTCTTCCATCAATCGTGCGCTGAACCCGTTCCTGGTGACCGATTCGAGTCGGGCGATCACCGGAGCGAGGTCGTTCTCGGTCTGCACGGTCAGGAACAGCTTGGGAGCCGAGGGGAACGGTGCGAGGAACTGGATCGCGGCGCTGTTGTCGAGCCCTGACAGCGAGAACGTGCCGGCCTCCCAGATCGAACCGTTGGCCAGCACCCGGCGGCCGGCGGCCATGTGGATGTAGGGAGCGTTCTCCTCGGAATGGAAGCTGTCGAGATACTCCCACTCCTGGAAGCGTGCGTCGAAGGAGGTCGGCGTGACGTTGTCCACCCGCACCAGACCGGGATCCGTACTGGTCCGGTTGGCCGGGCCGACGATCACGACCGGGAACTGCTTGGCCTCGTTGACCACCGTCGTCCGGTAGAACTTCTTGAACGCGGCCGATCCGACGCTGACCGAGATCGTCCCGCAGGTGTCTCCCGACACGCGTACGTTATCGACGGCGAAGGTGTGTCCCTTGCCGCTGTCGACCGTCTCGTAGCCGAAGATGAACTGGACTTCCTGTCCGGCCCAGGCGCTGATGTCGAACGAGTTGTGGATCAATTGTCCCGTCCCGTCACCCAGCGCCGTGCAGTCGTTGATCCGGGTGTAGGTCGCGCCGCCGTCGGTGCTGATCCCGACATCCTTCTTGTCGAACGCGGAGCTGCTGATGCAGAAGCCGCCCTCGTCGAAGGAGAGCGAGTCGAATTCGAGGGTGACCAGCTCGGTGTCCGGCAGGACCATCTTCGGTCCGACGATCATGCTGCTCTCCCGGGAGGATCCGGGCTGGCAGTCGGGCCCGTAGTTGCCGTTGGAGACCATCATCATGCTGCCGAGCTCATCGCCCTGACAGCTCGTCGTCGCCGCGTGCCAGGTCGGCGGTCCGGGGGGATCGGCGATCTTCTCCGCGTCCTCGTCCCGCTCACGACCGGGGACGAGCATCGCCGGGGACCACATCGTGCCGCCGGACTCCATGTCGTCGACGAAGATCTGACAGCCGCTGCCGTCGAGCAGACAGGTCGAGGAGCAGCCGTCGCCGTCGATGTTGTTGCCGTCGTCACACAGCTCACCGTTCTGGGGATCGAGGTTGCCGTCACCGCAGAACGTGCAGTCTTCCCGGCAGACATCCGGTGCGCCGAAGGGCTCGCCGGGTGGATCGCAGGTCTGGCCTTCGTCGAGGATGCCGTCGCCGCAGGAAGGCTCGCGGCAGCGATTCGTGTTGATCTCGACGTTGTCGAGGGCGAAGGTGTGGCCCTGGTTGCTGTCGACGGTGTCGTAGATCCAGATGAACTGGACCGTGTGGCCCGAAAAGGAGGAGACGTCGTAGCTGATCCGGCTCCGCCCGCCGGTGCCGTCGGTCAGCGCTTCGCAGTTGTTCAGGCGAACGTAGGTGATGCCGCCATCCAGCGAGACCCCGACGTCCTTGCGGTCGTAGGCCGAGCTCGTCATGCAGAAGCCGCCCTCGTCGAAGGAGAGCGCGTCGAACTCGAGGACGACCAGAGCGTCTTTCGGGAGGTGGATCGGCGGACTCATCGCCTGGCTGTAGTCCCTGGAGGAATCGGGGGTGCAGGTCGGGCCGTAGTTGCCGTTGGAGACCAGCATCGTGTCGCCGAGGGAGATCCCGTTGCAGGTCTGGTCGGCGAGATGCCATGTCGAGGGCCCGGGAGGATCGGCGATCTTGGCCTGGGCCTCGGTGCGCAGCCCGAACGACCAGCCCGGAGCGCCGCTCTCCATGTCCTCATAGTAGGCAACACAGAACTCATTCGGATCGCCGGCCCACGCCGCCATCCAGGGTAGCGTCGCGGCCAGGGCCAGCAACAACCAGGTCCGATTCCGCTTCGTCACGTCAGAGCTCGTCCTCGGCTTCGGTCACGTCGATCGCTGGGTTCCCGCCCCGGGGTGGCAGGAGTCTTCGTCGTGATCTGGGCCGGTCCTGTCGACGACCGGGGGGGCCGCCGAGCCGTCTCATGCAAAGATGCCCGGTGGGTTCAGTGCATAAATACGGACGATGAACGGGGGTCGCCGTATGTAATTGCGCCGGAAAGGGGAAGAAAAAGCGGACCCCGGAGGCGATTGGGATCGACTGGAAAAGACGGCATACCGATAATAGCCGGGACCCCGGAGCTGGACACCGTGACCCCCACCCAAGGCAGATTCGCCCGCTACGAGATGCTCTTCTCGGCCTTTGTCGCCGTATTCGTCACCTTCGTCGTGCTGACGAACACCGTCGGCGTGAAGCTGTTCGCCGTCGGAGGGCTGATCCTGCCGGTCAGTATTCTCTGGTATCCGTTGACGTTCCTCGTCACCGATGTCGTTTCGGAAATCTACGGATCGCGCCGGGCGCAGTTCCTCGTCGTGGCCGGATTCTCGGCCAGCGTCGTGCTGCTGGGCTTCGCGATGATCGGAATCCGGCTCCCGGTCGCCTCGGTCTACCCGCTCCAGGAGGACTACGCCAACATCTTCGGCCCGATCTGGAGGCTGCTGTTCGGTTCGATGGCGGCCTATCTCCTGGCCCAGATGATCGACGTCCGCCTGTTCCACTTCTGGAAGAAGCTGACCGGGGGCAAGCACCTCTGGCTGCGAAACAACGGTTCGACGGTGATCTCCCAGTTCGTCGACAGCGTCACCGTGAACATGATCTTCCTGTACAAGAACCCGGCGGTGTTCACCGGGACGCTGGCGGAGCTGTTCGGCATCATCCTGTCCGTCTACGCCGTGAAGGTGGCGATCGCGCTGGCGGACACGCCGTTTTGCTACCTGGCGGTCCGCAGCGCCGAGCGTTACACCGGCGTTCGCGGCGTGGATGTGGCCTAGCCCGAGGCGGCGTCAGCGGCCCGGTTTCCTTGCGGCAACCCGGCGGGTTCCGCTCCCGCAAGCGAGGGCCGATCGCGAGCCCCCCGACCCGGTCGCCGGGCGATACTCTGCGCCCGGTTCGACGGTCCCCGTCCCGGCGTGCCCGGCGACAGCCTCCCGGAATCCAGGATCGATCATGCTCGCCAACCTTGTCCGCTCAGCTGCCGGTGCCCTGTCTCTGCGTTCCCTG
This sequence comes from uncultured bacterium, assembly GCA_942490715.1. Taxonomy (GTDB): domain Bacteria; phylum Acidobacteriota; class Polarisedimenticolia; order Polarisedimenticolales; family Polarisedimenticolaceae; genus CALNYP01. The sequence continues at coordinate 4,995 of CALNYP010000021.1, forward strand.
TTTGCCCTGTTCTTCCCGGCGCTCGCCCTCGCCGGCACGGTCCACGCCGGCCTGCCCCAGGAGGTCGTCGGGCTGTCGTGGTGTCCGTCGACCCGGGACTGCCTCCGCTGGTCGGAATCTCCCGGAGCGACGGAGTACATCGTCGATCGTGGCGACCCCTCGGGCCTGGCCGGTCTGCTCGACGGCTCCGGCGCGGCCTGCTCCCTGGGACGGTTCGCCGAAACCTCCACCGGGCCCGTGGTGACCGCCAGTCCGGCACCGGGCGCCCTGCACTGGTTCCTCGTCCGTGCCGCGATCGACGATTCGGTCGGCAGCGCGGGATCGAGTACCGAGGGCCCCCGCCAACTGGTGTCGCAGGCGAGCTGCGCGTCGCCGGCGGGGTTGCGGATCAACGAGATCGACTACGACCAGCCAGGCGCCGACGCTGCCGAGTTCGTCGAGATCGTCAACTCCGATCCGTTACCCCGTTCCCTGGAGGGGCTGGTGCTCATCTTCGTGAACGGCTCCAGCTCGTCGGAGTACGGTCGCGTCGATCTCTCCGGCGGGGGATCGGTGGCCGGCGG
>CALNYP010000022.1:0-123957 GCA_942490715.1 uncultured bacterium
GTCAGGACCAGGCCGACCAGCACCGCCACCCCGAATCCGACCAGGAATCGCTTGACTGCACAGGCCATCGGGACACCTCCCGTTCCAGGGCTGGAAGATGCAGGTAGCGTGCCGGAACACCCCGCGCCCCGATCCGGAGTAAGCTACCGGCCGTGCCGATCTCGCCGGCGGAGCGCTGAATGCAAGAGACCCTCGGTCACTACCGGATCCTGGACAAGCTCGGCGCCGGCGGGATGGGCGAGGTCTACGTCGCCGAGGACACCCGACTCAAACGCCGCGTCGCCCTCAAGCTGCTGCCGGCGGAGATGAGCGACGACCACACGAGCCGGGAGCGGCTGCGGCTCGAGGCCGAGGCGGTCGCGGCCCTCGATCACCCGAACATCGTCGCGGTTCACAGCCTCGAAGAGGCCGCCATCGACGGCGACGGTCCGGCGACGGTCCATTTCTTCACGATGCAATGGATCGACGGGCAGACCCTGAGCAAATTGATCCCCGAACAGGGCCTCGATCGCGACACCCTGCTGGATCTGGCCCTGCCGTTGACCGACGCCCTCGCCGCGGCCCACCGGCGCAACATCGTCCATCGCGATCTCAAGCCGGCGAACATCATGGTCGGCACGGACAGCCGACTCCGGGTACTCGACTTCGGTCTGGCCAAGAGCTCGGCGGGCCCGTTGATCGAACCGTCGACCGAGGGAAAGACCGCCACCCAGTTGACCACGCCGGGAATGGTCGTCGGCACCGTCCCGTACATGGCGCCGGAGCAACTGCGAGGCGAGGCGCTGGATCCCCGAACCGACGTCTTCGCCCTCGGCACGATCCTCTACGAGATGGCCCTGGGCCGGAAGCCGTTCGACGGCGACAGCGCGATCGACCTGGTGACCGCGATCCTGCGTGACACACCCGAGCCGGTCTCGAAACGGAAGAACAGCCTGCCGCCGGAGCTCGACCGGATCATCTCCCGTTGCCTCGAGAAGGATCCGGCGGATCGCTACGAGTCCGCGGCCCAGCTCTTCGCCGATCTGCAGGCGTTGCGACGTGAGAGCCTGGGGCCGATCTCGTCTCCGAACGCCGCATCGGTGGCCAAACCGCTGCCGGTTCGCCCGTCGCTGGCGATCCGGCCGTTCCGCAATCTCAGTGACGACCCCGAGCAGGACGACCTGGCCTTCGGATTGTGGGTCGACCTCAACGCCGACCTGGTCAAGCTGCCCGGTCTGTTCCTGATCTCCCAGACCAGCACCGGGAGCTATGCCGGGAAGTCGGTCGAACCGGCAGAGGTCGCCGCGGAACTCGGCGTCCGCTACATCCTCGACGGGACGGTGCGTCGCTCGGGGAAACGGGTGCGCATCGCCGTGCAGCTGGCGGACACCCAGACCGGCACGACCCGCTGGGCCGAGCGCTACGACGGCGAGATGGGCGACCTGTTCGCCCTGCAGGACGAGATCACGGCGAAGGTCCTCTCGGCCCTGGAGGTGCAGCTCGTTCACGGTGAGTCGCACAAGGACCTGCAGCGCGCGCTGCGCGACCCGCGGGCGCAGCAGGTTTACTACAAGGCGCTGGCCGCGATGTTCACCTTCCGCCCCGAGGGTTTCGTCGATGCGCGCCAGCTGCTGCTCGAGGTCCAGGATCTGGAACCGGATACGCCGGTGGCGCACGTGTTCACGTCGTTCGCCCACTTCTTCGAGGCCAAGCTCGGCTACAGCTCATCCCCGGAAGAATCGATGCGCCTGGCGATGGAGGCCGGCGCCCGTGCGATCGAACTGGGCGACACGACCGGGTTCGCCCACATGATCCAGGGAATGCTGCACCTGAACAGCCGCCATCATGAGCAGGCACAGACGGCGAGCGACTACGCGGTCCGCGATCGACCGAACTGCCCGTGGGCTCATGCCCTCCGCGGCGCGATCTACAACTATTCCGGTCGCCCGGCCCGTGCCGTGGACCTGGCGCAGCTGGCGATCCGCTACACGCCGCTCACACCACCGATCTTCTCCTCTCTGCTGGCGACCGGCCTTTTCCACTGCGGCCAGTTCGATGCGGCGATCGATGCCGCCCGGGGCACGCTGGCGCTCGAGGGCGACAACCTCGAGGCCCGGGTGATCCTCGCCGGCGCGCTGGCGGCGAACGGTGAGGGCGCACAGGCCGGCGCCGAGTGCGATCAAATCCGCCGTCAGAAACCGGACTTCAGCCTGTCCGAGTTCCTGGAGAACCAGCCCTACAAGGACCCGACGCAGCTCGACGGTCTGGTCGGGCACCTGCGAGCCGCAGGGCTCGGCTGACCGCATCGCCGAGACGAGCAAGGAGATTGCCCGTGGACGAATCTCATCGTTCCGAGATCCCCCAGGAAGCGTTCGACTGGTACGACGAGTACGCCCACGGCGACATCGATCGCCGGACGTTCCTCGCGCGGCTCGGCACTCTCGCCGTCGCCGGGTTCACCGTGCACACCCTCGCCGCGGCTTTGATCCCCGCCTATGCGCTGGCCGAACAGGTCTCGTTCAACGACGAGACGATCCGGGCGACCTACCTCGGCTTCGATTCTCCGAAGGGAAACGGTACCGGTCGGGGTTACCTGGTGCGTCCCAGGGAAATGGACGAACCCGTGGGGGCGGTGCTGGTCGTCCACGAGAACCGCGGGCTCAACCCGTATGTGAAGGACGTCGCCCGACGGGTGGCCAAGGCCGGCTTCGTCGCCTTCGCACCGGACGCCCTGCACAGCCTCGGCGGTTATCCGGGCAACGATGACGAGGGTCGCGCGATGCAGCGCTCGATGGACCGGGGCAAGATCGAGCAGGACTTCGTCGCCGCCGCCCGGCTGCTCGACGTTCACGAGCTCGGCAACGGCAAGGTCGGCGTGGTCGGCTTCTGCTTCGGTGGCTACATCAGCAACATGCTGGCCGCGACGATCCCGGATGTGATCGACGCCGCCGTCCCGTTCTACGGGACACCTCCGGGAGAAGCGGTCGTCGAGCAGGTGCGAGGCCCGATGATGCTGCAGTTCGCCGAGCTCGACAAACGTGTCAACGACTCATGGCCGGCCTACGAGGCGATCCTCAAGGCGAAGAACGTCGAGTACGAGGCGTTCGTCTACCCCGGCGTCAACCACGGCTTCCACAACGACTCGACCGGACGCTACGACGCCGAGGCGGCCGAGCTGGCCTGGTCGCGAACCGTCGCCTTCTTCGGCAGGCACCTGACCGTGGCGAGGGACGAGGGCGCGAGCTAGTCAGGGAGCGAACATCGTCACGGCGTTCACCAACGGTGCGCTGGAGATCTGCAGGAGCCCGCCGAACGGCCGGTCCAGCTCCAGGATCAGTAGCATCGCCGCCGCGACCGAGGCCACCGAGAGAATCAACGCAACGGCCGTGGTCGCGTTCGGTGGCGCCAGTAGACTGAAACTCAGGTAGATCACCACCAGCCAGACCACGACGACCGTCATCAGCGGTCGAGAGATGGACGGAAGCGCCTGGGCCGTCAGCAGCGAGCGAATACCGGCCAGTTGGACGGCGAGTTCGGCCATCTCCCCCTTCAACGCACGCTGCATGTCGGTCGTCGGCTGGAGCGACAGGATCTCGCCGAACAAGGCTTCGCCGGCTCGACCATCCGGCTGCAGTCGCGCCGACACGCCGGCGGCCGTCGGCCACATCTGGTCGATTGCCGATTGGGTCACGGCGTGGAAGTTCACACGGAGCGGTGCCGCGTCCGGGCCGTATGCCGCCATCATCCGGTCGACCATCGCGACCTTTGCCGCCATCTGGATCACCTGGTTGCGCGACGAATCGTAGGACGCCTTCGCGGAACTGACCAGCAAACCCAGCAGCAGTGCGGTCATCGTCGCGACCAGCCCCATCGCCAGCTTCACGGCATCCTTGGAATCCGAGCTGATGTGTTCTTGCGGCAAGTGGCCGCGAACAAGGCGCCCCACCAGGACTGCCAGCGACAGACTGCCAAACACGAGCGCGGAAAGCATCATGGTGTTCGTCAAGCGTTCTCCGGTACGGCAAGGGACGCGAGGATAGACCTCGCCCGAGACGCGCGTCAAGTCGACCCGGGCAGCGAGGTCAGCGCTTCAGGATCAACGTGTAGTTGTTGTTCGGCATGTCGAGAACCTGTTCGAAGGTCAGCCCGACCGACTCGGCGTGGGCCACGACATGTTCCAGGCGACGGACACCCCACTCGGGGTCGCGCTCCTTCAACGAACGATCGAAGGCGAGGTTGCTGGGAGCGGTCGTCCGGTCGTCGCGAAAGAAGGCTCCGTAGTAGACCAGACGCCCGGCCGGCGGCAGCAGCCGGGACGCTCCGGCCAGCAATCCCTCGCAGGCAGCCCAGGGGGAGATGTGCAGCATGTTGATCGTGACGATCGCCGCGGCAGATTCGATCGGCCAGACCGGATCGGTCACGTCCAGTTTCAGCGGATCCCGCAGGTTCGGTAGCCGCGCCTCCTTGACCCAGGCGCGGATGCTCGTCAGTGCCTGCTCCGTGCGATCGGAGGGTTGCCAGATCGCGCCGGGAAAGTGGGGCGCGAAGTGAACGGCGTGCTGGCCGGTTCCGCTGGCGATCTCGAGGATCGTGCCCGCGTTCGGGAGTACCGAGCGCAGGACGGCCAGGATCTCGTCGCGGTTGCGTTCGGCCGACGGGGCGTGGTCCTTCATGGGTACGCCTGCCCGGTCAGGGCAGCCGGAACTCGACGATGTAGGTGAACACCGCTTCGACGTGGACGCCGTCCTTCGTCGCCGGATCGAATCGCACCGCCGAGGCGCGGTCGAGGGCGGCGGCCTCGAAACCGACCGAGGGTCGATCGACCTTCGAGACGCACAACCACGAATACGACCCGTCGGTGCCGACGACGCCGCGCACCCAGACGTTACCCTCGAAGTGGGCAACCTTGGCCAGCTCGGGATAGACCGGTCGGGCCGACAGGGTTTCCGCGATCGGTTTCGCGGTGGCCGGCAGGTTGAGGCTGGCTTGCCGCTGCCGCTCGGCGATCTCGGGGTCGTCGCAGGACGGGGCGTCGGGGTAGCGGGCGCGGATCTGTCCAGCCTTGGTGTCGAGAACGACGCCGTACGTGTTCCCGTCGATGATGAACGAGTTCGTGTGGATTCCGTCCTCGATGTGCCAGGGCTGCAGAGCGTTCCCCGCCGGATTCAGCACGTCGTCGACCCACTTGCGGATCGGCTTCCACTTGCCGGTGTACTCGCGACAGTCGGCGACCCACCACGATGGGTCGAAATCCGCGGGACAGTCGACCGGGGTCCCGGGCAGTTTCCCGAGAATCTCGGAGGGGGTCGCGGCCAGCGGCGGAGACGTGAGGCTCGTCGCGATCAGCAGCAGGACTCCGACGATGCCGAGGCAAGACGCGGCCGGGAGGAGCTTGACGTCGATGAAGATGGTGGCAACCCTCCGTATGAGTCCCGGCGATTCGCTCGAATAGTCGGTCCTTTTCAGAGAATACTACCCACGAGCCCGCTATTCCCTGACAAATCGGCGGATGAGGTTGCTCGCCCGGCGGATTCTCACGGTAGACTCCCCGGCAAGGAGGGGTTGCTGATGCGTCGATCGGTCCTGTGCGCCACCTTGGTCTGCTTCATCGCCTCGGGCCATCTGGCGTTCGGGCAGGAGGCCGACGCTCCGGCCCCGACCTCCGACACACCGCTGAAGATCGACAAGGTCGAGCGGGAGACGGTACGACTCGTACTGGTCGACGTGCTGGTCCTCGATCGACAGGATCGAACGGTCTCCGGCCTCGTCGCCGACGACTTCCAGGTGTTCCACGACGGTGATCCGGTCAAGATCGAGTCGGTCGATGAGTACTGCGATGAGGGTGGACGGCCGGAGCCGGACGCCGTTCGCTTCGCCCGGGAACGGACCCCGACCGCCGCGCCTCCCGGCGGCCGTCGTTTCGTGCTGACGATGGATTACCAGCACATCGGGTTCACGCAACGGGCAGAGGTGTTCGATCACGCGCGCAAGTGGCTCGAGCACGAACTCACCGACGACGACCAGGTGATGCTGGCCGCGCTGACCGGCGGGGTGCGCGTCGAGCAGTCGTTCACCGGCGATCGGGCGAGAATCCTCGGGTCACTGAAGCGGATGGAGCACGACATCACCCTCTGGAACGGCAACTTCAGCCACCTGAACGAGACCGGCTGGGTGCGGGGAATGACCGCGCTGCTCGACATCGTCGAGCAATCGCCAGGCCGCAAGGCGATGGTGCTGTACTCGTCGATGACCGACGTCCCCCTCGATCTGCAGTTCGACCAGATCGCCGCCCAGGCCGCCGCCTCGCGCTGCGCGATCTATCCGGTCGACGCGGCGGGGTTGAGGCTCATCGACAACAGCGCCAGCCGGGTGGCCCCGCCACCCGGCGCCGGCTGAGGCTGAAGCGCTCCACGCACGGTGGGGGGGACCTCCACCACGAGCAACACCGTTTCTCTGGCACGATTGGCCACCGACACCGGCGGCCGGTTCACCGAACGCACGAACGATCTGACTCTCGGCCTGGCCCGGGCCCAGCGCGATCTGACCTGCAGTTATGCGCTGGGCTTCTACGTCGACGGCGTCGTCGAAGACAAGGTGCAACGGATCTCGGTCAAGACGTCGCGCCCGGGATTGCGGGCGATTCACGCCAGCAAGCACATGTTCCGCTCGGAGGAAGTGCAACGTGAGTCGAAGCTGCGGGCCGCGTGGTTCGCACCGGAGCAGTTCCAGACCGGCCTCGTCCAGGCCTACGCATTTCCGGTCCGCCCGGATTCCAGGAAGCGCTGGGATACGTTGCTGAGCGTCAGCTTCCCGATCCCCCTCGACCTGCTGGCCCAGGGGGAACAGACACGGGACTTCGGTGCGGTCGTGACCGACGGCCAGACGGTCCTGCACCGGTTCACCCGCCGACTGACGGTGCGCCCGGAGAATCTCGACGTCGACGGGCTGCCGCGAATCACCTTCCTCGAGCCGGTCACCCTCAAACCCGGACAGTACACGCTGACCGCGGTGATGAACGACCCCGACGGCATCGACCCTCATGCGGCGACTCTGCGGATCGACGTACCCGAGATCCCGCGGCGAGAGCTGTTCCTCGTCGGTCCGATCCTGGCCCGCACCGCCGGCCCGAACCTGGTCGTGCTGGGCCGCGAGACCGGCGGCGACGAGGTCGGGAGCTCCCACTCGTTTGAGCCGCTGCTGGTCCAGATGATCGATGAGCCCCAGGACCTGCTCGCGCTGACCCAGGCCTGCATGGTCGGCAAGCGCGGACGACCCGCGGGGGAGGTGGCACGATCGCTTCGCCGTACCGACGGAGAACTGGTCGGTAGCCTGCCCGACCTCGCGCTGGATCTCGAAGGCGAAACAAAGGTGCGCTGCCAGAACCTGCTCGACGTCGTACCGGCGACCGCCCTGGCCGACGGCGACTACGTCTTCGAGGCCCGGCTGTCGGGCAGGAAGAGCGACGACAGGATGGGGAAGATTCGCTTCTCCGTCGGCGTCGACTCCGCGAACGAGACACCGGACGCGCCCTGACCCGGTCGATCGTGGTATTTTCTGCGCGCGCCGGACTGGCCGATTCGGGGTCGTCTTCCCGGCGATCTGGACACCCGTTACGGGCTCGACTTGCCGGACGAGATCCGGCTGAAGACCCAGGAGCGCGCCTACTCGTCGCCGATCTGGTACACGCCCTGACGCATCAAAGCGTACGCCCAGGAAAGAAACAACCCGTCGACGCCACGAGGCCGCCGACGGGTTGAACGGAGGGAGGCGGTCGGCGACCGCCCGGGCCTGAGGGGTTGCGGGGAGTCGGCCCGGGCAATCGCCTGGTGTGAGCGCTTACTTGGAACGACTCCTTTTGGACTCGAAGGGCGTCGGGATCAGCATCGAGTTGCCGGTTCGGTTTTTCCCGAACGTGCCGTCTCCCTCGTGCAGTGTCATCTCTCCGCCGCCGCCCTGCAGGTTCACCAGAGCGTCGCGAGCGGCGATCAGGACTCCCTGCGCGTAGAACGGGTTGTGGAGTCCCAGGCTGCCGTCGTTGTGGACCAGCAACCAGTTCCAGCCGGCCTTCATCATGTCGTCCTCGGCGAAGTCATATAGCGTGCCGATGTTCGCCATGGCTCCGTCGAACACATCGATGTCGGTCACCCGGACCGGGCCGATCTCGGTTCCGTCACCCAGCGTCAGGGACACCGACTGCCGGCCGCGGTATTCGCCAAACTGGATCTCGTCGATCACGGACGGATCGGTGATCGTGAGATCGCCGTTGATGTCGACCGTATTGCCGGCCTCGGTGAGGTCGGCGATCAACTCGTACAGAGCGTCCTCGAGCAGATCTTCGACCATGTCGGACAGATGCTGGATCGAGCCCTGGACATCGCTGGCGAGCAGCCGGGGGCTGTGGCAATCGGAGCAGATCCCGACGTCGGCGAAGAACGTGTGGTTCGTGCCGCTCTGGTTGTAGGAGAGCGCCGCCGGAGGAGGCGTCGACTCCATGTGGCAGGCGATACAGGAGTCTTCCACGTTCGCGTGACCGCCGGGGGTGCCGACGTCCACCAGGTAGGCGTTCTCGCCGGCCACCATGTCGGCCTGTGCCGATCCGTGGGGTGCCCGGGCCTTCTCGCCTGTACTGAAGGTGTCCCACACGCTGTCGTTACGCAGGCCGCGTCTGGAGTTGTGGCAGGTCATGCAGATCGCGCCCCTTCCGGCGTCGAGGACCTGGAATCCGGCGATGAGTGGAGGCGTGTCGCCGCTGATCCGGACCGTCGCGTTGGTGTTGCTGCCGCTGGTCGTACCCGCCGCGTGGGGGTCGTGACAGGTGGCGCAGGTCTGGGGGTGGACTTCATCCGGTTCCCAGGTCACCTGGACGTTGTCCAGCGGGTCGGTCTCCGGGTCGTCGTCGAGCAGGATCGGCAACCACTCCAGGAATCCGTTACCGGTGTGGCAGCGAGAGCAGTTCCCGCTATCGCCCTCGTCCATCGCGACGTCGTAGTTCGCGTGCCCACTGAGCTGCCACTGCTGGAACCGGGCGTGGCGCAGCGGTTCGCCGTGACAGGTCGCGCAGACATCCGAGGAGAGGTCGACCCGGGGGTCTCCCGGCGGTGAGCCGAATCCGTGGGCCAGGGAATCCTGGGGCCCGTGGCAGGCCTCACACTGGGCGTTGGCCATCGCCGCCGTATCGGGGAAGTCGGCGAGGACCTCGGTCCAGTTGTCTCCCGGGTGGTTGATCAGCCCGGAGTCGAGGAACGCCTGATAGTCGGCAGCCTCGTCGATGCCGCCGTTGTCGGCTTCGGGATCGAATCCGACCGTGTGGCAGGAGAAGCACTGCGGACCATAGTGGGTGCTGTTGTTCAGGTTGTTCGTGAAGATCTCGGCGTGCCCGGTCTGGGCCCAGTCGGTGAATTCGTCCCCTGCAAGATCGCCGTTGTGACAGAACGTGCAGGCCGTGTCCCCGACCGGACGGCCGTCGATGTCCTGATCGGCGATGGCGCCACGCCACCTGCCGGCATAGACGTGCAGGGATTCGCCCTCGTCGACGCCCTTCTCGGGGTCTTTGCCACGCTTGGCGGCGGTGTTGACGGTGAGCTCGTACAGCCCCGAGACGTCCGGAGTGAAGTACGGGTAGCGGGTATTCGCGTCGAACAGAGTCGCGCTGGAACCCGCCGGGGCGTGCATGGTCCAGCTGTGCGAGTCGCCGTCGGCTGCCTGGAGAAGCACGCCGACGTTCGTCGGGACATTACGCAATCCGCTGGCGACCTTCCACGGGACGTGAGTGTGAACCTCCACCTCGTCGGTGAACAGACCTACGGCGGTGTCGACTTCAACCTCCAGGACGACGATGGAAGCTCTCTCGAGTGCCAGCGGGTTGATGCCGACGACCATCAGACGGTCCGGGAGACCACCGGGGAAATCACCCGGCGGCAGCGGGACGTTCGGCGGCAATTCGTCCTCGGTGACCGGCGGCTCCTGCAGGTAGTGGACGAGTTCGGTCTTGTAGTCTTCGGCAGCGGCCAGGGTCAGGGTCGCCGTGTCGGTGGTCTCTCCCGTGATCCCGGGGTCGACGCCTTCCTTCACGGTCCACAGGATCGAGTTGATCGCGGTCCCCGGAGGAACGGTGATCTCGACGGTCGCGGTGACGGTGCCACCCGGGTTCATGTCGCCGGAGAGGCTGGCCTCGATCCCGTTGGTATCTTCCTCTACCTTCCGGAACCAGAGCGACGTCCAGGTCGGCGATCGCCATGCCGGCAGTCACGGTGACCGATTGGTCGGCCGGCTCGTAGCCGGCAGCCGTGAAGGCGAAATCGTAGGTGCCCGGGTCCAGCAAGCCGGAATACAGACCGGAGGAGTCGGTCATGGCCAGGAGCACGCCGTCGACGGTGACCGAGGCGTCGGCGATCGCAGCATGGGTCTCACTGTCGGTGATCGTCCCGGAGACGGCGACGAGGGTCGACATCACCGCGGTTCCGGAGAGGCTGGCCTCGAACGTTCCGCTGCCGGACGCGCCACCGACCTCGGCCAGGTAGACACCGGCCAGAGGCACCGTGAAGACATGGGTGACGTTTCCGTAGCCCAGCCAGTTGATCGTCCGCGACTCGCCGCCCACAAGCGGGGCCCCGGAGGCAGTGCGCATCGTCACCGTGGGGATCAGCGACGCGCCGTTCGTGGCGTGGACCGTCAGCGTGACGACCTCGCCTCCGGTGGCGGTGAAACGTCCCTGGACGAAGTCGCCGCCGGCCGTCTCGATCGTGCCGGCGAAGGTTCCGCCGAGTTCCGTATCGACCACTGTCGTCTGGGCCAGCGCAGCCGGTGCGATTGACAACACGACCGCCAGCGCGAGAACCAAGCTGCTTGACCAACCTCCCCATCTCTTCATCGTTGCCTCCTGGCAGGGTGCCGCTCACCCCATCCCACTGCTTACTTTAGGGGAAACCCGGCCATCTTTTTATTGCGGAAAGCCACTATGCCGGCGGGCTCTCGTAAGGGGGTTCCCTGACACCACAAGGTCGGGTCTGGTGCGATCATAGGTAGCGTGAGTTCGTTGCCATGCGTCATGACGCATCAAGGTGTGGAGGAAGCAAGATGAGAACGAAGAGGTCTGCGATCCTGGGTGTTGTCGCATTGGCCGTTGGGGTGCTCGCGTCATCGGCTGTAGCTGTGGCAGGCGACAATCAGGTCCGGTTCGACGTTCTGTACAGTCTTCCCACCGGCGACCTGGTCGACGGCGGCCAGACCACGGAGCTGGACGAAGCGCTCGGGTTCGAGGCGGCCTTCGAGTTCCGTCTGTCGGATCGGCTGGGGATCGAGCCGGCCCTGAACTACACGAGCTTCGACCTGGACGTCGAGGAAGCCGGGTTCCCGGACACCACCGGCGATACGTCGATGTTCGGACTGATGGTCAACCTCAACTTCCACTTCGGAAAAGAGGACGGGCTCGATTTCTTCATCGGCCCCACGATCGGATACTCGTTCTGGGACGACATCTCACTGAGCGGCTTCTCGACGTCGATCAAGACGGACGACGAGTTCCTCTACGGCGCCGTCGCCGGTCTCGACCTGCCGCTAGGCGACAAGGGCCTGGCACTGAACTTCGGCCTGAGCTACCTGTTCGTCGATGTCTCGCCTCCGGGGGCGTCGATCGGTGTGGATCCGATCCAGTTCAAGGCGGGTCTTTCCTACAAGTTCTAACGTTCGCGTGACCACGAGGGCACTCATTCCCGTCGCGGCACGTACGTGCCAGGCTGCAACCAGGGGATCGAGATGCCCTCGTCGTCGAACCGCCGCTTCACCTCTCGCGTCACGTCCCAGTAGACCTCCCAGTAGTCCCCGGTCTCGACCCACGGGCGGACGATCATCTCCATCGCGTATTCGCCCAGCTCGTGCAAGCGGACGATCGGTGCCGGCTCCTTGAGGATCTTGGGGTGGTCGACGAGAATCGCCATCAACGTCTTCTCCGCTCGCTCGATCTGCTCCGAATACGAGATCCGGAACTTCATGTCGACCCGGCGCCGGTTCTGATGGGTGATGTTCTTGATCACGTCACCCCAGATCTTCGAGTTGGGCACGATCAGCGTCTGGTTGTCGATCGTCAGGATCGTGGTCGAGACCAGACTCATGTCGTTCACCTTGCCGAACACCCCGCCGGCCTCGATGAAGTCGTCGATATCGTAGGGCCGGTAGCTGAGGATCATCACTCCCGACGCGAAGTTGGAGAGCGTGTCCTGCAGCGCGAAGCCGACGATGAAACCGGCGATACCCAGGCCGGCGAGCAGGGGGCCGACCCTCACACCGAGCGCCGACACGGCGACGACGATGCCGATCAGCATGATGATCTGGCTGATCAGCCCCTGGAGCATGATCTGAACCAGCCGCGAGTGCTTGGTACCGGATCGCCGGCCCCGCAGCGAAACGACGAAGCGCGCGATCCTGGCGATGATCGAGAAGACGAGCAGGATCACGGCCACGAGGATCAGCCGAAACCCCAGCGCCGGGCCGCGGTTCAGTAGCCAGTCGCGTGCGTCATCGATCCAGCTGCTCACGACCCCGACCAGGACGTTCTTGCGAAAGACGTCGGTGGTGACCTCGCCGGTAGACACGATCATCAGTTGACGCTGGTGCGATGAGTCGATCCCCATGCTGTCCATCAGCCGGACCAGCGCCGTCAGGCTTCGAATCGCCTCCTTTCTCCGGGACTCCAGCAGCTGGATCTCGGCGACGCCCTCCTTCGCGTCCGGATTACCCGCCGCCTCCTTACGGCCCTTGTCGATGCGCTTGGTTGCGACCTGGATCCGTCCCTCGAGCAGGTCGGCCCGGCTGATCAAGCGCTCTGTCAGGTCGGCACGAACCTGGGCGGCGTCGAGTCCGAGCTCTTGCATATCCTCTACCAGGTCGACGTAGGCGGCCAGGACGACATCCAGCCAGTCCACCATCCGGGTGATGTGACCTTGAAGAGCCGGCAGCTCGGCCGACTCGACGGTATTGACTTGCTCGCGCAGCGCTTTGAGCCGTTCTTCCGTCGAGTCCAGCTGCGCGACGATCCGCGGACCCAGTTCGAGCAATAGCGCCTCGGCCGTCTGTCGCAGCTCGGCCGCCGGCAGACCTTCCCGTTCCTGTGCCAGCAGATTCGCCACCAACCGCCGGATCACTCGCACGGCGGAGAGCATCGCGTCGGCAACCCGTGTCTCCAGCGCCCCTCGGTCCTCGACGGCAGCCTCCGCGGCCTGTTTACGGAGGGAGTCGATGCGCTCGCGCAGGTCTTGCAACTCCTGGCGCAGGGCGTCGCCCTCGGCGGTCAACGTGAGGTGCTCCTCCGCCTCGGCCTGTGCTTCCTGGGCCGGCGCCGGCGTCATCGAAAAGGCGATACACGCGATCAGAGCAACCGGAATCAAGCGGTGCATGAAGCCTCCGGGTTGGACCGCCGATTATAAGGCACGCCCGCTGATCGAGCTCAGAGTGACCGCGCCACGCCGCCGTGGCTCAGAACGTCACTTCGAGCAACCGGTGGCGACTGACGAAACCGGCCCTCGCGATCGCCCGCAACGACGCCACGTTCCCGGCGGCCGCCGAGCAGATCGGCACCAGGTTCCGCTCGTAACAGTGCTGCTTGAGCCGGCCGAGGATGTACGAGGCGACTCCCCTTCTCCGGTGGCGGCGCATCGTGATCACTCCCAGATCGACATGGGGGGGCTGGCTATCGCTCACCCGCGTCTCGCCGGTCCCCAGAACCTCGCCGTTCAAGCGCAGGGCGTGAAGCTCACGGCGGGCGATCAGATTCGTCAGGTAAACGACGAGCCAGTCGCCCAGGTCACCATCGAGGCTCTCGCGCTGAAGCGCGGCGATCTCGTCGAGCTCGGATTCCTGGACCAGGTCGAGGGAGGCTCCGGCTCCATCGGTGAGTTCGATATCGACCCGGCGGTGATCCTGATACAGGTAGGTGTGCACCCGCAGCGATTGCTGGAGGTCGAGGCACAGGCCGAGGAGAAGCGGGTCCGCCGTGCTGACGATCGCGCCCTGCACCTCGTCCCGGGCGACGGCCGCGGCGAACAGCTGCGCCGCCGCCGGCTGAAACTCCGGCGCCAGATGGAACTGCAACACCTGCCCCTCTTCGTTGATCGAGAAGTACCCCGCCCGCTCTCCGGCCGAGAGGATCTCGAGTTGCCGCCCCATACCGGCAAACACCTCCCACATCCCGTCGAGCGGAGCGGAGAGCGATTCCAGATACCCCTGCTTGAGGTCGCCGAGTTCTTCGGGCGAACCGATGTCGCGGATCTCGATCATCCGCTCACCAGGCCAGGGAGCCGAAGCGGTTGGAGAACTGCAGGTAGTCCACGACAGGATGGTCGTCGGTGCTGGCCCGGGTACCGTCGAGCCGACGCAAGATCTCGTCGCGATCGGCGCTGACGTTGGCCTGCAGGCCGCCGGTCTCGCCGAGGCCCAGCCTCTTGCAGCGCTGGACCACCAGCGGCACGTCGCTCCAGCGCTGACACGGGGCCGAGGGCAGCTCGATCGGCTCGTTGCCCCCGACGAGGAAGGTGTAGTTGGCGTAGGGAATCTCGACCAGCTTCACGTAGTCGAAGGCACCGGCGAAGCCGGCGGCGATCACGCGGTCGATGTCCTTCTCCAGCGCAACGTTCAGCACGACCCGCCCGCCGGGCTTGATCCGTTCCGAACACAACTCGAAGAACTCCTGGTTGTACAGGTAGGCCGTACCGGTCTGCGCGGAGATGAAGACGTCGGGAGCGATGACGTCGAATCGATCTTCGGTGGTCATCAAGAAGTGACGCGCGTCGCCGCGCTGGATCGTCACGGCGGGGTTCCGGGTCAGGTTGTAGGTGTACTCGTCCATCACCGGCAACGCCGAGATCACGGCGTCGGAGATCTCGACGGCGAGCACGTTCACGCCACGGTAGAGACCGGCGACGCCGGCGGTCCGGCCGCTGCCGATCCCGGCGATGAACAGCGTCCGGGGATCGGGATGGACCAGCATCGCCATGTCCGAGATCGAGCCGTGGTGCATCTCGCCCAGGTCGATCTCGCCGGCCATGATCCCGTTGACGAGCATCCCTCGGGCCCGGCGGTCGGTACGCTGGGTCACGCTGACGCTCGCACCTTCGTCCTCGGCGTAGTAGAGGATCTCGGGGTGTCCCATCTCCGCGTACTTGACCGAGTCGACGATCAGCGGAACGCCTCCGCGAGTGATCATCAACGCCAGGGCGATGAACATCCCGGCGACGCCGACCCAGGAGACCCAGGCCGACGCCTTCTCCGTCGGAGCGGTGAACAAGGTCAAGGCGACGACCGCCATCAAGAAGCAGAGCATCGCCACGCCGAAGATCGAGTTGCGCGCGCCGACCCACTCGATCAGCACGTAACCGGTCAGCCAGACTCCCAGCACGCTGCCGAGGGTGTTGGAGAGCAGGATATTCGCCGACGCCCGGCCGACATCCCGGGTCTGCTCGGTGAGCAGGTGAATCAGGTACGGCAGGACCATGCCCGACGCCATCGCCGGGAGCAGGACGAGCAGGAGCGCGGCGGTGAGCTTGAGCACCAGGAAGTGCATGCCGAGCAGCTGCTGCTCGACGAGCAGGCGGTGCAGTGTCGTCGGCAGTCCCTCGAACAGCAACGCCGCGACCAGGGTCGCGAAGCCGAAGATGCAGAACAGCAGCGGCACCCGGGAGACCTGCGGCTTCCAGCGTCGGGCGATCAGGCCGGTCGCGAGACTTCCGGCGACGATGCCGAGCAGGAACCCGCCGATGCTGATCGTGTGGCTGTAGTACGAGCCGCCGATCACGAACAGCAGCATCCGCGCCAGGATCACCTCGAGGGCCATCCCGGCGAAACCACCGAAGAACGCCAGCGCCCAGAACAACCGGATCGTCCGGTTACCGCCGGTGACGCCTTGACCGGCATCCTCCTGGACGATCGGAGTTGATTCGGCCGGATGCAGGCGCACGATCAGCAGGGCCATCAGGGCTGCGATCAGGTTCAGCCCGGCCGCGACGGCCAGCGAACGGGTCACGCCGATGGCCAGGATCATGTAACAACCGGCAAGCAGCGCGCCGAACGCCGCGCCCATCGTGTTGATGCCGTAGAGCAGCCCCGACCACGACGCGGTGTCGCGGACGCGCTCGACACTGGCGGTGATCAGCACCGGTGTCGTCATGCCCATCACGATCGTCGGGAGGATGAAGACCGCCCCCGAGACCACCAGCCTCACCAGGTTCTCGAACAGCGTCTCGTGTCCGAGCACCGGGAGCAGACGGATGAACCCGCTGCCGAGAGCGTTGACCAGGTAGGGCGAAACGAACAGGTACAGACAGAGGATGCCCTCCAGCGCCGCGTAGATCAGCACGAAGTTTCGCACCCGGTGGGTCAACCGCTTGGCCAGGGCGGCGCCGATCGCCAGCCCGCCCATGAACGTGATCAGGATCACGTTGAGCGCGGCGGAGGAACCGCCGAGAATCGCCGTCAGCATCCGCAGCCAGCAGAACTGAGCGATCAGGGCCGCGGCGCCGGAACAGAAGAACGGCAACGACAGCAACACCGCGGACGGGACGCGGGATCGTGGGGTGGTGGAGTGGGAACCCATGGATGGAGTTTTCAGCGGGGAACTCATCGAATGTACCCCAGCGCCCGCAGCTTTTCCAGCGACTCCGGATCGATGCCGCGGATCTGCTGGGAGCCGGCGACTCCGCCGGAGAGCCAGGCGTCGAGCAGCTCACGATAGATGCCCAGGGTCTGGACGTCCTCGCCACTCCGGTCGGTCCGTTCCAGCGGGTCGGCCTGCAGGTCGTAGAGCTGGTTCTGGTCGTCGTGGGGCCGGAGGATGTACTTGAAGCGGCCGTCGCGCACCGCCGCCAGCACCGTGTAGCCGGTGCCCGGCACGTAGGATTCGGTGGTGTGGGCGTAGGTCTTGTTCCAGAGATCGGTGCCGCCTTCGAGCAGGGACTCCGGCTGTTCCGGATCCGGCGGCAGGTCCATCAGCGCGAGGACGGTCGAGAACACCTCGCGGGTCTCGACCGGCCCCGGGCGCCGGCCCGGCTTCACCCTGCCGGGGGCCCGGACGACCAGCGGCACACGGATCGACTCCTCGAACAGCTGGTATCCGTGAAGCAGTCGCCCGTGCTCAAGGAACTCCTCCCCGTGGTCGCTGGTGACGACGACGATCGTGTCGTCGAGCACTCCCCGGCGTCCGAGATCGTCGAGCAGCCGCCCGAAGGCGGTGTCCCAGTGGCGGATCTCGCCGTCGTACCTGTCGATCAGGCAGGAGATGTCCTCGGCGCTGTAGTCGACCTGGCCGCCGCCGAAGTTGATGTAGTTCGAGAGTTGATCGAGGCGACCGGGGTTCAAGAAGCGGCTCTCGCACTCGCCGAAGCGCGAGCCGTCCGGCTCGGGCGCGTCGTAGGGCGAGTGCGGGTCGATGTACTGGAGGTAGGCGAACCAGCGCAGCCCCTCGACGTCGTCGAGCCAGTCGCCGAAGACCTGCCCGACCTCGCCGGCCCGGGACCAGGGCACCTGGGCGAACGTCTCGAAGCCGCGATGCATCGCCTCCAGTCGCCCGACGATCGGATTGGCCGAGAAACCGAAGGTGGTCAGGCCGGCCGCCTGCATCCGCTCGCCGAGGGTCTCGTATCGGACCGGTAGCGGCACGCTCTCGATCACGCCGTGTTCGATCGGCGACCGGCCGGTCAGCAGCGACGCCACCGAGGGTTGCGTCCAGGACGACCCCGACATCGCCTGCTCGAAGACCAGCGCGTCGGCGGCAAGGCGGTCCAGCTCGGGGCTGGTCTCCCGGGAGTAGCCGTAGGTTCCCAGGTGGTCCGCGCGCAGCGTGTCCACCACGACGAACAGCAGGTTCGGTCCGGCCTCGGCCGGCTGCCGGGGCGCGGTTGCCCCCTGGGTCAACCACAACCGGGTGGCCCAGGTGATCGTGTTGCCCAGACCGGTGTTGCACAGCTCGACGGTCAACTCGACCTCCCGACCGGCGAACCGGTCGAGGGAGGCCCGGCGTGACAGGGTGATGATCGATTCCTCGCGGGTGATCCACTCCTGCTGCAACAGCGGCTCATCGTCGACGCGCAGCGCCAGCCGGATCGGCCCCAGGGGACCGGGTTCCGCGTCGGAGTCGCGGAGGATCTGTGCCGCGATCTCCACGGAGGCGCCTGGCGGGACCTTCAGGGGTACCCGGCGGACGCAAGGCGTTCCACCAGGTTCGGCCGGTTGCAGCGGCGCGGCCTCCTCGAGCAGATCCTTCAGGACCTGCTCTCTCGCCACCGGGAACGTGGAGATATCGGCAGCGACGCCGTTCGAGCGGATCACCGGATGGCTCCAGGCCGCCCAGTCGCCGATCCAGTTCTCCCGTGGGTCGGTGGTCAGGATCAGGTCGACGGTCCGCCCGGCCCAGCGCTCGAGCTCCAGGTCGACGTCCAGCCAGCTGGGTCCGCCGGCGGCGCTCGGGTCGACGATCCCGCTCCAGACCGGCTCCGGCGCGCCGCCGCCCTCCTGCATCGAGACGATGAACTCCACACCGTCGGAGTACTTCTCGACTCGCCGATCGTCGAGCCCGACACCGAGTTGCAGCCGGGCGCCCGTCGCGATCCCGAGAGCCGGGAACCGGATCGACGTAGGTGCATGAACCGTGATCGCCGGTCGCTCTTCCCCGCCGAAGGTCGCCTGGCCGAGCTGGGCTGGCTCGCGGGAGGCCAGCTCGATCGTGGCGTCGTCGAAGATACCGATCAACGAGATCGAGCGCTGCGCCCGGTATTCCGGCGCTGGACTGCAGGCGATAAAAGCGGTTGCAAGGAGAACCAACGCGAACCACTCCCCCGGTCTGCGGGAGAGCCGCGAGGAGCTGAATCGTCGTCGCGTCGGCATGGTGCGCAAGTGTAGGGGATCGGGGCTATCATGACCACGGGGCTAACGGAGACAGACATGATCAAGTCGCTCGGTGCAGGACTGGTCGTCCTGGTCGCCCTCTCGCTTCCGGGCCACGGGGCCGAGGCCGAGGCCGAAGCCTCCCGGCCCTGGCTGACGGGAGTGACCACGGGGACACGGCTCGGCGAGATCCGGTCGATCCGGGCCGAGGCCGAGGTCAAGGTGTCCGACGGGACCGGTTTCAACACCGCGGTCCTCTACAGCGATCCGCAGCACGCCGCCTTTCGCACCCTGGACGGCGACCGATCCCTCACCGTCGGCATCGACGCCGGCTACGTCTGGCAGTTCGACGGAACCGCCGAGTCCGAGGCCGAGCCGTTCGTCCGCGAGCTGGTGCTCGGCCATCAGTTCCACGCACAGATCCTGTTCTACGACCGTCTGTATCCGGAGCATGAGCCGCCGCACGCGGACACGTTCGAGGACCAGCCCTGTCAGGCGGTCTCGTTCGGTGACGAGAATTCATTGCGTTCGCTGTACTACGACCCGGCGGGTCGTCCACTCGGGATGCGCATGCACTACGGCCCGGAGATGCGGATCACGATCAAGTTCGACCAGTGGAAAGAGGTCGGCGGCGTGACGCTTCCGTTTCTCGTCTCGATCGACGACGGCCGGGCACAGTTCGACTATCACTACACCGACGTGCGTTTCAACGACGGCTCGCTGGCGAACTTCCGCGCCCCGCAGGGCTAGCTAGGCCTGGCGCGCCTCCGCGAGGGGCTGCGACCCACCCAGGTAGTCGACCATGTGGGAACTCAGCTCCCGCGCGTCATCCCCGACGCCGTCGATCAGGCTGGACTTGCGACGGCGCAGGAACGGGAGCCCCATCAGGTACATTCCCGGCGAGTCGACAATCCCGCCGTCGTGACGGATGCGGCCCTTGCGATCGAACACCGGAACGTCCAGCCACGAATAGTCGGGGCGATAGCCGGCGGCCCAGACGACGGTGCGAATCTCACCCCGGGCCGTATCGATGCCGAGCGGCGGCGCAGTGTCGGTCCGGGTCTCCTCGAACCGATGCGGCGGCTCGACATCGTCGTCGAGACCGTTCGCCGTCGCCCACTCGTCGATCGTATCCAGCAGCCGGTTCATCTTGAGATCGGAGAGGGAGCACTGGTTGCGTAGCGATCCCGAGAACTGCAGTTTGCCGTCGGCGATGCCGGCGAGGCGGCCGACGAGTTTCACGCCGAGTCCGGACAGCCGGTTGAGGTCGACCGTCCGGCGGTCCGCGGATCCCGCGAGCTGCAGCGAGGGCACCCGTCGTGCCCGGTCGATGTCGTCGATCTCGTCGTAGCGCTCGTCAAGCACGCCGGCGGCGTCCATCCACCACTTGATGTCCCGACCGCGGTAGGTCCTGGGCACCCGGATGTGTTCGCCGACCGCGACGGTGACCGGACGCCCGGATCGATGGATCTCCTCGCCGATCTGCGTGCCGGTTGCGGAAGCGCCGACCACGAGAACTCCGCCGGGACCGAACTGGTCCGGGTTCTTGTACTCCATCGAGGTGATCGTCGCGATCCCGTCAGGCAGGGAGTCTGCAATCGCCGGAACGCTGGGGATGTTGCAGGCGCCCGTGGCCAGGACGACCGTCCGGCAGAGCCACTCCCCGTCGCTGGTCTCGACGCGGTAGCCATCGTCGGTCCGGGTGACCGACCGGACCGTCGTGTGAGTCCGGACCGGCGCCGAGATCGAACCCGCGTAGCCCTCGAGAAACTCGATCGTCTCGGGCATCGTGCGGAACCCGTCGGGATCGTCGCCGGCGTACTCGTACCCCGGCAGTCGGCTCTGCCAGTTCGGGGTGAGCAGGCGTAGCGAGTCCCAGCGTTCGGTCTTCCACGAGTGGGCGACCTCACCGCGCTCGAGGATCACGTGATCGATCCCGCGTGCGGTGAGGCACCGACTCATGGCCAGACCGGCCTGGCCGGCCCCGATGATGACAGTCGTCGTACGCATCGTTCCTTCCGGTCCCGCCTCGCGGTTCAGGAGACCTCGACGGTGACGTTGGTCGGGTTGGTGATGATGTCGTACACCGCCGAGCGCTTCTGGGACTGAGCCACCAGCGCCTTGATCTCCTCGGGCGTCGCGTCGGCCTTGATCTCGTAGTTGACCTTGATGCCGTCGAAGCCGTTCCGAACGTCGCGGTCCATGCCCAGGATCCCCTGGATGTCCATGCCACCCTCGAGCGTCGCGACGACCGAGTGCAGCTGGATCTCGCGATGCTGCGCGACCGCGGCGACGCCGGCGGTCAGGCAGCTGGCCAGCGCGGCAAGCACGATTTCGAGAGGTGTCGCGCCGCGATCCTCGGAGGCGAAGATCTCCGGGTGATCCGAGTCGAACGTGAACTTGGTCTTGTGCTTCTGCTCCGCACCGAGACCGAAGAAGCCTTCGACCGTCGAACGGCTGCAGGTTCCACCGACCCACTCGCACTTCGCCCGCCAGGCGAACTTCGCCGCTTCGGGGGTTTCGGTCAGGGCTTCGCGGGCGCCGAGCAGTGCTGCGACGTTCACGCCATTGTCAACGGGGTTCTTCGTGGTCTGGCTCATGATCTTCTCCTTTCCTGGTCTTCGATCAGGATTGCTGGAATTGGTTGTCGAGTTGCAACAGCGCCTCGACCTCGTGATTCATCGTTTCGCTCAGACGAAGGTGCAGCGGCTTCAGACGTTCGATGTCCCAGTCGAACGCGGCGATCCTGTCGGTCACGTCGAACAGTTCGTCCGACAGCTCGTCGCGGGTGGTCTGGTAGGAGTGGAGCGCCGTCTCGGTTCCCTCGGTGACCGCACGAGCCAGCAGTTCGGCGTCGCGCAGTGCATCGCTGATGCCGTGAGCCGTGATCGGATCCTTGAAGTAGCCGGCGTCGCCGACCAGCGCCCAGCCCGGCCCGTGGCTCTGACGCATCTGCCCGGGGTGTCCGGCGAAGCCGTGGAACCGGCCGGTGGGCTCGTGCTCGGCGAGTTCCGCGGCAAGCTCCGGCGAGCACTCGGCGACGATCTTGCGATGGCCGGCAGGCAGGTCCCGCCGGATCTCTTCGTGAAATCGGGCCTCGGTCGTTGCGCTGAACAGGCAGGTGTCGCCGGCGTTCGTCGGAATCGCGCCGACGCTGACGTCGGGGCGGTAGTACCAGCGGTTGCCCTGGTTGGCGAGACCCGGGCAGAACGTGTAGACCACGCCGACGCAGTGGCGCCCCTGGCGATAGATCGGTGCCTCGACCAGTCTGGCCATGGTGGATTTCAGGCCGTCGGCTCCGATGACGATCCCGGCTCCGACGGTGTACACGTTGCGATCGCGATCTTCGAGGACCGCTCCGGTCACCCGGCCGTCGGCGGCGCGTTCCAGATCGATCAGTCGCGGGCCGAAGCGCACGTCGGCTCCCGCCTCGGCCGCCGCGTCGGCGAGCAACGCGTCAAGGACCGTTCGGCGGGGGGCGTAAAGGGCATCCACGCCGTCCTTGGGTTTGATCGGGATGGTGATCTTCTCGTCGCCGTACACGAACGAGGTCGAGCGGATCGCCGGCGTCCCCGCGGCCTTCACTCGTTCGAGCAGTCCCCAGCGATGAAGCTGCAGGACGCCGGCGCGCATCAGGGCCAGGGTCGACAGCGTATCGGCGCCGTGGCGATCGCGATCGACCAGCAGGACGGACAGGCCGGACCGGGCCAGCAGCATCGCCGTCGCTGCCCCGGCCGCCCGGGCTCCGACGACGACGGCATCGAACGGCCCGTCGGGTTTGTGCTTCGTGTCCATGGTCTTGTTAACGGAATCCTATGACGGATCCCGCCACGGACGGCTCGAATATCAACCGGATGCCAGTCTACCCGGAGCGAGGCGGGCGAATTTCAGCGAATTTGCAGTTTTTCCCGGGTCAACCGCAGATGCCGGGGAGGGGCGTGACCATGATAATCTGCCCGCATGAGCAGCACAGCATGGCCCAGAGGCGTACCGGCGGTCGGGGCCACCGCCTCGCGTTCGCGCAAGATCGAGCCCGGCGACATCGAGATGTTCACCTCCATCAGCGGCGACCGCAACCCGTTGCACTACGACGAGGAGGCGGTCAAGAACACCAAGTTCGGCGAGATCGTCGTCCAGGGCGGGGTGACCAGCGCGATCCTCAACGCCTGCGTCGCCGAGGATCTTCCCGGTCCGGGAACCGTCTTCCTTCAGGTCAACTGGAGCTTCAAGGCGCCGGTGCGACCCGGCGACACGATCACCGGACAGGTCGAGGTGACCAGCGCCCGGGAAGACAAGCCGATCACCGAGCTGAAGACCAGCGTGACCCGGGACGACGGCGTCGTCGTCCTCGAGGGCACGGCCGTCTGTTACACGTTCGCCGTCTGAGCCGCGACTCCCCTACGGACGGGGTTTGTCCGGCTTGAGCCGGCCCGCATCCCGCAGCGCCTTGCGCAGGATGAAGTCGAGCTGGCCGTTGCTGCTGCGCAGTTCGTCGTTGGCCCAGGCCCGGAGCGCCGCCAGCACCCGCGGATCGGTGCGTAGCAGGAACGACTCTCGGGCGGCTGGTTTCTTGACCATCGATCAGTTGTAGAGTGAGCCGGTGTTGATGACCGGCTGGGTGTGCCGGTCGGAACACAGCACCACAAGCAGGTTCGAGACCATCGTCGCCCGGCGCTCGTCGTCGAGTTCGACGATATTGTCGCGCTGCAGACGATCCAGCGCCATCTCGACCATGCCGACCGCGCCCTCGACGATCTTGGTCCGCGCCGCGACGACAGCCTGGGCCTGTTGACGCTGGAGCATCGCCGCGGCGATCTCCGGCGAATAGGCCAGATGACTGATCCGCGCCTCGATCACCCGGACGCCGGCCTTGCCCAGCCGCTCCTGGATGTCGCCCTGCAACTGCTCGCAGACCTCGGTGGGATTGCCGCGCAGGGAGACCTCGTGATCCTCACTGTCGTAGGGGTGACGGCTGGCCAGGATGCGGACGGCGGCCTCGCTCTGGACCTCGACGAAGTGCTCGTAGTCGTCGACCTCGAACAGCGCCTCGGCGGTCTCGACGACCTTCCAGACGACGACCGCCGAGATGTCGATCGGGTTGCCGTCCCGGTCGTTGACCTTGGACGGGCGACCGGAGGTCCGGAAGCCCTTCTCGATCACGGCGCCTTCCTTGCTCTTCTTCTCCGGCTGGCGGATGGATCCGGTCTCGAAGTTGCGGACCTTCAGCGACAGCTTCTTCTTCGAGTAGAACGGGTTGACCCAGTAGAAGCCGGATCTCTTGATCGAGCCCTTGTAGTCGCCGAATAGCAGCAGGACCCGGGCGTCATTGGGCGCGACCGGCAAGAAGCCACCGGCAAGGATGATCGACAGGAGGAATGCGACGACGCTGGCGGCGAACTGCAGCCCCGGAGCATCGCCGGTCACATTCTTCTGGACGATCGCGTCGATGAAGAAGTAGATCGCTCCGAAGAACATCAACAGCACGATCGCCAGGGGCCCCCAGCCACGGAACGGTTCGAACGGTTTCTCTCTGGTCATGAGCGCATGCTCCTTTTCCCGGTTTGTCACGGTGTGATAACAGCATGATATCACTTTGCAATCAAGCGGTCAAGCCCCACACGGTCTTTAAGGCAATCGTCCCGGAAACAGGCTATTTCCGGGGTCGTGGATCCAGGGTCTCGACGATCTCGCGCAGCGCCGCTTCCCGTGCTTGCTCCCCGTCCAGGAAGCGTGACCAGACCTCGCGCTCCACGTCGGCAGTCACACCGGTGCGTTCGTACAGGTCGGTGACGTCGCCGTAGGCGCGATGATCCGGGTTGAACAGCCGGCGCATCGTCTCCTCGGCCTGAACGAACATCAACGTATGGGGGATGGTGTGGAAGGCGTCGTCGGCCCGGGTAAGGTCGCGATCCTCGAGGAGCCCGCGCAGGACGGCGAACGCGCTCGCGCTGTCCCTCGAGGCCATGTCCAGGGCATGGCAGCTCTCGTGCAGGACGGTCTCGAGCAACAGGTCGGCGGCGCCACCGACCTCGACGTCGATCACCGTCGCCGGTGCTCCGCCGTGCAGGAAGTAGGTCATCGCACCCGGCGGATTGGTCGCCGTGACCAGGAAGACCGGCACGGTGATGCCCGGATCGAGGATGGCCAGGGACTCCATCATGTACGCCAGCGCTTCCCGATGGCGGGGCATGAACTCGGCGTCGAGATAGGCGACTCGCGCTTCGAGGGCAGCGCGACGTTCCGGCCATTCGTTCTCGAGGAAGCCGGGCAGCAAGCCCTGAAGCGCGGTGGCCAGACGCAACGCGGGAGCGCGGATCGAGATCTCGCGGCCGCGACGGTTGTAGGGCTCGGGCAGCTCCGCGAAGCCGGCGAGGAGCTGATCGACGCCGGTGGCGAAGAACAACCGCGTATCCAGGGGGCCCCAGCCGCCGAAGCTCCCCAGCGACTCCTGGATCTCCCGGGCCGCGTCGACGGCCGCCTCGTGACCTGGCGGAGGCGCGACATCCACCTGCGCCGCCTCGGCGCGGATGGTGAAGTAAAGATCGAGCAGTGGGTCGATATGCAGGGTGAGGCTCGTCGCTCCGTCGTCCGACGTCGCCGTCGGATCCGTCGGATCCGTCGGATCCGTCGACGAGGGATCCCCGGTTTTTGCCGGACCCTCGCCGACTCCACAACCGAGCCCCACGGCGACCAGCATCAGAAGAATGGGGGCACGACGGGTCATGGCGATTGCAGTCTAGTCCACGTGGACCGAAGAAACATCGCGACTTCAACGCTTCTGATCCGGGCCGTTACTGGGGGAAAACGCGCAGGGCGATCTCACCGGACGAGGCGTACCCTGTATGACAGCAACGGGGCCCGACGGCCGCTCATCATCGGTACTTCTGCTGGCCGCGCCCCATTCGGAGGACGGTCATGAAGAAGACGATCGCGGCACCCTCTCTCACGCTGCTCCTGACTCTCGGAGCGCTCCTGATGATCCCCGGCCCAGCGCTTCAGGCGCAGGAGTTCGTCGATGTGGCGGCCAGGGGAGGACTCAACTTCGACGCCGATGGAAACTACTTCGTCACCGGCAACTTCACCGACTCGATCACCCTGGGCGAGGGCGCGTCGGCGATCACGCTCGTACAGGCCAGTCGGCACGGCTACGTCGCCAAGTTCGATCCTGACGGAGTGCCGATCTGGGCCGAGAAGATCCTCGGCACGAGCATCTCCTACTTCGTCACCAACCCGATCCGGCATCGCGCCCAGACGGTCGACGCCAACGGCGACCTCCTGATCGTCGGCGACTTCGACGGCGCCTTTCTCCCCGCACCTCTCACGTTCGAGGGCAACGGAAACCAGATCACGGTGACCGGGACCCCCTTCGAGGTCTTCGTCGCCAAGTACTCCGCGGACGGAGACATTCTCTGGGCCTTCGCCGAGGGCGGGCCGCTGTACGACTACGGCCGCGACATCGAGACCGACGCGGATGGCAACGTGTTCGTCTCCGGCAGGTTCCGTGGGCCGGTGACCTTCCGGGCACGT
Organism: uncultured bacterium; assembly: GCA_942490715.1. Taxonomy (GTDB): domain Bacteria; phylum Acidobacteriota; class Polarisedimenticolia; order Polarisedimenticolales; family Polarisedimenticolaceae; genus CALNYP01. The sequence goes on from CALNYP010000022.1 coordinate 26,374, forward strand.
CCCCTGATCGCCAAGAGCGGTCCGATCGCCTACGACGTCTTCGTTGCCAAGTACAGCCCGGCGGGCGATCCGCTGTGGATCTACCCTGCGGGAGGAAACGGCGACGACGACGGCGGCCGCTTATCGGTCGATGCGGCCGGCAACGTCAATCATCACGGCGGTTACACGGCCGGGGCGGTCTTCGGAGAGGGAATTCACCAGCAAACGGTCCCCGGTGGCGGTGGGATCCTGGCCCAGTACGCACCGAACGGAGATCTGCTGAAGACGCAGTCGATGACCGGGATTCACCATGCCGATGCCGACGGCAACATCTACACGACATCGAACTTCTCGGGAACCGTGGTCCTCGGCGACGGCCCATCCCAGGTTACGCTGAACTCCGCAGGCGGCACCGATCTGTACGTGGCGAAGTGGGACCCGGACTGGAACCTCGTCTGGGCCACCCGCGCCGGCGGAGTGAGGGGCGAGGACGTCAAGGCGCTGGCACTGGACGTCGACCACAACCTCTACGTCACGGGGCGCTACGGTGTGGAGACGACTTTCGGTGAAGGGGCCGAGGCGGTGGAACTGATCGCCGAAGGCAGCGGAGACGCGTTCGTCGCCCGGTTCGACGCGGACGGTTCCTTCAACTGGGCCGCCTCCGCCGGCGGACCGGGACAGCTGATCAACACCGGCCGCACGGTCATTCTCCAGGACACGGACCAGGGTCAGAGTATCGTGGTGAATCCGGTGGATGGCCTGATCCACGTCGGCGGCATTTATACCAAGAGCGCAACCTTCGGCAAGGGTGGACCCAACGAGACCACCCTGACCCAGACAGGCGGACAGCACAATTTCCTGGCGCGGTATCGCAACCCGAACACGGCACCGCTGGCCGACGCGGGAAGCCCACAACAGGTCGAGTGCGTCTCGATCGGCGCCGCCGACGTGGTACTGGACGGTAGCGCGAGCAGCGACCCGGACTCGACACCCGGAACCAACGACGACATCGTCAGCTTCGAGTGGTACGAGGGCGGGTTCCTTCTCGGGAGCGGCGAGACGCTCCTGGCGAACCTCGACCTGGGCGAACACGTGATCACGCTGGTCGTGACCGACAGCGCAGCGGAGACGTCCGAGGCAGAGGTGACGGTGGTCATCGAGGACACCACCCCGCCGATCGTCACGGTGTCGCTGGAACAGATCTCACTCTGGCCGCCGAACCACATGCTGGTCGACGTCGGTCTCGCCTTCGAGGCGGTCGATGCCTGCGATCCGGCCCCTGTGGCGTCGATCTCGAGTGTTACCAGTGACGAACCGACCGGGCAGTCCCCCGACGCCGAGGTCGACGGAGAGGAACTCCGGTTGCGGGCTCAACGAGACGGTGGCGGGGACGGCAGGGTGTACGTGGTGACCGTGACGGCGACCGACGCCTCGGGGAACAGCGGATCGGCGAGCGGTTCTGCAGGAGTCAGTCACAACCAGGGTCAGACGCCCGTCGACTCGGGCCAGGGCCACGACGCGACGCAGTAACGGCGAAGGAGCCCGGGACCGTCGAGATCAGTAGTGGGGCGGCGGGTCGTCCGCCGGCCCGATCGGCGCGGCATTGGCGTTCTGCCGCAGCTCCTTGACCTGGTGCTCCAGTCGTTCGATGCGCGTCGCGAGCTCGCGGACGACCTCGTCCAGCTGGGCGATGATCTTGTCCTGATACGCCACGCGAACTTCGAGGTCGATGATCTGCTTGTCGAGGGCCATGGCGTCCATCGTAGCCCGAGTTCCGGCAAACCGCCCAGGTCGCCGAACGGCGAGATTATTCTGCGCCACGCCGGGCGCCGATCGCCTCGATCTCGTCGTCCAGTCCGGTCATCTCCCAGCGGCCAAGCGCGATCGGAATACTGTCGATCGCATTCAATCGATCGAAGAAGTCGGCCAGTACGAAGGGCTTCCCGCTCTCCTCGAGTTGCTTGCTGTAGTCGGCGAGGGTGCGCTCGAGGAGATACTTGCCGGTCACATAGCTCGTGCCGTACCCCGGCTGGCGAAGATAGAGCTGCTGCTCGAAGATCAACAGCTCCTCTTCGGTCTTCATCCAGCCCCGGGGAGTCCATTCGCCGTGAATCTGCCCCGCCTGCTCCATCGTCATCTCGTTGGCGTGGGCGTAGAGCGAACCGAGCCCACGCGCCGCACGCTGGGCCAGCATGATCCAGACCAGCTCTCGTGACCGCGGGTTGTCGTCGTAGAGACCCGCGTGCATGAACATCTCCTCGACGCCGGTCGCCGTACCCTCGTTGCGGCTGTCGAAGATGTTGTAGAGCAAGGCGCCCCGACGAACCGGACTCGAATGGGGCTCTTCGCGCATCCGTGCCAGCTCGAACCAGTGGTAGAAGTGCGTGTAGAGCGGCGTGGGGTCGTGATGGGCGACGATCCAGAAGAAGTTGCGACGATCCTCGGGGACGAACTGGCCCAGGTGCTCACGCAACGCCGGCTCCATGTACTCCTTGACCGTCAGGATCTGCTCGTGCTCGAGGAACTCCATGAAGCCCGCCGCTGCGCGCTGGGCCAGTGCGTCGTACTCCTCTGGCGTCGCCGCCGGCCGCTGGGGCGGGAGCTTGCGGTTGCGATGCTCCTCGAGTTTCAGCGACGACCAGGCGCGATCCAGCTCGCGTTTCAGCAGACGGACCTCGTCCTCCCAGGTCAACGGCACGAGGTGGACGTTCTGCTGATACCAGGTGTAGTTGTCCTTGCCGACCCCCGACGGGCCGGTCTTGGAGGGAGCCTGTTCTTCGAGCCAGTCCGCCAGGGCACCGGTCGCCTGTCGGGCGGCGGCGATCGCGGCCTTCAGTTCGCCACTGGCCTCGGCGCCGACGCGCTGCTCCAGCGCGTCGAGATCGCTGCTCTGCCGGCGGATGTTCCGGATACCGGTGACCCACAGGTCCCGGGCGTTGCCGGTCAGGTTGCGCCGGGCCTGCTGCAGCAGCGGCGGAATCACACCGAGGTCGCCAACCAGGCGTCGCGCCGCTGCCGGAGACAGCGGAAACTCGTAGGTCCACAGCTCCGTCAGCGCATGGTGGGTCGGCCCCTCGTGGCCCGGGACGTCGCTCTGGTAGGTCCAAAGGGACTGGTAGAAAGCCGGATCGCGGACCCAGGGCTGGAGCACCCGCTGGTTGAAGTCGAATCCGTTCATCTCGGCGCGGACGATCTGCCAGTCCACCTGCTGGTCGACGGGCCAGCCGGCGGGATCGATCGCTTCCAGCCGCGCCCGGTAGGTCTTGCTCCGCTCGAACATCGCCGCCATCGTCGCGGCTGTGTAATCGGGGGCGCCGTCGAGCATCGGTGGTCGCTCGAACTCGCGCCATTCGGCGAAGAGCGTCAGCAGATCCTGATATTCGCCGCTCATCTCGTTGCCCTCGGCACAGGCCAGGCCGGCCACGCTCAGCAGCACGACGGCGGCGACCCTCGCCTGGCCGCGCATCAACGGAACCCTCGGATCAAGCTGGACTCCGTCGTACCCCGCAACACCGTCGCGCCGTCGGCCCGGGTGATCTCGCAGGCCATGCGAATCAGGTTGGCCTCGGCGTCCAGCTCGGTGACCGTCGCGGTCAGGGTCAGCTCGTCTCCGGGGTACACCGCCTTGACGAACTCCAGGGTCTGGGAACGGTAGATCGCGCCGACTCCGGGCAACTTCATTCCGATCATCGTGGACAGCATCGACGCCGTGAGCAAACCGTGGGCTATCCGCCGGCCGAAGAAGGTGCGTTGGGCGAACTCGTCGTCGACGTGGATCGGGTTCGAGTCCCCGGTCAATTGCACGAACGCGGCGAGGTCCTCCTCACGGATCGTTCTGGATAGAGTTGCGGACTGCCCGACGTGCAGATCATCGAACGTGGTCAATCGATATTCCATCGCCGGCTCCAGCGGTCCGTGACAGGTCGCGGGCGGAGTATACTCGGCGACTCCCGGATGAGAGGACTCCTGCGGTGACGTTGCTCGAGGCCCAGGCGCTGGTGCGCCGTCTACAGGACGGCCGGGTCCTGCTGGACGACATCTCCCTGGCCCTCGCGGCCGGGGATCGGCTGGCGATCGCCGGCGCGGCCGGCTCGGGGAAGTCCTTGCTCCTGCGCGCGCTGGCCCAGCTCGACCCCCACGACGCCGGGACGATTCGCTGGCGCGGTCGCCAGGTCGCCGACACCGAGATCCCCGCCTTCCGCAGCCAGATCGTCTACCTACCCCAGTCACCGACCCTGGTCGAGGGCAACGTCGAGCGGAACGTGAGGCTCCCCTGCTCGCTGGCGATTCACGAGGGGCGCCCCTTCGATCGCGCAGGGTGTGTCGATCGACTGCAGGCACTCGGCAAGGACGAGAGTTTCCTCGATCAGCCCGTCGCGGCCCTGTCCGGTGGCGAACGGCAGATCGTCGCTCTGGTCCGGTTGTTCCAGATCGAACCTCGCGTGGTGCTGCTCGATGAGCCGACGGCCGCCCTCGACCCGGAGACGACGCGGCACGCGGAACGGTTGATCCTGGGCTGGCTCGAGGGCGATCCGGCGCGGCGCGCCTGCGCCTGGGTCAGTCACGACGACCGCCAGGCCCGGGGAGTGTCGAACCGCCAGGCCCGGATGGACCGGGGGCGGCTGGCCGAGGTGAACTGAGGTGCGCCCGGACTATCTCGAACTGTCCAACCTCCAGGTCGGACTGGCGACGCTGCTGATCCTCGTCAACGGTGCCATCTCGCTGGCCTTGCGGCTGGGACTCCACCGCAAGCTGGCGATCGCCGCGGTGCGGACCGTGGTCCAGCTGCTGCTGGTCGGCGTGGTCCTGCAGTCGGTCTTCTCGGTGCAGCGCTGGTACCTCGTACTCGGGTTGATGGCGATGATGGCGGTCATCGCCGGCATCTCCGCCGTGCGCCGGACCGATCGACGCTACTCCGGGATCTGGCTGGACAGCACGATCTCGATCTGGGCCAGTTCGTGGTTGATCGCCGGCGTGGCGCTGTTCGGCATCATCGACGCCGACCCCTGGTTCTCACCGCAGTACGCGATTCCCCTGCTGGGGATGATCCTCGGCAACACGCTGACGGGGATCTCCCTGGGGCTCGACCGACTCGGGCAGGAGCTGACCTCCCGTCGCGGTGAGGTCGACGGACTGCTGGCGCTGGGTGCCACACGCTGGGAGGCGGCCCGCGGCCCGGTGCGTACCGCGGTCCAGACCGGGATGATCCCGATTCTCAATTCGATGATGGTCGTCGGCATCGTCAGTCTGCCGGGGATGATGACCGGCCAGCTGCTTGCCGGAGTCGAACCGAGCGAGGCGGTCAAGTATCAGGTCGTGATCATGTTCCTGATCGCCTCGGCGACGGCGCTGGGCACGGTCAGCGTCGTGCTGCTCGGCTATCGCCGTCTGTTCAACCGGCGCCATCAGTTTCTGTTCACACGGCTCTCGTCGCCGACGAAGTAGAATCCGCAGACCACCGGGAGGTCGAGTCGTTGATCGGTCGGAAGCTCGCTCAGTATCAGCTCGTCGAGAAGATCGGCGAGGGCGGTATGGGCGCCGTCTGGAAGGCCCAGGACACGCGGCTGGGCCGGGATGTGGCGATCAAGCTCCTGCCCGAGGGGTTCGCCAGGGACCGGGATCGGGTTGCCCGGCTGGAGCGCGAAGCGCGGATGCTCGCGTCGCTCAGTCATCCGAACATCGTCACCCTTTACAACGTCGAACAGAGTGAGGGGCTGCATTTCCTGGTGATGGAACTGGTCGTCGGCCGCACCCTCGACCAGTTGATTCCATCGACAGGACTGCCGCCGGAGACGTTCTTCGAACTCGCCATCCCGCTGACCGCCGCCGTCGCGGCAGCCCACGAACGCCAGATCACCCATCGCGACCTGAAGCCGGCCAACGTTATCGTCGGCGACGACGGTCGCCTGCGGGTCCTCGACTTCGGGCTGGCCAAACTCACCGACCGCGGCGGGCCGACGACGGACCTGGCGGCAACGGCGACGATCGGTGCCACCGCACCCGGGACGGTACTCGGCACGTGGGCCTACATGGCGCCGGAGCAGGCCGAGGGGCAGGCGATCGACAGCCGCACCGACATCTTCTCCCTGGGGGTCCTGCTGTACGAGATGGCAACCGGTGGGCGGCCGTTCCAGGGGTCGAACCCGGCGCAGCTCGTCTCCGCGATCCTGCGCGACCGGCCGGTTCCGATCGAACAGCTGCGGCCCGATCTGCCGGCCGCACTCGGGCGGGTCCTGCTGCGCTGCCTCGAGAAGGAGCCGCGCGACCGCTTCGCCGACGCGCGTGAGCTGGCCTCCGCCCTCGACAGATCGCGCGGCGCGACTGCCGGCTCGCCGGCCAGCGCCCTCGCGTCCGACGAACGTCAATCGATCGCCGTGCTTCCCTTCAGCAATCTGAGCGGCGACCCCGGCGACGAGTTCTTCAGCGACGGCGTCACCGAGGAGATCATCAACGCGCTCTCGACGGTCAAGGGGCTGCGTGTCGCCGCGCGCACGTCGGCCTTCTCCTTCAAGGGGCGGGCGGTGGACATCTCTGAGATCGCCCGCAAGCTCGACGTGGCCAACGTCCTCGAGGGCAGCGTACGCAAGGCCGGCAACCGGTTGCGGATCACCGCCCAGCTGGTCGACGTCAGCGACGGTTGCCATCTCTGGTCCGAGCGTTTCGATCGCGAGATGGACGACATCTTCTCGGTGCAGGACGAGATCGCCTCGGCGATCGCCTCCAGGTTCGAAGCCCAGCTCGGCGAACGGACCGACGCGCCGCTGGTCCGCACGCCGACGCGCAACCTCGAGGCCTACGAGGAGTACCTGCGTGGGCGACACGCCTGGCTGCAGTTCGGCAAGGACACCTACATCGGGCTGGGGCATTGCAAGCGGGCGGTCGAGCTCGACCCCGAGTTCGCGCCGGCCTGGGCCGGAGTCGCCGATGCTTACGGCACCCTGGGATTCACCGGGGCGATGGACCCGCGGGAGGCGATGCCGCTGTCCCAACAGGCGGCCGAGCGCGCCCTGGCCCTCGATGACCGGCTGGCGGAAGCGCATTGCGCCCTGGGCCACTGGCAACTCGTGCACAACCGCGACTGGGCGGCGGCCGAGGTCAGCCTGCTGCGTTCCATCGAGTTGAACCCCAACTACTCCCAGGCGTTCCACCATTACGGGCACCTGTTTCACGCGTTCGTCTCCCATCGACTCGACGCGGGCATCGAACTCTGTCGGAGGGCCGCGGAGGTCGACCCGTTCGGTGGGTTCTCCAAGCATGGGTGGCTGGCGAACCTCTACGTGAAGGGCGACTTCGATCAGGCCGTCGCCCGCTTGACCGCCGAGCTGAAGGAGGACTCCGACGCGTTTCACCTGCGGCGCCTGCTGGGATTGTGCTTCCTCGACACCGGCCGACTCGACGAGGCGCAGACCCAGCTCGAGATGGCGGTCCAGGACTCGGGCCGTCACCCGTGGGCCGTCGCCGAACTCGGCCTGTTGCACGCACGGGCCGGTCGCGTCGAGCTCGCCGATAGTTTTCAAGCAGAGTTGCTGGCTCGCGCGAAGACCGGCTACATGCAGGGAACCACGCTGGCGATGATTCCCGGGAATCTCGGACGAATGGACGAGGCGTACGGCTGGCTCGAACGGGCGTTCGCGGAACGCGATCCGATCGTCCTCTGCATCACCAACTGGCCGACGGTCCGGCCACTCCACGATGACCCGCGGTACGACCCGTTCCTGCAGCGGCTGGGGCTCGAACGACTGCCGGTTCAGGTCGATTGAAGTAGACGCCATCGTAAGGCTCCCGCAGAACCGCTCGCCGTTTCTCCCGTCGTGGCTCCTCGGCGTGCTCGGCCTCTTTCTCTCGGCAAGCACGTTCGCCGGTGAGATTCCCGGCGTCCCCTCGCAACTCCCGCCGTTCCTCCAGCCGGACCTCGAGGTCAGTCTGAGCAACGACTTCTTCGGACGCGGCGGCATCAGCGACGATTTCCGGACCCAGCAGTTCAGCCTCGTCGCACGGCTCGACAGGCGCTGGGTCGGGATCCTCGATCACAGCGTCCTGACCCTCGACAACCACACTCCGCAGGCCCGCAGCGATCAGCTCTCCGCCAGCGTCGGCTACTTCCTGCTCAACCGTTCCGCCGGGCAACGATCGACCCGGATCGCCCTCGGCGGCGGCCTGCGGAAGTCGGGGAGGTTCGGTGGCGAAGCGTTGCAGAACGGCTTCCACCGGCTGATTCGATCTCCGATCCTCGACCTACCCTATGTCGACGCGAGCGAAACCGAGGCGACGGTCTGGGGCAACGTCGAGCACTACCGGAACTTCGGATCGGCCGGCGACTCGGGCACCGCCGACTGGAGATTCGGATACTGGCTGCGGGCCACGGCGCTGGCGACGAGCGACGGTCAGCTGGACGGGGCCGCGGCAGCGTTCGCCGTCGCGAGCAAGAACTCCTTCGCCGCCTGGGTCGGGATGCGGAGCGACTGGCGCTCCGGATACGACGATCCCGTGTTCCGGGAGACGGCGGACCAGGAGGATGACTCCGCCGTCGTCGTCGGCCTCCGCCTGGGCCCCGTGGTCTTCGAGACGACGCAGCAGTTCCACAACGACTCGTCGTACGGTCAGCTGCGCCTGATCTCGTCGGGCTATCGAGCCGGGTCGGTCCCCGCTCCTCGACCGCGCTACTCGATCGAGGTCAGCCTGCTGATGCCGGACGTACAGGCGCGAGTGGTCGGCAAGCGTCACAGCAAGCTGCTGGTGGCCGAACATTCGCGGTGGAGAGAATCGGTACTGCTGGACATCCGTTACGGCGAGCCTCAGTTCGAAGATGACCCGGGACGGTTCGTCCATACCGGCCAGCTCGGACTGGGCCTGGAGTGGGAACGCCCCCTCGGGGATCGCGGCCAGTGGATGACGTACTACGGCTCGGCGGGGGCGGCGTGGCGCAACGAACGGCTGGTCGACGAGGATCCGGGCAGCGCAGCGGAATCGGAAACGATCGGCCGAGGAGTGCTGACCCTCGACTCCGGCCTGCGCTTCCAGGCGGCCCGGTTGTCGAAGCGCTGGAACTTCCGGATCCAGCTCGGGCTCGCCGCCTGGATCCCGCTGAGCGATGCCCGGCTCGACTTCGGCGGCGAGATGGTATCGCTGCAGGAGCCCGCCTGGGGCATGACACTCGGAGTCGTGTTTGACCACGACTGACCGTGCGCGAACCGGGGCGGACTTCTATAATCTTTCGGCGTGAAAACTCTCCTCACCACCGTTGTCGTCCTCTTCCTGCTGCTGGCGTCATCGCCGTTGTCGGCCCAGGAAGTCACGAGGATCCCGATCGTCTTCTGGCCGCTGGAGCAGGAAGAGCGATCCGTGACTCGCCGGACCCTGCTACGGCCGATGACACGAACACGATTCATCATCGCCTTGACCGCCTGCCTGCTCTGCGCCGGCTGCGCCTCCTTCGTCGTGGAGCTGGAGGGCCCCCCGTCGGTCTCCGAATCGCGGCCGCCGCGTGCCTGCGAAGGGGACGAGCCGGTCCTGCTCGGACTGGCGTTCTCCGGCGGAGGGAGCCGTGCGGCGATGTTCGCCGCCGGGGGGCTCGAGGCGCTGGCCGTGACCGCCGCGGAGGATCGAGATTGCTCGCTGCTGGAGCGCGCGTCGTATGTCTCGACGGTCTCCGGCGGCAGCATCGCCGCCGCCTATTTCGCGGCGCACAAGCCCGACGGTAGCGTCCCGACCCTTTCCGACAACGGCAAGCTTCACGCCGACTACCGTCGCTTCTTCGACGATCTACGCGCGTCGATGAGGATGAACCTGGCCAAGAAGACCGAGTGGCAGCAGGCGAAACAGTTCCGCTGGCTCAACCCCAGCAAACGGGCAAAGTCGCTGGGCGAGATCCTCGATCGAGAGTTTCTCGACGGCATGACGATGGAGTCCGTCGGCGACCGCGAGCAGCGTGGAGATCTCCCGACGATGCTGATCAACAGCACGTGGTACCACAGTGGGCGACGGTTCGTGATCAGCTCGCTCCCCGCCACCGCCTTCGACTACCCCTACGGAGACGATCGGCTGGAGGCGACAACGGCCGAGGACCTGGGCGTGGATCTGGACCGGATGCGGCTGTCCACCGCCGTCGCCGCGTCGGCATCCCTACCGTGGTTGATCGGGCCGGTGACGTTCGTCGTTCGCGATGCCGACGGCGAGCCGTCCTACTGGCACGCCGGCGATGGCGGACTGACGGACAACCAGGGAATCGAGTCGCTGATGGAGGCGATCTTCTCCGGCCTCGACCATGGCGACGGGCCGGCGCGGCGGGCGGTGATCGTGGCCTTCGACGGCTCGCAGCCGTTCGAGGTCGCCGAGGAACAGCTGCTCTCGAAACGCAACAAGCAGTTCGTCAATCCGACCCATGTGCTGACGATCATGGAGGAGCGGGCCCGGGCGCACCACGAGCTGTCCCTCGCCGACCGCTACTCCGATCGGCTCGACGTCGTGTTCCTGCGACACCACGAGGCCAAGCTCGCCGTTGCCGACCTTCCTCCAAGTTGCCGGGACGACAAGTTCGCCCTCGGCGACCCGGCCCAGATCCGGGAGTACCTGATGCGCATCCCGACCCGGCTCAAGCTCCGCTCGGAGTGTGACGGCGATCTGATGCACCTGGCGGCGCTTCGGCTCGTCGAGGAGCATCGCCCGCGGATCGTGGAGTTGCTGGGCCGGTAGCCTCTTCTGCCCGCCGAACGCTTCGTGATAGAATCCCTGCATCGTGAGCAAGATCCCGCAGATCCGCACGGTGATGACGCCGTTCCCGTATGCCATCGAGGCCAGTGCCAGCCTGGCCGAGGCCCAGGCGATGATGAACGAGCACGATGTGCGGCATCTTCCGGTGACCGAGGGCTCCGAGCTCTCGGGAGTGATCACCGACCGTGATCTGAAGGTCTATCTCGACCCGACGCTTCAGGTTCCGCCGATGATGAGGGTTCGAGAAGTGATGGTCCGCGAAGCCTACATCGTCGACCTTCACGCACCCCTCGACGAGGTACTGCTGACGATGGCTCGCGGCCGGATCGGCTGCACCGTCGTGGTCAAGGGCGACAAGCTCGTCGGCATCTTCACCACGACCGACGCCACGCGGCTGCTGGGCGAACACTACGCCAGACAGCGTCCCTCCGACGACCACGACGCGGCGTGACGGCCAGGCTCGCCGGGGCGATCCTGATCACGCTGGTCACCACTGCATCGGCGGAATCCGGCCCGACCAGCGGCGCCCTGACCAACGAGGACGTCGTCATGATGACGGCGGCCGGCGAGAGCGAAGCAGAGATCATCGCCGCGATCCGCGCCTGGCCCGAGGTCGACTTCGACCTGTCCTCCGAGGTCGTCGACGAGCTGCGACTCGCCGGTGTGTCGGACGCCGTTCTCGATGCGATGCGGCACAGGCAGCGCCAGGGCCCGATCCTCCACGACGAACGCGACATGGACCCGGAGGACTTCACCGCCGGAATGGAGCTGGGCTCCGTCAAGGTGATCCTCAACGGCCTGGAATCCGACTCGCGAAGAATCGAGCTCAAGCTGTTCGACGAGGTCCACCCGGAGCTGAGCCATCGGTACCGGCTGCGAAGCGGTGGCACCGGAGTTCGCATCACCGACCTCGCGGTCTTCGTGATCGCCCATCACCCGACCCTCGCCCCCGACCAGTGGCAGACCGAGTCGATCCTGATCGCGCACCCGACGGTGCGCCGGCACTGGGTCGTCGCCGCCCAGACCGGCGCCGAGCGGGATTCGGCCCGCTGGTATCACAGCCTGAGTTCGACCGGCCCGACGTTGATCGACAAGGAACTCCACGTCCTGACCCTCGACCTCGATCCGGTCTTCGCGTTTCAGCTGCCGGTGGGCGAGTCGATCGACCTGAGCATCGGCCTGGGCTTGCGGCTCGGTGAGGGAGACGGCGGCGGCTACTACGTCTGGCAGCTGAGCGAACTCCAGGATGTGCGGGCCAGCAAGGACCGGACGGTCGAACTGCACGCGAAGCTCTCGGGAGCTCGATCGAAGTCGCTGGAAAAGGTGCGGATCGAGTTCAAGCGGTAGGACGACCCCGGTTGCCTCGGCCGTTCAGGCTGAGGCCACGGAGGCCCCTCGGTCTGGGGTCGTCTGCGACGGCAGATCGCGATGGTGTCCGATGCTCTTCAAGGTCGCGACGACCTCGGTGACATCGGGCCCTTCCGCGACATCGCCCTGGCCGTGGAGCTCCTGGATGACGTCGTTGATCGACAGGACTCCTTGCAACCGCCCGGCGTCGTCGACCACCGGGAGGCGGCGCACCCGGTGAGTGGCCATCGTCGCCAGGGCATCGGTCAACTCGTCCTCGGCGCGGCAGGTGAACGGCTCGCGGCTCATCACCGCCGTCACCGGGATCCGGCAGGCGGGACGAGGCATCGTCGCCGTCCCGATGCAGATATCGCGATCGGTGACGACACCGACAAGCTTGCCGTTCTCGGTCGCGGGAAGGAATCCGAAGTCTCCGTCGAACATGAGCCGGGCCGCATCGGCGAGCGAGGTCATCGGCCGGCAATCGACAGCAGTGCGGGCCATGATGTTCTCGACTTTCATGGTCACCTCCTGGGAGCGCCTGGGCTTCCCGGACCCTCCGTTTCTTGCCTGCGCTCCGCCGCTTCCAGCGTAGTCCGGGGCCGGCGGACGCAACCATCCGTGATTTCACAAACGACCGATTCGGGGAGCCGAAGCCCGTGGCACCGCGCATCCTCGAATCGAGGGCACCGGCGGAGGAATCCGGTTAGAATCCAGCACGCGGCGAGGAGGAAGACACCGATGAACGATCGAACGAACGCTCCCGACCCGATCTTCCTGAAGAACTCGATGGCGGCATTCCTGAAGATCGGCGCGGTGCTGGTGCTGCTGATCTGGTGCTTTCAGATCCTCGCTCCGTTCCTCAACATCATCGTCTGGGCGGCGATCATGTCGGTGGCGGTCTATCCCCTTCACCTGAAACTCGCCGGCAGGCTGGGCGGCAAGCCCAGACTCTCCGCCACCCTGGTCATCCTCGTCGGACTATCGATTCTCGTCGTCCCCAGCTTGTTGGTCGCCGGGTCGACCGTCGACTTCGTCAAGGTCGCCGGAAGCGATCTGCAGCAAGGCGGTATCACGATTCCGCCACCGACCGATCAGGTCAAGGACTGGCCGCTGATCGGCACCTCGGTCTTCGACGCCTGGTCCTCGGCCTCCCAGAACCTCGCACAGGAGCTCGAGCGTTTCGAACCGCAGCTGGCCGCGGCCGGCAAGCGGCTGCTCGGGCTGGTCAGTCATGGTGCCGAGACCGTGATCGTCTTCGCGATCGCCGTGCTGATCGCCGGGTCGTTCCTGCTCTCTGCCGACAAGCATTACGAATTCTGCTGCCGGATCGCGTCGGGCCTGGCCGGGCCGCGGGGCCAGCCGCTGGTGGACCTGACCGTGGCGACGATCCGGAGTGTGGCCAAGGGCGTCCTCGGCGTGGCGTTGATCCAGGCGCTGATGGCCCAGGCGATCATGATGTTCTGGGGCGTTCCTGGCGCGGGGATCTGGGCCGGACTGGTCCTGACCCTGGCGATCATGCAGCTCCCACCGATCCTGGTCCTGGGGCCTGTCGCGATCTGGGCCTTCGCGACCGCGGAGCCGTTGAGTGCTTCGGTCTTTCTTGTCCTGGCGTTCGTCGTCAGCTTCTCCGATGCCGCATTGAAACCGTTGTTCCTCGGGCGCGGAATGGAGATTCCGATGCTGGTGATCTTGCTTGGCGCGATCGGCGGGGCGATCTCCTTCGGCATCATCGGTCTGTTCATCGGTTCCATCGTCCTCGCCGTCGGTTACACGGTCTTGACGGCCTGGATGGAGGACGAACCGAAGCTGGAGTCTCGATGAGAGTATCGCTGGCCTTCCCGACGGTTCTCGCTCTTCTGCTGGCCGTCACACCCGCCGCCGCCGTCGAGATCAGCGTCGGCTTCACGGCCGAGCAGAGCGCCGTCCCCCTCGACGGACGGGTGCTGCTGCTGCTGTCGACCAACGAGGAGGACGAACCGCGCAACCAGATCGCCTGGGACGTCACCCGCAGCATGCAGGTCTTCGGCGTCGACGCCGTCGGGCTCGAACCCGGTGGCTCGGTGACCTTCAGCCTCGACACTTTCGGCTACCCGGTGCGGCGTTTCGGCGATCTGACCCCCGGCAGCTACCAGGTCCAGGCGGTACTCCACCGCTACGACACGTTTCACCGGGCCGACAGTCACACGCTGTCGCTACCGGCAAGCTGGGAGACCGGTCAACACTGGAACACCGAACCCGGCAACCTCTACAGCACACCCCGGGCGATCGAGATCGACCCGCGGACCAAGAACCGCGTGAAGATCACCCTGGACCAGATCATCCCACCCGTCGACCCGCCCGCGGACACGAAGTACATCCGACACATCAAGCTCAAGAGCGAGCGACTGTCGAAATTCTGGGGGCGCGACATGTTCCTCGGGGCCCACGTGCTGGTACCCGAGGGTTTCGACGAGCACCCGGATGCACGCTATCCCCTGATGATCTTCCACGGCCACTACCCCGCCGACTTCGGCGGGTTCCGGACCGAGCCTGTCGCCGACGATCTCGCATGCGAATACAGCCAGCGCTTCAAGCTCGACTGCTACAACCGCATCCAGCAGCAAGAAGCGTACGACTTCTACAAGCAGTGGATCTCCAAGGACTTCCCGCGCTTTCTGATCGTCGAGATCCAGCACGCCAACCCGTTCTACGACGATTCGTACGCCGTCAACTCGGCCAACCTCGGGCCGTACGGCGACGCGATCACCTACGAGCTGATCCCGCACCTCGAGAGACAGTTCCGCGGCATCGGGGAGGGCTGGTCCCGCTTCCTGTACGGCGGATCGACCGGAGGCTGGGAGGCGCTGGCCGCTCAGATCTTCTATCCCGACGAGTACAACGGTGCGTTCGGCGCCTGTCCCGACCCGATCGATTTCCGCGCCTACATGACCGTCGACATCTACAACGACAAGAACGCCTACTTCAACGAGGGCCCCTTCGGCCGCACCGAGCGTCCGGCCCAGCGCGATTACCTCGGACAGATCACCTCGACGGTGCGGGACAACAACCACCTCGAGCTGGCGCTGGGCACGAAGGGACGCTCCGGGGATCAGTTCGACATCTGGGAAGCGGTCTTCTCGCCGGTGGGCCAGGACGGCTACCCGGCGAGAATCTGGGACAAGCGCACCGGCGAGATCGATCCCGCGGTCGCCGAGCAGTGGAAGAAGTACGACCTGCGCCACGTGCTGGAGACGAACTGGAAGGAGCTGGGGCCGAAGCTCGCCGGCAAGTTGCACATCTACTGCGGCGACATGGACAACTACTACCTGAACAACGCCGTCTACCGGATGGAGGAGTTCCTCGAGTCGACGACCGACCCGCCTTACGGCGGCGTCGTGGAGTACGGCGACCGCGCCGAGCACTGCTGGAACGGCGACCACGAGAACGGCAATCACCTCTCGCGGCTGCGCTACAACACCCTCTACCTGCCGAGGATTCTCCAGCGGATCGAGGAGTCTGCGCCCGAGGGGGCCGACCTGAAGAGCTGGCGTTATTGACCGTTTCGAGGCCCGAATCGTCGAAGCCGGGTAAGTCGGCGGTAGCCAGACCGTCTTCGCCGCGGTACTAAGGTACGCAGGGGTATCCAGGGGAGAGCCGGATGTTTCGCGTACGCACCTTGGTCGCAGGACTGTTGCCCGCCGCTGTTTCGCTGCTGGTGCTTTCGCTGGCGATCGCCGACACGCCGTGGCAGCGGCAAGCACCCACGAAACGCACACGGCGGGCCGTCCCGGTCGAGGTCGCGGGGAACGTCGGCCACTCGGTGGCGCGGATCTGGAACGACGCGCTGCTCGATGCGATCCGGCGCGATCGACCGAAGCCGCCGGTCCACGCCCGGAACCTGTTTCACCTGTCGGTCGCGATGTGGGATGCCTGGGCGGCCTACGATCCGCTGGCGATCGGATACCTGACGACCGAAAAACTGAGCTCCGCGAACACCGAAGCCGCTCGACGGGAGGCGATCAGTTACGCGGCCCTGCGCTTGCTGCAGTACCGTTTTCCCGGTGGCGGGATCGATCCGACCGACGGTGAGCCGTGCCAGCCCGGCGCCGCTGCATCTCAGGCCGCGTTTCTCGTGACGATGATCGGCCTGGGCTACGATCCCGGCATCACGACGACGGTCGGGGACTCACCCGCGGCGGTGGGCAACCGCATCGCCGAAGCGGTGATCGCACACGGACAACACGACGGCGCCCTCGAGGGCTTCGACCTCTGCTACCCCGACGACAGCGGGTACTTCTCGATCAATCCGACCCTCGTCTTCGCCCTGCCGGGAACCCGGGTCTTCGACCCCAACCGCTGGCAGCCGCTGGCCTTCGATTTCCTCGTGCTGCAGAACGGCATCATCATCGGCACGGCGGTGCAATCGTTCGTCGGTGTGGCGTGGGCCGATACCGAGTCTTTCAACATCCCGCCGGTGCCACCGGGAGGGATACCCGATCCGACCGATTGCACGACCGGCATCGGCGCCGTCTCGCCGATCTTCGATCCCGGCTGCCCGCCCCAGCTCGGCGGTGTCGGCGATCAGGAGGTCAAGGACTCGATCGTCGAGCTGATTCGCTACAGCAGCTGGACCGACCCCCGCGACGGAGCCGAGATCGATCTCTCCCCCGGTGTCCGCGGCAACAACCCGCTGGGCAGCGACGCCGGCACGGGACACCCGGTCAATCCGTACACCTGTGAGCCCTACGCAACCAACATCGTGAACCGCGGGGACTGGACGCGGGTCGCCGCGGAGTTCTGGGCCGACGGCCCGGACTCCGAGACCCCGCCGGGCCACTGGAACACACTGGCCCATTACGTCACGGACCATCCGGACCTCGGCGAAAAGAGGCTGGGCGGTAGCGGACCGCTCCTGGACGACCTCGAGTGGGACGTGAAGCTCTACCTGGCCCTCAATGGCGCCGTGCACGATGCGGCGATCGCGGCCTGGGGTACGAAGCAGTACTACGACTCCTCGCGACCGATCACGCTGCTTCGCCACATGGGAGCCCTGGGGCAGTCGACCGATCCCGGCCTGATGTCGTACCACCCCGACGGCCTGCCCCTCGAGCCGGGACTGATCGAGATCATCACCGACGAGACCTCCTCCCCCGGCGGCCGCCACGAGCACCTCGCCGAGTCCTGCGCCCCCGGAGGGACCTGCGAGTCCAACGTCGGCCAGATCGCGATCTTCGCCTGGCGCGGCGAACCCGAGGATCCGGACCACGAGATCGGCGGTGCCGGCTGGATCCGCGCGATCGACTGGCTGCCGTACCAGGCGAGCAACTTCGTGACTCCGCCGTTCCCCGGCTACACCTCCGGACACAGCACCTTCAGCCGCGCGGCCGCCGTCGTGCTCGCCGAGTTCACCGGGAGTGAATTCTTCCCCGGCGGCCTGGGCAGTTTCGTCGCCGAGGGCGGTGCGTACCTCGAGTTCGAGGCCGGCCCGACACAGACCACGGCCCTGGAGTGGGCGACCTACGCCGACGCGGCCGACGAGGCCGGACTTTCCCCGGAGACTCGGCGGTATCCATCCGTGGTACGACGACTTCCCGGGACGGATCCAGGGAGCCGATATCGGCAGCGCCGCCTGGACCCGGGCCCTGGAGTTCTTCAACCAGGGGACCCCCGAGCGGCGCGACCTCGACCCGTGCGGTGACGACGAGGACCCGGACGACGAGGACCCGGACGACGAGGACCCGGACGACGAGGACCCGGACGACGAGGACCCGGACGACGAAGAGCCAGACGACGAAGACCCGGACGACGAGGACTCCGACGACGAAGACCCGGACGACGAGGACTCCGACGACGAGACCTGGGCGGTTCCGGGTACGATGGCCTGACAGGAGGCGCGATGTGAGACCCGGTGCACCCTGGCTGCTGTTGCTGGTGGTGTCCGTCACCGGCAACACCGACGCGGCAACCACTCTCCACGTCGATGCCGCAGCCTGCGGCGCCGACAGGGGGACGGGTACCAAAACCGGGGTTTCGGGGACAGGCACGAAGGCCGATCCGTACTGCACGATCGGCGCAGCGCTCGCCGCGGCGACGAATGGCGACACGATACTGGTGGCCGAAGGCGTCTATCGGGGCGAAGGGAACGTCGACCTCGACTTCGCCGGGCGATCGATCGCGCTCCGGTCGACCAGCGGCCCGGCGACGACGATCATCGACGGCGAGGCGATCGCCCGTGGTTTTCTGTTCCACGGCGGAGACCGCGGATGCCCTCGTCGAGGGGTTCACGATCCGCGAGGGCAGCGCCAGCGACGCGGACCATGGTGGCGCGATCGTGATCCTCGACGGCAGCAACCCGACGATCCGCAACTGCGTCTTTCAGGGGAACACCGCCATCCGGGGCGGAGCGATCTACATCCGCGGTAGCAGCCCGACCCTCGAACACTGCACGTTCGTCATCAATACATCGGGCTTCGGCATCGGCGGAGCGATCGCGAACGTCGATGGCAGCCAACCGTCGATCACGAACTGCGAGTTCATCGCGAACAACGCCTTCGCCGGACGTGGCGGAGCGATCGCCAACGTGAACAGCAGCCCGACGATCACGAACGGATCGTTCCACGGGAACACCGCGTCCCTTGGAGGGGCGGCGATCTACAGCCTCGACAGTTTCTCGAACCCACGCGCCGAGCCTGTCCTGCGGAACTCGGTCGTCTGGGGCAACTTCCCCGACGGGATCGTGGAGGAGGGCGGAGCGACAACGACAGTCGTCCACAGTACCGTCGAGGGCGGCTGGAGCGGAGCCGGCGGGCTCAACATCTCCACGAACCCGCGGTTCGCCCTGGAGAGCCCGGCAAACCGGCTACTGACCGATCTTCGCCTCAGACTCGGCTCCCCGGCCATCGACTCCGGCGACAACACGCTCTTGCCGGCGTCGGTCGACCTCGACCTTGCCGGAGCGCGGCGCTTCGTCGACGACCCCGGTTCCATGGATCTGGGCAACGGTGCCGCACCCATCGTCGATATGGGTGCCTTCGAATTCCAGCCCTTCGACACCTTGGTCTTCGGCTCGGACGGTCAGACGCTGTCATGGGTCCCGATCGACGGTGCAGGGTCGTACCAGCTCTATCGCGGCGACCTGGCCGACCTGACCGATGAGGATGACGACGGACGACCCGACGGTGGGTACGGCGCATGTCACAGCCTGGTCGAAACGGGCTCCGCCGAGCTCGTCGATCCCGAGATTCCGATTCCCGGGAACGGATTTTTCTACCTGCTGGCAGCGGTCGACGACGACGGTGACAGCCACGGCCTCGGCGTCGATAGCTCCGGAATGCATCGCATCCCGAACACAGGCTGTTGAGCGGTCGCGTCCCGGATCAGCCGACGAGAGCTGCCTGACCTTCCAGTCTCGCGAACTGCGCCTTCAGCGCGTCGACTTCCCGTCGCAGTTCGTCCTTCTCGGCGGCGAGTTCCTTGAACGCCTCGATCAGGACGGCGGTGAGCTTCCCGTAGTCGACTCCCTTGTAGCCCGTGGCGTCGGTGCGCACGAGCTCCGGAAGTACTTGCTCGACCTCCTGGGCGATCAGGCCGATGTCCGTCCCGACGGGAATCCACGGCCCTCGAACTCATCGGTACGCCAGGCGTAGGAGACTCCGCGGAGCGCACCGATCAGCCGGCCGCTGTTCCTCAGCGATTCGATCTGCTTCTTGAATCGCCGGTCACTCGGCTGGACCGGACCGTAGACCGCGACCGCCGGTCCCAGACAGGCGAGGATCTCCTCGGCTGCGTAGGTCTGGATCTTCGGCGTCAGGTAGGGCTTCTTCGGCTTCGGTGACTGACTCATGGGCTTGCTCCGTGTGCGGGAATGCGGGCTTGCCGGCGACCATCGATCGCGGCATCTCGAGTTCCGGGTACGAACGTCCACGATTCGCGGCCAGCGCGGTTTTTGTAATACGGCCGAGAAAGCCAGGCCTTTCCGGGCCCCTGACGTGACCTTCTGATCGTCTGGAGCGTCGCTTCGTCGGTCGATGACCCTATAGTGGGCCGATGATCGACAGCCACGTGCACTTCTACGACCCGGAACGCCCCGGGGGGATCGTCTGGCCGCCGGAACAGAGCCCGCTGTTCGGGCGAGCTCTGGATGAGGAGCTGCTCGCTTTCGCCCGACCGCTGACGATCGAGGGCGTGGTCCTGATCGAGACCAGCCCGCGGGCCGTCGACGACGACTGGTTGTTCGCGCGGGCCGCGGTGGACCCGCTGGTGCTCGGCGTCGTGGCCAATCTGCAACCCGACGAAGCCGGGTTCGAGGAGCGCCTGGAGCTTCAATCGCAGCGTGCAGAGTTCAAGGGCATCCGGTTGCGGCCGATCGCCAACCACGACCTGCGCTCCGCTGAGCTGCGACGGCGCCTGCGACTTGTGGGTCAGCGCGGGCGCACGCTCGAACTCGGAGCGACCTCGCTGCGCAAGCTACACGACTACGCCGACCTCGCCGCCGAACTGTCCGAGCTGACCTGCATCCTCGATCACTTCGGGCACCCGGTGATCGACGGCAAGCCGCCGACCGGAGAGTGGCGCGAGGCGATCGCCGGCTTCGCGACGCTACCCAACACCGCCTGCAAGCTGACCGCGTTGCAATCGTTCGCCCGGACGAAGCCTGCCCCGGCGCAGTCGGCGTTCTACGCTCCCCTGCTTGAGTTTCTGTTCGAGGTGTTCGGCGAGGATCGGCTGCTGTACGGCAGCAACTGGCCGCCGCTCTCCCTGCGCGGGAACTACGCGACCAACGTGCGTCTCTACCAGGATCACCTGGGCGACAACCGGATCCGATCCGAGAAGTTCTTCCGGCGTAACGCCAGAGCCCTCTATCGTCTCGGGGAAAAGTCCGGGTCAAGCTGACGCTGCTACCCTCCGGCACCCCAGTTCAGCACCAGCGTGATCGGAAAGTCCTCGCCCTCGTCATCGGGGGTCCCGATCACGAAGCGTTGACCATCGGACCGGGAGGCCCAGGTGTGGTTGGCGCGGGTCTCGAACAGGCACTCGGGCGTACCGGCCACGACGGTGTCGCCGAGTTCGACCTTGACCGCACAGACCTGCCCCTCCAGATCCAGATAGTAGATCTCGGTGCCTGCGGCGTTCCAGCCGATCGACCAGTCCGCTCCGACGCGGGAAAGCTGCCACTTGCCCTCGCCGCTGGGAAACCGCGTCAGGTACAGCTCGTAGCGTCCGGTCTCGTTGGAGATGTAGGCTATCCAGTTCGCGTCTGGAGAGAAGATCGAGTACCCCTCGTCGAACTCGCCGGCCACGAACGGGAACGCCTCGGAGCCGTCGAGAGGCACGATCCAGAGATCGGCCTTGCCGGCGCCATGATCGATGGCGAGGTATTTGCCGTCAGACGACCAGTCCCGCGGAACCGCCAACCCACCGCCCTGGAACAGGCGCTCCGCGTCGCCTCGCCCGTTCGTCTCCCGGACGTAGATTCCGGGGCTGGCCTTCCCGGTCTCGTCGATGCGGTTGGAACCGAAGGCGATCCGCGTTCCGTCCGGTGACCAGACCGGCGCGAGATCGTTGGCATCGGAGAACGTGAGGCGACTACCGATATTCCGTGCGATGTCGAAGACCCAGATATCGTTCTGGCTCGAATCGGCGGTCTGCATCGTGACGGCGAGGAAGCGGTCGTCCGGAGACAGGCTGATGAAGTCGTACTTCTCCGCCTCGCCGATCGTCCCGTCTGCGTTGCCCTCGCGATCGAACCAGGTCAGACGATGCTCCTGGGCCAGGCCTGTTTGAAACGCGATCGGGCCGGCGTCGGAGACCGAGAAGGCCCCGCGCCAGCTCGCTGAATCCACGATGACCTCCTGGCCGATCGCAAAGGGCTCTCCGGTGAACGCGAGCTCGTCGGGCGAGAAGGGACGCGCCATCAAGAACCCCTCGCGAACCCAGAACAGGTGTCCCTGGGAGTAGATCGCCTGGGTTCCGGCGGCCAGCAACTCCGTCGTCTCGTCGGATTGCGTGTCGCCGATCCAGACCGAGTTGATCGGATCCTGATACGCCGCGGCGTGACTCGCCCGGAGGTACAGGAAATGCCGCCCGTCGGGCAAGAACGTCGGGAACCGATGTGTCGTCTCTCCGCGGTCGACATCGAGCTGCGTGACCGGCTCGCCGAGAACGCCGCCGGACGACACGCGGTGGATCGCGGACTGGGTGGTCGGCGTGAACAGGATCGTGCCGTCAGGACCCCAGCTCCCTCCCCGCGCTTCGGGCGCCGCGGTGATCGTCATCGCCGCGCCGCTGTCGAGATCGAGTTTCTTGAGTTTGCCGCCGACGAAGAACGCCAGCTCCCGGCTGTCCGGTGACCAGAAGGGGTACTCGGCCCGCTCGGTGTCGGGGATCAGCTGGGGCACGTTCGACCCGAGGGATCGCAAGTAGAGCGACGCCGGCCCCTTGCCGGGCGAGGCACTGAAAGTCGCCTTGGTGCCATCCGGCGAGATCGACAGCGAGCCGGCGTATCCGACGGCGGCGGAGAAGCGCTGTCCGGGAGGCGCCGTGATCGCTGCGCGGATCTCCGGCATCGTTCGAGCCGCTCCCTGCCGTGAGGTCAACCAGAGCGCGACCGGCAGCAGGATCAGGGCGATCGCCGCGATTGCCCAGGGAATCCTGACGCTCATCGTCGGAGCGGCGATCGCGGCCGCATCGGCGCCGCCGGCTACGGCCGCCCGATCGTCGGCCGCCCTCGTCAGCCCCTCCGGGGAGAGTGCGATACGAGCCTCGCCGATGTCCCGCAGCCGCGTGCGGTGGTCGCGATCGAGACAGCGCGCAAGCAGCCGGCGAACCGAAACGGGAGTCTCGTCGGGGAGCGCATCCTCGCCGATCTTGTCCCGGAGGACCGCGGCGAGGGTCTCGGAGACGGTCTCCCCGGCGAACAGGCATTTGCCCGTCAACATCTCGTGGAGCACACAACCGAAGGCCCAGATGTCGGCGCGACGGTCCGCCTCCTTCCCCTTGACCTGCTCCGGGCTCATGTAGGCCGGGGTCCCGAGCAACGCGCCGGCCACCGTGCCGGCCGACGTCACCGTCGGGGAGATCGAGAGGCTGCCGGGATCGACGATCAGGTCGGAGGCCAGCGCCTTGGCCAGACCGAGGTCGAGGACCTTGATCTTCCCCTCCGGTGTGCGCTTGATGTTGGCGGGCTTCAGATCTCGATGGATCACGCCCTGGTCGTGGGCCGTCTCGAGGGCCTCGGCGACCTGCCCGGCGACGTCCAGGGCATCCTCGACCGACAGCGGTCCCCGGGCCAGCCGCTCGGCGAGGTCCTCGCCGGGCACCAGTTCCATCGCGATGAAGTGCACCGGGCCGGTCGGGGTCGCCACCTCGTGCAGCCCGTAAACCCCGGCGATGCCCGGATGGTTCAGGGTGGCCAGCAGCCGGGCTTCGCGCTCGAAGCGGCCGCGCCGGTCGGCATCCTCGGCGAAGGTCGGCGGCAGGATCTTGATCGCCACCTCCCGGCTGAGCGTCGTATCCAGCGCCTTCCAGACGACGCCCATGCCGCCCTCGCCGACCTTCTCGATGAGTCGGTAGTGCAGTAGTTCCAAGCCTGGTTCGATCATCGGCCCCTCGAATAATGAAAGAGATTCTATCCGTGATCGGGGCGGGTTCGCCCCTGAATCGGCAAGGACCCCAGAGTTGCCGAGCGCCTCGGCGGCAGGATCGCCGTATCATGAATCCGGAGGTGCCTCGTGAGACACAGAACTACCGCCTGCCTGCTACTCGCCCTGGCCCTCGCTTTCAGCCTCGCCGCGTCCGCGGGTGGGCATACCTGGCGGGTGAAGGAGTTCTTCAGCAACGCTGACGGTACGATCCAGTACGTCGAGGTCTGGGAGGCGAACGGCACGCCCGGCGAGGTCGGAACCGCCAATCACAACGTCACGTCGAACACGAACACGTTCCGGATCCCGAGCAACGTCGCCGCACCGACGACTTTCAAGTCGCTGCTGCTGGCGACCCAGGGCTTCGCCGACCTCAACGTCGTGACGCCGGACTACATCATCCCCGACAACTTCTTCTCGACCTCCGCCGACTCGATCAAGTACACGCCGTTCCACACGGTCACCTTCACCGAAGGGCAACTCCCGACCGACGGCGTGCTGGCGCTGGCCGCGAACCTGAGCCAGGTCGTCAACTCGCCCTCGAACTACGCCGGGGAAACCGGCACGGTGATGGTGACCGAGACGCCACCCGGGGTGCCGCCGACCGGCGCCGAGCCGCTGCGCGTCTCGAAGACCGGTGGGCAGCAGGACGGCGCGGCGCTGACGCTGACCTTCGATGTCACGAGTTGCTCCGGGAACCCGTCGCACCAGATCGTCTATGGATTCGGCTCGGGGATGCCGGGCGCGCCAGGTGGCACGATGGGGCTGTCGGGGGCGCACTGTGCCGTCGCCGTGAGCCCGTTCGAGTGGAACCTCGTGCCCGACCCGATCGGCGACGCCAGTCGCATGCTGTGGTTCCTGATGCTCGCCACCGATGGAGCCGACCTCGAGGGCTCCTGGGGCAAGGACAGCAGCGGCGGCGAGCGCGTCGGCCCCGGAACCAGCGGCTCCTCGAACCAGTGCGGTATGGCCGACAAGTCCCTGGACAACGTCTGCGGCCAATGACCTCGCCCGTTCGACCGACTGCCGTGCTGTCGGCGCTGCTCTCCGTGCTCGTGCTGGGCCTGCTCACAGCGAATCCGCTCGCCGCCCATGAGCCCGAGCCCTGCACCCAGTGCGAGGAGGCGCGGAAGACGAACGGCTGGTGCGACGCCTGCGGAGTCGGCTGGGTCGGTGACGTCGAGCTGCGGTCGAAGCATCTCTGGCACATCCTCGATGCCCACGGCCACCGGCTCAACGTCGAGAACCTCGGCTGCGACGATTGCGTCAAGGCCTCGGTTACCGGTGGCTACTGCGCGAAATCGAAGATCGGCTTCGTCGACGGCGAGGCCTACTTCTCGCGGCTGACCTGGGCGCTGGCCCGGGGCGAGCAGCAGGAAGGCGTCGCGCCGGAATGCGCGACGTGCCGGGAGCACAGCACCAGCGCCGGCTGGTGCGAGGCATGCGGTGTCGGCCGGGTCGGGAATCGCGCGTTCCGGGATCGAGCGGAGTTCGAGCAGTTGCTGCAGGATCTCGAGATCCTGCAGATCGCCAGCGAGGCCGCCGACCGGTGCGAGTACTGCGCCGCGGCGATCGTCACCGATACCGAGTGTCCGTACTGCCGGATCGAATACAAGGGCGGCGCGGCGGTCACGCGACCCTGACCTGCGGTATTGCGGGGTTCCGGCGGTCGACCGTCTGCCGTCAGCGCTGCGCCTCTCCGACAAGCCAGTTCCGCATCAACTCCTTGATCCGGGTCTGGTAGCGCACCCCTTCCGCCTGGCAGCGCAACTTGAACGCATCGAGCAGGTCCTCGTTGACCTTCATGCTGATCAGCTTGCTGCCCCGCCGGGATGCGTGGAGTAGCCGGAAGCTCTCGAGGAACTCCAGCACGTCATCGGCAGGGATTCGACGGCATTGCTCAAGGTACTCGTCGGACAGGTACTGGATCGGCTTCACCGTAGTTTCTCCAGCGCTCGCACGTCTTCGACGTCCTGGGGGCGTCCGCACTCTCGCTTCATCGCGATCAGGTCGTCGATCGAGGCGAGTCGGATCGTCTTTCCGCGAACGCGTCTACGAACGACGGTCATCTCCGCAAGGTCTTGGGTCAGGATGACATCGACGATTTCGGCCGGGCTGGCCGGATTGACGAAAGTCCAGGCGCTCAGGTTTCGGTTGGCGATGTACTCCTCGCGGAAGCGGAAGACTTCCCGCGCGGTCAGGGGAAGCCGAGGCTGCAAGTCGATCGTGGCCAGAGCCTTCTCGACCGCAACGAAGTCGCGTTCGGTGAATCTCAGGACGATGTCGACATCGACCGTGCCGCGCACCGCGCCGTGAAACGCGACGGCGTAGCCACCGACGATCGCGTAGGGAACGCGTTGCTGTCGGAGCGCCTCGGTGAGCTTCAGCAAGAACATGGTATATACCCATATATACCTCTGATCTTGGAGAGCGACAAGGCCGGGCTGGCCGGCGGGATGAGACCCGGCGCCGGGGCAGGCGCCGGGGCCCATCGGTCAGCGCGGGGCGTGCAACCCGACGACATTGCCGTCGGGATCCTTGATCAGCGCGATGAACCCCGGGTCGCCGATGTCCAGCTTGGGCTGGAGGACCGACCCGCCGCGGGCCGTGGCCCGCTCGACGCAGGCGTCCAGCTTGCCGGCGGCGTTGAGGTAGACGATCGTCCCCTCGGCCGCGGGCTTGCCGCGCTGGACGATCGCTCCGCCGACACCCTGCCCCTGCTGATCGTAGGGAAACATCGCCATGTTCACGTCGCCGGCGGCCCAGCGCACCAGCGACACGTCGAGGACTTCCTCGTAGTAACCCACACCGCGCTCCAGATCGGTCACCGGGATCTCGAACCAGTTCAGGGAGTTTTTCATGTCCTTCTCCTTTGGTTGTGGCCACACGGGCCAGGACAGCGAGAAAGGTATCTGGCCTTTCTGTCAGCTTTATGTCAGGTTTGAACCATGCGCAGGCAGACCCGGCTGATGGCGATCCTGGAGCACCTGCGTGGCAGGCGGACCGGCACCACGGCCCAGGCGCTGGCCGACCGTTACGGTGTCACCCTCCGGACGATCTACCGCGACCTCGAGACGCTCCGGGAGGCGGCGATCCCGATCCGCGGCGAACGCGGACGCGGCGGCGGCTACGCCCTCGACCGCCGGTACTCGATGCCGCCGGTCGCCCTGCACCCCCGGGAGGCCGCGGCACTGTTGACGGTCGGTCGCTGGGCCACCGAGCTGCGACTGCTGCCGTTCACCGACACGCTGGGTTCCGCCCTGGACAAGGTGCGCGGTGTGCTCACGATATCCGAGCAGCACCATCTGATCGGACTGATGGAGACCCTGCAGTTCGTCGGCGTCCCGGGCCTCCCCTGTCCGCCGGAGATCCGCGGCGCCGTCGAGGAGGCCTGGTTTCGCGAACTCCCGCTGCGGCTTCAGTACCGTGACGGCAACGGGATCCTCAGCGTGCGTGACGTGCGGTTGCTGGGAGTGATCCTCGATCGACAGATCACGATGCTCAACTGCTTCGACCTGGACAAGCAGGCGCGGCGGCAGTTCCGGCTCGACCGCATCGAGCAGGCGGCGGTCGTGCGGTCGCCGGAGAAACCGATCTCGCCGGCGCAACGTTGACCGTCGGCCGGCGGCCTGGCGGTCATGCCGATCGCGAGTCTATTCCGGCTTCCAGCCCTGCACGATTCGAACGCGCACGTTCGACTCCCCGGCGATCGGCACGAGGAGCCCCCCGTCTTCCGCGAGGCCGAACGTCGCATTGCCGAAGCGGTCGTGAGTGATTCGATCGCTCGTGAACAGATCCCGTGACTCGCCGACGCGTACCGCAGATGCCCCGGAGATCTCGACGACCACGATCGTATCGCCGCGGCGGTAGTACAGCTCACGTCCGTCGGCACTCCAGACCGGCGCGATTCCTCCGTCGCTGGAAACCTGCCACTTGCGTCCGCTGTCGGGGAACTGCCGGATGAACACGTCGTCGCTGCCCTCTTCATCGGTGACGTAGGCGAACAGCTTGCCGTCCGGTGAGATCGCCCCGGCACGCTCGTTGTGCTGGGTCTGGAGGATCATCTTCAGGGTACCGTCGGGGCCGATGGCCCAGATATCGCGGCTGGTGTCGGGGTCGATGAAGTAGCCCATCACCGTGCCGTCCGGGCCGGTCGAGGTGGGCACCGCGCTGATCCGGGCGTCGAAGGCGTGCAGGTCACGGACGTCGCTGCCATCGGCGGCCATGTCCCGGATCACTCGCTCGTCTCCGACCTGTTCGGAGAAGACGATCCGCTGTCCATCGGCGGACCAGCGGGGATACCAGGCGGTGGAGGAGAACGTCACACGCGTCGACACGCCGTCTCGCGGGTCGTGGACGACGACGTCCGCGCCGAGCAAGACGATCTTGCCCCCCGTGGGAGACACTGCCGCGAACTCGCCTTCCAGGTCGAGCGACACGATCTTTCCATCGCGGTCGAGATGATGGATGGTGTTGGTTTCGTTGACGACCCCGATCATGTAGGCCAGCGTGCCGTCGGCCGAAACCTCGGCGTAGAACCGTTCGTGCACGATCGATTCCCGGTAGATCACCGGGCGCTCGAGGGGAGCGGCCTGTTCGGTACCGGTCAGGGAACCGGCGTCGGCATCGAACGGCGCGCTGACCAGTCGATCCCGCTGGAAGAACAGCAGCGCCCCGGAAGGCAGGTACAGGGCGTCGAGGCCACGTACGAGTGTTTTCGACGCTCCGCTTTCCAGATCCAGGACCGCGATCCGGGCACCGTCCAGTTCGGGACTGGTCCGTGTGACCAGGATCGACCGCGAGCCCGGCAGCGGTCGCGGCGCCTCCAGACGCGTGCTCGGGTCGAGGCTCTCGGTATCGACCGGCCGGCCCTCGCCGCCTCGCGCGCTGACCCGGTAGGGAACAAAAGTGCTGCTCGTGGAGTAGATGATCTCGTCATCCTCGCTCCAGAACGCACCGCGCACCTCGCCGGGCATGGCAGCGATCGGTTCCGGCAGGCCACCGAGCAGGCTCACCCGCTTGAGGCGTCCCGCGGAGAAGAAGGCGATCTGTTGCCCGTCGGGGGAGAAGACGGGCACGTGGCCGCCCTCGGTGCCGGGAATCGCCAGGCTCTCGTGGCTGTCGAGACGCCGCGTGTGCAGCATCCGCCGGCCGTCGGCTCCGCTGCCGGTGTAGACCAGCGTCGTCCCGTCGGGTGAAAGGGCGATGCGGCCGTGGGTCGGCGGCGGGTCGAGGACGATGTCGAGCTGGGTCAGCGCCACGGAGACCCGGGAGGCGGGACGGAACGCGAACCAGGTGATCGCCGCGCCGAGCAGCAGACCGGCCAGCACTGTCACCGCGAGAAGCTTGCCGGATCCGGAGCGGGACGCCGCCCCCCACTCCTGTTTCGCCAGAGCGGCCGCCGAGGGCAGCGGCGCCTCGCCCGCCTCGTGCAGCGCGACCCTCGCCGTGCCCATGTCGCTGAGCCGCATCCGCGGATCCTTGCGCAGGCAGCGGCGGATCAGGTCGTCGACCTGCCCGGGGAGTCCGCCGGGCAACGTGTCGAAGTCGGGCTCCTGGGTGATCACGTGGGCGACGATCTCCGAGATGTCGCTGCCGCGGAACGGGCTGCGACCGACGAGCATCTCGTAGAGCACGCAGCCGAAGGCCCAGATGTCGGCGCGTCGATCGACCGGCTTGCCCCGGGCCTGTTCCGGCGACATGTAGTGCGCGGTCCCCATCACGACGCCGGCCTGGGTCGCCATCGCGGTCATCGTCGGGGAGTGGGAAACGTCGCCCTGCTCCGTCTCGGCCTGCACGGTCTTGGCCAGGCCGAAGTCGAGCACCTTGACTTCGTCCTGGGGCGTGATCTTGACGTTGGCCGGTTTCAGGTCACGGTGCACGATCCCCTTGTCGTGGGCCGCTTCGAGAGCCTCGGCGATGTGCATCGCGATGCGGCGAGCCTCGGCCTCGGGCAACGGGCCGTGGGCCAGGCGTTCGTCGAGGGACTGCCCCTCGATCAACTCCATCACGATCGCGAAGGTACCCGCCTCCTCCGCGACGCCGTAGATCTGGGCGATGTGCTTGTGGTTGAGCGAGGCCAGCAGCTTCGCTTCACGACGGAACCGCGCCAGGCGATCGGCGTCCTCGGCAAACCCCTGGGGCAGGAGCTTGATCGCGACGTCGCGGTCGAGCTTGGTGTCGGTCGCCCTCCAGACGACACCCATCCCTCCCTGGCCGATCTGCTCGGTCAGGCGATAGTGCTCGAGAGTCTGGCCGGGTTGCATCGAGGGATTCTACTCGACTTACTCGATCCACTCGACCTGTTCAACCCACTCGTCAGCCGCTCCTGGAAGGTGGGTCAGTCTGGAATTGCAGACTCCGAACAGGGTGTCACCGGGGCTCGCTGGGAGCAATCCTGGCCCCGCCCCAGCGGCCCCTCGCCGTCCGCCATCACCGCGCCGATCTGGAGCAACCAGGCCTCGCCGGATGCGGGGACTTCGGACAGGGTTGCCGAGGTGGTCGGCAGGTCCGGCATCAGGCACTCGCCCACATCATGCGGCCGTGGGTCGGAGGTCGTTTCCCGGTACAGGTTGTAGCCGAGGGCGCCGCCGACCGAACTCCAGCTGATCTGCGTCGGCGATGAGAACACGACGCTCTTGACGATCCGCTGCTGGTCGCAGTCCGCGGGGATCCAGTTCATGGAGTAGGCCTTGCGAGCTTCGCATTCGTTGTCGAACGGCTGCCCCCCGAAGCAACTGCAGACCGGGTCGCAGGTCTCGGGACAGGTCAGCGGACGATCCTCGCAGATTCCGGACAGGTCGAAGCCGCAGACCTCGGGGGGATTCGCGTAGCAACTCTGGTCCGGATCGGTACAACCGATTCCCTGGATTCCCCCACAACGTTCTGGACACTCTCCCTCGCGAAACAGCGGAGCCCCCGCGACGACGGACAGACAGCGGTTGCCGTAGGTGACCAGGTTGCAGCCGCACACCGGTTCGTCGGTGTCGTCACACTCGTCGGGGATCGCTGTGCACTGCCCGAGCACCACCGCACTGCAGGCGCCCAGAGGGATCTCGCAGAACTCGCCGGCCTCACAGTCGCTCGACTGCGTCGTGAACGTGCAGGGGTCGCCCTCGGCGGCAAGACTGGCGGCGACCGGAACGGCGATGAGAGCTACAACGGCTACGATCTGGCGCAACATGGAAAGCCTCCTTCGTCTGCCCCTCGAAGCGGCGTTGCTGGCGATCTATCTACGCCGAACGGCCCAGGTTGTCCGAGCTCTTGGGAGCGGCAATCCCGAAGGCGGTGCTTTCGCACCTCAACCGCCGTTTTTCGAAGTTCGGGAATTACTACTTGCCTCGGCGGCCGTTGCGGAGGATAGTTCTAAGTGCAAACAGGAGGTTCGATGAGTCCACCGGACAAGCTTGCGGCCCTCGGCCGAAGGGTCTGAGGGCCGAACCAGGACGAGGCTCGGCGGGTCCATGAGTGTCGCGAGACCTTGTGTCCCGGGCACCGGTCCATCGATCTAAAGCCGACGAGTTTCGTCAACGCAACGGGGAGGCATCGCCTCCCCGTTTCTTGTTTGGGAATGCCGACGGCGCGCCTCGCGCATCCGAGCCTCGAGTCGGTAGCGCGGGGAGGCTCCCGAGGGAAACCTCCCCGCTCGAGTCGTGACGTTATTCCGGAGCGACCCGGGACTCGCCGAAATCGGCAGACTCATCCCGGGCCATGCGTTGACGGACCGGCTTGCCGACGATCACCGTGACCGGACCGTGCAGGCTCGTGCGGCCGAAGCTGTCCACATCTTCCAGGAAGTAGGCGATCTCCTCACCACTGGGCAGCTTGCCGGTGTCGACGAACTCGTATTCGGCCCCGACCAGCGAGCTGCCCTTGGCCGGGATCATCGGCGAGATGTAGAGCGGAGCCTTCTCCACGGACGAGGCGACTTCGCGCATGACCCGGAAGCCGAAGTTGTCGATTTCGACCGCCGTGCTCCAGCGAATCCGGACGCCGGTGGAGGTGCGATCCGCCGTGAACGAGGCCAGTTCCACGGAGAGTGGTCCGCCACCGCTGCCGAGGACCACGGCGACCGTCTTCGCCGGGTGGCAGGTGTTGGTGCAATCACCGTCATCCTCGTCGTTGACATCACACGCCCGACACTGGCCGCCGGCGAAGTAACAGGTCGCGGGAAGTCCGGTGTCGTCGTCGGAGTACCAGGCGACATTGCATTCGGCCGCCGTTGTCTGGCTATCGCAATCGTTCTCGTCCCCGACGAAGAAG
Source organism: uncultured bacterium (assembly GCA_942490715.1). Classification (GTDB taxonomy): domain Bacteria; phylum Acidobacteriota; class Polarisedimenticolia; order Polarisedimenticolales; family Polarisedimenticolaceae; genus CALNYP01. Next base: position 58,293 of record CALNYP010000022.1, read on the forward strand.
GTGCGGGACGAGTCTTCGCAGGTCGGAGCGCAGGTATTGCACGCGGCCCCGTTGACGACCTCGCAACCGCCGCAGTTGCCGCCGCCGCCATCGTACTCGCAACTGTGGGGCAGCCCGTCGTCGTCGAAGTACCATGCGCTCTCGCAGCCCGCCGGGTTGCCGTCGAACACCTCACAACTACCGTCATCGATGCCGACGAACCCGTTCCGGTTCGGATCCTCGGAACAGGTCACACACGTGTTGATGCAGTTGCCGGGGGTCTGCTGATTCGGACCGCAACCGCGGCACTCGCCGGCGGCGTACCAGCAACTGGCGGAGACGCCGTCATCGGTACGGTGCCAGGCTTTGGCGCAGGACGCCGGGTCACCATCGAAGACCCGGCAAGCCTGTTCGCCATAGCGGTAGATCGTCCTGCTCGGATCCTCGCAGTTGAATCCGCGCTCCCGGCACTTGCCGGTCATCAGCACCCCGAGGTTGCCGGGATTGCCCACGAAGTAGGTGTGCCACGGCGTGGCGTGACTCGCCGCGGCGTTGGACAGGCCGGGGAAGGTCGCCTGCCCCTCCGGTGTCAGCCGGAGCGTATTGTCGAGGCAGTTTTCTTCGCGGACGGCGAGGAGGCCCGGGTATGCGTTCATCAGCCAGACTGATAGCCGCTCTGCACATCGTCCTCGGTATGCGAGGTCACTCCACCGCCGTTGTCGATGAACGCCTTCAGCAGCGCGGAGTTCGCGTTGACGATCGCCAGCTGGGCGGATTCGATGCCTTCGTCGGCATTGTCGTCGTCACTGGGAAGATAGATCAGGCCGGCGTTATTGATGTTGATCGCACCCGAACCGTTGAAGAAGTTCGCGATGTCCACGAGAGACGTCAGGCGATGACGCGTCCAGCCGTCGGCCGGCAGCGTCGAGGCGTCGAAGCTGTGCTCGAATGCCCCGGATGCATTGTCGACTTCTACCGGATCGTTGCAACCGATGCAGACCGCCTTCTTCTTGAAGTTCATCACGTTGTCGCCGAGTGCGTTGAAGGATCGGCGAATGATGTCGAACCCTTCCACAACGCCTTGCGCATCGGAGTAGAAACAGCTCGACGGGATCCCGGGTCCAGTGGTGTGCCACGACATCTCGCAGGATGCCTCGTCATTATTGTAGGTGGAGCAGGCCTGGGTACCCGGCCCGCCCAGGTCGAAGATGCGCGAGGCGTCTTGACACGGGTAGCACTCCTCGACGCAGTCGCCGTTGGCCACGTTGATCGGTTCGCACGCATCGCAAGCGAAGCCGTCGTAGTAGCAGGACTGAGGCAGGCCGTTGACCGGTTCCCAGGCGTCCTCACACAAGGCAGGAACACCATCAAACAGGCTGCACCCGCCACCTGTCGGGACTTCGATCGGCCTGGTCGCGTCCTGACACGTGATGCAGGTGTTGGTGCACACTCCGGTGAAAGCATTCGGAGTTCCGCAGCCGAAACACTCGTCCGTGCCACCGTCGTAGAAACAACTCACCGGCGTACCGGTCCCGAACCTGGCCCACGCCGACTCGCAGCCGACCTGGTCTCCGTCGAACTGCCCGCAGGCCGCCGTGAAGGGGCCACCCGCGAAGGTGGTACGACTCGGGTCCTCACAACCCGGGTTGAGACAGGTGTTGGTGCATGCACCATCGATGACGTTGTTGATCCCGCAGCCGCGGCAACTGGCGAGGCTCAACTCCCCGTGGTCGTCGAAGTCGTCGCCGACGACGATCAACGGGCCGTCTCCGGCAGCGGCGGGCAGGGCGGCAAGCAGGACCGCGAGGATCAATATGGAACGTCGACCAAGGGATATTCTTGTACTCACCTGCCCCTCCTCAAGCGAAGTCCTTCGAACTGTGTGTGTGATGCCCCACAAAACTACACTGATTCCGTGGCTCCAGAGTCGCGTAAACCGAATCCGGTCGTTCTCGATGTTGCTTGGTGACTGCGTCGGGAGCGTTTCGATTCCTGGAATGAATCCAGGGTGCCCACCCATACCTTGCGCGCGCCGCTCGAGGGTGACGAACCGGAGATGTCGAGATGGGCTACGGCAGCGACTCGGCGGGCCGGCGATCTTTTCGATCCGATTGCGTGCGGATCAGCAGGAACGAGGCGTAGCGTGGACTCTGCGCCTGAGGCCAGTAGATCTCCGGGCGCGAGGGCTGGTCGCGACGCATCGGCTGGACATCGGCCACGATGCCGACGATCTCCATCGTGCGGCCGTACATCGTCACGTGCTGACCGAGAGGATCCTCCTCGCCCCAGTAGCGGCGTGCCAGCGTCTGGTTGATCACCGCGACCGGCGTCGCGCCGCGATGGTCGTCCGCATGGAAGGTTCGCCCCCTGTGAATCGGCAGGCCCAGCGTGGCGAAGTAGCCCTGCCCCACGTCGAACCAGCGACGACCGGCTCCTCGCCGGGCGCGGGGAGCGGTCGACCCTCGATCGTGAATGCGTCGGTCTCGACACCGCCGAACAACGGTCCGGCAGAGCTCGCGCCGACCGAGACGACCCCGGGCAGGGCGCGGACCTCCTCGATGCCCCGCTCGAACAGTTCGGCGACCTGGGTCGCGTCGTCGTACGTGGCGGTCGGGGCGAGAAGCCAGACGGTGATCAGATTCGTCCGATCGAATCCCGGTTGCCAGTCGAGGAGAGTCAGGAACGTCCGACCCAGCAGTCCGGCACCGACCAGTAACACAAGGGCCAGAGCGACCTCGGCGACCAGGATCAGCGAGCGTCCGCCGAATCCGCGACCGCCGCTCCCGGTCGAATCCCCCTGCTTGAGCGCGCGATGGAGATCCTGGCGCACGACGCCGAGGGATGGTGCCAGACCGAACAGCACACTGGTCACGACCGAGAGGATCGCGGCGAACAGCAGCACACCGTCGTCCAGGTCAACCTCCCGAGCGGGGATCCCACTGGGGGGAGCGCGACGAAGAACTTGACCGCCCAACCGCCAGGACGACGGGGGGGGGCGAAGTAGACCTCGAGAGCCGGCTGGACGGGCGCCCAGGCAGCGGTGCGCATCGCCAGTTCCTTGCGTCGCCGCGTCGCCCGGGCAAGCAGCAGGTTGGCGACGTTGGCGCAGCCGATCAGCAAGACGAACGAGACGGCGCCGTGAGCCGTGTCCCGCGGACTCCGGCAACCGCGTGTTCGCGTAGCCGTCGACGCCGAACACCCCGCATTCGTCTGCGGGTGGACCGCCGCGAGCCGGCCGGCGATGATCGACATTTCTTCGGCGGCCTGTCGGACCGTGGCGCCTTCGGCGAGACGCCCGAGCGCAGTGAAGCCACGCCAGCCACGGTTCTCCTCGTCCCGGGGATCGGTCCAGCGGCCCAATCCGATCCACTCCAAGGGGCAGGTGTTGGCGTTCGTCGTCGTCGAGTTCCGCTGCCGAACGGCAGTACGCGGCCGACGATTTCCGGATCGGATCCGAATCGGGTGGTCCAGAGCTCATGACTCAACACGACGACCTGGCGCCGACCCGGCTCCAGGTCCTCCCGGTCGAACAGCCGACCCAGGGCGGCGGTAACCCCCAGCGAGTCGAAGTACCCCGGGGTCACGATCCCGCCATCGAGCCCTTGCGGACCGCCCTCGGCCTTGAGGGTGAACGACCAGTCGCGGCCGATCCCCACCGAGGCCAGGGTCCGGCTCTGGACCGACCAGTCCTCGACGTCCGGTGGCGAGGCGACGCAGAAGTCGGCGACCGAAGAGTGGGTCTCGCAGAGCACCACGAGCCGATCGGCGTCGGGGAGCGGAAGTGGCTGGAGCAGGATCCCGTGCACCACGCTGAAGATCGCGGTGTTGGCGCCGATTCCCAGCGCCAGGGTCAGCACGGCGACGACCGTGAAACCCGGTGTGGTTCTCAGCAAGCGGAGACCGTAGCGTACGTCGGTCCAGGCTCCGCTCATGGTTCACCTCCCGTTGTGAACACTGGTGATGGTAGCAAAGATCACGGAGGCGGCCCACGGCCATCGCCGCCGCGAGGCCGACTCCGCACAACCCCGAACGAAAAACGGCCCGCCTCCCCTCGGGGATGGCAGGCCGCACTTCGCTTGCTCTTGCGACTCGGTCTAGCGTCCGCTGGACTGCCGGACGCGGGAGCCGCGCTGGACCTGGATCGGTCCATGGCGAGTCACCCGGCCGAAGGCGTCGAGGTCCTCGAGGTAGTAGACGACCTCGGCACCACCGCGGATGCGACTGTTGTCGAGGAACTCGTACGATGCACCGCTCAGGCCGTTACCCGATGCCGGGATCCTGTCGGCGACCACCGTGATGGCCTTCTCGGCGCCCTTGCCCTTGCCGCGGGTTTCCCGGAGGATCCGGAAGCCGACGGTGTCGACCTCGACCGCCGTCGTCCATTCGAGCAAGACGCCGGCAGGCGTCGCCGTGGCGCTGAGGGATTCGAATTCGACGAGCAGGGTCGTGCAGTCGGTGTTCTCGGTGATCACGCTGCAGCGCGTGGTGTCGCCCGAGTAGAGACCGCCGCCGGCATCGCAGCCGGCCTGGGAGTCGTGCACGCAGTCGGAATCGGTCATCGGACCGTTGGTGCAACAGGCGCCCACGTCGCCGACGAGGACCTGGATCGACACGCTCGCCACCTCGCCTCCGTTGTGGAAGGCCTTGAGGTAGAAGTCGTACACGCCGTCCGCGTCGGGGTCGAAGGTGAACGGGAATTCATCGAAGAAATCCATGCGCCAGGAGTTCTGGGCCAGATTGTTGGCTGCAACGAGTCCCGGGTAGGCCACGAAGAGCGGTCCCGCGGCCTCGACGCCGGCGCCATTACCGGTCGCGTTGGTTCCGATCGAGTGGTCGTAGCCCGGGACCGGACCGACGGCCGGAATGAACGGAATGAAGCCACCGACGGTGATGTGATCCCAGGCCAGGAAGCTGGTGCCGGGTGACGGATCGAAATCCATTCCCAGTTCGTAGGTCAGGTCGTCGAGCATCCAACCGGAGGATCCGTCCCAGTCGGAGTTGACGGACCACTCCATCGTCCACAGCGGCCGTCCGGCGTCGTTGCCTGCGAGATGGCTGAAGGTTCCGTCACCGTTGTCGTTGAACGTGTTCGCCGGGACAGGAAAGCGCACCTTCGCGCGGAGGCCGAGTTCGACGCCGTTCTGCCGGTCAACCGTGAAGCTGCCGTTCGCGTTGCCGGCGCCGAAGATCGCGTCGTTGGTCACGTTTTGACCATGGGATACCGCTGCCAGAGCCGGCGTGACGCCGATGGCGAGCAGCAGGGCGAGTGTCAGGCCGAGGGCCTTCGTGTGTTTCATTTTCCCCCCCAGGAAAACCGATCGTCTCCTTGACGATCGTCGATTCTTGAATGTGCCGCGATCGAGCCCAGGCGGCAAGTCCTCCTGAGTCCTCGCGACAGGATTGTGTTGATGATAGCAGTCCAGAAGTCGTCTGCATCGGTGTTTTCTCGTACGGGTAGCCGGAAAAGCACGACATCGCGTAAATCATGACGTCGGATCGCAGCCGTCCTCGGCGTAGCCGGGATTTGCCTGGATTCCTGCTATCTTGAGCCGTTCCTGAACGGTAGGGCCGAAGCACACCCACGAGGTCTCCGATGGCGCGCACATTTTCATCACCTGCGGACCGCCTTTCGCGGGACGACCGGGCGCGCGCGCGCGGTTGGCTCGCGGGTTTTTTCGTGTCGCTACCGGCGCTGCTGGCGCTCTCCTGCTCGGGCACCCCGGAGACTTCGCCCCGCCCGAGGTCGGTCCTGCTGATCAGCATCGACACATGCCGCGCCGACCACCTCTCCGCCTACGGCTACTCCCGCAAGACCACGCCGTACCTCGAGGAGCTGGCCGCCCGCGCCGTCGTCTTCGACCGGGCCTTCGCCCAGGCCCCGGACACGACGCCGTCCCACTCCTCGATCCTCACCTCGCGCTACCCGTTCGCCCACGGCGCGGCCAACGGCGTCCCCTTGCGAGACGAGTTCGTCACGCTGGCCGAGGTGCTCGGCGGCGAGGGCTTCCGCACCGCGGCGTTCGTCAGCGGCTGGACACTGGCCCGGGATGACTCCGGCCTCGGTCAGGGCTTCGAGGTCTACGACGACGAGTTCACCCACCAGGGAATGCGCCACTTCAAGTTCGCCAACGAGCGGCCTGCCGCGGAGACGGCCGACAGGGCGATCGAGTGGCTGGACGCGAGCGACGACGATCCGTTCTTCCTGTTCGTCCACTTCTTCGATCCCCACGGGCGGTACGCCCCGCCGGCGCCCTACGACAGCATGTTCCCGCCGGAGGGGCTGGGCGAGCTGGTCCTGCCCCTCGAGGCGATCCCGCACTACGCCCGGATCGAGGGCGAGACCGATGCCGCGGTCTACATCTCGCGGTATGACGGTGAGATCCGCTACGTCGATGACCAGATTCGCCGGATCGCCGATCGCCTGCAGGCTCAGGGCAAGCTCGACGACACGCTGATCGTCGTCACCGCCGATCACGGCGAGAGCCTGACCGAGCACGGGGTGTTCTTCGCACATGGCTGGCGCCTGTTCGACCCGTCGATCCACATTCCGTTGATCGTGTCGTATCCCCGGGCCCTCGGTTCCGGAATCCGCATCCCCGACGTCGTGCAGTCGATCGACGTGATGCCGACGATCCTCGACCTGCTGGAGATCGAGAATGCGCCGCCGATGGACGGGTTCAGCCTGGTGCCGCTGAGCCGCGGCGAGGCGGTCCATCCCACCGACTACGCGGCATCGACGACGACGAAGTCGTTGACCTACCTCCAGGCCGGCCAGGAGAACCAGACCGAGGATCACCGATCGCTGCGCACGATCGACTGGAAGTTCCTGCAACCGAAACAGGGGGCGGGGCGGATCCTGTTCGACCTGCGCTCGGATCCCGGCGAGACCCGGGACGTTGCGCTCCAGTTTCCGGGACAGACCGACACGCTGCAGAGCCTGCTGGCGCGGCTGCTGGCCGATAGCGGCGGCGACCTCGAGCCGCAGCTCGACGACATGAGCGAGGAAGAGCGCAAGGCGCTGGAAGAACGGCTGCGCTCACTCGGCTACATCAAGTAGCGGCGAAAGTGTCGGGGCCGGCCCTGCCCCGACGGGCCGGCCCCTCCACCCCCCTCCTCCGGGTGCTGCTCAGCGGCGGCGAGGCGTCCTTGGTCGATGGTCGTCGTCATCGTCGTCGTCGCCATCGCAGGGTGCGTCCTGGTCACCACTCGGTATGCCGGCGACGACGTGGGCCACATCGATCCCGGTCAGCAGGAAGTCGGTGTTGCCGTCGCCGTTGACGTCGCCCAGGGTCACCACGTCGAAGCCGATCTGGGCACCGGCGACATCGCTGGTGAACTCCCGGAACAGGCTTCCGTCGCGACCCGAGTGCAGATAGGCCTTGCCACCCTGGGGTGCGGCGCCGCTGTGCAGATAGGCTCCGACGATCAGATCGTCGTGCTCGTCGCAGTCGAGGTCTCCGGCGCCCCGGCCCATTCCGAGTCCGTCGCCGGCAGCTTCGCCCTCGAAGGTCAGCAAGGTGCTGCTGTCGGCGCCGGAGAAGACGTAGCCCCGGCCGGAGAACGGCCCGACGGTGCCGTCGCTGAAGTCGCTGATGTAGATGTCGTCGAAGCCGTCGTTGTTGACGTCGTCGGCGTTGTGCGAGAAGAACCAGCCGAACTGGCCCGCGTTGACCGGGTCCGGTTCGAGGGTGTCGAGCACGGCACCATCGACGCCGGAGACGATGAACGCGACGCCGGTCTGGTTCGGCCCGCCCTGGAACGAACCGACCGAGTAGTCGGCGACTCCGTCGTGGTTCAGATCGCCCAACGCCTCGGACACGGCGGAGCCGAGCAGCCCCGAGGGATCCTGGCCGTCCAGGGTCCAGAGGCTCTCGCCCGTCTTGCCGGAGAACATGTGGAGCTTCCCGGTGAAGCCGTTCCCCAGGATCGCTCCGACGAGGATGTCGGCGCGCTTGTCGCCGTCGACGTCGGCGCCGCCGTTGCACTCGTAGCCGAAGAGCGATTGCGGGTCACCGGTCAGCTCGTGGATCAGCTTGTGGTTCTTGCCGGAGACCACGAGGACACGGCCCGGGTTGGGATCGGGCTGGCCGAACGAGCCCGGCGCGCCGATGCAGTAGTCAGGACGGCCGTCCTTGTTCACGTCGCCGACGGCGCCGACGGCGAGGCCCAGGCGATCGAACGGGTTGCCGACCCACGTCTTGAGGACCGCGCCGGTACGGCCGTCGTAGACGTAGGCCTTGCCGGCGTTCATGCCACCCTCGCCGCTGAACGGGGCACCGATGATGTACTCCGAGGCGCCGTCCCGGTTGATGTCGCCGATGCTCTCGGCGACGAAGCCGAGTCCGTCACCGGGCACCTCGGCGAGATGGGAGGCCAGGACCTCGACGTCGGGCTCGACGAACTGGGCCGGAGCGCCGGTCGCCCAGACCAGCGCTGCGGCGGTGAGGGCTGCGCAGCTCAACGATCGAAACGGTGTCACTCTCATGAGGGTCCTCCTGGCCGCTGGGCGGCTCTGCTTCTCGATTGCGTGCGCTGTGGATCGGCGCGCAATCCAGTGTTTCGGAGGGGCTCGGGCCAGGCTAATGAAACGATCTGAAATTCCCTCAAGCGGGATGAAGGCGGGATGAAGGCGCGGTGAGCTGGAACTGGACCATGGGCCGACGCGGTTTTCTTGCAGCAGCGACTCGCGGCGGGCGGGCGTCGTCGCGACCCTGGGCCGGTCCGGTCGCGTATAAATACGGATAGCTGGTGGAGCGTTCTCGGAGGCAATGAGCCCTTGCGTTTCGGCAACTTCGAATTCGACAGCGTTCGACCCGAACTGCGTCGAGATGGGCGCGTCGTCGCGCTCCATTCGCAACCGGCGCGGCTGCTGACGCTGTTCGTCGAGCGGGCGGGCGAACTGGTCACCCGTGACGAGATCCGGCGTCATCTCTGGCCTGACGAATCCCACCTCGAGTTCGACCAGGGCATCAACACCTGCGTGCGTCAGGTGCGCCTCGCCCTGGGCGACAGCCCCGATTCGCCACGGTTTCTCGCCACCGTTCCCCGTCATGGCTATCGCTTCATCGCCGAGGTCGAGGCGTCCACGCCGCCGCTCGCCGGAAACGACCGACGGGGGGTGGCTCGCCTGTGGGTCGTCGGACTCGGGCTGGCCTCGACCCTGGCGGCGGTCGCGGTCCTGGTCGTGCTGTTCGCCCGGGGGGATGTCGCCGAGGATGCGTCCGGTGGGCGGCCACGGCTCGTGGTTCTGCCGTTCCAGACCCTGGGAGCCGGGCCGGACGAGTCCTACTTCGCGGATGCGATGACCGAGGAGTTGATCGCGTATCTCGGCCGCAACTATCCGCAACGGATCAGCGTGATCGCCCGCACATCGGCGATGCGTTATCGCGGCGGCGAGGCAACGGTGCGCGAGATTGCGGAGGAGCTCGAGGTCGACTTCCTGGTCGAGGGCAGCGTGCAGCATTCGGCGGGTAAGCTGCGGGTCACCGCTCAGTTGATCGCGACCCGGGATGAATCGCACCTCTGGTCCCAGACCTTTGACCACTCGTTCACCGAGCCGTTGCTCGTCCAGCGCCAGGTCGCCGGCGGCATCGCTCATGCGCTGGCACTCGAGGTCCTGCCCGCGGATCCGATCCGGCGCACGATGTCGCCTGCCGCCTACGATGCGCTGTTGCGAGGGCGACATCACCTGAGCAAGAACACGGCGGACGGCTACGCCCGCGCCCGGGGCGCGTTCGAGGAGGCGTTGCGCCACGACCCTGATCTGGCCGAGGCTCACCTGGGAATGGCCAGGGTCGAGCTGCTCACGACGTCGCCTCCCGAGGGTGGGCAGCGGGCCAGGAGATCGGTCCACCGGGCGTTGAGTCTCGACGATTCCCTGGCCGGGGCGCACCATCTGCTGTCCTCGATCCGGCTCTACTCCGATTACGACCTCGAGGGTGCGCGGGCATCGTTCGAGCGGGCCCTCGAGCTCGATCCATCCCGGTCCGAGGTGCATCATGACCTCGCCGCGTACTACTCGATCCGCGGGCGCCACGACGAGGCGATCGCGTCGGTCGAGCGTGCGCGGGCGATGGACCCCGTCGCGGCGGACGTGAACTCGGATGTCGGCTGGTATTACTACTTCGCGCGCCGCTACGACGAGGCGATCGAACACTCCTTGCGGACCCTCGAGCTCGAGCCCGATTATTACTGGGCCGTCGTCTGTCTGCAGTTGTCGCGCTTCGCCGTGGGCGACCGGGTCGGCGTCATGCAGGCGACCCAGCAGCGGCTGGCCGACGCCGACGGAGCGCCGGGAGCGCTGCTGGCCCTGGATGACCCGGACCGGTTTCACGAGGAGTTCTGGAACTGGCAACTCCAGCGCCTGGAGGCGTACTCGGCGGACCAGTTCGTCGCGCCGTCGCGGCTGGCCGTGGTTCAGATGTTGCTTGGCCAGCACGAGGGGGCGATCGACAATCTGGAGCGCTCGTTCGCCATGCGGGCCGGCTGGATCGTGCCGTTTCTACCGGTCCATCCGCTGTTCGATCCGGTTCGGGAGGATCCCCGTTTCGCGGCGCTGGTCGAGCGGATCGGGGCCGGGGCCGGGGCCGGCGGCGGGGGTGACGCCGGGGGTGACGGTACGGTGGCACGGGCACGGGTCATTGCGCCGGCGACGGGCTCAGACCGGAAGTAACTTTCTCGTCCTTTCGATGGGTGCGCGGCGAGGGGTTCGCGTCCCGGGCAAGAGTGTCCCCGAAACCCCGTTTTTGTACCCGTCCCCCTTTTACTTCGTCGTCATGATGTGCACGCTGTTCCAGTCGACCGGGGGTGGATCGAGGGCGTACACGGCGCAGCGTTTGAGGAAGGTGCGGCTGGGGCCATCGTCGGGGTCGGTTTCCAGGGCGAGGGAGAACTCGGCGGACGCCGCCTCCCACTTCCTCTCGCGATAGAGGGCGAGTCCGGCGGCGAAGTGCTCGAGCACCCGTCGCTGGGAGTCGGTCAGACTGCCGGCCGGAGCGAGCAGCTCGTAGATCGCGGCGGGGTGGTCCTTGCCCTTGACGCGGATGCGATCGAGTTCGCGAAGCTCGAAGCCGTCACCCAGGACCGACCGCGTGTCTTCACCGATGATCGTCAGGGTACCGTACTCCTTGTTGACGCCCTCGAGACGCGCGGCGAGATTCACGCACTCGCCCATGATCGTGTAGTTGAAGATCTCGTCGGTGCCCATGTTCCCGGCGACGGCGTTGCCGGTGTTGACGCCGACGCGCATCCGCAGGGCGGGCAAGCCCTGCTCGGCCCAGCTGCGGTTGAGATCGACCATGCGAAGCTGCATCGCCAGTGCCGCGCGACAGGCTTGATCCGGATGGTCGGCGACCCGGATCGGACAGCCGAAGTAGACCATCAACGCGTCGCCGAGGAACTTGTCCAGGGTCGCTCCCTCGGCCAGCAGCACCTCCATCATCTCCTTGAAGTAGCCGGTCAGGTGACGCCGCAACTCCACCGGCGTGAGCTTCTCGGAGAGCGCGGTGAACCCCTCGAGGTCGGTGAACATCACCGTCAGCTGGTACTCCTCACCGCCGAGCTTCAACCGGGAGGGGTCCTGCAGCATCTGCTCGACGATCGACGGGGCGACGTAGTGGCGGAAGGCACGCTTGATCAGCCTGCGCTCGCGGTTGCCCAGGGCGAAGCGATAGGACTCGGTGGCCGCGAAGACACCGAGGACGGCGAGGATCGGCGAGAGCACCGGAACCCGCGTGTCGTAGCTCGCCAGCGAAACATAGCCGACCGCGATGAAGATCGCGGCCGCCACGAACAGCGTCGCGAGTCCGGCGATCGGGCCGAGGCGATACAGCACCAGGGCAGCGGCGAGGCCGGCCATCACGCACAGGAACGCGAGTAGCGTGAACGAATGAAACGGGTCGGCGATCGCCCGGTCCCGGAGTAACGTATCGATCAGGTTCGCGTGGATCTCCACGCCGGCCATTCGCTGCGCCACCGGCGTGGCCATGTGATCGGCGACCTCGGTCGTCGGGGCGGCGAGGGACAACCCGACCAGCACGATCTTGTCGTCGAAGGTCCCGGCGGGCAGGAACTGCTCAGGGTCGAGCGCCTGGTAGTACGACACCGTGGCGATTCCCCGCCGGGGCGGCCCGTTGTAGCGGATCAGGCGCGGGCGCTCGGGATCGGCGGGCTCCTGGAAGCCCGGCTGCCTCCGGGCGGTGGCCAGGGCCAGTGTCGGAAACTCCAGATCCAGGGGTGTCCGCCGCAGGATTCCATCCGGGTCGATGGTCAATCGCACCAGCCCGACCCCCGCCGCGGCCTGCGCCAGCTCCGGAAAGGGTCTGGACCACTGGGTGACCGCGAACGCTCGGTCGACGATCAACTCCCGGTCGGCCCCGAGCACCACGTTGCCGGCCGCCCGGACCGCCTCCACGAGGGCGGTGTCCTGGGCCGGGTCGATGCCCGGCTCCAGGAACAGGATGTCCATGACGATCGTCTGCGCCCCGGCCCGCGCCAGCGCGTCGATCAGCTGTGCGTGGAGTTCCCGCGGCCATGGCAGCGGCAGCCCCAGCTCCTTGACCGACAGTTCGTCGACGGCCACGACGACGATCCCCGGGGCCGGTCCGGCGTCGCGGGTCGCCGCTCGCATGAAACGGTCATACACGTTGAGGTCGAGGCTCTGGGTGAAGTCCGAGGCGGACAGACCGACGCCGAGCAAGATGCCCAGCAGCGCCACCGCGGCGAATGGCCCGGGACGAAGAACGCCGCGCTCGGGAAAAAAGAACTCCTTCAGCCAGCGGGTCAAGGTGACGTCCAGCTTCACAGCGTCAGGTGCAAGGACAGCGTGATCATTCTCGCGGGAACGAGGTTCTCCTCGACGGCCCGCTCGAAGAACGCGAACTTCTCGTTCAGCAGATTACGGCCTTCGAGCACGATCGAACCGTACCTCCGCGGAAGTTTGTAGCCGACCGCGAGATCGACGATCCAGAAGTCGTCGTTCAGCGTCCGCGTGGTACCGAATCGCGGGTCGTAGGTGTTGAACTCATCGATCTCCTGATCGAAGTAGCTCCCCGACGCCGAGGCGAACAGGCCGTTGGGATGGAACCAGCGCAGCTGAGGTTGCACGCGCTGTCTCCGCAGCTCGTCCTGGAAGAACGCCTGGTTGTCGATCTTGAAGAAGTCGAACTCACGGCTTTCGTAGAGATAGTCCAGCGAGGCAGCCCACTGCTTGCCGAGGACCAGGTTCAGGTAGGCATCCCCATGCCAGTCGCTGCTCTCGCGATCGACGACCGTCGATACTTGCTGGGAGATGCAACCCGAGAACGGGTTGGGAAACTCGCAGAACGCCTCGGGAATCGTCAGCTCCCGGCGCAGGAGACTGAAGCCTCCGAACAGACGCTTGCCGAACTCGTGGTCCAGGCCGACGCCGTAGGACAGGGATTCGGTTCCGCCCGGCTCGAAGAAGAACTGGTTGAATCCGGCGACCTGGGTCGGCTCCAGCGACTGCACGCGTCCGATCGCAGGGCTCAACCGGGAATAGACCGCCGCCCGCGCCGTCGTCTTCGGGGTCGCAAACCAGGTGATCCCGAGTTTCGGACTCAGCTGGGTCTCGGAGACGTCGATCTCGGTCGGTTGATAGCGGGAGTCCCGGGGCACCAGCAGGCCGACCGGCGCGACGACGTGCTCCAGCGCCGCCCCGAGGGTCAGCGACAGCGTCGCCTGGGGCCGCATGTGCAGGTAGGCATAGCCGTTGGTCAGCTCGTCGTCGGTCTCCAGTTGCTGGGCGCCGCCGGCCTGTTCGACCTCGCCGCGGAATCCGCCGACACCGAAGACCCAGGTACCCCAGCTCCGGCGCAGCACCTGTTGCACTTCGAGCTGGGCGCCCTGCAGGGTCGACTGTCCCGGCGTCGCCCCCGGCGCGGCGATCGCGGTCTGCTCGGTGTCGTTGTAGATCAGCGAGACGGCGAGATCGGAACCGGGTGAGAGCACTCGGTGGTAACCGACGCCGACGTTGAGCAGATCGGTTTCGAAGCGTTCCGGGTTGACCAGAGTCGTGAACAGACGAACCGGCAGATCGCCCGCCTCCTGATCCCCGGCCTGCACGTTGAGCTGAAAGCTGTCGCGATGCGTCGGCGAGTACTGGAAGAAGCCGCGGTAGGTCTCGTTGTCGTGGTCGTTGTTGACCCGGTACCCGTCGGTGGACGAGCCCCGGTAGCCCAGGGCGGCGGCGTAGCGGTCGCCGTTGCGGGTCACGACCAGCTCGCCGGACTGGATCCGGCTGTCTTGCACGGTGATCGACTCGAGGTAATCGGGATCGTCGACGAGCTCCGAGAGGTCCTCGTCGGTCTCGCCGTAGGACGCCGTGCCGAACAGCCGGGTGCGCGGTCGATCGAGCAACGCGGTGTACTCGTTGAAGGAGACCGTGTCGTTGACGATGTCGGGGCGGGCCGCGTTCACGCTGACCGGCTGGTAGATCCGGGCCTGCAACACCTCGCTGAGAAACGCCGGGGCGAAGCTGGGGATCGTGCGGTACGTCCCGGCCAGCAGGTTGTGGCTCGAGTAGTTCGAATGATCGTCGTCGGCGCTGCGCCGGGCGGTGACCAGCCCGAGCCGGTTGAAGCCGAGGTCGTTGTAGATCCGGGCCAGGTCGCTGGCGCGCACGGCGCGATCCTCGTCGAGGAGCAACCGGGAGCGGTAGACGGCACGATTGCCGTTGCGGGCGATCGAACTGCGCAGGTCGCCCAGGGCCTCGACTGGCCGGTTCTCGTTCTGCTTGCGGATCGCGTCGTAGAGGTAGGGTGTCGGATCGGCCGGGTCCAGCTCCCTGGCCACCGCCAGAGCGTCGCCGGCGTCGGCGCTGCGCTTGACCTCGTAGTAGGCCTTGCCCAGATACGAGCGCAGCAGCGAGTCGCCGGGGTCGAGCGCGGTGGCGATCTCCAGCTGCTCGAGGCCGTCGTCGATCCGGCCGAGTCGGATACGGGTCAGCCCGAGACCGAGACGCGGCATCGAGTATTCGGAGTCGGCGGCGATCGAGTTCTCGAACAGCCCCTCGGCCTCGGCGGTGCGGAACTGCGCCAGCTTCGCGAAGCCCAGCACCGACAGGGCCCGCGCATTCGTGGGGTCGCGCCGGGTCGCCAGGGTCGCTGCGCTCTCCGCGCCCTTCAGGTCTCCTTCGGCCATTCGCAGTTCTGCGGCACGGGCGAGGGTCAGCGAGCCGTCCGGATCGAGCCGGGCCGCTTCCTCGGCCAGCTCCCGCGCCCGGGAGATGTCGAAGACCGACTGTGCCGCGAAGGAGAGTGCGAGGGCCGCCGCCGGCGACTGCGGATCGGCGGTGGTTGCCGCCTCGGCGAGACGCAGCGCCTCGTCGTTCTGATTCGAGGCGACGCGCGTGACCGCGGCCAGGGCGAGGGCGGTCGGTTCCTCGGGGCTCCGCTGTCGAACGCCGTCGATCAGCGGTGTCGCCTGGTCGACCTGACCGGAGGCGAGCAGCTCGGCGGCGCGAATCAGGTCGTCGCCGTCATCACCGAGTTCGGCGAGTCTCGCCTGGTCGGAGCCGCCGAGGACCGCCGGGTAGTACAGGGCCCAGGCGACGGCATCCCGGGGACGAACGACGATCCGTTTCACCGGCGCTTTTCCCGGCTCGACGTAGGCCTGCTCTCCTGTCCCGACCATCAGCGTGCCCTGGGGATTCGAGGCTTCGACCCGACCTTCGAACACGGTGATCGTCGTCGTCGTGTCCCGGGCGACCTCGACGACGAACTCGGTCCCGCGCATCGCGGCGGCGACGGCGGGAGTCTCGATCTCGTTGAAGCGCTTCGGCGCGTCGCTGGAGAAGTAGTGGGTGCCGAACAGCAGGCGCAGCAGCCCGCGCTTCTCCTGGGTCGGCGCGACGATCTCCAGCTCGCTGTTCTCGTTCAGGCGCTGCAGGGTCTGATCGGAGTAGAGGATCGCCGCACGGCTCTCGGCGCCGGTGCGGACGGCGTTGTTGCCGAAGAGCTGCTGGTGCAGCGTCGACGGATTCCACTTCTCGGTTGGACCGCGTTTGGTCTCGACCTCGTTCCTGAGCGAGGCGATCCTGGCCAGGGCGGCGTCAGGAGTCGGCGGGTTGCCCGTGTCGGGGGACGGCGACTGGGCCGCCAATCCGGCGAGGGACAGACCGAGAAACGGAAACACGGCAACGGCAAGAGCGAACCGCAGTCGACTCCTCACATCGGCCCTCCCACATCAAAGCCCGGAGTCCTGTCGGGGCTCCATTATGGGGGTGGGCAGTGGCCGGGAGCCAGATCGATCTCGCCATCTCGCGAATCGGGCTGGCTCGGCTCTTCGGTGTCGTAGCTACCGCCGCTGCCCCGGGCCAGGAACCAATAGCCGTGTCCTGGATCGGGCTCCGTGGCGAAATCGACGAAGTTGAAGGCGGTTCCACTGGCCAGGCAGCCCAGCGTCGTGTTGGCGTCGTTGTAGTTCCCCGACGTACTGAGCAGATTCGCCAGGTCGCCGTAGAGCAGATCGTGGGTCTCGGCGACCGGTGAGAAGACGATGCGATCCCGGTTGCCGAACGCGAAGTAGAGCAGGCAGGGAGAGACCGGGACGTCGCAGGTCGAGAACTCGCTGCAGGCGCAGATGCCACCCTTCTCCAGGTGAGCGCTGCTCTCGGTCGATCGCTCATCGAGGCTGACCGCCGGTGGCGTGGCGGTGACCGCCAGCGCGAAGGTGACGGTCTCGTCGATCGGGAAGTCGGGACCGCCGCCGGCGGGGGTCGCCGTTGCGGTCACCTGCAGCGCGAACTCCCGCGCGGTGCTGGCCGGGTGCGCCGCCGTGACCGTTACCGAGTACGGGTTCGTGTTCACCGAGGGAGCGGGCATCATCGGCACGTAGTTCGTGCAGTCCATCAATTTGGCCGACGGGACGGCTCCGGGTAACGGCGGGTAGGCGGACTGGGCCGCCGGGATCAGCACGCTGTCGTTGAAACCGTCGCCGTCGAGGTCGACGGCGGCCGAGGAGAGCGTGGCGGTGACGTTGGCCAGGCTCGCGGGCCCCGCGTTGATCAGGTGAATGTCCAGATCGACGGTCTCGCCCGGCTCGACGAATCCGTTTCCGTTGGTGTCGGTGACCTCGACCTCGGAGACCGAGAGGAATACTCCCTTGTCCGGGTCGATGAGGATCGTGTCATCGGGCACGAACACGGTGGTCATGCCCCGTACGCCTGAGGGGCCGAGGCCGCAACCGCCGCCGCCGCCGGCCGGCGCGATGCCGCCGTCGCCGCGGTCGGCTCCGTTCGTTCCGTTCGTTCCGTTCGTTCCGTCGGCTCCGTTCGTTCCGTTCGTTCCGTCGGCTCCGTCGGCTCCGTCGGCCTGGGGTGCAGCGGCGGGCTCGCAGGCGGCGGTCAATTCGGTGAGGATCGCCTTGGCCGGCGAACTGCTGATCTGGCAGGTCACGCTCTCCGATTGGCCCGCGGCGAATCCGCCGGCCAGCGTTCCCTGGATCCCGGGGAAGTCGCACGGAATACACTGCCCCGACCCGCAACAGTCGCCGGGGGGACAGGGCAGAAAACAGGTACCGCAGTGGTCTTCGTTCGACAACTCGTCGACGCAGTCCATGCCGCAGACCGATGCGCCACACACACCGCCGGGCGCCTGGCAGACGAAGCCTGCCGCTCCGATCACGCAGTCCGCCGTCGGACAACAAGCGCCACCGCAGAGCATCTGCTCGGGCCCACAGGCCGGCGCCGGATTGAGTTCATTGAGTGGCACGTTGGCCAGTTCGAAGACGATCCGGTCGCTGGACAGATTGCGCACCCGGGTCTCGATCAGGAACTGGCCGTTCTGCAGCAGTTGCACCTGGCTGTCGACGCGGATCTGCTCCTTGGGCGGGCTGAAGAAGCTGAGGTAGCTCGCGGTGAGCGATTCGGCGCTGGCGGTGACCTTACCCGGTGTCGTCGTCAGACCGGGCACGGTGAACGGGCCGGAGTGAACCTGCGTCGTCGTGTTGGCGAACGATGCACAGGGGACGCTCATCCCACCGCAGCCCAGTTGATGGATCTGGGACATCGTCTCCCAGCGCCAGATGTAGCCGGAACCCTCGACGCTCCCCGGACCGGTCCAGCCGGCGATGCCCCCCGGGCCCGCGGTGGACCATTCGAAGGTGAACGCTTCGCCGTCGGCGCCGTTGGTCACGATGTCGCAGTAGCCGACCGGGGCGGCCACGCTGGTCTGGATCAGTTCGAGTTTGCTCTCGGCGGCGTCGCACATCAGGTCGCCGTCGAGGTTCATCGAGACGCACTGCGCCAGCGTCGTTGGAGCGAAAGCAATGGCGAAGATGGCGAAGCAGACGGAAGCGAGAACTACCGAGCGGAGTGAAGATCTTCGATCCAAGAGCACCCTCTCCTCCTCGGACCTACAACCGGGACAGGCCTCAATACTTATTGAAGATTACGCATGATCACCTCGGTGGCACGCTTTTTCCGTTTTTGCCCGGAATCGACTGGAGTGGCTTGTCGGGGTGAATCCACCGATGGGAACCTCCACCCATTCGCGGCCTCGATCGGGGGTCTTTGGGTGGCGTCCCGATTGAAACTCCCGGAAACTGGTCGCTTCCGAGGACCTGAGTCTGCGATTGCAGATTGTTTGGGTGGCTCGACACGGGGTTTTGGGCTCGTGGTGCGACCAGAGTCTGTGATTACCGACTGTTTGGGTGGGCCGTTGGGCTCTTGGGCATGGCTTCCGGGTAGGCTCCCCCCTCAGCAACAATCGTTAGGTCGGTGGGTGCGATCGGTATAGGCTGTCCGTCAAGCTAGCGGTTTTGGCCGGATTCGGTCTGCCCCCCCTCCCGGGCCGCTAGTGAAACAGCCTGAATCGGGGGGAATCATGTTTTCATCTCTTTGCCGCCGGCAACTCCGAGCGGTTGCCTTCTCCGCCGCGGTGCTCGTACTCGGCGGCGGAACGAGTCAGGCCGAGAACTTCAGCTTCTGGGCCGCCAGCGGCGACAGCACGACCGTCAACGGGGTGCTCGTCACCCTCTCCGGGGCCAACATCGAGACGTTCGGAGTCTCGTCGGTCCGCGACCTGGTCGGCTTCCCCGACGCGACGTTCCTGTTCACCTTCGACCAGCCGATCGAGTCGTTCCGTGCCGATTTTTCGTTCATCGCGGATTTCGAGGCGATCAACGGATTCAACATCGCACCGACGTCGGTCTCGGGCACGCTCGTCGCTACTGGCGGCCCGATCACTTCGGTCAGTGGATTGAACCCGGTCGACGCCAACACCGGCTCGATCTTCTGGACCGGTCTGAACACGACCACGCTGCAGTTCACGATGTCGAACGCCAACGGCGCGGTGGCCCTCGACAGTTTCGATCTGCAGCCGCTCGTGAACGGCGCCTGCTGCACCAACGGGCCCGGCACCGATTCGGATTGCGTGATCACCGATCAGGTCGGCTGCGAGTCGGCAGGTGGACTGTTCCGGGGTCCCGGTACCGATTGCCTCGGCGCCGGCGGAGCCGAGTTCGACTGCACCGCCCTGCTGGTCACCTTCGAATCGATCACGGCACGACGGGTCAAGGGCGGAGTCCTGCTGAACTGGACCACCGGAACCGAGCTCGACACCGTCGGGTTCCGCATCCTGCGCGAGAGCCCTGCTCCCGAGAAGTCGCTGGTCGTCATCGCTCCGATGATCGCCGCCGCCGGCGCTCAGCTCCGGGGCGCCAGTTACCAGTTCCTCGACAACGGCAAGGGTGCCCACGGGGCGATTCACTACTACATCGAGGACATCGATATCTTCGGCAAGGTCACCCGGCATGGTCCGATCGTTGTCGGTGAGTCGACCCGGCGGAAACCGGCAGTGCCCTGAGGTAAAGAGCGCCGACGTCAGACCGAATCCGAGACCCTCGACGAACCAACTTCGCTGAGCTGCGACGGTTCGTTGAGGGTAAGATCGCCCCGGGGGTGTACTTCTGATGCGTCGATCTTTCTCGGTTCTGCTGCTGTTGTTCGTCGTCGCCGGTCCCGCCTCGGGGTGGGCCCGGGCCGAGCCGGTGGTCCTGCGTGCCGACGGGTACCTCGACGTCGTGACGGGAAAGATCGTCAAGCCGGCGGTGCTGCTGGTCGACGGAGAATCGATCGTCTCGGTCAATCCTGAGCCCGACGCGATCCCCGAAAACGCCGGCGAGATCGACCTCGGCGGCTTGATCCTTGCCCCGGGGCTGATCGACGTACACACCCATCTGACCCTGGAGATCTCCGGCGACTGGACTAATCGCCCGGTCCGGGAGACCGGGATCGATGCGGCGTTGCGTGGCGTCCGCAACGCGCGGCGTACGTTGCTCTCAGGCTTCACCACGGTACGCGATCTCGGTGCCTTTGCAGGCGGTCCCGACGTGGCCCTGATGCACGCCATCGAGCGTGGCGACATCATCGGTCCGCGGATCGTACCCGCCCGGCAGTCGATCTCGATTACCGGTGGGCATTGCGATGAGACCGGCTTCATCGAGGGCGTGCTCGATAGCGGCCCTGAGGAGGGCACCGCCGACGGCGTGGACGAGGTGCTCAAAGCGGTGCGCTACCAGATCAAGCACGGCGCGAAGGTGATCAAGATCTGCGCGACCGCCGGAGTGCTCTCGTTCGAGGGACCGGTCGGGGCCCCTCAGTACAGCATGGAGGAGTTGCGCGCCGCGGTCGAGGAGACCCACCGTCACGGCCTGAAGATCGCCGCCCACGCCCACGGCACCGAGGGCATCAAGGCCGCGATCCGCGCCGGCATCGACTCGATCGAGCACGGTTCCTTGCTCGACGACGAGGCGATCGAGCTACTCAAGGAGCACGGAACGTACCTGGTGACGAACATCTATCCCCCTGGCGTGTTCGATGTGAGCAAGCTCCCACCGCAGTTGCGTGCCAAGGCCGAATACGTCTTCCCGCGACGGGAGGAGTCTTTTCGCAACGCCGTGCGTGCGGGAGTCAAGATGGCCTTCGGCACCGATGCCGGCGTGTACGAGCACGGGTTGAACGCGCAGCAGCTGGCGGTCCGGGTCGGGCTGGGCATGCCCGCAGCCGAGGCGATTCGGACGGCGACGATTCATGCGGCCGACTTGCTCGGTGTCGAGGACCGGGGCAGGATCGCGCCCGGGCTGCTGGCGGATCTGATCGCCGTGTCCGGGGACCCGCTGGCCGACGTCCGCCGCTTCGAGGACGTGCGATTCGTGATGAAGGGTGGCGAGGTCTACCTTTCGCCGACCGAGGACTGGCGCTGACGCTGACGTGCTGGCCCTAGGGAATTTTGTCGGAGAATCGGAATCGACGTACGTTCATAGCGATCTCCCCCCAAGGAGAGCCGGAATGAAACGCTCCAGCACACTGATCGGAATGGGCCTGGTGGCTGTTCTCTCGCTGGCCCTTGCCGTCAACGAAGCCTGGACCCAGAGATCTTCGCGCGGCCGGGTGGCTCCGGGCGGCTTCACGAACTCCGAGATCCTCGGGATCCCCCAGGGAATGCAGATGCCGGACGAGATCTCGATCCGGATCGCGTTCATCGGGCGCGCGGACCGCATCGGCCTCGCCGACGCGTCCGGGTTGGCCGAGAGTCTTCAAGCAGACCGGCCCGGCGTGATCATCGGCATGTGGAGCGAGGAGATCGTTGCCGAGAACGGCACGCTGGCGGAGGTGCGCTCCACCCTTGAGACGGCCGACGGTGCGATCTTCTGGGAGGGAACGGTCCTCCAGCTTGATACACCCGATGGCGGCGAGCTGGTTTCGAGTGCGGGACCGATGGGCGAGCCCGGGGTGGCCACCATCACCGGTGGCACCGGGGAGTACGAGGGGATTCTCGGAACGGCCGAGTTGCACGGAAGAACCTCCCTTTGCACGCCTGGGGTAACCCGGTTTTGCGCGACCCTCGACGGCGACGACGGAACGACGGGCTTCGGAGTCCGCGTCGATTGGGTGTGGATCCTGGACGGCACGCTGCCTCGGTCCGGCAACGGAAGCGGGGACGACGACGACGATGATGATGACGACGACGACGGAATGGGCTGCGGCTCGAACAGTGGAAACGGCAACGATTGTCCAATCCTGGATTCGGTCGCTCGGGACACCCCACCGGTGTCAACCGTTCTCGATCCCACGACGGGCGTGTGTACGTTCACGGTGGAAGACTGGACGTTGATACTGACGAACACGTCGACGGAGCTGACGGGAGATCTGATCGTCCAGCAGCTGAGGCTCGACTACGACTGGTCGGACCCGATGCTGACAACGCCTTCGCGCATGCTGCCTGTGGGAGCGGTGGTTGTACCCGCCGGTGGGATGAGCCAAGTTGTCTTCCCGCCGATTCAACTTGGCGACCTGTCACTGGCCTACACGGGGCAGTCGGCGGAAATTACGATCGAAATCCTTGCCCAGACGGTCGCCGGCGACCCACAGACCGACGTGGTCCAGGGGACGCTGCATGTCGAGGCGTGCGAGTAGCCTGGGTGGGATGGGGACGGGTACAAAACGGGGGTTTCGGGGACACCCTCGAACACCCGTGCTTCGCCAATCTGTGGGGCACATGGAGTCGTCCCCTGTGCGCGCGCGACACTGTTGATGAAGGGTGTCCCCGAAACCCCCGTTTTGTACCCGTCCCCTATTCGGAGTAGATGAGTCGCCCACCCTCGGGCGCCTTCAACCCGAGTTGACGGTTGACGAAGACGTCGGTCTCGACGATCCGGTCGTGGTCGTCGAGACGGAACGTCAGGACTCCCCCGGCGGGCTCCTCGAATCGCACGAGGAATGTCGCCCCGCGCTGCGTCTCGGCGTCGACGCCGGCGGCGATCGACCCCACACGGATCAGCCCGGGTTGCGGGGCATACGCCTCCGCGATCTTGCCGAACCCGTCGATCTGGGGCTGGAACATCTCCTGCCACCACGAAATCGACGAGCTCCAGCCGGCGTCGGTGAACAGTGCCCGGTAGCGTTCCCGATCACGGGCGTTGATCGTCTCCACCAGCGCCAGAGCCACCCGGTCGTACCGGGCCTGGTCCGCCTCGGAGAGCCGGGCACCGCCGCCCTCGAGAGCAGCAACGGGATCCTCCACAGCCTCGGCGGTACCTTGCCATCCGCCAGGCTTGTCCTGGGCTATCGCGATCGGTGCCAGCAGGAGCAGCAGGAGCAGCAACGGCGGCAACCCACGCCAGGCCGCCGCGGTTCTGTCCGACAGGTCGGAATCATTCATCAGTCTTCTCCTTGTCGCCCGCGACAGGTGCGCCCGGCGACGGAAGCGGTCTACCGTGGAGGCTGTGCTCACGCCGCACGCCGATCTCTCGCACGAGATGGGGCGCGCTCCCGAGCAACTCGAATGTGTAACCCCGCCAGTGCTCGGCCGAGTCGGCCAGTACGGCGATCTTGATCTCGCTCATCGCGGAATAACTCCTCGGCCGAACCGGCCCGGTGCGTTCGCGTTGCCCGAGCCACAGATCGACCCAATCCGCGATCGGCAGCATTCGCCGACGCTCCTCGGACAGACTCCGTTCGGCGAACGCAACCAGCGACTCGCGGTCTGCCTGGTTGTACGCCTCGAAGAACCTCCTCGCGGTCCGGCCGACGGGAGTGTCTGGCCAGCCACCCTGGTCCAGCTCCCGCAAACTGCCGGGTCCCGTCTTCGCGGCGATCGTCTGGCGAATCCAGTCGAGCTGGGTCGATACCCGGGCATAGAACTCGACCGTGCCATAGGTGCATTCCTCGAGGCCCCGCCCGACGTGGTCGTTGCGCGAACCGACTCCGAGGACGAATCGCACACCGTCGACCTCGAGCAGGGCGCCGTTTCCGCTGTCCCCGGGGCCACTGACACCCTCGAGGTCGGTACCGCCGGGCGGTGCGTCGAAATCGAACTGCAACCAGTCGGCGTCGGCCCGCGAGACGACGTTCGTCGCCGCACGAACCCGCTCGGTCTCGACGACGCCACCGGTGAGCCCCGTTCCCGTACGGCCGGATCCGACGAACACGATCTCCTTGCCGACTTCATCCGACCCCGAATAGAGCCGGGCAGGCGTCACCGCACCGACCGGCTCGGCAAGTTCGATCAGCGCCATGTCGACCCAGTCGAGCTGTGCGAGTCCGCGACCGAGGTCGCCGACCCACCGTGGGTGGAGGACGATCCTGCGCACCGGAAACTCGCGTCCCGCGATGCGAACGGTCCCCGAGAACGGGGAAAGGCTACCGTCGGCGACATGGGCTGCCGTCAGCACCCAGCGGGAGTCCACCAGGGTTCCATGGGCTCGACCGACCTCGACCAGTTCGGGGTAGCGCTCTGGCGGCACAAGGTAGCGTGCATCATCCCGGTCGTGGCGAATCACGATGCCGCTCGATTCGGAATGGCACAGCAATCCGACGAGGATCGCGACGAGTGCTGACGACTTGCGGGATCTTCGGCTCATGGATCTCGAATTATGCAACACACGCGCCAGTCACCCTCATCATGACAAGACCGCCGGTACGGCCGCCACGGATCCACGCCGCACCCTTAATGCGGTATCAGCGGCTCATTTAGAGCGGGCGCGCGTTCGGGAGTCGCCCCAGTGTTCGCCGGAGCTGAACCGGGGAGCTCCGAGGCGGCGAGGTGCGGGTCAAACCGCGTAGAGATCACCGGCCAGGTACTTGAGCCCGGAGTCGACCGCGACCGTCGCCACGGTCTTGCCCGGACCGAGTTCCGCCGCCAGCTGAAGCGCTCCGACCACGTTCAGCCCACTCGAGGTGCCCGCGAAGATGCCCTCTTCGGTGGCTAGGCGCCGGGCCGTCTTCCGCGCGTCACCCTCGTCGATGCCCCGCGCCTCGTCGTACCTCTCCGGGTGCAACAGTGGCGGAATCGTGCCGATGCCGATGCCTTCGACGTCGTGGGTCCCCGGCTTGCCTCCCGAGATGACCGCCGTCGTCGCCGGCTCCAGGGCGACGATCTTGACGTTCGGGTTGACCGAGCGCAGTTCCCCGGAGACACCCATCAGCATGCCGGCCGTACCGACCCCACCACAGAAGGCGTCGATCGGACGGTCGACCTGACACCGAAGCTCGCGACCGATCTTGCTGTAGCCGACGATGATATCGGCGTTGTGGATCTGATTCGTGAAGTAGCAATCGGCCGACTCGGCCAGCTTCTTTGCCTCGGCCATCATCCTCGGGATGAGGTCGGGCGTGGTCTTCCCCCCGTCGCTCGGCACGATCACCAGATCCGCGCCGAACGCCTGCATCGTCTTCAGCTTTTCGGTGGCGAAGGCGTCCGAGGAGACGACCTTGAAGCGGTAGCCCTTGACGGCGCAGACGAACGCCAGCGACGACCCGGTGCTGCCCCCGGTGTACTCGACCACGGTCATACCCGGCCGGAGGTCGCCCCGCCTTTCCGCCTCCTCGATCATCGCGAGGGCCATGCGGTCCTTGTAGGAGCCGGTGGGGTTGACGTACTCGAGTTTGATCAGGACATCGGCGCATCCGTCGGGAACGATCTTCTGGAGTTGAATCACCGGGGTGTTGCCGATGGCGTCAAGGGCGGTCGAACTGCGGAGGTGCTCGTCGTTCATCTCGGATCTCCTGGTCGCAAGCGCGATCCCCGCGCAACGATCCCTCTGATGCTACCCGGGTTGCCGGGTTTCATCGGAAATCGGATATCCTTGAGGACCGGAACAAGGGTCGCCAACATTGGGAGAGTCAACATGAAGAAGAACGGGATCGTCGTTGTGCTGGGCCTGATCGCCCTGTTGCTCGTGTCCGCTTCGCCGGCGTCGGCACAAACCAAGGAAGATCTCAAGGAGATCGAGCGTGCAGTGCTGGACTACGTCGAGGGCATCTATGAGATGAAGCCCGAATGGATCAAGCGCAGCGTGCATCCGGACCTCGAGAAATTCGGCTTCGCCCGCCGTTCGCCGGATGATGACTGGCGCATCATCCCGATGACCTACGAGCGACTTGTGGAGATCGCAGCCACTTACTACGCAGACGAGGGTGGAGCTCCGGCCGACGCGCCGAAGAAGGTCGAGATCCTCGACGCCCTGAACCAGACCGCCAGCGCCAAGCTCACCGCGGACTGGGGCGTCGACTACTTTCACCTCGCCAAGTACGACGGGAAGTGGAAGATCGTTCAGGTGCTCTGGCAGTCGATGAACTAGGGGGGACGTGTACGAATCGGGGGTTTCGGGGACACCCTCGAGGGGTGTTCCTCGCCCACAACAGACTCGTTCGTCTGCGTTTGACGCGATCGGCGCCCGGCGTCCACCCTGACCCCAGGCTCCCGGCCTCCGAGAAAGCTAGAGGCCAAGATGGCGAGAATCGCCAGAGTCATGCTGGAGGACTATCCGTTCCACCTGACCCATCGAGGGAACCACCGCAAGTCCGTCTTTCGCTCCGACGATGACCGCCGCGCCTACCTGCAACACCTTGGTCGTTTCAGCCGGAAGTTCGGCATGCGAATCTGGGCTTATTGCTTGATGGGCAATCACGTGCATCTGGTCGCAGTCGGGAGAGAGCGAAGCTCCATCTCGAAGGCGCTGGGAAACACTCACCGGGCCTGCTCGCGCTTGCGCAACCTGGAGACCGAGGTCACCGGGCACCTGTGGGCCAATCGTTTCTTTTCGAGCGCACTGGACGAACCGCACCTTTGGGCAGCGGTGCGCTACGTGGAATTGAACCCGGTTCGCGCCCGGCTCGTGAGAAGAGCGACCGACTACCCATGGTCAAGCGCCCGTGGCCACGCCGGTCTGAAGCGGGATGCGTTGCTAGATCCGCAGCGCCCCTTCCCGGGACCCATCGGAGATTGGCAAGGGTGGCTCAATACCGGGCTGGACGAACAGACCGCGAGCCGGCTAAGAGCGAACACGTCGACAGGTCGCCCGACCGGAAGCGATAGCTACCTTCGGGAGCTGGAAGCGATCGTGGGGCGCCGCTTGCGCGTGCGGAGTCGAGGACCAAGAAGGGAGGAATCCGGTTAGGGTGTCCCCGAAACCCCGGTTTGGTACACGTCCCCTATTCGGCTGCCGCCCGCCGATCGAGCTTCTCGAGCAACGCCACGAACCGTGGGTCGTCGCGGATCGGCTCGAAATCGCTGTCGTTCTCGAGCCAGGCCTTGTAGCCGAAACCCGCGTCGATCGCACTTTCGAGGTGATGGATCGCCTCGTCCTTGGATCCGGCGAGGGAGAAGTTGCAGGCCACGTTGTAGAGGATCGCCGGCTCGTCAGGCACAGCCGCCATCGCCCGTCGATTCCATTCCAGGCCGCGTTCGAACTGCCCTAGTTGGATCAGAGCACCTGCACCCAGATAGAGCGCGCGGGCATCGTCCGGGTTCAACCGGATGTGGTTCTCGACGATATCGAGCGCCTTCTTGGTGTGAGCCTCGATCTCGGCAGGGGGTGCGCTCATCCCGATCAACACATGGCGTAGCAGCAGCGGCGCCTGGTAGTCCTCGGGCCGAACCTCGCTGGCTTTGCGGAACAAACGGGCAGCTTCGTCCAGCTTGCCCTGCGCCACGCAATCGCGTGCGAAGAAGTAATAGGCCTCGAACAGCCGCGGGTTTGAACGGATCGCGGTCTCGAACTCCGTCTTTGCGTCCCCGTACTTCTTGGCCAGAGAGAGGGCCAGCCCGCGGGACGCATGAGCCTCGGCCAACTCGGGGTCCAGCTCGAGTGCCTTGCGGCTAGCATCCTCGGCCTGGCGACGATTCTCGTCGGTACTCGCCGCGTACATGAACAGAAACGAACAGCAGTCGGCGATCCCCGCGTACGCCAGCGCGTAGGCCGGATCGATCTCGATCGCACGGGAGTACATCTGCCGCGCGAACTCGAAACTGCGCCGGTCAAGCTGGTAGAAGAACTTTCGACCGCGCAGATAATAGTCGTAGGCGTGGACATCGCGGGTCGCGACGTTCTGGATCGCCCGGCGCTCGCGCGGGCTAAGGGTCACCTCCAGGGCACTGACTATGTTCTCGGCGATCTCGTCCTGGATCGCGAAGACGTCCTTCATCTCGCGGTCGTAGCGCTCGGACCAGATGTGGTAACCGTCGGCGACGTTGATCAGCTGTGCGGTGATCCTCAGTCGGTTGCCCGCCTTGCGCACGCTGCCACCGAGGACGGTGCTGACCTTGAGCTGTTCGCCGATCTCCTGGATGTCGGCGCCGGAGTCCTTGAGTTTGAAGGCCGACGTGCGCGACGCCACGCGGAGATCGTCGATCTTGACCAGCGCGTTGATCAACTCCTCGGCGATGCCTTCGCAGAAATAGTCCTGGTCGCGGTCGGGACTGAGGTCGGCGAATGGCAGAACCGCGACGGACGGCGCAGCTTCGTGTCGGGCATCCTTGGCCTCGTCGGCGAGGCTCTCCAGCTCGTTGCGCAGATCCAGCGCGGACTGGAAACGTCGTTCGGGGTCCTTCTCGAGGCAGCGCCGGATGATGCGGCCCAGGGGCGTCGGCAGGTCGGACTTGATCTCGGTCACCGGTCGCGGCTTGTCGCGCAAGATGGAGGAGATCAGGTCCGCCGCGGTCTTGCCCTGGAACGGACGGGAGCCGGTCAGCATCTCGTGAAAGATGATCCCGACCGAGAAAAGATCGGAGCGACTGTCCGCGTGGAGCGCCTGTACTTGCTCCGGAGACATGTAGGGAACGGTTCCCATCACGAAGCCGGCCTGGGTCAGCGACTGGGTGATGTCGACGCGGTCGTCCGCATCCGACTCCTGCAGTTTGGCCAGGCCGAAATCGAGGATCTTCACCCGGTCGTCGGCTGTGACCATGATGTTGGTCGGCTTCAGATCGCGGTGGGTCACGCCGCCCTGGTGCGCAGAGCTGAGGGCATCGGCGAGCGGGATCGCGATCGGGAAGAACTGGTCCAGTGACAATCCGCCTTCGGGGATCGCCTGGTCCAGCGTCTTCCCCTGCACCAGCTCCATCGTCAGGAAGCGTCCGTGGTCGGACTTCTCCACCGAGAAGATCGTCACGATGCTCGGATGGTTCAGCGCCGCGATCGCCCGCGCCTCCCGCTCGAACCGCTGGAGTCGATCCGGGTCCTCTGCCATCTCCTGGGGCAGCATCTTGAGTGCTACACGACGGCTGAGAGTCTCGTCCTCGGCAAGGTAGACCTTGCCCATGCCACCCTCGCCCAGGAGTTCGAGGATCTTGTAGTGCGCAATCGTCTGTCCGATCATGTCTGCCCTTCGTTGATTCGTTGGTGGTGGCGCTTGAACCCGGTAGAGGATTCTACCTCAATCCGTGGGGCGTAAGGGGGAACGGAATCGGGGGGACGTGTACCAAACCGGGGTTTCGGGGACACCCTTGCCAGAGCTGCACCACGGCAGGCGACCGGAACTCCGCAAATGGAATCGGGCTGTTCTGACCGGAGCGGGTGGATTCAAGAGTGTCCCCGAAACCCCGGTTTAGTACACGTCCCCTTAACCGGCCAGCGGCCAGAACAACGGCAAGACCACGAGCACGACGGCCATGACCACCAGTGTCAGCGGGATGCCGAGCTTCAGGTAATCGACGAACCGGTAGCCACCGGGCCCCATCACGAGCAGGTTGGCCGGATGGGAGATCGGGCTGGTGAAGCTGGCCGACGCGGCCATCGCGACCGCCATCATCGCCGCCTGGGGCGCCAGGCCGACGGTGGACGACGCCTTGAGGGCAATGGGAGCCATCAACACGACGAGGGCTGCGGTCGGCACGATACAGGTCAACACGGCGGTCAACAGGTAAAGCACGGCGAGAATCTCGAACGGCCCGGCGTCGCCGAGCGCCGCCAGCAACGCCTCGGCGACATACAACGCCGCACCGGTGGTCTGCAGCGCGATGCCCAGCGGCAACATCCCGGCGATCAGGAACACGGCGCGCCAGTCGATCGAGCGCAACGCACCGTCCATCGAGAGACAGCCGACAAGGACCATCAATGCCGCGCCGCTGACCGATGCGATCGCGATCGGCAACCACCCCGCAACCACGGGAACAATGACGGCGGCCATGATCAGGACCGCCAGCGGCGCTCGCTTTCGTGAAACCGGCTCGGCGTCCTCTTCCGCCTGGGAAAGCACCAGGAACTCCGGATCCTGAGCCACGACCCGGAGCTTCTGCTGCGGACCGAGGAACAACAACGCGTCGCCGAAGCGAAGCGGCGTGTCGCGCAGGTTCGAACGGCGCACACGGCCCTGCCGGAGGATCGCCAGGATCTGCACGCCGAAACGCTCGCGGAAATTCAACTGCGCCGGAGTCTTGCCGGCGAGGGACGTCCTCGGTGAGAGCATCGCCTCGAGCAGCCCCGCACCATCGGCGGCGACGTCGCGCAGCTCAGGCGCAGCTTCGGATTCGATCTCGAGCGCCTGCAACCCGCGGAACACCGTCAGATCGTCCCGGCTGCCGCGGACGATCAGGGCATCACCGGCCATCAACGGCTCGTCGGCACCGGGTAGCATCTGGGTCCGACTCTCGCGCCGGATGCCCAGCACCGCCAGCCCCAGCGCATCCCCGAGCCGGGAGTCGCCCAGACTGCTCCCCTCGAGAGCGGAATCAGCCGGCACACGAAGCACGAAGATTCGCTCCGACAACCCGTAGCGCTCGACGATCTCGGCGTCGGACGTCGGTGAGGAGTCCTGGAACTCCGCGGTCTCACGCAGCTTCTCCAGCTCCGCACGGCGGCCCTGCACCAGCAGGCGATCGCCGCCGCGCAGCGGACGCTGGGCCAGGTTGACGTGAGTGACCTCGGCGCCCCGATCCAGCGCCAGCACGATCCCGCCGAAGCGCCCACGAAAGCCGAGCTGGGCCAGGGTCTGGCCGACCAGCGACCCATCGGGAGCGATCTCCAGTTCGGTCAAGCCGAACTCGCCGGAGACCAGATCCTGGAGATCGGGAACGTCGTCCTCGACGACCAGTTGCTGCCAGCGACGAAGCTCGTTGAACCGGTCCAGCTTTCCCTCGACGAGCAACCGGTCTTTCGCCTGCAGAACGTCGTCGGCGCCTGGCGCAAGCATCGTCCGGCCGTTGCGCAGGATCGCGTAAACGACGAGGCCCGTCGCCGAGCCGAACCGGCTCTGCTGCAACGTTCGACCGGACAGCAGCGAATCTTCGACCAGCCGCACGACCGCCGATCGCTCGTCGAGCCGATACTGTTTCGGCAGGTCGAACGCCCCGCCGGCCGACGCCTCCCGCCCGGGATCGCGCTGTGGCAGCAGATGCCGTCCAACGAAGGCCACGAACAGGATACCGACGGTCATCACCGCCCCGCCGACCGGCGCGAAGTCGAACATCGAGAAGGGCGGCAACCCACGCTCGCGCATCGCCTCGCTCACCAGCAGGTTCGGCGGAGTACCGATCAACGTCGTCAGACCACCCAGCAACGAACCGTAGGCCAGCGGCATCAGCAACCGCGAGGGTGGCATGCCGCCGCGGCGGGCGATGTTCATCGCCACCGGAAGCATCAGCGCCGCAACCCCGATGTTGTTCATGAAGGCCGAGAGCACCGCGGTCACCAGCATGATCGTCACGACCATACCGATCTCGCCGAGCTTGGCCCGACGCACGATCTGTGCGCCGATCCAGTCGGCGACCCCGGCGCGGGTCAGCCCGGCGCTGAGGATGAACATGGCCCAGACCGTGATCACCGCCGGGTTGCTGAAACCGGAGAGCGCCTCCGCGGGGGTGACCAGTCCGGTGAGCGCCAGCGCCGAGAGCACGAGGAGCGCGACGAGCTCCATGCGCACGATCTCGCTGACGAACAGCACCAGCGCCGCTCCGAGAATCGCCAGCACCAGTGCGATGTCGGTCGTCATGCTGACCTTTTCATGGGACGGAGATACCACGTGAGGCCGCGCCCGACAACCCCGACACGGCGGAATCTGCGCCGCCCCGACACCCTCGTGAGCGGACTTCCGGGTGGCGTACTCCCGATGGTGGTCGGACTATCCCGGCAGACCATTATGGGTTGGAAGCCGAGAACGTGACGCCAAGAGTGTGACGGCCAGGCAGAGGGAAGCTGAAATGGAATCCACCGGACGGACGGAGTTCGAGCAGACGCATCTTCATGGCCGGATCAGGTTCCGGCGCCTGCTCCCAACACTTCTGCTCACCCTGCTGGTTCTCGCCTTCGCCGCCCCGGCTCAGGCTTCGGGATTCTGCGGTGACGGCCACATCGAAGATCCAGAGGAATGCGACGACGGCAACACCGACAGCGGCGATGGCTGTTCCGCCACCTGCCTCACCGAGTGCGCTCCGGGCTCGGTCGGCACCGGCGGCCTGACGCCTTGCACATTGTGTCAGGCCGGCGAATTCGCCAACGACTTTGCGCAACAGGCCTGCGTGGAATGCGCGGTCGGCACGGCACAGTCCCTGGAAGGACAGACGGCCTGTGATCCCTGCACCGACGGTGTTTCCTTCAGTGACATGACCGGCGCCACGATGTGCCGATCCTGCACCAGCGATTGCATTCCAGGCTACTACCTGGATGGAGTGTGCACGGTGTCCAGCGACGCGGTGTGCAGGAAATGCCGCGCCGTTGCCAACTGCGACGTCGAGTCGTGCACCGACAGCATCGACTCTGCCTGCGTGCAGTGCAGCGCTGGATTCACACTCGTGAACGGCGCCTGCGTTGCCCAGGCGGCCCAGGGCGCGTGCTGCACGGATGGAGCCGGAACCCAAACCGAATGCATCGTGACCAGCCAGGCCGATTGCGAGAACTCCGGCAACGGCGATCCGGGCGTGGCTCCGCTGTACCTCGGTGACAACACGACCTGCGGCGCAGTCGACTGCGTGTTGCTCCTGGTAACTTACGAGACCGTCGAGGGGCTGGCGGCGAAAGGTGGAGTGCAGATCCGCTGGACGACCGCGATGGAGGTCGACACGATCGGCTTCCGGCTCTTGCGCGAACGGAAGACCGACACGGGCGAGAAGGTCCGCGATGTGGTCGTCGCGATGATCCCCGCCGCCGGCCACGGACTGACCGGCGCAACCTACCAGTACGTCGATCGATCGAAGGCGGCCGTTGCCGCCGAGGCCTACTTCCTCGAGGACATCGACATCTACGGCAAGGTGAGCACGTACGGCCCGATCATCGTGCGACGTGGCGCGGGGAACGCCACCGAGCGAAACTCGCGACGAGAGGTCCGGGCGAGGAACTAGGCCCGCCGGCCGACGCGACTTCGGTTGCACCGCCTGCGCAAACCACGCAAGCTAGTGCCATGCGGAGACCGCTCATCGCTGGATTGCTCGGCGCCGCAGCGCTGGCGGTGCTGGCCGTCGTTCTGCTGTCGACCTCCCGCGAACCGGCACCGGACTTCGCGGAGTTCGAGGCCGGCCCCGAGCGCAAGGCCGCGTTCTTCGCCTATTTTCAGCCGATCATTGCGGCCGAGAACGACGCGATCCTCCGGGACCGCCGCACCCTGCTCGCGATCACCGACGCCGGAAAACCACCCGGGCGCTCCGCACGGCGCACCCTGCACCGACTGGCCGAGGTGTACGCCGACGATGTCGACCCGGAGGCGACCGAGGAGCTCCTCCGCGTGTTGCTGCGCCGGGTCGACGTGATTCCCGAGTCACTCGTGCTGGCCCAGGCGGCCAAGGAGTCGGGCTGGGGCACGTCGCGATTCGCGACCGAGGGAAACAACTACTTCGGCCAGCGTTGCTGGACACCGGGCTGCGGCATCACTCCCGCGAAGCGTGCGCGGGGGCAAAGCTTCGAGCTGTCCGTGTTTCCGACACCCCGGGCGGCGGTGGCCAGTTATCTGCGCAACCTCAACACTCACGACCGGTACCTCAGATTGCGTGCGGAACGGGCCGCCTTACGACGCCGCGGGGAATCGGTCACCGGGCTTCGGCTGGCCGAG
Source organism: uncultured bacterium (assembly GCA_942490715.1). Lineage (GTDB taxonomy): Bacteria > Acidobacteriota > Polarisedimenticolia > Polarisedimenticolales > Polarisedimenticolaceae > CALNYP01. Next base: position 92,050 of record CALNYP010000022.1, read on the forward strand.
CACCTGACCGCCTATTCCACCCGCGGCCCTCGATACGTGGCCGACATCAAGTCATTGATCCGCGTCAACAAACTCGAGTCGATGCCCGCAAGCAAACGATGATCCGCCTCACGATCGGCGCCATGCTCTGGTTCTCCGCGTCAGCCGCCTTCGCACAGGAGGCCGCCCACGTGTTGATCTACCACCACGTCTCGACGAAGACCCCGGCCTCGACCAGCGTGACACCCGAACAGTTCGCACGACATGTGGAGTTGATCGCCGAGCGGAAGCGGACCGTCGTACCGCTGCAGCAGATTCTCGACGCTCTCGCAAAGGGAAGACCGTTCGAGCCCGGCGCCCTGGCGATCACATTCGATGACGCCTCGGCGTCGCTGCTGGACAGCGCGATTCCGCTCCTCGAGAAACGCGGCTGGCCGTACACGATCTTCGCCTCGACCGAGGCGGTCGATCGGGGCGGTGCGCTGCTGTTGACCTGGGACCAGCTGCGTCAACTGGAGAAACGCAACGCGACGATCGCCAACCACGGCCACCTGCACGCCCACATGCTGGCGCGACTCCCTGACGAGTCCGCCGGCGACTGGAGAGCCCGGGTCAAGGCGGACATCGAGCAGGCGCAACGCCGGCTCGAGAAGGAGCTGACGCGACCGGCGCGGATCTTCGCGTATCCGTACGGCGAACTCGACGAGGCCCTGGTCGAGCTCGTTGCCGAGCTGGGCTACCTCGCCGTCGGGCAGCAGTCCGGGCCGGTCGGAGCGCTGACGCACCCCCAGGCGGTGCCGCGGTTTCCGGTCGCCTCCGCCTACGCCGACAACGGTTCGTTGATCGAGAAACTGAACACCAGGGCACTCCCCGTTCGACGACCCGAGGTTCCGGCCAGCCTGCTGGCAGCGGACGCGCCGGCGCCGACGCTCTCCCTCGAACTGGGCAGCGCCCCGCTGCGGCGGAAGGAGCTCGCCTGCTACGTCTCGGGTCAGCCGGCGGCGCGGATCGAATGGGCCGACGCCGCGGCCGGTCGGCTGCGGGTCACCGCACGCGAGGCGCTTCCTGTCGGACGGAGCAAGTACACCTGCACCGCGCCTCACGAGACCCTCGCGGGCGTCTACTACTGGTACACCCACCTGTGGATGCGTCCGCCTGTCGGCAGTTCGTGGTACGACGGTTAGACGATTAGACGGCTAGACGACGGGCCGGAACGAGAGACCGTTCCTGCCAGGCCGGTCGTTCAACCCTTCAGCGGCTTTCCGGCAGACCATTTCCCGAGGAACCGGGCGATGTCCTCTCCGATACTCCGGCAATCGCTGGACATCTTCTTTTCGTAGTCGCCGCCGGCGATCCCCATCACCGTGAGTCGCTTCTGGCGGAACCGGGCCAGGATCTCGCCCTCCGCAGACTCCACCCGGCCCTCGACCTCGATACTGCCCTTGCCCGCGCCGAACCCGGCCCAGTATCGCTTGGCCTTGCTACCGGGGTCGAGCATCGTGAACGCTCCACGAACCACGACGGAGCCCGGGGCCGCCGCCGTCCCGTCGCTCGATCGCACGTCCATGAAACCGGCCTCCTTCAGCGCGTCGACCAGCGAGGCGGCGAGCAGGTCCGGTGCCTGCTCCTGCATCTGCAGTGCGATATCGACGCGCTTCTGCTTGCCGCCCTCGGCTCCGGTGCCGAGATCCGCATCGGCAGTGTCGAAGGGCTCGATGACGATTGCGGCGCCGGCGGGTAGCGCGCCGTGCAGTTCGATCCAGTCCAGCACGCCGTCTTCGATGACACTCGGGTCGGCGGCAAGGACGGAGGTGGCGACAAGCAGCGGCAGCACGAGAACCGACAACCTTGCGAGATTCCACATCTTCTTCATGTCCGCCCTTATACCATCGACAGACCGTGGCGAGCGACCAGGGAACCGCTAGAAGTAGCTGCGGCCGATGCTCAGGTAGACCCGGGAGCGGCCTTCCTCGGCGAAGCCCCAGCCGACCTGGATCGGCCCGAGGATCGTGTCGGCGGCGAGGAAGACACTGCCCGCGGCCATCAGACGATCGCCGGCGATCGACTGGCCTTCGTCGAAGACGTTCCCCGCCTCGAGGCTCCCGCCGACGTACCAGCCGGGCTTCAACAGCCGCAGCGTCCGCCGACTCAACTCGTGATACACGATCACCCGACCCAGCAGATACTCCTGCCCCAGCAGCTCGCCGGGCTCGAGTCCCGACAGACGAAACACGCCGCCGAGTTCGAAGCCGCGGGTCGGATCCGTCGAGTCGATGCCGACGCCCACCTCGGCACCGGGCACGAACGTGGTCCTGCCGGCGCTCATCGCCCAGGTTCCCCGGAGCTGAGCGTCGGAGGTGTCCAGCTCGCCGCCCAGCGATTGAAAGCGATTGGTGTAGATCGCAAGACCCCGACCGCCACGACGGGGCCAGGCCGGCGCATCCAGGGTGTCGTAGGCCAGGGACGTCGTCCATTCGGCGACGTCGAGCGACGGCGAGGGAACGATGCCTTCGGGCACGATGACCTCGGCGCTCACCTTGTACCGGTTCAACCCGAATCGGAGCTGCCCCCAGCGGGCGATGTTCCGGCCCAGAGCCAGGCCGACCCCGTAGTCGTCGACGAGCAGCTCGCCGAGACGCGCGCCGTCTCGAACGAGAAAACGGTCATCCTGGTCGAAGAACACGATCGGCGAGAAGAACCAGCGCAGGCGCGGGTCGAGGGGTTGGAAGTAGTCGAGGCGCACACTGGCCCGATCGCCGAGGCGCAGATCGAAGCGCCACTCTCCACCGCGCCGGTTCGCGGCGATCCTCTGCAGCCGCACCCCTAGCCCGTAGCTGTCTCCGCCCTTGAAATCATCCTCGAGTTGCAGGCCGAACTGCGCCGTGGTCAGCCCCGTGTTTCTGCCGGGTGTGTGTACGATCACCACGACTCCGGCCGCGGAACGCTCGACCTCGAAGTGGATCGGATCGAAGTAGTCCAGCCCGTAGAGCCGGGAGAGCTCCTCGCTCAGGCGATCGATGTCGAGGGGCTGCCCCAGCTCGAGGTCCAGGTGGGCCAGGATGATCCGATCGTTGACCGCCGAAGTGTTGATCAGTTCGACGCCCGTTACGACCGGCGGCGCCGGAGCCGGCCGGCGGTGATTGGCGATCCACGCCTTCCAGGTCACCTCGTCGACGGAGAGGACGCCGAGGGAGTCGAGTGCCTCCCGGGCCGCCTGCTCGCCAATTGCGATCGCCTCGTCCGCGCGCTCGAAATCCTGAATGGTGATCTCCCCCAGGTCGGGCTCGATCAGGATGTCCTGGGTGCGAAGCTCGGCCTTGGAGCGTTGCACGTTGCCCTTGGTCAGGAAACCGGTCAGCCGGTGCACGACCTGGAGGTGCGACGCGGGAGTACTCTCGGTGTCCAGCGGCGTGCTGATGTCCACCGCGATCACGACGTCGGCGTCGAACACCCGGGCCACCTCGACCGGCAGGTTCGCCGCCGCACCGCCGTCGACGAGAAGCTGCCCATCCACGGTCACCGGCGGGAAGACGCCGGGGATCGACATGCTCGCTCGCATCGCCGTGGCCAGGCTTCCGTGGTCGAGGACAACCGGAAGACCGGTTGCGAGGTCCGTCGCGACCGCCCGGAACGGAATCGTCAGGTCGTCGAAGTTCGTGACGTCGGTCCGGGTGATCTCGTAGTACTTGAGCAGGTTCTCGAGGGTCTGTCCTTGCAGGAAACCCATCGGAAAGCGTGGCTTGCCGTCGCGGAAGTGCATCTTGTAACGCACGAGGAAATCGGCGTCGTCTTCCTTGCGGCGGAAGTAGCGCACTTCCCGGGGCGGACGGTCGGTGAAAACCGAGTGCCAGTCGGTCTCGACCATCGCCACCTCGAGTTCGTCGGGCGTCATCCCTGCCGCATAGAGACCACCGACGATCGAGCCCATGCTGGTGCCGACCACGGCGTCCACGGGGATTCGCGCCTCCTCGAGCACGCGCAGCACACCCACGTGGGCCGAGCCTCGGGCACCGCCGCCACTGAGCACCAGCACGACCCGCGGACGGGATCCGCCGTCGCCGTCGGGCGCGGTGACGCCGTCGGGCGGGGTATTGCCGTCGGTGACCGGTGCCGCAGGATCGGGGAGGGGCGACGCGACGAACGGCGACATCCCGAGAAGCAGCGGGAGCAGCGCAACCGAGGCGGCGAACCACCGGAAGATTCGTCGTGAGTTCAGGAACACGGCTCCCCAGGGTAATGCGCCGCTTGTCGACGGACAAGATCCGCGTGGTCCGAGAGCCGGTCACGGAACCTGGACTCGACGCCGCCCCGCGAAATGGCGACGCAGATCACTCGCTTGTATCATCCTCGAGGCATGTTCATACCCGACAGTGAGGCGATCCCGTTACCGCAGCTGACTCCCAGACGCTGCGCCCTCGTCGACGCGGTCACGGCCAGCCGGGAAGACGCCGCTCGCCTGGGCAAACTGGGCATCTGCATCGGACGGACGATCCAGATCGTCCGCGGTGGCGACCCGATGATCCTCCAGGTCTTCGGCTCCCGGATCGGAATCGCCGGTCGACTGGCGGCGACGATTCAGGTGCGACCGTGCGTCGAGGAGAGCTGTCACCCGCCGACTGCGACGCGGCCATGAGCCAGCTCTCCCTGAAGTCCGACGCCGGCCTGCGGATGCTCCGCCCGAAGACCGTCGTGATGGTCGGAAACCCCAACGCCGGCAAGACGACGCTGTTCAACGCGCTGACCGGACTGCGCGCCAAGACCGCAAACTTTCCCGGCACAACGGTCGAGCGACGGGACGCTCGGCTGCGACTCGGTGACGACAGCATCACCCTCGTCGATCTCCCCGGGCTGTACAGCCTGACACCGGCGTCGATCGAGGAGCGCATCGCCCGGGATTCGCTGATGGGCCGGACACCGGGTCTACCGGCGCCGGATGCGATCGTCGCGATCGTCGATGCGACCAACCTCGAGCGCAACCTGTATCTGGTCGGCCAGGTACTCGAGCTCGGCCTGCCGGTCGTCGTCGCGCTGAGCATGACCGACGTCGCCGATCGACGGGGGCTGAAGATCGATCTGGAGGCCCTCAGCAAGGAGCTGGGCGCGCCGGTGATTCCGGTCGTGGCGACGACGGGTCGCGGTGTCGCTGCGCTGCGCAGGGCGATGACCGACCTGCTTCGCACTCCCGTCGCGCCTCGACAGCCGGCCCCCGACGCACACCAGGATGTCGACGACGACGCATTCGACCGGCGCTTCGCCTGGAGCGAAGCGGTCGGGCTGAAGTGCGTGGTCTCGCCGAAGACGGCGGTGGCCCGTCGGAGCGACCGGATCGATGAGACGTTGACCCACCCGGTCGCGGGCATCGCGATCTTCGCGGCGGTCATGTTCGGCGTGTTCTACCTGATCTTCAGCCTGGCCTCGGTCCCGATGAATCTGATCGACCTGCTGATCGGACGGCTCGGCGGCTGGCTCTCGACGATCCTGCCGGCCGGCCGGCTCACCGATCTGCTGGTCGACGGCATGGTGGCGGGGGTCGGGGGCGTCCTCGTCTTCCTGCCGCAGATCTGCCTGCTGTTCCTGCTGATCGCCCTGCTGGAGGACACGGGATACCTGGCGCGGGCGGCGTTCGTGATGGATCGACTGATGCGCCGGGTCGGTCTTCCCGGAAAGGCATTCGTACCGATGCTGTCGGCACATGCCTGCGCCATCCCAGCGATCATGTCGACACGGGTGATCGAGAACCGGCGAGACCGACTGGTGACGATCCTGGTGCTACCGCTGATGACCTGCTCGGCGCGGCTGCCGGTCTACGCGATGGTCACGGCGATGCTGTTTCCCGGCGAGCCGTTCAAGGGAGCCCTGGCCTTCGCCGGTGCCTATTCGCTGGGGATCGCCGCCGCCCTGTTGATGGCGTTCGTGTTCAAACGCACGATCCTGCCCGGCGAGAGCCGGCCACTGGTGATCGAACTTCCGAGCTACAAGGTGCCCAATCTGCGCAACGCATTCATCGTCGTCGCCGACCGGGCGTTCGTGTTCGTCAAGAACGCCGGCACGGTGATCCTGGCGATCTCGATGATCCTCTGGTGGCTGGCGAACTTTCCGGCGCCCGCCGCGCCGGCCGCGACGGTCGGCGAGGGTGAACCGAGGGCGGCGGCGAGCGAGATGACTGCGGCTGTCGAGTCCGGCGGAGCGACCGAGTCCACCGAGGCCGCCGAGTCCGCCGAGGCCGCCGACTCGCCTTCCCCGGGGCAGCTTCGCCTGGAGAACTCCTATGCCGGCCGCATCGGCCGGGGCATCGAGCCGGTGATCCGTCCCCTCGGCTTCGACTGGCGCATCGGGATCGGGATCATCAGTTCCTTTGCCGCCCGGGAGGTGCTGGTGTCGTCACTTGCGATCATCTACGGCGTCGAGGACGAGCCTGCGGGCGATGGGCAGTCCGCTCTGCTCGACCGGATGGCGGCGGCGAAGCGTGACGACGGATCCCCGGTGTTCACCACGGCGACCAGTCTCAGCCTGCTGGTGTTCTTTGTCCTGGCGATGCAGTGCCTGCCGACCCAGGCGGTCACTCGTCGGGAGACCGGAAGCTGGAAATGGGCGTTCCTGCAGCTGGCCTACATGACCGTTCTCGCCTACACGGCATCGTTCGTGACGTATCAGGGGTTGACCGCCCTGGGGATCCACTGATGCGGTCCGGGGAGTGACGTCGTGCAGGACTGGCTCGTTCATCTGATCGTGTTGCTGCCCCTCGGTTGGCTCGTCGCACGTGGCGTGCGGTCCCGCCGTGCGGCCAGCCCGTGTAGCGCCTGCGTCGCGGATATCGCGCGTCGCCACGATCGATCCGGACAGCCGTAAACCCCACGTTTCAACGGCCCTCCCGCGCAGGCATCCCACCGGTAACGTCGGATCGACGTATACTCGCTCCAGCGCCACACATCGCTCCGACCTGAACAAGAGGGTCGCACGCGTCATCTGAAGGGGGGGGAACCGTGAAAATCCGGGTACTTTCGGCCGCCATCCATGTCCTGCTGATCGGTGGGATCGTGTCGGCACAGACCAGCAAGAGCTTCCGGCTCGAGGACTACACGTTCGACGCCGGCGGCTCACCGTACATGAGCTCGACACTGGGATCCGCCAGTTTCGGCATGGCGATGGTCTCGATCGGCGACGGCATCGCAGCCACGGGGCTGACCAGCAGTTCCTACGGACTCGACGCCGGATTCGACGTCGCCTTCGTCTCACCCGGCGAGGTCAGCCATCTGTTGCTGACCGACAAGCAGACGTTGGTCTGGGACGCCGAGCGGTCGGCGGGCACGTACAACCTGTATCGCGACGACTCGAGTGGCGGATACGGCAACTGCACGCAGCAGGGCATCGCAACGACGATGACGACCGATGCGGCGATTCCGACGACCGACAACGCCTTCTACTACCTGGTCACGGCGACGAACCGCCTGGCGCTGGAGGGGACGAAGGGATTCCAGGGCAACAACGCAGAACGCTTGGGCGGGACTGGCTTCCCGACCTGTCCGTGAACGGGGGGAAGACATGAAGATGAGAGACAAGTCCGTCTGGGTACTCTGCGCGATCTTGCTGTTCTCCTGGGCCGGACCGAGCCTGGCGGCCAGCCCTCCGGAGCGGGTCAACTTCCAGGGAGTCCTGCGCGACAATTCCGGCAACCCGCTCGACGGCGACCACGACATGGTCTTCCGGTTCTTCAGCACGGCCGAGGCCGTGGCTGCGACCTGCGACTGCGGCGTGGCCAACGGAAGTCCGGGCTGCAACGAGCCCACTTGCCAGGCCGACGTCTGTGCGGCCGACTCCTTTTGCTGCGACAGCGACTGGGATGCTATCTGTGCCGCCTCCTCTGTCATGTTCGACTCCTGCCAGACCTGCATCGGTACGGTCGAGGCGTTGAGCGACTCACACGTCGGCCCGATGGCCGTCAACGTGAACAACGGCCTGTTCGCCGTGGCGCTGGGCAGCGGGACGGTCAGCCCCGGTGCCGGACCGGGTGTCTTCGCCCGGCTGAGCAAGGTGTTCCGCGAACTCGGCGAAGTGTTCGTCGAGATCGAAGTCGACGGCGAGGTCTTGACGCCGCGAATCCGGATCGAGGCTGCGGCCTGGGCCTTGAACGCCGGGGGACTCGACGTCCGCGAGGGTGACAGGCGACTCACGGTCAACCATTTCGCCCAGCCGTCGATCACGGCCGGCACCGCAGGCGACGCCTCGTTGCGAGTGAAGTTGCACTTCGAACCGCTGGAGCGCTGGGTCGCCCGGGGTGACGGCACGCTCCACTGGGGCGGCGGCGCCGCGGAACTCGACACCAACCTGTTCCGGGAGGGCCCCGACAGGCTCCGGACCGACGACACGCTGGTCGTCGGCAGTGGCATCGAGACTTCCGGCGTGATCGGGATCAACTCGGTTGCAGAACTGGACGGCAGGGCCGGCGTATTCACCAACGGCGGCTACACCGCGGTGCTGGCGCGACGGACCTCGGCGAAGCCGTTCGACGTGACCGGAGCCGGAGGAGAATTCAGCGGTCTCAACACGCACGCCTACCTGGCGCAGCACAAGTTCGAGGAAGGGACCTACGGAATCGACGCCTCGGGGAGCGTTACCGGCGGCTTCTTCTCCACCGTCGGAGGCTCGGGCATGGCCTATACAGCCATTGGCGACACCGGCATCGAGGCTTCGGGCAGCGCCGCGGGCGGCTTTTTCTACGACTCGGACGGCACGGGAGTCGCCATGCTCGGCTACGGCGACGTCGGCATCGAGGCCAGCGGGGCGATGGGCGGCGTGTTCACGGGAAGTCCGGCGGTCAAGGGAACGGGGCTGGGCACCGGCAGTGCCGCAATGTTCAGCAACAACGGATACTCGGCCACGTTCGCCAGCTATTTCACCAGTCCATTTGGCGATACCGGTCGTGCTGGAAATTTCGACGGTGACGGCTCCTATGCCGAGATCGCGACCTACCGGTCCAAGGAGGGACCGTACGGGATCTTCGCCGGCGGTGGTGAAGCCGGCGGCTATTTCGAGTCGACCTCTTCGAGCGCGTTCGCCTACGTCGGGATCGACGATTCCAAGATCACCGGTAGTGGCAGCGTGTCGTTCATGCAGAACCATCCGTACAACGCCGACGAGGTGATCGTCTACATCGCCCCGGAAGGCGACGAAGCAGCGACGTACACCCGTGGCACGGCGCAACTCGTCGATGGCGAAGCGCGGATCCCCCTCGGCGAGACCTTCCAGTGGGTCACCAACCCGGACATCGGCTTGACGGCGTACCTGACTCCCGTCGGGGACTGGGCCGACCTCTACATCGCCGAGAAGTCCACGACGGAGCTGGTGGTGCGCAGTGGCGACGGTGCCTCGGACGCGCAGTTCGACTACATGGTCTACGGACTGCGCATCGGCTTCGAGGAGGCCAGCATCGTTCGCGAGAAGAAGCGTGAGGCCTACATTCCGTCGATGAACCACCATCGGGGGCTCTACGCCAAGCGGCCGGATCTGCGGCGTTTCAACTCCCTCGAACGTTTCCAGAGCATGGAGCAGGCAAAGGCCGCCAAGACGGAGCTGGATCTGTCGGCGGCGAATGCGTTGCGCAGTGCGATTCAGGAGTACGACCCGGCGGTGCACGGGCCGGTGACGGTTCGACACTCGAATAACCCTGGTGGAGTCGCTTCCGCTTCCGCTGGTGCTGGTGGCGTGTCCCGGGGGACGGCTCCCGACGAAGGCGACAGCACGGGCCAGACTGACGATCCGAGCGCCGAGCAGGCGGCGAGTGATCAGCGGCCCCGCAAGCGGCCGCTGGACACCGAGGGACAGAGCCGGGCCGGCACCGTTCGCTCCCTGGTTGCGGACACGGCGACTCTGGTCGATGTGACCGAGATCGTCGAGGTCGGCGACGTCGTGGTGATCGACCCCGAGCATCCGGGCTCGATGAGTCTTGCTCGGGTGCCTGGCGATAGCCGCGTGTTCGGCATCGTCGCCGGGGCAGGATCTTGCCGCTCCCGCAGACTCGTCGCCGGACAAGGCGACCGTGACCTTGCGCGCCCCGGTGGCGATGTCGGGCGTTGTGTATTGCAAGGTCGACGCCGGCTTCGGCGCCCTGCGCCCCGGCGACCTGCTGACGACATCGCCGACACCAGGTCACGCGATGCTGGCCCACGATCCCCTACCCGGCACGATCCTGGGCAAGGTCCTGGAGCCACTGGACACCGGACGCGGCACCATCAAGGTGCTGGTCACCCTGAGGTAGGAGGGGGTAAGAAGGGGGACGGGTACAAAAACGGGGTTTCGGGGACACCCTCGCCACCCCTCCGGCATACGAAAACGGGGACAGACATGACGTCTGTCCCCGTTGATTGCTGCTGACTTCGCCGCTGCCGGCGTGGCCGGTTACTCGCCGAGCTTCTTCAACGAAACCCGCCGGTTCTGCTCGCGGCCGTGGTCGCTGCCGTTGTCCGCGATCGGGTTCGCCTTGCCGTATCCTTTCGGAACCAGACGCGCCCCGTTGACCCCCAGGCTGACCAGGTAGTCACGCACACTCTCGGCGCGCCGCTGGGAGAGTTTCAGGTTGTAACCATCGTTCCCGACCGAGTCGGTAAAGCCCGCGATCTCGATCTTCGCTTCGGGATTCTGCTTCATCGCTCGGGCCACCCGATGCAGGATCGCCCGGGCATCCGTCGTCAGCTCGGAGCTGTTGAATTGGAACTTCACTCCCTCGAGCACGAGATGCTCCTTCGCGTCGTCGAACAGGAGCTGGCAGCCTCGCTCGTCGACCCGGGTGCCCCTCGGCGTACCCGGGCAGCGATCGATCCCGTCCGGCACACCGTCAGCGTCTTCGTCGGTCGGGCAGCCGGCCGTGTCGACGGTGGCACCGCGGGGCGTGCCGGGGCAACGATCGATTCCGTCAGCGACGCCGTCGCCGTCGCTATCGGATGAACAACCGCTGCTGTCGACGGTGGCGCCGGCCGGAGTGTCGGGGCAACGGTCCAATCCGTCGAATACGCCATCGCGATCGCTGTCGGTCGGACAGCCCTTGCTGTCGACGGCGGCACCCTTCGGAGTATTCGGGCAGGCGTCGGCGCCATCGACGACACCGTCGCCGTCGCTATCGATCGCGCAACCATCCCGATCCACCGGATACCCCTTCCGCGTACCGGGGCAGCGGTCGAGCCCGTCGTAAACGCCGTCACCGTCGCTGTCGACGGGGCAACCCTTGGAATCGACGACGGCACCTGCGGGAGTCGCCGGACAATCGTCCTTGCGGTTGGCAACACCGTCACCGTCATCGTCGGCGGGGGCGCCTCCGCCGAAGGTCCAGGCCAGGCCGTAACTGACCTCGATGTTGTCTTGCTCCATGTTGACCGGGCCCCCGGTGTCGGCCCGCACGTAGCGTCCATCGAGCCGCAGCGCCCAGTTGGGGCTGACGAACCAGCGCAGGCCGCCGCCAGCGTTGAACGCCGAGTCGTCCTCGTCGAACACGCTTCCGGCGTCGAGGGACTCGGTGCCGAATCCCGCCGTCAGATAGGGTCGAAACGAGCTGCCCGGATTGAAGTTGTAGAGGATATTCAAGCGCAGCGAATCGATATCGACCCCGCGATTCGCGAGCATCGCCGCGGCGGCGAAGTCGGTCTGCGTGTTCAACCGCTGCCAGGAACCTTCGACGCTCCAGCTCTGGGTGAACCACCAGCCGAGGCGCACACCGAAGAGAATGTCGTCCTCGAGGTTCAGTGCAGACGTGCCCTGGCCGTAATCGTCGAGAAAGCCGTAGCCCGTGTACAGACCTGCCTCGATCGAGCCGCTGTCGCCTCCGGCGGCAAACGCTGGAGTCGTGAGAGCCAAGATCGCTGTCAGAATCAGAAGTCTGGTCTTCATCTTCGATTTCCTTTCGCCGTCGCCGTGCCCGCGAGATGCGGGACTCCGGGGGCTGACACCCATGAGCGGCGGATGGTATCAGGAGCGCGGACCGGCGCCAGTGCCTGCCGGCTCGACTCGTCTGTTGCGCAAATACCCGGGCAGGCGCATGATCTCGTCGCCTGCCGCCCGGGGGGGCGGCGCAAGGAGGGCCAGGTCCATGCAAGTCTGCAAACACCGGGTCCGGGTCCGCGGGTCACTGATCGTCGTGAGCACTGTTCTGGGCATCCTGCTGGGTGCCGGCCCGGCGAAGACCCTTGCCCGGGAAAAACCGCACCGGGCGCCGGGTACCCACAAGCTGGCGATGGTGGTTCAGGTCGCCGGCAGCGACGAGATTCTCGCCACTGGCGACGAAGGAATACTCGGAAGGATGCGCGCCGAGGGAATACGCGACGAGGACATCCTGCGCGACGGCAGTGTCGCCGTGGGCATCGTGTACTGCTGCGGCGGCTCGATCAGCATGAAGACTCGCCTGATGTTCTACGTCCCGCCCGGGTTGACCCTCGCGGCCGGTGACGTGGTCGAGATCGAGCTCGGCCGCGAGGCCAACAAGAAGCAGAAGGACCCCGGAGCGATCAACCGGGCGGTCGCCCGCCACGAGTCGATCGAGGACGAGGACGGGCAGTGCCGCTGGGATCCGGAAAACGACGCGTTGTGGATGCGCGTGCTGCGCTGCGACTGGATGGAATCCCAGGGCTGGCTCTACGAGGGCGGCCTGGACAAGACCTGGTACAAGGCTGGGGAGTAAGGGGAGCAAAGGGGGACGGGTACCAAAGCGGGGTTTCGGGGACAGTCTTGCAGACGGTGGACGCGGGCTTTCCCGGCCAGAACCGCCAGGGCGCCGGCCAGGGTATTTCTGTCGCACTCGTGGCTACGCCAGCGGCCTCGAGTTCACGAGCAGCACATGACGATCACTTCGCGCCGTCTCCGTCGCCGTCGCCCCGAGCACCATCGCAACGCTCCTCCAGCCACGCATCCAGCGCTGCCCGCTGTCTGGCGAGATCGATGATCTCGTCGGCGGCGAGCTCGACGGCCGCGCTTCGCACCCAGTCGGAGTAACTCGGCGATTGCGGGTCGGCCGCCCGGGCCTGCTGGACCGAGCAACAGCGGTCGCGGTGGACCTGCTCCCCTTCCCATCCGGCCTGTGCCAGCGCGTCGATACTCGCCTGGGTCGGCAACGACCGGTCGGCGGTTCCGATGCTGACGGAGCATGTTTCGGGGTCGGTTGCCCACCCCACAGTCGCCGCCTCCATTGCGGCAGCACCGGCGCCTGTCCGCTCGGTCAGCGTTCTGTCGATCTCGCCCCGTCGGCTGCGCACCAGGTCACACTCGCAGTTCGTCATGTCCGGGAAGGGCTGCGGATCCAGCAGGTCAGCTTCGACGTTGTCGGCCCGCCCCATGATCGTCATCCGTCCCGTGACCCGCGACGAGGACTCGGCCTCGAGATCCCAGGTCACCCGAGCCACCATGCCACTCTCGGCGTAGGTGAACTCGGCCCTGTAGTGACCGTCCGGGGCACGCTCGAGCGTCTTCATATCGGTGATGGCGTGCTTCAGCTTGACGCCGATCATGCCCTTGATCTTCTGACCGCAGTCCTCGATCGTCACATCCAGCTTGCGCTTGTCGCCGAAGCCCTTTCCGCGCCACTTGCCCGGCTGGGGTATCGGAGCGGGCACCAACTCGATGTCCGGCATCACCGCCGGCTGCCCGCATTCGGCCTCCCAGCTCTCGGCGGACAACGCCGGCGCCCCGGCGAGCGCCAGGTGGAAGCACAACGCAATCAGGAGCTGTCTCGTTATCATGAGTACCCTCCGTCGGGCGACAACAAGAGCCTCGTCGCGCCGGAGCGATCGTACACCGACGCCGACTATGATGGGTACTCCGGGGAGGAGATCGATGGCCACAGAACTCGGTTTCGTCGAATTCATCGTCGACCAGATCGCCGACGATTGCGGAATCACCTACAAGAAGATGTTCGGCGACTACGGGCTATGGAGCCACGGCAAGATCGTCGCCTTGATCTGCGACGGTCAGCTGTTCGTGAAGCAGACCGAGGGTGGGAGGGCGTTCGTCGGAGAGATCGTCGAGGCGCCGCCGTATCCCGGTGCGAAGCCGAGTCTGCTGATCACCGATCGGATCGAGGATTCGGAGTTCCTCAGCGAGTTGATCCGCATCACCTACCGCGAGCTTCCCGCGCCGAAGCCGCAGCCGAAGCCGAAGAAGAAGCCCAAGAACGGCAAATAGCGAATTGGCGCCCGGGAACCCGGAGGCGAAGGGTGTCCCCGAAACCCCGATTTCGTACACGTCCCCTTTTCAGAACCCGTAATGCCCACTGCGGCCGTCGTTGAGCTGGGGGCTGACCGGGACGACCAGGAAGAACTGCAGTCCGGGCTCGGGGGTCAGCAGCAGGGATTCGACGGCGGAGGTCCCGGCCAGGGTGAACGCGGTCGCGGTAGGGAAGGGGCCGGCGGGGTCGGCCGGGACTGCCGTCGGTGCGGAATAGACGCGGTACTTCTCGGCACCGCTGCCGAGGCACGCGGGAGGCGCCGGACTCCAGGTCAACTCGATCTGCCCCGGTGTGGCGGGGGCGACAACGAGACCGGTCACCGCGTCGGGAACGCAGTCGAAGTTTGCGGTGTAGGTCGTCGGCTCAGCCGGCGTCGAGATCGTGTGCGCGCGGTCGCCGCCATCCGACCAGTCGATCCAGCGGTACCAGTTGCCGTCGGAGCCCAGTTGCAGGTCGACCGCCTCGACCTCTCGCGGCTGGGCCACCACGCCGCTGACATCTCGCGGAGGCTGGAACGGCGTCGTGTCCAGCTTGAGTTGCAGGTCGTCGAGAGGCGCCGAGCGAAGAGAGATGACCGACACGACGGGGCGGATCTGCACCGCGTGACTACCGCTCAGCTTCGCACCCGCCCCCAGCGGAACGCCTTCGTCCTCGACCGTCAACCGGACCTCGAACCACTGATCGGGATCGCGCTCGCCCAGGAACGGAACAGTGAAGGAGCCCGAGCAGCTGCCCGAGGTCGGCCCGAGGAAGGGATGGGTGTGCGTGTTGTGGTGAAAGACCACCTGCCAGGTGAACTGGTCGCAATCGATCGCTCCCTCTTCGGGGTCCGACCCGGCACCGGCGAAGTTGATCTCCTGTCCGGCGATGTAGGGTGTCTCGTCGACCGGGCTCGAGACGGCGGCGGTCGGCCGCGAGTTGCCCGAGACGATGCGCAGCGGGATCGCGACGTCGGAGGCACCTTCATCGTCGGTGACCTCGAGCTCGACCGTGTAGACGCCGGCCGGGTACTCCTTCGAGAGCGACTCCGCGGTGGAGGAGCTGTCATCTCCCAGGCTCCAGTCGAAGGTCAGCGGGTCGTCATCGGCGTCGGAAGAACCACCGGCGTCCAGCTGGACCGTCAGGGGCGCAGCGCCGCTGTCCGGCGTGGCGGTGGCGCGCGCCACCGGTTGCCGGTTCGAGCCGCCGATGTAGTCGATCCGGCGCAGCTCGGCTGGATTGCAGGAGCGGCAGACGTAATAGAAGCCACCGCCCGGGCCGAACCGCATGTCGGTGGTCCGGCCGAAGTCCGTGGCGAACAGTTCGACATTGGTCACGGTATTCGTGTCGTCCAGCACGACCCGGTACAGCTCCTTCTGGACGAACTCGGCGTAGAAGAAATTGCCCTCGAACTCGGGCGACCAGGCTCCCTCGGGGACGAAGTCGCCGGCGATGATCGCCGCACCGACTCCGTTGTGGCTGTAGGTGTAGATCGGGTAGACGTAGGGTTGCCCCGGTGGATCGGGCCCTTCGACCTCGGCCCAGCCGAAGTTGGCGCCGGGGAAACCGAGGTTGATCTCCTCCCATTTCGTGAAGCCGACGTCACCGATGAACAGGTTGTCGGTCTCGGGCTGGATCGCGATCCGATAGGGGTTCCGCAAGCCCATGGCCCAGACCAGCGGATGCCCGGCAACACCGTCGAGAAACGGATTATCGGCAGCGGGCGTCCCATCACGATTGATGTGCAGGATCTTGCCCCGCAGGTCGAAGGGATCCTGGGCGGTCAATGACTCGAGGCGATCTTCGCCCATCGCCAGGAACAGCGTCTTGTCGGTGGCGAAGCGCATGCCGCCTGAGTTGTGGTCGGTCTGCACCGTCAGCGGCCCGTCGATCATCGGAGTCTCGTCGACCAGCTCCTTGCCGTTCCAGGTGAAACGCGACAGCCGGTTGTGGATCGGCGCCTGCGTCGTGTAGTAGATCCACACGTGTCCGTTGGTCAGGTAATCGGGGTCGACGGCGATCCCGCTGATCCCGCGTTCGCCCAGGTCGTCGACCGGCAGCGGGGCCAGCGGCGTCAGTACATGGTGCTTCTCGTCGTCGTCTTCACCCCAGAACCACAGCAGGCCGCTCTTGTCACCGATGAACGCGTTGCCGTCCGGTGTGAAATCGAACTGGGCGATGTTCGTCCCGAAGAACGTGATGACGGCGGACTCCTCGAACCCGGGCGGAAGATTCGTGGCGCCGAGAGGACAGGCCGCGAGCACGGCCAGGGCGACGGCGAGGACGAGCAGTTTGTTGTTCGATTGCATGCGGCCCCTACTCCGCTAGTGCCGTCGGCCCCGGGTAGTGCCCCGAGGCGCCGCCCCGGTTGTCGGTGCCCCTACCGACCACGAGGAAGTAACGGTCGGCCGGGGCCGGCACGTAGGAGAACTGGGTGTCGAAGGAGGTCCCGACCAGGGCAAAGGCGGGATCGTCGGGGAACTGGCCCGGCTCGCTCGACGGGATCGGGGTCTCGGCTGCGTAGATGTGATAGCGCACCTCCCCCTCGGCAAGGCAGGGGTCGGTGACGCCGGTCCACCCGAACCGAAGCTCTCCACCATCGGCTTCCACCTGCAGATCGGTGACCAAGGCCACTACGTCGCAACCGAAAGTCGCCGTGTAGGTCATCGGAGCCGCCGGAGTCGAGATCGTGTGAACCTCCGCACCGCCGTCGGACCAGTTGAGGAAGCGCCATGTGTGCCCGTCGTCCGCCAGCTGGGGAGACGCGACGCCGAGCAGTCGGGTGAAGCCGACGACGCCGGTCACGGTGTGCGGTGAATCGACCGGCTGGGTGTCGAGTGCCAGGACCAGATCGTCCCGGGGCGCGCTGGCCAGGGTGAACTGGCTCAGATTGGGGTGGATGTCAACGACGGTCGATCCGGTGACCGCCCCTCCCTCGCCGATCGGATCGCCCGAGTCCTGGGCCTGCAGCGTGATCCGGTACCAGGTGTTCGGCGAGAACTCGCCGGCGGTGGCGGTGACGAAGCTCCCGGAACAACTGCCTTGCTCCGGCCCGAGGAACGGATGGAAGTGGACGTCGTGGTGGAAGTTCACGGTCCACGTCAGATCCGCACAGTTCAACGTGCCGTCTTCAGGGTCGACGACCGAGCCCGAGAACTGGATCGTATCGCCGGCGTCGTACGTCAGCTGCGCCGACGGTCCGGTGATCGTGGCGACGGGAGCTGCGTTGCCGGAGACGACTCTCAGCGGCGTGGCCACTCCGACGCCGTCGTCCTCGTCGGTCACCGTCAGCACCGTGTTGTAGACGCCGGCCGCGAACTGGTGACCCGGTTGTGCCACGCTGGCCGAAGCGCCGTCGCCCAGATTCCAGGAGTAGGTCAGCTCGCCACCGTCGGGGTCGAAGGACTCGCTGCCGTCGAACTGCACGTCGAGAGGTGCCTCGCCGGCCAGCGGAGTACCGGTCGCCACGGCGACCGGCTGACGGTTCGTCCCGCCGACGAACTCGATTCGCCCGATCTTGTCACCGATCACCGAGACGTAGTAGAGCGCTCCATCGGGGCCAAAGCGAAGAGCCACCGGGCTGGGCACGCCCGTGGCCCAGACCGAGATCGAATCGACGTGACCGTGATCGTGGAACTGCATCCGGTAGATCTCGCCCTTGACGAAGTCGGCGAAGAAGAAGTCGCCCAGGTATTCGTCGGCCGGGAAATCGTCAGGCCCCGAGAAGGCGCCGGCGATGACCGCGGCGCCGCCGACGTTCGAGTAGGAATGAAGCGGGTACGTGACCCCGGGAACTCCCGGAGGCGACGGCCCCTCGGTCATGGCCCAGCCGAAGTTCGCCCCCGCGAAGCCGACGTTGATCTCCTCGTACAGATTCGAACCGACGTCGGCGATGAACACGTTGTCCGCTGCGTCCAGGCCGCAGCGGTGGGGGTTGCGTAGCCCCCTGGCCCAGACGAACGGATTGCCCTCGACACCATCCAGGTAGGGATTGTCGGCGGCCGGAGTACCGTCACGATTGAGGTGCAACACCTTGCCGCGGAGATCGAAGGGATCCTGAGAGAAGAGCGAGCCTTCTCCCTCGTCGCCGGTCGTCAAGAACAGCGTGCCGTCCGAGGCGAACTCGACGCAGCCACCGTTGTGTACGTTGGTGACGAGGAGCGGCAAGTCGATGATCACCGTCTCGTCGATCAGCGTCGTTCCGTTGTAGGTGAACCGTGCCAGCCGGTTTCGACTCGGCTCCCCCGTGACGTAGTAGATCCAGATGTGCTGGTTGGTCTCGAAGTCCGGGTCGATCGCGAAACCGTTGATGCCGTCCTGTCCGCCGTTCAGTCCGACCACCCAGCGGAGCGTCTCGCCGTCGTAGGAGAACAGCGTGGCCCGGGGGGAGCTGAGCCACATCGTGCCGTCCGGCGACCAGTCCAGATCGCTGATCGCGTCGATGTCCAGGACGATCGTTTCGACGAAGCCGGGTGGCACCTCGGACGCGCGTGCACCGCCGATCGAGGTCGCGATCACGACCAGCGCCAGCAGACGGACTCCGACCCAGCCCGTGAATTGGTGCCCTGGCCCGCATTGCCCTCTCCATCCCCGAGATTGCCCCCGTTACGCTTAGATACGAAGAAAAGGGGTGCCTGCCAACCCTCTAATGGAGGGGGCGGAGCTCGGAATCTGGGGCTAGCCCGGGGTCGCAGTCATCAGCGCCAGAACATGCTCGCTCCGGATACAGGCCGCGAAGGTTTCGGTGGCTTCGGCGGTGCGTGACACGACTCCGACCACCCGTCCCGACCGGTCAATCACCGGCCTCGGCTAGCCCGCTCTCCAGGTAGGGGGCGCCGCCAGGAAAGCCGAGCACCATCACCGGATCGAGCTTCCGGCGATCAGTCGAAGTGACGCTCGTACTCGTCGAGGATGAGCCCGATCTCCTGCTGCGTCGTTCGCAGGCGGCTCAGATCCGTGCCGGCCTTCAGCGTGTCCACTCGCGGGAAGAGCGCGACGAGAACAACGTGGAGTTGATCGTGGGCCGGCCCGGTCATCGTGCAGCCGTCGATCAAGCTGCGCAGGTTCTCGTCGATCGCCGCCCCCAGCGCTCGTGCGTCATCCACCGAATCGAAGGGTGCGGTGCCCTCGACCAGTACCGTCATCTGGGCGGCGGAACTGCGGGTGTGCTCGTCGACGGGCCACTTGCTTCCGTTGTCGAGAACCAGTTCCAGGTCTGCGATCTCGGCAGCCGGGGTCGAAGCCGAGCTCGACGCCGAGCTCGCGGTCGGCGGCGGTGCCGAGCTCGAGGCCGGGCCGGGAGACTCCGCTCCGCAACCCGCCAAAGTGAGCGAACAGGCCAGGGTCAACAGAATCGGTGCTCGCTGCCGCATGTCTCCTCCTCGTTGTTCTTGGGTGTCGATTTCGACCCTGCTCAATCTACCCTGTTTTGCCAGCTGTTTGAATTGCCGAAAAGCGCTATCTGACGGCGGTTGTTTCTGTTCGACCGGATATGACCGACGGCGCGGCGAGGTCGCCTGGCACGAACTCTCGCCAAACGTCGCACTACCTCATGAGGCCGCCGAAACAGGGCGGAACGATCACCTCGGAGGGAAAATGCGAATTGTGAAGATCATCCTGGTCGCGACCCTGCTGGCGGTCCTCGCCGGCCCGGCCACCGCGGAAACGATCAGTTACTCCTACGATGTCGCCGGCCGGCTGACCCACGCCTACTACCCGGACGGCTCGATCGAGTACGTCTACGACGCCAACGGCAATCTCCTCGAGCGCATCGTGAGCGCCGGCACCTCTCCCTCACCCATCGCACCGACGATGACCGCCGCGAGGGTTGCCGGAGTTCTTGCCATCACCTACTCGACCGACGCCTGCGTCTCTCCCGATCACGCGCTGTTCATCGGGACTTTGGGTGACTTCGCGTCGATCGGTTCCGGCGACTGCTCGGTCGGAAGCGACGGAAGCCTGACGGTCCCCCTCCCGGGAGGCAGTGTCTGGTTCCTGGTCGCCGGGATTGCTGGCGACGAATACTCGAGCGTCGGATCTGGTGCCTCGGGGGAGCGCACACTGACCGGCATCGACACCGTTTGCCCGGAACTGACACCGGACACCACGAGAACCTGCCCGTGATCAGGGGGACGACCATGAAACAGCGAACCAGGCTTCATTCCGTCGGTGCCTTCTTGCTCGTTCTCGCAGCGTCCATAGGAACCGCCCGGGCCACCTGTCAGGCCGGTGGCGGTCTCAATCAGGAAATCAACCTCGAACTGAGAGTCGGCGACGTCGAGCACGAGGTCGAGATCTCATGCGACCCGGTCTGCAAGGGTGTTCTGCAGGGGGTCGATCTTACGAGCCCGGTCGCTGTCACGTTCTGTACCGATCTCACCTGCGAGGAAGTCGGCAGCGGACAAAGCGGGACTCCACATTCGCAGAACGTCACCTTCGACGTCCTGGCCGGTGCGAGTATCGGCGTGGAACAGTCCGGCTACATCGTGTTCTCCGACGAATACGGGCACTACACCGAGGACTGCCATGGCTCGGTGGGATTCCACATCACGATCGTCGGTTCGGGAACGACCGGAGGGAACACGAAGGATGCCGGGTCGGCAGGCGACCCGGTGAACACATTCACCGGCGAGTTGTACAACCACTATCCGGCCGATCTGCGACTGGGCGGGCCGATGCCGCTGGAGTTCCGGAGATACTACGCCTCACGAATTCTCACCGATGGACTGATCACCGGAGCACTCGGAGACAACTGGCTGCACAACTTCGACTGGAAACTGACGACCTCGCCGACGTTGACGACCGTCATCGACAGCACCGGTCGGGAGATCAACTTCGCAAAACCTTTCAGCTCGTGGCGAATCACCGGGAAAGTGGATATCCCATTCCGACTGGACGAGGATGCCGGTGAATTTACCCTGGCGGACCCCAGGACGGACCGTCTCTACCGCTTCGACACCGCCGGGCGGCCGATCCGCATCGCCGACGGCAAGGGGAATGTCCACACGCTGACCTACTCCGGCGGCAGGCTCTCCGAGGTGAGCGATGGCCTCGGGCGCGCTCTGACATTCGACTACGACGGCGCCGGCAACCTGACCTCGGTCTCCGACGGAATGCGGATGATTGCGTTCGAACAGACCGGCTCGGACCTGACTCGGGTCACCGATGCGCTGGGGAGCGCCACGACGTTCGCCTACGCTCCCGGCGGATTGATGGCCTCGTCGACCCGACCGGCGGGCAATACGCCGTTCACTCAGAGCTGGTCTGGCGACCGGGTCGTGTCCCAGGCCGACAGCTCCGGTAACACGACGACGTTCTCGTACGCACCACCCGAGACAGTGATCACGGATCCGAACGGCGATGCGACGGTCCACCGCCACGTTCCTGGCGGCGATCTTGGTCAGATCATTGACCCGGAGGGAGGAACGGCGACCTTAGGAGTCGACTACTGGAGTCGCCGGGGCTCGGTCACCGACCGACTCGGAGACAGGACGTTCCTGACCTATGACTTCTCCTCGGGCAAGTTGAACCGGATCGACAGTCCGGACGGGGCCGGCACAAGCCTGAGCTACACGTCACGGTTCATCGACGGCGGAAGGCTGTACGTCGTCAGCGGCGTCACGCATCCCGATGGCACGCAGGACTCCTACGGCTATGACAGTTCTCTCAACCGGACGTCGCATACCGACCAGGCCGGGGAGGTCGCAACTGCGACTTACAACACCAATGGCCTAGCACTGAGCATGACCAACCGTCTGGGTGGCGTGACCACGATGTCTTACAACGCCGATGGCACGCGTCACTCGACGACGGACCCGGCCGGCAACACGACTGTGGCTGCCTACGACGCGAAGCGACGCCTGGCGACGATCACCTGGGGCGACGGTTCCACCCGGAGCTTCACCTACAACGACAACGATCAAGTGATCGGCACCACCGACGAGAACGGGAACTCTCGATCCGTGAGCTACGACAGCAATGGGCGGGCAATTGCTGTGACCAACGCCGTCGGCGCGACGGTGGAATTCACGTATGACGGGAACGATCGGCCGGTCAGCATCACGGATGCTCTGGGTGCGGTGGCCGAGATCAGCTACGGTCCGACCGGGCGAACGGCCTCGACTACCGATGCACTGGGCAACACCCTGACTCTCACTCGCGATAGCCGGGGCCGGGTAACCGCCCTCACCGACCCCTTGGGCAACAGCCACACCTGGACGTTCGACGCCGAAGATGTCCTTACCGCGAGCACGGATCCGCTGGGGAACACGACGACCTACGCGACGGATTCCATGGGGCGAGTTACGCAGCGGACCTCACCGCTGGGCCACCCGACGAGCTACACTTACGACACGAACGGCTCACCGGTGTCCCGCACCGATGCACTTGCTCGAACGTCCACGATCACACTGGACAGCCGGGCACAGTTCGTTCGCGTCGAACTCGCCGACGGTGCGATCGTTGCCGACTACGAGCGAAACGCGCTGGGTCAGATCACCGCCGCTACCGACCCCAACGGCGAAACCTGGACAACGGGCTATGACTCCCAGGGGCGCTTGGTTACCCGACAGGACCCTCTCGGAAACACAGTGGCAGTGGCCTACGACTCTCGCAGTCGCCCGTCGGTCATCACCTACCCGGGCGGGGCCGGGAGCCTGACGATCACCCGCGACCCGGTGGGGAACCCGACGGTGCGGAGCTGGTCCGACGGCACCACGTTGACGTACGGCTACGACGCAGATAACCGGCTCACCTCGGGTACCGGCGTCAGTATCGTCCGCGACCCCCACGGCCGGATTGTCGGCAGTAACGGTATCGGCGTCGTTCGCAATCTGGAGGGGCGGCTTGTGAGCATGACGCTGGCTCAGGGGAAAACCGTTTCCTATGGTTACGATGCGGCCGGGCGCTTGACCGACGTCATGGACTGGATCGGCGGCGTCAGCACGTTCTCGTATGACGCAGCTGGAAACCTGATCGATCTGTCTCGCCCGAACGGCGTCGATACGGTCGCGACGTTCGACGCCGATGGGCGCCGGACCGCCATCTCCGAAGGAGCGATCTCGAGTATCGCGATCTCGTACGACGCGGTGGGCCAGGTCACTGCGGTAGACGTCGCTGTCCCCCTCGCGCCTTCCCCTGGTGCCGTGGCCAGCGACTCACGGACCTTCGATGCGGCATCGCAGGTTGCGGGAGCCTCCTACGATTCTCTCGGCAGGCTGAACGCATCGGGAGGAGACAGTTTTGCCTGGAACCTGGCCTCCCAGATGACCGGTTGCACCGTCGCCGGAACGAACCTGCAAGCGACCTACGATGCCCTGGGTGAGCGAGTGTCCCGCACGATTGACGGAGTCACACGTAGCTACGTCTGGAACCGCGCCCTTGCGCTGTCGTCGATCTCGATTGAACGATCGGGCGGTACCGATCTGCGTTACTACATTCATTCACCTGGAGGCATCTTGCTCTACAGCGTCGACGCAGCAACCGATGCCCGGCGCTTCTACCACTTCGACGCGGCGGGCAACACGATCTTTCTCACCGATGATGCGGGTACCGCCGTGGCGTCGTACGCCTACACGCCGTTCGGTCAGCTCACCGGCTCGACAGGTGCCATCGACAACCCGTTCACCTGGCTGGGTGCCTTTGGCGTGATGGATGACGAGAACGGGCTCTACTATCATCGCTACCGCTACTACGACAGTCGTTCCGCGCGGTTTCTCAGTCGCGACCCGATGAAACTGCGCCGGCCGAAATCGCTGGACCCGTACCAGTACGCGCTCCAGAACCCGCTGAGCTTCGCGGATGTCGACGGGCAGGCCGCGAGGAGTGTTTCTAATCTAGATAGTGAACTTATGGAACTAGAAAAGCTAGATCAGGGTGGTGTGTTTGGATTCAGCGGCTACCTCTATTCCGATCCCGAGTTCGGTAGAGTAGAAACAGCAATCGAGGAACTTCAGCAGGCGCTCGAGGAACGTGAGCGACTGGCGTGGTCCAGCGGGGAGGTCAGCGTCGACTTCCTGCTGCAGGACTTCGATCCGTATGAATTCGCCACGCAGCTTTCGGGTCATGAACTGAACGAAACGGTGCTGACCGAGACCGCCGGTGAGGCCGAGGAGTTCCTGTTCGGCCCCAGTTCCCCGCCGGTGTCCAGCGCTCCGTCCAATGACTGCGCACACGGCGTCCCGGCTGGGGCGGTTCAAGCGATCCCGCTGGACTCGCCGAACAGCGAGTGCACCTGGAGCGGCGGATGCGGAAGCTCCGATCCCAGTCCACCAAACCCCCTTGGAGCCTACGAAGGAGGGCCCGGAGCTTTCCCCGTCGGCGTTGTCAACTCCACGACCGCCATCAGCTGGGGCGAAACCTTGACCACCGGGATCGATAACGGCGACGGATCCGTGGAGATCTCGCCGTGGGTGCGGGAAGGACGCTGGAACGCGAGGCGTTTCGTGTTGAAGATGATGGCGTTCGTACTGGCACCTTGACTCGGTCGGACGACACACGGGAACCCGGGTCGAACCCGTGCGCGGAGCAGTTCTGCGCGCTGAAACAGGAGATCCGGCGAACCCGGGGGAGCCACCGACCCGCGACCCGGCAAGGAGGTACTCGCCGAGCGGCATCGGCTCCCCGCGGGTTTGAAGGGTGTCCCCGAAACCCCCGTTTGGTACACGTCCCCTAACTTCCCGGAAGGGGCTCGACGTTGCGCAGGTGGCTCGGCGGGGCGATGCCCAGGAGTCGGCACAGGGTGGCGGCGACCCGGCTCTGTTCGAGGGGCTCGGTGCTGGCGGTGCGGGTCACTCCGGGGCCGGCGAACAGAGCCGGGATCTGACGGTCGTAGTCCCACGGTGTACCGTGGGCGGTGCCTTTTCCGCGCTCGAACCCCTCGTCGTGGATCGATCCTGGTTGGTAGACCAGAAACACCGCACCGACCTCCGGGTCGGGAATCCCTGCCGCCACTGCGCGGCGTACCGGATCCGGGGAGTCCCGCCAGCCGGCGGCGGTCGGCAGGTCGTAGGCGGCGTGCACGCCGGGTTGGGTCTGGAGCGCCGAGAGCGCTGCGGCGATCGCCTCCTCCCGGCGACCGTCGGCGAGGGCGGCAGCGGTCAGGTAGAGGAAGGGCGGCTCGTAGTATCCGACCCAGTCCCCCGCTCCGAAGACGCCGACCAGCGCTTCGTTGATCTCCTGCTTCAAGAGGTCCGGGTAGATCCGGACAGGGGTCGGATGGTCCGGGGCGGCGCGCTCGGGCAAGCGGGCGACTCCGTGGTCACTGGTGAGCAGCGTGGCCACCCGGGTCGTCCGGTCGAGCTCGGTGAGAAAACGACCGACCGCTTCGTCGACCCGGATCAGGTTGTCGAGGTACTCCCAGGACTCGGTGCCGAAGACGTGACCGACGTAGTCGGTCCCGGAGATCGACAGCACCAGCAGGTCGGGTACGTCGTCGGCGCCGAGCTTCAGCTCCGCGACACTCTCCCGGGCGAGTTCCAGCAGGTACTCGGTGCTCTGGGGCGTCGCACGGAACGTGCGCTCCGGTGCGGTGCTCGCGCCGGCGTTGTGCGGGAACGTCCTGCCGAGCCCCCGGTAGTCCCCTTCGCCGGGGCCGTCATCGGGCCCCAGGAGACTCTGCAGCATCTTCGGGTCACGGGCTTCCCAGTCGGTGAAGTAGTTCTCGATCGGGTGAGCCTCGACCCAGGACGTGACCCAGTCGGGCAGCCGGTCGGCATAGTAGGTGGAGCTGGTGATCGCGCCGAGCCTGGTCTCGTACCACAGCGCGAGATCAGGATCGCGACCGGCGGTCAGCACGGCGCCGCGACCCTTGATGGACAGACTGACGATTCGCGCGGTGTCACCGTGAGCCGCCCGCAGGGCATCGGCAACGGAGTCGACCCGGACGACAGTCGGAGACGCATAGGCATCTTCGAGTCCGAAGACCTGGTGAACGCCGTCATCCACCACCGGCCGGAGGCCGCGCGCGTCGGTCCAGACGTTGTTGGCCGAAACACCGCTTTCGGCCGACGCCGCGCCGGTGAAGATCGCTGCGTGCCCCGGGGCGGTGTGGGTCCCCGCGTGGGCGTACTCGACGGTGTGTTCAGCGCCGGAGCTGCGCATTCGATGAATCGCACCCTCGGGGGAGAGCAGGTCGCGATACCGCGCATAAGCCCAGGCCGGCACCTGGTCGTAGACGATGGCGACCAGTAGTTGCGGCGGCTCCTCCAGAGCGGTCGAGGAGCGCCGCTGGCCGTCACCCGAACAGGCAACGACGAGCGCCGCCAGCAGCAGAACGCAGACGAGCGGTTTCATGGTCATGTCGGGTGACGGTATCACGGGCAAGGAGTCCGGCGACGTCAAGGGACCCGAACCCAGACCTCACCGTCCCATTCCCAGGTATCCGCGAGCCGACCGTCGGCCCCGATCCCGCCGTAGAGCACGACGCGGTTGCGGTGCGAGTCGAACGCCATGCCGTGAACGTTGCGAGCCGACGGTCCGGGAACGTCTTGTCGCATCCAGCCGTCGGCGAACAGCCAGGTCTCGGCACTCGCTTCCCGGCCCACCAGTCCGCCGAACAGAACCAGTTGCCCGCGGGCGCTGTCGTAGGCCACGCGGTTGGCCCCGCGTGCAGTGGGTCCGGACTCCTCGATGCGCTGCCACCCGGACGTATCGTAGGACCACAGATCGTCGAGCTGAGCCTCCGGGCCCCAACCACCGAAGAGCACGACCTGGCGACGATCGCTGTCGTAAACCAGCCGGTGCGTGCTGCGGGCCGGTGGACCTGCCCCAGGCTGCCGCTCCCAGCTCTCGCCGTCCCATTCCCAGGTCTCGGACAGGTATTCGTCGATGAGGTTCTGACCACCGTAGAGCACGACGACGCCCCGTTCGGCGTCGTAGGTCATTGCATGATGATCGCGGATGCCCGGCCCCATCGTCGCATCGGCGCGCCGCGTCCAGGACTGTCCGTCCCACTCCCAAGTGTCGCCGAAACTCTCGTCGCGGCTCTTGATCCCGCCGTGCAACACGAGCCGATCCCGATGGCTGTCGTATGCAAGGGCGGCGTGAATGCGAGGCTCCGGGCCGCCCCGGGAAAGCTCCGACCACCGCGTGCCATCCCAACCCCAGAGGCTGCCGGAGTAAACGCGTTCGGGATCGGATCCACCGAATAGCACCACTTGGCGCAGCCCGGCGTGGTAGGTCATCACGTGCGAGGCCAGCGCAGGCGGAGCCGCCACGACCTCGGGCACGCTCGGCCGGGCGCACGCCCCGGCCAGCGCCAGCGCGAACACCAACCCGACCCGACCTTCCGCCGTCCCTCGTCGCATCACGACTCCCATCCTAGGTCTTTCGGGGGGCTTTCGGGGACGGAGCTTGGGGACGGGTACGAAAACGGGGTTTCGGGGACACCCTTGGATCACTCGTGCCGCCCGTGCCGGGCCTGATCCGTCGACGATCGGTCACTACTGTGCGTCGATCGGTCCGCCCGCGGCCTCGCCGGCATCCGCTCCCCAGTCCAGACAGAGCAGCTCCTTCCCATTGCGCAGGTAGAGCCTCCCATCCGCCAGCGAGGGGCTCGTCCAGGACCGACCCTCGAGCAGCTGGGAGCTACCGAGCTCGCGGAACTCCGACGCCGACGCCTCGATCAGATGAAGCCGCCCCCGCTCTCCCAGCACGATAAGCTTGCCGTCGGCGGCGATCAACGACGCATGGCGGAAGCCGGGAGCACTCCAGAGCTCTCGCCCGGTCGAGGCATCGATCGCCTGAAGACGATCACCGTGGACTCCGAACAGCCGCCCATCGAGAAACACCGCCGAGTTGACACGGCTGTCGAGTACGAGGCGTTTCCAGACCGTCTCGACCGAGTAGGCATCCCTGGCCCGGCGAACCCGGAGCATCGTGGCACCTCGATCCTCCCCGTACCCGCTGGCAACGAGCAGCCGATCCGGCGCAGCACGGATCGGAGTGGCGGTGTTCAACGGAACACCGGTCGCCGGACAGAGAGACTGCAGCGGATAGTGCCAGAGAAGCTCCCCTGCCGACGGATCGACCGCCTGCAATCCGGCGGCACTGAAGAAGACGACCTGACGAACGCCATCGACGGTCAACTCGACCGGAGATGCATACGCCGCATCGTCGGAGCCCGAGCTCCACAGCCGTTCGCCATCCTCCTTGCGAAACGCGAGATACGCACCGTCGGCGCCACCGCTCTCGACGAGGAGACGAGAGCCGACGACCAACGGTGTCGACGAGTAGCCGCTGGCCGGGATACGCGCTCCGAATCCGGGCAACGCATGACTCCAGATCCGACGCCCCTCACTCCGGGAGACGGCGTGAAGCCCGCCGTGTGCGTCGATGGCGAAGACCGTCTCCCCGTCGACGAGCGGCGTCGAGCGAGGCCCGTCTCCGTAGGAGCTCCGGTAGGGAGCCGCCAGCCGGTAGCGCCAGCGCTCCTCTCCCGAGGCGACATCGAAGGCGAACAGGAACTGCCCGTCGTCGGTCTGCCCCATCGTGTAGGCCGCGTCACCGACCACGGCAACACCGGAGTAACCGCTACCCGGCGACGCTCGCCAGAGCACCGTCGGGCCTTCCGGCGGAAGCGCGTCGAGCAACCCCTGCTCCCTGGAGACACCGTCCCGCTCCGGGCCGCGAAACTGGGGCCAGCCACCACCGGACCCAGAGGCCACCGGTGCTACGACCAGCAGGATCGACGCGGCGATCGTCGCGCGTCGGCAAGACGGTAGATTCGACAGCGGTGAACGGATCATGGATGGCCCTCCGTGACCCGTATGCTAGGTTTGAAACAGCTTCGATTCCTTCGTGGAGAGGCGATGAAACGACGATCTTTTTCCGAGGAACCACAGATCGAGTTCAGAATCGGCCGGTTTCTCGTGCACCCCGGCGAAGGCCGGGTCCGCGGTGATGACGGACAGGAACAGCGGCTCGAGCCCCAGGTCGTCGCAGTACTGTGCTATCTGGCGGCCCATCCGGGGCGGGTGATCTCGAGACAGGAGCTGTTGCAGGAAGTCTGGAACGGCACGGCAGTTTCCGACGGCGCGGTCACCCGCTGCATCGGTGTGATCCGGAAACACCTCACCACCGGTGGGGTCGACCCGATCTTGACCGTGCCGAAGCGCGGCTACGAACTCGTGCTCCCTGTGACCGACGCCGGCTCCGACGAAGCGAAGCTGCGTAACCGGAGCACCCTCACTCGGGTCGCAACCCTCGTGATGACTTCCGCCGCGATCGTGGCGTTCGTCGTGGCGGCGAACACGTCGCCTGCGCCGCCGGATCGATCGCCGTCGGTACTCGTTGCCGGAATCGACGACCTCGACCGGCAAGCCCGGGACGAAGGCTGGGGTCGTGCGGTCACCGAAGAGCTGATCGCGCAGATCCACACGACACCGGGCCTGGACGTCGTGGTCGATGCCTCCGCCGACGAGCCGGCCGACGCGATTCTCACGGGTAGCGTCCGACGGGAGGGAGACGAAGCTCGCGTCTCCTGCCAGCTCGTCGATCGCCAGTCCAGGCGCGTCCTCTGTGCCGGATCATGTAGCAAACCCGCCACGCCCAGACTCGAAGCCCAGGAGTCGGCAGCGCGCTGCATGGCGCAGGCAACGCGCGGGGCGATGCCGGCTCCCTGATCCGCGGCGACCACGGGGATCGTCCGACGACGGCGATCCGGAATGGGGACGGGTCCCAAAGGGGGGTTTCGGGGACACCCACGAGGCACGCACCACCCTCCCCGCCGCCCCGAACACCCGGTTGTTCCAGCAGGCCACCTGAGACTACGATCCCCCGATGCCATCCGCTCCTCAACCCTGGCGGGTCGTCGTCGTCGCGCTCGCTGCCGCCGTCGCGAGCTGCAGCGACACCCGCGAAGCGAACATCCGATTCGAGCCGGTCGAACAGGCGTTTCAGTTTCCCGACGGGGAGCCCCCCGGTCGAGAGCCCCTGGACGCCCTCTGCGCCGACATGGATCTCGACGGCGACGACGACCTGCTCGTCAACTGGCACCACCTCGCCCCACTGGAGCTGTTCGAGAACCACGACGGCGTGTTCGTGCCTCTCGGTCACTCCGCCGGCCTCGTCGACAACGAAGGACTGCCGGAACTGTTCGGCGACAGCAACACGATCTACGAACGCATCACGAGCAACGGAACCCCGGGGCTGTACCTGTGGCACGGTCTGCCCCGGGACACCGACGGCTGGCGGCTCACCTGGAACGGCGGCTCCGCCCGCAGGCTCGAGGTCGTGTCGAACAACCACGTGACCGAAGTGGTCGGGCTGGCCGTGGACGAATTCACGATCCTGCCCGACCGGCAGACGTTGCAGATCACACTCCCCGCCGACGAGCGCGTCTTCGGCATCAAGACCGACAAGGCGACCGGACAGCTGACGCTGACTCTCGGTCCCGGGCCCGAGCCGATCTTCGTCGGGCCGCAGCTGGAGCCCATCGACGGTCGCTCGCTCACCGTATGGAAACCCGACCCGCATGGAATCGCCTGGGGCGACGTCGGCTCGGATCCGCGCCCCGAACTGTACGTCACCCGCGGCGCAATGATGGGCACCCTGCTGCCGCCCGCCGGGCCGAAACGCGATCGCTACTTCGTCCCACAGGATGGCCCGGAACTCTACGCGTCACGCACCCACCTCGTCCCCCCGGACTTCGGCCGAGGCCGCAGCGTCGAATGGGTCGACGTCGACCTCGACGGCCACGCCGAACTGTCCATCGGCAACAACCACTCACCGAACCGCCTGCTCGATCGCCCCTCGTTCGAGTCCGCGTTCGCCGACCGCGCTCCGGAACTCGGCCTCGACCTGGCCGAGGGGCAGGTTCATACCTGGGGCGACCACGACGACGACGGCCGCGACGATCTGTTCTTCGTCGACGGAAACACGTTACGCCTCCTGCGCAACGCACCGGAAGGGTTCGCGCTCGTACCCGGCGTCGCGTTACCGCTGAAACCAAGCCCGCAGGAGCGAGTGATCAGTGTGTCCGCGCTCGCCCTCGCTGACTTCGACAACGATGGACGCCTCGACCTGTGGTTGACCGGTCACGGCGCGCGACAAACACACCAGCTCTTTCTCCGCCGCGACGACGGGTACGAAGAGGTGACGGAGCAGGTCGGACTCGACGCCGTCGGCGGCGACACGGTCGTGCTCCTGGCCGACTGGGACAACGACTCCTTCCTCGACGCCGTGAGCTTCGGCCCACCCCCCGAGCCCGACTCCAGCTCCGATCCGGCAACGCCAGGGGCAGCACTCCCGCTGGCGAGGCTCTGGCACAACCGCGGCGGACAGCGCTTCGAAATCGTTCCGCTGGACCTGTCAGCCACCAACGTCCTCGAAGACGAGATCCGCGCCGCCGTTGCCACCGACGTCGACCAGGATGGCCGGCTCGATATCGTCGCCATCGGCGACAAGCGTCACCTGCTGCGCAACGTCACTCCAGCCGGCGCAGGTGTCACGGTCATCTTTCCGACGGGCGCCTCGTCACTCGGTGCACTGGTGCGCGGCGAGTACGCAGACGGGACGCTGAGCGCCAGGCGCTACGGCTCCGCATCGAATTCAGCCTACGGGCAGAGCTTGCGACCGCTCACCTTCGCCTCGCCCGATCGCAATCCGCTCCGGCGCATCCTCGTACGCTGGCCGGGTACGACGACCGACGTCGCCCACGACGCGCCGTCTGCCGGGCAACCCCTGCGACTCGAACGACCCTGACCATCGGACGACATACCCACGTAGCTGCCGCCGGTGACTACGGCGCA
>CALNYP010000023.1:0-299464 GCA_942490715.1 uncultured bacterium
GGCCACGACCAGGACGCCGAGGCCCGGGAGTGGTTGCTCTCGGACGGCTGACCTCTCAGCCCGGCGATCGGGCCGCCTTGACCCGGGCCATGACCTCGGCGGGCCAGACCTCCTTCGGCTCATAGAACGCTTCGAACGACGGAACCCCTTCGGGCAGCTGCACCCAGGGCAACTTCGATCTCGTGAAGATGTGAACGTCCGGCGGGAACGCGGAGGGATCGTCGAGCGTCCCGACCCGCACGAGGCGTCGCCAGGACTTGTCCCCGTAGTCGCTCCATACGGCGGTGCGGCAAGCCGCACATCGATAGATGTCGTGGGGCCCGCCGTCCCCTCCGGTGAGCCTCGAGACCTCGAGATCGCCGGTGAACTCCAGCCGGTCGGTCTCGATCATCGCGTTGAGCACGAACGCGCTGCCGGTGTGCTTCTGGCAGTCGCGACAGTGGCAGCAGTGCACGTAGAACGGCGCGGTGGTCAGCGCGTAGCGCACCTTCTTGCAGAAACAACCGCCTTCGAATCGTTCGGACATCGGTTCACTCCTTGGTTGCCTTGGGTTCCTGCTGCATTCGATCCAGGTGCAGACGGGCGACCGATTCCATGTAGTGCCCGATCTCCGCGCCGGCGAGGGCGAGCTCCAGGTGGACCAGGGTGCGGTCGCGGTTCCCTTGGGACTCGTACCACAGCGCGACGTACAGGTGCGCGTAGAATCCGCCGACCCTGAGCTGCTCGGGAGTTCGCGCCTGGCTCGCCAGCGCCTCGAAGACGGCGTCGGGGCCGATCGCTCCGGCGTAGAGTCGATGGACCGACATCAGCGGAATCCGGCGGTCGTCCGCCGGGAACAGCCGCTCCCGCGCGGCGTCAGCGCCATCGATCGCGGACACGCACAGATAGTGCCACGTCGCATTCTCGACATCGTCGACGTTCACCGAGCGGTGGGACTCGAACTGGTCCACGCAATCCGCGAACCGACCGGCGTAGTACAGGGCGATCCCGCGTTGCCAGAGGTGGGGCTTGTCGTCCGGTCGGGCGACCACGAGCGCATCGAAGGCGTCGAGCGACCCCTGGATGTCCCCTCGCTGCAGGGCCGCCGACCCGGCCCGGTAGAGCTCCGCGGGGGTGGGAAGCGCCTCCTCCCTCGCGCCGGAGTCGCCGGACTGCGTTCCCGGCAGCAGCCACAGGGCCAGGAGGGCAACCCGGGCGCCACCGGCCACGGCGACGACGCTGTTCGTGATCAGGTTCACGGTTCCATTCTGCCCCGGAGTGCTACGCTGCGCCCATGGCGCTGAAATCCACCGTCTTCAAGGCCACCCTGTCGCTCAGCGACATGGACCGGCAGTACTACGAGACGCACCCGCTCGTCCTGGCGCGGCACCCGTCGGAGACCGACGAACGGATGATGCTGCGCGTCCTGGCCTTCGCCATGTACGCCGACGAGCGCCTGGAATTCACCGGTGGCCTCAGCACCCCCGACGTGCCGGACCTGTGGGCCAAGAGCTTCAGCGACGAGATCGATCTGTGGATCGACCTCGGACTCCCCAGCGAACGACGGATCCGCAAGGCCTGCAACCGTGCCGGACGGGTGGTCGTGGTCAGCTACGGTGGGCGACAGGCCGACGTCTGGCGCGAGCAGCTGGGCCAGGGATTGACCCGCTTCGAGAATCTCACGGTGGTGAATATCACCGAGGAAGACTGCCGCGGGCTCGAGTCGCTGGTGGCCCGGACGATGCAGCTGCAGTGTTCGATCGACGGCGGCCAGATCTGGTTCTCGAGCGACAGCAGCTCCGTCGAGGTCAGTCCCGTTTTCTGGAAGCGCGATTCCACCGCGTAGCCGGCCCGCTGATCAGACGGGCTCCGCCGGAAAAGAACAGGTACGACCAGATCCAGTCCAGCATCACCAGTAGCCGCTGACGGAAGCTGATCAGGTAGAGCACGTGAACGCCGGACCAGAGCAGCCAGGCGGCGAGCCCGGTGAGTCGTAGTCGCCCGAGGGCCCCGACCGCCCGGGCCCTGCCGATCGTGGCCAGCATGCCCTTGTCCCGATAGCGAAACGGGGCCCGCGTCCCGGTCGCGATCGTCTTCCCCACGTGACGCCCCATCTGCATCGCCGCAGGTGCGATCCCGGGAACGGTCAGGCCGGACACGGGGTCGATGAAGTGCGCGATGTCGCCGATCGCGTAGATCTCCCGATGACCGTGAACAGAGAGATCCGGATCGACCGGGATCTTGCCCGAGGGAAGGAGCTCGCAGCCGACGGTCGCGACCAGCGGAGCGGGTCGCATCCCGGCGGCCCAGATCACGTTGCGCGTCGCGATATGCTCGGTCCCCTCGGGGCCGTCGAGATCGACTCCGTCCGGGGCGACGCCGGTGACCCGGGTCCCCAGACGCACTTCGACGCCGATCTGCCGTAGATCGCGCTCGGCACGCCGCTGAAGCTGCTCGGCGAATCCGCTCGGGAGCAGACGCTCCTGCGCCTCGACCAGGACGACCCGCGCCGTGGTCGTGTCGACGTTGCGGAAATCGCGGGGGATCAGGTGCAGGGCGATCTCGCGAATCGCGCCGGCCATCTCCACGCCGGTCGGGCCTCCGCCGACGATGACGAAGGTCAGGTCGGCGCGTTGCGCCTCCGGATCGTGACTCCGCTCGGCGCGTTCGAATGACTCGAGGAATCGCTCCCGGATCTCGAGGGCGTCCTCGATCGTCTTCAACCCGGGCGCCGGCTGAACCCAGTCGTCGTTGCCGAACCAGGAGGTCTCGACGCCGGCGGCCAGCACGAGGACGTCATAGGGCATCTCGCCGTCGGCGAGTTGCAGGATACGCCGCTCACGATCGACCGCGGTCGCCTCCGCCATCACGACCGAGACGTTCTTCTGTCGCGACAGCACCTGCCGGATCGGCGCGGCGATCTGCGCCGGGGAGAGTCCAGCCGTCGCGACCTGATACAGCAAGGGCTGGAACAGGTGATGGTTGACGCGGTCGACGACGGTGACCCGGACGTTCGCCCGGCGGAGCGCCTGTGCGCAGGCCAGACCACCGAATCCTCCGCCGACGATGACGACGTGTGGAACCATCGACCCTCCTGGCGCCGGCCGGGATCTCTCCGCATCGACGCAGGCCTGACGAACCGAGATTCTAGCTCGATCGCGGGCCGTGAAGGCCGTGCGTCAGCGACGAGCCTCAGGGCCGATCAGGTCGATCCGATCGGTCCAGATTCCTCCCGAGTAGTTCGCCGGCAGCGCCCGAAATCGACCCGGATCGTCGAAGCCCTGGGAGTGCGCTCCATCGTAGTCACCGAGCAGGACGACCCGCGTACCGATCGCATCCATCCGCTGCTGCAGCCGGTTCGGCCAGCCCCAGAGCCACGGGGCGATGTTCGCGGGAACCGTCAGGATCGTTTCACGACAGGCCTCCGGCACATGGCCGGTCCAGCCCAGCGCGATGTACTTCTTCAGGCATCGCTTGAGCTGAGGCCTGGTGATCGACCGGATACCGGGGAGGCGCTCCTCGATCGCCTCCACCGCATCGGGGCCTCCGTACACCGCGATCTCGCCGGGCCGGTCGACGATCAGCACCGCGAGCCGCTCGGCCAGCAACCGACCCTCGTCGCGGTCGTTGCCCTTGATGTCGATGATGAAGTCCCGGTCGGGAAACCGCGCCAGCACCTCGGCGAGGGAGGGCATCATCCCGACGCCCTTTCCCCGGAAAGGCCAGTTCTTCCCGCCGTCGGCAGTGTAGCCGTGACCGATGTCGAGCTGTTGCAGGTCGGCGAGGGTGTGATCCCGGGTCACGCCGCTGCCCTCGGTCCGGCAGTCGACGGTCCAGTCGTGGAACACCGCGAACCTGTCGTCGATGGTGCGGTGGACGTCGAACTCGACCATGTCGGCGCCGAAGTCGAACGCCGCCTGGATCCCGGGGATCGTGTTCTCGAGATACTCGTGCTCGGGAGGCAGCATCCTCGCCGCCGTACAGGTCTTGCCGGTCAACCCTTCGCGCGCGAATTGCTGGGCCACGCCCCGGTGGGCGATCAGGTACGGACGGTCGCCGACCGGATCGGCGAGCAGGGAGCTGTTGCTCACGTAGACCAGTGCCGCGAACAGTCCGACGGCAGCCGCGACGTACTTCCAGCGTCGAGTCTTCCGCATCATGGCGGCTACTCTAACGCACGACCCCTGGGCGGGAGTCAACGAATGCGAACGACACCGTGGAATTCAGCGTCGAGCTGGCTCAGGTCGAGGTTCTCCAGGTTCCAGATCTCGCTCCGCGGCATCATCTTGATCGACCTCAGATCGCGACCGGAGACCGACGCTGCAATGCCCCGATTGCTGTACCCTGTGGACCACGATGAGCGTCCTGGCCAACCAGCTCCACGCATCCTTCCACGAACCCGACACCCGGGCCTACCGCCTTGTCCAGGGGACGATCTGGGGGCTGATCCTCTTCTCGATCCTGCTGCTGACCGTCGAGGCCGTGATTCCGGAGGACACTGCGATCCTCACGGTCACCCAGGTAGCGGATCGGGTGCTGCTGACGATCTTCGCCGTGGAGCTGCTGCTGCGGGTGGCCTCCTACCGTCCGCCGGCGCTCGAGGTGTTCCACCGTCCGCCGCTAGGGTGGCTGCGCACTCAGCTGCTTTCGCGCGTGGCCTACCTCTTCACGCCGATCATGCTCATCGACATCCTCGCCGTGCTGGCGCTGTTTCCCGAGTTGCGCGGATTGCGTGCGTTACGGCTGTTGCGGCTACTTCGATCCACGAAGGTCTTCCGCTATCGCAACCCGTTCGCGATCGTCTTTCAGGCGCTGGAGGAGAACGGCCTGCTCTTCACGCTGACGTTCAGCGGCCTTGGAATCGCGACCATGCTCGGCGGCGTGAGCATCTATCTGGTGGAGGCCAAGGTCAATCCAGCGATCAACACGATTCTGGACGGCATCTGGTGGGCACTGGTCACGATCACCACGGTCGGCTTTGGCGACATCACACCGGTCACCTTGCTGGGACGGATCGTCGGCGCGGTGATGATGATTGCGGGGATGTTCACCCTGGCGATGTTCGCCGGCATCGTGGGATCGAGTCTGGTGAGCGGTATGCTCAGCATCCGTGAGGAGCAGTTTCGAATGAGCAACTACGTCAATCACGTCGTCGTCTGCGGCTACGACGAGAGCACCCACCTGTTGCTCGCGGCGATGCGCCACGAGCTGCGACTGGCGCAGACCCCTGTCGTCCTCTTCGACGATCAAGAGCGTCCACGAGACCTGCCGCCGGATTTTCTCTGGGTGCAGGGTGACCCGACGAAGGAGAGCGAGCTGGACAAGGTTCGCGTGACACACGCCGCGGCAGTGATCGTGACCGGAGAGCGGGACACGGCACCCCAGGCCGCCGACGCCAAGACGATCCTCATCGCGTTCACCATCCGGGCGTACATGAATCGCAAGAAGAGGCTGGTCCGTGAGCGGCGCTCGCCCTTGTACCTCGTGGCCGAGATCCTCGATTCGGAGAACGTCGGCCACGCCCACTCCGCCGGCGCCGACGAGGTGATCGAGACCCGCAAGATCGGCTACTCGATGATCGCCCACGCCGTCGGATTCCACGGAACCGCGACCGCGATGAGCCGGGTGCTGATCTCCGGAGCGCACAGTGTGTACATCGGCGTGATTCCCGGGGACCCCCAGAAACCCCAGCGGTACGGCGACCTGCTGCTCAAATTGCAACTCTCCAAGGACGGGGGTCTGGTGGTCGGCCTGCGGATGCCCAACGGCGAAGAGATCATCAATCCACCCAAGAGCCTGATGGTTCCGCCGGGTACGTTGTTGCTCTACCTGGCGGAGAAGGCCCTGCTCGAAGCGCCGGCATGACGGCGCCCGGGCGGTGCTCGCCGGGTCGGCTTGCCCCCCCGGCACAGTGCCTTCGCGTGGTCGCGCGGTTCGTGTTCGCCGCGTGTGGACTGGTCGCCTGCGCACCGGCTCCCGAAGCCCTCCCTCCAGCAGTAGCGCAAGCGCCGGCAGAGCAGACGATCGAGGTCGACCTCAGCGCCTTCTTCCGGGAAATGGAAGGGACCTTCGTCGTCTACGAGCCCGGCCCGGCACTCTGGCGGGTCTACAACCCCGAGCGCGCGGTACAGGGCTACCTGCCGGCCTCGACATTCAAGATCGCCAACTCACTGATCGCGCTGGAGACAGGCGCCGCGGACGGACCGGACTTCGCGCTGGCCTGGGATCCCGCCGCGACGCCCCCTGCCCCCCGGTGGCCCCGTAGCTGGCGACAGGACCACGTTCTCAGCACCGCGTTTCAGAACTCCGTCTACTGGTTCTACCAGGAACTGGCGCGGCGCATCGGCGAGGAGCCGATGCGGGATTACCTGGCACGCTTCGACTACGGCAACCAGAATATGGGCGGCGGCCTCGATCGCTTCTGGCTGGAGGGCGACCTCCGGATCTCCGCGTACGAGCAGGTGACGTTCCTCGAACGGTTCCATTCCGGCCGCCTGGGCCTCTCCCCGGACACCACGGAATGGGTGAAGGAGATGATGCTGCTCGAAGAGGGGCCGGCCTACCGGCTCTCCGGAAAGACGGGTACGGCGGATGTCACCCCGACCCGGGAGCTCGGCTGGATCGTCGGCTTCGTCGAGCACGACGACGAGATCGCCTTCTATGCGTTGAACATGGAGGGTGAACGGGTGTGGGAGGACTGGCCGCCGCAGACGCGCGCGGTCCTCGTCCGCCTCCTCCTCGCGGACCTCGGAATCCTGCAGTAACAGACCTACGAGAACCCGTTGACCGGCGACCCGGCCAGGTGTAGATTCCGCGGCAGTTCGGCGACGAACTGTTCAGGAGCTTGCAGGTCATGGGTATCCCCTACCCCGGATCGAACACCCGGCGGAGCTGGCGAGTGGGCGCGTCCCTCCTGGTCGCCGGCCTGGTGATCTCGATCGGCGGATGCAACGAAGTTCGCGAGGCCCTCGGCGTGCCGAAGGTCCGGCTTCAGGTCACGGACACGTCCTGCACGATGGCCGCGGTGCGCTGGGGCGACGGATCGGCGAACGACGTCGAGGAAGTTGTAGCGCTTCCGTGGACCCGCGATCTCGGGACCGCCTCGGGACTGATCCTGGTCCTGGCTGCCCGGCGGGAGTGCGACGACGACGCAACCATCACCGCGGAGATTCACCTCGACGGCGCTCTCGAAGATCGCGGAACTGCGAGGGGACCGTTCGCCGTTGCCGCCGCGTCGGTCAGTTTCTTCTAGGCGGGGTACCAGGCGTAGCCTCTTGACCTGGTCGCTGCTTCCTTCCCGATAAGGATCGGCCGCCGCAAGCCGCCGTCATTTCTTCTTCGTCGGGAACATGAAATTGACCTGCATGCGGAGCTGGTCCTCCGCTGCATCGAGGGGATGCTCGGAGTTCGTGTAGTAACCAACCAGGAGATTGACGGGCCGCGAGCCGAAGTGGGTGACCTTCGAGACCTGCAGGCCCCACGGGACGGTCCAGGTATTGTCGGAGTCCGCCTCCCAGTTGGCGGTGACGATCGGCGCTGTGCCCAGCGCCCACCCATGACCGAAGTTGTAGTTGAGAAAGTACTGCGCCACGAGGAGGTTGACGTCCTCTCGATCGCTGTCGCCGGCGACGGACCAGACGTTGCTGACCACACCCCCCATGCTCCATTTGCCGACCTGATAGAACAGAACCCCCGTCGGTCCGACGGAAAGTTTTCCCGAACCGAGCACCTCCCGGTTCGACGCGGTCGGTAGGGTGAACGCCGGACCCACGCCCCAGACCAGCTTGTCGGCCTTGGCCGGCGACCAGAACAGACTGAGACTGGTGTCACCGATCCCGAAGGTCGAGTCGGTTTCCCCGACAGGGACGCTGTTGATCGGGATGATCGTTCGCGAGATCACGTTCCACTTCTCGCCAGGAAACGGAACGACCGGCTGCACGTTGAGGTTGAATTGTTGGCGGTCGTACTCCCCCACGCCGTCGTTGAAGTTGGCTTGCAGCGGCAGCGTGACCAGCGTTGCCAGCGGGTTCTGCACCTGCCTGGCAAGCTCATCGGCGTCCTGCGCGAGCGTCACACTCGACGAAGCCGAGCCGCCCAGGGCGATAAACAACAGCAATCGTGTGACAGCTTTCATTTCAATGATTCCTATCTGCCGGATCGTGTATCTCTGTTCGACGTGCGAATAGCGGGCATCAGTGCAACACCGGACGTCGCGCCCCACGGCGATGGATGCTAACCCCGCCCCGCACCGGTGACAACCTCCGATTGCGTGGCCCGCGAGGGAGCCTTGGCGAGCGGGCGTGGGCGTCGCCTCAACCGGATCGCCCAGGCTGCGTGACGGCCTCGCGGATCGCCGGCATCTGCTCCAGGGCGGCCGCATAGCCGGCGGCCTCGATCTCCCGCAGGTACTTGATCCCGAAGAACCCGTAACGGAACAGGTCCTTGGGCTGGATGACGACGTCGCATGCGTCGAATTTCGCACGAGAGGAGTGGAACATGCCGACCTCGAGGGCGCGCTTCAAGACGCCCAGCGAACTGCTCACCTCGGCCGGCTCGCACTTGCGGATCGGCCCGACGTGTACGCCGAGCAGCGCTTCACAGATACCGGCGATCAACTCCGATGGGAAATTGCTCACGATACCCCCGTCGGCGAACACTCCCCCGTCGATGTTCATCGGCGTGAACAGCATCGGTACCGACGAAGAGGCCAGCACGGCCGGGATCAACGCCCCGGAATCGAAGGTGACCGCGACGCCGGCGATCAGGTCGGTGGCGACGACCCGCAGCTTCTTCTGGAGCGCTTCGAACGAGTTCTCCGGAAAGTACTCCTCGAAGTCGGCCACCACCTTGGCCGAATCGAGGATTCCCGGCTTGGCGATGGCGACCTTCGACAGGTGGAAAGGGTTCTTCGTTTCGAAGAACTCCAGCATCTCGGCCGGGCTGTAGCCCGCCGCGTACAGCGCACCGACGATCGCCCCGGCGCTGGAACCGGCCACGCAATCGGGAGCGATCCCGTTCTCGAGCAGGGCCCGCAAGACTCCGATGTGCGCCACGCCGCGTGTGCCGCCTCCGGAGAGAACGAGTCCGACGTTGAACTGCTTCGATTCGGCCATGTTCGATCGCCGCAGGGCTTGCCGCTTCCCCCGACGGGACCACCGCGAGTGCGCTCACCATAACACGCGAAACTGCCGGGAAGGCCCCGCCACGACCGCGCCCGAACCCGTGGTTTCGCTCCCGTCGCCGGCCGATCCAGGAATGATATGATGGCCGGGTCATGATCTTTGACCCTGTGTACTTTCTGTTTATCGGGCCGGCGCTGGCCCTGTCGCTGTGGGCCAGCTTCCGCACGAAGTCTGCGTTCACCAAGTACTCGAAGGTGCGCACCCTCGGCGGCCTGACCGGCGCTCAGGCCGCCGGCGTCCTGCTCGAGCGCGCCGGCATCGCCGACGTCAAGATCGTCGCGACCCGGGGTGTGCTCTCCGATCACTACAATCCCCTGACGAAGACACTCGCGCTGTCCGAGCCGGTCTACGGCTCTGCCTCGGTTGCCGCGGTCGGCGTCGCCTGCCACGAGGCGGGGCACGCGATCCAGCACGCGAAGCACTACGCGCCGCTGTGGCTGCGCTCGGCGCTGGTCCCGACGGCGAACATCGGATCGAAACTGGGTTACTGGGTGATGATCATCGGCCTGTTCCTGATGTCGAGCATCGGGCCCGGAATGGTCTACGCCGGCGCGGTGCTGTTCAGCCTGGTGCTGGTCTTCCAGATCGTGACCCTGCCGGTCGAGTTCGACGCCTCCCGGCGCGCCAAGACGCTGGCCTTCGAGCACGGCATCGTGACCAGCCAGGAGCGGGAAGGCGTCAGCCGGGTCCTCAACGCCGCTGCGTTGACCTACGTCGCAGCCGCGGTCTCGACCCTGCTGACCTTGCTCTACTTCCTGAGCCGCGCCCGGCGCTAGACACCGCCCCCCGGTCGCAAGCACGCGCCGGGAC
Organism: uncultured bacterium; assembly: GCA_942490715.1. GTDB lineage: Bacteria > Acidobacteriota > Polarisedimenticolia > Polarisedimenticolales > Polarisedimenticolaceae > CALNYP01. The sequence continues at coordinate 9,972 of CALNYP010000023.1, forward strand.
ATCACGACAATCAAGAAGGAATTCAGATGGCCATTCTCCTCACCGTTGTAGCGGCGACCTTGATCGTATCCGCCGTGTGTTCCCTGTTCGAGGCCACCCTGTACTCGACACGGGTCGCGGTCCTGGAGTCGGCGACGATCAAGGGCTGGCACAGACGCGCCGCCGATCGGTTCCTGGGCATGAAGAAGGATGTCAGCGCGCCAACGGCGGCCATCCTGATCCTGAACACCACGGCAAACACTGCCGGCGCGACGATTGCCGGGATGTATGCGTCACGCGAGCTTGGCCCCGGTTTCGTCATCGCCTTCTCGGCTGCGTTCACCCTCGGAATCCTGCTCTTTTCCGAGATCGTGCCCAAGACCTACGGAGCGGTTCACTGGCGAACGCTGTGGCCGTACGTCGGCTGGCCGCTGGCCTGGCTCGTACAGGGCATGAAACCGCTGGTGTGGCTGACCCAGAAGCTGACCAACTTGCTGGTCGCTCAGCAGCCCAAGAGTCTGACGACTCAGGACGAAGTGCTGGCGATGATTCAGTTGAGCGCCCGGTCAGGGCAGCTGACGGATTTCGAGCTCGAGATCCTGAGCGCGGCGTTTCACTGTGACGACATGGTCTGCCGGCAGGTGATGGTTCCGCGCAAACACGTGGTGTTTCTCGACAAGAGCTGGTCCCTCGCCCAGTGCATCGACGTCGCCCGCAAAACCCAGCACACCCGGTACCCGCTATGCGCCGGATCGCTGGAGGCGCCCGTCGGCATCGTCCACATCAAGGATCTACTCGGCGTCGACCCGGACGTGGCCATGCAGTCGGTGGCGCGTCCCGTACAGAAGGTCCCCGAAACGATGCCGGTTCCGCACCTGCTCCGCGAGATGCAAACGACTCATCACCACATGGCCATCGTCGTGGACGAGCACGATTCGTCCGTGGGAGTCGTGACCCTCGAGAACGTCATGGAGGAGCTGTTCGGTTCCGTCCAGGACGAGTTTGACCATGAGGAGCCGGAAATCGTGGAACGCGAACCGGGAACCTATGTGGTTCGTGGAGCGACCCTGGTGGTGAACGTCAACCGACACCTCTCGGTCAACCTGACCCACTCGCGCCATGTCGATACACTGTCAGGCCTGCTCGTCGAAGAGCTGGGCCGGTTTGTCAAGGTGGGCGATGTCACGGAATTGCAGGGAGTCCGTGCGGAGGTCCTCGAGGTCGTCGGCACGCGGGCGTCCAAGATCCGGCTCACCCTCCCCGAGTCAACCGATGAGGCTGATGACTCCTGATACCGCGCCGACGATCGCCGCGGAAACGATCGAGGCCACCAGGACTCGACTGGAGGCAAACCTGCCGGTGCGGCGCAACCTGCCGGCGTCGGGCCGATTGCATATCGACCGGCAGCTCCCGTTTCTCTGCGTCTACCGTCGGCCCACCGAGGGCCGGGTACCGGGAACCGCCCGTCTGGTCACCGGGCTGGCCTCGTACCTCGTGGCGTCCGGCGAAACCCAGCTGCGACGGTCGGTTTCCCAGCTCGTCGGCGCGGTGACCGAGACCCTGATCGGCCCCTTTGGCGACTTTCTGCTGCTGGAGGTCTGGGCCGGGCGAGATCAGAAGAAGGCGCCGCACTTCCGACTGGTCGTGCCATCGGGGGAGGCGTTCCGCCCGCTCGCCGAGTTCTTTCGTTCCGAGCTGGCCCGGGTCAAGGTCGGCGACGGACGCGTGCCGGTCGAGGTCTCTCACGCTACCCGACCGGCACCCCCGGGGATGACGCCGCTGCTGTCGGCCTCCCGCATCGCCAGTCTCCAGTGTGCGATGGTGGGGCTCGAGGTCCCGCCGCTGTATGTCGACGCGACGACGGGACGTACCTACCCCGAGGTGCTGCGCAAACTGCGGCGCGCTCTGACGGTCGCGCTACAGCGCGTCTTCCACCGTTTCTCGCATGAGTACACCACCCGCTTCCCGGTGAATCATCACATGCTGGGTCGTCGCGCGGTCGTCAAGGCGGTGTGGACCGTCGACGAGCAGATGAGCCTTGTCGACGAGCAGTTCGACTTTCTGCTTCAGGTAACTCCCTCGAACTCCGCCCAGGCATGGGAGACTTTCCGCGACGGCAATTTCGAGCGGACTCCGAAGTTTCGCTACCGGCCGCTGCCCTTCGACCCGGTCCGGCTGAAGCGGCGCCTGTGGTCGATTCCGGTCGAGCGCGTCGAGGATCCGACGCTCTCCGATCTCTTCCGCCAGAAGCAGGACGAACTCGACCGCCAGATCACGCTGCTGCTCGACATCGAAACACGCAGCTTCGTTCACGGCGCCGCCCAGATCTTCGGCGGAGTCGATGAGGACCTGCTCGCCCTCGCCCGAGCCGTTCTTCAGCAGTGTCCCGATTCCGCACTGGATGACTCGAGCGGTGGAACGATCGATACCGCGGAGTTCGCCGCACTCGCCCGAGCGGAACTGGCCTATTACCGCAAGCAATGGGACGGCGTCGACGCCACGGTCAAGGTCCGCGGCGACGTGACTCGCGGGCTGATGGTCTCGAAGGGTTCGCTGATCATCGGCGAGGGCACCCAGATCGCCCGTCGACGGGTCGACGCGCTGCTACAGCACGAGATCGGAACTCACGTGCTGACCTACTACAACGGCAAGGCCCAGCCGTTGCGGCAGCTCTATGCGGGGCTTGCCGGCTACGATCCGTTGCAGGAGGGCCTCGCGGTTCTCGCGGAGTACTTCGTCGGTGGACTGACCCCGGACCGGTTGCGACTGCTGGCGGCGCGGGTGTTCGCGGTTCAGACGATGCTCCAGGGAGCCTCCTTCCGCGAGGCTTTTCGCGAGCTGACCGGCACCTTCGGCTTCGACCCGAGACAGGCCTTCACGATCGCCATGCGCATCTATCGCGGAGGCGGCTTGACCAAGGACGCTTCCTACCTGCGCGGGCTCGCCGAGTTGCTGAGTTACCTCGGAACCGGTAAACCGATCGAGCCGCTGTTCGTGGGTAAGATCGCGACCGAGCACCTGCCGATCGTTCGCGAACTGACCCTGCGCGGGGTACTGCGCGATCCGCCGTTGCGCCCGCGCTACTTCGAGGAGCCGGCGGCGCTCGAGCGCTTGCGGCGTGTGCGTGCCGGGATCACCGTCCTCGACCTGCTCTCCTGATCGTCGATCGGGTCAGCCCGTGTTCATCAAGCCGCGGGCGACGCCTTTGACCGCCGTGAACAGTGCGCGTTCCAGCTCGGCATCCTTGCGGCCACCGGCGCGCCATTCTTTCAGCAGCTCGATCTGCAACAGGCTCATCGGATCGATGTACGGGTTGCGCAGGCGGATGGCGCGCTTGAGCCACGGCTCGTTCTGCAGTAGCTCATCGATGCCGAGCACGTCACAGACGGCCCGGGCGGTCTCCTCGAAGGACTGGCGCAACTGCGGATAGAGCTGCCTGCCGGTCTCCCCCGCCAGCTCCGAATAGCGCCGGGCGATGTCGAGGTCGGCCTTGGCCATCACCATCTCGATATCGCCGAGCAGCGTTCGCAGTACGGCCCACTCCCGGGCGGTCTCCTGGACCGCCTCGAGCCCATGCTTGTCGATCGCAGCCGCGAGACCCTGCCCCGCGCCGTACCAGCCGGTGAGCACCAGGCGGGACTGGGTCCAGGCGAACACCCAGGGGATCGCTCTCAGGTCCTCGATGCCCCGCTGCTGCCGGCGGGAAGCCGGCCGGGAACCGATCCGCAGCCGCATGATGACGTCCACGGGCGTCGCGAGTTGAAAGTACCGGAACAGCTGACTGTTGTCGTAGACCAGTTCCCGGTAGCCGGTGCGACTGGCCTGGGCGATGGTCTCCATCACCTCACGCCACTGGCCTTTCGGCGCGGGCAGCGATTCCTCTCCAACGCTGAAGTCGAGCACCGCGCCGGCCGTCGCCTCCAGGGTGCGCTGGGCGATGCCGCGCAGTCCGTAGCGCGAGTTGATGATCTCGCCCTGCTCCGTCACCCGCAGGTGGCCACGCACGCTGCCCGGCGGCTGGGCCGGAATCGCCTGGGTCGCCTTGGTGCCGCCGCGACTGACCGTGCCCCCACGGCCGTGGAACAGCACCAACCGGATTCCTGCGGCATCGGCCGTGGCGACCAGCTCTTCCTGGGCGCGATAGAGCGCCCAGCGCGCCGAGGCGATGCCGGAGTCCTTGCCGCTGTCGGAATAGCCGAGCATCACATGCTGCACGTTGCCCCGCGACTTCAGGTGATCGCGGTAGATCGGGTCCGCGAACATCGACTCCAGCGTGGCACGGGCGGCCTTCAGGTCATCGACGGTCTCGAACAGCGGCGCCACGTCGAGGGGAACGTCGTCGCCCTCGATCAGCCCGCCTGCGCGGGCCAGAAACAGCACGCCGAGCACGTCGTCCGGCACCCTGCGCCATGCTGATGATGTAGGGCCCGATGGCCCCCTGCGCCGTACTCGCGGCGCATCTCGCGCAGCGTGGCGAACACCTCCAGCGTGTCGCGGGCTTCGTCATCGTCCTCACGTTCGCGCCCCTTCGGTCCCAGGCGTTGCGCGCAGGCTCGTGCACGCGCTCCGCGGCGTCGCGTTCCGCGAACCGTTCGTCGTCGAGCAGCAGACCGCAGACGCGGCGATGGACCTCGCTGTCCTGGCGGGTGTCGAGTCTGGCGAAGTAAAAGCCGAAACACTCGACGCGCCGGATCAGGCGCTGCACCCGATGCAGACCGGCCCGCTCACCGTGGTTCTGGCGCAGGCTGTCCGCACCGGTTCGAAGATCCTCGAGAAGCTGCTCCGGGCCGCGGTAGCCGCTGGGGTCACTACCCAGCGTGGCCTGCAGCTTGGCCACCATGCAGTGCAGCAGCACCCGGTTGGGCATATCGCGATAGCGGTCCGCCAGACGACTCACGGCGTCGGGAGACTCACCGGTGCGGTCGGCGACCAGCTGTCGGAGTTCCGGGCTGAAGGTGGCACGTGCATCGGACTGGCTGAGATGATCGATCAGCTCGCCGGCTTCCTGGATGTACAGCTCGAGGATCGCATCTCGCTGGCGGCGCAGCGATGCACGGATCGTATCGGCGCCGACGTTCGGGTTGCCGTCCATGTCGCCGCCGACCCAGGTGCCGAAACGGACCATCGGCCCGAGCCGAGGCCGCGATCCGTACACCTTGTGGAACGCCTCTTCCCAGGCCTCGATCATCGGCGGGATGATCCGGTAGATCACCATGCGCAGGAAGAACAGCACGTGTTCGACCTCGTCCTTCAGTTGCGGGCGCTCGCGGAAGTGCTCCTCCGTCTGCCAGGCCGCGTGGACCTCCTCGGCCACCCGAGCCCAGGCCCGGGCCTCTTCGTTGGGCGTCAATGACGCGGGCTCGATGCGGTCCACCAGGGCGCGAGCGATACGCTGTTGCTTGGTGAGCAGCGTGCGGCGCACCGACTCGGTCGGGTGGGCGGTGAAGACCGGTTCGACTCGCAGCCGTCCGAGCATGGTTGCGGCCGCTTCCTCGGCGACGCCACGTCGTTTCAAACGGGTCAGCACCCACTCGGGGCTTCCCGGCTGGGGGCCCTCGCGCTCGTAGTCGCGGCGGCGGCGCAGGCGGTGAATCCGTTCGCCCATGTTGACCGCGTCGAAGTACGCACTGAAGGCGCGGATCAGATTCTCACGGGCCGCCGGCGGAACCTCCGCGATGGCTCGTGCGAGCTGGTTTCGTTTCGAGTCGTCGTCGCCCCGCGCCCCCAGGGCCGCCTTGCGGATCGACTCGACCAGCGAGAAGAACTCCGGCCCTTCCTGCTCCCGCAGCATGTCGCCGACCAGTGCGCCGAGTCGACGGACGTCGTCCCGCAACGGCCGGTCCTTGGCCGGGTACTCCGATCGCCTACCGATGGTCTTCCGAGGTCGCATGCGCACCTACAGGGTAACGGATGGCCCAGTTTCTGGCCCTTCACAAAAAAAGCGCCCCGCGTGAGCGGAGCGCTTCGTTGGTTCACGCGAATGGAGTCAGGTCGGTTAGTAGCCGCCGCCGCCACCACCGCCCGAAGTCCGCTCGCGGGCTTCATTCACGGTCAGCGGGCGTCCGTCCATCGTAAAGCCGTTGAGCGCAGTGACCGCGGCGTTGGCGTCTTCCGAGTTCTGCATCTCCACGAAACCGAAGCCTCGCGGACGACCGGTATCGCGATCCGTGATCATCTTGACCTCGGTAACGCCGCGTCCGTCCTGTGCAAACAACTCGCGAATCGCGTCTTCGCTCGCACTGAACGGCAGATTGCCAACGTAGAGTCTGTTTCCCATGCTCTTCAACCTCTTGGCTCCTCATTGCGGAACCGAAACCTCGGATCTCGTCCGTTCGCCGGATTCAGTCCGGCAGATACACGACGCCAGCGCCTGCGGCACCGGCGGGTCCAACATCCATTTCTTTATGGGAGTAGGGGGCAAGAACGCGGGGTCAGGATACACGAAAGGCCGAACGATTGACAGCGGCCCGCAGAGAGGCCGGGAATCCGGCTTCAGTCCACGAAATGAGCTTCCCAGGGGCCCACGCCGGTGATCTGAATCACCGAGGGTTCGTCAACCCAGACCGAGTGGACGGCACCCCGCGCGTTGACGTAGTAGTCACCGGGCCCGAAGGTCTTCGCATCGGCTCGCAGAGCATCCTCGCCGAAGGCGACGGCCACCCTTCCCGAGAGGACCGTCACGCGCTCGTCTTTCGGATGCGTATGAGGCGGCATGACGAACGCCTCGCTTACCCGGAAGCGTACCGTGAACAGGCCGGGCCCCTGGGGGTCGCCCTCCAGGACGGCAATCTCACAACCGGCGGGAAGGTTCGCAGGGCAGGGCGCCCAGTTGACATCCTGGGCCAGGACGACCCGCTGCACGCTCCCCTCCGGGAACTGGGCGTCTCCGATCTGCGGCTGACCGCAACCGAGGACAGGTAGCAATGCAGCCAGAACAATGGCGTATTTCATCATGGAATCTGCACCCCTGATCGGTTCGAAGCGACCTTGTCGGCCGGAGCGTACCAATCCGAGGATGGATCGTCCACACGCACGGGGCGCATGGACGATGGCTTCTCTCCGCTCGTTTGAGGACGACGGAAGGGGCACGATCTGAGAAGATACGGCCGGATGAGTCTCAGGAGGGAGCATGAGCGCGCAGACGACCTGTGTAGAGATCACCGATGACGGGCACCTTCGCCAGACCGAGACCCCCGGCCGCACTGGAACGCTGGCGCCGCGGTGACGGATCGTTCTGGATCGTCGTCGAGGGCGGCGAGATCGCCGAGGTCGTCGACTGGCTACGCACTTCCGGCCATGACCCCGTGCTCCTCGATCTCTTTCTCGAACGGGGTCACACCGCCCGATTCCTGCCGCTGGCCGACGCGGTCTATTTCGAGGCGCCGGTCGTCTCGATAACCCATCCCGAGAAGTCGTTCCCGGCGCGGTTCCTTTGCCTCGATCGTCTGGTAGTCCAGTTCCAGGACTCTTCTGCCGGACCCACGGACCCCGCCGAGTTCGCCCTGACCTCACGCCTGGTGACTCTCTGCGAACCTTCGACCTCGGCGCTGGTCTCCTCGTTGCAGGTTGCGCAGTCGATGCGGGTACGTGACCGTTCCTTGACGTTGCGCGCCGAAGCGCGCCGACTTGCGGCCCGGATGGATGCCTCGCCCGAAAGCGTCACGATCGACGAGATCGCAACCCTGAAGCGCAACATCCGCGACCTCGACGAGATCGTCGACGAGCAACTGGCCGTCTTCACGCTGCTCAAGGCTCTCCAGTCGACCCCGCTCGACATGGTTCGGATCGCCCAGATTTTCCAGGTCGCGGTCACCAACACCGAGTCGTCCGATCGAGCTGTCGATCGGCTGACCCGCCAGGCTGCCGATCTGCAGGGAAGCTACGACCTGCACCAGCAGGACAAGACCAACCATCGGCTGGAAGTACTGACCATCCTCTCGGCGGTGTTCCTGCCGCTCAGCCTGCTCACCGGCATCTACGGCATGAACTTCGACGTCATGCCGGAGCTGCATTTCCGCTATGGCTACCTGACACTGCTCGCCGGGATGGCGGCCCTGACCGGAGGGTTGCTCTGGTACTTCCGGTCCCATGGCTGGGTCAGCGACACCCGGAGGGAGTCGGACTAGCTCCCGCGCCGACACGCCTGCAGAACCGCTGGTTTTGGATTGAGATCGTGCCGGAGGCAGGACTAGAATCTGGGCACCCTGGCGAAAGGACCCAAGACACAGAAGAGGGAGAAGGCCATAACCAGAGACGTGACCGACAACGAGAAAGCGGCCAACGGCCCCCTGCCAGGCGACCTGAGCCGGGTCCCGGAGGAGTGGGAGAGGTCTCAGCAGCGGGATACCCCCGGGTACTTCAAGTCGCTCAACGGCGCAGAAGTCAGCGACGCACAGCGCAGCCAGTGCTACCCCGCGGCCAGCTTCCTCGGCTCGATGACCGGCCCCAACCATGTGTTCGCCTGGCGCAGTCAGGACTCCTACCAGGGAGTTCTGTTCATGAACAACCGGCGGCCCGGCGAACTGTACCTGACAGGTGGGAACAATCCACCGGCCCAAGGGCTGGTTCCGCCCGGCCCGTTCGTCGCCAAGGTCGACGCCACCAGGGGCAAGGAGATCTGGCGGACGTACCTGGAGAACGGGAATGTCTCGGGCGCCTGGGTCGGGGGCAGCCAACCTCAACATCCTGCCCGACGGCAACATTCCGATCTCCTTCGGCAACACTCTCGTGAAGCTCGATGGCGACACCGGACAGATACTCCAGCAGGTCGCGTTACCGACGGGCGCAGCCCCACCGGAGGGCAGCAACCACAAGCACCTGACCATCGCCCCCGACGGTACGCTGATCATCAAGAACCAGACCCGGGCAACGCCCTGCGACATCCAGGGCTCGCTCGCAGCGTTTCAGTGCCCGGGCGGCGTGCAAGCCTCGCCCGGCTCCAATATCTGCGCGGTCGATCCGGACACGTTCGAGATCTACGACGATATCGACGTGCCGGAGAACGCGGTAACGCCGCACAGCATCACGACGTTCGAGGACCGGATCGCGATCTATGCCCCCTCCTACCTCAAGACCTACCGCTTCTTCTGGGATCCCAAGACGAAGAAGCTGTCGATGGACCGCGACTGGGTCATCTCGTCATACCTCGAACCCGGCCAGACCAGCGGCGATGCGCCCGGCATTCTCGGAGACTGGGTCGTGATCCAGGTCAACGGCCTGCCATCGAAAGTGGCGTCCTCGATCGTCGCCATCGACCAGCGCGACCCGACGAGGATCACCCGAGTCCATCCCTTCGGCAAGGACGTACCCACGGGGATGAGCTGGGCGCCACCGAAATCGGCAGTCGATGAAGAGAACAGCATGGTCTTCTCGGCCGACCAGGGGATGATGAAGATCGGTGGCATCACCCTCGATCAAGACACCGGCAAGATGACGACCGAGTGGACCCTCGACGCCGCGACGACCGCGCTGCAAGCGCTCTACGGTCCGGCGGACCGTCGAGTGCTGGGCACCGCCCGGGCTGAGCCCGGAACGACGCTCGAACAGCTCAACCAGACGTTCGGCCCGACCTACAAGCAGCAGGCATTGTGGCTGGAGGCCAAGACCGGCCGGATCCTCGCCGAGTCCTCGTTCTTCGAGCCGATGAACTTCAACACCTTGCTGACGCCGGGCTTCGGCGGACGCTTCTACTACATGTGGGACAATGGCTTCATTGTGTTGCAGGTCATGCCGGCGAGGAGTTAGCGAGCAATATGGAATTCGTAGACGGCAACCTGCACGTGGCCCAGTTCATCACCGTGACCCTGGGCATCATCGTCCTGTTCGTGGGCAAGCGCATCAACGACGTCGTACCGCTGTTGCGCGAGTACAGCATTCCCGAGCCGGTCACGGGCGGGCTGCTGTTCTCGGTGCTCTTCGCCATCCTGTACTCCACGACCGGCGTGGCCCTGGAGTTCGACCTCGCGGCACGGGACGCCCTGCTCGTCTACTTCTTCACGACCATCGGCATCAACGCCAGCTTCAAAGACCTGCTGTCGGGCGGCAGGCCCCTGGTCGTTCTGCTGACCATCACCGTGGCCTACATGGTCATCCAGAACCTGGTCGGCATATCGACCGCCGGACTCCTGGGGTTACCCTCGGAAGTCGGCCTGCTCGGTGGCTCGGTCTCGCTGATCGGCGGGCACGGCACGGCCATCGCCTGGGCACCGCGGATCGCCGAAGACTACGGCGTCGCCAACGCGATGGAGATCGGCATCGCCTGCGCGACCTTCGGGTTGATCCTGGCCAGCCTGATGGGCGGCCCGATCGCCAAGTTCCTGATCAAGCGCCACCAGCTGACACCGAACGCGGAGACCTTGCCCGATGTCGGCACCTCCCCCGCCGAGCAGAAGACCAGCATCGGCTACCGGGACGTTCTCGACACCCTCCTCGCCATCCACATCTGCGTGCTGCTCGGATCGCTGTTGAACGACGGTCTGAGCCGGCTCGGACTGCAACTGCCCCTGTTCGTGACCTGCCTGTTCGCCGGCATCCTGGTGACCAACCTGATGCCGAAGCAGTTCCCGCGGATCAGCGGTCGCCCGTGGCCCAGCCGGACGCTGCCGGTCTCCCTGATCGCCGACATCTCCCTCGGCGCCTTTCTGGCGATGTCGCTGATGAGCATGCAACTGTGGGCCCTGGCCGACCTGGCGGGCCCGATCTTCGTCATCCTGGCCGCGCAGTTCGCGATCGCCGTGATCCTCAACATCCTCGTGGTCTTCCGTGTGATGGGGCGCAACTACGACGCGGCCGTGGTCTGCTCCGGGTTCGGCGGGATCTCGCTCGGATCGACGCCGACCGCGATGGCGAACATGTCGGCGGTGGCCCAGCGCTACGGGCCATCGCACCTGGCGTTCATCATCGTACCGCTGGTCTGCGCGTTCTTCATCGATCTGATCAACGCGCTGGTGATTCCGTTCTTCCTGAACAGGTTCTGAGCAGGGAGCTTTGACCGTCCGCACGCATGAGCCGGGGAAGTAATTCGGTGTGGCGATTCCTGGCTATCGTTGCACTTGGCCTCAGTGCAACCCTGCATGCAGGTGCGCCCGACGAATCGATCGAGGACTTCATCGATCGGGAGATGCCCGGGTCGGGGGTGCCCGGTCTGGCCTACGCGGTCGTGGCCGATGGCGAGATCACCTCGGTGGGCGCGCACGGTGTGGTCAAGGTCGGGGGCGACGACAAGGTCACGCCGGACACGCCCTTTCTGACCGGCTCGATTTCCAAGAGCTTCACGGCGCTGGCCGTCATGCAGCTGGTCGAAGCGGGCGAGATCGAGCTGGACACCGAGGTCTCGCGGTATCTGGACAGCTTCTCCGGGCGACCCCGTAGTGTCCCAAAACTCAGTCGACCGTTGCGTCAACGTATCCGGAGCCGGTCAGATCCGTTAGCCGGTGCCGCGAGAGTAGAATCGAAGCATACGGGTTGACAAAGGTGGCTTGTGGGTATATTTTCTATACCCATGGAATTCGAGTTCGATTCACGGAAGAGCCGTTCGAACAAGAAGAAGCACGGAATCGATTTCGTGGAAGCGCAGGAACTCTGGAACGATCCGGATCTGATCGAAATCCCCGCGAGAACGACCGATGAGCCTCGGTATCTCGTCATCGGTCGAATGCAGGCAGCCTACTGGTCAGGCGTGATCACGTACAGAGGGGAGCGCGTGCGAATGATCTCCGTCCGCCGCTCCCGAGTAGAGGAGGTCGAACTGTATGAGCAAGGCTAGAGCCAAGAAGATCGACGAGGAGTTCGACAGCGGCAAGTCGATCGCAGACTACCTGGACCTTTCGAAGGCACGACGTCCGGGTCGAGAGCAACGTCGTGTGAACGTCGACTTCCCCACCTGGATGATCGAGTCGCTTGATCGGGAAGCATCGCGCCTGGGAGTGCCGCGTCAGTCGCTGATCAAGATGCTCATCGCCCGTCACCTCGACGCAGAAAGAGCCTCGAGAGGAGGGTGATTTTCACGCGATAAGGCGGTTCGTTACTCGTTTCGCCCTGGGGAGCCAACCTCTTCCGCGCTTCCGCTTCCATCCGTCGCCCAGGGAATGGGTTTCCCCCGTGCTGTAGAAAAACTCGGCCGATCGACATTTCGAGTCGACGAGTGACTCTCAAATCAATCTACGCAGCGGCGCGATGGTAGAAGCGCAGCATCCCGCCGAGCCGCTGGGCGCATTTGATGGCGCTCGACACCGATTCGACGCGGTCACCGGGTTCGATCAACCGATTATCGATCCCCTGGTGATTCCGCTCCCGATGATAGTGCGTGGCATACTCTCGAGTGGCCTTTCGCAACGACCGTTCGCCGAAGAAGACCATCCGGATGAGACACTCATCCTTGATCGATTTGACGAAGCGCTCGGCGTACGCGTTCAGGTTGGGGGAGCGGTAGGGCAGACGGACGACTTCGACGCCCGCATCGTTCAAGAGAGTTCTGAACGCGATGGAGAACTTGGAGTCGCGGTCGAGGATGAGGAACCGTTTGTCGGCGAGAGAGCCGTCGAGTGGATCGATAAGGTTCCGGCCGACCTGCATCATCCACGATTCACTCGGACTTGGCGTGATTCCAGCGATGTCGATGCGTCGTGTTGCGAGTTCGATCACGAAGAAGACGTAGAACGTAACGAGCCCACGTGGGCTCCAGACCTCGACCGTGAAGAAGTCGCCTGCGGCGAGCACGCTCCAGTGAGCCTTGAGGAATTGACTCCACGTGGTCTTCTTGTCGCGCTCGGGGGCCGGTTCGAGTCCGTTCCTCTTCAAGATGTTCCGGATCGTGGTGCGACTAACTTGATGGCCGAGGTTGTGAAGAGCGCCTTCGATTCGCGTGTAGCCCCAACGGCTGTTCTCGCGTGCCATGCGAACGACCAAGTCGGCGATGATCTCCATGACCCGTGGTCGGCCGGGGGAGCGACGCTTGTGGGTCCACTTCTCTGCAACGAGCTGTCGATGCCAACGCAGGATGGTGTCGGGAGTTACCAGCGAAGCCACGCCGGTGAGTGCCCGTCGACCGAGGGCTTTACCGAGCACAGCCAGCCGTCGGCGTTGGGCGTCGGTCAAACGGAGTCGTTTGCCCCCGAGCTGCTCCTTCAGAACACGGTTCTCTTCTCGCAGATATTCGATGACTGTATCTTGTTGGCGGGTGATCCATCCGGCCATCGCGGTCACGAGGATCTGCCAGGGATGGAGCACCGTTGCCATCCGCCGATCGTAGCCGGATCATCGGTGGATCGACAGCTATCGACCTGATCGGCGCCGGGTTAGAATTGCCCGGATTCAGGTTCGGCCGAGTATTTGTGCAGCACGCCGTCGAGGAGAACCGCCGATGACCCAGCGTTCCGCCTTCTGGTCCCTCGTGATCGTGAGCCTCCTTTCGGCCGTCGCCGTCGCCGAAGACAACGAAGCGCCGTACTCACCCAACGCCGACCGCAAGTACCCGACCCGCCTGCTGTTCGGCGAGACCCACCTGCACTCGGCTCTCTCCGCCGACGCCGGCGGCGGCGGGACGACCCTGATGCCGGCGGACCTCTACCGTTTCGCCCGGGGTGAACAGGTCATCTCGAGTACCGGCCAGCCGGTGAAGCTGAGCCGGCCGTACGACTTCATGGCCCTGACCGAGCACACCGACGGCATGGGTGCGATCACCGACATCCTCGCCGGCACTCCGGCGATCATGGCCGACCCCCAGGGCAAGAAGTACCACGAGGAATTCAGGGCCGGTGGTGACCGGGCGCGGCAGGCATCCTACGACCTGATCAAGCAGTTCGCGCAAGGCACGTTGTCGAACGCGTTGATCTACCAGCCCGGGAACCCCGGCTACACCCGCACGTGGGAGCGCCTGGTCCAGGCGGCCGAGGAGTACAACGAACCCCATCGCTTCACCACGCTGATCGCCTACGAATGGACGTCGCTGGTCGCCGGCAACAACCTCCATCGCAACGTGATCTTCCGCGACGGCCCCCAGCGCACCCTGCAGATCGAACCGCTGACGATGACGCCGCCGGCCGGGAGTCCCGACCCGCGGGAGCTCTGGAAGTGGCTGCAGAACTACGAGGACAAGACCGGTGGGCAGGTGCTGGCGATCCCGCACAACGGCAACCTGTCCAACGGCATCATGTTTCCGCTGCAGGACGACTTCGCCGACGGGGCGAAGTTCGATCTCGAGTACGCCCAGACCCGTCAGCGCTGGGAGCGGCTCGTCGAGGTCGGCCAGACCAAAGGCGACAGCGAAACCCACCCGACGTTGTCACCCGAAGACGAGTTCGCCGACTACGAGTCATGGGACTGGGCCAACCTCGACCTGACCGAGAAGAAGACGCCCGAGATGCTCGCCGGCGAGTACACCCGCTCGGCGTTGCAGCGTGGCCTGCGCTTCCATCGGGAACTCGGCGCGAACCCGTTCAAGATGGGCTTTGTCGGCGGCTCGGATATCCACACGGGACTGACGACGCCCGACGACAACAACTTCTTCGGCGCCTTCGCCTGGATGGAGCCCAGCGCGACCCGGGCGACGATTGATGGCCAAGGAGAACAAGGACCTGGGCATCTCCTACAAGGGCTGGCAGTACGCCACGCCGGGGCCGACGGCGGTCTGGGCCCGTTCCAACACCCGGGAGGCGATCTTCGACGCGATGGAGCGTCGCGAAGTCTACGCCACGACCGGTCCCCGCATCCGGCTGCGCTTCTTCGGCGGGTACGGCTTCCGCGACGCCGACGTACATCAGCGGGACATCGCGACGACCGGCTACGGGAAAGGGGTTCCGATGGGGGCCGACCTCCCCGCCGCGCCGAACGCCGGGGCAACTCCAGGCTTCCTCGTTGTCGCGCTGCGCGACCCCGACGGCGCCAACCTCGATCGCGTGCAGATCGTCAAGGGCTGGGTCGACGCGGACGGCACGACCCGGGAGAAGGTCCACGACGTCGCCTGGTCCGGCGGTCGCAAGATCGGAAGCGACGGCAAACTGCCGCCGGTCGGCGACACCGTCGACCTGAGCGTACCGACCTGGACGAACACGATCGGGGCACCGGAGTTGTCGGCCTACTGGCAGGATCCCGACTTCGACCCGCAGGTCGGGGCGTTCTACTACGTTCGTGTGCTCGAGATCCCGACGCCCCGCTGGACCGCCTACGATCAGGCGCGTTACGGGCTCGACCTGCCGGACGAGATCCGGCTGAAGACCCAGGAGCGCGCCTACTCGTCGCCGATCTGGTACACGCCCTGACTCTTTCGAAGCGTACCCGCCAGAAAGAAACAACCCGCCGACGCCACGAGGCCGCCGACGGGTTGAACGGAGGGAGGCGGTCGGCGACCGCCCGGGTCTGAGGGGTTGCGGGGAGTGGACCCGGGCAATCGCCTGGTGTGAGTGCTTACTTCGAACGACTCCTTTTGGACTCGAAGGGCGTCGGAATCAGCATCGAGTTGCCGGTTCGGTTTTTTCCGAACGTACCGTCTCCCTCGTGCAGTGTCATCTCTCCGCCGCCGCCTTGCAGGTTCACCAGAGCGTCACGAGCGGCGATCAGCCTCAACATCGACTTTCGCTGGCCGCGAGGGAAGGCACTCGAATACGACGTGCAGAGCAGCTACGGCGGGATCCGCACCGATTTCCCGGGAGCCGTCAAGGAAGGTGGATCGGGCAAGCGGCTGACCGGGGCTTCCGGTAGCGGCGGCGGGCGCGCGGTGCTCGTCGCCAAGAGCGGTAGCGTTCAGCTTCATGGAGAGTGAAACGCCCGTGCCGTTACTGCTACTCTGACCCTCCCGAACGGGGTTCTGGAGGGCCGATGCCGATGAACTCGAGAGCTGGCCGGGCCCCGTGCCTGGCGCTGGTGCTGCTGATCTTGACGACGACGGCCTGCGCTCCGGGAGGTTCCGACGGCCAAGGGGCGTCGAGAGGGGCCGCCGCCGGCGCCGCCGCGACCCTCGCCGCTCGCGAGACCGCGATTCCCGAGAACCCGTCGCGCGACGCCTACTACGGCGAGACGCACATGCACACGGCCTACTCCCTCGACGCCTACATCGGCGGCGCCCGGCTGACACCGTCGGACTCCTTTCGCTTCGCCAAGGGTGAGACGATGGAAGTCAACGGCCACGAGCACAATATCGGCCGCCCGCTGGACTTCGCGTCGGTCACCGATCACGCCGAGTACATCGGCGAGATGTACTCGACGATCAACGCGGGCGCACCGGGTCACGACCAGGCGCTGCTGGACGAACTGCGCAGCCTGACCGGCCTCGAGGAGCGCGAGGCGTGGTTCGCGACATACGTGGTGGCCAACAATCGTGGCACGACCCCCCAGCATCCGCCGTTTTTCGCCGGCCCCGAGACGGTGATCGGCGCCTGGAACGTCACGATCGACGCGGTGAACGAGCACTACGAGCCGGGCGTGTTCACGACCATCCCGGCCTTCGAGTGGAGCGGTGCTCCCGGCGGCGGCAACCTGCACCGCAACGTGCTGTTCCGGGACATGAACCTCCCGGAGGCTCCGGTCAGCTACATCGATATCAATCGCGAGGACGGGTTGTGGGAGTGGCTGGCCGGCCTCGAGGACCAGGGGATGAAGCCGCTGGCGATCCCGCACAACTCCAACGCCAGCAAGACGATGATGTTCGCCCCTGACGATGCGAACGGCGATCCGATCGATCTCGAGTACGCCGAGCTGCGCGCCCGGTTCGAGCCGCTGATCGAGATCATGCAGATCAAGGGCAGCTCGGAGGTACACCGCACCTACTGGGGCGCCGACGAGTTCGCCGACTTCGAGAACGCCGATTCCCTTGCCGACTACAGCGACCGGGCGATCGACAAGCGCAATTTCGTCCGCTGGGCCGTGATCGAGGGCATGGCGATCGAGCAACGACTGGGCCGGAACCCGTACCAGCTCGGCTTCGTCGGTGGCACTGACAACCACAACGGGGCGATGTCCGATGTGGTCGAGGACAACTGGAACGGCTCGCATGGCCCGACCGACGGAACCGTCGAGATGCGTCGGACCGGCGAGGTCGGAGGCTGGGCCAAGGCCAGGGACATCAACCCCGGCGCCCTGACCGGCGTCTGGGCCACGAAGAACACCCGCGGCGCGATCTTCGACGCGATGAAGCGCCGTGAGACGTTCGCCACCAGCGGCACTCGCATCAAGGTCAGGCTGTTCGCGGGCACCGATCTGCCGCGGCACCCCGACAATGCACAGCTGCTCGTGCAGCAGGGCTACGAGCAGGGCGCTCCGATGGGGGCGACTCTCGACGCGCTCGCCGGGCCGCCGACCTTCACCTTCTGGGCGATCAAGGACCCCGAGGGGGCGAACCTCGATCGGATCCAGTTGATCAAGGGCTGGGTCGACCCCGACGGGAAGCACCACGAGAAGATCGTCGAGGCGGCCTGGTCCGGCGAGCGCAAGCAGGCTGCCGACGGGCTCGTGCCGGCGGTGGGCAACACCGTCGATCTGGGCACGGCGATGTACACGAACACGATCGGCAGCACCGAACTGATCGGCAGCTGGACCGACGACGAGTACGACCCGTCGCGGCCGGCGCTGTACTACGTTCGCGTCCTCGAGATTCCGACGCCGCGCTGGAGCACGTACGACGCCGTCCGGGCCGGACTGCCGCTGCTCTCCGATGTGCCGGCGACGATACAGGAGCGGGCGTGGAGTTCGCCGATCTGGATCCGCGCGAACGGAGGGCAATAGCGTGGGGAGCATGGGGAGCATGGGGAGCATGGGTCGGTCGAGAGGGAGAGTGGCCGCGCTGGCTGTTATGGTCTTGCTATCGGGCACGGCCCACGCCGAAGAGGGCGCCAGCGGCCACTACTTCCCCGGATCGATGGCCTCGTTCATGGACGGAGTCGCCCCGGGGCCGGTGTTTCTCCTGCGTTTGAACGTGGTCGATTACAGCGGCCAGGTCGACGCGAACCGGGAGATCCCGGTCGCCGGCCTCACCGCCCTGGACGTCGACGTCGACTCCCAGGCCTACGGACTGACGGTGTTCTGGCGCCCGGCCTGGGGCACGCTCTCGAAGAAGTGGGGCTTCGGCTTCAGCGCGACGGTGCCGCTGGTCGACCTGACGGTGGCTGGCAGCGTGATGCCCACCGGCGGAGGGCCGTCGGTGCGACGGGAGGATTCCGAGACCGGCCTCGGCGACATCCTGCTGTTTCCGGCGATGTTTAACTACCAGGCCAGCCCCAGGCTCGCGGTGAATCCTTTTTTTTTTTTTTTTTTTTTTTTTTTTTTTTTTTTTTTTTTTTTTTTTTTTTTTTTTTTTTTTTTTTTTTTTTTTTTTTTTTTTTTTTTTTTTTTTTTTTTTTTTTTTTTTTTTTTTTTTTTTTTTTTTTTTTTTTTTTTTTTTTTTTTTTTTTTTTTTTTTTTTTTTTTTTTTTTTTTTTCTTTTCTTTTCTTTTCTTTTCTTTTCTTTTTTTTTTTTTTTTTTTTTTTTTTTTTTTTTTTTTTTTTTTTTTTTTTTTTTAGCCCCAGGCTCGCGGTAGAACCTGCGCCTCGGGTTCTACGCGCCGACCGGCGATTACGAGGTCGGGCGACTGGCCAACACCGGCAAGAACTTCTGGACCGCCGAGCCGACGGCGGCGATCGTCTACTTCAATCCGAAGAGCGGGATCGAAGCCACCGGCTTCATCGGCGTGGACTTCAACGAGGAGAACCTCGACACCAGCTACAAGAGCGGCAACCAGGGGCGCTTCGAGGGCACGTTCGCCAAGCACTTTCGGCTGGGCCAGGGCGAGTTCGGCGCCGGGGCCACCGGCTACGTCTACCGTCAGCTGACCGGCGATTCGGGCGCCGGCGCGAGCCTCGGTTCGTTCAAGGCCGAGGCCAACGGCATCGGGCCGGTGCTCTCGTATATCAAACCCCTCGGCAAGCAGCAGCTGACCGCCGAGCTCAAGTGGCTCCACGAATTCGACAACAAGAACCGACCGGAAGGCGATATCGTGTTCCTGAAGGTCATGTACAAGTTCTGAGGTACGGGTGCCCGGCTATCGATTCTGTCGCAGCGACGATGTCGCCTATCTCGTCGATGCCTACAACAGCAGCCTAATCGCCTGGCGGAAAGATCCAAGACAAGAAGAGGGAAGGACAGTGACCAGAGACGTGACCGATAACGAGGAAGCGGCCAACGGCCCCCTTCCGGGCGACCTGAGCAGGGTCCCGGAGGAGTGGGAGAGGTCTCAGCAAGCGGGATACCCCGGGATACTTCAGATCGATCAACGGCGCAGAGGTCGGCGACAGCACAGCGCAGCCAGATGCTATCCCTGCGGCCAGTTTCCTCGGCTCGACTGGGACTGGCCCCAACGAGGTGTTTGCCTGGCGCAGTCAGGACTCCTACCAGGGCGTGCTGTTCATGAACAATCGCCATCCGGGCGAACTGTACCTGACCGGTGGCAACAACCCGCCGGCGCAGGGCGTAGTGCCTCCGGGTCCATGGGTCGCCAAGGTCGACGCCACCACCGGCAAGGAGATCTGGCGCACGGTGCTGGAAAACGGCAACGTCTCGGGTGTCTGGGTGGGGGCGGCGAACCTCAACATCCTGCCCGATGGCAATATCCCGATCGCCTTCGGCAACCATCTGGTCAAGCTCGATGGCGATACCGGGCGCATCCTGCAGCACGTGGCACTGCCGGCGGATGCACCGCCTGACGGCAGCAATTTCAAACACCTGACCATCGCGCCGGACGGCACGCTGATCGTCAAGAACCAGACCCGCGCCACGCCCTGCAACATCCAGGGCACGCTGGCTGCGTTTCAGTGTCCGGGCGGGGCGGCTGCATCGCCGGGGTCGACAATTCACGCCATCGACCCGCAGACCTTCGAGATCATTGACAGCGCCAGCGTGCCCGCGAACGCGGTGACCCCGCACACGATCACCGTGCATGATGGGCGCATTCTGGTCTATGCGCCAACGGTGGCCAGTTTCTACCGCTATGTCTGGGACCCCCAAGCGAGGACGTTGACCCGAGACCAGGGCTGGGAAGCGGGGGGGTACCTGGAGAAGGGACAGACTTCGGGCGATGCGCCTGGGATCGTGGGCGATTGGGTGGTGGTGCAGGTCAATGGGCTGCCAACGAAGGAGACCGCGTCGGCGCTTGTCGCGATCAGCCAAAGCGATTCGGGAAAGATCACCCGCGTCTATCCCTTCGGCACCGACCTGCCGACGGGGAGCAGCTGGGCGCCGCCGAAGGCGGCCGTAGATGCGGAAAACTCGATGATGTTCTCGGCTGACCAGAACATGATGAAGATCGGTGCCGTGACGATGGACCAGTCTACCGGTGAAATGACCGTGGCCTGGACCATGGACGGTGCTACCACTGCGCTGCAGGCGCTTTATGGCCCTGCCGACAAGCGGGTGCTGGGCACCGCCCGGGCCGAACCGGGCACCACCCAGCAGGCGCTGATGCAGACCTCGAACCCGCCCTACAAGCAGCAGGCGATCTGGCTCGATGCCAAGACCGGCAAGCTACTGGCGGAATCTGATTTCTTCGAGCCGATGAACTTCAATACCCTGCTGTCTCCAGGGTTCGGCGGGCGCTTCTATTACATGTGGGACCAGGGATTCATTGTGTTGCAGGTCATGCCGGCGAGGAGTTAGCGAGCAATATGGAATTCGTAGACGGCAACCTGCACGTGGCCCAGTTCATCACCGTGACCGTCGGTATCGTCGTCCTGTTCGTCGGCAAGCGCCTGAACGACGTCGTTCGGTTTTCTGCGCGAGTTCAGCATTCCGGAACCGGTGACCGGCGGCCTGCTGTTTTCGCTGTGCACGGCGCTGCTGTACGCCGTTAGCGACGTCGCCATCGAGTTCAATCTGAGTGTGCGCGACGTGCTGCTGGTCTATTTCTTCACCACGATCGGCATCAACGCCAGCGTCAAGGACCTCCTGTCCGGCGGCAAGCCGCTGGTCATCCTGCTCACCATCACCATTGCCTACATGTTCGTGCAGGACCTGCTGGGCATCTCGGTGGCGCGGTTGTTCGGGGAGCCGGCCGCCGTTGGTATGCTGGGCGGCACCGTGTCGCTGATCGGCGGCCACGGTACGGCGATCGCCTGGGCGCCGAAGATCGCCGAAGGTTACGGCGTTGCCAACGCGATGGAGATCGGCATGGCCTGCGCGACGTTTGGCCTGATCCTGGCCAGCCTGATGGGCGGGCCAACCGCGAAATGGCTGATCAGCCGTCACGGCCTGAAGCCGCAGGACACCGGCCCGCTGGACGTCGGCGCCTCGGTGACGGCAGCGCCGACGTCGAGCGATCCACTGGACTTTCTCGACGCGATCCTGGCCATCCACATCTGCATCCTGATCGGGTACGGCCTGAATGCAGGGGTCGCGGCCCTGGGCCTGGACCTGCCCCTGTTCGTCACCTGCCTGTTCGCCGGCATCCTGATGACCAACCTGGTGCCGCGCACGCTGCCGCGCTTCTCCGGCAGGGCCTGGCCCAGCCGCACGCCGCAAGTGGCCCTGATCGCCGATGTCGCGCTGGGCACGTTCCTGGCCATGTCGCTGATGAGCCTGCAGCTGTGGACCCTGATCGAGATGGCCGGGCCGATCCTCGCCATCATGACGGCACAGTTCGCGGTGGCGATCGCGATCAACCTGTTCATCGTGTTTCCCGCGCTGGGCAAAAACTACGACGCCGCCGTCGTCTGTGCCGGTTTCGGCGGCATTTCGCTCGGTTCGACGCCGACCGCGATGGCCAACATGTCGGCGGTGACGACGCGCTACGGCGCCTCCCACCTGGCCTTCATCATCGTGCCGCTGGTCTGCGCCTTCTTTATCGATATCGCCAATGCGCTGCTGATCCCGTTTTTCCTGAACAGGTTCTGAGCAGGGAGCTTTGACCGTCCGCACGCATGAGCCGGGGCAGTAATTCGGTGTGGCGATTCCTGGCTATCGTTGCACTTGGCCTCAGTGCAACCCTGCATGCAGGTGCGCCCGACGAATCGATCGAGGACTTCATCGATCGGGAGATGCCCGGGTCGGGAGTGCCCGGTCTGGCCTACGCGGTCGTGGCCGATGGCGAGATCACCTCGGTGGGCGCGCACGGTGTGGTCAAGGTCGGGGGCGACGACAAGGTCACGCCGGACACGCCTTTTCTGACCGGCTCGATTTCCAAGAGCTTCACGGCGCTGGCCGTCATGCAGCTGGTCGAAGCGGGCGAGATCGAGCTGGACACCGAGGTCTTGCGGTATCTGGACAGCTTCTCCGGGCGACCCGCCGGCGCAATCACGATCCGGCAGCTGCTCAGTCACACGAGCGGCTTTTCCACACTGCAAGGGAACGGCTCGTACTCGGACGTCACCAACGGGAAGGACGAGCTTGCGCGTCGGGTTGACGCAGTTGCCGAGGGGAACCCTGCCTACGAACCCGACGAACGGTGGGAGTACTCGAACACGAACTACCAGATTCTCGGCCGCGTGATCGAAGTCGTCAGCGGGCAGGAGTACCAGGTCTACGTCACGGCCAACATCCTCGAGCCGGTCGGTATGGTGAACAGCTTCGTCGCCGACGGTGAAAGACATGAATCCATGGCGACCGGGCACAGGCCCTGGTTCGGCACCAAGCGACCTCTGCCCGAGACGGCGACCCGCCGCGGAACGGCTCCCCAGGGTGGGGTCGTCGCGAGCGCCGGTGATCTGGCGCTGTACATGCAGATGCTGATGAACGGCGAGGACGATCTGCTGACCGCCGAAGGCAAGGCGCTGATGATGCGCTCCGCCGGCGCGGGATCCCCGTTCTACGGCTTCGGCTGGTTTCTGGATTCCGACAGCGGGAGTGTGTGGCATTCCGGGGCGAGCCCTGGTTTCGAGACCCTGGCGACGATGCTCCCCGCCGAGAGGAAAGGAGTTGTCGTACTGGTCAACGCGGGAAGCGGACTGGGTTTCGGGGAAACGACCCGCATCCGCAACGGGGTCACCGCCAGGGCGCTGGGCCTCGACGACGACGGCGAGGGGTCCCGATGGCCGCAGGAGGCCACCTTCATCTCTCTGGTGCTCCTGCCGATCGTCTACCTGTTCAGCATGATCTGGGCCTGGCGTCACCGGGTCGAGGTGCGCGCCAAGGCGGGCGTCTCCGGCCTGTTCAGCCTGTGGTTCCCGCTGTTCACCACCCTTGCTGCGGCGTGGGGCATTCTCTGGTTGGTGCCGAACGTGTTCGGCGCACCGCTCGGCACCCTGGTCCTGTTCCAGCCCGACCTGGGCCTGGCGTTGATCGCCACCGCAGTGTCCGGTGTGGCCTGGGCGGTGTTCAGACTTGGAGTGGCCTACACCGGCAGACCCGGTCCTGCCTGATCGCCTGTACTGCCGCGTGTAGCCCCACCGCGTCGCTCCTGCGGGCTCCTCCCGAAGCTCGCGTAGAGTATCGGCAAGACCAGCAGGGTCAATAGCGTATCGCTCACGACGCCTCCGATCACGACCGTCGCAAGCGGACGTTGCACCTCGGCGCCGACGCCCGTGTTGATGGCCATCGGGATGAAACCCACGGCGGCGACCAGCGCCGTCACCAGCACGAGACCGTTGAGGATCGCGACCCCGCTCAGGGCGACGAATCCGACCGCCGCGCTGACGGTGAACGGCATGCCGCGCAGCGCGAGCGCGCCGACGCCGCCGACCGCACCGAGTGGGATACCGGTCGCGACGATCAGCACGTCGCCGGCGCTCCGAAGCCGGTCGTCGGGGCGTCTGTGCGATAATTCGGCCTGGATGAACTGTTTCTTTGCCACCGATCTCCACGGGAAGACGAGTCGGTACGAAGCACTCTGGCGGGCAATCGAAGACTCGCCACCGGATGCCGTGTTTCTCGGCGGCGACCTCCTCCCCTCGGGATTGTTCAGAATCGTTTCGCGGAGCGATCCCCATGAAGACTTCGTCGCCGACTTCCTGGCACGGGGCTTTGCCAGGTTGAGGAAACGCCTGGGCCGGCGGTACCCGGCGGTTTACCTGATCCTCGGAAACGACGACGGACGATTCGACGAAGATGCGATTCTCGACGTTGCGGCAACGGGGCTGTGGAAGTACGCCCACGGTCGGAGCCACGAGCTGGGCCCGTACCGTGTCTTCGGGTACGCCTATGTCTCCCCGACGCCCTTCCGGCTCAAGGACTGGGAACGGTACGACGTTTCGCGATATGTTCCGCCGGGATGCGTGTCCCCCGAGGACGGCTGCCGGTCCGTCGCGGTCCCGGCCCACAAGACTCGCTACGCCACCATTCGGCGGGACCTCGAGGCCCTGACCGGTGATGCGCAACTCGACAATTCGTTGTTCCTCTTTCACGCGCCGCCCGACAGCACGACGCTGGACCGTGTGGCCAACGACGGCAAATCGATCGATCACGTTCCACTGGATCTACACGTCGGAAGCGTCGCGATCCGACGATTCATCGAGACACGGCAGCCTCTGCTCACCCTGCACGGCCACATCCATGAATCAACCCGCCTGACCGGTTCGTGGAGGGATCGCATCGGGCGAACCCACCTCTTCGGAGGAGCTCACGACGGCTCGGAGCTTGCGCTGGTCCGGTTCGACCTGAAAGAGCTGGAGCGCGCGACTCGCGAACTGCTCTAGGCCGAGCCGCTCAGCTTCAGCTCCTGCAACTCGACGCGCTGCCGCATGTCCGGTTCCTTGTCGATCCACTGGACGTTCAGGATGCCGCCCGGAAACGGTTGTCCCGTTTGCTGAAGCGCCACTTCGGCCAGGCACAAGCTCCAACCTTCGATCCAGATCGCCAACTGGTTCTTCTGCTCTTCCGACCCGTGGCATTCGATGTACAGATCGATGTCGCTGCCCGGCCCCGCATCGCCACGGGCGGTGCTTCCTCCGATGTACAGCCGGGAAACGCCGAATCGCTCGGGGTCGATCTTGTCGGCCAGGGCTTCGGCAAAGCTCTGACGCCAGGCCCAGTGGATCGTCTTCGGGGACGTCCGTTCCCCGAGCAGCTCCGTGTGCTTCCACTCCAGGTACTCGCCGAGTCGGCGAGCGATGCGTCGAAGAAGCTCATCCTCCTCGTCGAGGAATGCGCGGTCGGCCCGCATCACGGATTCATCGTGGTCGCTGACGGAGATCCGGCCCAGGTCCGCTCCCCACAGGAGAATCGGGTGTGAAATCATCTTGCCGTCGGACGAGAACCCGGGCCCCACGTAGCTACGCCCGAGGTAGTCGATGCGCGCACCCGTCGAATCCGGATGCTGCCAGCCCGCGGGGATCGCCTGAAGGACCTTGAGGAACACTTTGGCCGGCGTCTGGCCCCGGTCGGAGACGACCGCGTCGACGGCGTAGAGGCAGCGCAGTTCCTTGGCTCGTTCGTTCAGCGCGTGAATGTCTTCCATCGCCAGACCCTCCGAGACGCTGGGCCACCCGCGGCCAGTGCCCTTCTCCTACCGATTCCGTGCCCGTAGATTCTACCAAGTCGAGGTCGGCAGCGATCACCCTTGACCACCAGATAGCCCCCGACGATCACGAACCACACCGGCGCGCTCATTGCCCCGATCCTGGACAGCCAACCGGCCTACCCGTCGCGCCACACGCTCACGACGAAAGCGCTCGAGGAGTGAATCCGGTGCTCAGGCCGGCTTGACCGGAAGCTGACAGGCGATCCTGAAATGTTCGTTGCCGTCGGCGAACGGGCGGCCGATCCAGGCCTCGAAGACCGGTTGATCGTCGGGGACGAAGCCGCTCCGGGGCAGCCAGGTCTTGTACAACCAGTCGATCGCACGCATTTCGAGTTCGATGCCGCCGCTCAGGACGACCTCGGCCACGCGCATCGGCGGAAATTCGAAGCGTCCGATCTCTCCGGCGGGCTCGACCTCGTCGACGACCAGTGCCACGTCGTACCGACAGTCCTTGACGGCGACGATCTCCGGCTCCTCCCACATGTAGCCGAGCCACTGGCCGTCCGCGAGCCCGCGCTCGATCGCCCACGCGAGGAGTCGTTCGCAGGCGGCCTGCGCGACACCCTCGCGGTACGGATCGAGAACACGGATGTAGGCCACCGTGCGCCGGGGAAGGTCGCGAAGCTGCACCTCGAAGCCGTCCGGGTTCTGACCCGCCGGCAGCCGCGTGAAACGAGGAGCCCCCTCTTGGTTCAACAGGAGACGCTCGAACTCCTCGCGCCTCGAGTTGCGGAAGCCGCCGAGGTCGAACCGGCTCGGGGCAGCCCCGTAGCGCGACTTGAAGCTTCGCGAGAAGTCGGAAGTCGAGGAGAATCCGCAGTCGAGGGCCACGTCGGTGAGCGAGCGCTTGGGCGCGTGGGACATGAGATAGAGCGCCCGTTCGAGGCGCTGCCGCTTGACGAACTGTTTCAGCGTCTCTCCCACCAGCGACTTGAAGATCCGGTGGAAGTGGAACGGGGAGAAGCAGGCCGCAGCGGACACCTCTTCGAGGCTCAACGGCTGCGCGAGGTGGCGCACGATGTGGTCGATCGCGCGGTTGACGCGCTCGACGTAGTCCACGGGGGCCGCGGGCCCGGTTCTTTCGTCATTTCGCAAGATATGGCAAGTTTCCGTTTCGATTCTTGAGTAGGCTAGCACCCGGGAGACTTCGCATGAAAGCACTCACACTCACCGTCGCCGGCGTCCTGGCCTCGATGGCCATTCTAGCCGCGACCACGACTCGATCCGCAGAGACCAAGGAGAAGAAGGCCATGGACCTCGGAAACTTTTCGGTCAGCCTCACCGTCAAGGACATCAAGGCCTCGAAGGCGTTCTACGAGAAGCTCGACTTCAAGGAGGTCGGCGGCAATCTCGAAGAGAACTGGATCGTCCTGCAGAACGGGAACGCGAGGATCGGGTTGTTCCAGGGGATGTTCGACAAGAACATCATGACGTTCAACCCGGGCTGGACGAAGGACAGGGAGACCTTGACGGACTTTCAGGACGTGCGAGAGCTGCAGCGCACGCTCAAGGGTCGCGGGATCTCGATGACGACCGAGGCAGACGAGACGACCGAGGGACCCGCGCACTTCATGATCACCGACCCCGACGGCAACACGATCCTCGTCGATCAGCACGTTCCCAGCCCGAAGCGCTAGCGGACCTTCAGGGTCTGGCCGTTCCGCAGGTGTCGCTAGGGGGTCGCCGGCAGCTCCAGCCGGAAACACGCGCCGCCGTCGGCGGGACTTTCGAGCGTCAGCTCCCCGCCGAGGTCCCGCGCCATTCCCCGTGCCAGCGCCAGGCCAAGGCCCACGCCGGGTACCGAATCCGACGGGTCGCGCCCACCGCGCTCGAACGGCTCGAAGATCACTGCCGCCTTCTCGCGCGGGATTCCCGGTCCGTGGTCGCGTACCGTGAGCACGAGGGAGCCGTTCGCCGCCCTGGCTCCGAGGTGGATTGTCGACGGCGCGGTTCCGTTGGCGTACTTGGCCGCGTTGTCCACCAGGTTTCCCAGGATCTGACCGATCGCGTCGGGGTCGACGATGAGGGGCGCTTCGGCCGGCCCGTCGCTCTGGACCTTCAGCGTCGCCGGCATCGATTCCACCCGACGCTCGAGGGACGGCTGCAGTCGCGACAGCAGCGCCTTCAAGGTCAACGACTCCACCGGGCGCGGCCCGCGCCGTTCTTCGAGCCGCGCGTGGGTCAGCACGTTGGCCACCGTCGTGGACAGCCGCTTCGACTCTTCCTTGAGCGTCTGTAAGTACTCCGCGCGTTGCCGCTCCGTGGGCACGACGCCGTCGGCGAGCATCTCGGAGTACATCTGGAAAGTGGTCAATGGCGTGCGCAACTCGTGGGTCACCGTCGACACGAAGCGACGCCGGCGCTCGCCGAGATCGATGCTCTTGCGCAGCGTGAGGCCCACCGCAACGGCCGCGACGAGCGCGGCGAGCCAGGCGATGCCCAGCGCCGCCCGCCCGGGAGTGAGACCGGCCGCCCGCGCGGCCGCGGGCGGCTCGACAATCAGCGTCACGGGGAGGTTGCTCAGACCGCGGCCGATCCCGTCGGCGACGTGCCCTGCCGTCCGACGCTCGAGACGGGCGGCGGGAAACAGGTCGGCGATCTCGCCCAGCAGGCGGTCGCGAACCTCCGGCCAGTCGAGCACGAACCCGCGGAAGAGCGCCCCGTCGGCCGAGGCGAGAAAGGCGAGAGTCACCGGCTCGCCCGGGCCCGGCGGACCGAGCCAGACGACCGCCTGGTGGCCTCCCGCCTCCCCGTCCGGGCGCGGGACGGCACAGGCCACGCTCGCATCGACGTCGATCCGGGCCTCGCTTGGCGGCACCCCGCCCTCGGGCACGGCCAGCCCCGCGTCGATCTGCCTGCCGGCGGCGGCGACCGCCGCGTGGATCGCCGGCGGAGTCAACGTACGTCGATAGGCTTCCAGCAGGTCGGCATCCGGGGAGATCAGCGTCCCGTTCTCCAGCATCTCGAAGCGCAGCGTGACGTATTCACTCTCGCGGTCCGGGCGCGCCGCCTCGCCCGCCAGGAGCAGCGCCAGCCACGAGTCCATGCGCCACATCGCCTGACGCAGCGACTGCTGGTAGTCGGTCGCCGCGCGCGCGGCCCGCTCCCGCTGCTCCAGGTCGAGCACGGAGCGCGTCATCCACACCAGCGCCAGCGCCACCATCACATTGCACGCGGCGAAGACCAGCCACCATCGTCGTGCCCGGCTCACGTCGCCTCCGGAGCCAGCATGTAGCCCTTCCCGCGTACCGTGAGGATCAACGTCGGGTTGGCCGCGTCGCGCTCCAGCTTCTCGCGCAGCCGGCGCACGTGCATGTCCACCGCCCGGGTTTCCATCTCGCGGGCGTTCCCACCCCACACCCGTTGCAGCAGCTCCTTGCGATCGACCGGCCGGCCGCGGTTGATCGCCAGGTAACGCAACAGGCGCGCCTCGAGGTCGGAGAGCCGGTGCCCCTGGCCGTCGTCGAGGGCGACGCGGCCCAGCTCCAGGTGCACGGTGCGGTCGGGAAGCTTCAGCTCGCGCAGGTCGGTCGGCCGCTCGGCCGAGCGGCGCAGCACGGCCTCGACGCGGGCCAGGAGCTCGGTCGAGCTGAACGGCTTGACCACGTAGTCGTCGGCGCCGAGCCTGAGCCCGTGCACTCGGTCTTCCTCGGCGCCTCGCGCCGTGAGCATGATCACCGCCATCTGTGGATGGGACGCACGGAGCTCGTCGAGAATCGCGAACCCGTCCTTGCCGGGAAGTACGACGCCCAGCAGCAGCAGGTCCGGTGACATCGCACAGGCCGCTCCCTGTGGTGTCCGGCGTCGCCGACCAAGGCCCATCCGGCTCCGACGCCTGTCCGGAAGAAGTACGTCTCTCGCACCGTGCCACGAGCCTTGCTGGCCGGCCGCGCGTCGCCGAGGAGCGGCCCGATCACGGGCTCGCGCTCCGGGGCGACTCGCCACTCGGCGGCACGATCCGTGGCCGGCCAGCTGCCGACCAAAGTGCGGGCAGCAAAGGTGGCGAATGCGGCGCCCGCACACCGAGCTCCAACAACCACGAGGTCGTAGTCGCAGCGTTTCACGTCGCCATCCACTCGTCATCGAGCCCAACGCCCGGGCAAGTCTCAGCTATCACGTCGGCCGGCGCCCCGCGCCAAGGACGCTCCTCATCCGCCAGGCTGAATCTCGCGGTCTCTTGGTTGCGTCAGACCTCCAGAGAATCCCCCGCCGGCCCACTTCTCGCCCGCTCGCCGCAACAAGGCGACGCCGAACATGGAGGGCATGATCCACGGAAGGGCCGGGATCCCGAAGACGAACCCCGGAATCTGGTACCAGGACATCCCGGTGGTCGGCTCGGGAAACTGCAGGCCCCGGATCAAGAGGCACAACAGCGCCACGACACTCGCGGCGACGAACACACCCACCGTTCCCCGTCCGAACCAGCGGACTCGCCCCAGGGACATCGCGAACGCAGCGGTCGCCGCGTAGGTCAATGCGCCGCCGAAGAAAAGCAGAATATCCGAAGGATCGCTGACCCACCGGATCCAGGGCGGCGGTTCTCCCGAACCAACGCGATCCAGTGCGCGGTAGATCCCGAGCATGACCGTGGCCCATACCAAGTACAACGGAGTCCCGAGCACGATCGCGGTGAACCCGAGCGTCGAATAAAAGCGTTCACCGGCTTCGCTGAGCGCCTCGCGGAGGACAACCAACCCGCTGGCGATCGCAATCGCGCTGAGGAAGAGGATCAGGTAGCGCAGCGAGTTTTCCGCTGCGGTTTGCAGTCCCGGGGGACCGATGCCCGGGAGACACGAAAAAAGGATCCACGGCACGATCAGTAACCCACCGGCCGCCGCAATCCGTCGACGATCCACGAGTTCAGCCCGGATACTGGAAGCGCCGAGCTTCCAGGCGGCAAGCCAGAGAACGATGCATTGTACCGCGGCGATGGTGTAGTAGATCGCGGGGCTATACCTCACGCGCACGCCGAACACAACAACAACGACGATCAGACCGACGCAAAGGACAAAGTAACTTGGACTTCGGCGTTCGCGGCCAGTTTGCATGATTCAGTGCCCCATGGAAGAAGTGCCGATAACCCGGCGATCTTCAACCGGAATCTCACTCGCTCTTGTGAGAGCAGATCGCGCTGCCCTCGGTGTTCGCTCCCGGCGCCGCAAGGCCGCTCTTTCCGCCCGCACCCTTTCCGCTCTACGACTGCACCGACCCCCAATTGCGAACAAACGCCACGACTATTGCCCGCAGGGTCTACCTAGTCGTCGATAAATGTCAACCAGGACCGCGCCCGGATAATGGGCGAGCTTCTACGACCAGTCCGTCCAATCAACGTTTGTTTGATCCGTCGCCCTTTTTCGTTTACGAGAGTTGCGAGGAGTGCTCTACAGTCCGAGGGTTATGGACACCCAGCGCGGCCGGCATGTCCGGGACCAGCAGGGCAGGTACGAGCCGCCAGCCTATGGTTACTGCATTCCCCGATCTTCGGGATCTCCCAGGCACATCAACGACTCGACCAGAGTGTCCCGACAATTCTGCCGCGAAGCCACTCCCGGGGGATCGGTCCGAGCCGTCGTGAGTCCGTACAGTGGTCGCGATTGTCGCCGAGCACGTAGAAGTGCCCGTCGGGCACCGTCACCGACGGCGCGGTCGCCACACCGCATTCTCCGGGCGTGTACGTGATCAGGTGGTCGACGCCTGCGCCCTGCTCTCGCTCGACCACGGAGCCGATCTTGTTTCTTGCATCCGTCGCGTCAGACGGCGGTGCACCTGACGGCTCATACGCGAGTGATTGCCCATTCAGCAGCACGCGCGACTCGCGGACCTCGACCGTGTCTCCGGGCAAACCGATGATGCGACGCGTCACATCGTGATCCGTGTCCGGGCGCCTGAGCAGTACGACCTCTCCTCGTCGCGGCGTCCCGGCTCGGGCGATGGTGGTGTTCGTGAACGGAAGCCGGACGTCGTATGCCGCGCGGTTGACGAGGATCAGGTCGCCCCAGAGGTAGCTCGGAGCATCCGAAGGCCCGTGAATCCGATAAGCGCGGACATACTGGGGCGCGACGGACACGAGCGACAGCGCGGCGAGAGCAGCAAGCCAGCGCCGCCGTCCATGGATGGGCCGCCGTCGCGCTGGTTCGGCCTTCCTCGCGTCCACCGGAGCCCCCTTCAGGAATCGACCAGCTCGCCGAACGCCTTGTCCAGGGTCGCCTTGTCCTTGAAGCCGACGAACTTCCGGACCAGATTGCCTCGCTCATCGATGAGGAACGTCGACGGGACCATCCGGCTGTCGTAGGCTTGTGAGACCTCCTTGCCTTCGGAAACAACGAGGGGGTATTCCACATTCAGTTCCCACGCCCGAGAGGCGACATCCTCGATGCCGCCACTGTTGATGAAAACCGGCAGGATCGTGAGGTCACCATCATACTTCCGTCTCAATTCCGCCAGGATCGGCAGCGTATCGAGGCTGTGGTAACAGTGCGCGGATAGAAACACGACGGCGACGTTCTTGCCGCGATACTCGGAAAGCGATACCTGTCGACCCTCGGTGTCGGGTAGCGTGAAGTCGGGGGCGGCCCGGTCGGAGAACGTGGAACCGTCCAGCGCCACCTCCGCCTCGTATCGCTGCAACTCCTCGCCGGTGGCGTTCATGAGATTGCGATCGACCGAGCAGGCGCTGTACTTCGAGCAGTTCCCGCCCAGGCTCGCCAGGTCGAAGTTCCTGCGCGACAGTTCCGCCATCACGCCCGCGCGTAGCTTCGACTCATCGAGCTGCTCGATCGCTTGTTCGGAGAGTCCGGTTCTCTCGGCAAGCTCTTCGTTATCGATCATCGGAAGCCCGCCGTCTTCGATCTTGTCGGCGATGTAGTCAACGACCTTCTTCTCGTCTGCCGTCAACTCGACGTCCTGGATGTCGCCAGCCGACATCGCGCACGGCCGCTGGCCCTCCGCTTGCTTGTCGCAGCCCGCCTTGGTGCAGTCGGCTTTGGCGCAACCGACGGTCGGGGCGGCGGCAAGCTCGGCTGCTTCACCGAGAACGGTCGTGCCACCTCCCAGCCAAAGCGCCCCACCCAGCAGGGCGCAGCAAAGACCACCTCCGCTACAAAGACCGAGTTTCAGCATGTCATCAACCTCCGTCGCCCCAATGCGCTTCTGCCCCTGTTTCATTGTTAACTCAGGACCTACGTACGGAGTCAAGGAGTAAGGCCTTGACCCCGTACAATAGTACGGACTTTAGACTTTCAGGGCTGGAGGCGAACCATGGAGTCGTTGACCATCGGCCAGTTGGCGCAACGCGCCGGGGTGGGCGTCGAGACCATCCGATTCTACGAGCGCGAGGGACTGATCTCGGAGCCGCCTCGCCGCCCGTCGGGCTATCGGGACTACCCGCTCGAAACCGTGGCCCGCATCGTATTCATCCGTCGCGCCAAGGATCTCGGCTTCACGCTGAAGGAGATCAACGAACTGCTGGAGCTTCGGGTGAGACCGCGATTCAATTGCAGCCAGGTCAAACAAAGCGCGGATGCCAAGATCGCCGACATCGACGGGAAGATCGCATCCCTGCGCCGGATGAGACGAGCCCTGAAAGACCTCACCAAGGCCTGCGAGGAGCGAACGCCGACTACGGAGTGTCCGATTCTCGCGTCGCTGGGCCAATCGGAGCACCGATGACCGCCAATCCGATCGAACTTCATTCGACGATCACCTGCCCCGAGTGCGGGCACTCGAAAGAAGAGACGATGCCGACCGACGCCTGCATGTACTTCTACATTTGCGACAGCTGCAAGGCACGCTTGCGCCCCAAGCACGGCGACTGTTGCGTCTTCTGCTCCTACGCCACCGTGAAGTGTCCACCCATTCAATCCGGAGCCGGATGCTCCTGAGGAGCCGCACATGAGCCCGACGAAGACTGGTGTCTGCGGAAGAGTGCTGAGACTCGTCTTCGGGGCTTGCGTGATGATCGTGGCCTTACCGGTCTGGTTCGTCGCCGGCTCGGGCTACAACCTGCGCAGCCTGGGAATCATCGCGGCGCTGGTTCTGTTCTACACGCTCGTCCACTTCGTCGTCTCTCGCTACCTGACCGGCTTGAACCGGTGGATCGGAGCGATCCTGGCCGTGACGCCCGTGTTCTTGGTCTGGTTCTACGGGCAAGGCGGCGGACCACTGTTCGGCCAGGGTGAGGGCGGAACGGCCGCCATCACCTACATCGGCGTGTCTCTTCTGATCGACGCCCTGAGGGCCGACTCCGGCTGCGAAGTCATGGCGCTTCCGGGGCTGATCTTCGGCAACCGCACACACCTCGCCTGCATCGTGTTCTCTCCCGTTGATGCTCTGGAGAGCCGGCAGGAAGCACGATGACCGATTCACCTTCGGACGCGCTCTTTTTCCTCCACAACCGACCAGGCAGGTTCATCTCCTGCGGTCTAGTGTTTCTTGAACTTCTGCCCCAGCTTGACCAGCCGCTGCTGGTCGGCAGCGGCGGCCTCCTCGGGCGTGGGATCGGGCTCCTCGGTCCCCCGGGCAACCGCGAGGCGGTGACGTATCCACGCGGCCAGGCACAACCCCGCGGTCATGCCGGTGCTTATTCGATTCGTTGCCCTTTTCCCTTTCCGAGCGTTACGAGGAGTGCTCTACAGTCCGAGGCTTACGGACACCCAGATGGACACCCGAGTAGCCCGTCCCGTGACCGGTCAGAACTTGTATCGGAACCCAGCCGTGACGCTGAACGCCGAGTAGTCGACCTGTATCTGCTGTTCGCCGGCGGCCGGCGTGGTGACGAAGTCGCCCTCCGCCGTTTCGTAGTAGCGCAGACTGAAGTCGACGACCCAGTGCTCGCCGACGTCGATTCCCACGCCACCGAGGATCTGCCACGCGAACACGGTGTCCTCGGCGTCAACGATCGTGGGGATTCCGTCTGTGCCGAGATTGTTCAGCTCGATCTCCGCCAAGCCAACTCCGGCGCCGACGTAAGGCGAGATACGCTTGCCCTTGTTGAAGTCGAACAGGACGTTGCCCATGCCGGCCTCCGACTGGACATCGCCGCGGGATCCGGCCTGTTCAATCCCGTCCAAGCTGTGCACATCGACGTCGGCCTCACGCGACGTATCGAGCTCGGCGTTGAGGCGCACATGTTTGAACTGGTAGCCGAAACCGATGCCCCAGAGGTAACCGTCGTCGAGCGATGTCTCGATGGCGCCGGCACTGGTGCCGAAGTCGACATCGTCGGGGAAGTTCGCCCCGATCAACGCTTCCACGTACCATTCGCCGGCGGAGGCGGCAGGAGCTGCCGCGAGGGCCAACAGCGTGAACACTATCGAGCGCAGGGGGCGCATGCGTTTCCTCCGGTTGTAGCCAGGAAAACCGGATCGAGAGAGCGCATGGAGTAACTCCGGCCAGACTCTCCCCACAAAAGGGGTACTGGGGCGCCTATAGTACCTCATTAAGTGAGCGGGTACCCTATTCCCGGGGCGCTTTCGGGCGCGGGCCGGCCGGAAACGAACTCAGGGAGCGAGAAGCGGGTTGAGTCATCCCCGGGACGAACTGATAGCACGAATTGCCAAGGAGCAGGCCCGGCTGGCTCGGGAGACCACGTTCTCGGCCTCGCAGGCGGAGTTGGATGGGGGCATCCAGCATCTCTACGGAGAGCTCTCCGAAGACGAAGACCGAAACCAGCTCATTCTGGACGACGTGATCCAGGCGACCGGACGCTACATCGGCGAGGGGTTCGACGACGCGCGGCTGGACAAGCTGTTCCTCGCCATGCCGGTTTCCTGGAGAGGCACGCTCGCTCAGTACACGGGCCGCTTGCATCGGCTCCATCTCGGCAAGACCGACGTGCGAATCTACGATTGCGTCGATCGCGACGTGCCCATGCTGATGCGAATGTTCGAACGGCGGCTCCGCGCGTATCGAGCGATTGGCTACGAGCGGGGCGAGTCATCAAATCACGAGTTTGAGCCGCCGCGCGAGGTGACCATCGAGTGCGAGGAGGGAATTTGATTGGCTCCTGGACACCAGGGTGGACACCTGGATTTCGCGGTCAGTCGCCCGATTCTCGTAAGTCGCTGAATCCACTGGTGCCGGAGCCGAGACTCGAACTCGGACGACCTTGCGGTCAGGGGATTTTAAGTCCCCTGCGTCTACCAGTTCCGCCACTCCGGCAATCGCGGGATTGTAACGCGAGTGCTCAGCCCGTGCGCAGCCAACTCAGAACGTCTTGGAGAAATTCGCGACCCAGATCGTGGCGTCATCGGCGTTACGCCCGTCCAGCACCTCCTGGACGCCGACATCGATCCGCACCGTCTCCGAGACGTTCAGGATCGCATTGCCGGTCACCGCGAGACCGACCGAACCGTTGCCCCGGCTCACCGTGGCATGACCGAAGTTGACCTCGGCTCCGAGCTGTAACCAGGGACGCAGCTGCCACCCGGCGGCGATGTCGCCGATGAGCTGACTTCGCTGGTCGTGGCGATCGTCGCCGATCGGCAGAAAATGCCCGGCGTCGAGGTTCAGGTTGAACGCGCCCTTGCCGTAGCTCAGCACCAGCAGGTTGTTGACGCTCCAGTAGTTCTGGCCGGGGGCGAGTCCCGCGCCGAGGGTCACTCCGGCGAATGCCCCGGTGACGCCAGGCACCCAGGCGACGGCGATGCTCTGCTTCTCGTTCTCGAAGAACTGCCATTTCGTGTTGGCCGTGAAGTTGCCGGTGCGTTCCAGCGAGTCTCCGACTACGTCCTCGATGAGCTCGCGCCAGACGATCTCGAGGGAGACGTCCAGACCGCTCCGGATTCCACGAGTCACCTTGACCAGCGCCGATTGCCCGCGCAGCGCTCCCCGGTTGATCTGCTGACCATCGTCGCTGAAAAGCCGCTCGGCGGTGGCGTACTGGTAGCCGAGTTCGAGTTCGGTGCGGGCGGCGTCCACCGCGAAAGCATCCTCGGTGATCAGCTTCGCCGTCTCCGCGTCGCCGGACATCACCGACGTGGGACAGACCAGCAGGCCGACTGCCGCGATTGCCAGCGCCGCCAGAGCGGAGCGTTGGTTGTCTTGTGGTCGCCGGATCACCCTGGTCTCGCTCCGCTCCCGTGCCCCGGTCGCGTCACCGACTTCCGGGCCGTGCAGGATAGACATTGGGACCGGGGGCCGCATCGGGCAAGGCTTCGGCTCTGCCCTCGAATGCTAGAATCCGGCGGATGAAGCTCCTCCGAGAACCGCTGGTTCACTTCCTCGCCCTGGGCGCGGCGCTTTTCGTGCTCTTTGCGATCGTCGGCAACAAAGATGCCGTCCGGACCGATCGGATCGTCGTCAGCTCGGGCCAGATCGCACAGCTGACGGAGGCCTGGAGCCGCACCTGGCAACGCCCCCCGACCCGTCAGGAACTGGACAGCCTGATCGAGGATCACGTTCGCGAGGAGGTCTACTATCGCGAGGCTCTCGCGATGGGGCTCGACCGCGACGACACGATCGTACGGCGGCGGCTGCGCCAGAAACTCGAGTTCTTCACCCACGATCTGGTGGACGCCGCGGTGCCGACCGAAGAGGCGCTGGAAGCGTTCCGGGTCGAGCACGCCGAGAAGTTCCGGACGCCACCGATCTACTCCTTCGAACAGATCTACTTCAGTGGCGACCGTCGAGGACAGAACGCCGACCGGGATGCCCGGGCCCTGCTCGCCCGGCTGCAGGCGACCAGCGACAAGGTCGACTCGTCGGCCCTCGGAGATCCCTTGATGATTCCGTCCGCGTTCGAACGGGCGTCGACGAGCGAGATCGCCAGCCAGCTGGGCGGCCAGTTCGCCACGGCCCTCGAGGGACTGGCCATCGGAAGCTGGCAGGGCCCGATCACCTCGGGGTTCGGACTCCATCTGGTCCGGGTCCGGGAGCGTGAGGAGCAGACCTCGCCTCCCCTGCCCGAGATCCGCGACAGGGTCGAGCGTGAGTGGCGGACGGCCCAGCGGGAAGCGGCGACCGAAGCCTTCTACTCGGGACTGCGCGCAAGGTACGAGGTGAGCATCGAAGCCCCGACCAGCGACGCAGCGGGTGCCGACGGCGCCAACCCCGAAGTGGCGAGTTCCGGTCAGTGATTCGATCCGCCAGAACCCGGGTCACTCCCGGCGTCGGGCTGGCCCTGCTCGCACTGTGCGCGATCGGCGGCACGGCGTTGACCCAGGCCCACGAGGTCCGGCCGGGATACCTCGCTCTGCGCCAGACCGCACCCGAGAGTTTCGACGTGCTCTGGAAGGTGCCTGCGATGGGCGAGCTGCGGCTGAGCCTCTACGCCCGGCTACCGGAGTCGTGCGTCAGTCCGACTCCGCGCTCGACCTACCTCGACGGCGCTGCCGCGACCGAGCGCTGGTCGGTCACCTGCCCCGGCGGCCTGGTCGGCGAGACGATCGTGATCGACGGCCTGACCGGAACCCTCACCGACGTACTGGTTCGCATCGAGCGCTCCGACGGCACGACCCTCGTCAGGCGGCTCTCTCCCGACGCTCCCTCGTTCGTGGTCGAGGCGGCACCGTCGGCCCTGCAGCTGGCGACAACCTATCTCGCCCTCGGCGTCGAGCACATCCTGCTCGGGATCGATCACCTGCTGTTCGTCCTGGCCCTGATGCTGCTGGTCGGTGGAGGGAAGCGCCTGGTCGCAACGATCACCGCCTTCACCGTGGCTCACAGCCTGACGCTGGCAGCGGCGACCCTCGGCCTGGTCCACGTGCCCCAGGCGCCGGTCGAGGCGATCATCGCGCTGAGCATCGTCTTCGTGGCCAGCGAGATCGTCCACGTCCATCAGGGGCGGCCGGGCATCACCCAGCGCTGGCCCTGGACCGTCGCCTTCATCTTCGGGTTGCTGCACGGCTTCGGCTTTGCCGGCGCGTTGACCGAGATCGGCCTGCCGCCCCAGGCGATTCCCCTCGCGTTGCTGTTCTTCAACGTGGGTGTCGAGCTGGGACAGCTGCTGTTCGTCGCCGCCGCGCTGGTCGCCGTGGCCCTGATCAAGCGGTCGCGGGTCGCGATGCCCGACTGGGCCTGGCAGGTGCCGGCCTACGGAATCGGGTCGATCGCCGCGTTCTGGATGATCGAGCGCATCGCCGGCTTCTGGCCCTGACCGCTCGAGCGCATCCCACCCCGGATCGCTCCCGCCTCGACAGCACCGTAGTTGTCCAGGAACAGCGGGTCCAGCGGGCGACTGTTGGGCATCGACAACCACAGTCGCAGGATGTGCCGTTTCCGTTCCGGTTCGTCCCAGTCGAGGAATGCCTGGCGCTTGTGCAGCACCAGCCAGTTGTTGAGCCAGATCAGATCGCCAGGCTCCTGGCGGAAGCGCAGCTGGTTCGCGGCGGACGAAGCGATCGATTCGACGAGGTCCAGGGCTTCGGTCTGCTCCGCCGTGAGGTCGGGCAACTCCTCGTGCTTGTGGGCACGCTCGATCAGCACCCGGAGCACGCAGCAGGCGAACCAGCCATCGCGAAACGAGAAGACCGGCTGACGGCACCACGGATGGTCGTTGCCGGTGTCGACCGAGTGACGCAGGTAGTAGAACGGCTGCATCAACACGGCGAGGAGGTCGGGGCGTGTTTCGAGGATCTCGTTGTAGACCGCCATCGAACTGGCGATGTCGTTCTCGCCACCTTCCCGGGCCTGCTGCAGGCAGAGGAAGCCGACGACGTCGGCGCGATCGGTGTGAAACGTCAGCCGCTTGCTGGTGTTGGGTCCGCGGGAGCGCGGATCGTCATTGCCGAGGCCGGCATCCCGCACGCTGAAGATCGTCTCTCCCCGGGCGCTCTGCGATACCGGCGTTCCGAGCTGCAGGGCCATGGCCCAGTAGAGCAACCGAGCCTCGTGCTCGTCGAGGCCGTCCAGGGGAAAGCCTCGCAGACGAACGGCGCCGGTCCCCTGTTCCAGCTGATCGCGGATCTGCGCCAGGCGAGGAGCCAGGGCCGGCAACGGGAGTTCGGCGACGGTCAACGCCGCCAGCGGGTCTTCTCCGTCGGCGGCGCTGCTCGGCGGCGCCACGCGCCGGAGCAGACCGAGGAGCTCTTCACGCTCCTGCGCGGTCAGCTCGTGACGCCACTCGGGCTGCTGGGCGAGCCGCGGTGCCGTCCAGACCGCCCGCCCTTCGAGGGGTCCCCGGCCGCTCACGGATCGATCGCCACGTGGGTCATACCGGGAAGTATCACCTAAACAGAGGGGCATTTCAGCACCTTGACGGTTTTGACATCGCCAAGTAGGGTTTTTGACTAATAGAAACCATTCCCTGGAACCCCCGATGAATCCCACACCCTCTCCGAGCGTGTCGGACTCGGCTGGAATCTCGGCATCGAGGCGCTGACCCTGCCCGACGCCGGAGGTGAACTCGACACCATCGCCTGCGGCAGGTACACCGTTTCGACCGGCATCGGGCTGAGCGACCGCTGGGGCGCCTTCGTCGAACTGTTCGGCGCCATTCCGGTCAGCGGCAACGAGAGTCCGGCGAACTCCGTGGGACTCAACGACCACGCCGAGGACTGGTGAAGGCGGCTACCAGGCGCTCCCGAAGATGATGTAGGTCGCCGTCTCCTCGGGGCCCCGGGCGATATCGATGCCACCCGCAAGCCCGAGCTTGCGCGAGAGCAGGTAACGGAAACCTCCCCCGTAGTTGTAGGCTCGTTCAGCGTCCTGGAGACGATCGAAGCTCAGCGCCGCCCGACCCACACCGGCGAACGCCAGCACACTCCAGCGCTTGTCGATCTTCCAGAGGGGCTCGATCTCGCTGGTCACCATGTAGTTGCCGAGGTAGCGGAACGCGGGAATGCCGCGCAGGCTGACCCAGGGCATCGCGTAGAATGGAGCGTCGTTGCCGACCCGCTTGTATTCGAACCGGACTCCGAGGACCAACCGCTCATCGACCAGCGGGAAGTAGTGGAAGTAGGCGAAGTCGAGTCCGCCGTAGTCGAAGTCCCCTCCCAGGGCACTGGCGAAGGTCGAGATGTCGAGCTCGGATAACGTTCCGGAGTTCGGAGTGAAGACCGTGTCCCGGCTGTCGTAGGAGATCTTGACGGTCAGGCCGGCGTTGTCGGTGCTGCCCTCGGCCCCGGCGCCGACGTCGATGTCGAACGTCGTGTCCGCGGAGGCGAACAGGTAGCTCCCGCCGACGAAGAATCTCGACTTGCCCAGCTGGAACATCGCCTGCTGGACGATGGCCCCACCTTCGATGTTGAAAGCGACCGGCATCTCCCCTGCGCCGGACTCGTTGCCGATCCCGTAGAAGTCGAGATTGGCCGACGCATACGCGAGCACACCGAGGTATCGAACACGGCCCTCTTTCCAGATCCCGGCGTGCCCCGCGGCCAGCGCCCAGGTTCCGTTGTCCGAGACCGCGCCGCCGGCGAACGTGGTCGTCGGGGGAACCGAGGGGCCTCCTGGCGGACGCACCGGTGGATTCTTGACGGGGTGGAAGTACGCGACCGCGGCGGCAAGACCCAGACCGACGGCGGGTTCGTTGAACGGAATCGCGATCGGAATGATCCCGGAGGCCCCCTCACCGCCGGCGGTCACATCGAACTTGCCGTCCTCGGGATCCTTGAACTGCGACAGGAACCCTTTCCTGGGTTCCTCGTCATCGGCGGGTTCGTCGTCAGCCTCGGTGTCCTGGCCGACAGCTTTCTCGCCGACCGGGGCAGGCTCGTCACCGTTCTGGGCGGCCGAGGGCGAGACTGTCGCCAGCGCCAGCGCCAACCACAGAACGTGGGCGATTCGAGGCCGCATCCGGGTTCGAGCACGGCCCCGCCACTTCCTCGGGTTTCGAGAAGGTCGCGGGGCCGGCCGCGACTACCAGCGGTAGCCGAATGTCAGCGGGACGTACTCGGTGGTCCGGTCGGTCTCGACGCTGTGGTACTTCGCCTCGAGGAACAGCTCGGATCCGCTGCTCAGCTCGAAGGTCAGCCCGATGCCGACGTTCCACCCGAACTCCGTCGTGCTCTCCGAGGCGCGCACGACCGTGCCCGGGCCGATGCCTCCGGGAATGCACCAGTACCAGTACGGGTCGCAGACCGGCGGGTAGTAGACGAGACCGGTGTTGGTCAGCCGCGCGTCGAGGGCGTAGACGCCGACGCCGGCGGAGACGTTGAATCCGACGGGACCGTCTCCCTTGGTGGACCAGACCGCGCTGGTGACCAGCGACCAGATCTCGACGTCGCCACCGGTGATCTCACCGTCGTTCATCGGGTCCATGCCGATCTGGTCGTTGATGAAGTCGAGCGCTGCCTGGGAGACGTCCTGCTCGGAATAGGCCAGGGTCAGGTCGATCCCGATGGCCCAGTCGTCGGGCTGGTACATCGCGCCACCGGAGAGGATCCAGTCGTCATCGACGACGTCGCCGTAGTCGCCTTGCGAGTAGATGTAGCCGGTCTCGATGTGACCGAACCAGCTCTTCCAGGACTTGTCCGGCCGCGCCTGGGCGGTTCCGATGGAAATCAGTCCGACGATGCAGAGTACAAGGGTGATCTTTCGGCTCACGACGGGTTCCTCCCGGAAGAACGAAATCCCGGAAGCTACCTCGCCTCCAAGATTTCGCATTCTAACCAATTGTGAGAGGTCCCGCGAGGGGCCGCCGTCCGGTCGGCCGTCGCGGTCCGTTCGTGCCGGTTTCCCTCGATTCGGGGGTGCGGTGTAGCCCCCGCGGCGAACGTCGATCGGCCCGCGAGTCACCGCGCCGCAGGAAGACCTACGCGAAGGGCTATCGCCGGTAGCGCGGCGGCTCCGGAACCTCCAGCCCGGGCGTCGGGTTCTTCTCGAGCTGCTCGAGCAGCACGGCGATCGCCTTCTCCAGCGTCGGGTCCTGACCGGCGGCGATCAGGTCGGGCCGATCGACGACCTCGATGTCCGGCGCCACGCCGACGTTCTCGACGTCCCACTCCCCTTCGGTGTCCAGCAGACGGAACGTCGGGATCGCCAGCGAGCCGCCGTCGACGAAGTTTGGGTTGCCGGACAGTCCGATCAGCCCGCCCCAGGTCCGCGTACCGATCAGCGGCCCCAGACCGAGCTTGCGGAAGTAGTACGGGAACGCATCGCCGCCGGAGCTGGAGTATCCGTTGATCAGGCAGGCCTTCGGCCCGTCGTGAGAGTAGGCCGGGGTCGGGTTGGCGCCGGTCCCCCGGCGGACCCAGTAGTTCAGCTTGGTGCGGGTCAGCAACTCGATCATCCGGTCGGGGATGAACCCGCCGCCGTTGTAGCGCACGTCGAAGATCAACGCCTCCTTGCCGGTCTGGGGATAGAAGTACTTCCGCAGCTCGCGGTTGCCCGGGCCGGCGGTGTTCGGGAGGTGGATGTAGCCGATGCGTCCGCCGGACAGCTCGTCAACGATCTTGCGCCGCGACTCGACCCAGTCCAGGTAGCGCAGGTTGGTCTCCCTGGCGATCGGCGTGACCTGTTCGTCCCGGGCCCCCTCGTCGGAGGGCTTGTCGTTGACCCGCAGGGTCGTCACGTTGCGCGCACGATTCTCGAGCAGGCTGTAGAAGTTTGCCACGCCCTTGGTCGTCCGCCCGTCGACGGCCAGGATGAAGTCGCCTTCCTTCACGTCGACTCCCGCGACGGTCAACGGTGAGCGGAACGCGGTGTGCCAGTTTTCGCCGGGGAAGATCTTCGTGATCTTGAAATAGCCCGACTTGTCGGCCTCGATCTCTGCGCCGAGCAGGCCGTTGTCGACCCGGGTCGGCCGGGGCATGTCGCCCCAGTTCACGTAGAAGTGGCCGGCGTTCAGCTCGCCGCCCAGCTCGCCGAGGATGTAGTCCAGGTCGCCGCGATGCTCGACGTGCTCGACCATCGGTGCGTAGAGCTCACGCATCGCCTCCCAGTCGTTGCCGTGCAGGCCGGGGTCGTAGAACCAGTCCCGGGTCGTCCGCCAGCCGTCGACGAAGATCTGGTTCCATTCGGCGCGGGGGTCGATCTTCGTATCCAGCGAGCCGAGATCCAGCCGTCCCTTC
The DNA here is from genome assembly GCA_942490715.1 of uncultured bacterium. Taxonomy (GTDB): domain Bacteria; phylum Acidobacteriota; class Polarisedimenticolia; order Polarisedimenticolales; family Polarisedimenticolaceae; genus CALNYP01. The sequence goes on from CALNYP010000023.1 coordinate 53,308, forward strand.
TCCGGCTTCGCGTCCTTGGCGATCGCCGCGATACCGAGGTTGCGGCCCTGGCGATAGGCGATCTTCTTGCCGTCGGCGGAGACGACGTAGTTGCCGACGCCGGCCATCACGGTCTCGATCTCCTCGTCCTTGATCTTGAACCGGCGCAGCTCCGCCGGACCGCCGCCGCCCTGGACGAAGAGCAAGCTGTCGTCGGTCGCGCTCAGACCGAAGTAGTTCCCCGGAGGTGTCGGAAGCGCGACGACCCGGGCGGCGAACCCCTCGACGTCGATGACGACCGGCTCGACGGATGGCCCGTCGTCGGCGTCGCCGTCGTCGCCCTCGGTCTCCGGCTTGCCCTTGCCCTTCTTGTCCGCGCCCTTCTTGCCGCCGCCCTTGCGGTCAGTGTCGGACTTGCCGTCGTTGCCGTCGTCGCCGTCGGCGTCACCATCGCCATCGTCGTCGGCGGAGCCGGCGTCCTTCGGCTCCTCATCGTCGCTCTTCGGCAGGAACAGGGTCGGGCCGTCGGCCTGGAGCGTCGCCGCGTAGATCCGCGCCGGGTTGACGTAGAAGTAGTTGAACTCGTACCCACTGAACTGCAGGTTGTAGTCCCGGTCGGAGACGAAGTACAGGTAGCGCCCCTTGGGGTCGAACGCCGGAGCGTAGTCGTTGGTCCAGCCATCGGTCAGCATGTGGGTCTGGCCATCGGCGATGTTGTGCACCCAGATCGACGAGTTCTGTTCCGCACCGATCTTCGTATAGACCAGCCAGCGGCTGTCCGGCGCCCAGGAGTAGGTCGTGATGTCGTTGCGCTCGCTGTGGGCGACGTCGGTCACGTCGCCGCTGGCGACGTCGATGTAACGCAGGCGCTGCTTCTTGTCGCCGAAGGCGACCTTCGTGCTGTCCGGGGACCAGACCGGCGGGAAGCGCCAGATGTCGCCGTCGGTGGTGACGCGACGCTCCTCGCCGCTGCCGTCATGGGCGCGGACGTACAGCTCGTACTCGCCGCTTCGATCGCTCCAGTAGGCGATCCAGCGGGCGTCGGGCGACCAGATCGGGTTCATCTCCCGGATGCCGGGGGTCGCAGTCAGGTTGCGGATCTCGCCGTTCTCAGCGGGCACGGTGAAGATGTCGCCCCGGGCGTCGACGACGGCGCGCTTCCCGCTGGGCGAGATGTCGTAGCTGCCGAGGAACGGCTGCACGTTGCGGAAGTAGGGCATGGTCATCAGGCTGTCGTTGCGGATCTCCACCTCGACCTTGCGCGACTTGCCGGAGGAGGGATCGAAGACGTAGAGCCAGCCGCCGTTCTCGTAGATCACCTGGTCCGGACCGGCGCTGGGCCAGAGGACGTCGAACTCCTCGTGGTCGGTCGCGCGGGTCGTCTGCCTGCTCTTGATGTCGTAGGCGTACAGGTTCAACCGGCGGTCGCGATCGGAGGTGAAGTAGATCGTGTTGCCGACCCAGACCGGCTGGTTGTCGGTCGCCTCGTCGTCGGTGATCTGCTCGGCCCTGTTCTTCTTGAGATCGTAGATCCAGACGTCCTGGGCCCGACCGCCGCGATGCCGCTTCCAGGTACGGAACTCGCGATCGATCGGCGTGAAGACGTACTTCTTGCCGTCGGGAGAGAACATGCCGCCGCCGGTCTCGGGCACCGCCAGCGGACGCTCCATCCCCCCCTCGGCCGCGATCAGGTACGGGCGACCCATCCGCACGCCCCAGGGCAGACGGTTTCCGCGGAACAGGATCTCCTTGCCGTCGGGTGTCCAGTCCAGCACGCGATAGTCGAACCCGCCCCGGGGCGGCATCGGACCGACGTCGTTGTAGTAGGTGAGCTGCCGCGGCTGGCCGCCGTCGACCGAGATCACGTAGAGCTGCCGGTTGCCGCTGTACTCCCCGGAGAAGGCGATCCAGCGTCCGTCGGGAGAGAACTTGGGGAAGATCTCCATCCCCTCGTGCGAGGTCAGCCGCCGAGCGAGGCCGCCCTGGCTCGAGACGATCCAGATATCGCCGGCGTGGACGAAGGCGATCGTCTCCTTGTGGATATCCGGGAAGCGCAGAATGCGCGCCTCTTCCGCCCGCGCCGGCGGCGCGACGAGGAGCAAGGCGGACAGCATCAGGGTGAAGATCCAGGTGATCGGACGCAGCGGGCTCTTGGGCACGGCGGACTCCTGAGGTCGAGATGGTGTGAATCGAGCGGAGGATTATGCCACGGCTGCTCCGTGAGGCCCCGTATAGAATCGCGGGCCAGGAGGGCTGGAGCCATTGATCGACTTCACGGCACTGGACGGCTTCTGGAGCGGGGCGTTCCTGTTCCTGATGGTCGGCGGGGCGTTCCTGTTCTATCGCCTGGCCCGGCGCTCGCAGTCCGACTTCTTCCTGGCCGGACGGGGTCTGCCCTGGTGGCTCCCCGCCTCCTCGGTCTTCAGCACCCACACCGCCACCGACACGCCGATGTGGATCACCGGCGTGATCTACGCCCACGGCTTGCGCGGCCTCTGGTACACGTTCTTCTCCGCCTGGACCGCCGTCGGCGCGTTCGTCTCGGCGAGGATCTTCCGCCGCTCGCTGGCCTACACCCAGGCCGAGTGGCAGTCCCTGCGCTTCGCCGGCCTCGGCGCCGAACTCCTGCGGGGCTGGATGGCCGGCTGGCAGGTCTTCATGAACATGTTCATCCTCGGCTGGGTCGGGATGGCGATGGGCAAGGTCGGCGCGCTGGTCTTCGGCTGGCCGCTCTGGATCGGGCTGGTCGTCCCCAGCCTGATCACTGCCGTCTACACCCTGGCCGCGGGCTACTGGGGCGTGGTGATGGGCGACTTCCTCCAGGGCATCGTGGCGATCTTCGCCATCGTGATCGTCTCCTTCGTCGGCATCGCGGCGGCCGGCGGCCCGACCGAGGTCACCGAGCGGATCGTCGCCCTGGGACAGGAGTGGCGACTCGACGCCTTCGCCTTCACCGGCTGGACCGGCGGCGACTTCCCGGCGCTGTGGTGGCTGACCATGCTGGTCATCGCCGTCGTCGGCGGCTTCGGCATGGGCACGAGCATCGACTGGTACGTCGAGGCCCAGCGGATCCAGTCGGCCCGCACGGTGCGGGACGCGAGCTACGGCCTGTGGGCCGGCGGCGCGGTGACGATCGTCCGCAATGCGATCTGGGCGGCGGCGATCCTGGCCTTCTTCGCCATGTTGCCCGACATCACCGAGCCGGCGCAGTACGAGCTGGGCTGGTTCCGCCTCGGCTTCGAGCTGTTGCCCGCCGGAATGATCGGCGTGTTCCTCGGGGCGATCCTGGCGATCCACCTGTCGACGATCTCGAGCCATCTCAACCTCGGCGCGCTCTACTTCACCCGCGACCTCTACCAGCGCTACCTGCGTCCCGAAGCCGACCAGCGTCGGCTGGTCTGGGTCGGCCGCGCGGCGACGGCGGTGCTCCTGGTCGGCTCGTTCTTCTACGGCCTGATGATGGAGGAGATCACCAAGTGGCTGATCTTCGCCCTCTGGCTGATGATGGCCGGCATCTGGCTGCCGAACATCCTGCAGGTCGTCTGGTGGCGCTTCAACGCCTGGGGCTACCTCTCGTCATGGATCGCCAACCTCGGCGCCTCCTGGCTGGTGGTCTGGATCCTGCCGCAGTTCGGCCTGATTCCCGAGTTGCCCAACTACCTGCAGTTCTGGTTGCTGATGGCGCTGGGCGTCGTCGTGTTCCTGCCGGTGACGCTGCTCACCCAGCCGGAACCGATGGAGCGGCTGGTCGACTACTACGTGATGACCCGCCCGCTGGGCTGGTGGGGACCGGTCCACGAGGAGGCGATCCGGCGGGGGAAGATTGCGCGACCTACCGAGGCCGCCGGCGCGGCCGCGACCGCTGCAAGCGAACCACGACCGTGGATCCGCCGGAGCTGGACCGCCGAACAGGCCCAGGAGTGGACCCGCGAGGACTGGATCGCGATCGTGCTCTCCCCGCTGGTCTACGGCTTGCTGATGTTCGGCCTGGTGAACCTGCTGCTGCTCCGCGGATCGGGAATCGCGATGATGCTGCTGGCGTTCGCCGGGTGTGGCGTCATCTACTGGGTCATCGACCCCAAGCTACGCGCCGTCTCCCGCGAGTTCGAAGCGGGCCAGGCGGAGTACGCGGAGCGGCTGGAGCGCGACATGAGCTGGAACGCTGCGAATTCCTCGTCGGGAGAGTCGTGATGGAACGTGGACTGGTCACGTTGATCGGCATGAGCATCGCGTATCTCGCCTCGTTCCTCGGACTCGGCCTGGCCTGGTGGGCCTGGCGCCGGCACCACGGCGGGGGCAAGCGATGACACCGATTCCCGCCGAACCGCCGATCGGCGGCCCGCTCTGGGAGTACGTGATCCCCGGGCTGCTGTTCCTGGTCGCCGCCGTCGCGACGTTGTTGCTGTACCGTCACTTCGCGGGGAACCCGGAACGGTGACGCTTGCGGACGGGGTCCGGCCCCGGCCGAAGCATGGGAGAACGACATGGCAGACAAGAAGCTGTTCGTGTACGAGGGCCAGAAGGCCGATGTGACCTGGGACGGCCGCCTGTGCATTCACGTGGGCGAGTGCACCCGCGCCTCGGGTGAGCTGTTCGTCAGCGGGCGGACACCCTGGGGCGAACCGGACCGGGGCGAGGCCGACTACGTGGCCGAGGTCACCCGGCGTTGCCCGACGGGGGCGCTGACGATCCAGCGCAAGGACGGCGGCCCGGAGGCCCCGGCACCGACCCGAAACTCCGTCGCCATCGCCAACAACGGCCCGCTCTACCTCGAAGGCGATCTGCAGATCGACGGCGCGGCCGAGGACATGCCCGGGGTCCGGCAACGCGCGGCCCTCTGCCGCTGCGGCGAATCGAAGAACAAGCCGTTCTGCGACAACGCCCACGAAGAGGCCGGGTTCCGCGACCACGGCGCGATCGGCCAGACCGGCGAGGCGACCCTGGAGTCGACCGGCGGTCCGCTGACGGTATCGCGAGCGCCGAACGGCCCGCTGCTGGTCAACGGGAACTTCGTGATCCGCACGGCATCAGGGCGGGTCGGCTGGCGGGGCACCAAGGCCGCGCTCTGTCGCTGCGGCGCCTCGAAGAACAAGCCGTTCTGTGACGGCGCCCACAAGGGAATCGGTTTCGAGGCCGAGTGAGCGGCGGCGGTTCGTCCCGGCGACGAACCGCCGGCACGGTCAACCCTGCAGAACCGCCGCGAGTTGCTCGTCGGAGATGACCGGAGTCATCTCGAAGATCAGCAGGTCGGTCCACTGATTGGTCCAGGCCGCAAGCGCTGCAGCATCGTCGGTCTCGCAGAGCATCCCGCCACGCAGCCCTTCGGCGCAATGCCAGCGGCTCTCCATCGTGACCCCCGCGGGCGGCAGGGCACCCGTCGCGACAAACCGTTCGTTGGCCGCATCGCGGCAATCCGGCGACATCTCCCAGCTCACAAGGAATCTCAAAGCTCTCTCCTCCAGACGGCGAAAAAACGTGATTCTGACCCCGGGCCCGGCCCTGGGTCAACCGGGAACGTCAGGTCCGGAACAGCACCTCTTCCCGCTGGAACTGCCAGACCGCCGCGGCCAGCGCGATCAGCGCGTAGATACACGAGGACAGGAAGATCACGCTCAGCGGTCCCCAGGCGAAGGAGCCGGCCAGCAACTCCTTGCCGGCCAGGCTCGTGCTGGTGATCGGGATCAGTGCGGTCTTGGCGGTCAGCTCGGTCCCCGGCAGCATGCCGATCATCGCCGGCACGATGACGACCATCGGCAGCGGCCCGACGTACTGCTGAGCTTCCCGGTGCGATCGAGCGAAGAGTGCCACGCTCATCAACACCGCCGAGAAGAGCATCGTCAGGGGCAGGATCAACACGAGCAGTCCGAGGATCCCCATCGGGTTGACACCAGTCGCCATGTCGACCAGCTCCTGCATGTCACCGCGGGGGTTCGGCCCGGCGAGACGCGGGACGATGAACACCGCGGTAACCGCGAGGGAGGCCAGGGAGAGGATGCAGGTCGACATCGACGCTGTCATCACCGTCAGGAACTTCCCGAGCACCAGGTCGACCCGGCCGACCGATGAGGCGAGGATCGTCTCCATCGTTCCCCGCTCTTTTTCTCCGGCGGTCAGATCGATCGCCGGGAACATCGCGCCGACGAGGCACATCACGATGATGATGTAGGGCACCATGCCGCCGGCGGCTCTCCCGGTGATCTGCTCCTGGGAAGCGACGTTCTGCTGGTCGATCCCGAACGGCTCGAGATCCTCACGCCCCAGACCGTAGCCGGCGAGACGGGTCGTCAACAGCTCCTGGCGGTAGGCGTCGGTCACACGTTTCATGTCGCGGACCGCCATCTCGGACTTGAACTCGCCGGCGTGGTAGCGGATCACCACGGTGGGTCGTCCGCCGTCAGCGAGGGTCTCGTCGAATCCGGCGGGAATCTCGATCGCCGCGCGCACCGATTTGTCACCGATCGCCGTGTCGAGATCCTCCGGCGCGTCGAGCCAGGAGAAGCGTTCGACTTCCTGGAGTCGACGGGCCAGTTCCGGCGAGTTCTGCTGCCCCTGCAGGACGACGGGAATCGTCTCGGCCGACGCCTTGCTGACGGTCTTGGAGACGAAGCCGATCATGCCCACCATCAGCAGTGGAATGACCAGCACCGGGAACAGGATCGACCAGAGGATCGTCCGTCGATCCCGGATCGTGTCGCGCAGCTCCTTGGCGTAGACCAGCAGGACATTGCCGATGTTCATGCCGCCACCTCACCGCTTCGCGTGACCAGTTCGACGAACAGATCCTCGAGGTCGTCGATACCTGGTAGTTCGTCTTCAGCTCGGCGTCCAGAGCCCTCGGCGACGACGCTTCCGTCATGGATGATCCCGACGCGATCGCAGAGCTTCTCGACCTCGCTCATCACATGGGTCGAGAAGATCACCGTCTTGCCCTTCTCACGACACTCGCGCACGAACTGGAGAATCGTGCGCTGGGCCAGCACGTCCAGACCGATCGTCGGTTCGTCGAAGATCATCACCGGCGGGTCGTGGATCAGCGTGCGAGCGATCGAGGTCTTCTGCTTCTGTCCCGTCGACAGCTTGTCACAGGGGCGGTCGGCGAAGTCGTTCATCTCCAGCCGGTCGAGGATCGCGGCGACGCGGTTCTTCAGCTCGGCGCCACGGACCTGGTGCAGTCGGCCGAAGTACTCGATGAACTCCCGGGCGGTCAGGCGTCCGTAGAGCGCCGTCTGGGTCGACAGGAAGCCGATTCGCCGGCGAACCTCGTGGGCCTGCTTGCGGATGTCGTGCCCGGCAATCGTCGCGGTTCCCGAGGTCGGTTCGAGGATCGTCGCCAGCATGCGCAGCGTCGTGGTCTTGCCGGCGCCGTTGGCCCCGAGCAGTCCGTAGATCTCACCCGGTCGGCAGGTGAAGCTGACATCCCGGGCCGCCTCGATCCGCTCTTTCTTCCACTTCTTCTTGGTGACGAAGGTCTTCGATAGTCCCTTGTCCTCGATCACGGCACTCCCCCTCGGCGGCAGGTTCAGGTCGCCGCCCGAGGATAGTAGCGACCTGGCCCGCCGCGTTCAGCAGGATTGCCGGATTCCGCAGGTGAGCGGTTCGATCCGGCCAATCGGCGGTTCGCGAACGGCCGCGGAACCTAGGGGCGATTCCAGTTCGTCGCCGACCTGCCCCACACTGAGCCCGTCGCTGCAGCTCCAGCGCCGGTTTCAACGGCTCCTCGCTCGCCCCGGCGGACCGGGCAAGGGCGACGGCGTCCAGCAGGTCCATCAGCGCGGCAGCGTCCCACAGCAAACGGCAAGCAGAGCCAGCCGGGTTGTCATGACGACTCGCATGTCCGGGGGACGATACACGAATCAGGGGATCTCGACGAACACCTGTTGACCCGGCGAGCGCTCTTTCGGCGATCTCCGAGAGCTCGCAGGCCTCGAGAATCGTCCTGTCGTCGAGGCGCAGTCGCAACCGCGTGGTGCTGCCGGCGGCGATCCGTTCGACCACGGTCGCCGCGCGCCGGTTGCCCCCCGGCTCGTCCGACAGCCGCAGGGACTCCGGCCGGACGAGCCGCTCGCCGATCCGGTTGACCGGACCGAACATCGTCGCGACCTCTTCGTCGACCGGTCGCCGGTAGATCGCCTCGGCGTCACCGGACTGGACGATCCGGCCTTCACGAATCACGCTGATCCGCTCGGCGCCGGCCAGCGCCTCGCCGGGGTCGTGGGTCACGAGCAACGTCGCCACACCACCGTTCCGAAGCAGCGCGAGGGTCATCCGGCGGACCTCCTCGCGGAGTCGTGTGTCCAGCCCCGAGAACGGTTCGTCGAGAAGCATCACCCGAGGCCGGCGGGCCAGGGCCCGGGCGAGAGCGACTCGCTGCTGCTGCCCCCCGCTGAGGGTGTGGGGCATCGCCTCGCCGAAGCCGGCCATGCCGACCTGTTCGAGAAGCGTCGCGACCGTCCCGGCCGCGTTCGGGACACCGGCCTCGATGCCGAAGGCGACGTTGCGCCGGACATCCAGGTGCGGAAACAGGGCGTAGTCCTGAAACACGAGGCCGACTCGCCGCTGCTCCGGCTCGACGTGGACCGATTCCGACGCGATGACCGATCCACCGATCCGGATGCAACCCTGCTGCAACCGTTCGAGACCCGCGACCAGGCGCAGCAGCGTCGACTTCCCGCTCCCCGAGGGGCCGACCAGGGCGTGCACCTCCCCCGGCGCGACTTCGAGAGACGCATCGGACACCGCGGCCAGCCGCGGGTAGCGGTGGCTGACGCTCTCGACTCCGAGTCTGCTGTCGTCGTTCACGATGTGGACGCCTTCTCCGTGGTGGATCCGGGGCGCGCGCGCTGCATCAAACGAGAGAGCAGCAGCACCGGCACCAGTCCGATGAGGATGATCGCCAGCGCCCCGGTCGAGGCCTCGGTCAGCCGCTCGTCGGAGGCCAGATGATAAACCCGGACGGCGAGAGTATCGAAGTTGAACGGTCGCAGGATCAGGGTCGCCGGCAACTCCTTGGCCACGTCGACGAAGACCAGCAGCGCTGCGGCGAGCAGGCTCCCCTTCAGCAACGGGACGTGCAGCCGGCCGAGCACCCTTGCCTGCGTCGCGCCGAGCATCCGCGCGGCGTCGTCCAGGGAGGGCCGGACCCGGGTCAACCCGGCACCGACGAAGTTCAGGGAGACGGCGAGGAACCTCGTCTGGTAGCCCAGGATCAAGGCCAGGATCGTACCGCCGACGATCGGCCCCGTCGGACCGGCCAGCCAGCTACCGAGGGTCGCTTGCAGACCGCGATCCAGGGCACCGACGCTGATCAGGATCCCGATCGCGATCACGCCCCCCGGAACGGCGTAGCCGACGCCGGCGATCCGGGCGGCGCCGCGCACGAAGCGGCTCGGCTGGAGCCGGCGCCCGTAGGCCACCAGCAGCGCCAGTCCGGTGGCGATCAGACTCGCCACCGTCGCCAGCAGCACGGTGTTGCCGGACAGGGTGAGAAACGACCCGAGACGTGCGTCGCCACGCTCCAGCGACATCTTCACGAACAGGCCTGCCGGCAACAGGAAGCCGAACAGGATCGGCAGGCAGCAGCCGAGGAACGCGAGCAGCCCTCGGCCACGGGTCAGGCGCCACGAGGGCAACTCCCGATGGCGCGAGGTGGTCGCGTGGTAGCGCGCCGACCGGCGTGCCGCTCCTTCGAGCAACAGCAGCAACACCACGACGCCGAGCAGGATCGTCGCCAGCTGCGCGGCCGGCGTCAGGCCGTAGGCCCGCCACGTGCGATAGATTCCCGTCGCGAACGTGTCGACGGCGCAGTAATCCACGGCGCCGAACTCGGCGACGGTCTCCATCAGCACCAGCGACACTCCCGCGATCAACGAGGGGCGTGCCAGAGGCAGGGCCACCCGGCGGAAGCTGCGCCAGGGCCCGAGGCCCAGCAGACGACTCACCTCGAGCACGCAGACCGATTGCTCTAGAAACGCGGCCCTGGCCGCCAGGTAGACGTACGGGTACAGGGCCAGGCTCAAGATCGCGATCGCCCCGCCAAGAGAACGGATCGGCGGAAACCAGTAATCGTCCCGGGACCAGTCGAACGTCTCACGCAGAAAGCCCTGTACCGGCCCGGCAAACTGGAGCAGGTCGGTCAACGCGTACGCCGACAGGTAGGCCGGAATCGCCAGCGGCAGCAGCAGCGCCCAGCGGAACCAGCGCACACCGGGAAACCGGCACATCGTCACGAGCCAGGCGGTCCCGACGCCGATCAGCAGCGTCGTCAGCGCGACGCCGGCGGCGAGAAGCAACGTGTTGCGGACGTATCCGGGCAGGACGGTCCGGGATAGATGAGCGAACACGCCATCGGGATCGGCACCGACACGGGTGACGATCACGGCGATCGGGATCCCGACGAGGGCCGCCACGGCCGCGACGATCGCGGGCCAGGTCCAGGAGCCGGAGGCCGCCGCTCGTTTCAAGATCGTTGACTCGACTCCGAGCCGGTCGACGTCAACGCCAGCCGGCCCGGTCCATGATTCGCAGGGCAACGGGGTTGTTCGACCCGATCACCGACGCGTCCAGTGCATCTTCCTTGAACGCGCCGAAGCCCTCCAGGACCGGCTTCAGCGGCGTCCCCTCGACGATCGGAAACTCGTTGTTCGCCGCGGCCAGCGCCTCCTGCGCCTCGGGGCTGGTCAGGTACTCGACGAAGCGGATCGCATTCTCACGGTTCGGCGCGGTGCGCACGACACCGGCACCGGAGACGTTGACGTGGGCCCCACGCCCCTGCTGGTCCGGAAACAGCAACCCCACACTCGCGACGACCGCCTGATCCTCTTCGGAACCGGCGACCATCCCGGCGTAGTAGTAGGAGTTGACGATCGCCACATCGCCCTCGCCGGCGGAGATCGCCCGGATCTGATCCCGGTCGCCGCCTTGCGGGGTGCGGGCCATGTTCGCCACCAGTCCGACACACCAGGCCTCGGCGGCCTCCTCGCCCTCGGCGGCGATGATCGAACCGACCAGCGACTGGTTGTAGACGCTGGAGGAGCTGCGCACCAGCACTCGCCCCTTCCAGTTCGGGTCGGCCAGGGCGGCGTAGGTCGCGATCTCGTCGGGCTGGACCCGGTCCCTGGCGTAGGCGATGACCCGGGCGCGCTTGGTGATGCCGTACCACAGACCGTCGGGGTGCCGATGCTGAGCGGGAACGCGTGCGTTCAGCGCAGCGGACTCGATCGGCGCGAAGACGTTCTGCTGCTCCGCCTGGTACAGGCGGCCGGCATCGACGGTGATGAAGACATCGGCGGGACCGGTCTCCCCTTCCGACTTCATCCGTTCGAGCAGGGCGTCGGCCCGGTCCTCAAGCAGGTTGACCTCGATCCCGGTCGCGTCGGTGAAACGTGCGAAGACCTCGTCGTCTCCGTCGTAGTGACGCGCGGAATAGACGTTCACCACCTGGGGACCGGCGTCCTGGGTCGAGCAGCCGACGAGAGCGGCGCCGGCGAGTAGCGCCACGGCGACGGTGATCCGGAAAGAACGTGAAGATGACAAGGGTTCAGCCTCCGTGGACCGGTCCGGGAGCCGTTCGATGGCGGCGGCCGACGCGGCCGACGCATATCGTAGCCTACCGCAGAGGAAGCGCCAGCCTTCGTTTCTCCGACGTTACAATGCAGCGGATGTCGTCGAGACGTTCCATCGCCGTGACCGCCCCGCTCCTGCTGACGGTCGGCGGTCTCGAATGACCCGGGCTCTCCAGTGGATGCAGGAGCGACCGATCCCCACGCTACTGCTGCTGGCGATCGTCTACCCCGCTTCGGTGCTGCTGCACCCGGTCGTACTGCAGGGCTTCGACGGAGTCCTGGACCTCCTCGGGCCGGCCGCCTATCAGATCGCGATGCTCGCCCTGACCGCGGCGGGCAGCGCCGGCGCCTGGGCAATCCTCCATCGACGCAGGGGGCCGCACGTCGCTGCAGCAGGTCGTCGATTTCTACGGCGCCCTGACCCTCGTCGGCGTGGTGCTGGCCTGGGTCTTCCTGTTCGCGATCGCCAGCGAGACGGTGCACTTCCTGCAGTACGCGATCCTGGCGCTGCCGATCCTCGCACTGACCGGCAGGGTCACCGACACCCTGGCCTGGGCGACCTTGCTGGGCACCCTCGACGAGGGCTACCAGTACTTCGTCCTCAACCGTCACTGGGAGGTCTACCTCGACTTCAACGACATCGTCCTCGACCTGCTCGGAGCGGCGATCGGGGTGCTGATCGCCTTGACCGTCGTCGCCGATCCCCCTCGATGGATCCGGCCGACGCGGTCGATCTCTCGCTCGCTTCCCGTGCGGATCGCCGCCGCCGGTGTCGCCACCGGCTTCGTGCTGTATCGGCTCGGGTATCTGCAACTCCATCCCGCGCTTCCTGCCTCGAAGACGTTGATCCTGCTCAGTCGCGCTCGTCCGGAGAGTGTCTTCTGGACCGACATCGACTGGGGCAAGAGCTTTCACATCCTGCAGCCGGTGCCGGGTCTGGTCGTCCTCGGGCTCCTGTTGCTGCTCTACGCGAGGCTCGACGTCCACGTCGATCGCGCTCGGCGCCTGGCGCCAGGCGCGTCGAGCCTCCCCGGAGCTCCGACTCTCGAAGGCCTGTACCGGCGGTTGCAGCGGGTCACCGGGTCGACGAGCTACCTGCCGGCGATCGACGGGTTACGATTCGTCGCGATCCTCGCGGTGATCCTGTTCCACGTGGAGACACGGTTGCCCGGCGACCGCAGCGGCGGAGCGACCGTCCGGGCGCTGCTGGCGACCGGCAACATCGGCGTCCAGCTGTTCTTCACGATCAGCGGCTTCATCCTGTCGGTACCGTTCTTGAACGCCCGGAACGGAACCGGCCCGCCGCTCCCCCTGGGACGGTACCTGGCACGGCGAGTGGTGCGCCTCGGACCGCCCTACCTGATCAGCCTGTTGCTGCTGATCGCCTTCGGTCTGACCCGGGCGAGGGAGCTGGCCGACTGGCCGCACTTGGTCGCCGGCGCGACCTTTCTCCAGTTCTACCTGGCGATGCCGCTGCTGGCCTGGCTCTTCTTCCGCGGCGATCGCCCCTGGATTCGTCGGTGTGCGCTGCTGTTGCTCTGCGTGCCGATGATGGTCCGCCAGGCCTTCGTGCCGGATCCGTTTCCCGATGGACTCTTCCTGGTCGATCAGTTCCCGTTCTTCGCCGTCGGCATGGTGCTCGCCGACATCTTCGTCACCGAGCGCGAGGGGTCGTTCGGCGAGCCCGGCGCTGCGGCACCCGGGTTCGATCTGCTGGCCCTCGCCGCCTTCGCCTCGATCCCGCTCACGTTGCTGTGGCTGCCTGCTGCCGCGAGGTTTCTCACGCCCCTGGAGATCGGCCTCGGCGCCTACGCCGCGCTGCGGAGTCGCTTCTGCCGGACATTCCTCGAGCTACGCTGGATCACCGTACTCGGCGGCATGGGCTACACGGTCTACCTGTACCACCGGGTGATTCTCGACCTGCTGGTCGCCGATGGCGTGGGCTTTCCGTTCCCGGCAACCTGGACCAACCTCGTCCTGCTCGTGCCGGGCTTCGTGGTGGTGGTCTTCGCCGTCTCGGCGCTGCTGTTCGTCGCGTTCGAGAGGCCGTTCATGCGCTGGCGACCGGGAAGCCGACGCTGAACTCTCAGGGGTCGTCGGTCTCCTCGACGGCCGTCCGGTATGGTTCCGCGCGTTCGGGTTTGCCCCAGGCCTCGTACAGCTTGACCAGTCGCTCCGCGGCACGCCGGGTCCGTCGATCTTCCGCTCCGCCACTGTCGAAGTAGGATTCGTAGGCCTGCAGCAGATAGGGTTCGGCCTCGCGATAGCGCTCCTGCAGCTGGAGGTTCCCACCGAGCTGACTGCGGGCCCGGGCCACGCCGCCGTGCCCCGGCTCCAGCGAGGCCTCGGCGATCGCCAGCGCCTCGCGGTAGAGCGGCTCGGCGCCCTGGGCGTCTCCCGAACCCTGGGTGACGGTGGCCAGGTTACCGATGGTGATCGCCAGCTCGGGGTGGTCGTTGCCCAGCTTGCGCCGGTCGATCGCCACGACCTCGCGAAAGATCGCCAGCGCCTCGTCGTAACGCTGCTGACGGAACTGGACGCTGCCGAGATTGTTCAGGCTCGCCGCGACGTCGTGGTGATCGTCGCCCAGCGCCTTGCGCCGGATCGCCAGGCCCTCCTCGAACCGTTCGGTCGCGGCTTCGAAATTCCCCCGCTGATACTCGACCCGCCCCAGGTTGTCCAGGCTGATCGCGACGTGAGGGTGATCGTCGCCGAGCTCCTTGCGGCGGAGCTCCAGGGAGACGCGGTATGCCGACTCGGCCTCGTCGAGGCGCTCGGTGCGCTGCAGCAGCAGGCCGAGGTTGCTGTGGGTGTCGGCGAGGTGGGACGAGCTCGTGTCGCCGAGATCCTCACGCATCGCCAGGGATTGCAGCAAGGACTCCTCGGCATCGGCGTAGCGCTCCTCGCGTACCAGCACGAGGCCGAGGTTGTTCAGGGTCGACGCGATCTCCGGGTCTGCGCCCGGATGCAGCGACTCGAGGATCGACAGCGCCTCCCGGAACATCGCCTCGGCCTCGGCGTAGTCGCCGCTCTGCTCGACCAGCCAGGCCAGCCGGTTGAGGCTCTTGGCCAGCTCGGGGTGAGGCTCCGAGTACTGTTGCCGATGCAGCTCGAGGGCCCGTTCGGTCAGCGGACGCGCCTCGTCCATCAACCCGAGGTTCTGGTAGACCAGACCCATCGTCCGCATCAGCCGCGCCTGGACCAGCGGCTGATCGACGAGGTCCGACTCGATCTGCTCGGCGCCACGGTCGAGGATCTCCCGTGCGGTGACCGATTCACCCCGGGCCCGGTTGGGGTCGCTGACCTTGAACAGGTCGACGAGGAAATCGGAAACGCGGCCGGCGGTCGCCGCCTCCAGGTTGGCTCGGTCCCGCTCGGCAGCGATCCGCCGGGCCTGGACACTGATCGCCACCGAGAAGCCGATCAGCGCGACGAAGGCCGTCGCCGCGACCAGCGCCGCCACGCGATTGCGCCGCAGGAACTTCGAGCTCCGATAGCCGAAGGTGTCCGGCCGGGCCGAAACCGGGCGACCGGAGAGGTGGCGGCGAATGTCCTGCCGGAACTCGGCGACCGAGCCGTAGCGTCGATCGGGCTCCTTGCGCAGCGCGGTGAGCAGGATCGTGTCCAGGTCACCGGCCAACGAACGCTTCAACGCCGCGGGCGAAACACCTCGTTGCCTGCCGAGCTGCTCCAGGGTCGTCGTGCCGGCGGCACTCTGAAGTCCGTCGGTCCGGCCGGCGATCGCGCTGGGCCGCGTCGGCTCCGCCTCGAGGATCGCCTGGGCCAGGGCCTGAGAGCCCGGCGTCAGGCCTCCGTAGGGCAGCCGCCCGGTCAGCATCAGGTACAGCAGGACGCCGAGCTGGTAGACGTCCGACGAAGTCGTCACCGCGTCGCCGCGAATCTGCTCGGGGCTGGCGAACGCCGGAGTCAACAGCCGCTGACGGGTGCGGGTCAGCTGTTCCGCGTCGGTGTCGGCACCGAGAACCCGTGCGATACCGAAGTCGAGCAACTTCACGTCGCCGTTGCTGTCGACCAGGATGTTCGAGGGCTTGATGTCTCGATGAACGACCAGTTTGCGGTGCGCGTGCGCGACGGCGTCGGCGACGTGCAGAAACAGCTCCAGTCTTCGAGCCACGGTCAGGTTGTGCCGGTCGCAGTAGCGGTCGATCGGCTCGCCGTCGACCAGCTCCATCACGAGGAACGGTCGTCCGTCGGCACTGGTACCGCCGTCGAGAAGCCGGGCGATGTTGGGGTGCTGGATCCGGGCGAGAATCTGGCGCTCGCGTTCGAAGCGACGCACGACGTCGTCGGTGTCGATACCCCGGCGAATCAGCTTCAACGCGACCTGTTGCTCGAACTCGCCGTCGGCCCGTTCGGCGCGATAGACCACCGCCATCCCGCCCCGGCCGACCTCCTCGATCAGGCGGTAGCGGTCGATCAGTGTCCCGGACAGGTCGGCCGGCTCGCCGGTCTCGGCCGCGTTCGTCCGGGTGTCGAGCAACCGGTCGGCCGCTGCGCCGCCGGGCTCCAGGAACGACTCCTCACCGGAATCGATGTGGGACAGCAGACGCACGACGAGCGCTCTCAACTCGGCGTCGTCGCCACACTCCCGATCGACAAAGGCCTCCCGTTCGGCGGAGGGAAGATCGAGCGCCGCGTCGAGCAACGCGTCGGCCCGGACCCAGCGATCATCGGTCGGTGACATGCAACTCCGCGCTTCCTTCCGGTGCGCCGCCCAGATCTTCTCGCAACCAGGCACGGGCGCGCATCCAGTCCCGCTGCACCGTGCGCAGCGAGACCTCCAGCGCCTCGGCGGTCTCCTCCTCGGTCAGTCCGGCGAAGAAGCGGCACTCGACGGTCCGGGCCAGCCGGGGGCTGTTCTGCGCCAGTCGTTCCAGCGCCTGATCCAGCGCCAGCATCCACTCCGGCGACTTCGCCGCAGCGACGCGCTGCTCGTCCAGGGTGACCGCCTTCTCGGCGCCGCCACGCTTGGCCGCCGCGCGACGCCGGGCGTCGTCGATGACGATGTTGCGCATCGCCCGGGCGCAGACCGACAGGAAGTGCTTGCGGTCGGCGAAGCCGTGGCTTGTGTGCTCCGCGAGACGCACCCAGGCCTCGTGGACCAGCCCGGTCGTGTTCAGGGTCCGTCCCTGGGCGCCGCGGAGATGGGCCCGGGCGATGCGCCGCAGGTCGCCGTAGACGATCGGCACCAGCTCGTCGAACGCCCGGCGATCGCCGTCGCGATAGGCATCGAGCAGTCGTGTGATCTCGCCTGGGTCCGACACGTCAGCTTCCTCTGCGCGGAGTTTACCCGATCGACGAGTTCCGTCCGCCCGGACGGCCGATTCCCGAAGCTTCGATGGCGTCCCAGTAGCGGTCGTCCCTGGTGAAGTAGAGGTGGGCCAGCGGAATCGGCGCCATCGCCTCGTGGATCGACGCGAACAGGTCCGGGCGACGGGTGAACGACTCCGCGACGAACGGGAGATTGCCGACGAACTCGCTCAGCGCCCGGACCCGGGGAACCTCGCGGACCTCCGGGCGATCGCCCCGCAGCAGCCGGAATCCGGCGCGCACCGGGTAGGCGCCCTCGACCGGCTCCCCGCCCGTGTAGGTGCCGCGAAACGGACTACCGATCAGCTTCAACGCTCCGTCGGAATCGGGCAGCAACAGCGAGAGGTCGTCGGTGACGACACGAGCCCGCCGTGTGTTCTCGCACAGCGTCGATTTGCCGGCGCCGGACTCGCCGTAGAACAGATAACCGCCATCCTGCCAGATCGCGCTGGCGGCGTGGACCAGCGCGCCGCCACGGGTCGCGGCCTGCCAGGCGACACACGACCGGACGTAGTTCTCCAGGGCACTCACCGGAGGCTCGAAACTGCCCCGGGCAAGCAGGACCACTCCGTTACCCCCGTCGACGTCGAACCAGCCGGCGACCCGGTAGCCGAGGTAGCGCACGCGCTTGCGTTCGACGTCGTACTCCAGCCGGACCTCGTTGAAACGTGGGGTCGCCGGCGGGTCGATGAAGTACTCGATCTCCTCGAGCCCGAACCGGATGTCGACGGCGCCGACACCGACCGTCTCGCGGTCGGCGTATGGTGCGTAGCGGGTGGCCAGCGCCCCGGCCAGCGCCTCGTCGAGACCGTGAATCTCCAGCGCCAGCTCGCCGAGACGGATACCGACCCGCTGCGAGCCGGCTGCTGGACGCTCGGCGTCGAAGAACTCCTGAGGCGGTGGTTTTTTCTTGCTGAGCAACGTGGTCTCCGGAACGGGATGATAGCAGCGGCCTTCAGGCCGGCTCGAGCTCCTGGTGCCCACCGATCCGGGTTCCTGGCCGGAACCCGCCGGCCCGGATCTCCCGGTCCAGACCGCCGTCACTGAACACGTGTACGAACGAGCGCCGCAGCGTGCCGTCCATGGCGATCCAGCGCGTATGACTGTCGCCCCAGGGACGCCCCGGTCGCAGGGCCCACTGCAACGTCAGGATCATCCGGCGATAGGTCGAGTCGCAGCGCCGGCCGGAGACGAACAGTCCGCTGCCGGGTCGCAGCATCCTCTTCAGCCGTGCGAGCACCGCGATGCGCTCGCGGCGGCCGGGCAAGAAGCTGTAGACGTCGTAGGTGAACAGTACGCCGTCCAGGGAGCCGTCGGCCAGCTCGACGTCACGAACATCGGCCACGCGGAACTCGACCGGGAGTTCGCCGTCGGGCCGGGCCGCCTCGGCACAGGCGATCATCGCCGGCGAGAAATCGATCCCGAGCACCTCCCAGCCTTCACGGGCCAGCGCAAAGCACTCGTGGCCCGCTCCGCAGCCGATGACCAGGATGCGTCCGCCGGCTTTGAAGGCCTGGCGCAGTCGCTCCATCAGCGCCGGATCGAACCGCGGACTCGATCGCGAATAGAACTCGGCCTGGGCGTCGTACTTGGCCAGCACCGACCGCGCCGGGTCGTCGTCGCCAGGCTGCGCGTCAGGTTGGGCCCGGGTCGCTTCCCGGAGTTCGAGGTTCCGGCGACGCCGACGACGCGGCGCCGGTGGCGGCCGCACCGGCGGGATCTTGACCCGGGCCTTCACGGCGACCGCCGGCACCCGGGTCACCGCGGGATCGGCATCGGCGGCGAGGGAGACTCCACTCTCGTCGACCTGCTCGACCCGCAACACGTCGAGAACTCCGTCGGGACAGGCCAGCACCGCGTCACCCGGCTGCAACGGGATCTCGCCGATCGGCTCGACGTCGAACGGCGCGCCGTGGTCCAGCGCCGGGCTCATCCGGTCTCCGGCGTAGCGCATCGCCACCGGGCCGCCGGGCAGGAACAGCTCGAGGAGCGCCGGCGTCGCGTAGCAGCGGGGTGCGTCGAACAACAGCGTGGAGATCGGGTGCCAGTGAGTCTTCAACGATCGGATCTCAGCGACCACCGCGCCGGTTCTTTCCGGACCGGCGCATCTCGCGATGGATGACTCGCCACTTGCTCTTCTCGATGCGCTGGGACGACTGACTCCGCCGCTTCTCCAGATAGCGCACTTCCTTCTGCAGTTCGTGGTAGTTCTCGATTCTCGACCGATCCAGGCTGCCCGACTCCACCGCCTCCAGGACGGCGCAGCCGTCCTCGCCGACGTGGGTGCAGTCGCGGAAGCGGCAACTCCCGGCGAG
Source organism: uncultured bacterium (assembly GCA_942490715.1). GTDB lineage: Bacteria > Acidobacteriota > Polarisedimenticolia > Polarisedimenticolales > Polarisedimenticolaceae > CALNYP01. The sequence continues at coordinate 72,494 of CALNYP010000023.1, forward strand.
GCCTGCGATGTCGTCGAAGGCACGGCTCAGGCTCTCCTCGTCGGCCCACAGTTGCAGTTCGCGGATTCCCGGACTGTCGATGATCATCCCGCAGTTCTCGAGGCGAAACAGCTCCCGGTGGGTCGTCGTGTGCCGCCCGCGGTCGTCCTCTTCACGAACCGCCGCCGTCTTCTGTACGTCCTGTCCCACCAGCCGGTTGATCATCGTCGACTTGCCGACACCGGAGGAGCCGACGAGCACCGAGGTCTCCCGGGCGACGATCAGCCCGGCCACCTCGTCGATTCCCTCGCCGGACTTGCAGCTGGTCTGCAGAACCGGAACGCCGAGAGCGACAGCCTCGACCGTCTTGGCCCGCTCACGCGCCTCGTCACCCAGGTCGAGCTTGTTCAGCACCACCGCCGGTCGCGCTCCGCTGTCCCAGATCGCGGTCAGGAACCTCTCGAGTCGCCGAAGGTTGAAATCGCCATCCAGTCCCATCACCGCGATGACCAGGTCGACGTTCGCGGCGACGATCTGCTCCTCGCTCTTCCGTCCGGCGGTCTTGCGGGAGAGCGCCGATCGCCGGGGCAGCACGTACTCGATCCGCGTCGGATCCGACCCACCGCTGCGTACGGCGACCCAGTCACCGACGGCAGGAAGCTCGGCGGCCGACGACGCCTCGTGGCGGAATCGACCGGCACGATCGGCGGTTCGCTCGCCTCCGGCACAGCAGACCCGGTAGTTGGAGCCGGAGGCCAGCGCGACGCGACCGGGCTCCAGCTCCTCGACGCCCAGCGCGTCGAAGGCCTCGGCGAAGCTGGCGGACCAGCCCAGCTCCTCGAGGGTCGCCGGATCGTCGCCGCCGGGCGGTGCGCTCACGAGGCGGCCCCCCCGGCAAGAAACGCCCCGACCTCGGCGATCTCCTCCTCGGACAGGTCGGCCGCAAAGTGCCGGACCCTGGCGATCACGTCGTTCGTCTCGAAGTAGTCGGCGCAGCAGGTGTCGTGGAGAAAGCCCGAAGGCTGAAACCGGCCCTCCTCGTAGAAGACCAGCGGCAGCCGCCAGAGGTCCTTGTCGATGCGCTCCTTGCACGAACGGCAGCGGGCGCGTCCCGTCGGCGCCCGCTGGGCCCCGTCGAGGCGTGGGAGACGCCGGTGGGCCACCCCCTTCGCCGCTTCCTCGCGGAGCCTCTCGAGCTCTTCGATCTCCGGCGGATTCTCGGTGGCTCCCTCGAGGAACGCTTCGGGTCGTTTGTAGGCGGCGCAGACCGGGTGGTACCAGTGGGTGATCTCGCCCTCGGCGAACGGATTCGGGAGCCGCTCGCCGAATCGCAAGGCCTCCTTGACGATGGCGGAACCACAGCCTCTGCAGCGCGCACGGCCGCTCGGGGCGATCTCGAAGATATGTGCCACGCCCTCATTCTACGCCGATGAGGCACGGTTCACCCGTCGAGCTTGCGGGCACGCATCTCGGTCCACTTCTGCCAGCTCTCGCCCCCGTCGTAACTGCGCTCCATCTGGAACGAGTAGCTGGAATCGGTTACATCGTAGTAACGGTAGCGCTCGACGAACTCGCCGCGACCGTCGAAGCCCCGGCCGCTGCCCCGCAGCTCGCCCTCGACCCACTCGGCGTCGATGTAGGTGTAGCCCGGAGTTCCGGCCATGGCCCAGTGCACGACCCACTTCTTCGTCGCGGGGACGAACGTACGGATGCTGGTGCCGCGGAAGGTGACCTTCCCCTCGGCGTCGAGGGAGCGCCAGTCGTCCTGGATCGCGGTCCGATCGAGGATGAAGTAGGCCTGGGTCCGGGCGCGGCCGACGACCTTCGCGTCGGGGCCGAGCAGCTCCACCTCCCAGTTGCCGATGAAGAACGCGAGCTGCTCGATTCCCGGGGGAGGAGTCTTGGCGGGCCCCTCGTCGGCAACCGCCGGGGCCAGGACGAGGAACAGGATCGCGCAGACCTTGAGGGTCAGGTTGTGGGTCATCGTCGGGCTCCTCGGGTCGAGGGTACCGCGACTCAGCTGGAGCGGCGGTGCGCTCCGCGCGGAAGGAGCGGTTTCAACGCCGCATCGACGGGCCGGTCCAGCGTTTCCAGGCCGCCCGGGACAGGTCTCCGACGTAGCGCCAGGCCTCCCGGGCGTCGAGCTTCGTCGTGCCGTGCCGGCGGTCGCGAAAGACGATCGGCACCTCGACGACCCGGCAACCCCGGGCCGAGACCAGCAGATCGAGCAGGATCTTGTAGCCCACCGCCGTCGTGCCCCTCGCGATCGGCAGGAGCCCGCGATCGAAGAAGAAGAACCCGCTCATCGGATCGTGCACGCCGCTGATCGTCCGGGCCGGCAGGGTGGCCAGCCGACTGATCCAGCGTCGATGCCAGGGCCAGTTCTCGACGCGGCCCCCGTCGACGAGGCGACTGCCGACCGTGAGATCGGCGGCACCGTCGGCAATCGGCCGGACGATCGCCGGAACCGAGGTCGGGTCGTGACTCCAGTCCGCATCCATCACGCCGACGATCTGCCCCGTGGCGTTGCGGAAGCCCTCGCGCACGGCACCGGCGAGACCACCCTTGGCCCCGCGATCGATCACGACGACCGGATACTCGTGGGCCAGGCGTCGGACCTCGTCGGCAGTCCCGTCGGGGCTGCCGTCGTCGACCACCACCAGATCGAGCTCGAGACCGGGAGTCGCCTCGAGGAGCGCCGGGATCAACTCCCGGAGATTCTCCCGTTCGTTGTACGTGGGGATGACGACGGTCACCCGGGGACGCGCAGGGTTCATCCTTACTTCGGTCCGGCAGGCCACAGCGGGTGGGCCTCGGTGGTGAAGACCGCCTCGGAGATCGAATGGGGGTCGCCCTCGGCGAACAGCAGGTAGAGATACTTGAGCGTCTCGGCGAGGAAGAAGCTCTCCATCGAGTCGGCCTGCTCCATCGTGCGCACGTCGGCGATCGCCGCATAGGCCTCGTCGGTCCGGGCGTGCTGGATCAGGGCGGACAGGAAGGTGCGCCCCATCTCGCGATAGAGAGGATCTCCGGTTTCGCGGTGCAACAGGTAGGCCGACTCGATCACCTCCGGCCGCAGCACGTATCCCGCCGCTCCGTCCGGGACGGTCATCGTCGAGAAGTCGATCGCCTCGGGTTCGATGCCGTGGAGGTTCCACATCGCGAAGCCCGATTGCTGGAGCCGTCGCGCCCGCTCGAGCTGACCGTCCAGCGCCAGCGTGCCGGGCAGGAACGCCTCCAGGGCGCCGTAGCGCGTCGCCAGCTTCTCCCCGCTGTCCATATCGACGTGTCCGTACCACAGTCCGTCGGACTGCTCGAAGGCGACGTGCTCGTGGACCGCGGCGATGTGCAGGTCCCACATCGCCTTGAGCTCCGCGTCGCCGAACAGGAGCCAGCCCTTGAACAGGTACTCGTAGTAGGAATCGATCCGACCGCCGACGTGGCTGGTGCGGTCTTGCCACTCTCCCGACTCGACGTCGATCACGGTGCCGACGAGGCCGATCGCCGAACGGCGGTCGAACAGCGCCTGGAGCGCGGCGCGGGCACGCTCGTGATAGATCGGATTGCCGGTCAACCGGCTCAGCATTCCGTACTCGAGGATCCAGGTGCCGATCTCGGCCGGATTGCTGTGCGGCCCGCTGACCTCGCCGGTTTGCAGATTGATGAAGGTGTAGGGCATTCCGGTCGCGCTGTCGAAGGCCGGCAACAAGCGGTCGCCGAGGTCCCGGGCCAGATCGAGAAAGCCGGCCTCCCCGGTGAGCTGGTAACTCGACAGCAAGCCGCCGAGCAGCCGGATGTTGATCTCGAAGGTCTTGACCTCGATGTCCCGATCGAAGGACAGGTTCTCGAGGATGTAGGCGGCGGTTTCGGAAGCCTCGTCGTCGAAGCCGAGAAGGATCAACCCATCGAGGGCGTCGACCGCGGTCATCAGCAGCGTCTGATCGTGCCAGTCGTGAGGAGCCAGGCTCAGCGGCCGCAGCTCATCGTGGCCCCAGGCATGCTTCCGGTAGCCGGTCCAGGCATGGAGAAACTCCTGCCGGACCTGCTCGGCGACGGCGGCGGGCTCCGCCGGCAGCGGCGGGATCGCCCCACCGGACTTCGCCGCATCGCCTCCGTCGGGAGCGGCGCAGCCCACACAGATCAGAAAGAGCGGGAGAATCAGAGCTTTGTCGGGTCGCATGCCGGCGATTCTATCCTCCCTGGTCCTGGCCTGACAGGCGGGAATATCGCCGAACACGGGACCGTTCACGGTAACCCGGTCCGACCGGGCGGAATCCCAGCATCGCCGGCGGACAGTTCGCGGTACGTTGAGTACGCTGGTAGCGGAGGCTCCTCGGATGAAGACTCGCAAGGTTCTGACCATGATCCTGCTCCTGGCCGCCTGGTTCTTCGCCTTCTCGGCGAAAGCCGGCGAGCGCGAGGTCGCGATCTTCGCCGGCGGCTGCTTCTGGTGCATGGAACCTCCGTTCGAGAAGCTCGACGGCGTCAAGAGCGTCACCTCGGGTTACACCGGAGGTCCCGAGATCGATCCGACCTACCAGCAGGTATCCTCGGGGCAGACCGGCCACACCGAGGCGGTCAAGATCGTCTACGACCCGATGAAGGTCTCGTTCAGCGAACTGATCGAGGTCTACTGGCGCCAGATCGACCCGACCGACGCCGGCGGCCAGTTCGCCGATCGCGGCTCCCAGTACCGGCCGGCGATCTTCTTCACGAGCGAAGAACAACGGGCGATCGCCGAGGACTCGAAGAAACGGCTGGCACGATCCGGTGTCTTCCGCAAGCCGATCGTCGTCTCGATCGTCGAGGCCGGACCGTTCTACGACGCCGAGGAGTATCACCAGGACTTCTACAAGAAGGACCCGGTGCGTTACAAGTCGTACCGGCGAGGCTCGGGCCGTGAGGGCTTCCTCGAGGCGACCTGGGCCGACCGGTCGGCGGCGGCGGTGCGCAGCAGGTCCACCGCCTACGTGAAGCCGCCGGACGAAGAGCTGAGAAGTCGCTTGACTCCCCTGCAGTACTACGTGACCCAGCAAGAGGGTACCGAACGGGCCTTCGACAACGAGTACTGGGACAACACGACAGCGGGGATCTACGTCGACGTCGTCAGCGGCGAGCCGCTGTTCAGCTCCGTGGACAAGTTCAAGAGCGGAACCGGCTGGCCCAGCTTCACCCGTCCGCTGGTTCCGGAGAACGTGGTGCGTGAAATCGACTACAAGCTCGGTGTGCCCCGGACCGAGATCCGCAGCAAGCATGGCGAAAGCCATCTGGGGCACGTCTTCGAGGACGGTCCACCGCCGACGGGACTGCGCTACTGCATGAACAGCGCGGCGCTGCGTTTCATCCCCGCCGATGCGCTGGACGAAGAGGGTTACGGCGAGTTCCGGAACCTGTTCAAGAACATCGAGGCGAAGAGATGAGAATCGCCGGAGGATCGCATCGACTGCTGCCGGCCCTGGTCGGAATCGCCGCGCTGACCCTGACCGCCGGAGTCACCGAGGCGGTGGAGGTGCCGGTGCGCTACCGGGTCACCTTCGTGGCGACGTGGAGCGCGGCGACCCATCCGATCGACTTTCCGAACACCGCGCACTTTTCTCCCCTCGTCGGCGGGATGCACGACTCGCGGGCGCTGTTCTGGTACGACGGAGGAATCTCCACCGAGGGGATCCGCCGGGTCGCCGAGCTGGGTTCCACGACGACCTTCCGCAACGAGCTCACCGCCGCGGCCGGCGACGGAACGACCGACCCGACGCTGCTTCTGGGGCCCGGACTGAACTCGCCGGGGTCGGCGCTGGACCTCTTCGACGCCACGCGGGAGTTCCCGCTGATCACGTTGATCTCGATGGTCGCTCCCAGTCCGGACTGGTTCGTCGGCACCAACGGTCTGCCGCTGTTGCACCTCGGCGAATGGCGAGACGACTTCGTCTACAGCCTCGTCACCTGGGATGCCGGGACCGACAGCGGAACGACCTTTACATCGTCGAACAGCGCGACGAACCCGCGACAGCCGATCTCGCTGATCGTCGGCGACCCGCTAGGCGCGTTCGGCGAGGCCGTGCCGGTCGGCTACTACCTGTTCGAGATCCTCTCGGTCGACGGACTCACACCCGACGGCGACGAGGATGACGACAACTCGACCAACCTGGAAGAGGCCGCCCGGGGCAGCGATCCGCGGATCAAGGACACCGACGGCGACGGCGTCGAGGACCCGTCGGACAACTGCCCTTCGACCTCGAACGTCGGGCAGGCCGACGGTGATGGCGACGGCCTCGGCGACCTCTGCGACGTCTGCCCGGCGAGCGCCGACCCACGCCAGCTCGACGCCGATCACGACGGAACCGGCGACCTCTGCGACGGGGACGACGGGAGGATCCATGTGCCCGGGCCGATCCGCGGGCTGTTCCTGTGGGACGAAGACTCCGCCTTCGTCGGCTACCGGGCCTACCGCGGCGACCTGGCCTCGCTCAAGAACGGCGGCAGCTACACCCAGGATCCGCTGGAGACCAACGCCGCCGCGTTCTGCGATCTCGCCGGGCCGGCGCTGGACGATCCGTTCGTCCCGCCGGCGGGTGTGGCGCTGTTCTACCTGTTCACCGGTTTCGACGACGACGGCGTCGAGGGGACGCTGGGGACGGCGCCGTCCCGCGGGCCGCGCCTCCACGGCTACAGCTGCCCTTGACCCCCGCCCGTCGCCAGGCGACGGAGGGTCGAGATCACTTGCACGGCAGGAACCGGACGGTCGTCTCCATCTCCCGCAGCACCCGCTCCACGGCGACGACGGTCTCGTCGACGTCGGCCTCGGTCGTCGCCGCCGAGAGGGAGAGCCGGACGGCACAGTGGGCTTGCTCGGCGCTCTTACCCATCGCCAGCAGCACATGGGTCGGATCCGGCGAGCCGGTCTTGCAGGCGGAACCCGACGACAGCGAGATCCCCTGCTGATCCATCGCGACGACCAGCGATTCTCCGCGCAGCCCCGGCAAGGTCATGTTGCTGGTGTTCGGGAGTCGGTGCGCCGGATCCCCGTTGACGACGGCGCCAGGGACGCGTTGCAGGAACCCGGCCTCCAGCCGGTCGCGCAGCTCACCGTTCTCGGTGCCGGCGTCGCGAGGGAAAGACGCCGGCGACGTTCTCGGTTCCGCGCCTTCCTGCTTGCCGCCGTGGATCAGCGGGTCGAGCTCGTCGCCCGTGGCGCACGTAGAGCGCACCGACGCCCTTGGGGCCGTGAAACTTGGGCCCCGACAGCGTGAGCAGATCGACACCGAGCGCCTCGACGTCGATCGCGACCTTGCCGGCGGACTGCACGGCGTCGGTGTGGAACCAGGCGCCGCGCTCGTGGGCCAGCGCGGCCAGCTCGGCGATCGGCTGGATCGTGCCGACCTCGTTGTTGGCGGTCATCACCGAGACCAGGATCGTCTCGTCGCGCAGCGCCTCGGCCAGACGAGCCGGATCGACCCGCCCGCCCTCGTCGACATCGAGATAGGTCACCTGGAAGCCGAACCGCTCGAGGAATCCGGCGGCGCCGAGGATCGCCGGGTGCTCGATCGCCGTGGTCACGATGTGATCGCCGCGCTCCCGCCGGGCAAAGGCGGCGCCCTTCAAGGCCAGGTTGTCCGCCTCGGAGCCGCCGCCGGTGAAGACGATCCGCCGGGGTCGGGCACGAATCAGCCGCGCCACGCGGCGGCGGGCGATCTCCACCGCCTCCTGGGCATCCCGGCCGGCCCGGTGGATGCTCGACGGGTTGCCGTGGGCCGCTCGAGGTACGGCAGCATCGCCTCGCGCACCGTCCGGGGCCAGCTCGGTGGTGGCGTTGTTGTCGAGGTAGATCCTGCGTCGTGGGGTCGGCTTGCCGCTGCCGAGCCCGGCGATCTGCACCAGACCGGTGCCGCACATCTTCGGCTGCTGGCCCGCCGATCGACGGCTCTCGTCGTCGCCGGCCTCGACCCGCACCACGTCGCAGAGCAGCGCCTTGTAGACCGGGAAGCCCGAGATCTCATCGTGGTTGGACAGGTCGGTCAGCTCGTTGACGTTCCACTCCCGCCAGGCCCGGGGGCCGACCGGCGTACCGCCGCCCATGTTGCACTCGATGGCGCCACGGACGATGTCCGGCGTGGTCCGCGCCCGGAACGGAACCGCACCCCGCGGAGTGCGCACCTCGACCAGATCACCGGTCTCGATCCCGCGTTCCCGGGCGTCCTCCTCGTTCAGCTCGACGGTCGGCTCGGGGTTGTCCTTCAGCAGACCCGGCACGCCGTGGTGCTGGGAGCGGAAGTCGGTGTGGGGCCGCGCCCCCGAGTTGAACACCAGCGGATACTCCGCGGCGACTTCCGGGCTGGCCAGCGGGCCCTCGGTCGGCTCGACGTACTTCGGCAACGGCTCGTAGCCGTACTCCTCCAGCTTCGTCGACCAGATCTCGAACTTGCCGGTGGGAGTCTCGAAGCCGGGCTGGCCGTCGGCCCGCAGGCCGCCCTTCTCCCACTTCTTGTACTCCATCATCGCCGTGGGCAGCTTGACCGAACCGCCCGCCTCGCGCACCTGCTCCAGGGTGTAGCCCGAACCCTCGAGCACCGTCCGCAGGACCTCCTCCTCGCACTGCGGGTAGCGCTCTCCGTCCCCCAGCCGCCGGGCCAGCTCGGCCATGATCAGGTAGTCGTTCCGCGCCTCCCCGACCGGCTCGATCATCCGCTCGCGAATCCGGAAGATCGGCCCGTAGGTCATGTAGGACTCGATCTCGAACATCGTCGATGCCGGCAGGACGATGTCGGCGTAGGCGGAATCGGCGGTCAGCTGCCGGTCGATGCAGACGAGGAAGTCGAGCTTCGACAGCGTCTCGCGCCAGCGGGAGCTCTGGGGCCACGACGTCAGCAGCGATGCGCCGTGGACGATCAGGCCGCGAATCCGGTACGGGTCCCCGTCGAGGACCGAGTCGACGAGACCGCTGGCGTGGGACTCGCCACGGTAGTTGCTGTAGATCGGAAACCGGTCCCGGGCGACGGCCAGATCGATGTCGGGGTTGGCGACGTTGCCGGAGCGGTTGATCGGGAAATGCTGATCGCGCATCGACAGGCCGATTCCGCCGGGCACGTCGAGCTGTCCGCCCAGTGCGAACAGCGTATGCACCGCACGGATCGCCTGGATCCCGCTGTTCGAGTACTCCAGCCCGGTGTACATCACCGGACAGGCACCGGTCGCCTTGTGGATCTTCCGCGCCAGCTCCCGCACCGTCTCCGCCGGGACGCCGGTGATCGACTCCGTCACCTCCGGCGTGAAGTGCTGGACGTAACGACAGAGCTCGTCGAAGCCGTGACACCAGGTCTCGGCGAACTCCTCGTCGTACAGGTCCTCCTCGATCAGCACCTCGATCATGCCCAGGGCCAGGGCGCCGTCGGTGCCGGGGCGAATCGGGATCCAGCGTCCGCCGGTGCGCTTCGCGGTCTCGGTATGTCGCGGGTCGATCACGAAGATCTCGGCGCCGCGTCGGGCGGCCGCCTCCAGCCGGTGCATGTCCAGCGGCGGCGAATCGGTCGCCGGGTTCGCCCCCCAGACGACCAGCAGCTCGGCGTTCTCCATGTCGGTGAACATGTTGACGAGCATCCGGCCCAGGGTGACGTCCGGGGCGATCATCGCGAACGAGACGTAGCAGAGCGCCCCGACGCCCATCGTGTTCGGCGAGCCGAAGGGGAACAGCACGCTGGACGCCGACGACACGGCGACGCCCCGAGGCTGGAACAGGTCGCAGAGCGAAAGCTCGAAGGCACCGCGACCGGTGTAGATCGAGAGCGCCTCGGGGCCGGATTCGGCCTTGATCCGGGTCAGGTTCTCGACGATCACCTCGTAGGCCTCGTCCCAGGTGATCCGCTCGAACTCGTGGGTCCCCTTGGGGCCCTTCCGCCGCATCGGGTAGCGCAGCCGGTTCTCGGAGGAGATGATCTCCGGCGCATGCTGCCCGCGGCGGCAGATCATCCCCAGCGGGTGGCCCTCGTCGGCGGCGATCGTCTCCAGCTCGCCGTTCCGCACGCCGAGCTCGACCCAGCAGCCGGCGGGGCAGATCCCGCAAATCCCCTTCCGTACGACCTGTTCGTCCTGGTTGGATTCCTTCGTCGAGTGGGCCGTCGCGACCTCCGCCGGGCTCATTCCATACCTCCAAGAGATTCCCGCGGGCGACGGGTTCGGACCGATCGCCGCCGCCGGACGTGGTCCGCCATGATACCGATCCGCAATTCCGGCTGCAGGCGGCCCGGCGCGCTTCATTGATGTAGACTGCGCCGGGCAGGTAGCGATGACGACACCAGACCTTCCGACGCGAGTGGCCATTCCTGCAGTAGGTCTCTTCCTGCTGGCGCTAGCCGTGCCCGGCTGCAAGGTCGGCCCGGACTACGAGCCGCCGGTCATCAACCCCGCCGAGGCCTACGCCAACGCCCGGGATGACCAGGGCGGAGGTCTCGAGACGGAGCCGGATCCCCAGCTCGTCGAGTGGTGGTACGTCTTCGCCGATCCCCGACTGACCGGCTACATCGAGGAAGCCCGGGAGAACAACCTCGACCTGCGTGCCGCGATCGCCAGGGTCGAGGTTTCGCGAGCCCTGCTCGGCGTGACCCGCGGGGCCCGGGTGCCGGAGGTCGGCGTCGAAGCCGGCTTCTCGAGAACCGACCTGGGCGAGGCTCCCGAGAGTCAGTACTCGCTCAAGGGCGGCGCGGCCTGGGAGGTCGATCTGTTCGGCCGGGTGCGTCGGTCGATCGAGTCCGCCGGCGCCGCCTACGAGGCGACCGCAGAGGATCGCCAGGACGTCCTGCTGGCGATCACCGCCGAGACGGCGCGGCTCTATCTCGCGGCCGCCACCGCCAGCGCCCGGCTCAACACCGCTCTCGAGAACATCGACTCCCAGCGCGAGATCGTCGAACTGACCCGCACCCGCTTCAAGTACGGCATCTCCTCGGATCTCGAGGTGGCGCAGTCGGAGCAGGTGCTGGCGTCGTCCGAGGCCGAGATCCCGCTGTTCCGTCAGCAGATGAAACAGGCGATCCACGGGCTCGCCGTCGTCGTCGGGCGAAGCCCCTCCGCGCTGATTGCGGAGTTCGAGTCCCCGGAAGAGGTTCCCCTGCCGACCGTCGAGGTCGAGACCGGCGTCCCGGCCGACCTGCTCCGGCGTCGCCCCGACGTTCGCCGTGCCGAAAGGCAGCTCGCCTCCCAGACCGCGCGGATCGGCGTGGCCAAGGCCGACCTCTACCCGACACTTTCCCTCTCCGGATTCATCGGCCTGGTCACCGGGGATGTCAGCAACCTTTTCGACAGCAAGAGCTTTAACTGGCAGGTCGCCTCGCCCCTGCGCTGGACGATCTTCAGCGGAGGTCGCATCCGGAGCAACATCGACGCCGAGCTCGCCCGCACCGACGTGGCGCTGGCCAATTACGAGCTTTCGGTGCTGATCGCGATGCGCGAAGTCGAGGACGCCGTCGTCGGGCTGCGCGAGAGCCTGATCCGCTACGAGCGGCTTCGGGCGAGCACCGACGCCGCGTCGCGCACGCTGCGGCTGTCGATCGAACTGTACAAGGACGGTCTCAGCGACTTCCAGAGCACCCTGGACGCGGAGCGAGAACTGTTCTCGGCGATCACTCTGTCGAAAGAGGCCCGCGGTACGGCGTCGATCGGCCTGGTCGAGCTCTATCGCTCACTCGGCGGCGGCTGGGATCCACAGGCACAGGGAACGACGGGCGCCAACGAGGCCGTCGACGCTCAGATGGAGGCAGCCGCCGAGACGGCAGCCGACGATAACAGCGAGGAACCGTGATGCTCAACGCTCGTAAACTCGCGGCTCGGCTCTCCGCCGTGGCTGTGTTTGCGCTTCTGCTCGGCGGTTGCGGACCCGCGGAGAACCAGTACGTCGCTCCGCCGCCCCCCGAGGTGAGCGTTGCGAACCCGGCGGTACTCGACGTTCCCCGCTTCCTCGAGTTCACCGGACAGACCCGGGCGATGAAATCGGTCGAGATCCGGGCCCGGGTCGCGGGATACCTCGACGAGGTCCTCTTCGACGATGGCGACCTCGTCCGCAAGGGCGAGGTGCTCTTCCGCATCGATCCGCGGGAGTACAACACGACGCTGCAGCAGCGGGAGGCCGACGTGCTGACCGCAAGGTCCGCCCTGGACTTCAGCCAGAACGACCTCGATCGCCGGGAGAAGGCGTTGCAGGAGAACGCCGTAAGCGAACTGGACGTGTTGCGGGCGCGAGCCGAGCGAGATCAGGCTTCGGCTACCCTCGCCGCCGCCGAGGCCGCCGTCGAGCAGGCCAAGCTGGACCTCTCCTACACCGAGATCCACACGCCGGTCGCCGGGCGGGTCTCCCGGCACCTGGTCGATATCGGCAACCTCGTCGGCTACTCCGATCCGACGCTGCTGACCACCGTACGATCGCTGAATCCGATGCACTACTACTTCGACCTCGACGAGCGAACGCTGGTCGAGACGATCGGGATCGCCGTCGAATCCGGCCGGGTTCTGAGCGACGACACGCGGACGAACCCGATCCCGATCCAGATCGCGCTCTCCGGCTCCAGCGAATTCACGATCAACGGGGTCGTCGATTACATGGACAACACCGTCAACCCGGCGACCGGTACGATCCAGCTCCGCGCCACGATCGACAATTCACGGATGCTGGCGATCCCCGGCCTGTTCGCCCGTGGCCGGGTAACCGTGAAGATCTTCGAGGATGCGCTGCTGGTTCCCGAGATCGCCCTCGGCGTCGATCAGGCCGGGCGTTACCTGCTGATCGCCGGTGAGGGCGATATCATCGAGCAACGCTCGGTCACCCTCGGGCCGCCCTACGGCACCCTGGCGTCGATCACCGACGGTCTCGAACCCGACGACCGGGTCGTCGTCAACGGGATCCTGCGAGCACGGCCCGGCGCCCCGGTCACACCGCTGATGACCACGATCGAGATCCCCGAGATCCTCCCCGCACCGGCGATGGTCATTTCGGACGAGGACGGGACGGCCGGCGGGACGGACGCACCGTGAGTCGTTTCTTCATCGAACGGCCGATCTTCGCCGCGGTGATCGCGATCGTGATCGTCATCGCCGGCGTGGCGTCGATGGTCTCGCTGCCGATCGCCCAGTACCCCGAGATCTCGCCGCCGACGGTGCGGGTCAGCGCGTTCTACCCCGGCGCCAACGCCACCGTCGTCTCGGACACGGTCGCCCAGCCCCTCGAGTCGGCGGTCAACGGCGTCGAGGGCATGCTCTACATGAACTCGACCAGTTCCGCCGACGGCTCGTACTCGCTGACGGTCACCTTCGAGGTCGGCGTCGATCTGGACATGGCGACGGTGCTGGTGCAGAACCGCGTGGCCACGGCAACGGCGACCCTTCCCGAAGAGGTCAAGCGACTCGGCGTCACCACCGAGAAGCAGTCGACCAGCTTCGTGATGATGATCGCGTTGACCTCGACCGATCCCCGGCTCGACGAGGTCTACCTGTCGAACTACGTCACCCTGAACATCCGGGACGAGCTGGCCCGGACCTACGGCGTCGGCGCGATCCAGGTCTTCGGCGCCGGCGACTACTCGATGCGGGTCTGGCTCGATCCGAACCGGATGGAGGCCCGCGGGATCACTACCAACGACGTGGTCAACGCGATCCGCGAGCAGAACGTCCAGGTCGCCGCGGGCAAGATCGGCACGCGGCCGGCACCTGCCGGCACCGCCTTCGAGTTCGCGGTCAACGTCGAGGGCCGCCTGACCGATGTCGAGCAGTTCGAGTCGATCATCCTGCGCAAGGGCCAGGGCGAAGGACAGCAGGGGCTGCTCCGCGTCCGCGATGTGGCCCGGGTCGAGCTGGCGACCAAGGACTACGCCGTGATCGGCCGCTTCAACGGCCAGGAGACGGCGATCCTCGGCGTCTATCAGCTCCCCGGCGCCAACGCCCTGGATCTGGCGACGGACCTGCGGGCCAAGATGGCCGAACTGGCCCAGTCGTTCCCGCCCGGTCTCGAGTACGTCATCGCCCTCGATACCACGACGTTCATCACCGCCTCGATCAAGGAGGTCGTCGTCACCCTGTTCGTGGCGGTCCTGCTCGTTTTCATCACGATCTTCATCTTCCTGCAGGACTGGCGGGCGACGTTGATCCCGGGCATCGCCATCCCGGTGTCGCTGATCGGCACCTTCATCCTGATGGCCGGACTGGGCTTCACGATCAACCTGATCTCCCTGTTCGGGCTCGTGCTGGCGATCGGCATCGTCGTCGACGACGCGATCGTCGTCGTCGAGAACACCGACCGCAACATCGTCGAGAAGGGGCTCGACCCCAAGACCGCGGCGATCCAGGCGATGGAGGAGGTGGCCGGTCCTGTCGTCGCCACCACGATGGTCTTGCTCGCGGTATTCGTGCCGACGGCGTTCCAGAGCGGCATCACCGGCGGGCTGTACCGACAGTTCGCGCTGACGATCTCCGGGGCCACCGTCATCTCGTCGATCAACGCCCTGACCCTCAGTCCGGCGCTCTGCGCGGTGCTGCTGCGCAAGGAGAAGGGGAAGCCGAACATCTTCTTCCGCGGCTTCAACCGGGTATTCGATACCGCGACGAAGGGTTACATGGTCATCGTCCGCGGCTTCGTGCGCAAGGCGGTGCTGATGTTGCTGCTCTCCGGTGTCGTGGCCGGAGGGACCTTCTGGTGGTTCGGCAAGCTCCCGACCGGCTTCCTCCCCAGCGAGGATCAGGGTTACGCTCTCGCCGCCGCGCAGCTGCCCGACGGCGCCTCGGCCGAACGGACCTACGAGGTCGCGCAGACGATCAGCGACCGGATCACGAAGATTCCGGGTGTATCGAGCTGTCTGTCGGTCAGCGGCTACTCGCTGATGGACGGGGCGATGGTCTCCAACGCCGCTACGTTCTGGATCGTCTACGACGACTTCGACACCCGACTGGCGAGTGAAGGACAGGACCAGGCGTCGATCCTCGGGCAGGTCTACGCCTCGTTCGCCGACATCCAGGAGGCGGTGTCGTTCGCCTTCGCTCCCCCGGCGATTCCCGGCCTGGGAACCGCGGGCGGATTCGAGATGCGGCTCCAGGACCGCGCCGGACAGGGGCCCGAGTTCCTCCAGCGGATCACCGACACGATGGTCGACGACGCGACCGCCCAGAGCCGGATCGGCCAGGCCAGCAGTACCTACCGCGCGACGATCCCCCAGCTGTTCGTCGATGTCGACCGCGAGGCGGCCAAGACCCTCGACGTCCCGCTGGACAGCGTCTTCTCGACACTGGGCGCCTACCTCGGCTCGGCCTACGTCAACGACTTCACCCGCTTCGCCCGGAACTTCCAGGTCAACGTCCAGGCCGAGTCCACCGCCCGCGCCAAGGTCTCGGACATCGAGCGCCTGCGGGTCCGGGACAGCAAGGGCAACATGATTCCGATCGGCTCGGTGGCCGATGTCGGTTTCACCCTCGGGCCGACCGTGGTCACCCGGTTCAACCTCTACCCGGCGGCGACCGTCACCGGCGGGGCGGCACCGGGAACCTCGTCCGGACAGGCGATCGCGTTGATGGAGCAGACCGCCGACGCGGTGCTGCCGAGCACGATGGGCTACGCCTGGAGCGGCATGTCGTTCCAGGAAAAGCTGGCCGGCGAGGGCACCGCGCTGATCTTCGGCATGGCGATCGTCTTCGTCTTCCTGTTCCTGTCGGCCCAGTACGAGAGCTGGACGATCCCGATGGCCGTCATCCTCGTCGTACCGCTGGCCCTGCTGGGCACGGTGATTGCGGTCTGGATGCGAAAGATGGACGTCAACACCTACACCCAGATCGGCATCGTCCTGCTGATCGCCCTCGCCGCCAAGAACGCCATCCTGATCGTCGAGTTCGCCAAGGAACTGCGGGACAAGGGACAGCCGATCTTCGAGGCCGCCACGGAAGCGGCTCACCTGCGCTTCCGTCCGATCCTGATGACCTCGCTGTCGTTCGTCCTCGGCACGTTCCCGCTGGTGATCGCCGAGGGTGCCGCGTCGGCCAGCCGCCAGGCGCTTGGCACGGCGGTGTTCGGCGGCATGTTGATGGCGACGCTGATGTCGGTGGTGATGGTGCCGGTGTACTACTCGCTGGTGCAGCGCTTCAGCGAATGGGTCGCCGGCTTCGGCGGGAAGCCTCCGGCGCCCGAGCGGCCCGCGCAACCTCCCGCAGCCTGACCCCTCGCGGCGGCGGCCCTCACCGCCCCCCGCGGGTCTTCCGCTTGACCTGGCCCCGGAAGAACTCCGGCGCCACGGCCCGCACGGGATAGGCCAGGCCGATGCTTCGCGGCCAGGTCAACTCCCGGCGCCCCCGGGCCAGGGCGTCGAGGATCGCGTCGACCAGCGGTCCGGG
The DNA here is from genome assembly GCA_942490715.1 of uncultured bacterium. Classification (GTDB taxonomy): domain Bacteria; phylum Acidobacteriota; class Polarisedimenticolia; order Polarisedimenticolales; family Polarisedimenticolaceae; genus CALNYP01. The sequence goes on from CALNYP010000023.1 coordinate 88,820, forward strand.
CTCGACCATCGTCCTCCGGGCCACGGGCGGCATCCGCTCCAGATCCTCGTCGGTGAAGAACGGCGTCCGGATCGCCCCGGGGTAGACGGTCAACACGTGGACCCCGGCATCCTCGACCTCGATCGACAGCGCCTCGGCCAGGCCGGTCAGCGCGAACTTCGTCGCCACGTAGGCGCTCTCACCGGGGACGCCGATCCTGCCGGCGACCGACGAGACGAAGACGATCCAGCCCTGACCGCCCTCGATCATCCCCGGCAGCAGCCCGTGGGTCATCGTGTAGCTCCCGCCGAAGTTGACCCGCATCATCCGTTCCGCCTCCTCGGGCGAGGTCTCGAGGAACGGCCGGTGGGCGCCGTAGCCGGCGTTGTTGACCAGCAGGTCGATCCGGGGCGCCCAGCTGCGGATCTGGCCGATCGCCGCCGCGCTCTGCCTGTCGTCGCCCAGGTCGCAGACGACGGCGAGGGCCTCTCCCCCACCGCCCTCGATCTCGGCGACCAGCGACGCCAGCTCGTCCCGGCGACGGGCCAGCAGAGCCAGTCGGGCACCGCGGCCGGCCAGACGCAGCGCCAGCAGGCGACCGATCCCGCTCGAGGCGCCGGTGATCACGACGTTGCGGCCGCCGAACTCGGACAATCCCGTCATCCGAGCATTATGGTCCGATCCGACCGATCCCCGTATCATGAGATCGATGAAGACCACGCTGATCGTCCTCGGGCTCTGCCTGCTGTTCTGCGTCGCCACGGTGCGGGCCCTGGAGGACGACCGGGGCACGGAACCGGCGCCGCAACCCGGACCCGGGTCGGGCGAGACCCTCGGTCCCGCGGTGGGTCGCCTGCTGATCGCCGACGAGTCCCTGCGGGACCCGAACTTCATCAAGACCGTCGTCCTCCTGCTGCGCCATGACCAGGGTGGGTCGATGGGGCTGATCGTCAATCGCGACACGAAGGTCAACGTGGCCGAGGCGATCCCCCGGGTCGAGGAGTTGAAGGGGCTCGAGGACACGGTGTTCTCCGGGGGCCCGGTCCTCCCCGGAAGTCTGGTGATGCTCCTTCGAGCGCCCGCGAAGCCCGCGGAGCGCAACTACCACGTGTTCGACGACGTCTACTTCAGCCACGACCAGAAGCTGCTGGCGCGACTGGCGCAGCAGCGCAAGGAAGACCCGGCAGGGTTCTTCCGGGTCTATTCCGGTCACGCCGCATGGGCTCCGGGCCAGCTGGCCGCGGAGCTGGCGGCCGGCGCCTGGCGTGTGGAACCTGCCGATGTGCACCGGGTATTCGAGATCGACCCCGAGGATGCGTGGCCTGAGTCCCGGCCGCCCGACCCGAGGATCTGGGTCCACCGGAGTCCGGGCTTGAGCTTTCGCGACAGGGAACTATCCTTGACCTGCGATGTCGCGCCGAAAACAGAAATCGAAACGCCGTCCGCCCGGCTCCGGGGGCCCGGCCCCGACTCCGGCACCGTCGAAGCCGGTCCCTGAACCCCGACAGAGGTCGGCGGTCTGGAATCCGCGCCGGCGCTGGACCCTGGCGTTCGTCGTGCTCTGCGGCGTCGGGCTGCTGCTATCGGCGGACCTGATGCGGCTCCACGTCGCCGTCCACGCGGATCCCGACTACGAGTCCTACTGCTCGATGGGGGAAGGCCTCGACTGCGCGGCGGTCGCCCAGAGCGAGTACTCGATCTGGCTCGGCATGCCGCTGGCCCTGTGGGGCATCCTGGCCTACCTGACCCTGGGCGCGCTGGGCCTGCTCTCCCTGCGCGACCCGCGACAGAGCTGGCCGATCGCTCTGGCCTGGGCGATCAGCGTCCCCCTCGCCCTGAGCGGGATCGGACTGTTCTGGCTGTCGCACTACGTGATCCACTCGGTCTGCATCGTCTGTGCCGGAACCTACCTGATCAACTTCCTGCTGGTCGGTTGCGCGAGCCTCGTGCTGCGCGGTGGCCCCGGCGTGGTGCGCCGGGCGTTCCACGAGATCTACGAGCACCTCGGCGCCACGATCACCTTCAGCGCCCTGGGGCTCGTCGCCGTGCTGATCGTCTCGGCCGCGTTACCGGAGTACTGGGCGGTCCGGGCCAACACCGGCCCCGACGGCGTGCCGGTCGGCGCGACCGAGGACGGCCACGCCTGGATCGGCGCCGCGTTCCCCGAACTCGAGGTCACCGAGTTCAGCGACTACGAGTGTCCGCACTGCCGCTCGCGACACGCCAAGATGCGCGAGCTCGTGGCCCAGCATCCGGACAAGATCCGACTGGTCCACATGCACTACCCGCTGGACAACGCCTGCAACCCGAACATCCCGCAACCGTTCCACGAGAACGCCTGCCTCTACGCCCGCATGGCGAACTGCGCGGCGCGCCAGGATCGATTCTGGGAAGCGAACGACTATCTCTACGCGAACCACAAGAAGACCGATCCCGTTACCGCCGAGCGCCTGGCCCGGGACGTCGATCTCGACGGTGACGCGCTGGCCGCGTGCCTGGCCGACGACGCCGTCGCCGATGAGGTCGCCCGGGACATGGCCGCGGGACGCGACCTGGGGGTCCAGGGGACGCCGACCTTCGTCGTCGACGGCCAGGTTCATCCCGGCTGGATACCGCCGGAGATCCTCGACCCGATCGTCCAGGCCGGCACGGGGCCGAAACCGGCCGGCGATCCGTCGTCGGACTGAGACTCAGTCCTTCGCGCCCCGGGCGCCCGCGCCGAACAATCCCAGATCGATCAGCACGGCCAGGACGACGACGACCAGGTAGATCCCGGTGACGCTGCCGGCGCTGTTCACCGCCCAGGCGTAGGCCAGGGTGGTCGTCGGGAGCATGAAGAAACCCAGCAAGGGCCAGATGTTCGTCTGGTACGCCTGACCGATGTAGTCGCTGAAGATGACGACGAGCAGGATCGCGAGTCGCGGAGTCGCCATCGCGATGCAACCGATCAGGCAACCCATCGACAGCCCTCCGTCCTGCGGATCTCCGAACGCGACCGATGCCTCGAGTGTACTACGGGTCGAGGCGCTCGAGCAGCACGTCGTCGAGGTGGTAGATCGACCCGTCGCGGTTGTACGGGCCCAGCCAGAACATCACCCTGGCGTCGGTCTTGTCCCCGGAGGTCGTCGTGAACTCGACGCTGAACGACTGGCTCTCGGTGGTCAGATCGAACAATGCGTTGTTGAGACCGAAGTCCGTGTAGGGCGCGGTGTGCCGACGCACCGACACATCGAGGTCGCGACCGTCGCTGCTGCGCCCGGTGAAGGACAGCCGGTAGCGCGTGTTGCCCGCCAGCTCGACACCTCGCTGATATAGCTGCGTGTTGGTACCGCGGGTCGTCATCGCGATCCGGGCCTCGCCCTCCGACGTGATCGAGAACGCTCCATTGCCGCTGGTGTAGAAGCGCCACGAAGCCTGGCCCTCGCCGAAGTCGCCGTTGTCCAGGACGTTCTCGACGGCGGCACAGCTGTCGCCGGTCACCGCCACGTCGTCGATGGCGAAGGTGTGACCGTGGTTGGCATCGGCGGTTTCGTAGACGAACAGGATCCGGATCGTCTGCCCGGCCCAGGCGACCAGGTCGAACTCGTGGTGCACCCGGGTCCCCGCGCCATCGGCGAGCGCGGTGCAGTCGTTGAGCAGCACGTAGGTCGCGCCGTCGTCCAGCGTGACACCGACGTCGTGGCGGTCGAACGGGAGCCCCTCGAGACAGGCGCCGCCCTCGTCGAACGAGAGCGCGTCGAAGACGAGCTTCGAGGAGGTCGCCGCCGGCAAGGCGATCGGTGGGCTCATCAACCGGGAACGCTCCCGGGAGGAGTTCTCCTCGCAGCCGGGGCCGTCGTTACCGTTGGCCAGATACCAGGTGCTGTCGAGAGCATCGCCCCGACAAGTCGTCGCGCCCAGATGCCAGGTACTGGGACCGGGGGGCGTCGCGATCTTCGCCGGGTCGGGGAACACCGCCGAGCTCCAGCCCGGCGCGCCGCTCTCCATGTCGTCGGAGAACAGGGCGCAGCCCTCGTTCCCGCAGACGGAGTTGCAGCCGTCGAAGTTGCTGGTGTTTCCGTCGTCACAGGATTCCTGGGGGTCCTGGACACCGTCGCCGCACAGCTCGACCGTGCAGTCGGCGCGGCAGCCGTCGCCGCCGACGTTGTTGCCGTCGTCGCAGGCCTCGACGACCTGTCGCACGCCGTCGCCACAGAACGAACAGTTGTCGCGGCATTCTCCGAGGCCACCGGGTTGCGGCCCCGGTGGGTCGCAGGATTCCCCGGATTCGACGAAACCGTCGCCGCAGCCCTCGACCAGGCAGGTCGGCCGGCAGCCGTCGCCGAGGACGAAGTTGCCGTCGTCGCACTGCTCGCCGGGATCGAGAATCCCGTCGCCGCAGCTCTCAACGGTGCAATCGGCACGGCAACCGTCGCCGCCGACGTTGTTTCCGTCGTCGCAGTCCTCACCCGGATCGAAGCGCATGTCTCCGCAGATCTCGACGGTGCAGTCGTCGCGGCAGCCGTCGCCGGAGATCAGGTTGCCGTCGTCGCACGCCTCGCCCGAGTCGAGCAGCCCGTCGCCGCAGTTCCGGGCCAGACAGTCGTTCGTGCAACCGTCCAGCGGATCGCCGTTGCCGTCGTCGCACTCCTCGCCCGGGTCGGTCACGCCGTCGCCACAGGCACTCTCCTCCTCGCAAGAGGCGGAGCAGCCGTCGCCGTCGGCGGTGTTGCCGTCGTCGCAGGCCTCGACACCGCCCTGCAGCCACGTGTCGCCGCAACGCGCCGCAGAGCAGTCGTTGAGGCAGGCGTCGGTGTTGTCCAGGTTGCCGTCGTCACAGGCCTCGGCACCCTCGACGACGCCGTCGCCACAGATCGCGACCGCCGGTTCGACCACCACGTCGTCGATCCGGTACTGGGTCCCGTTGGCGTCGTAGGGCGCGAGCCAGAACATCAGCCGGGCATCGTTGATGCTCTCCAGCGGCGTGGTGAACTCGAAGCTGTGCTCCCGCAGGGTCAGGTCGAGGTCGAAACGCTGCTTGCGGATGCCGTAGTTCGGGAACGGGGCGGTGTGCCTCTGCAGCGAGACCTCCAGGTCCCGTCCGTCGGAGCTCGCGGCGTGGAATCGGAGCCGATAGCGAGTTCCCGGTTCGAGAACGATCGAGCGCTGGTACAGCTGCACGTTGGTGCCCTGGGTCGTGATGTCGATCAGCGCCTCGCCGGCGGGCGTGCTCCAGTCGGCGTTGCCGTTGGAGTAGAAGCGCCACGACGACTTCCCGTCGTCGAAGCTCGGGTTGACCACGGCGTTCGGAGCGCTGATCTCCTGGCGGCAGGTCGCCGAGCAGCCGTCGTCGTCGTCGAGGTTCCCGTCATCGCACTGCTCGCCCGGCTGCTGCAGCCCGTCGCCGCAGCGCCGCTCGAGGGAGCAGATCGCCGAGCAGCCGTCGCCGGCGACGAGACCGCCGTCGTCGCAGGCCTCGACCCCGGTCTGGACAAAGCCGTCGCCGCAGGCCGGTAGCGTGCAGTCCGCCAGGCAGTCATCGGTCGAGTCGGCATTGCCGTCGTCGCAGGCTTCTCCGGCATCCAGGTTGCCGTCGCCGCAGAACGGCTCGATCTCGCAGATCGACGAGCAGCCGTCGCCGGCGACCGCGTTGCCGTCGTCGCACTCCTCGAACCCGCTGTGCACGAAGCCGTCGCCGCAGCCGGCGTCCACGCAGTCGACACAGTCGTCGGTCGTGTCCTGGTTGGCGTCGTCGCACTCCTCGCCATCGTCGAGAATGCCGTCGCCGCAGCCGCTCTCGGGAAGGCAGCTGGACGAGCAGCCGTCGCCGGCGTCGGTGTTGCCGTCGTCACAGGTCTCGGTCCCGTCGTGAATCCAGAGATCGCCGCAGGCCGCGAGGTTGCAATCGTTCAGGCAGGCATCGGTGTTGTCGAGGTTGCCGTCGTCGCAGGCCTCGACGGCGTCCTCGACGCCGTCGCCACAGCTGCTGACGACCTTCTCCAGCACGATGTCGTCGAAGCCGTACTCGTCACCGTTCTGATCGTACTGGCTCAGCTCGAACATCAGCCGGCCGTCGGTCTTGTCGCCGGAGGTCGTCGTGAACTCGACGGTGTGAAGCGCCCACTCGGTTCCCAGGTCGACCCGGCGGCGGATCACACCGTAGGAGCTGTAGGGGCTGGTGTGCTTGCGCACCGAGACCGCCACATCCCCCCCCGAAGAGTTCTTCCCCAGGAAGGTCAGGCGGTAGAGCGTATCCCCCTCGAGGGCGATGTCTCTCCGGTAGAGCTGGACGTTCGTCCCCTGGGTCGTGATCTCGATCACGGAGGCGCCGCCCTGGATCAGCAGGCGCGCATTGCCGTTGCTGTAGAACGACCAGCCCTGCTTGCCGGCGGCAAAGTCGCCGTTGTCGACGACGTTCTCGGAAGTCGCCTCCAGGGTGCAGGCGATGGAACAGCCGTCGCCGGCGACGACACCGCCGTCGTCGCACTGCTCGCCGAGACTCACGATTCCGTCGCCGCAGACCGGACCGGGCGGACGGGGCAGCGTCCGGGCGGAGGCGGCCACAGGCGCCGACTCGTTGCCGGCCTCGTCGACCGCCACGATCTCGTAGTTGTAGAGCGTGTCGGGCAGCAGCACGCGGTCGTCGAACCTCAGTGCGGTCGTCGACGCGATCGGCAGGCCGTCGCGTTCGATACGGTACTCCACGATCTGGAAGTCGTCGGTACCCGCGGGCCAGCTCAGCCGCATGCCGAAGGCCGATGTCGGCGTTGCTGTCAGGCTCGCCGGCGCGACAGGATCCTGCACGTCGGGAAGCGCCCGGGCCTGCAGGTCGCCGATGGTGACGTCGACGTGGTGCGCGATGATCAGCGTCGAGCCTGCCGCGACGTCCTCGTGACCCAGTCCGGTCGCGGTCCAGACCGTCGGTTCCATTTCGGCGGCGGGCCAGATGCGGTACCTGTACAGGTAGCCGGCGGGACCGGTCTCGACCCGCATCTTCAGGATGTACGGTGTGTTGAAGTCGATGCCGCGATCGGCCGGGTCGACGATGCTTCCGCCGATGTTGCCGGGCATGCCGCCCACCTCGTCCCACCAGTACCAGGCCGAGCCACCATGGGGTTGCCAGCCGCAGTGGGGCTGGGGGCAGACCGCCGGCTCGTCGGTGTGGCCGGTCCAGCGCATCAGCAGGCCGAATCCGGGCATGAAGCTCGGGGGCAGGAAACCGGCCGGGTCGATCGAGTGCAGCGTGAACGGCACGATCAGTTCGTAGTCGTCCCAGAGCCGGTCGCCGATCGCGATCAACCGGTCGTACCCCGGACGATCGGGCCGGAGGCTATCTCCGGAGACCGACCATTTGCCGTCGACGATCTGGACCACGTCCTGCAGGTCGGTCACCGAGCTCCAGTCGACGCTGTAGACCTCGGGCCAGACCGTCGGGCCTCCGTAGTCCACCGTGACCGATCGTTCGGTCGCGTCCCCGCCACCGTCGACCGCACGGATCCGGAAGGTGTTGAGGCCGAGGTTCAGCTCATCGAAGTCGACCTCGATGACGAAGTCGCCGGGAAAGTAGAGCCGGCGCCCGTCGGGTCCGATCGACAGCACCCGGTCGGCGCCGCCGTTGAGCGAGAACGAAAGCGAGGCAATTCCGTCGGGGTCGCTGACGGCGCCGAGAATGTTGACCCAGCGCTGGGCGTGACCGATGTTGCCGAACTTCTGGGTGTCGCCGTACCAGACGTCCAGCACCGTGTCGCCGGCTGCGCCGGGGGTCAGCGCGGTCACCGGCGAGGGGACCGGCGACTCGTTCCCGGCGGCATCCACCGCGGTCACGGTGTAGCGATAGCTCTTGCCCGGCTCCAGCCCCTCGTCGCGGAAGCGCGTTCCCTGCACCCGGCCGACGGCGACACCGTCGCGGTAGATGCGGTAGGCGACGACTCCGCGGTCGTCGGTCGCCGGCATCCAGAAGGTGTCGACCTGCTCTCCGGAGACGGCGGAGACCGCCAGGTTGCCGGGACTGCGCGGGGGCGAGACGTCTTCGCCGAGCACTCCGGGGGAGCGCAGCAGCTGCCGACGGTCCGGAGTCCCGTGGGGTGCCTTCGACGATGGTCCGCCGCCGTCGCCGGCAGTGACGACCGGGGCGACCAGCAAGGCGAGGAGCAACGAGAGCGCAGTCGCACGCAAAGCGGAGCCGAAGGGCACCGCCCGGTCTGGGGGATGGCAGGTCATGACGGTAGTTATACGGGAGTCTCGGACGAAATGCAGTCAGATCTCGACGCCGAGAGGGCCCTTGAGGGCGAAACCGGCGGCCAGGGACACGACAAAGAAGACGATCAGCCAGTGGATTTCAAAACCGAAAACGCTCAGGGGCAGAGCGTCGTAGGTCACCTCGATCGCGGTGATGCCGCTGGCGGCCAGGATCGGTGCCTCTCCGGGGTAGAGCAACAGGTCGAGCAGACCGGCACTGCGCAGCGCCGAGGTCGCCCCCCAGCCGCCGCCGACCCGCAGCTCCTTCTCGACGGGATCGCCGTCGGCCAGGATCCGCATCCGGTGTGCGCCGGTCTCGTCGGCCCGGATCCGCCAGGCCACCTCGAGGATCGCCGCGGAGCGAACCGGCGGGGTCTCGACGACCACGCCGGCGGGCACGTCGAGGGTCACCCCGTCGGCCAGGGTCTGGGCGTCGCGAACCTTGACCTTGACGATCGCGGTCTGCCCGACTGCGAGCGGCTGCTTGTCGAAGAACAGATTGAGCTGGGTCATCACCAGCAACACCGGCAAGAGCATGATCAGCATCGGCAGCAGTGCGTAGCGCAGGTAGATCGCGTTGTCCCGCAGCAGCCGCCACTGCAGCCGGAACAGCGTGCGCAGGTCGTCGCCGAACAGCCGGATTCCCAGCAGGTGTCCGCGCACGCGGTCCCGCAGCACCCCGATCGTCGCCTGGTCCGAGACCTTGCCGAAGATCCAGAGCATCAACACACCGGTCAAGCTCGACACGACGAGCAAGGCCCAGATCGGCGACAGGCCGCGGAACGGCAGCAGCAGCCAGCCGAACAGCGTGGTCATCACCGTGTTGAGGATTTGCAGGATCGTCGACATCGCTGTGCTTACGAGATGTACCCGAGACCCTGCAGCTTCTTGCGGATCTCCTCGTCGGAGGTGCCGCCTTCCTCGAGCTGGGCGATCTCCTTCTCCAGCGCGTGGGTGATGAACTCCTCGACCGACGAGTAGCCGGCGATCTCCGAGTAGCGCTTGATCTTCTTCAGCAGATCCTTGTCGAGCTTGATTCCTCCGAACATCGTTCTCTCCTTATTCGTTTCCGCCCGTCGCGGTCGAGGGGGCCGCGCCTGGCATCGGCTTCTTCGGCCCGAGGCAATCCTGGCCCAGCATCTCGTCGGTCGGGGCGACGCCGTATTCGTCGAGGATGCCCACGGTCAGGTCGAACAGCGCCGGAGCGTCCATCGTGATCGTGCCGTTGGTGATCAGCACGCCGGGCACCTTGCGGTAGTCCACCGAGTGGTCGCCGCTCCAGGGCTCGTGATTGTCGTGAACCACGCCGGGGGGAAACTCTCCCAGCGGGCTCTTCCACGAGGTGCGGTAGCCCCAGTCGTAGCCGACGAGGATGTCCGGCCCCTGATCGGCGAACGGCCCGTGATAGTCCCGTCGCGGCTGGATCACCAGACTGACCGGCTTGCGGCCGGTCTTCGGGTCGACCATCTCGAGCAGGTCGCGCTCGAGCTCGTCGAGGACCTGTTGATAGCTTGCCGCGTCGACGACGCCGCGGCTCTCCCGTCCCTTGAGGTTGAGGTACAGGCCGTTGAGTCCGAGGGCGTAGGCCTTCGTCCGGCTCCAGTCGACATTGCCGAACAGCGGCCGGGAGCCTTGCCGGGAAGGATCGCGCAGCGTGACCCAGCCCTTCTCGACCAGCCAGCTGTTCAGTTCGATCTGCCAGTAGAACGGACAGAAGCCGTGATCGGACATGACGACCAGCGTGGTGTCGTCGTCGATCCGCGCCAGGGTCCGGCCGAGCACCTCGTCGAGCTGCCGGTACAGCGTGCGGATCCCCTCGTGCAGCTTCTCGTCCGCCGTGTGCCCCGGGTGCTCCGGGTCGGCGAAGTGCCAGAGCATGTGGCTGCCCTGATCGATGCTGGAGAAGTAGAAGAACAGCAGGCCTTCCTTCCACTGATCGAGCATGTACTCGTAGATATGCCGGCTCTCGCGAAAGACGTACTGGGACTGCTGCCAGAACTCCTGGCCGGTGAAGATCCCGCCGACGAAGGCCTTGGTGTCCTCGGCCAGCTCCTGGGTGTAGAACGGTCCGACGTCCCGGTAGAGCTGCTTGGACCAGCTCTCGGGATGGGTGATCGGCAACGCCGGCGCTTCGAGGCTGATCTGCAGCGGGGAGACGTAGAGCTTGAAGTCCGGCCGAACCTGCTTGAGGTAGAAGCGCCCCATCGAGCGAGCGGTGGCCAGCACCGGAACCGCCTCGAAGTCGACCGGGACCCAGTCGCTCCACTCCCCCTCCTGGAGAATGAACTCCTCGTCGCCGATGACGAAGCGGGCGACCGGCTCCTCGGGGTCGAGGTAGACCTGGAACGGCACCGTCAGCTCCGGCGCGTCGTAGACCGTCTCGCGTTCGCCGGAGCGGGATCGTCGCGATGCCGTACGCCGGGCGACCTCACAGACCGGGCTGTCCGGGCCGTGCAGCCGCCCCTCGACGACGTTGTCGACGACGGAGACGAGATAGACGTCGCCGCCGGACATGTCCGCCGCGTTGGGCACCGGACGGTTCGTGTAGTACGAGAAGGTGCCGGTGGTTCCGAGGATGTCCGGCGTGCCCATCCCCGAGATCGCCCGGGTCGACAGATCGTCCGGCGGGAAGTTCGCCGGCATCTTGAAGATCGTCGTCGGTACGTCGGCGTCCTTCAGCAGCTCCCAGAACGGAGTTCCCCGGCGCAGGTTCTCGGTGGTTCCGCCGGACAGCGGAAAGACCCAGCGATCGCAGTCGCCGCCCGGGGCGGGCAGCCGCACGGCACGGGTCGAGCCCTCGACCCTGGACATCGACAGGAACGGGATCAGGGTCTCCGGCTCGCGGTGGATGAAGTCGTAGATCCCGTGACCGCCCGAGTCCATCCCGGTGATGAAGTTCGACCAGGCCACCGGGCTGAGCGGGGGCATGCTGGTCGTCAGCGGCTTGAAATCGCCCTGGGCCACCAGCTTGCGGAAGTTGGGCAAGTCACCGGCGTCCATGAACTGCTGCAACAGCTTGGGATCGAGGCCGTCGACACCCATCACCAGCACCTTCTTCTTCGGTGCCCGTGCCGCGCCGACCGGGGCGATCCCGCCGACGAGCAGTCCGATCGTGACGAGCAGGACGATTCTCCGGATCACGCGGCGCCTCGCTCTTTCGGCTCACGCACCTTGCCGTCACAGAATGTCGGCACGGGAACGCCGAACAGGTCCATCACCGTCGGGCCGATATCCATGATGTGGATCGACTCACCGGGGAACTCGCGGTTGGCGAAGAAGATGCCGGGTACGTCGGGCGGGTTCATGCAGTGATCGCCGCTCCAGCTCTTGGTGTTGTCCTCGATGATCTTCTCGGTCACCTGCCCGGTCGCGCAGCCCCACGAGACCCGGTAACCGACCTGGAAACCGACCAGCAGGTCCGGCGCCTGGTCGACGTACGGACCGCTGTACTTCTGCTTGAGGTCGTAGACCTCGGCGATCGCCACCTCGCCGGTCTCCTCGTCCCGGAAGCCGCGCAGCTTTTCGCGGATCTCGCCGCGGATGCGACCGGCCTCTTCGCCGGGTTCGACGATTCCCTCGGGGCGGACACCCTTCAAATTCAGGTAGATCCCGCCGAGGCCGACCGCGTAGGCGACGGTCTTGCTCCAGTCGACGTCGACGTACCAGTTCTCGCCGCTGGGCGCGTCGCCCTTCAGCGTCAGGTAGCCGTTCTTCCACAGCCAGCTGTTGAGGTTCACACCCCGGCGGAACGGCTTGAATCCGTGGTCGGACATCACCATCACGACGGTGTCGTCGTCGGCCTTGTCCAGCACGCGACCGACGAGCTCGTCCATCCTCTTGTACAGGTCGAGGATCGCATCCTTGTGTTCGGTCGTGTCCTTGTCCCTGTTGGCCGGATGGTCCTTGTCCAGGTAGCGGAAGAACATGTGCTGCAGCCGGTCGGTGATGTCGAACACGCAGACGACCGTGCCGCGAGTCGTCTTCTCGATCGCGTCGAACAGCTGCGTCTCGCGCTCTTCGTGAATCGACCAGACCTGCTTGAGCCAGGCCGACTCGTCCAGCACCCGCTCGTTCAGCGCCCAGGTGTCCTCGGCCAGGCCGAGGGTCGAGAAGCGACCGTAGGTCTTGGACAGGTAGACCGAGTAGGTGAACGGGTGGGAGACCGGCAGCGCCGGCTTGTCCGGGTCGATGTTGACCGGACTCATGTAGAGCTTGAAATGCGGCGCGACTTCCTTGAGGTAGAACCGACAGATCCCGCCGATCTTGAAGGCGAGCGCCGGCCGGAACGTCAGGTCGATCCAGGGCGTGTAGTCGTTGAGCGGCAGCGGCCAGCTCTTGCCGTCGATGACGATCTGCGGGCCCGATCCGTTGGTCCCGCCGAGCCGCACCTCGAAGGGGATGCGCATCTCGCCGCGGCCCTCCACCAGACCGTTCTCCGGTCCGGTGATGTGGCTGCGGACGACTCCGCCCTCGACCTCGACCGGCATCTGGATGCCGCCGGTGAACGACTTTTTCTCCCCCGGGTCGCTGGTGAAGTACGAGAACGTCCCCTGGCTCCCGATCATGTCCGGAACGCACATCGCCGACAGCAACGCGCCGTGGAAGCGCTCCGGCGGAAACGTGATCGGCACCCGGATCACGGTGCTGAAGATCCCGTGGTCGCCGAGGACGCTCCAGAACGAACGGCTCTTGCGGCCGAGATCGATCGACGGCTTGCCGATCGGGATCCGGTACTTGCCGAGCTTCAGCGTCCGGGCGTCGTCGGTCACCTTCGCCGAGCAGAGCTCCGGCATGTAGGAGTTCGGCGCCGGCACGAGGAAGTCGAAGACCTTGTGCTTGCCGGGATTGCAGCCGGTCTGGAAGCTCGACCAGGCGACCGGCGATTCCGCGGGGAACGAGGTCAGCAGGCGCTGGTAGCCGCCCTGCTTGCGTAACCGCTCGAAGTTCGGCAACAGACCCTGGGCCAGGAACTCGTCGGTCAGCTCGGGATCCTGGCCGTCGAGGCCGACGACGATGACCTTCTTGACCCGGGCGCGCTTCAACGCCTTGCGCCAGCGCAGGGTGCGGATCAGCCAGCGGAAGGGCCAGGTGAACAGCTTGAAGAAGGCCAGGAACAGCGCGGCGAACACGGCGAAGAACGAGGAGACGAAGGCGAAACCGGCGCCGGGACCGATGTAGGCCTGCGCCGCCGGCGGCTCGAGCAGGAACAGGCAGACGTAGAGCACGATACCGAAGCGGATCAGCGTACGGGAGCGCATCGGGAGCCTCACCCCGCCGCCGCGCTGCGGTTGCGATAAAGGTTGTTGTCGACCACCGCAGCCATCGCGGCGGTATCGAGGTCGCCACCCAGGAAATCGGCGACGGTCCCTGCCGCCTCGAGCGGACTCTCCAGCGCCTGACGGTGATCCAGCTCGAGCAGGTCGTAGTTCGAGCGGTGGCGCATCTGCACGCGGACCTTGAGCAGGTGGTCGCGGTAGAGCTTGATCATCCGTTCGTCCTTGGTCGTATCGGTCGGCTCGCCCCGGCGGACGAGCATCTTGTTCTGGGAGGCGATCACCTCGTCCAGGTTCCGGCGCATGAAGATCACCTTGTAGTGGTTGTCATCGGGCAGGTCGGTGAGCAGGAAGCTGATCACCTTGATCACCTTGCCGCGGCAGCGCCCCCGGACCCACGACTTGTCGCCGCCCTTGTCCAGCTCCTTCACCTGCTCGAGCTCGAAGTATCCCTTGGGGTTGTCCTCGTCGGCGGTGCGGATGTTGTCGACGACCGTCGGCAGGCCGGCCGCATCGAGCATCTTCATCATCATGGACGTACCGGAACGCGGCAAGCCGGAAACGACGACGACAGGCGGTGCCAGCCTCCTGAGCAGCAAGAATCGTCGAATTCGCGCCAGCATTCCTGAACACCCGCTGGGGTTCCGCTGCCGCCGTGGCGACCTGCGAATCCCGACAAAACGGGAACTATACCGCTCCTGGACGCGACCCGTCGACGGCCGCTTCGCCGTGTCCCGTCCGACTCGCCGCGGCGCTCCCGCAGCATCGTTTGCCCCAGTTTGCTTCCAACGGCCGTGGGAAATAACGTAAATTGGACGGGAGGAGTCGTTCTTTGGCCCATTCGACGCGGACCGGTGAGTTCAAGCTGCCCCAGCGGGTGCGGACCCTCGACGGGGTGACACGGGCGACCCGCTCGGGCCCCTCGATTCATCGGCGCGACCTCGGTCTCGGCGACCGGCTGATCGTCAAGACCCGGAACTCGACCTACTCCCTCCTCGCCGCCGGCGACGACGGCTTCGTGGTCCGCGGCGGCTGGTTCGACCGGCAGCCGGACGGGCCGGTCACGGTGACCGTCAACGGCTGCACCTTCGGTGGCTCGGCGATCGCCCGGGAGATTCTCGCCGCTCCCGGCATGTTCCTCGAGTTCGGCAACACCGTGCTGACGACCCGGATCCTCGAGGTTCGCGTCGAACGCCGGAGCGACCACACCATCCACTAGGCCGCTCCGCTCCCCCGCGCCCGGAACAGGTAGTACACCGGAACCCCCGCCGCGAGGATTCCCGGCCCCAGGATCCGGCTCGTCGTGTCGGCCTGGACGAAGGCCACGATCGCGATCCCCGTCGCCAGGGTCAGGAAGACCGCCGGCGCCCAGGGGTAGCCGTGGCAGCGGTACGAGCGTTCGGCATCGGGAAGCCGCTTGCGGAACAGAAACAGGGTCGCCGCCGTCGCGGCGAAGAAGACCCAGTCGCAGAAGACGACGGCGGCGAGCAGTTCCCCGGCTCGTCCGACGAGCAGCAGCACACAGGCCCACAGGCCGAGGACCACGATCGCCAGGTGCGGCGTCCGGAATCGTGGATGGAGCCGGCCGAAGGCGGGGAAGAACGACCCGTCGGCCGCCACCGCCTGGGCCACCCGGGGGTTGGTCAGCAGGATCGCCGCGCAGATCCCGAACGTGCTCACCAGGATCCCCACGGTCACGACCAGGCCGCCGATCGGACCGAGCGCCTGCTCGGCGGCCTCCGAGGCGAAGGTCCGGGAGACCGCCATCACCTCCGGCTCCAGCACCCGCAGGTAGGAGACGTTGATCAGCACGTAGCAGGCGATCACGACCAGCGTACCGACGACGACGGTGAACGGTACGTCTCGACGGGGATGCCGGAGTTCCGCGGCGATGTAGGTACCGTTCTGCCAGCCGCCGTAGCTGAACATCACCGGCAGCAGCGCGGCGAGGACGGCACCGACGCCGAGTGCCTCCGGCGCCGGCACCGACGCGGCGGCCGGTGCCGGAAGCGGGTCGCCGGTGTAGACCAGGCCGCCGACGGCGAGCAGCGCCAGCGCAGCCAGCTTCGACATCGTGAAGACGTTCTGGACCGTGGCCCCCTGGCGCACGCCCCGGACGTTGACCGCGGTCAGCAACAGGATCGTCGCCAGGGCGACCGGGACGGTCGGCAGGCCCGGAAACAGCGTCGCCAGGTTGGCCGCGAAGAACGAGGCGACCAGGGCCAGGGCGCCGGGTGCGATCACCAGCAGGACGGTCCAGCCGTACAGGAACGCCGGAATCGGGCCGAACGCCTCCCGCAGGAAGACATAGACGCCGCCGGCCTGGGGGAACAGGCCGCCGAGCTCGGCGTAGGTCAGCGAGCCGGTCAGGGCGATGCCGCCGCCGATGACCCAGACGAGGGTCATCGTCACAGGGTCCCGGAGCAGCTGGGCGATGTCGTTGGGTGTGAAGAAGACGCCGGCGCCGATGATGCTGCCGATGACCAGCATCGTGCCGTCGAACCGACCCAGGACCCGCAGGTAGCCGTGCTCCCCCATCGGTCGATCCTAACCCGCGGCGAGCCTCCGCGGTTGTGCGAGACTGCACTCTTCCGGCCCTCGCGGCCGGCCCGGTCGTTCGTCCGCCAGGAGGCCCCATGGAGCTGAGCCGCAACTGGACCCTCGATCCCGAGATCGACTTCTTGAACCACGGCTCGTTCGGTGCCTGTCCGATCCCGGTCCTCGAGCGTCAAGCCGAACTGCGCGCCGAGCTGGAGCGACAGCCGGTCGCCTTCATGACCCGGACCCTGCCGGCGCTGCACGACGCGGCCCGTGAAGAGGTCGCCGAGTTCCTCGGCGCCGACCCGGGAGGACTGGTGACGGTCCCCAACGCCACCACCGGAGTCAACGCGGTCCTGCGCTCCCTCAGCTTCGAGCGAGGCGACGAGCTGCTGGTGACCGATCATGGCTACAACGCCTGCCGCAACACCCTGGACTATGTCGCCGCCCGGTCCGGAGCCCGGATCGTCGTCGTCGACGTTCCCTTTCCCGGACCACGACCGGAGGATTTCGTCGACGCACTCCTCGAGGCGGTGACCGATCGCAGCCGACTCGCGTTGATCGATCACGTGACGAGCCCGACCGGCCTGGTGTTGCCCGTCGCGACGATCTCGGCGGCGCTCTCCAGCCGCGGGATCGACCTGCTGATCGACGGCGCCCACGCACCGGGGATGCTGCCCCTCGCGCTGGCCGAGCTCGGAGCGTCCTGGTACGTCGGGAACTGCCACAAGTGGCTCTGCTCACCGAAGGGTGCCGCGATCCTATACGCGCGCCCGGATCGTCGCGATGCGATCCGGCCGGTGACGATCAGTCACGGTGCGAACGTGCGCCGACCGGGACGGACCCGGTTCCACGACGAGTTCGACTGGACCGGCACCGACGACCCGACCGCCTTTCTCTGCGTTCCGACGGCGATCCGCTTCCTGCGCGAACTGGTCCCCGGCGGCTGGCCCGAGATCCGTCGGCGCAATCACGAGCTGGTCGTCGACGCCCGGCGGCTGCTCTGCGAGGCCCTCGAGGTCGAGCCGCCTGTCGACGAGGAGATGCTCGGCTCGCTGGCGACGATTCCCCTGCCCGACCGTGAGGTCGATCCGACCGCGCCCCACGGGCAGGATCCGCTGTACGCCCGGCTCGTCGCGGAGCGCTTCGAGTTGCCGGTCTTCCACTGGCCGGCGCCTCCCTCGGCGGATGTTCCGGGTCTCGGCCCAGCTCTACAACCGGCTCGAGCAGTACGAGCGGCTGGCCGCGGTGGTACGCGGCTTCGAGCTTGACCGGACGTAGCTACCTTGGTACATTGGTATTTTCCTGGGAGAATACCTCATGTCCGATCCCTTCGTGATCCAGCGCATCCAGACCGGCGTCCGGATGGAGAAACGACTCGTGAAGGTCCTCAAGGGCCTGGCCGAGTACCTCGACATCTCGATGGGAGATCTGCTGGAAGGTGTGGTGCTTCACAGCTTCGACGGTAAGGCCCCGTTCAGCGAGAAGACCCTGGCCAAGATCGCCCAGCTCAAGCAGGTCTACGGCCTGGATCTCGACGCCTCGGCGAGTCACCGGCTGGTCGAGGGCCCCGACGAGGATCAGCGAACGTAGCCCAGCGAGCGAAGCCGCTCCATCAGCTGGTCGTCGATCTCGTCGGGCAGCTCCTGGTCGAGACGACCGGATCGGCGGAGCTGCCCCAGCTGCTCCCGCAGGAGTCGATCGAGTTCGGCGGCCAGCTCCGGTCGTGTGTCGATCAGGTTGCGCCGCTCCCCGGGGTCCTCGGCCAGGTCGTAGAGTTGCCGCCCGGCGGGTGCCGGCTGCAGCGGGACCTCGAACGGATCCGGCCCCAGCGTCACGACGTACTTGAATCCCAGGGCACGGACTCCGGCCCGGGGCGGTCCGGCCTTGGTGTTGCCGAGCAGAGCCAGCCGATCGTCCGCTCCCCGCTCGTCGCCGAGCATCAGCGGCAACAGACTGCGCCCGCCTCCGGGGTGCTCAGGTTCGAGCCCGAGGCGATCCGCGACGGTCGGCAGCACATCGATCAGCCGGACCTGATCCTCGACGACCCCGCCCGACGCCTCGATCCCCGGGTCGCGCACGATCAGCGGAACCCGGAGCTGGCCGTCGTCGAGGCCATGTCCGTGATCGGCGATCCGCGTCGGATGGCGATCCCCCAGCTCTTCCCCGTGATCGCTGGTGACGATCACCAGGGTCCGTCCGGCGAGTCCGGCGGTCTCGAGAGTCGCCAGCAACTCACCGACCTGACGATCAGCGTGACGGACCCCGCCATCGTACAGCGCCCCGACGTACTCACGAACCCGATCGTCCACGCCGATCTCACCGGAACGGAACTTCTCGAGACTCTCGATCGGCAAGGTCGGTCCGAGGCCGCCGGAGTCGAGTCCCTCGGCGAACTCCGGCCGCACGTACGGAGTGTGGGGTTCGTAGGTGTGCACCAGCAGGAAGAACGGCTCGTCGCCACGCTCGGCCAGCCAGGCCGATGCACGGGAGAACGTGCGTTCGATCCCGCCCGCGGCGACGGGGTTCGTCGACTGGCCCGGCGTGAGCAGCTGGACCGGACCCTCCTCTTCCTGCCAGGTGAGGAAGCCCAGGTCGAACCCGAAGCTCCGGGAAACGTAGCCCCCCTCGGTGAACGCGGCGGTGGTCACCCCGGCCCCCCGCAGGTCGGAGACGATGGAGCGCTCCATCACGCCACCGGGTGGGATGACCCGTTCGGCCTGATCGCCGCCGAGGAGTGCGGCGATCGACGGCAGGGTCCAGGGCGACGGGCTGACCGCCTGATCGAAACGGACCCCGGCGGCCGCCAGCGCGTCGAGGTTGGGCGAGGTCGGCCGATCGTGGCCGTAGCAGCCGAGACGGTCGGCGCGCAGGGTGTCCAGGACGATCACCACCGCTCCCTGGAGCGGCGGCGGACCGTCCGGCGTCGTCGGGGCAGCGCAACCCACGGCGAGGCTCAGCAGCCCGCCGACCAGTCCCAGCACCGAGAGCACGGGTCGCATCGCCCCAAGCTACCCCACTCGTCGTCCGCGAACCAGCGCGAGCCCAACGTGGTCTCGAGATTGTTGCGCGACCCTTAGCCCGGCCTGAACCTGTCCACCCGGCCAGTTGCCTGTCCGCATGCGGACAGGTCATCGCTTCGCGAGTCCACATTCCCGGCTTTTCAAGAGCCATCGGATTGGCACGCCTCTTGGAATGTCCGGGGTATGGACTGGCCTACCCAACCGGTTGAATCGATTCCAGCGCGAGACTTCCGTCCGGAGTTCTGTCCCTGGCCCCTCTGCCCAGCCCATCGCAACATGGCGCGGGCGCACTTTCGTCGTCACGGTGTCTTCGTCCGGCAGGCGACACCGAGGATCATTCCACGGTATCGCTGTTTGACCTGCGGCAGGACCTGCTCCCAGCAAACGTTCAGCTGCACGTACTACCTGAAACGCCCCGAACTGCTTCCGCATGTCGCGGCCGCGCTCAACGCCGGCTCAGCCCACCGGCAGATTGCCCGTTCGCTGCACTGTGGGCCTTCGGCAGTCACCAGCATGGCGGCGCGACTCGGTCGACACTCGATCCTGCTCCAGGCCCGTGCGTTGACCGACTTGAAGGAGATCCGTGAGCCGATCGTCTACGACGACTTCGAGGGGTTCGTGTACTCGCAAGACCATCCGTTCGGCATGGGCACTCCGGTGGGTCAGCACAGCTGGTTCGTGTACTCGATCGACTACGCCCCCCACGGACGAGGCGGGAAAAAGCCCGTAAAGCACAGGGCAAAGAGCGCCGGGCACCGATCCCGCGGTGCCTATCGACGGGCGTTCGCTCGCATGATCAACCTGCTCGTCCCGAAGAGCCCGGGCAAGCTGCGGGTGGTCAGCGACGAGCACCCCGGCTACCGCGCCGGTCTGCGTGGCCACGATCTCGAGAGCAAGGTCGATCACCGTGTCTTTGCCAATCCGGAGCGTGGACCGAAGGGCAGTCCGCGTTCCGCCAAGGCGCGACGGCGCGACCGTGAGATGTTTGCCGTCGACCTGTTCCACAAGCTGATCCGCCACACGATGGCGCATCACCGCCGGGAGACGATCGCGTTCGGGCGACGACTGAATGCACTGCTCGAGCGCGGCTTCCTTATGGCGATCTGGCGCAACTTCGTGAAACGGCGAACCGAGCGCCGGCCGGATCTCGTCACACCGGCGATGACGCTCGGGATTGCCGATGCACCGTGGAGCTGGGACCGGGTGCTGGCAAAGAGGTTGTTTCCAGGTCGGATATCGATTCCGGCTAGCTGGCGGTCCATTTACCGGCGGGAAGTCGTGACGCCGATCGTCGGAAACAACCGCGTGCACGCCCTCAAGAACGCGTTCTGAGCCTCGCCAGCTAACCCCGCCCCCGCGAATCCTAACTTCCCGTCAGTGCTCGGACTCTGCTGCTACCTAGCGCAACAATCTCGCGACCACGTTGGGGGCCACGCTAGAATTGACGAGTTACAGGCTCGGAGGTGCGATGGCTCAGGTGATCGAAGGTCGTCCCGGATTCGATCGACGCCAGGCGGCGGAGATCGCCCGGAGACTCTACGGACGGGACGGCGACCTGCAGCCGCTGCCCAGCGACCGGGACCTCAACTATCGCCTGACGACCGCCGGCGGCGAACGCTTCGTGCTGAAGTTCTCCAACCGCGAAGAGTCCCTGGACGTTCTGGGCCTGCAGCGCAGGGTCCTCGAACGTCTTGCCGAGCAGACCGAGACGACCTGGCCGCGGGTCGTCCCGACCACCGACGGAGAACCGCTGGGCGATGCCGATGGACACGCCGTCCGGCTGTTGACCTGGATCCCCGGTCGCAAGCTCGCCGACGTCCGACCCCAGGACACCGACCTGCTCGTCCAGTTCGGCCGGTTCGTCGGGCGACTGGATCGGGCCCTGCTCGACTTCGAGGACGACGCCGCCGAGCGCGTGCTGGCCTGGGACCTCCGGCACAGCCTCTCGGTCGTCGAACGCTACCTCGCGGAGATCCCGGACCCGGGGGGGCAAGCGCTGGTCTCCCGTGCCGCCGGTCACTTCGCCGAGTTCGCCGAGCCGAAGCTGCGCCACGTCTCGACCAGCGTGATCCACAACGATGCCAACGATCACAACGTCCTCGTCGACGGGATCGGCGACGGAGACTCCCCGCGGTCGATCGGCCTGATCGACTTCGGCGACCTGGTGAAGAGCTGGACCGTCTCGGACCTGGCGATCGCCGCGACCTATGTCGCGATGCACAAACACGACCCGCTCGGCGCGATCGCCGCCGTGGTGGCCGGGTATCACCAAGCACGGCCACTCGACGAGAACGAACTCGGCGCCTTGCACGGTCTGATCCGGATGCGACTCTGCACCAGTGTCTGCATGTCGGCCTACCAGCAGCGTCTCGAGCCGGACAACGCCTACCTGTCGATCAGCGAGGTCGGGGCCTGGGACACCCTGGCCCGGTTCGACGCGATCGAGCCCGAGCTGGCCGAGTGCGTCTATCGCGAGGCCTGCGGGATCGAGCCCTGCGCGGGCTCACGAGCCGTCGTCGACTGGATCGCCGCCCACGCATCCGAGGCGGCGCCGGTGGTCGCGCCCGCACCGGCAACGGCGAGGTCGATCGTCTTCGATCTGAGTGTCGGCAGTCCCCTGCTCGGCGACCCCGAGGCGACTTCGAGTGCCGAACGGTTCACCGCGCTTCTGTTCGACGAGATCGAACGGGCCGGCGCCGAGCTGGGCATCGGGCGCTATGACGAAGCCCGGGATCTCTACGCCAGCGACACCTTCGTCGGCGATGCGCCGGCCGACGGAGAGCGGCGCACCGTCCACCTGGGAGTCGACCTGTTCCTGCCCGCCGGCGCCCCGGTCTTCGCACCCTACGACGGCACCGTGCTCAGCGCTGTCGACAACGACACCGAACTCGACTACGGACCGACCTTGATCCTGCGCCACGAGCCGGCCGACGGGCCGGTGTTTCACACCCTGTACGGCCACCTGGGTCGCGACGCCCTCGAACGCGAGCCCGGCAGTCGGGTCGCCCGGGGCCAACGGATCGCCTCCCTGGGCGACATCGACGGCAACGGCGGCTGGCCGCCCCATCTGCACTTCCAGTTGATCGCCGACACCCTCGGACGGAGCGGGGACTTTCCCGGAGTGGCCGCCCCCAGGCGAGCCGCGGTCTGGCGCAGCCTGAGCCCCGACCCCAGGGAGCTGCTCGGGATTGCCGGTGCCGACCTTCCGGACCCACACTGGGATCGCCAGCGGATCGCCGAGGTCCGCCGGCAACACGCGGGACCGTCGCTCAGCCTCTCGTATCGTGCGCCGTTACAGATCGTCAAGGGTCGCGGTACGCGACTGATCGACGCCGACGGGCGGCGCTACCTCGACTGCGTCAACAACGTCGCTCACGTCGGCCACTGCCACCCTCGAATCGTGCGTGCCGCGGCGCGTCAGAACGCCCTGCTGAACACCAACACGCGCTACCTTCACGAAGCGCTGAGCCGGTACACCGAGGCGCTGACCGCCTGCTTCGACGAACGGTTGACCGTCTGCTTCCTGGTCAACAGCGGCAGCGAGGCGAACGACCTCGCGCTGCGGCTGGCGCGCACCCACACCGGCCGCCGGGACGTCGTCTGCCTGGGCGGCGCGTACCACGGGAACCTGAGTTCGCTGATCGAGGTCAGCCCCTACAAGTTCGAGGGACCGGGCGGGGCGACGCCGCCGTCCTACGTCCACCCCGCTCCGCTGCCCGACCCGTACCGGGGCCGTTACCGGGATCCGCAAACGGCAGGAGCGCTCTACGCCGACGAGGTCGGTCAGGCGGCGGCCGCTTGCGACGGGGGGCCGGGGGCATTCGTCGCCGAGGCGTTGCTCGGTTGCGGCGGACAGATCGTCCCGCCGGCTGGATTCCTCGCGCAGGCGTTCGAGAAGGTGCGTGGGGCAGGCGGAGTCTGCATCGCCGACGAGGTCCAGATCGGCTTCGGCCGGGTCGGCTCCCAGCGCTGGGGCTTCGAGACCCAGGGCGCGGTTCCGGACATCGTGACTCTCGGAAAGCCGATCGGCAACGGCCACCCCATCGGTGCCGTCGTCACCACCGCCGCGATCGCAGCCTCTTTCCACAACGGAATGGAGTACTTCAACACCTACGGCGGCAACCCGGTCTCCTGCGCCGTCGGCCTCGAGGTCCTGCGGGTGATCGACGACGAGGGGCTGCAGCAGAACGCGTTGCGGGTCGGAGCCCGGTTGAAGCAGGGGCTGGCGCAACTGGCCGAACGGCACACGCTGATCGGCGACGTCCGCGGACTCGGTCTGTACCTCGGCGTCGAGCTGGTCGAAGATCGCGAGTCCCGCACCCCGGCCGCGGCCAAGGCGAGCTACGTCGTCAACCGCGCCCGGGAAGAGGGCGTCCTGCTCAGCACCGACGGTCGGGATCACAACGTGATCAAGATCAAGCCGCCGATCGTCTTCTCGGAACAAGATGCCGACCTGCTCGTCGAGACGCTGGACCTGCTCCTCGGCGAAGACTATCCGGCAGGTCATGGAGCCCCGTCGTGAACCAGCGCCGCCCGATCTACCTGGACTACAACGCCACGACCCCGGTCGACCCCGGGGTCGCCCGGGCGATGATGCCGTACCTGACCGAGAAGTTCGGCAACCCCTCGAGCTCCCACAGCTACGGCCTCGAGACCCGGCGGGCGGTCGAGGTCGCCCGGCAGCAGGTGGCGCAGCTGATCGGCGCGGAGCCTCACGAGATCCTCTTCACCAGCGGCGGCTCCGAGTCGAA
The DNA here is from genome assembly GCA_942490715.1 of uncultured bacterium. Lineage (GTDB taxonomy): Bacteria > Acidobacteriota > Polarisedimenticolia > Polarisedimenticolales > Polarisedimenticolaceae > CALNYP01. The sequence continues at coordinate 112,601 of CALNYP010000023.1, forward strand.
CAACATGGTGATCAAGGGACTCGCCGGCCTGCGCGGTCGTGGTCATGTGGTCAGCACGGCGGTCGAGCACCCGGCAACCCTCGAACCCTGCGAGGCACTGCGCCGGGCCGGCTACTCGGTGACCCTCGTCGGCGTCGACGCCGGCGGCCGGGTCGACCCGCAAGAGGTCGAGGCCGCGCTGACGTCGGACACGATCCTGGTCTCGGTGATGCACGCGAACAACGAGGTCGGCACGATCCAGCCGATCGCCGAGATCGCCGGTCTTCTGCGGGAGCGCGGTATTCCGTTTCACACCGACGCGGCGCAGACCCTGGGCAAGCTGTCGGTCCGGGTCGACGAGCTCGGCATCGACTTCCTGAGCATCGCCGGTCACAAGGTTTACGCGCCCAAGGGCATCGGCGCCCTCTACCTCCGCGGCGGCAAGAACCTGCCCAGACTCATCGACGGGGCGGATCACGAGTCGGGTCGACGGGCCGGCACCGAGAATGTCCTGGAGATCGTCGGTCTCGGCGAGGCCTGTGCCATCGCCGCCGGCGACCTGGAGCGGGCAACGGAGCATTCCCGAGAGCTGCGGGATCGGCTGTGGAACGGGCTGCGGGAACGGTTGCCCGGACTGCATCGACACGGCGATCCGGAGCGCTGCCTGCCGAACACACTCAGCGTCGCGTTCCGCGGCATCGAGGCCGGAACGCTGCTCAGCGAGATCGGCGATCGGGTCGCGGCCTCGGCCGGTGCCGCCTGTCATGCCGACGGCGAGGACCTCTCCGGCGTGTTGCTGGCGATGCAGGTCCCCGCCGAGCTGGCGATGGGCACGGTCCGTTTCTCCGTCGGTCGTTTCAGCACCCGGGAGGAGATCGACGAGGCGATCGACTGCATCGCCTCGGCGGCCGAGCGGCTGGGAGGAGGCGACGCCGGTTCGCCGGGGCCGGCAGCGGAGAGCGCCGGACAGATTCGCCTGACGCGATTCACCCGGGGGATGGGCTGCGCCTGCAAGCTGCGTCCGCGGGATCTCGAGGCGGTCCTCAGCGCCCTACCGCCCCGGACCGACAAGGATGTGCTGGTCGGCCTGGGCGGCTTCGACGATGCGGCGGTCGTGCGGCTGCGTGACGATCTCGCGGTGGTCCAGAGCGTCGACTTCTTCACGCCGATCGCCGACGACGCCTACGACTTCGGTGCGATCAGTGCCGCGAACTCGCTGAGCGACCTGTACGCCATGGGCGCCGAGCCGCGATTCGCCCTGAGCATCGTCGGCTTTCCCGCGAACCGCCTGCCGCTGGATCTGCTGCGGCGGATTCTCGAGGGTGCTGCGGACACGGCTCGCGAGGCCGGCATCGAGATCGTCGGCGGCCACACGATCGACGACCCCGAACCGAAGTTCGGACTCGCCGTCACCGGCATCGTTCACCCCGAACGGATCTGGCGCAACGCCGGCGGACGCCCCGGCGACGCGCTGCTGCTGACCAAGCCGATCGGTACCGGGATCATCGCCACGGCGACGAAGCTCGATCAGGCCGAGGCCTCGGTGATCGCCGGCGCCCTCGATTCGATGCGCACGCTCAACCGCGTCGCCTACGAGACCCTGCTCGACTTCGAGGTGCGCGCGGCGACCGACGTGACCGGCTTCGGCTTGCTCGGTCACCTGCTCGAACTCTGCGCGGCGTCGCAGGTCGACGCCGAGATCGAGATCGACCAGGTGCCGCTGCTCGACGGCGCGGCGGCGCTGGCCGCGGCCGGTGTCGTCCCCGGTGGCAGCCGGGACAATCTGTCCCACGTCGAGGCCCGGGTCGTCTGGCGGGACGGCGACTCGCCGGCGCGCCGACTGCTGCTCGCCGACGCCCAGACGTCGGGCGGTCTGCTCGTCGCCGTCGACGCCGATCGGGCAGCCGAGGCGATCCAGGCGCTCCACGACGCCGGCGTGACCGCGACGCGGCAGGTCGGCTCGCTGCGCGCGCGGACAGGCGATCGGGAGACGGTCCGGATCGTCTGACCCGTCCGAGGCCCGGATCGCCCTGTTTCCGGCGGATTCCGGGCCCCTCCCCGTTCGGACCACGGCGCTCCTCCCGGCTCACGGCCCGTGGTGGCCTCCGGGTTGTCGGCCCCTCGAGCGCGCCCTATGTTGCCGGAAGGGATCAGCGCATCCCGGGGGAAACAGGGTGGGAGCATGCAACACGCTCACGGTCTGATCGACAAGAGACGCAAGGCCAGAGTCCCCGCGAGACTGCGGGTACGCTTCGGTGTTCGCGGATGCGACAGGACGGCAATGGCCGAGAACATCTCGGAAACCGGCCTGTACATCAACACGAACCACGTCTTCCCGGTCGGAACGGTGCTCCAGGTACAGATCGAGTTGCCGGGCAGTTCGATCCTGCAGCAGGCCAAGGTCGTCTGGGCGATCCAGGTCCCGGATCACATGAAGACCTCGATGATCTGCGGCATGGGGGTCGAGTTCACCGGCCACAACCCCGAATGGCCCGCGGTCTACCGGCGGTACCGCTCCGGCTTGTAGCGTCTGCCCGACCCGACGATCCGCTCTCGACGATCCGCTCTCGACGATCCGCTCTCGACGATCCGCTCTCGACGATCCGCTCTCGACGATCCGCTCTCGACGATCCGCTCCCGACGATCCGCTGTCGACGGCCCGCTCCCGCCGGCTCAGCGGTCAGCGCCGCGCCCGGTACGTGATCGAACGCACGACACCCTCCAGGTCTGCCCGGGTCATGCCGTTCTCGGTCATCAGCTGCTTCGCCTCGTCGGGGATGCAGTCACCCACCGTGGCCAGGTAATCGACATCCTTGAGGACCTCGATCTGGCCCAGGCCGGCGGCGCGCAGGGTCTCGAAGTACCGGCTGCGCTCGACGGCGCCCGACACACAGCCGACGTAGGCCAGCACGTCTTCGGCAACCTCGCCGGGCAACTCGCCGTCGAGGACGATGTCCGAGACGACGATGCGGCCGCCCGGTTTGAGAACCCGGGCAACCTCACGGAAGACGGCAGCCTTGTCCGGCACCAGGTTGATCACGCAGTTGCTGGTGATCGCATCGACCGTCGCGTCGTCCACCGGCAAGGCCTCGAGTCGGCCTTCGCGGAATTCGACGTTGGTGTAGCCCCCGCGCTCGGCGGAGCGGCGGGCCTTGGCGATCATCTCGGGGGTCATGTCGACGCCGATGACCTGGCCCGACGGGCCGACCCGCTGCGCGGCGAGGAAGGCGTCGAGGCCGCCGCCGCTGCCGAGATCGACGACGGTCTCGCCGGCCCGCAGGTCGAGGGCCTCGATCGGCGCGCCGCAGCCGAGCCCCAGGTTCGCATCGGCGGGAACGGATTCGATCGCCGACGCGTCGTAGCCGATCCTTCCCGACACCTCCCGCTCCACCGTGGAACAGCAGCCCTCTCCCGCCGTCGGCGTGCCACAGCCGGAGCTGTCGCCCCGGGCGATGCTGCCGTACCGTCGGCGGACCTGGTCGACCAGCACCTCGGAACGGCCGGTGGAGTCTGCGCCGGGGCGCCTGGTCTTCGAATCGCTCATCTCGGATCTCCTTGGTGGACGGTGTCGGGGATCTTGTCGGTATCGGCGGTGCAGGATCCGGTCGCCTGCTGGACCGCCTCGAGCAGCTCCTCGATCGCCTCGACGATCGCGTCGCGCCGCTGCTGGGGCAACGCGCGATAGACCGCCTCGGCGAAGCGGGCCTCGAACTCGCCGACCTCGGCGGCAGTCTGTCGACCCCGCCGGGTCAGCCGCGCGACCAGTGCCCGGCCGTCGTCGGGATCCGGGACCCGCTCGAGGAGTCCCCGATCCTCGAGGCGCTGGAGGTTGCGGGTCACCGTGGAGGGACGGATCCCCAGCCGCCTGCCGAGTGCTCCTAGCCGGAGGGGTCCGCGCTCCTCGAGCAGCTGCAGCGTCGCCGCCTGGGCCACCGTCATCCCACAGCAGGAGACGTCGGCCCGTTCGGCCAGGGAGAAACGCCGGACCAGCGCCTCGATCGCGCTGCCCAGCCGGCCTTGATCCTGGAGGAGTCGGGGTCGCTTGCTCATGAGGTTAGTTGTACAGTGCAACTAACTCGCTGTCAAGTCCCCGTATCGATCACGAGTAACCGATCGCCACGGCGATCACCAGGAACAGCGCGCCCGTCGCCATCAGGGTCAGGAACAGCGGCAACACGAAGCGCAGCCACCTCTGGTACGGGATCCCGGCCAGGGCCAGCATCGCCATCAGAATCCCCGACGTCGGCACGATCGTGTTCGAGAAGCCGTCGCCACACTGGAAGGCGAAGACCGCCGTCTGACGCTCGATCCCCAGCACATCGGCCAGCGGCGCCATCAGCGGCATCGTGACCGCGGCCTGGCCCGAACCGGAGGGGATCAGGAAGTTCAGCGTGCTCTGGAACAGCAGCATCCCCTGCACCGAGACGTACCGGGGCACCTCGGCGAGCACGGTCGATGCGGAGTGGATCAGCGTGTCGAGGATCTGACCCTCGGTCAACACGACCTCGATCCCCCGTGCGAAGCCGACGACGAGAGCGGCGACGACCATCTCCTCCATCCCCTTGACGAAGGCGCTCATCGCATCGGAGATCGCCAGCCCCGTGAAGAGGACGGCGACGATTCCCATCAGCAGGAAACCGCCGGCCATGTCGTTCATCCACCAGCCGAGCTTCTGGGTCGCCAGCAGGATTCCGGCGAAGATGGCGATGCACGAGAACAGCGTCGCGGCCTGCCGTCCGTCGAACTCGTGGTCGTCGAGGTTCGCTCCGGAAATCTCGAACTTGTCGTCGGGCCCCATGGCGGAAGTCGACGGGTCCTTCTTGTACCGGGCGCCGTAACGCAGGACGTAGCCGATCGTCAACGCCTGGCAGACCACGAAGAAGATCATCCGGAACCCGATCCCGCTGGTCGGCTGTAACCCGGCGATACCCTGGGCGATCTGCACGGTGAACGGATTGGTCGTGGCTGCGGCGAAGCCGATATCCGCGGCGAGCATCACGATCGCCAGGCCGAAGATCCGGTCGTAGCCCATCCGCTTCGAGATCAGCAGGAAGATCGGCACCAGCGGGATGAACTCCTCGCCCATTCCCAGCGTCGACCCGCCAACTCCGACCACGAGCATGATCGTCACCGTCAACAGGATGTCGGAGTGTCCCAGCTTGTCGATCAGCGCCCGGATCGCCGCGGGGATCGTCCCGGTGCGCTGCAGGATCCCGAACACGCCGCCGACGATGAAGATGAAGAAGATGATGTCGGCGGACTTCTCGAGGCCCCGGGGGATCGCGGTCAAGAAACCTTGTAGACCCACCGGGGTCGCGTGGCCCTCGGCACTGTCTCCGAGCGTCAGCGCACGCAGCGAGTAGTTCTTGGGGAAGCTCGCGAACGTGCCCGGCGTCACAAGCTCGCGCTCGACGCCGTTGACCTCGCGGGTTTCACGTTCGAACTCACCGGAGGGGATGATCCACGTCGCCGCCGAGGCGATGAAGATGATCATCGTCAACAGCGTGAAGACGTGGGGAACCTTGATTCGCGTCAGGAACGAGAACACGGACGGCCTCCTGGTTGCCGGCGCCGTCTCCGGCCGCCCGCGTCTTTCTTCTAGCGAGCCAGCTCCTCGTCGATGATCTTCTTGAAGTCGGCGAAGCTCTTGGCGCCGTTGAGGAAACGTCCGTTGATGAAGAACGCCGGCGTCCCGGTCACCCCGGCCCGCGACCCTTCCTCGAAGTCGCGCTTGACGTCGGCGGTGGTACGGCCGGAGTCGAGGCACTCGTTGAACTTCGCGGTGTCGAGTCCCAGCTCGGCGGCCCAGCTCTTGAGATTCGCCGCGCCGAGTCCGCGTTGATTCTCGAACATCTTGTCGTGGTAGGGCCAGAACTGGCCCTGCTCGTTGGCGCACTGGCCGGCCTCGGCCGCGATCTGCGCCTGATCGTGCATCGCCAGCGGGAAGTCACGGAAGACGATGCGGACCTTGTCACCGTAAGTAGCCTGAATCTGGTCGAGGGTCGGACCGACCCTCGCGCAGTACGGTCATTGAAAGTCCGAGTACTCGACGATCGTCACCGGCGCGCCGCCGGGCCCCTTGAACGGATCGTTCCCGGCGATGATCACCTCGGCCCGCGGCGCCTCGAGGGAGACACGGATGCTGCTCTTGGCGCGGAGGCTGTCGATCAGACCCTGCCGTGCCCGCTGAACGTTGATCGCGCCCAGGTAGTCGCGGATCGCCGGGGAGACCTCTTCCAGCGTTCTTCCGCCCATGCGCGCCTGATTCTGCTCGAAGAACGCCTTGATGTCGGCGTCGGTGACCGGCCCGGCCTTGGCCGTGATCTCCTTGGCGATCAGGTCGGCGGTCGAGATCCCTCGACTCCTGGCCTCCTGGTCGAGCAGGTGGCTCTCGATCAGTCCGTTCAGGGCGGCCTGGCGTGCGTCGTAGAGCTTCTGGTACGGCTCGATGCTCGAGCTCATCGCCTCACGATCGACATCGGCCAGGGAGATCTTGTGGTCTCCGATGCGGGCGGCGACGTCGCCATCCCCGCCACTTTCGGCAGCCGCCAGAGGTGCCGCGAACAGCACCAGCAGCAGCAGCCAGAAGGGTTTCTTGGTCATGATCTTCCTCTCCGCCGCGCTGCGCGGCCGGTACCACCCCGAGCGGGATCACCCAGGCCCCCTCAACGTATGGGAATCCACAGGGCTACCGCAACCGGAATCGGCAGGATATGCTTCCCGCCGGCCGGGAATCCACCACCACGAGGTTTCGGCAACGCCTGGAGGACACCGTGATTCGTCGCCTGATCGTACCCTGCTTGCTGATCCTCGGGTTCGGCACCGCTCTCGCGGACAACGCGCCGAGCTGGCTTCGCTATCCCGCGATCTCTCCCGACGGCCAGACGATCGTGTTCGGCTACAAGGGTGATCTGTACCGGGTCCCCGCGAGCGGCGGCACCGCGTTCCCGCTCACCAGCTATGCCGGCCACGACCACCGGCCGGTCTGGTCCCGGGACGGCAGCCGGCTGGCATTCGCATCGGACCGCTACGGCAATTTCGACGTCTACGTCATGCCCGCCGAGGGTGGCCCGTCCCGGCGCATCACCTTTCACTCCGCCGACGACTTCCCCAGCGACTTCACCCCCGACGGCGACGCGGTGATCTTCTCGTCGGCCAGGGTCGACGCGGCCAGCAACGCCCAGTTCCCGTCGTCGGTTCTCTCCGAGCTGTACCAGATCGCCCTGGACGGCGGCCGCGCCCGGCGCCTCCTCACCACCCCCGCCGAGGAGGCACGTTTCGATCGGAGCGGCACGACGATCATCTTCCAGGACCGCAAGGGTTACGAAGATCCCCTGCGCAAGCACCACACCTCCTCGGTCACCCGGGACGTCTGGACCTATGACCTGAAGCAGCAGCGCTACGCGCGACTGACGCCGAACATCGGCGAGGATCGCAACCCTGTCTTCGCGCCCGACGGCAAGAGCTACTACTACCTGAGCGAGCCGCCGGGCGGAACCTTCAACGTCTACCGCGCCTCCATCGGCGGCGGCACGCCGACCGCGCTGACTCGTTTCGAGCATCACCCGGTGCGCTTCCTGAGCGCCTCCGACGACGGCACGCTCTGCTTCACGTACCACGGCGAGATCTACCGGCTCCGGGGCGCCGGGGCGCCGGAGAAGGTCGAGATTCGCATTCTCGGCGACGACGGGGGACGCGACATCACGACCGAGTCGATCGGCGGCGGCGCGACCGAGATGGCGGTCTCCCCCAGCGGCAAGGAAGTCGCCTTCGTCGCCAGAGGCGAGATCTTCGTCACATCCGTGGAGAGCAAGATCACCCGCCGGGTCACCAGCACCCCCCAGCAGGAGCGCTCGATCGACTTCAGCCCCGACGGGCGGTCGATCGTCTTCGCCGCCGAGCGCGGCTCCGGCTGGAACCTGTACCGGGTCGACCTCGCCCGCGAGGACGAGGACTACTTCTTCAACTCGACGATCCTCGAGGAGAAGCCGGTACTGGTCAGCGACGCCGACACCTTCCAGCCGCAGTTCTCGCCGACCGGCAAGGAGATCGCGTATCTCGAGAATCGCACGACGGTGAAGGTGCTGGATCTCGACAGTGGCGAGAGCCGCACGATCCTCGATGGCTCACGGAACTTCTCCTACGCCGACGGCGACCAGTACTTCGACTGGTCCCCCGACGGGAAGTGGCTGCTCGTCGAGTTCCTGCAGCCCAGCTACTGGATCTCCGAGGCCGGCCTGGTCTCCGCCGACGGCACGCAGGAGGTGATCAACCTCACCCGGTCGGGTTACTACGACTCTGCGCCGAAGTGGATGATGGCCGGCAAGATGATGATCTGGTTCTCCAATCGCGACGGCCTCCAGGGCCACGCGAAGACCGGCCCCTCCGAGGGAGACGTCTACGGCGCGTGGTTCACCCAGGAGGGGTACGACCGCGCCCTGCTGACCAAGGAGGAGCTCGACCTCTTGAAGGAGCGGGAGAAGAAGGACAAAGAGAAGAAAGAGAAAGAAACAGAGGGCGAGAAAGACGAGGACGGCGACGGCAAGGGGAAGAAAAAGAAGAAGGGCGATGAGGACAAGGACGACGCAAAGGACGAGGACGAAGACGACGAGCTGCCGGAAGTCGAGATCGAACTCGACAACATCGAGGATCGCCGACGGCGGCTGACGATCCATTCGTCACGCCTGGCCGACGCCGTCGTCTCGTCCGACGGTGAGAAACTGATCTACCTCGCGCAGTTCGAAAAGGGTTACGACCTCTGGGTTACCGAGCTTCGAACCCGGGAGACCAAGATCCTGGCCAAGCTCGGTTCGTCGGGCGGATCCCTCTCCCTGGACAAGGAGGGCGAGCACGTCTTCCTGCTCTCCGGAGGTAGCCTGTCGCGCTTCGAGATCGAATCGGGCAAGCAGAAGAGCATCGCGATCGACGGCGAGATGTCACTCGACCGGCGCGCCGAACGCGAGTACCTCTTCGAGCACGCCTGGCGCCAGGTCCGTGAGAAGTTCTACGACCCGTCGCTGCACGGCCTCGACTGGGACTTCCTGCACGATCAGTACGTCGGCTTCCTGCCCCACATCGACAACAACTACGACTTCGCCGAAATGCTCGGCGAGCTGCTGGGAGAGCTCAACGCCTCGCACACCGGCGCCCGCTACCGCCACTCGAGCGAGAACGGCGACAGCACCGCATCCCTCGGCCTGCTCTACGACGAGTCCCACGCTGGGCCCGGCCTGCTGATCGCCGAAGTGCTGCCGAAGAACCCGATCCTGCACAAGGGTTCCCGGATCGCCGCCGGAGTCACGGTCGTCTCGATCGACGGCCAGGAGATCGGCGTCGACACGAACCCCCACCGTTTGCTCAACCGCAAGGCGGACAGCTACACCCGTCTCGGGCTACGGGACGCGAAGGGAGAGACGTGGGAGGAGACGGTCAAGCCGATCTCCGGGGGCCGGGAATCGAGCCTGCTCTACGAACGCTGGGTCCGGAATCGGCGGGCGCGCGCCGACGAGCTGTCCGGTGGCCGGATCGGCTACGTGCACGTCCGTGGAATGAACGACTCCAGCTTCCGCGTCGTCCAGGAGGAAGTCCTCGGGCGGCACGCCAACCAGGAGGCCCTGGTCATCGACACACGCTTCAACGGCGGCGGGGACCTGGTCGACGACCTGTCGATCTTCCTCTCCGGCGAGAAGTACATGGACTTCGTGCCGCCGGACGGCCGCTCGATCGGGATGGAGCCGTCCCGCCGCTGGACCAAGCCGTCGATCGTATTGATGAGCGAGGGCAACTACTCCGATGCCCACTGTTTCCCCTGGGCCTACTGGAAGCAGGGAATCGGCAAGACCGTCGGCGCCCCGGTGCCCGGCACTTGCACCTTCGTCTGGTGGGAACGACTGCAGGACCGCAGCCTCGTCTTCGGAATCCCGAACATGGGGATCCACGACAGCGAGGGTCGCTACCTCGAGAACCTCCAGCTCGAACCGGACATCCTCGTCGAAAGCGACCCGGCGCGGTTCAGCGTCGGCGACGACCCGCAACTCGATCGCGCCATCGAGGAGTTGCTGCGCCAGCTCGACTCCGATTCCAGGTAACTAGCGACTTTTTTTCGGTGCAGCGCCTGCACCCCAGATCGCGTTTGCCTCGGCGAATACAGTGGTTTTCGTTTGCGGTGCATCGCGTTTACACAACGGTTACAAGAAAACTGACCATCCGGTAGAACGAAACCGACGTTTCGTACGTTGTAGATAGCAGGAGGCGGGGAGAACCAGGGAGGCTGAGCATGACTCGGATACCAGGACTCGTCGCAAGTCGACACACCATCTACATTGCACTGACCGCGCTGGTCATGTTCTTCGGAGCCGGCTCCGCATTCGCCGGCACCTGCACTTCCGCAGTTCTCGAGGAGGCGTTCGTGCTGCCCGACGGCACCGAGCGACCGGCGGGGACGTTGACGCTGTGCGTCGAGCGGACGTTCTCACCGGTACAGTCGCTCCACCGCATCTCGGTGGACGGCATGCCGATCGGAATGGCGCTGAGCCGCCACTCGACCACGGAGCTTCCCGACGCGCGGACGCCGGCGATGGTCTTCGAACGAGCCGCGGACGACCGGCTGTACCTGCTGGGTTACGTTTCGCCCGGACGGGATCAGCTGAAAGTGTTCGCCATGCGGCCGAAGGTCACTCTCGACCCCGAACGGATCGCCGAGGCGATTTCCGGAAACTCGACGACCCCGACGGCAAGCGCAAGCACCGCGGTCGTGATCGCCGCGATCCTCAATTGAACGAAGAAAGCCCCTCTTACCCCCTGGTGGGCCGGGCGGCGATGCCCCTCGCCGCCCGGCCTCATTTTTTCCAAGTCAGTTGAGCTTCTTGTTCTTCCAGTACTTCGTTCCCGAAACGTCGGCGGAGGCGATCAGCCCCTTCTCCGTCATCTGATACAGCGCCACGCCGTCGTGGAACGTCGTCGCCACGCCGGCACCCTTGTCGCCGGCCGCCGCCGAAGCCTGGGTGCTCGCCTGCCAGCCGTTGTCGAGGAACGCATTCAGCGCGTCGCGAGTCTCGAACAGGAAGACGACGATATACCGCTGGCTGCCGAGCCCGAGTCCGATACCGCCGGTACCCATCTTCATGTACGTACGGCTGCCGGACTGCTTGTCGACCGCGACACCGTTCCCTCCGCCCCCCGAGATCCCGACGGCAACCTTCAGGTTGCTGAACACGGCATATCCCTCGGCCTGCTCGAACAGCCTCTTCGCACCTGGGCTCTCGCCGAACAGTTCTTCCAGCTCCTCGGCGGCCATCGTGTCCAGCTTCTGTCGCTTCTCGGCCTTGCCGTCGGCGATCGCCGGCGCCGTACACAAGGCAAGGGCCGCGGCCAGCAGCAGTGAACTCGTCAGGACTCTCTTGAGCATTCGATCTCCTTGGACCGATCGAGGCGGTCGGTCGTTTATCGGTCTGGTTGGTCACCCGGCATCGCCTGGGTCGTATCGGAATCCCGCGGCGGGGCGTCAGGCAACCCCGAGCGGACGTGCAGGTCGCGTTGCGGGAAGGGAATCTCGATACCAGCCTCGTTCAGCGCGGCGTGGATCGCGGACATCAACTCACTCCGGATCCGGACCCAGTCATCGAAGTTGGCGGTCCAGGCCCTCAGCGAGAAATCCAGCGAGCTCTCGCCGAAACCGACGAAGACCGCCACGGGCTCCGGATTGCTCTTGAGACCCGTGTGCCCACGGGCCACTCTCAGCAGCAGTTCGATCACGACCTTGTCGTCGGTCCCGTAGGCCACGCCGACCGGAACCTCGATCCTGCGCTGGCGATCGGACAACGTCCAGTTCGTCACCTCGGTCGCCACGAGCGTACCGTTGGGGACGATCAGTTCGGCGCCGTCGAGGGTGGTGATGATACTGGCGCGAATCCCGATCCGCTTGACATCGCCGAAGACACCGGCGACTTCGATCTTGTCACCGACCTTGATCGGGCGCTCGAAGATCAGGATCAGACCGGAGACGAAGTTGTTGACCAGCGTCTGCAGGCCGAAGCCGATGCCGACACCGAGAGCGCCGACCACGACGGCGAAGCGTCCCAGCTCGAAGCCGGCCGCGGCGAACGCGACCAGCAATCCCAGCGTCATCACGGCGTAATGGACCATCTGGGAGATCGTCGCCGGGATCCCTCGCGGCAGCTCGACCCGCTGGACCAGCTCCTCTTCGACGACCAGCCGGATGGCCCGGGAGATCATCACCGTGGCCCACAAGGTGGCGACGAACAGCAGGACGTCGCCGAGGGAGAACTCGACGCTCCCGGCCGTCCAGGTGTAGGTCAGGACTCCGGTGATCCAGTCGACGACGAGGTCCCAGACACGAAGGATCCGTAACGTCCCACGGAACCAGAGAAAGACCAGCACGACGTGGACCGCGAATTCCCGGCGAGGGGCGAAGACCTCGCCGTGGCGGCGAACGATTCGCAGCGAACGCGCGAGTCTGGTCCGGGTCAACACCGTCGCGAGGCCGTTGACGGCGCGGTCGCAGGCGAACAGGATCGCTGCGGCGTAGGCGCTGTAGACCACGCCCCGCAGCAGCAAGGCGGCAAGGGAGACGGAACCGACGATGTTCGCCGGCACCGAGACGAGCAGCGCCAGCGCCCAGAGCTTGAGGACCCCCAGGACCAGCCCCTGAAAGCGGCCAAACGGAGGCTCCCGGTACCAGGATCGATAGACCAGCACGACGCCGGCGATCGCCAGGGAGGTGGTCAGCAACAGCAGCCAGCGGTGCACGCCGGTTCCCGGTTCCACGAGCCGCGTGACGGCATGGAAAACGTAGAGCGCGGCAGCGCCGTAGACCGCGACGTGGAATCGCTTCGGAAGCATCGGCGGCAGCAATCGCAACAGCGGGATGAAGGCGGCCAGCAGCGCGAGTTCCGTGATCGCCGTCGGCAGCGGGTCGTAGAGCAGCGGCAACAGCAACAGGCCGATCAGTAACGCCGTCGAGATCGGGCGTTTCAACAAGTGCTGCGCTCCGCCGAGCGAGTCCTCGCCGATCGCCTGGATCTCGGGGCGTCGCCGGATCAGCGGAATCCCGATCAACAGCGCCAGGACGATCAACCCATGGGTACGGAGCTGGACGGCGGAGTCCGCCACGAAATCGATCAACGACTCCTGTCGGTAGCGCCAGCTCTCGACCATTTCACCGGTCAGGTCCGGCACGACCTTCGAGGGGCGCCAGATCGGCGCCGCCTCTGGGTAGAACAGGTTGCGTGTCGCCAGCGTCTGGGAGCGGTTCAACTGCTGCAGGATCTCGTCCGCCCGGGTCGCCTGGGCCGAGACACGACTCTGCAGGATCAGGAGGTCGTCGATCTGTTGCTGGAGTCCGCGGGATTGATCGCCGATCGCTTTCAGGGAGGCCTCGACCCGCTCCATCACCTCGGCCGGATACTGCCGGGTACGGCCGACGCCTCGGGTCAACTCCCACTCGGATCGCCAGAACTCCAGGTCGGCCCGGATCTCCGCCAGGTGCTCCGACTCGGAGCCCATCTCGTCGCCCCATCTGTCGAGAGTCGACTTGTAGCGCCGCCAGCGGGTCTGCGTCTCCTCGATCGCCTGGAGCTGGGTGGACTCGAGGGCGAACGAGGAGATATCGGCGTCTTCGACGACCAGGCGCTCGGTGAGCTGTTCCAGCCGCGTCCCCCGGCTGATCAGCCTGTCCGCGTCGATGATCCTCGCCTGATCGGCCAGTTGCCGGACCAGGGACTCGGCGCGGCGAGGGATCTGCGGTGCCGGAATCGCTTCGGGTTGCAGTTCCTCCGGGGGCGGCTCGGCGGCCGGTGCCTCCTCGGTCGTTTCCGCAGCGGGCACGAGCGGATTCTGAGCCAGCGACACCGGCGCCAGCACCAGGAGCAACAGGAGTGGCAGAAACGGCCTTCTTCGGTGAGTTTTCACCCGCACAGGATAGCGGATTTGCCGAACGTTGCGGAGGGCCCAACATTCGGCGCAGTGGGCCTGTGCCCGACGGAGGATCACGATGCGACGTCCTGGAATCGGCTTCCTGTGCTGCCTCTTGCTCACCGGAACGGCCCTCGCCGGAGAGTTCGAGAAGCAGATCAAATCCAACTGGCTCGGCGCCTGGGTCCTGACCAACGTGGAGGGACACTCGGCCTGCGACGGCAGCTACACCGCGAACCGGATCAACGGTGAATTCGTCCGGGGTGGCGGCGGGTCGCGTTTCGAGCCCGGCGAGCTGGCCAAGCTGGACAAGCTCGACATCAAGCGCTCCCGGCTCGACGTCGGGCTCTCGATCTTCGAGCCGATCCTCGTCTCCCACACCGAGGGACCGTTCACGCTCTACAGCGAGGCGACCTGCCGGCTCGAGTTCGAGGTCATGCTCCCGCGGGAAGTCGTGAAATCGAAGAACATCGCCGGTGTCGAACAGGCGATGCTGACGGTTCTCGAGCGCTACGCCCATCTCGACGACGCGATGGACTCCGCAAACTGGAACGGACGGGAGCGCGGCGACTACCCTGCCGACTACGAGAACACCCTGGCCGAGCTGCGGGTCTGGCGCGCCGAGCGCACCAACGATGCGATCCGTGAACAGGCCAGGCTCGCCCGCTCGAAGACCTATCGGATGACCGACCGGGTGATCGGCGACCCGGACTATCTCGACGGCTTCGCCGCCGGCGTCGAACAGGCGAAGAACCTCGAGGTCGACAGCTGCCCGGCGTTGCTGGCGATCGACCTGGAGAACCCTCCCGGAACGCCCCCCGGCGCCGCAGACGACGCAGCCGCGGAGCGGATGGCCCGGGGCTACCGGGACGGTACGCTGCTGATCCTCGGCCTAAAGATGATGCAGCGATTGCCGGACTGCTACGTCGAGGTCCCCGACGGGATGGAGGTCGCCAGCGGCGATTCTCGTCCGTAGCCTTCGCGAACGGCTGACGGCCCGGCGCCTGGATCGCGCACCGGAGCGATTTCGCCGTACAATCGGCACCGATGACCGTGTACTCCGTGGCCGGCGAGAACGAGGGACGGCGTGTCCTGCGACGCATCGAAGGTGCGTTCCCGACACGTGGGGAACCCGCACGCACCCGGGTCGTGACCTGCGCCGACTCGTTCGACTGGCGTGCTTTCCACGCAGGGGCAACGATCGAGTGGAGCGCAGCGGATACCGACGCGGATACCGGCGTCGAGCTGCGTTGCCTGGACCTGACAGGACAGCCGCTTCACCGCCGGCTGGGAACGACGGCTCCCGCCTTCGCCGGGGACCTGCCCGAAGGCCCGTTGCGCGGCTGGCTGAGCCAGACGATCGGCGTGCGGTGCCTGCTGCCCTACGCCAGCCTGCGCCTGCGCGAGAACGAGCTGCGCATCCTCGACCGGCGGGAGAAGACGATCGCTCGGGCGACTCTCGTCCGCGGCACGGTCCTGGCGCCGGGAGCCCGGGGGCGGGGCCGCCGGATTCCGGCGACCGTGCGCATCCTGCCGGTTCGCGGCTACCAGGCCGAAGCGGACGAGATCTGCCGGTTCCTCGAACGCGAGCTGAACCTCGTCCTGACCGACACGACCGAGCTGGCTCTGAGAATCGCGCCCCTCGGACGCACTCCGGGTGACGTCCCGCAGAAGCAGACGTACCCGATCGAAGCCGAGATGCGATCCGACGACGCGTTACGGGCGATCCTCCTGGCGTTGCACGAGACATTCCAGCGCAACCTCGACGGCGTCCGCCGGGAGCTCGACACCGAGTTCCTCCATGACGCCAGAGTCGCCGTCCGTCGGCAACGCTCCGCGGTCGGCCAGCTCCGGGGAGTGTTCGACGAGGCGGCGACCGAACGCCTCCGATCGGGACTTGCCGATCTCGGGCGAATGACCGGAGAGGCGCGAGACCTGGACGTCCACATCCTGACCATGCCCGGCTTTGCAGCCTGGCTTCCGGAGTCGCAGCACCCTGGGCTGGAACTTCTGATCGACGAACTACGCCGGATGCGCGCCGCCGAACAGAAACGATTGATCGCGGAGTTCGACTCGGCGACCTTTGCCGCGACGATGCGGGAACTCGCCGGGCTGTATCGCCAGCGAGACGCCGCCGGACCCGAGGCCTCCCGCCTGATCGTCGACCTGGCCCGACAGCGAATCCGTCGGGCCCACAAGAAGCTGATCAAGCGCGGGTCGCGGATCGGCCCCGAAGCTCCGCTGGAGCAGCTGCACCGGTTGCGCATCGACGGGAAGAAGCTGCGCTATCTGCTCGAGTTCTTCACCTCGCTCTTCCCCCAGAGACAGTTGCGGGCGCTCATCCGGGCTCTGAAGGGCCTCCAGGAGAACCTGGGCGACCTCAACGACCTCGCCGTGCAGCGCACCACGCTGCTGGCGCTGATCGATCGCGTTCAGGCCGACGATGCGGAGACGGCGAAACCGGCGATCGCGACGGCCCGGCGGCTGCTGAAGGAGATCGACCGCCGGGAGGAGGCCGAGCGGGCTCGCTTTGACGAACGCTTCACGGCCTTCGCCGCCAGGCCGATCCGCAGGGAGTTCACGCGGTTGTTTCCCCGGGACACGGACGCATGAGAACGATCGCCCTCTACAACCTCAAGGGCGGCGTCGGCAAGACCGCCGCCGCGGTCAACCTGGCCTGGATCTCGGCGAGGGCGGGAGCGCGCACGCTGCTGTGGGATCTCGACGCGCAAGGGGCTGCCACCTACTACTTCCGGGTCAAGCCGAAGATCCAGAGTGGGTTGAAGAAGATCCTCCGTGGGCAACGGCCCCTCGATCGGGAGATCCGCGGCACTGACTACGACGGGCTCGACCTGATCCCCGCCGATTTCTCGTATCGCAAGTTCGAGATCGCCCTCGATCGTGTCGGCAAGGCCAGGCGTCGGATGAGTCAGCTCACCCGGTCCCTGCGCCGGGACTACGACCATCTCTATCTGGACTGCCCGCCCAACCTCACCATCGCCTCGGAGGGGATCTTCCACGCCGCCGACGTGTTGCTCGTGCCGACGATCCCGACCACGCTGTCGTTGCGCGCGCTGGACCAGGTCTGCAAGCACCTGCGCAAGAGCGGCCTGGCGGAGCTGCCGGTGCTTCCCTTCTGGTCGATGGTCGATCGGCGGAAATCGCTGCACCGCGAACTCTCCGGCCTCGCGAGCCGCGAGGGTCTCGACTTCCTGCAGACCGCGATCCCCTACTCCAGTCAGGTCGAGGCGATGGGCCTGCACCGGGCGCCGGTGGCCGACTTCGCCCCCAACGGTCCGGCCGCCCAGGCCTTTGGCGAGCTGTGGGAGGAGGCGTTGCAACGCGGCGGAAGCCGGTCCGGAGGGCCCGACACCGAGCGGAGCTGACCGCCCGGGTGGTTCAGACGCGAAGCAGGAACGCGCTTGCCGGCTTTCCCGTCGCCAGGGCGATCGCACGGCCGTAGATCGCCGCCTGGCGGCGATAGCTCTCCAGGGCGCGGGAAAGCTCGCGGTCGGTCTTGAACTCGACGACGACCCAGCTTCCGTCCTCCTCGAAGGCGAGATCGGCGACACCGTCGACGATCGCGCCGTCGTCCCCGCGCAGCGTCAAGGGTATCTCCCGGCGGCAACCGCCGCGGTCGGCGGCACGCCGGGTGCGCTGGAGCAGATCGTGGGACAGCACCTGCACGGCAGCCTTCGCCGCCGCGGTCGCCTCGGCCTCCTCGGCTCCGAGGGTCCGGGCGTGAAGCCGGGCGAACGCCGCGACCTGCTCCGGGTCGGCGTCGAGCGGAACCGTGCCGAGAATCGCGTGGACCAGGGCACCGAAGCGCCGGCCCCCCGGTCGATCGGGGTCGATCGGCAGCTCGATCACCTGCACGTCGACCTCGGCCGACGGGACTGCGCCCGGTTCGCTCTCCTTCGCGGTCGCGGTCGCGCGCACGATCTCCCGGGACGGCCGGGAGGAGTCCGCGATCGCCGCCTCCCGGGCACGGCGCCAGTCCCGGTGAACCCGGGCGTCCTGCTCCTCGGTCTCCGGGTCGTCGGACGCTTCGATCAGACTCGTCTCCCGCACCCCGACCCGTTCGGGCACGTCGAGGAGCAGAGCCTCGGGATCCCACCAGACCACGCCGAACTGCTCCTTGACCCGGTAGTAGAGTCCCGGCTTGACCTGGCCCCGTCGGGGATCCGGCAGGTCCAGCACGGTCTCGTCGCCGAACGCCGGGCAGCCGGGAGCCTCGGCTCCGCTGGACCAGCGCTCCTCGGGCGGGTAGATCGCGCCGTCGAGGGGCTGCACCCAGCTTGCGGCCCGGGGCCCGGTGCCGATCGTCGGCACGACCAGCAGGTCCCTGGCGCGGGTCGCGGCGACGTAGGTCAAGCGCACGCCTTCGGCGCGGTCCCGGCCGATCTCCTCCGGCTCCCGTTCCCGAAGCTCCGCCGGCGACCAGCGTGCGATGCGCGAGGCGCACAGGCGACGGTCGGGATCGATCACGCGATCGGCGGAATCGCGCACCAGCCGTGCCGGCATGTCGGCCAGGATCACCACCGGGAACTCCAGCCCCTTCGCCTTGTGCACGGTCATCAGCCGGACGCCGTCGCTCCCGTCCTCGAGAATCGGCGCCTGGGAGCTTCCCGGGCCGTCCGCTTCCTCGATCAGACGCTCGACGAAGCCACGGAACGAGATCCCGCCGGCTCCCTCGTAGGATCGCGCCTCGTCGGCGAGGTGCAGGACGTTGGCCAGCACCTGTTCGCCCGAGGGACGCAGGGCGAACGCCGCGTGCGCCCGGGTCCGTTCCAGCAGGTCGTGAATCGTCTCGGCGACCGGCCGCCGGTTGCGCTGCCGGTGCAACTCCTGGAGCGCCATCAGCCCTTCGGCGATCGGCCGCAGCCGCTCGGCCAGACCTTCCCGGGGGCCGCGGAACGGGTGCAATCGTCGCGCGTGCAGCTGCCGGAATTCGAGCAACTCCGCATCGCCGATCCCGAACAGCGAACCGCGCAGGGTCGCGTAGACCGACAGCTCGTCGTCGGGCCACTCGATCGCGGTCAACGCCGCACGGATCGTCTCCACTTCTTCCCGGGCGTGGAACGATCGACCGCCGACCAGCAGGTGGCGAATGCCACGGTTCTCGAGTTCCCGCACGTACGGACGGGTGATGTCGCCGCTCCAGCCGGTGAGCCGGCGAAACAGGATGCAGATATGCCGGGCCTCGATCGGCAGCGCTGTCTTCGGCGACTCCCGGGTGGTCACTTTCCAGCCGCTCTCGGTCAACAACCAGCCGATGAAGGCACCGACCGCTGCCGGCTGCGAGGCCTCGATCGAGGCATTGGCGACCTGATACATCCCGTGAGGCCTGGGAACCGGCAGGGCCACGACCGAGGGCTGGCCCTGGATCTCCTC
Organism: uncultured bacterium; assembly: GCA_942490715.1. Taxonomy (GTDB): domain Bacteria; phylum Acidobacteriota; class Polarisedimenticolia; order Polarisedimenticolales; family Polarisedimenticolaceae; genus CALNYP01. The sequence goes on from CALNYP010000023.1 coordinate 131,906, forward strand.
GCGCACTCCGGCGAGGGGTACGTACTCGGCCTGCAGCATCTCGCGGTCCCCGTCCATCAGCGGCGCGAACGCACGGTTGACGGCGTTCTGGATCGAGGGCAGCGTGCGGAAGTTCGTCCGCAGTTGCAGCTGCAGCGTGCCCCGGCGAGCGAGGGCGTCGCGCACCTCGAAGTAGGTGCCGACGTCGGCCCGGCGGAAGCGGTAGATCGACTGCTTCGGGTCGGCGACGAGGAACAGCTTTCCCGGGACCGGGTCGACCTCGCGCCAGTCGTCGATCGCCGGGTCACCGCCCGCGAGCAGCAGCAGGATCTCGGCCTGCAACGGGTCGGTGTCCTGGAACTCGTCGACGAAGATGTGGGTGAACCGCCGCTGGAACTCGCCCCGCACATCCGCCCGGCGCTGGATCAACTCGCGGACGCGCAGTAACAGGTCGACGAAGTCCAGCAGCCCGCGGCTCTCCTTCAACGTGGCGTAGCGCTCGCTCACCTCGGCGAGTTCGCCGTGGAGCAGCGCCGCCAGGTCGGCGTCGGCTTCCTGGGCGAACTGCTTGACCTCGCGGGCGAAGGCCACGTGCTCCTCGTAGAGCTGGTCGCGACTCAATCCCGGCCCGTAGGCGCCGCCGCGTCCTCGCGCTGGATGTTCGAAGCGGTAGTCCAGCAACCCGGTGAGCTCTCCTTCCAGTCCGTCGTAGTCCCGCTCGCGAACTTCCTCGGCGGCTCGGATGGCCCGGCTGAGCCGGCGGACCGGCTCGGTCTCGGCGTGGAGCCGGTGCTTGCGGTCGTGACAGTTGTCCGTACGCTCCGCGTGGGTGTGCAGACGCTCGACCAGGGCATCCAGCCGTTGCTCCCGGGGAAACGGGTCCCGCCGCCACGCTGCCGGGAAGTCACGCCACTCGACGAGGGTCTGCGCCGCCGATCGAAGCCGGTCCACCGGCCCCTCGTACGACGACCGTCGCAGCGAGCGCCGCACGCCCTCGGGTGGATCCTCGAGAGTCTCCTGCAGCCAGAGCTGGAACGCCTCGGCGTGGAGTCGCGTCGCCTCGGGCTCGGTCATCACCCGGAACCGCGGATCGACGTGGGCTTCGATCGCGCGCTCCCGCAACAGGTCGGCGCAGAAGCCGTGAATCGTTCCGACACGTGCTTCCTCGAGTCGGGCCAGCGCCTCGTCCAGTCGCTTGCGCCGGGTCGCCGTGGCGCCCTTCGCGTGGCGAGCTCGTTCGATCTCCGCGCGGACGCGCAGTTTCAACTCACCGGCGGCCTTCTCGGTGAACGTCACGGCAACAAGCCGGTCCACCCGCGCCTTCCCCTCGGCGATCACCGCGACGATCCGGTTGACCAGCTCGGTCGTCTTGCCGGTGCCCGCGGCGGCCTCGACGAGAATGTTGCGTTCCAGCTCGGTGCGAATCGATCGGCGATCCGCGGCATCGACCAGCGGCTTGCTCACTGGATCCCCCGCAGATCGTCCAGGGCCGCCAGCGGAGTGCGATCCTTGCGGCGGGTCCGGGTCTCCTCCCAGGGCCCGCAGACCGGTCGGAAGTCGCAGTAGCTGCAGGCGCCCTTGCGCGGGTCAGGCATCAGCCGACCCTCGGCGACGCCTTCGTCGATCGTCTCCAGAACCTGTCGCCCCCACAGCCTGGAGAAATCGCTCAACGGGATCTCCCGCTGCTCGAAGTTCCCCCGGGACGTGCAGTAGTAGAGCCGTCCACCGTGGACCGGGGTCGCGTCGGTCTGCTCGAGGGCCAGGCTGTACAGGATCGGTTGCAGCACCTCGCCTCCGCCGATGATGACTCCCTCGGGGAGATTGCTGCGGCCGGTCTTGTGGTCGGTGACCCGCAGGGCCGGCTCCCCCGTCGTCCGCTCCTCGACGAGATCGGCGACGCCGCGTACCGGGAATCGATCGAGCAGTCTCACCGGATCGCTCGTGCTGCGCGGATCGAACTCCGGATCCTGGGGCAGACCGAAGGCCAGCTCGAATCGTGCCGGCCTCCACGAACTCTCTTCCGCCGACTCGCGCAGCCAGGTGCGGAGGTCGGTACGCATCGCGTCGATCTCGTCCTCCCAGACGCGCTCGATCGCCGGGGCCAGGTTCTCCCGGTACTGCGCGGCGACCGCGTCGAGCTGGGCGTCGAGGGTCGCCCGGGCCGCGGGGAAACTCTCGCGGGTCACCGGGAGCTGATCGGCCTGCTGCAGCGCACGCAGGGTGTGGGCCTGGACCCGATGAAACATCGCGCCCGAGGTCAGCGGATCGAGGGTGATCAGCGGCACCGACTCCTGCCGCGGTTCGAGTCGCAAGATCGAGCCGAGCAGGAAGCGGTACGGGCAGGCCGCGTAGCGCTGGAGCGCGGTGACCGAATAGGCCCGGTTCGCCGGGCGGTGCTGTTCGAGGATCGGGGCGGTCTCGTCGGTCACGGCAACGATGCCGTCCTGGGGCTGCCACTTGCGCATGACCCAGCGGGCCCAGCGGCCGCGCAACGACCGGCCGAGGTGTGGGTTGAGGTTGAGCAGATACCGGGCGCGCCCCTTCGAGGCCTCGTCCCGTCGCTCGAGAAGATTCCCCAGTACCGCCAGGTCGTGCTCGATCGCGTCGATCGCCTGGGACGGGTCGGCCGGCGCGGGCCAGGCCAGCCGGGCCCCGACCGATTCGGCGGCGGATCGTTCGAGTTCCTCGAAGTCGGGGATCTCCCCCCGGGTGGCCCGGGCCACGTCGAGGCCGTAGAACGAGGGCACCCGGGGCCGCCCCTCGGCGACCTCGATCCGCGGGTAGGAGAGGACGATCCGCTGCTCGGCGGCGCCGACGGCGAGGCGCAGCAGCAGCCGCTCCCGCTTGCCGCGTTCCTCCTGGGTGTCCAGTTCGTCCGAGATCCGGCTGCGCAACTCGTCGAGCAACAACGGGTCCTCCCGCGGCCGTTGCGGGAACAGCCGCTCGGCCATGCCCGGCACGAACACGACGTCGAAGCTGCGCCCCCGGGCCTGCTCGGGTGTGCCGACCCAGACCCGGCCGAAGCGGGTCGCCGGCGGCTCGGCCTCGACCGTCGACAGCCGGTCGGTCAGCACGGCGCGGACCTCGGCGATCGTCACCGGCCCGACCGCCGACATCGGCTCGAGCTCGGCCAGGATCGCCAGAACTCGTCCGGGAACCCGCAGCACCCGTGGAGCGAGGTCGGTCAGCCGCCGCAACCATTCGCCCCAGGTCGCGAATCGGGGCAGCTCGTCGAGCTCGGAGATCACCGGCAACGCGAAGGTCTGCAGGTGGGTCAGGTTGGAGCGCTCCCGCTCCAGCACCGCGAGACGCGGCGCACCGGGTTCGTCGACCTTCAGGCGAGCGATCTTGACGTCGAGTTCCTTGCCGAGGCCGTCGATCCGTCGGGCCCAGCGATCCCGCCCGCCGATCACCGCGGCCTCGACGAGGTACTCCTCCCACTTCCAGGGAGCCCGGAGGCTGCCCGAGAACTCGGCGCCCTCCTCGCTGTCGCCTGCCGACGAGGAGGCCGGATCCGGCTCCAGCGCCACGGCCGCATCCGGGGCGGCCGCGACCGCGGCTCCCAGCGCCTCGTCGTCGGGACCGGTCCAGACGTCGCCGGCGTCGCCGGGAACTCCGTTCACCAGGGTCGGCACCTGACCGAACGAGAGGTACTCGGCGAAGCGCCGGGCCGAGAGGGAATCGACGGCGCAGGAGAGCAGCGCGAGGAACGCCCTTCCCGACGGGTCGGGCCGCCGGGTCCCCCGGGAAAAGCAGGCGGGGATCGCGGCCCTGCGGAACGCGGTTTCGAGATGGGAGTGGTAGATCTCCGGGGAACGAACCAGCACGGCGATCCGGTCCAGCGCCAGCCCGTTGCCGGCCTGACCGAGGATCTGCCGGGCAATCTCGACGCATTCCCGACCCTCTCCCGGGGCCGAGAAGAAGTGCACCGCGTCGTCGCTTGCCTCTTCGGGCTTGCCGGCCTCGTCGGAGAAGAGCTGGGTCCGTAATCGGTTCAGGTCCGACGAGCCCGACCCGGAGTCCAGGCGCTCGACCTCACCGATGCCGTCGAGGATCGTGAGCGTCCGGTCGTCCCCGAACGGTACGGTGACGAGCAGCTCCCCGATCCGCCGGGAGAGCGCACGAACGAAACGTCCCTCGAGGGGCGTCTCCAGCGGTACGTCGAGCAGGACGACCCGGGCGGCCAGCGGATCGCCCTCGTCGCCTTGCTCCAGCGCCTGTGACGCCAGGGTGAGCAGGTCGACACGATCCGCGGCGAGGGCACCCTGCATCCGTTCGCGGTAGCGATCGGAGAGCGTGCCCAGCTCGGCGAGCTCCTCGCCGGTCGCCCGCATCCGGTTGCCGTCGACCCCGGCCAGCCGCAGATCGCGCAACGTCGATGCCAGCGCCGAAGGGAATCCGGGAAAGTGACTGACGGCGGCAAGCCGGGGCAGCTCGCCGGCTTCGGCGGCTTCGAAGGCCGCACGCGCCGCGACCGCCTCGGTACCGAGTCCGCTTGCCGGTGCTCGCCCGGCGGACGCGAGGGACGCCGTCGCCAGCTCGACGGCGAGCTGGACCAGACCGAACCGACGCACGCCGAAGGTCGCCACGGAATCGGCGGCGACGCGATAGGCCAGGTCGTCGGCGGCATCGCGGGTCGCGCCGACGATCCAGCACTCCTCGGGGGCGGCGACCTCCGCGACGAAGCGACAGGCTGCGTCGAGGCGGCTCCGGCCCCGGGGCGAGACCACGATTCTCGTCGCCGGCCGGGAGAACAGCGAACCCTGTTCGGCGGAACGTTCCACGCCGGCCATCGTACCCCGATCGAGTATCCTTGGCCGACCAATCCACGGAGGTTTCCAGCATGTCGTTCCCGTTCGTTTCGCGTCGCACCGCGATCCTCGCCACCGTCAGCCTGATCGCCGTTCCGTTGTGCCTCCTGTCGCCCACGATCGCCCGGGCGGCCGAGGGCGACATGCCGATGACCCTGGACTGGGTTTTTTCCGAAGAGGGAAAGGCCGCCGCCGCGATCCCGACGACGACATGGCTGGCTGACGGGCGTCTCGTGATCCGCGATCCCACGATCGCCGACGACGAACGAACCCTGGAGATCGTCAATCCGTCCGACGGCTCCCGCAGACCACTCGTCGACCGGAGCAAGGCGCTGGCCTCTCTCGACGGACTCCTCGGTGTCGATGAACCGACGAAAGAACTGTCTGCGCCGGACGCGATCCACGAGGACGGTCGCTGGGCCGTCTACACCATCGAGGACGACATCTTCCTCCTCGACCTGAACGACTCCTCCTTCCGTCGCCTGACCGACACCGACGCCACCGAGAAATCTCCCCGGATGGCGCCGGACGGCAGCGCCGTGGCCTTCATTCGCGCCAACGATCTGTACCTCCACGACCTGGAGTCGGGCAAGGAACGGCGGCTGACCACGAGCGGCTCCGACACGTTGCTGAACGGCACCGTCTCGTGGGTCTACTGGGAAGAGATCTTCGGCCGCACCGACCGGGGCTTCCTCTGGAGTCCCGACTCGAAGTCGATCGCCTACCTGCAGACCGACGAGTCCGGCGTCCCGCTGGTCTCGTTCGTCGACTTCGCGCCCAACGTTCCGGCGGTGATCCAGCAGCGCTATCCGAAGACCGGCGAAGCGAACCCCCGGGTTCGCGTGGGCGTGCTCGACGTGGCCGATGCGTCGACCACCTGGGCCGACATGGGCTCCTACCCCCACGAGTACATCGTCCGGGTGACCTGGTTGCCGGACTCCAGCCGCTACTGCGTCGCGACGATGGACCGCTCCCAGAAGAACGTCGATCTGTTTCTCGTGGAGACCGGGAACGGAGCGGCGCGACACCTGATGCGCGAGAGCGACCCGGGCTGGGTCAACCTCCACGACGACCTGCATTTCCTCGAGGACGGCAAGCGGTTCGTCTGGTCGTCGGAACGGGACGGCTACGCGCACCTGTACCTGCACTCCCTCGAGGACGGCCGGGAGCTGGGCCGGATCACCTCGGGAGAGTGGGCGGTCCAGTCGTCGGGTGGCGTCTTCTGGCTGAGTCAGGCGATCTCGGCGATCGACGAGGCGGGAGGCTGGATCTACTACACGGGCATGGAGAAGTCGTCGATCGAACGGCATCTCTACCGCTCCCGGCTCGACGGCAGCGGGATGGAGCGGCTGACAAGGGAAGATGGGACCCATCGGATCGTGTTCAGCCCCGACGGCCGCCGCTACGTCGACAGCTGGTCCAGCGTATCGACGCCGCCTTCGATCCACGTGTATGACGCCGACGGCACCCGGGTCGCGACGGTCCATGCATCGAACATCGCCGCCTACGACGAAGTCACGCTCCAGCCGGTCGAGCTGTTCACGATCAAGGCCAAGGACGGCTTCGAGATGCCGGCCTGGATCATCAAGCCCCCGGGCTTCAAGAAGAAGAACCGCTACCCGGTGGTGATCTACGTCTACGGCGGACCGTCGGCGCCGACGGTGGCCAATCGCTGGAGCGCCGGTAACCGTGGACACTGGGAGCAGGTGCTCGCGGCGAACGGCTACATCGTGCTGCGGGTCGACAATCGCAGCGCCACGGCGATCAGCAAGAAGCTCGAGAACCTGATCCTGGCCGATGGCTACGGCAGCGTCGAGATGAGCGACCTACTGGACGGGGTCGCCTGGTTGAAATCCCAGTCCTACGTCGATCCGGAGCGGGTCGGGATCTGGGGCTGGAGCGGTGGCGGCAGCTACACGCTGCTGTCGATGACCACGTCGAAGGAGTTCAAGGCCGGCGTCGCCGTCGCGGCGGTCAGCGACTGGCACTACTACGACACCAAGTGGGCCGAAGCGTTCATGAAGCGGCCTCAGGACAACCCCGATGGATACGAGGCCACCTCGCACGCCAAGCGGGCGAAGGAGCTGCACGGTCGCCTGCTGCTGGTCCACGGCACCTACGACGACAACGTGCATCCGCAAAACGCCTGGCGCTTCACCGACGAGGCGATCGCCGCGGGCAAGCTGATCGAGATGATGATCTATCCGATGCGCAAGCACGGCATCTCGGACGATGCGGCCCAGAAGCATCTCTATCGCACGATGCTCAGCTTCTGGGACCGCAACCTGAAGTGATCCCTACCCGGCGTCGCGGTCCTGCACGGCGCGGTAGATCAACCAGGCGCCGAAGACGATCGGCGCGATCGGCCACCATTCGCGGATCCAGTCCAGCGACATCCCGAAGCGCGTGCGCGTCAGGATCGCCACACCGGCGAGGATCATCATCGATCCGCCGAAGACGGAGCCCTTGAAGGCCGGCAACTCGTCGGGAAGCTCGATCTCGGCGGCACCGGCGAGGTACTGGTTGTACAGCGCCGCGCGGCGGGTCGCATCGATGATGTTGTAGAGCCAGAAGAAGATCAGCGGCAGCAGAAACAGCGGGATCAGATCCTCGTCCCGCAGGTTGACCAGCGTGGTGATCAGCACCGACACGACGATCGCATGGACGAAGCCGCGGGTGTAGTAGCCGACGTAGATCTGTCCGAGGCCGGGAATCAGCGAGAGGAAGCCGGCCAGTGCCGGCGACTTGGAACGGGAATCCGGCGGCGGCGGCGACACGGCGTGCACGAAGCTGCGTACGCGCCCGGGCTCCGGTGTCGGCGCGGAGGATTCCAGCGGCGGCGTCGGCGGGGGCACCGGGTTCGGCGGCGGTGTCGCCTCGGGGTCGGGGTGATAGGTCGGGTCGTCGCTCGGGTTCATCGTGGCTCTCCTGTGTCGTTGGTCTCGGGCGACGTCTCGTCGGCGCCGCTCTCCTCAACCGACGCATCGGAACGCAACAAGGTTCCGAGGTCGGCAGAAATCGTCGTGTACGCATCGACCGCCGCCATCCGCGCCGAGGCGAAGATGTGCAGACCCGTCGCCCGCCACAGCGTCTCGACTCGTGTCGGGACCTCGACGTTGCCGGCGGTTGCCGGTGTCCCGGTTGCCGCGTCTCCTTCCGCTCGAAGCTGACTCAGCGGATTGGTGCGCACCAGGTCGATCGCTTCCGTCGAGGCGGAGACCAGTGGCGAGCCGGGGAGCACGAAGAGCACGGTCAGCACCATCGCGCCGAGATAGGCACCCTCCCAGGCGATTCGCGGACGCTGCAGCAAGCGGTAGAACGCCTCGGTCAGTTTCGAGGCGTGGGCGGCGACCTGCTGTCGCGCCGCGGCGGCGCTCGAGGTCGGTGCCGTCGCCGCCAGGACGCCGGCGGTGAACGCTTCGCCGGGGTCGAGCTCGGCCAGCTGCGGCAACGCCTTGGCCATCGAGATCAGGGTCCGCTGCAGGCCGGCGCAGTCGGCGCACCCGTCGACGTGCCCACCCACGAGGGAGGTGTCCAGCGCTTCCAGTTCGCCATCGACGAATGCACAGAGACGCTCGTGGGCCGCAGCGCACGACGAGCCCGCGGTCTGTTCGAGGATCGCGGCGGTCAGATCGAGATCGTCGGAGCCGTCGAGATCGAGGCGCGCCAGTCGTACCAGATCGCGGCAACCGGCACAGCCATCGAGATGGGCCTGGGCCTCCCGGCGCACCTCGGCGTAGAGCCGGTCCTCGAGGTACGCGTCGAAACGATCCTGGAAGCCGCGGCAGTTCATGCGCTCGCTCCGAACGCGGGGTCGCTCTGGAGTTGCTGAGCCAGCTCGAGCCTGGCCCGGTTCGAACGGGACTTCGCGGTCCCCAGCGGGATGCCGAGCAGCTCCGCGACTTCTTCGAGCTTCAGCCCCTGGATCTCCTTGAGCAGGATGATCTCGCGATTGATGTCACTCAGCCGGTCCAGCGCCCGGTAGAGCCTCCGCTTGCGCTGGGCCTCCTCGGCGCTCTGCTCGGCCGTCGGCCCGTCGTCGGCGAGGGAGTGTTGCTCTTCGATCGGAACGGCTCCGGGAGGCGTGCGGACCTTCAAGCGACGGATCCGATCGATGCAGCAGTTCCGCGCGAGGCTCAACAGCCACGGCAGGAACCGCTCACCGTCGAACTTGCCGAGCTGCTGGTAGGTCTTGATGAAGATCTCCTGGGCCGCGTCCCGGGCCTCCTCGGGATCCCGCAGGTAGTTCCGGGCAACGGCGTAGACCCGTCCCTGGTAGCCACGGACGAGCGCCTCCCAGGCGAGAGTGTCTCCGCCGCGGCAGCGTTCCAGCAGAATCGAGTCGTCCAGCACGCGTGTTCCATGGTGCCGGCCATTCCGAGTACCCCTTCGTCTCGCAGCGACCGGCTTCCTTTATGGGGACGCAGCGGGGGGTGCCAGGGTTCGCCGGCCCGGCAAAGATACTCAGAAGCCTTTGTTTTCAGCAACTTGCGGAGCCGAATCCGGGGGTTTCGGAGTTCCCTGGTCACGGTGCGGGTTCCCCTGGATCCAGTCAACGGCCCGGATCTCGTACTCTGACGCCGATGAAACTACCGATCGACAGTCACCTGCCGGGCATCCGGCAAACCCTGGACCGGAGTGGCGCGGTGATCGTCGTCGCTCCACCGGGAACCGGCAAGACGACTCGCATCCCCCCACACCTGACCACCGCCGGCAAGACCCTCCTGCTCCAGCCCCGTCGCGTCGCCGCCCGCGCCCTGGCGCGCAGGATCGCCGCCGAGCGCGGCTGGACCGTCGGGCAGGAGGTCGGCTGGCACATCCGTTTCGAACGTCGCTTCGGTCCCGGAACACGTTTGATCGTGGCCACCGAGGGCGTGCTGACGGCGCGGCTGCAGAGCGATCCGTTACTCCATGGTTTTGACACGATCATCCTCGACGAGTTTCACGAGCGGAGTATTCACGCCGACCTGGCCCTGGCCCTGCTGAAGCAGGCCCGGGAAGCTCGCGGCGACCTGCGCATCGTGGTGATGTCGGCGACGATCGATGCCCGACCGATCTCCGCGTTCCTCGGCGACTGTCCGATCGTCGCGATCGACGCTCCGACCCACCCGGTCGAGGTCGCCTACGCGCCCTCGGCCAGCGTCGCCGACTCCGTGCTGCAACGCTTCCCCGGAGGCGAGGGTCACATCCTCTGCTTCCTCCCCGGGGCACCCGAGATCCACCGGGTCGAGCGGGAGCTCCGTGGCCGCCTCACCGGCGCCGGCGCTCCCCTGCTCCTGCCGCTCTACGGGGCTCTCGACGTCAACGCCCAGGAAGCCGCGCTGGCGCCCTCGAATCGCCGGAAGGTGATCCTGGCCACCAACGTCGCCGAGACCTCGCTGACGATCGAAGGCGTGACCGAGGTCATCGACACCGGCCTGCACAAGGTCATGCGGCGCGACCCGGCGACCGGCCTGGACCGGCTGGACACCGAACGGGTCAGCGCGGACTCGGCACGCCAGCGCGCCGGCCGTGCGGGGCGGACCGGGCCGGGCCATGTGCTACGGCTGTGGCACGAACACGACGAGCTGCGACCGCACCGGGAGCCGGAGATCGAACGGATCGACCTGGCCCGGACCGCACTGGAGATCCTGGCCTGGGGCGACGACCCGGCGACGTTCGCCTGGTTCGAGGCGCCCCCGGCGACGGCCCTCGATGACGCACTACGGCTACTGGCCGCGCTGGGCGCCCTCGAGGGCGGGAAGCTCACCGAGGTCGGCCGACAGCTCTGCCGCGTCCCGCTGCATCCCCGGCTGGCGCGGCTGTTCCTGGCGGCCGGTGCCGGCCCCCGGGCCGCGGCCGCCTGCGCGTGTGTCTCCGAGGGCTGGCGACCCCGGGGAGAGCCGGAGACCACCGTGTCCGACCTGCTCTCGCTGGCCGACCGGATCGCCGAGGCGCCGCATCACGTCCGCCGGACACGGGATCAGATCCTGCGACTCGCTCCGGCCGGCGACACGACCGCGGACGACTCCGATCTCTCCCTGCTCCATGCGGTACACCAGGCCTACGCCGATCGACTCGCCCGTCGCCGGGAGCCCGGTTCCCCGCGCTTGTTGCTGGTCTCCGGATCCGGAGCCGAACTCGGTCGCGAGAGCGGCGTACGCGAGGGCGAGTACCTCGTCGCCGTCGACCTCGTCGCCGGCCGGCGTGGCCCCGGCTCCGAGGCCAGGGTGCGCACGGCGAGCCTGGTCGAGCCGGAGTGGATCGCCGGTACACACTCGGAGCTCGTGCATCGGTTCGACCCGGCGTCGTCCGCCGTGCGGGCCGAGCAGATCGTCTTTCACGGCGCCCTGGAGCTGGAGCGACGACCGGCCGAGCCCGATCCCGAGGAGACCACGCGCCTCCTGGTCCAGGAGTCGCAGCGCCAGGGCCCGGACGAGGCGACCGCCGGCTTGCTCCACCGGCTGACCTTCGCCGGCATCGAGATCGACCTCGATCATCTGCTCGGTCTGGCGCTGACCGGCACCCGCCGGCTGAAGCGGATCGACCTGGCCTCCATGCTCCCCTATCCGGTCCGCGAACAGCTGAACGCCGCCGCCCCCGAGTCGATCCCGGTGCCCAGCGGACGCAACGCCCGGCTCGACTACCGCAGCGACGGCTCGGTCGCCGCCTCGGTCAAGCTCCAGGAGCTGTTCGGACTTGCCGACACGCCCTGCCTGGGGCCGTCGAAGACACCGGTGACCTTCTTGCTGCTGGCCCCGAACGGCCGGCCGGTCCAGACCACCACCGACCTGCGCAGTTTCTGGAACACCACCTATCCCGAGGTGCGCAAGGAGCTACGCGGCCGCTACCCCAAGCACCCGTGGCCCGAGGATCCCTGGACCGCGACCGCGACCCACCGCACCAGCCGGCGCCGCTAGGTCGGAACGCGCACCCGACGAAAAAAGGCCCGACCCCCGGCGAAGGGGATCGGGCCTCTTGTCAGACTCGAACGGTTGTAGGGAAGGGCTTAGAAGCCCATCCCGCCGCCCATGCCGCCCATGCCGCCGTCGGGCATCGACGGTGCCTTGGCGTCTTCCTCGGGGACATCGGAGATCATCGCCTCGGTGGTCAGCATCAGCCCGGCGATCGACGCGGCGTTCTGCAGCGCCGAGCGCACGACCTTGGTCGGATCGATGATGCCGGCCTTGACCATGTCCTGGTACTTCTCGTCCTGGGCGTTGAAGCCCTCGGTGACGGGCAGGTCACGGACCTTGTTCACGACCACCGAGCCCTCGTGGCCCGCGTTGTTCGCGATCTGCCGCAGCGGCTCTTCGAGAGCGCGGCGCACGATGCGGATGCCGATCGCCTGGTCGTCGTTCTTCTCGTTCTTGGCCAGGCTGTCCAGCGCCTTCTGTCCGCGCAGCAGCGCAACGCCGCCGCCGGGCACGATGCCCTCTTCGACCGCGGCCTTCGTCGCGTGCATCGCGTCTTCGACACGAGCCTTCTTTTCCTTCATCTCGGACTCGGTCGCCGCACCGACCCGGATCACCGCGACGCCACCGACCAGCTTGGCCAGCCGCTCCTGCAGCTTCTCCCGATCGTAGTCCGACGTCGTCTCCTCGATCTGGGTCCGGATCTGGTTCACGCGACCGGCGATCTCCTTACCCTTGCCCTGACCTTCGACGATCGTCGTGTTGTCCTTGTCGATCACCATCTTCTTCGCACGGCCCAGGTCGGTCAGCTTCAGGCTGTCCAGCTTGATCCCCAGGTCCTCGGTGATGCAGGTGCCGCCGGTCAGCGTCGCGATGTCGTCGAGCATCGCCTTGCGACGATCGCCGAATCCCGGAGCCTTGACCGCAGCCACGTGCAGCGTGCCGCGAAGCTTGTTCACCACCAGCGTCGCCAGCGCCTCGCCCTCGATGTCCTCGGCGATGATCACCAGCGGCTTGCCGGTCTTCGCCACCTGCTCCAGCACCGGAAGCAGATCGCGCATGTTCGAGATCTTCTTCTCGTGGATCAGCAGGTAGGCGTCCTCGAGCACGACCTCCATCCGCTCGGAGTCGGTCACGAAGTACGGCGACAGGTAGCCCCGGTCGAACTGCATGCCCTCGACGACCTCCAGCGAGGTCTCCAGGCCACGAGCTTCCTCGACCGTGATCACGCCGTCCTTGCCGACCTTGTCCATCGCCTCGGCGATGATCTTGCCCACCGTCATGTCGCTGTTGGCCGAGATGCTGCCGACCTGCGAGATCGCCTTCCCTTGCACCGGACGCGACAGCTTGTGGATCGACTCGATCGCCGCCTCCGTCGCCTTCTCGATCCCGCGCTTGATGTCCATCGGGTTCGAACCGGCCGTCACCGCCTTCACGCCCTCGCGGAAGATCGCCTGGGCCAGCACCGTCGCCGTCGTCGTGCCGTCGCCGGCGACGTCCGACGTCTTGCTCGAAACCTCGCGCACCAGCTGCGCGCCCATGTTCTCGGCAGGATCGGCGAGCTCGATCTCCTTCGCCACCGACACACCGTCTTTCGTCGAAACCGGCGAACCGAACTTCTTGTCCAGCACGACGTTGCGGCCCTTCGGGCCCAGGGTGATCTTGACCGCGTCCGCCAGGCGGTTCACGCCGCGGAGCATCGACTGACGCGCGTCATCGGAATACGTAATGTTCTTGGCCATTTGCTGAGAAGCCTCCGAGGCGCCAACCGCGCCCTGTTGTTTCCGTGAGAAAGAATCAGGAGATGATGCCGAGGACCTCGTCTTCCTTGAGGATGACGTGCTCCTGGTTGTCGATCTTGATCTCGGTGCCGGCGTACTTGCCGAACAGGATCTTGTCGCCGGCCTTCACTTCCATGGCGACCTTCTTGCCGTCCTTGCCGGTCCGACCGGCTCCGACCGAGATGACCTTGCCCTGCATGGGCTTCTCTTTGGCCGAGTCAGGGATGATGATCCCGCTGCTGCGCTTTTCCGTCTCTTCGATCCGCTTCACCAGCAGACGGTCGGAAAGGGGTTTGACCTTCATGGGACGAGTCCTCCGTAATACGGTGTAAATGCTTGCATTTATTGGGCTTGAGCCCATCCGACGACACCCCCCGGGTGCCCGGACGCCGGTTGTTTGGGATCGCTCCCCCCCGGTGTCAAGCCGACCGCCGATCTTTTTTGCAACCGAACCGGTCGAGGCGGCGTTCTTCGAGACAGGACCGCCTGCCGGCGGGGGAGGTAAACCGTGCGGAAACCCTGGACCCTGACCCTGATCGTCGCCGGAGCGGCACTGCTGCTGCCCCTGGCGGCTCCGGCCGCGGCCTCGAACTACCGGATGGAGACCGCCATCGAGCGGAGCTTCGACCTGAGCAGCGGGCGGCTGACCGTCGACGTCGGAGACGCCGACGTCCAGGTCCGCTCCGGGGGTTCCGGGGGCGTCGATGTCACCGTCCGCTATGGCGGATCGGACATGGACAAGGCCAGGGAACGCTTCGAGTCGATGGAATTCGAGGTCGAGCAGTCCGGCGACGGGGTCGTCGTGCGCTCCTCCCGCCGCAACCGCGCCAACTGGCAGATCGGCTGGAGCCGTGGACGATTCGAGATCCAGGTCGTCGTGCAGGTCCCGGACGGGTTCGAGATCGATGCCCGGACCGGCGACGGCGATGTCCAGGTCTCCGACCTGCGCGGCGAGGTCAAGGTTGCGACCGGCGACGGCGATGTGGGCCTCGACTCGGTCGAGGGCGCGGTGCTGCGCGTCGCCACCGGCGATGGTGATATCAACCTCGACGACGTCCGGGCTGACGAGCTGAGCGTCCGCACCGGCGACGGTGACATCCAGGCGAATTCGCTGGATGTCGGCAGCGTGGAGATCCGAACGGGTGACGGCGACGTCGACCTGCGCCAGATCTCCGGGCGCTTCGAGGTCGAGACGGGAGACGGCGACATCTTCGCTTCGTTCCTGCATCTCGACCGCTCGAGTTTTGCGACTTCCGACGGCGACATCTCGATTCGCGCCGACAGCGGAGCCGAACTGGACCTGCGCGGCGAGGAAGTCTCGATCCGCGGCAGCTTCCGCGGCGAGAAAGGCGAGGAGTACGCCCAGGGTGCCGTGGACGGCGGAGGACCGACGATCACGGCCCGTACCGGAGACGGAACGATCTCCTTCCGAGGATCCGGCAGCGGGGGCTGAGGCCGACGCCTGACGTGCGCCGGGCCGGATGCCTAGCCGGCGTCGCCCCGGCGCACCTGCCTCCGGAGCAGGCGGTCGTCGTGGGAACGCTCGAAACTCCGGGCCTTCAGCCAGCCGGTAACGCCGTCCCGATCGGGGTGGCTCTCCCGGACCTCGTTATAGAGGTAGTTCAGTCCGCGGCTGGCGGCCTCCTGCTCCAGGTGATCGAGGATCCAGGTCCCGACGCCCTTACCGGCCGCGTCCCCGTGAACGACCAGCAGGATCTCGGCGTCCCCCCAGGTGGTGTCCATCCAGCCGTAGCCGACGACCGCACCGTCGTCTTCGACCCGCCACCACTCTCCGCCGACGAGATCCCCGACGGAATACGCCAGTTCGGGGAGGCTCCCCTTCGGTGCCGCGCCGATCATTGCGCTCTTCCGCTCGTCCCACTGGGCCGGGTTCTCATGGATCCACTCACGACTCATCATCGCCTCCGGTTCGAGAACGATCGCCCGGCGCCGTCGTCGTCATCGTCGTCAGCGTCGTCGCCCCCATCGTCGTCGTCGTCGTCGTCGTCATCATCGTCATCATCGCCGCCGTCGTCGTCGCCGGAACCTTCGGCCTTGCCCGTAGCCGCGGCGGCGATCTCGGCCGTGGCCGCCATCAGGTCCTCGGGAAGCGGCCCCTCCCTCACACCCGCGACTCCGCTCTTCCTGTGAAAGCCGAGAGTAATCGTAGCTTCGCCGATCCTGTAGGACCGTCCGTAAATACCGTTAACCAGCCGCCACGGGCCGACCGGCTCGGCGTCGTACTCCTGGAGCCCCAGCTCGTGTTCGATCTCGAACTTGAAGCGGGAATAGGAGCCGTCGAATCGCCCGCATGCGTGGGCCATCGGAAGGTCTGCCGGGCATTCGATCGGGGTGAACTTGACCTCGGCGAGCACCCTCTGTGCCAGGGTCAACTCCTCCTGGGCCAGGACGAAACCGGCCGAGAACAGCGCGAAGCAGGCGATCGTCCAGCTGCGTTTCATGGTCTGGTCTCCTCGCCGCCGTCGGGCAGCGGACCTTCCGGGATGAGCGACTCGGGCATCACGCCGACCGGGCCAGTACCTTCTGGCGATACTCCTGAGGCGAGAGATCCTTCCAGCGTCGGAAGGCGCGATGGAAGGTACTCGGCTCGGTGTACCCGAGAAGGAAGGCGACTTCGTAGACCGCCAGGTTGCGATCGCGCAGCAGCTGGACGGCGAGACCCTTGCGAATGTCCTCGAGCAGCGCCCCGAAGGAGGTCCCCTCCTCCCGCAACCGCCGCTGGAGGGTTCGTGTACTGACGCGCAGCAGGACGGCGACGCGTTGCAGCGACGGCTGACCGCGAGTCATGTCCTCCCAGATTGCCTGGCGCGCCCGGTCGAGGAACGTCTCGGGCACGTCGAGTGCCTCGAGGGTGTGATCGGCAAGGTGCGCCAGGTAGCCGACCAGGGTGCGGTCCGGCTTCAACGTGGCGTCGAGGGTGTCCTGATGACGAAAGACGATCGCCGCGGCATCGCTGTCGAACGTCAGCGGGCAACGAAAGAAACGTTCGTGCTCCGTGGTGGACTCGGGGCGTGAGTAGGGAAACCGGACCTCCAGCGGGACGATGTCCCGGCCGGTCAACTCACGCCCGAAGCCGACGATCGTCGCCAGCCGGGCGTCCACCGGATGGCAGAGCGAGTCGAAGCGAGGAGACGGAACCGAACGGATCTCGAAGGTGGTCGGGCCGTCCGCGATGAAGAACTTCATGTTCTCCGACAGGACCGTGCTGTAGCGCGCGAGCTGACGATACGCGTCCCCCAGGGTCTCGCTGTGACTCATCACGTAACCGATCAGCCCGATCTCCTGGACCGTGGCCCGCTGCGCCATGTGAATGCCGACCGCCCGACCTGGCGTGCGCTCGATGATCGCTCGCCACAGGCCCCAGCCCTTGACCAGGGGGATCCGCGAGTCGGGATCGACCAGTTCCTCGGGGAGATCCCCGCGGCGGTGATCAGATCCTCCCGGTCCAGGCCCAGCTCGGTGGCCCAGTTGAGGACGGCCGCCGTGAGCCGGGTGAGACCGCTGAGTTCATGGAACGGCATCGTGCTGCAATTCTAACTCAGGCCGGTCGCCCCCGTGCCGGCCGCGACGCGTCCCTGCCGCGGCTCAACCGCGGGTGAGGTCGAGCAGGGCTTCGACCGGACGCCCCACCGCGGCCCGGGCTCCGAGCAGACCGATCGGACGCTGGAGCAGCGTGGGGTGCTCGGCCATCGCGCGGATCAACTCCGACTCGGGCTCGTCGCCGGTCAGACCGAGCTCCTGGTTCGCACGGTCACGGACCCGGAGAACGTCCCGGGCCGGTAGACCGAGGGCCCGCAGCACGCGACGGATCTCCGTCGCGGTCAGCGGATTCTTGCGGTACTCCCGGTACTCGTAGGCGATCCCGTGTTCGTCGAGCAGGGCGACCGCCCTGCGGCACGTGGATCAGGTCCTGGTACAGATCAGCTCGAGGGCCACGGTCGCTCCTACCGACTCGGGTCGGGCACGTATCGCAGGTACGGGCGCTCCTCGCGCCAGCCGTCGGGGTACTTCGTCTTGGCCTGTTCGTTGGTGACCGCGGGAACGATGATCACGTCCTCGCCGTGCTTCCAGTTGACCGGTGTTGCGACCTGATGGGCGCTGGTCAGCTTGAGGGAGTCGATCGCGCGCAGGATCTCGTCGAAGTTGCGTCCGGTGCTGGCCGGGTAGGTCAACGTCAGACGGACCTTCTTGTTGTTGTCGATGACGAAGACGCTGCGGACGGTCAGCGTGTTGTCGGCATTCGGGTGAATCATGTCGTACTGGTCGGCGATCTCACGGTTCTGGTCGGCGATCAGCGGGAAGTTCAGCGCGACGCCCTGGGTCGCGGCGATATCCTTCGACCAGTCTCCGTGCTCCGACAGCCCATCGACACTGAGACCGATGACCTTGATTCCCCGGGCGTCGAACTCGGACTTGAGCCGGGCGACCGCTCCGAGCTCCGTCGTACAGACCGGCGTGAAATCCTTGGGATGCGAGAACAGAACGGCCCAGCCGTCTCCCATCCAGTCGTAGAAATCGATCGAGCCTTCCGTGGTCTCCGCCTTGAAATTCGGAGCCGTATCTCCCAGTCGAATGGACATGTTCACCTCCTCGGGCCGACGGCAGGTACCGCGCCCGCTGCTTCGTTGTCGAGGGTCGGAACCGTACCGGAGTCGAACTTGAGCCTACTATGGCCGGGGCCGACAGGGCTACCCGAATCAGGAGGCGGCTTCCGTCGGAGTCGCCCGCGAAAACCGGCGGAGAACCCAGCGCCCGCCGGCCACGAGGCCCGACCAGAGTCGTCGCAGCCCCCAGCCGGCCAGAACACTCGCGTAGTACAGCGCCGGCAGGGCGAAGATGATCAGGATCGTGCTCGAGACCAGGCCGCCGATCGACGTCAGCGCCAGGTTCTGCCAGATGTCCTGGTTCTGGGTATCCATCCAGCTCAGCGTGAACGGCAGTTCCAGGCCGAAGAGCCAGCCGATCTGCATCGGCGCCCACTCGGCGCGGACCAGCAACGGCAACAGACTGATGATCGTCGTGCCGCTGGTCAGCAGGATCGAACGCAAGCGGATCAGGGTGCCCCGGGCGATCGCCCGCCGCAGCAGCAATGCGCGATCCTGCTTGCCGACGTACCAGAGGTCGGCGCCACCGAGGGTCCGGCGCTGGCCGGGGAACAGCGCCGCCTCGGCGGACGGATCGCCGCCGAGCTTCGCGGTCAGGATCAGCTCCGCCTCGTGCCGGAAGCGGCTGACCAGCAGGATCGCGTTGTTGACGACGACGCCGAACAGCAGCACGAGACCGATCTGGGCCGAGGAGTCGAAGGTCGTCGCGGTCTTCCAGAAGATCAGGAAGACACCGATCATCGCCATCGGCAACGAGGTCAGCACGAGGATCGGCAACGTGAAGCTCTCGAACAGGGCGTTGAGCACCATCAGGATGAAGACCGCCGCGAGGATGATCGTCAACTTCAGGTTGCTCTCCTCTTCGGCGGTCAGGAACTCCTGTCGCGATTCCTCGGCGGTGTACCCGTAGGGCAGATCCATGCTGTCGATCACCGACTTGATGTAGCCGGTTCGCATGCGGTCGGTGCCGACGTACTCCCAGTTGACCAGCATCGCGTAGCGCTGGTTCTCCCGGACCACCGCATCGGACAGTGGCACCGTCTCCATCGTCACCAGGTCGCCCAGGCGCACCTGCGTGCCGTCGGCGCGCTGGATCACCTCGCCGGTCAGATCCGAGAACTCGATACTGTCCGCGTCGGCAAACGACAGCTGCACGCGCTCCTGCTGCCCCTCGACGAGCATCGACCACGGCGTGTCGACACCGAGCAGCCGGCGCACGTAGGTCACCACCTCGAGCACCGTCAGTCCCCGGTCGGCCAGCGCCTGTCGATCGAGCTTCACGACCGTCTCCTCGGTGGAGGATCGGCCGAAGCGCTCGGAGCCCGTGATGCGCGGATTCCTCACACGCCGGTTCCGCTCGACCTTGAGCAGCGTCTCCTCGGCGATGTCGGTCAGGCGCTTCGAGTTGTACCCGGTGATCTTGACCAGCGAGTTCAACGCCGAGCCGCGCAGGTTGCCCTTGAAGTACGGGGTCTCGGAGAAACCCGAGATGAAGATCGCGGTTCCGCCGGTCTGATCGGCCCGCTCCTGCAGGGTCATCCGGTACTGTACCGGGATCCCGGAGAGCAGCAGGTTGTCGTCGAAGTCGATCTCCATGTAACCCTGGTTGCCGAAGACGGTGACCCGCATCTCGGCACCCTTCTGGAGGGGCATCAGCAGCTCTTCGAACTGCAGCATCGTCGACGACGTGACCTGGACGTCGGTGCCCTCCGGCGCACGCATGAAGAAGACGATCTTCTCCTTGTCGCCGACCCGGAAGAAGCCGCCCTTGATCACCTTGTTCTCGTAGATATCGATCTGGGCGTGGAACAACCAGGCCAGTCCGGGGATGATGAGCCACCACATCCGCAGCTGTCCCTGCAGCAGCCGCTGGGCCCAGCCCGGCTTGTCCTGCAGGTCCGGTACGTCCTCGACCAGTTCGCGCAGCTCCTCCTCGCCTTCGAGTTCCCGGTCCCCGTGGGCGGTCCGCCGGACGAGTCGCGGCGCCAGCGTCTGGTTCAGCACGACAGGAATCCAGCCGAAGGCGACGAAGACCGACGCGAACATCGCCGTGCCGATCGAGATCGCCAGCGGGACGTAGTACAGCGCCAGTCGGCCGGACAGGAAGATGAACGATGCGAAGGCAACGATCGTGGTCAGCGTCGTGGCCAGGATCGGGAACATCACCTCGCCGGTTCCGGCGACGATCGTCTCCGCCGCGACCTTCAGCTGAGACTCCTTCGTCAGCCGCGCGGTCTCGGCGCGCCCCAGGGCGTCGAGTCGCCGGTGGATCGAGTCCAGCACGAGGATGCTGTTGTCCAGCAGCATCCCGAAGCAGATCGTCAGGCCGCTGATCGTGATGAAGTTCACCGAGAGGTCGAGGAAGTAGAACAGGCTCAGGCAGATCATCAGCGCGAAGACGATCGAGGCGACGACCACCGCCGTCAACTGCAATTGCCGCAGGGTCACGACGAGCAAGAAGAACAGCAGGCCGAGGATGACCATCGAACGGATGATCAGCTCCTTCAGCTTGTCCTCGAGCTCCTGTCCCTCGTCCTGATCGACCGTCAGGACCACCTCGGACGGGGTGCGCTCGGCGATCAGCGGAATCGCCTCGCGGAGTCCGCGGCTGACCGAGACCGAGTTCGAACCGCTGCGCTTGTCGACCTGAATGTCGATGACGTTCCGGCCGTTGGCCCGGACGAAGTAGACCGGATCCTCGAAATCGGGTCGGACCTCGCCCAGCATCTCGAGGGTGAAACCACGGCCGCCGCGGTGGGCCACGACCGACCGGCCGATCCGGCGCACGTCGGTGGGATCCCGGAGGGAGACCAGCTTCTCCAGCCCATCCTGGCGGATCACGCCGGCGCCGCTCAGCTCGTCCAGTTCGTCGACGGCCCGGAAGACGTCGTCAGCCGAGATGCCGTAGAGATTCAGTTTCTGGCGATCGAGCAGGATCTTCAGCAGGGGCCGAGCGCCGCCGCGAACCTGCGCGTCGGCGACGCCCTCGACCGCCAGCACCTGCGGCACGATCCAGGTCTCCGCGAGGTCCCGCAGGTCGTTGGGGGACAGCGCCGACTCGACCGAAAAGGTGAAGAACTGCTCGGTCTGGAAGTCCTCAGGGACGAAGGCGATGATCTGCGGCTGGCTTGCGTTCAGCGGCAGCGAGCGGCGCACCGTGCCGACCTGCTCGTTCAGGTAGAGCCGCGCAAAATCGATGTCGATGTCCCGCCGGAACTCGATCTGGACCGTCGACAACCCGGCGCGGCTCGTCGACTTGACCGACTCGACACCGTGCAGGTTGCGGCAGGCCTCCTCGATCGGCAGGGTGATCGATCGCTGGATCGCCTTCGGCGAGGCACCGTTCCACTGGGTCGAGACGGTGAGCGACGGCAGATCGACCTCGGGCAACGCCTCGACCTCGATCTTGGGGATCGAGAAGATCGCCGTGACGACGAAGGCGAGGAAGATCATCCAGGTCGTCACCGGGTGCCGGACGAAGAACCGGGTCATGCCGTGTCCTTCCCGGGTCTCGCAATCCGGTGCGCCAGCTGGTACAGGATCGGGGTGTAGAACAGCGTCAGGCAGGTCGTCAAGCTCAGGCCGCCGATGATCGTGATCGCCAGTGGCCGCTGGAGCTGCTCGCCACCGCCGAGTCCGATCGCCATCGGCAGCATCGCCAGGACCGTCGTCGCGCTGGTCATCAGGATCGGACGGAGCCGCAGGCGACTCGCCTGCTGGATCGCCTCGTCGCCCGGGATCCCCTCGTCCTGCAGCCGGCGCATCGTGTCGACCTTGACGATCGCGTCGTTGACCGCGATCCCCAGCAAGGCCAGCACACCGATCAACGAGAGGATGTTGATGGTTCCGCCGGTGACGAAGACCGCGATCACCGAGCCGGCGAGGCCGATCGGAATCACCGCGGCGATGATCAACGGGTCGACGAACGATTCGAACTGGGCCGCGAGGATCATGTAGACCAGCACGATCGCCAGCACCATCGCCATCGCCAGGTCGCGGAAGCTGCGCATCATCTCTTCGCGTTCACCCTCCTGGACCACCCGGACCTCTCCGGGCAGCCGGGCCTCGGCGACGGCGGCCTGCACGTCGACCCAGACGTCGTCGAGCTTCCTGCCGTTGACGGCACCCGTGATCGTGACCATCCGTCGCTGGTTCTTGCGGACGAGCTGACGGACCGGACGTTCCTCGGAGAGGGTCAGGAAGGCGCGGAGCGGAACCGTCTGGCCGTTCGCCAGTCGCACGGGGGAGGCCAGCGCCGTCGACAGGTCGATGCGTTGATCCCGGGGAAACCGGACCGCGATGTCGATCCGTTGATCGATCTCGTTGAAGAAGGTCGCCTCGACGCCGGCGATTCGGGCCTGCAGTTCCCGGGCGAGCACGTCGGGGTCGAGCCCCTGCCGGACGATCTCCTCGCGGTCGAGGCGCACGACGACGTTGGGCGTACCGAGCACCCGGTCGATCTGCAGGTCGCTGAGCCCGTCGACACGCTCGAGTTCCCTCGTCAGCCTCTCCGCTGCCGCGACCGCCTCCCGCGGGTCCTCGGCGAGCACACCGAGCATGAACTCGGCGCCGCCGATCGCCAGCACCTCGCCGAGCCCGATCCCCTCCTCGCGGAACGAGAAGACCAGTTCGTCGGACCGGGAGAGCTGCTCGGCGATCGCGGACTCCAGCGCCGCGCCGACCCGGGCGGCGTTGCGAGTCTGTTCGAGGATCACCCGCACCTTGGCGGTGTTGGGTGCGGAGAAGTCCTGCATCGCGGCGAGGGTTCGCTCGGTGCGTCCGACCTGGCTGAAGGCCGAGCGCACTCCCGGCTGCTCCTCGATCCAGGCTGCGAGCCGGGCGACCGTGGCCTCGGTCTCCTCCAGCGGCGTGCCGGCGGGAAGCTCCAGGTCGATGCGCAGGTCGCCGAGACTGCGTTCGGGCAGCAGTCCCCGGTTCAGCTGAGTACCGAGGTACCCCGCTCCGCCGAGCCCCGCGATCAGCAGGAGCAGCAGCAGCCAGGGGTGGCGCAACGCGCCGACGAGTACGCCGTGGTAGAAATCGTGAAGTCGGTCGAAGCCCCACTGGAACAGCCGGAACAGCCCCCGGGGCCCGGTATCCTTCGACTTGAGAATCCGCGAAGCGAGGACCGGCTGCAACAGCAGCGCGGCAAAGACCGAGATGATCAGCGAGAAGGTGACGGTCAGCGCCTGATCGCGGAAGAAGGCGCCGGCGATTCCAGGCACGTAGACCACGGGGAAGAAGACCGCGATCGTCGTCAGCGTCGAGGCCAGCACCGGACGTGCGACCTCCCGGGCGCCGACGAACGATGCGTGGGCCACCCGGCGTCGCGACTCGGAGATCCGGTTCCAGACGCCGGCATCCGGCGCCGGCCCGCCCTTCTCCCGGGCCAGAGCGAGGTGGCGGTTGATGTTCTCGAGGACCACGATCGAGTTGTCGACGAGCATGCCTGCGGCCAGCGACAGCCCTCCGAGACTCATCAGGTTGAGCTTCACGTCGCCGAAGTACAGCAGCCCGAAGGTCACGATGATCGACACCGGAATCGACAGTCCGACGATCAACGGGCTGCGCAGGTCGCGCAGGAAGACGAACAGGACCAGCACCGCGAGAACGGCGCCGACGAGCAGCGACTGGCGCAGGCCGTCGAAGGACGCCCGGACGTATTCCGCGTCGCGGTAGACGAACGAGAAGGCCAGGTCGCCATAATCGGTCTGCAGCACTTCGAGCGCCTCGTCGACCGACTCCGAGACATCGAGGGTGTTCGCCTCGGGCTCCTTGTAGATCAGCATCGAGACGACCGGACGCCCGCCGAGCAAGGTCGACCCCTCGGGCTCCTTGACCGTGTCGAGCACCGTGGCCACGTCGGCGATCCGGATCGGCGAGCGTCCGGCGCGAGCGATGTCGGTCTCGCCGATCTGCTCCAGATCCTCGTACTCGCCGTCGATGCGCAGGCTCAGGTGCAGCGGCCCCTGCCGCACCTTTCCGCCGGGGAAGGAGATATTGCTGCGGGTCAAGGCGAAGCGGATGTCCTCCATCTCGATCCCGTAGATCGACATCCGCTCGGCGTCGGGCTGGACGAGGATCTCGCGATCGGCGCCGCCGACCACCTCGGCTCGACTGATGCCGTCGACCTGCTCGAGGGCGGGCTTGACCACCTCCCTGGCGAACTCGGTCAGCGCCGGGATCGGGTCATCGCCGTCGAGGACGAGAATGCTGACCGGGCGGGCCGTCGGGTCCCAGCGGAGAATGACCGGCCGTTCGGCCTCGTCGGGGAAGTCGTCGCGGAACGCGACCCGGTCGACCGCCTCGCGCAGATGGAGGTTGGCGAAGTCCATCTGCATGCCCCACTCGTACTCGACGGTGATCGTCGAGACTCCCTCGCGGGTGCGCGAGCGCACGCCCCGGACGCCGGTCAGCGCCGTGACGACCTCTTCGATGCGCTGGGTGACCAGCCGCTCCAGATCCTCGGCCGGGATATCGTCGTAGACGGTCAGGACGGTCAGCCGGGGGTAGGTGATCGACGGCAACAGGTCGACCGCCAGCCGCTGGTAACTCAGTACGCCGATCAGCACGAGTGCAGCGAACAGCATGCTGATCGCCACCGGCCGCTGGATCGCCCCGCGGAGCATCACTCGGACTCGGCGATTTTCAACCAGGGATCGGAGGACGCGACCGTCTTCCGCACCTTGACCTTTGCGTCATGGGTCAGGGTCAGATGGTTATCGACGATCACCTGGGTGCCGTGCTCGAGCGGTCCGCCCTGATCGACCCGTGAGATCTCGACCATGTGGTCGTTGCGCTTGCCGAGCTGGACGTAGACCCACTTGGCCCGACCATCCTCGACCCGGAACAGCACCGGCCGGCCATCACGGGTCAGGATCGCCTCGTTCGGCACCAGGATTCGATCCTCGTAGACCGGCCCGGAGATCGACGCACGAACGAACATCCCGGGCTTGACGACGCCCTTGTGGCTGCTGAGCCGCATCAACACGCTGCAGGTCCGGCTATCCGTGTCGACGTCCGGGCTGACCACGTCGACCGTCACCGGAATCGTGTCGGTCAGCGCCGGGATCTGCAGGAACGCCGGACTTCCGAGGCGCACGGCGCCGAGGTCGGACTCGAGAACCCCGACGTCCGCCTCGATGTTCACGTCGTCGACGAGCCGGCAGACGATCCCGCCCGCCTGGATGCTCTCGCCCTCGCTGAGGGTCATTCCGGCGATCACGCCGGAGAAGGGAGCCTTCACGACGGTGCGTTCGAGATCCAGCTGGAGTCGCGCCACGTCGGAGCGTGCCGTGGCGAGTCCGCTGCGGCCCTCGATCAACTCGCGGCGGTAGGCGCCGTCACGAACGGCCCGCATGCCGAGGTCGAGTTCGCGGTCGAGCCGCTCCTCGCGGGTGATCACGCCGTCTCGTTCGAGCTTGGTCAGCTCTTCGGTCTGCTCGGTCAGCGTGCGGGCCGCCTGGTCACCGGAGTATCCCTCTTCTTCGACCGCGAGCTGCCCCAGCCCCTGGAGGTAGCGGGCCCGGGCCTCCTCGAGACGCAGCTGATACTCACGGTCGTCCAGTCGGATGAGCTCCTGCCCCTTCCGGACTCGTTGCCCTTCCTCGACGAGGACCTGGGTGACGCGACCGGCAACTTCGAAGCGCAGCTCGGTCGCCTTGCGGGCGCGGATGCTCCCCTCGGCGACCACCGGCAGGACCAGCGCGCCCCGGACGACCTCGGCGACATTCACCGTGGTCGAGGTTTCTCGCCTCGGCTTGCCGTCGCTCTCGTCTTCTTCTTCGGCGTCGGCGTCATCCTCGGCGGAGTCTCCGCCGGAACCCTCTTCGCCTTCGACGTTCGCCGCAGCCTCGGCGTCCTCGCCCTCGCCGTCACCGGATGCACCGTCGCCGCAGCCGGCCAGCATCGGTACCAGCAGCGCCATCAGCAGGAGAGCCAGCCACCTGCCCCTGGAACCATCACGAAACCACATGCTGCGCCCCTGCCTGGATCGTAACGAATCACGACCGCGTCGCGGCCCTGGAGATAGTGACCGGGGGGCCGCAGCCCCCCGGATTCGGCTTGCTGAATTCGATTACAGCGGAAGATCGTAGGCGATCACCTGCATCGGCTCCACCTCGTCATCCGCTTCTTCGTCGCCGGAGCCACCGCCGCCCTGCAGCGCCATCATCGCGCCGAGGAAATCGGTGACGACGTACATTCGCTCGCCGACGATGAAGAAGCCGTCGTTCAGCGGATCGTCGTTGCCCTTGAGGGTGACCTGGCGGACGAAACGCCCTTCCTTGTCGAACACGTCGAAGATCGCGAAGACGCCCTTGCCAAGACCGTTGGCCCCCCGGCTGCTGCGCACCCAGAGGCTTCCGTCGTCCCGGGCGAAGATGCCCTGGATCTGGTTGAAGTTGTCCTCGATCTCGTACTTGATGTTCGGCACCGGAATCCGGCGCGTGAAACCCTTGTAGATGTCAAGCAGGCGAGCCTTCTCTTCCTCGTCACGGACGTGGTCCGGGTACTCGCGGGTGATCACTCGTTCCAGGCTACCGTCGGGCCCCCAGACGTTGATCCGATACTGGCCGAAGTCGACGCAGGCGAACGTGCGGCCGTCCTTGGCGGCGGTCCAGCGGTTGCGGAAGGAGTCCCACTCCTTCTCGGAGATCAACGCGTTGGCCGCCTCCATGCGGGAGGCCTGGTCGTGGAGACGCTTCTCGCCACCCTTACCGTCGATCAGCGAGAGGACGCTCTTTTGGGTGAATCCGGTCTGGTCGCCGGAGTTGAGGGCGTACATCATCGCCAGGTTATCGCCGGCGTAGGCGGCGCTGAACAGCGTGCGGAAGCCCTCGTCCGCCTTGGGCTCGGGGATCGGGTATTCGCCGGCCGGCTCGCCGTCCGGCGTCAGGTTGATGATCTTGCCCGGCGCGACCTGGAGGATGCCGATATTCCCTCCGGGGATGCGGAAGAGGTTGAAGGCGTTGCGGAACTCGCCGGGCCCTTCGCCTTCACGGCCGATCGTGCGCAGGTACTCGCCGTCGGCGTCGTAGACCTTCACTTCGTTCAGCTGCGAGTCGAGCATGTACAGGTTGCCGTCGTCGTCGGAGATCACGTCGGTGATCACTCCGAAGATCTCGTCATCGTCTTCGGTGCCGAGTCGCCACTGTTCCTCGAGCACGATCGTGCTCGGTTTCTGCATCGGCGTCTGCGGATTCTCGACCTCGGTGTAGTCGCCTTTCTTGACTTCCTTGCCACGCCACGACTGCGCTTCCGCGCTGCCGATTCCGGCGACCACGAGCCCGAGGGCCAGGCCGAACAGGGCCAGCCGTCGTAGCGGATTCGTCTTCGAGTTCTTCATGTTGGTTCCCCCATCCGTCCGTTCTTGGTTTCGTACGATGGCCTTCGTGTTCAGTTTCATGCCGTGCGACCCCTTCCCCCTGGTCAGGTTTCGCAGCCTATTAATGTCCTATCCGGGGCCGACGTTCCAACGGTTTGCAGGGAACGGCGGGAATCCGGGGTTGGGCGGTTTCCTCGAATCGGTCAGCGGGGCGCCGGAATCGCAGACAGGGTCGCCTGAGCGTCGGCCCGGATCGCCGGCGGCAGATTCCCCTGCAGCGCCCGGGTCAGGGCCGCCCGGGCCGAAGGCCCGTCTCCGCGCTGCAGGGCGATGCGGCCTTCCAGGTAGTCCAGCACCGGGGAATCGACCCCTTCGGCGCGGATCTGCTGCAGGACTTCCCAGGCCGGCTGCGGGCGGCCGGACTGCTGGAGCAAGTCGATCAGATTGGCTGCGGCCATCAGGTTTCTCGGGCTGGCCCTCAGGGACGCCCGCCAGGCGCCCTCGGCCCCCGGCAGGTCGCCGGTCGAGCTGAGGGCGATCCCCAGGTTGAACTGGACGTCGGTCTGGACCGGCTGGAGCTCGGCCGCCCGACGCAACGGATCGATCGCCAGATCGGGTCGCCCGGCCTCGATCCAGGCCGAACCGAGGAGCACCTGGGCCGAGAGATTCGCCGGGTTCACACGGGCGATCGGTTCGAGGATCGCGACCGCCTCCTGGGGCTTGCCCGCCGACAGCGCGCTGCGCGCGTCATTGATCCGGGCGATCGACTGGATCCGGTCCTTGGGGTCCGGGAGGTCGCCGGCGGGTGTCGAGGGGCGGCCCGACGCGGAGACGTACCCCAGGCTGCGCAGCCGCTCGAGTCGTTCGGCCTCCTCGGCGCTGGTCTCGTCGGCCAGTCCGTCGGCGTGGCGGTCCTCGATGACGCTCCGCTGCCAGATCCCGGCAAGGTCCGCGAGACGATCCGGCGTTTCACCGGCGAGGTTCCGCAGCTCTCGCGGATCGATCGACAGGTCGTAGAGTTCCTCGGTCGGAGCCTGGATCCACTTCGTTCGGCCGTCGAACAGCCCGCGGAGAGGTGCCCAGCCGTAGGAGTTGAAACCCAGATCCGATTCGATCGGCAGCCACTCGCCGTCGATGAACCGGTCCCGTGGCGTCGCCCCGGCCCACGTCTCGACGAGACTCTGCCCGTCGATCCCCGGTTCGGCCGGCAGACCGCTGAGTTCGAGCAGGGTCGGCATCAGGTCGGTCAGCCTGGCGAAGCGCTCGATCCGGCGCCCGTCGGGAATCCCCGGGCCGGCCAGGATCAGCGGCACCCGCAACGTGGACTGATAGAGGAAGACACCGTGGGTCGCCTCCTGGTGCTCGCCCAGCCCCTCGCCGTGGTCCGCGGTGACGACGATCCGCAGGCCGCCCGACCCCGCTCGCTCGGTCAATCCCTGAACGAGACGGCCGATCTCCTGATCCATGTAGGCGATCTCGCCGTCGTAGGGATCGGCGGCGAACCGCTCGCGAAACGGTGATGGCGGGCGGTAGTCGGCATGGGCGTCGAAGAGGTGGACGAACAGGAAGTAGGGCTCCCGCAGACCGGCGGCGACCTGCAGCGTGCGGTCGACGACCTGACCCGCCGTTCGCTCGGCGATCGCCAGCCCTCCCGGAAGCTGGACATCGTCGTCGTAGAGCCGGAATCCGGGCTGCAAGCCGTACTCCCGGCTGAGCACATCGGCCGAGACGACCGCGGCGGTGTCGAAACCGGCCGCGGCCAGCCGGGTCGTCAGGGTCGGAATCCCCGGCTCGAGGCGATACAGCCCGTTGTCCCGAACCCCGTGGCGATTGGGCAACAGGCCGGTCATCAAGCTCGCGTGGGCCGGCAGGGTGATCGGCACCGGCGTCGCCGCGTTCTCGAACAGAACTCCGCCGGCGGCGAGGCGGTCCAGGTGGGGAGTCTCGGCCCGGGAGTGTCCGTAGCAACCAAGCCGGTCCGCCCGGGTCGTATCGAGGCTGATCAGCAGGATCGACGGGCGAGCACGATCGGCTGCGGCGGGATCTGGCGAGGCTCCCGGCCGACCGGTACCGCCGGCCTCACCATCGCAACCGGCTGCGTGGACGGCGACGAGGGCGAGGGCGGCCAGACGAGTCGCCAGACAGCTACGGTTCGATCCACGCATTGCCCTCGCATGATACGGGACCGGCAGGAAAGCGGCACCTAAAGAAAAAGGGAGGGGCCGAAGCCCCTCCCCTCCATCAAACGATGGGTACCTGACTTACCAGGAGAACTTCGCGCCGATGCGCACGTTCCGCGGAGGCTGGAACTGGTTCGCCTTGAGGAAGTCGGGGTTGTCGCTGCCCGGACGGGTTTCGACAGCGTTGTCGAACGCCAACGCATCGTTGTCGTTCGTCACGTTGAAGATGTCGAGCAGGAAGGTCAGCTTGCTCTTCTTGCTGCGCAGGTTGACATCATAGGACGCGTGCAGATCGATCGTGAAGATCGAGGGCGTGCGGCCGAAGTAGTCGCGCTTGACGACATCGTAGCTGTACAGACGAGCGTCGGTGTTGACGAGGCCGGTGATCTGGTCGGCGATTCCGTCGCCGTCGAAGTCCTGGTCCGTGATCCCCATCGCGTCGATCGCCGTGAGGTCGGAACGCTCGTTGACGAGGAACCCGACGCCGGCCGCACCGGTGTCGGAACCGATGACAGTTGCGCGGTACCAGTACTGCGGGTTGAACCCGGGGATTTCGCCAGAGTTCCGGTACGTCGGGTGGGCGAACAGAGGACCACGCGGCTGACCGGTCTGGAAGTTCAGGCGACCACCGATGTTCAGTCCGCTGTCGAACTGCTTGGAGACGAAGCCGTTGATGATGTGGGCGCGCTCGGTGTTGAGCGGGCCGGGCTCGTACTGCCCGATCAGCGTATCCGACACGAGGAACGTGTCGAAGTCGTTGGTCAGGTCGCCGTCGCCGTTCGCGTCGGCCATGAGGTCCGAGTCAACCGCGGAGGCGGCCGGGAAGTCGAACAGCGAAGTCAGGAACGGATCCGACTGGCCGTTGTCGTTCCGGAACGAACCCTCGTAGTTGCCTTCGAGACTCGCGAACCGGTAGTTCATCGAGGCCATCCAGCCGCCGTGGAAGCGGCGGTTGAAGACGAATTCATAGGCGTCGTAGTCGCGGACGGGGATCGGAAGCAGGGTGGTGTTGACGTTTCCACCGACGTTGGCAAAAACGTAGGCACCGAACGCGCCCGATCCGTGTCCGTCGAAGACGTCCATGCCGAACGTGTTGGCGGCGCCGCCGGCGGCACCGTAGAACAGGTTCCACGTCTGCTCGTTGGAAGCGAACTGCACGTCCTCGAGAGCCTGGCCGATCTCACGATGGATGTAACGAACCTCGACACCGGTGTAATCGTTCATCTCCCAGGCGTAGCCGGCGAGATACTCTTCGGTGTACGGCATCGCGGTCTTTTCGGAGCCGGTCAGCGTGTGCAGGCCGTGGAGCGCGTCATAGACCGGCGAACCCACTTCGTGCTGTGTGCCGTCGAGGATGATCGAGCCACCGCCGGCAAGACCCTGGACGTCATTGACGATGTGGCAAGGTGCCGTTCCGCCAGCGGCCAGGTTGCACATGCCGTTAAGGTTCGGAACGATCAGGTCGGCGTCGTTGAACAGGTCGCTGGTCGTGCCGACCTCGTTGGAGAAAGCGCGAACCGCAAGGTCACTGGGAGTGCGCTGGTAGTACTGCCCCCAGTTGGCGAACAGCTTGTGTTTGCCGTTGCCGGCGACATCCCACGTCACACCGATACGCGGCGCGATCTCGCTGTCGAACTTGTAGGTCTGGGCCGTGAGGGATGTGGCGATCCCGCCGACGGCCAGATTGCTGGTCGGCAGGGTGCCGATCGGCAGGGTCTCGTTGCCGGAGCCGGCGAGTTCGAGTTCGGTCCAGCGGAAACCGGCCTTCAGCGTCACGCGAGGCGTGACGTCCCAGTTGGCCTGGATGTACGCGTTCGACTCTTCGGCGTCGGTCGGCTGGCCGACCTCGGTGAAGACCGTACGGGTGACGTTGTAGGTGTTCGGGGTCATCGCATCCCCAGAGTCGAGGATGTCGACGGTGGCACCGGTGCTGCTGCGGAGGCGCGTGTAGCACGCGGCCTGGGTCGGGGTGCCGTCAGGCTGGAACGAGGGGTCCGTGCAACCGGCGACCAGCATCGGGATGCCGGCGCCGTCCTCGACCATGTTCGGGAACCACGAGCTGTAGTTGTCGCCGGAACGCAAACGGGGCTGCGCCCACAGGATCGTCTCGTTCTGGTAGCCGTAGCTGACTTCGACAGGCCCGAACACGTGGGTGTTCTTGAAGCTGTACATGTCGACGTCATCCGACAGCGCCTCGTAGAAGCCCGCGCCGCCGAAGGTGGCGTTGGCATCGACGTCGAAGAAGCTGCGGAAGTTCACGCCAGGGCCGATCTCGGAGAACGTGTTCTCCTTGTGGCTGTACTGGAGTTCGGTGAAGAAGTTGGAGCTCCAGACGCCCTGGTACTTCAACGAGTACTGATCGCCGCCCCAGTCGAGGCCGGTGGCGCCAGTCGTTGCGTCAGGGATGTTGATCGGATCGGTCAGGTTGCGCAGGAACTGCGTCGGAGCCTGGGGACCGACTTCGCCCTCGGACGGGTCACCGAAGGCTATCGCTTCGATCTTGTGGTTCGGCGTGGCGAACCAGGAGACCTTGCCGGCGTAGTTGTCGATCGTCCGCTCGCGAAGAACCTCACCAGGAGTACGGCCACCCTGGATCGTTTCGCCCACGTCGAAGAACTCGTCAGCCGTGCCGTCGCCCACGAGGTCATAGCCGACGGTCGAGTCGCCGCTGGTCAGCTTGAAGTTCTGCTCGATCGTGACCGGGTTGTAGGCCGCGAAGTAGAACAGCTTGTCCTTGAGGATCGGGCCGCCGGCCGTGATCGAAATATCCTGGCGAGTCGAGTCGACCTGGTTGGCGGTATTCGGGGTGTCGACGCGGTCGCCGCGGCTGCCTTCCAGCGAGACAGGCTCTTCGTACCAGCTGACGTCGAAGCCGAAATCGTTGGAACCGGTCTTCACGACCGTGTTGATGATACCGCCGCCGGCCTGACCGAACTCGGCCTCGAAGCCACCGGTCTTGACCTGAACTTCCTCGAGGAAGTCGTAGGTCACGCCGGAGCCGAGGGAACCGTAGACGATCGAGTACGCGCCGATGGCGCCGTAGCCGGAGTTGGTGATGTTCACGCCATCGACGAAGTAGGCGTTCTCGAGACCGGACGAACCGGAGATCGAGGCGTTGGTGCTACCGAGAACCGGCGAACCACCGTCCGACACGCCAGGGGCGATGGAGAAGACGGAGGTCAGGTTCCGGCCCAGCGGAACGTACGGGGCAAAGTCGTCGATGTTGATCGAGGCACCGGTGGTCGTGCTCTTCATGTCGACCAGGGGAGCCTGGGAGACGACGGTCACCTCTTCGGTGACACCTGCGGTCAGGGTGAAGGGCAGCTGGGTGCGGCGGTTGATCGAGATCGCCACGTCGTTCTGGACGACGGTGCCGTATCCCGGCGCATCAGCCTTGACCTGGTAGGTCCCCGACGGGAGACCGCGAAGGACGAAATTGCCCTTGCTGTTGGTGGTGGCGGTACGGATGCCCTGGGGTCCGATCGCGGTGACGACGGCGTCGGCGATGCCCTCGCCGCTCTCCGACATCACGGTACCCTCGATGGTCCCGGTCGTGAGCTCGTCGGCCATCGCCACACCGGCGACCAGTCCGAGAGCCAACATAAAGACGAAAATTCGCCTCATATGCACTCCTCCTAGAGATCCCACCCGCAAAGCACAACCAACACCCTTCCCGAACTGCCGCGACCCCACGAGCCGCCCCCGATCGGAAGAGGTGCGGGGGAATGCCCCGCGCGTGAGTGAGATGACTGAACTCTGAAAGCTGTTCATCGGCCGTTTCTTTACGCAAGCTTCATACCCAATCCGTGATTCATTGTAAATCGTTGTAAACAAGGCGACTTGCTTTGCAACCCCAGGCCTGGTAGCCGGATTCGCGCTCCAGAATATTGGATCGATCCAAGTATTTGGACTTTTGCCCCGCTTGCATGGTGCATCGTTCCTGGGGCACCCCACGTTTTTCCGGCGGGAGAATGGGTTCGCGGACAGGTCTCCGCGTCAGAAACGGTGGCCAGAGCCGCAGACCGACCTGGGCGATAGACTGACGCCCTGGGGGACGCGTCGCGTGCTTGTGGAGTCGAGACGAAAACTACGGTCGGTCATCACCGTGGCGGCGTGTGTCCTGGTGATCGCACCGACCGCGGCGCGGAAGGTCGACGTCGGCGATCATCGGCTCGTCGTTCGTGTCAAAGGTGACGGCACCCCGGCGATCGTTCTCGATGCCGGACTGGGCATGACGATGGCGACGTGGGACGACGTGTGGCCGCTGCTGCGCAAGTCGGCGCGAGTGGTCATGTACGACCGGGCCGGGCTCGGCGGGAGCGACCCCGGCCCGACACCGCGAACGTCGGAGCAGATGGTCGAGGAGCTACGAAGCCTGCTCGAGGCGATCGACGTTGCTCCGCCGTATCTCCTCGTCGGACACTCCCTGGGCGGACTCAACGTTCGACTGTTCGCCAGCCGCTACCCGGAATCCGTGTCGGGGCTCGTGCTGATCGACCCGACCCCCGAGGACTTCCCCGCCCTCGAGCGTCGGCGGCTCACCGATACCGAGCGGCGCCGGGCAGACACCCAGCGTGCGCTTTCTCCCGAAACCGTCGACCAGGAGTGGACCGCGGCGTTGCAGAGTGCAGAGATCGTCCGCAACTCGCCTTTGCCTGAAGGGCTCCCGGTAACGGTGATCTCGGCGGGCCGCCCCGATGAGTCGGAGGATTTCCGGCGGAGCTGGCTCGAGATGCAGGCCGAGATGTCCGCCAGGATCGGTGCCAAGCAGGTCGTCTCGGAGTCGGCGGGCCACTTCGTCCACTACGACGAACTCGAGGTCGTCGTGAGCGAGATCCTGGCCATGCTCGACGATTTGCGAAAGGCCGCTAGTCGGCCGTCGTCAGCAGATCGGCCGCCGGACGGGTCCGGGCCAGGCTCGTCTCCAGGTCGACCCTGAAGTTCGGGTTCCCCTCGAAACCGAGCCGTTCGGCCTCGTTCAAGCTCGATAGTGCCGTCTCGAAACGACCGGCCTGCCAGTGTGCCACCGCCAGGTTGTAATGCACGAGGGGAAAGTCCGGCGTCTGCTCGACGCAGGCGTTCCACGACGCGATCGCCTCATCGGTTCGATTCAAGTTCAGCAGCGCATTGCCGATGAAGAAGTGGATCTCGCCCGGCACCGTCCCGGGACTGTCCAGCTCCGGTCGTTCGAACCCCTCGAGCTTCTGCACCAGCTGCTCGGTGCGCATGATCTCCGTCCGAAGCTGGGTAGCGACGAACCCTCCGCCCCGGTTTCCGCTGCTCGCCCGGGCCAGCTGGCGCTCGAGATTGGCGATGCGGTCACGGCTGGCAATGATCTGGGCCTGGACCTGGTCGTAACGATCCATCCGCACGTTGTCGAGCGCGCCACCGAGACTGCCGTAGCTGCTTCGGGCCGCCTCGAACAGCGCGAGCGCCTCTTCGAATCGCCGTTCGTTCATGGCGATGTGGCCGAGCCCGAGCGTCGCGTCGGGGTAGTCGGGAACGATCGTGAGGGCCTTCACGAACTGCTTGGACGCCTTGGGGAAGTTGCCGCTACGGAGGGACCGACTACCGGATTCGGTCAGCCGCAGGACGCGTTTGAGGTCGAGGGAGTCGCCATCCGCTGCGAGCACTCCCCCGGTTCCGCCGATCGAGAGGATCATGGCGAGAGCGAGTACGAGCCGCATGGTGCACCTCCTGTTGCTTCCTACCCATGATATACGCCTGTCCGGGCCGATCGGCACGCCACTCTCGATCAGCCGGAGGTCGCGGGGGGCTTGCCCCCCGCCGTGGGCGGAAAGTCGCGACAACGCGGGACCGGAGGTCGGGGGTATTCTCGATCCTCATCGAAGGAGATTCGGATGAGACGAACGATCGCTGCCCTGCTGTTGTTGCTGACCTCGGGGCTCGGGACGGCCGGGGCCAGGGCGGCCACCGATGCCAGAATCCGGCTCATTCCCGAGCGGGTCTTCGACGGAGAGACCCTGCATGGCGGCTGGGTCGTCGACGTCGAAGGCGATCGGATCGTCTTCGCCGGCAACGCCTCGGACGCACCGGTGCTGGACGGACACCAGACCCTCGAGTTGCCGGAAGCCACGTTGCTGCCCGGCCTCATCGAGGGCCACTCCCACCTGTTTCTGCACCCGTACGATGAGACGTCATGGAACGACCAGGTGCTGGTCGAGTCTCACGCTTATCGCACCGTTCGAGCGACGGTCCATGCCAGGGAGACGCTGCTCGCCGGCTTCACGACCGTACGAGATCTGGGGACCGAGGGAGCCGGCGACGCCGACGTCGGGCTCAAGCGCGCGATCGACGATGGCGTGATCCCGGGACCGCGGATGCGTATCGCAACCCGGGCGATCGTCTCCCGGGGGAGTTACGGTCCGAGGGGGTTCGCCCCCCACGTCCGGGTTCCGTTGGGGGCCGAGGCGGCCGATGGAGTCGAGGAGCTGACCCGTGTGACCCGGGAGCAGATCGGCCGCGGCGCCGACCTGGTCAAGGTCTACGCCGACTACCGCTGGGGGCCCGAGGGACAGGCGCGGCCGACGTTTTCCGTCGAGGAACTTCGCGCAATCGTCGAAACCGCTCGCAGCAGCGGCCGGCCGACGGTGGCCCACGCGTCGACCGCCGAGGGGATGCTGCGGGCGATCGAGGCCGGCGTGGAGACGATCGAGCACGGAGACGGCGGGACCCTGGACGTGTTCCGGCGGATGGCGGAGAAGGACATCGCCCTCTGTCCGACCCTGGCCGCCGGGGAGGCGATCTCGCGCTACCGGGGCTGGAACAAGGGAGTCGACCCGGAGCCCAGCCGGGTCACCGCGAAGAAGAAGAGCTTCGCCCAGGCGTTGGAGGCGGGAGTGCCGATCTGCTTCGGGGGCGACTCCGGGGTCTACACCCACGGGACGAACGCCATCGAGGCCGAGTTGATGGTCGAGTACGGCATGGATCCGATCGACGTGCTACGTGCAGCAACATCGGTCAACGCTCGACGGTTCCACCTCGACCGGCTCGGACGCGTGAGTGCCGGCGCCCTCGCCGATCTCGTCGCCGTCGAGGGCGATCCGACAAGTCAGATCGAGGCCTTGCGCCAGGTGGCATTCGTAATGAAGGACGGGCGGATCTACCGACAACCCTGAAGCGATCAGGGTGTGATCACCAGGGGCACGCTGCGTTCGACCGAGTCGTCGTCGATCAGGTTGGCCGCGGTCAGGCGCAGGGTGTACGCGCCGGGTGCGATCGCCTTGAGGTCGAGCATCGCGACCACGTCAAACATCCGGTTCTCCGCATCCATCTGCAACCGGCGGTACTGCACCGGAGGGGCGATCGATTCGCCGCCGGCCCCCGGGATCAGCTCCCAGTCCATTCGCAGGGGACTCGGCGTCGCCTCGGACGGCGGAGGCGGCGAGGTGATCTGGATCTGTGCCAGCAGCGGGACACCCTTGGAGTAGCCGCCGTCGATGTAATGCGCCGGTCGGGACTCGGCGCCCTCGCCCAGCGGGTCGGGCATCGCCGCCGGCGGGCGGGTCCCGGCGACGGCGTCCTGGCGCCGGAACACGTCGTAGACCAGCGGCGTGGAATCCGCAGGATGCATCACCGCCAGGTCGGTCAGTCCGAACCGGGCTCGCTCGCGCTTGGGAACGATCTGCGCCGCGATCCAGCGACCGTCTCTTCCCCGGCCGTTGAGCCGCACGGTGACTTCGAGGTCGAACTTCGACGGCGGGAGCAACATCGCCTCGCGGAGCCGGACCCCCGCGTCGAGCGCCGCGGACTGGGCCACCGGGACGCTGAGCCGGATACTGCGCGTAACGCTGTCGATCACCTGGCCTTCCAGCGAGGCCGTCGTGGTCACGTCCATGTCGAGGGCGACCGTCTCGGCGTCGATCTCGATCGGCTCCAGCGGTCCCTGGATGCGAATCGGCAACACGACCAGGGTCTGACCGTCGGGCGATGGATAGAACAGCGGGTGAACCTGGATCTCCACCGGCTGATCCTCGGGCTCCGGAATCGGCTCGGTCGGGGCCATCGCGATCGCCTCGGGAGGACTGGGAGGTGTCGGCACCGGGGTGTTGAACGTGCCCCGACGGGAGATGACCCGCAACCCATTCCCTTCCACCTTGAGCTTCAACTGCCCGTAGTCGTTCTTCCGGACATAGGACGGCAGATCCGAGGGGCGGTAGGCCACCAGGTAATAGTGGCTCAGGTCGTCGTCGGCCGCCTCGAGTCCGGTGTTGTAATCGTGTCCACGAAAGAATCGGCCACCGGTCTCGTTGCCGAGGACCACCAGCAGCTCCTGATGAGCGTTGTTGGCGTCGATAGTGGCGCCGAGCTGTAGCGTGTCCAGCCACTCGGTACCCAGCCCCAGCTCGTCGAGTGTCAGGCGATAGTTCGTCCGCTCCGACGCGTCGGTGAAGCCGCCCTCCACTCCGATGTCGTAGGTGAACACGCGGACGCCACCGGCCTCGAGAGAGCGCAACATGGCCTTGAACCGTGGGGTCAGACCGCCGCGGGCGGCGTTGGTCCGTGCCCGGGTCAGCGGGAAACCACCGGAGAACAGCAGGACGGCGCGGGTACCCTCCAGCCCCGACAGGATGTCGGAGATCTGATGGACGTTGCCGTAGAACTGATCCTGCTCGGCACGCAGCAGATCGCTACCGAAGTTGCCCGCGTTGATCAGGCTCTGTTCCAGGAACTCCCGGGGGATCCGCTCTGCGGCCTCGAGGCGCTGGTCGATGAACTCCCGGCCGATGTTCGTCGCCGGGAAGATGTGGCTGCTCTCGATCGCGTCTTCCAGTGCCATCCGGTTGTCGGTGAAACCGGACAGCGAACTCAAGTAGGGGTTGAACTCGTAGACGGCGACCCGGTCCTGCGGCCGCAGGTTGCTGTCCATCCACTTCTTGGCCGCCCGGCGAATCTGACTCGCCCGCAACGGAGAGACATTGTTGTAGCCGTCGAAGATCATCACGAACCAGCGCGGACCCCGGAGGCGTGACTCCAGCACGCGCCGACGCAGCGCCAGCTCGTCTTCGGCGGCGGTGGTGTCGGCGACCTCGCCGGTCGCCGAGCCCGGGTCGGTCTCCGGTGCGTCGAGCGGGGCGGGCTGTTCGGGCAGCGACGCGATCGGCACCTCGACGGTCTGGGAAGCGGCCAAGGTCAGATCGACCTCGTCGATCGAAACGATCGGGATCTCCTCGCCATCCGAGATCAGCGTGAAGGCCGAGGCGTCGACGCCGCGGACGTGACGTCCCTTGCGATCGAGAACCACCGCCTCGACCATCGCCAGCTCGACCCGGCTCCGTTCGACGAGGCTGCTCGGCCGCGGGCGCTCTTGCTCGGTGGCGCCCTTCTCCGGATCGGCCTTGGCCGCGCCATCCTCCTGAGACAGGATCGCCGGCCCGGCCGTCAGGCCGAGCGCGAGCACCAGGGTGAGCGTGGCGACCTTATTTCTTGAGCTGTTCAAGCATCGCACGAGCACTTTGAACATTCCCGTCATCCTCGCCACCGCTCAGTTCCAGGAACTTCTCGAGATTCGAGATCGCCCCGTCGCGGTTTCCCATGTTGAGATTGGTGAACGCCAGCTGGCGATATGCGTCTTTGAAGTTCGGATCGGCATTGATGGTCTTCTGAAAGAAGCTCGCGGCCTCCTCGAACTTGCCGTCGTTGAATCGCTGCGCGCCGAGGTTGTAGAGCAACATCGGGTCCTGCGCCCCCATGTCGGCGATCTGGGTCATCAGCGCCTCGGCCTTGGCCGTCTCGCCCTGACGGATATAGATGTCGGCGAGGTTCTGCGCGGCAGCGATGTTCTCCGGAGCGATCTCCAGAACCGCCTCGAGGGCGCGGACGGCGCCGTCCAGATCCTGCTTCTTGATGTAGGCGATCGCCATGTCCAGGTACGCGTCGCGCTTCACCTCGGTACGCTCGGCGATCCCTGTCTCCTTCTCGAACGCAACCAGCGCGCCGTCGAGGTCGCCCTGATCCGCGAGCAACTTGCCCTGAAGCAGGTGCACCCCTTCCATGCGCGGACTCAAGCGCACGGCCTCGTTGGCCGAGGTGAGCGCACCGGGGACGTCGCCCTGGATCCGCAGGCAGAAGGCCTTGAGGTAGTGCAGCGTGGCGTCACCCGGCGTGCGGGCGATGAACTTGTCGGCGGCGGCAATCGCGTCGTCGTACTTCTCGGCCTGAACCAGCGTCAACACCTGGCCCGTCGGCGAGATCGGCACGCCGGTCCCCCACTGGCCGACGTCCCCGTCGTGGGGCTCCATCACGACGTCGTAGGTGATGATCGACACGCCCGTGACCCGGAACTGTGGTGGGTCTTGACCGGGCTCCAGCTCGTTGTCGAAAGCCCAGAGGCTCTCGTCGTCACGCTCCTCGCAGTTCGCGTCGATCGCCTTCATCCGCATGCCGTCCTGGAACGCGAGCAGACGATAGGTGCCGTTCCGCATCAGTCCGAAGGTGAATTTGCCCTTCTTGTTGGTCTTGACCCTGGTATCGGGAATCGAGGAATCGATCGACTTGAGCAGGATTTCGACATCCTTGAGCGGCTGGCCCCGGTTGTCCTTGGCCATTCCGGTCATCTTGCCTTGGGCGGCTGCCGGCAATGCCAGCAGGACACAGACCACGGCGAAGAGCAACGATGGAACAACCCTCACCCCGGTTCGATTCATCTCAGATCCTCCTCGGTCGATCGATGGCGTCGAACGACCGGATTCCTACCTGACCTGGAAACGGACGACGAACGCATCGGTGATCTCGTTCGCCGACACCAGCAGCGCGAAGTTCTTGCCGTGCAACCCCGATTCGGGAACCGGGAAGTACATCATCGACTGGGTCCAGAACAGCCGGCCGAGCTCGAGAGACTCCCGCGGGTTCCGGTTCTGCCCCGAATAGCTGTAGAGCGGCCATTCGACGAAACGGTAGGTCTGGTTCAGCCGCTGATTGAGAATCGACCGGAACTCCTGGCTCAGCCGGGCGTCGGTTCGCGAGCGATGGTAGCTCTCGTTGAACTCTCGCGGCGAGACCATCGGGTACTGGGTCCCGTCCTCGGTCTCGAGGATGAAAGACTCACGGTTGAAGGTCAGCGAACTCTTCGCGTTGTTGGCCAGCGCGAGCCCCAGCGGGAACAATCCCTCTTTCTTGATGTACTGGGCGGCCCGGGTGTCGACGGCAACGAACAGCGCCGTCCCCTCCTCGAAGTAGACGAACGGGTTCAGATTCCCCGAGGGGACGTTCGTCACCGATCCCGGCGGCGTCATCGTCGAACTGGAGAGACAGCCGGGAATCGTCAGAAACGCTGCGACCAACGCGACAAGGACCGACGTTCGTAAGAGGGAGGATGTTCGATTCATCAAGTTTCTCCGGCTGGGATGGAGGAAAGGCCCCGGAGCAACCTCATCTTAGAGGAAGCGCAGCGCCTGCCGCAACAGCCGTGCTGCGGGATCTCCGCGTCCGGTCAGCCGCAAGGAGCCGTCAGCCAAAGGGTTGTTCGAGGGAGGGACTCTGCGGCGTCAAGAGCTCCGCGCCCTCCTCGGTGATCACCATGTCGTCCTCGAGTCGCACGCCGAACTCGCCGGGCAGGTAGATCCCGGGCTCGTCGCTGAAGGTCATTCCCGGGGCCAGAGGCAGCGTGTTGCCCTTCACGAGGTAGGGCCACTCGTGACCGTCCATCCCGATGCCGTGCCCGACCCGGTGGGTGAAGTAGCGGTAGTCGGGCCCGTACCCGGCATCGACGATCACCTTCCGGGCGGCCGCGTCGACAGCCTCGCAAGGAACTCCAGGACGGGCCGCGGCCAGGGCGGCGCTCTGGGCCTCCAGCTCGATGGCGAAGACCTGCTTCATCTTCTCGCCGGGTTGACCGAGAACGAAGGTCCGACTGATATCCGAGCGATACCCCTCGACGCCGCATCCGCCGTCGATCAACAGGATCGTCCCCTCGCGGATCGTCTGCGGGGTGACCGACCCGTGGGGCAACGCCGAGTACTCGCCGACCTGGACGCCGGCTCCGCCGCGGTAGCCCTGACGCTGATGAGCTTCGGAGATCAGCTGCCCGACTCGCGTCTGGCTCATCCCTTCTTCGAGGCTGCGGTAGACCGCCTCGTAGGCCCGCAGGGTGACCGCGGATGCGATCCGCATCAGCTCGATCTCGTGGGCGTCCTTCGTGCTCCGGCAGCCGGCGGTAACCGCTGTCGCGCTCACGGTCCGCAGGCCCGGCGCCGCCTTGGCCAACCCGTCACTGAACACGTAGCGGACGGTCTCCTCGATCCCCAGACTGCCCGAGGCGATGCCGCGATCACGAAGTCCGCCGGCGGCCAGCGCGTACGGGTCCTCGTGCTCCTGCCAGGTCCGTACTTCGGTGCCCGCCAGCGGGCCCGTGGCGAGTTGCTCCCGGGCCCGTTCTTCCTCGAACGCCGGCGCAACCACGAAGGCTTCCCCCGTGCGCGGCAGGACCAGTGCGAACAGCCGCTCGCTGAGGCCCCAGCGGATGTTGGTGAAGTAGGTCAGCGAAGTGCCGCCGGCGAGCACCATCGCATCGATTCCGTGCTGCCCCATCAGACCGCGGGCCTTCTCGATCCGGGCGGCGCGTTCGTCGACGCGAATCGGTTCCGGTTGGATCTCGTACGGCCCGAGGGCCGCGATCGGTTCGGGAAGCGGCTCTCCTGTTTCGGCCCCGTCCGGATCGGTCCCGGCCTCCTCGAGACGCGGTGCGCAGGCGGTGGTTGCGGCGGCCAGCGCGGCGAGTCCGACGAAGTTTCTACGTGTTAGCATTCGCGTCCCTCTCTGGAGAAAAATCGATGATGCGTCACACCACCTTGCTGATCCTGTTCGCTCTGTTCGCACTGCCCGGTTTCGCGCAAGAGTACCAGCCGCTTCTCGATCAGAGAACCCGGGACCTGCTCCACGAATCGCTCAGCGGGGAGACGGCCAAGGAACACGTCATCGCGATCACGCGCTGGAGCCGGGTGCAGGGCTCCCGACAGTACCGGGATGCCGGACAGTACGTCCTCGGCCAGCTCCGCTCCGCGGGCTTCGGCGAGGAAGGTGCCTGGGTCGAGTCCTTCCCCTCCGACGGCAAGATCCACTATCAGACCTGGCAGTCGCCACCGGGTTTCGACATGACCCGGGCCGAGCTGCGGATCGTCTCGCCCCGGGAAGAACGGATCGTCGGGTATCCCGAGATCGGGATGAGCCTGATGACCTACTCCAACCCGGGCGAGTTCACCGGCGAACTGGTCTGGGTCGGCCAGGGGACCTCTCCCGAAGACTACGCCGGAAAGAACCTGGAGGGGAAGATCGCCCTCGCCACCGGGTACGGCGGCTCGGTGCATAGGCTCGCGGTCCTCGAGCACGGCGCCCTCGGCGTGGTCTGCTTCCTCGACGACGAGCGCGCGCGGGAGTATCCGGACATGCTCCAGTACACCGGCATGTGGCCCCGGGCCTCGGAACTCGAACGGGTCACGTTCGGCTTCAACCTGACCAACCGCCAGGGCCGGATGCTGCTGGGGTTGATCGAGTCCGGCGAGTCGGTCGTCGTCCAGGGACGCGCCGAGGGGGTCGGACTCGAGCCCTACTTCATGGATGTCGTGGTCGCGGAGATTCGCGGCGCCGAACGGCCCGACGACGTGCTGGTCGTCAGCGCCCACCTGGATCACCCGAAGGAATCCGCCAACGACAACGCGAGTGGTTCGGCGGCGGCGCTCGACCTGGCGATCACCCTCAACCGCCTGATCGCCGAAGGCAAGCTGTCCCGGCCACGGAGAACCCTGCGGTTTCTCTGGGTCCCGGAGTTCTACGGGACGATGGCCTACATCGATGCACACCCCGAGATCGCCGGACCGGACTACGGCGGCAGCGTGCTGGCCAACCTGAATCTCGACATGGTCGGCGAGCATCAGGAGCTGCTGCACTCCCGGGCGATCTTCACCCGGACACCGGCGTCGATCCCGTCGGTGCTGAACGACGTCGTCGAGAACATGGTCCAGATGGTGGCCGGGATGGAGATCCGTACGCCCCGAGGATCACTGTCGACGTTCAACTTCGCGGTCACCCCGTTCAGCGGCGGTAGCGATCACATGATGTTCATCGATCGCCGTGTACCCGGCATGATGTTCGGCCACAGCCCCGACTACACCCATCACACGTCGGAAGACACTCCGGACAAGGTCGACCCGGTCGAACTCGAGCGTGAGGAGATCATCGCCGGCGCCACACTGCTCTATCTCTCCGACCTCGACCCCGCCCAGGCGACGGAGCTCGCATGGCTCGCCGGAGCCAACGCTGCTCGCGACCTCGGCCTGGCCGCGCGCAAGGCCTACCGGCTGGCCGAAGAGAACCCGGCTCCCCGGGAGACGGCACAGACCGCCCGCGAGGCCCGCAACATCCTCGACCGACGCCTGGAAGAGGCGCGCAAGGCGGTCACGTCGATCCGCCACTTCCGCGACGAC
This sequence comes from uncultured bacterium, assembly GCA_942490715.1. Taxonomy (GTDB): domain Bacteria; phylum Acidobacteriota; class Polarisedimenticolia; order Polarisedimenticolales; family Polarisedimenticolaceae; genus CALNYP01. The sequence goes on from CALNYP010000023.1 coordinate 175,941, forward strand.
GACGGCTCGGCGATCGACGCCGTACTCACCGGACTCGACGCCCAGCACGCCGCACTCGTCGGAGCCCTGGAGCAACGATTCCACGACGCAGACCGCGACGACGAGGGGTCTCGCCCGTCGACGGAAGCCGCCGACACCCGCGTTGCCGTGCGCACCACGCGCGGTCCGATCGACTCCCAGTACCTGACCGAGAATCTCGGAGAGAACGATCTGGCCTGGTACCGATCGGGGGACAACCCGTTTCGGGGCAACGCGCAGTTCGAGTTGCACAACCTGATCGACGGAACGGCAACCCTGAGCCAGGTACGGGATCGACTGTCGGCGGAGTTCTCTCCGGTGACGATCGAAGCGGTCGCACGCTACGTCGAGTCCCTCGAGCGGATCGAGCTGGTGCGCTGGAAGTGAGGCTCAGCGTTCGTCGCCGGTGCTCTCACCGCCGCGCCAGCGCCCCGAGGCCCACCACCAGATCGCCGTCGGGACGAGCAACATCCCGGTCATCGTCAGCATGAGCGTCCGCAGGTCGGCAGACGGGTCGGCGGCCCTCCAGCCGTAGAACGCCGTGCTGAGCGAGATCGTCAACGTCGCCAGACCGAGATCGGCGGACATCACCCGGCCACGGAACTCGTCCGGCACCTCGCGCTGGAGCAGGATCGAGGAGTAGACCCAGACCACGCTGCCACCGAAGTGGGCCAGCGCGACGCTGGCCGCGGCGAGCCACGGGTCATGTACCAGGGCGAAGACCGAGTACCAGAACGCCGGCCACAGGAACGCCCCGGTCAGCAGCACCTTCATCGAACGCGGCGATTCGTCGGGCAGGAAGCGGCGGGCCAGCACCGGCCCCAGACCGGTCCCGACGGCCCGGGCGAAGTACAGCAACGCGACGCCGAGATCCGGCCGGCCCCCCAGGGCGTAGACGCGTTCGCCGAACAGGGTCAGGAAAAGCGTCACGGCGCCGGCCAGCCCCCAGCCGGACTTCAGGAACAGCAGCACCGCGATCGACGGCCGGCCGGTGAGGAAGCGCACACCTTCCACCACGTCTCGTAGCCCGGTCAGCGTCATCCAGTCCAGCGGGCCACCCTTCGAGGGTCGCGGAACATGAGCCAGGGTGATCCGCAGAACACACGCAGCCGACAGCGCGTAGGTCGAGGCGTCGATCAGCAGTGCCGTACGCCAGCCGAACCAGTCGGTCACGAGCCCACCGGTGGCGGCTCCCAGGGCGAAGACGATCGACCACATCATCGCGCCAAGGGCATTCGCCGCCGCCAGGTGCTGGCGCGGGACGAGGTTCGGCAGCATCGCGGCACGGGCCGGCTCGAAGAACGCCGAGGCGATGACCTGCAGCAGGATCAGCAGGTTGGTCAAGGCGACCGGCCGGGCGACGTGAGGCACGGCCAGCAACATCAGTACGAGCGCGATCCGGAACAGGTCGGCCACGAACAGGATCATCCGGCGATCGAAGCGATCGGCCACGACCCCCGCGATCGGCCCGGCAAGAAAGAACGGCAACAGCTTGAGGATCAGCACGCCGCCGATCGCCCGGGCGTCGGAGCCGGCGACCTCGCGCAGCAGGGCGAAGATGGCGATCAACGAGAACCAGTCGCCGGTGAGACTGATCGTGCGCGCCAGGAACAACCAGCGGAAGCTGGGGTTGTCGCGCAGGACCTCCAGGTACCCCACGGCCTTCGGCAGCGGCGGGATCGGCGGCTGCGTCGGTGGCTGGCCGGGCGGCTGAATCGGTGGTTGAATCGGCTGGGTCACTTGCGGCGTCTCCGGCAGGGGCCGGGCAATGTAGCGCACCCGGCCTGATCCGGTGCCAGCGCCGGGACGTTTGCAACCGGCCCCCGCTTCCAATAATCTCGGCGGATGTCCCTGTTCGATCAGGAAGAGCAGCGCAACCTGCGCTCCGCACGTCCCCTCGCCGCGAGGATGCGACCGCGCAGCCTGGCCGAGTTCGTCGGCCAGGAGCAGTTCCTCGGGGAAGGCAAGCTGCTACGCCGCCTCCTCGAAGCCGACCGACTCGGTTCGGTGCTGTTCTATGGACCACCGGGCACCGGGAAGACCACCCTCGCCCGGCTGCTCGCCGTCGAGAGCGACGCCGACTTCACCCAGGTCAGCGCCGTCACCAGCAACGTCAAGGAGATCCGCAAGCTCCTGTCCGACGCCCGGGATCGCCTGGCGACCGGGGGCCGCAAGTCGCTGCTGTTCGTCGACGAGATCCATCGCTTCAATCGTTCCCAGCAGGACGTCCTGCTCGGCGACGTCGAGGAGGGCATCGTCACCCTCGTCGGCGCGACGACCCAGAATCCGTTCTTCTCGATCAACCACGCGCTGGTGAGCCGCAGCCGCATCTTCCAGTTCGAGCCGCTGTCGGCCGACGACATCCGGGCGATCCTGCGACGGGCCCTCGACGACGAGACCCGGGGGCTCGGCCACTATCACGTCGTCGCCGACGCGCAGGCGCTGGACTACCTGGCCGAGGTCTGCGACGGCGACGCGCGGAATGCGCTGTCGGCGATGGAGATCGGCGTCCTGTCCGCGCCCCGGGAGGCCGACGGAAGCCGGCGTTTCACGGCCGAGCTGGCTCGCGAATCCGTCCAGCGCAAGGCGATCCGCCACGATCGCGACGGCGACGAGCACTACGACACGATCAGCGCGCTGATCAAGAGCATTCGCGGAAGCGACGCCAACGCCGCCACCTACTGGCTGGCCCGGATGCTCGAGGGCGGCGAAGATGTCCGCTTCCTCACCCGGCGCCTCGTGATCCTGGCCAGCGAGGACGTCGGCAACGCCGACCCTGCCGCTCTGCCGCTGGCCGTGGCGACGATGCAGGCCTGCGAATTCGTCGGACTGCCCGAGTGCGCTCTCACGCTGTCCCAGTGTGTGGCCTATCTCGCCCTGGCGCCCAAGTCGAATGCCGCGACGGTCTCGATCGCCGAGGCGCGCAAGGACGTCCTCGAGGGTCGGATCGTCCCGGTCCCGGTGCACCTGCGCAGCCGGGGCTACGCCGGTGCCGAGCGGCTGGGGAGCGGCAAGGGCTACGTCTACTCCCACGACGCCCCGGACGGCGTGGCGGCCCAGGAGTACCTCGGGGTCGACAAGAGCTACTACCGTCCGGTCGACCGTGGTTTCGAGGCAACGCTGAAGAAGAGGATGGAAACGCTCCGCTCTCGCCTGGACCAGGACGAAAGCTGAACGACCGACGCAACCAAACCGGCCCCTGGCCCGTCTCTCGTTCGGGGCGTCGGCCACACCGGCCACGCGGCAGACAGGACATTTCATGAAGACACGCAACGCGATCGGTCTCGGGCTGGTCGTCCTCTCGTTCATCGCCCTGATCCCGGGACTGACCCGCGACCTGGTCACGATCACCGCCTCGTTCACGTTGCTCGGCAACACCACCGAGCTGTTCGCCGACACACGCAGCATCATCGGAACCGCCCGGGGGCTGCACGAGTCGGGCAACGACTTCGTGGCCGGTCTGATCCTGCTGTTCAGCGTGATCGTCCCCTTCGTCAAGGGTGCGCTGCTCGTGGTGGCGCTGGTGCTGCGGGATCCTCTGCGCCGCTGGCAACTCGGACGGTTCGTCGCCTCGATCAGCAAGTGGGCGATGGCCGACGTGTTCGTCGTCGGCGTCTACGTCGCGTTCCTGTCGGCCCGGGCGACCGACGGCCTCGACGCCCAGCTTCACGAAGGCTTCTACTGGTTCACGGCGTACTGCCTGATCTCGCTGGCCTCGACGCAGTTCCTGCGCTTCGACGCCCCGGACTCCCTCGAGAAAGCGACCCGCGGGTGAAACAGGGCCGCCGGTCGCGGCAGCATCCCCGCGGTTTCCAACGAGCGCCCTTGAGCGCCGCGGGGCGCCGGTGTGCAATGCCAGGACAACCCAGGGAGACGACATGAGACCGACACCGCTTCTGCTGCTCGCGACGATCGTGACACTGGCGATCGCGCCTCTTCCGACCCTCGCCGCAGGCGAACACGATCGCACCTTCTGGCAGTCGATCGTCGACAACGGGTTCGAGGTCCCCGAGGGAGAGGACGCCTTCGCCCTCGTGCTCGAGCTCGCCGGTTACCTCGGCTCACCGGACCCCGAACTGCGGGACGACTTCGGCTACACGATCCCGGCGATCTGGATCTATCGCGAGCAGAAGTTCGACGCCGCCCAGCTGCGGCAGCTGACCGACCTGCTCAAGGACAACCTGCGCAAGGGCATCGGCAAGACCGGCGACCCCTCGGTGCTCTTGCGGTCGTTTTCCGCCCTCGACCTGTCGATCCTGGCGGCGGCCAACAATCGCGAGCCCTTTCTCGACGACAAGGGTTTCGCGGCGCTGGTCGACGCCACTCTGGCCTACCTCACCGATGAGAAGGACGTTCGCGGCTACATCGTCGGACCGGGCTGGCACCACTCCGCGGCGCACACCGCCGACATCCTGAAATTCCTCGGTCGCAACGAGATGTTGACCGCCGAGCAGCAGGGAAGGATCATGGACGCGATTCGCGACAAGCTGAACACGAACCCCGTGTTCACCTTCGGCGAGGACGAGCGGCTGGCCCACGCACTGCGTTCCCTCGCCCGCCGTGACGATTTCGAGCGCGCTCGGTTCGGCGCCTGGGTCGAATCCTTCGCCGAGGCGGCGCAGCAGGTCTGGCGGGACAAGCCGCTCGACCCGGATGCTTTCGCACACGTGCAGAACCACAAGAACCTGTTCAAGTCGCTGCTGGTCCTCGTCTCGTCCGAGGAGCCGACCGGCTCGGAGCAGGCGGTCCACAACACCCTGCGGGATACCCTCAGGAGACTCTGATTGATCTACTACTTCGACCTCGCCGGAGTCGCCGTCTTCGCCATCTCCGGCGCGCTCGTCGCCGGCTACAAGCGCATGGACCTGTTCGGGGTTCTCGTGCTGGCCCTGGTCACCGCCGTGGGCGGCGGCACGCTGCGGGACCTCCTGCTCGGCGCCAGGGTCTTCTGGGTCGCCGATCCGACCTACGTCATCGTCGCCGGGACCGCCGCGTTGCTCACCGCGGCCCTCGGCATCCGGGTCGTGGCGCGCAAGCGGCTGCTGCTGTTCGCCGACGCAGCCGGACTGGCGCTGTTCACGGTACTCGGCGCCCACAAGGCAACCGTGGCCGGCACCGCCCCCTCGATCGCCATCGTCATGGGGGTGATGACCGGCGTGGTGGGCGGAGCGGTGCGTGATCTCCTGGCCCAGGAGATCCCGCTGGTACTGCGACGGGAGATCTACGCCACCGCTGCATTCGTCGGAGCCTGCGTGTTCGTCCTGCTGCTCGAGGCCGGGCTGGCGATGCGCCCGGCAGCCTGGACCGGCCTGCTGGCGACCCTCGGCCTGCGCGTGGCCGCGATTCACTGGAAGTTGTCGCTTCCGGTCTTCTCCCTGGGGAGCGATTCGCCGCCCTGAGCCGCCCCGGTTCGTGGAAACGGACCGACGGCCTCGAATGGCAGTATTCTCTGGGGCATGGACGATCGATTCTCGACCGCCCTCGCCGCGGTGACCAGCGGCGACCTGGGCGCACTGCGCCGGGAGCTACAACGGGATCGTGAGCTCGCGGCGGCCCGCTCCGCCACGAGCCACCCGACCTTGCTCCAGGCGGTCGTGCTGGAGGCCAAGGACTCCCCGGACCAGCTCGAGATGATCGACGCGCTGGTCGAGGCCGGGGCGCCGGTCGACGAACCGCTTATCGCCGCCGCGTGCGTCGACAACGTCGTCGCGATGACGCACCTCCTCGATCGCGACGCGGCGCTCGACGGCGATGACCGCTGGTCTCCGCTGGAGGAAGCGATCTACTGGGGCATGCCCGGTGCGATCGCGCTGCTCCTCGAACGCGGGGCGAAGATTCGCAATCTGCGCACGGCGGCGGCCCTCGACCGCATCGATCGGATGGAGACCATGCTCGACGAGGCGGGAGTGCCCCGTCCCGAGGCCGGACCGATCGAGTGGCCGTTCCACAAACCGATCCAGGGGCCGACGAACGAGCCCCAGTCGATCCTGGACAACGCCCTGGTCTACGCCGCCATGGAGGGCCAGCTTCCGGCGGCGGCCTGGCTGATCGACCACGGCGCGCGGATCAACACGACACCGCCGGGGTTTCACTACTCCGGGACCGCGCTGCACTGGGCCGCGATTCGAGGCCATCTCGTGAGCGTCACCTACCTGCTCGAACGGGGCGCGGACCCCCTCGCCGTCGACGAGACCCTGGGAAAGACTCCCGCGGACTGGGCCGCTCACGGCAACCAGCGCGAGATCGAGAGCTTGCTGCGCGAGGCCGAGGTTTGACGCCGTCGAGCCCGCCCCTCGCCCGACCGATCCTGCTCGCCGCACTCCTCGTGGCGACCGCCGGATGTCGCCCGCCCGAGCCTGCCGCTCCCACGAACGTGTTGTTCGTGGTGGTCGACACCACCCGGGCCGATGAGTTCCAGGCGGTTCTCGGACAGGGCGGCAGCGCCACCCGCAAGCTCGTCGAGGACGGAGTCTTCTTCACCCGGGCCCGGAGCACGTCGGCCTGGACGCTGCCGGCCCACGCCTCGATGTTCACCGCTCTCTACCCCTCCCGACACGGAGCCCATCACGAGAGCCAGCTACTGCGTCCCGAGCTCGAGACCCTGGCCGAGCTGCTCGGACCGGAGTTCGATCGTGCGGGCTTCAGCGAGAATCCACACATCGGCGATCGAAAGGGGTTCGCCCAGGGCTTCGATTCGTTCGAGGAGACCTGGCGTGAGGTGCCCGCGGGCGGGGAACCGGTGACGATCGAGCGGGCCCTGGAGTGGCTCGGTGCTCGACCGCCGGATCGACCGTTCCTGCTGTTCGTCAACCTGATGGACCCGCATCTCCCCTACGCACCTCCGGACGATCTGGCCCGGGCCAACGCTCCGCCGGGAGCCACCGGGGCGGAGATCGATCGCATGCGGACCTTCGGGGAGCGCGAGGCCCGGGCGTTCGTGGCCGGGCGCCTCTCGCTCGGCGAGGACGAGCTGGCGCTGCTGCGAGGGCTCTATCGCGCCGAGGTTGCCAGGGTCGAGCTGCGCCTGGGCCGATTGCTCGACGCGCTCGAAGAAACCGGCCGACTCGACGACACGCTGGTCGTCGTCGTCGGCGACCACGGTGAGAACATCGGCGAACACGGCCTCCTCGAACATCAACTCTGTCTTTACGAGACCCTGCTGCGCGTACCGCTGGTGCTGCGGCTCCCCGGCGTGTTCGACGGCGGCGAGCGGCGGGATGCGCCGGCGCAGCTCGTCGACCTGACCCCGACGATCCTCGATGTCCTCGGCATCGTTCGGGACGAGGCGGCGGCCTTCGAGGGAACGAGTCTGCTCGACGGCGGCCCGCCGGCGGAGCGACCGGTGATCGCCGAGTACATGCGGCCCCTCCGTCAGAAGGCCCGGTTCGAGCGGATCGCGCCGGAGTTCGATTTCTCCCGGTTCGACCATCGCCTCCGCTCGTTCCAGGTCGGCTCGCTGAAACTGATCCACTCCGAGGGCGGCGCGCACCAGCTCTTCGATCTGGCCCGGGACCCCGCCGAATCGACGAACCTCGCCGACGACCGTCCCGAGGTCGTCGCGCGTCTGACCGCGGCTCTCGCGGACTGGCTGGCCCATCGCAAGCCGGCTCCGCTGCTCGAGGACCCCGAACTCGACGAGGAGACCCTGCGTGCGTTGCGCGGCCTCGGTTACCTCGACTGACCCCACGGCGGTATAGTGCGCAACCGTGAGTGTTGAGCGATCCAACCGTGTCTGCGCCGTGGCCCCGCGCCTCGTGGCGGCGCTGTCGGCCCTGCTGCTGATGGCATCCGGCGGTTGCACCGTCTCGCAGCCGCCCTCCGTGTTGCTGATCACGATCGACACCCTCCGGGCGGATCACCTGACGACCTACGGGTACGCGCGACCGACGGCGCCGACGATCGACGCGCTTGCCGCCGGCGGTGTCGTCTTCGAGACGATGTTCTCGGTAGCTCCCGAGACCACGCCGGCCTTCGCCTCGATGATGACCGGACGCTGGCCCGCCGACCTGAAGGTGCGGGGCAACAGCCAGCGGCTCGACGCCGGTGCCCACACCCTCGCGACGGAGCTACGCGCTCACGGCTGGTCGACGGCCGCGTTCGTCTCGGGCTATCCGCTGGTACGCAAGCTGTCGGGCCTCGAGGTCGGCTTCGATCACTACGACGACGCGATGCCGGACGCCCGGGGCCGCTTCCCCAACGTGCAGCGCAGTGCGTCGAAGACCACCGACGCCGCGCTGGAGTGGCTCGCCTCGGGCGAACCGTCTCCGTTCTTCGCCTGGGTCCACTACTACGATCCCCACGGCGACTACTCCCCCGGGCCGCCCTACGATTCCCTGTTTCCGGGGTCGGGCGGCCCGATCCTGCCTCTCGACGAGATTCCGGCGTACCAGCAGCTCGGGCCGGAGCAGGACGCGGCGGTGTTCATCGGCCGTTACGACGGCGAGATCCGCCGCACCGACGATCAGATCGCCCGGCTGCTGGCCGGGCTGGGTGCGCTGGGATTGCTGGAGCGGACGATCGTCGTCGTCACCGCGGACCACGGTGAGAGTCTCGTGGAGCACGGCTACTACTTCGATCACGGCAAGGAGGTCTACTCGGCCTCGCTGCACGTTCCGCTGATCGTCGCGGGTCCCGGGATTCCCGACGACGGCCGCCGCGTGCCGGGAGTCGTACGGACACCGGACATCCCGGCGACGCTCCTCGACCTGCTCGAACTCGAACCTGTGCCGTCGTTTCGCGGCCGCAGCGTCGCGCCGTGGATCGAGGCACCGCCCGACGTCCGCGAAGCGGTCTCCGAGGCGCGATTCGCCCACCGGCGCTCCCAGGCGGCCTACCGCCGCACCGGCCCGAAGACCTCGGTCCGCTCGGACCGCTTCAGCGCGATCCTGCGCTTGACCGACGGAGCGGTCGAACTCTACGACCGTCGCGACGATCCCGCCGAGACCGTCGACCTCCTCGGCCCCGGCAACGGAGACTCCGCCGAGGCCACCGAGCTTCGCGGCATCCTCGCCGACGCGTTGCGGTCGAGGCTGGCGACCACCGCCTCGGGACGCGAGGCGCCGACGCTGTTCGACGAGGCCACGGTACGGCGCATCGAGGCGCTCGCGGAGAGCAGGGTCGCAGACGCCGCGGGAATGCCGAGTCGATGACGCCATCTCGGGACCGCCTCACCGACTGGCTAGGTGGACTGATCGCGGTCACCGGCGCGGCATCGTGGATCTTCCGCTACTCCGCCGCGGTCTCCGACCTGTCCTGGCACCTGGCCGCGGGGCGCGAGATTCTCCGGCGGGCGTCCGTGCCGTTGACCGACCCTTTTTCCTACACGTTCCAGGGGCAACCCTGGTTGAACCATGAATGGCTCTGGCAGGCGGTCTACTGGCTCGCCTTCGACATACACCCCGACGTCGCGGCCTGGTTGAACGTCGGCGTCCTCGCGCTGATCTTCTCGCTGATCTACCTCGCCGCCCTGGAGACCGGCGGCTCCGTGCCGGGAGCGGTCCTCGCGACGTGGCTCGCCGCCGCGACCGGTTTCTGGTTCTTCGACATCCGCCCGCACCTGTTCACGTTGCTGTTCGTCGCGCTGGTCCTCGCGACGCGCCGGCACCGCTGCGCTCCCTGGCTCTGGCCGGGATTGATTCTGCTCTGGACCAACGTTCACGGCGGGTTCGTCTTCGGCATCGGCACGATCGGTTTGCTGGTACTGGTCCGCACCGTCGAGCAGAGCCTCACCGAAAAACGCCTGACCGTTTCGTGGCGGGAGTGGGGCGCGGTCGCCGGTTGCCTGGTGATCTGGATCGCGAACCCCTGGGGCTGGTCGCTGATCGAGTATCCGCTGGCCTACCTCGAAGGAACTGCCTACCGCTCGCTCAACGAGTGGCGTTCGACTCCGTTCGGGCTCTCTCCGTGGACCTTCGAGGGCCGCTTCTGGTGGACGCTGTTGCTCGCCGGCGGAGGAGCGATCGTGGGAGCACGACGTCAGCGCTACCTGCTCGCCCTCAACCTGGTGACCGTGGCGATGTCGATCTCCTCCCGTCGCTTCATCCCGCTGTTCCTCGTCACATCAGCTCCGCTGGTCGCCCTGGGAATCGGCTGGTTGCTTCAGCGAGCCCGGGTCCGTTTCGGCGAGCCTTCCCGCCGGATTCGCAGCGCCGCGGCGGTCGCGGCGCTCCTGCTGGCACTGGCCTCCTGGCGCGGCGTCCGGGTCGGTCCGGAGTTGCTGCAGCGCTGGGCCTCGTACCACTCGAATCCCGCCGCGGCAGTGAAGTACCTGAACGAGCTGGACGGCGTTCGCAGGGTGCTGAATCACTACTCCTGGGGCGGGTTCGTCATCCTGCGCGGAGAAGGACGCCAGGTCTTCATCGACGAACGGGCGAACACGATCTACGACGACCAGATCTACCTCGACTACATCGCGCTGCTCCAGGGTGCGCCAGGGGGCCTCGAACGATTGCGCAGGGATCCACCGGACGCGGCGCTGGTGCCTCGAACGGGAATCGCACGGACGTTGATGTCGCTGCCCCGGCCCTGGATTCCGATCTACATCGACGCCCGGGCGTTGCTGCTGGTGCCGCCGGACTCGCCGCTGTTGCGACAGCCGCTGCCGGACCCGCGTCTGGTGCTGGGCGATGAGCCCGATCTGCTCCTCGCCGAGGCGGAAGAGCTACGACGCGCGGGACGGCTCGACGAAGCGATCGCCCGGGTCACCCAGGCGATCGACGCGAATCCGCTCGTGCTGCGCAGTCACGCGGCGCTGGCGATGCTCCACGCAGAACGGGGGGATGTCGCGGCGATCGCGGCGACGATCGACCGGGGCATCGAGGCCAGCCCGCGCCACCGCAAGCGGCTGCGACACTTCGAGGCCCGGGCCTATCGCGCCGCCGGCGACCTGGAGCGCGCGCTGATCGCGCTGCGTGCCGCGATGCCCTACGGGCCGTTCGACGTCCGGTCGGTGCGGATCGCCGAGATCGAAGAGGTCGAGAGCGCGCTGTCGCGCTAGGCCGATCCGTCCTCGAGGCGCGGGAAGCGCGCCGGGTCGGACTCGTGCATCAACCGGTAGACCTCGCGGACGATCGTCTCCCGGCTGGGTTTCGAGAAGTAGTCGCCGTCGGAACCGTAGGCCGGTCGATGGGGTTGCCCGGCGATCGCAACCGGCTGCGAATCGAGCCACCAGTAGCCGCCCTGCTCGTCGATCACCTGCTGCATCATGTAGGCGGTCGTCCCCCCGGGCATGTCCTCGTCGAGGAAGACGATCCGGCCGGTCTTCTTCAGCGAGGCGAGGATCCGTCCTTCGACATCGAAGGGCAGCAGCGTCTGCACGTCGATCAGCTCGACGCCGACCCCGAGCTGCTCCAGCACTTCGATCGCATCCAGGGCGATCCGGCAACAGGCGCCATAGGTCACCAGGGTGACGTCGTCACCGCTCGTCAGGACTTCCGGCACGCCCAGGGGCAGCGTGTACTCGCCGATGTTGGTCGGCAGAGCCTCCTTCATGCGGTAGCCGTTCAGCACCTCGACGACGAGTCCGGAGTCGTCGGACTTCAGCAGCGTGTTGTAGAAACCAGCGGCACGGGTCATGTCCCGGGGAACGCAGACGTAGACGCCGCGCACCAGGTTGATGATGCCGGCCATCGGCGATCCGGAGTGCCAGATCCCCTCGAGGCGGTGGCCCCGGGTCCGGACGATCACCGGCGCCTTCTGGGCACCCTTGGTGCGGTAGAGCAACGTGGCCAGGTCGTCGGACATCACCTGCAGTGCGTAGAGCAGGTAGTCCAGGTACTGGATCTCGACGATCGGGCGGATGCCGCGCATCGCCAGGCCGATCCCCTGCCCGAGAATCGTCGCTTCGCGAATGCCGGTGTCGCCGACCCGTAACAGACCGTGTTTCTCCTGCAGACCGGAGAAGCCCTGGTTGACATCGCCGAGCTGGCCGACGTCCTCACCGAAGGCGATCAGCTCCGGCACCCGGGCCAGCGCGGCGTCGAAGGCCGCGTTGAGCACTTCGAACCCGCGAACCTCGGCGGCGCCGGGGTCGTAGACCGGATCGATGACCGGCACCTTGAGGGCCGAGCGGTTGCTCTCGGTGTAGAGATAACTGTTGTAGCGGTCGGCGTTGAGCGGCGCCTGCTCGTTCTTCCACTCTTCCAGCGGCTGCCGGACGTCGGCCGCGTCGCCGCGCATGGCGAGCTCGGCGTCCAGCACCGTCCGCATCAGGTCGCGTCGGAACGGCGGCGTCTTCTTCTTCAGATCGGCGGCGAGCTTCTTCAAACCGTCGGACGACGAGGATCTGGAAGCGGCGGCGGCCAGGATCCCGGCCAGATCGTCCCGCTCCTGCTTGATCGGCGAGAGGTAGGCATCCCAGGCCTTCTGCTTCAACTCGAGGACGAGTTGCGTGTCTTCTTGTTCCATGGCGTCGACCGCTTCGGCGTCGACGATCTCCTGTTCGATCATCCAGCGGCGCATCTTCAGGATGCAGTCGTGCTCTGCCTCCCACGCCAGTCGTTCGGCGTTCTTGTAGCGCTCGTGGGAACCCGAGGTCGAATGTCCCTGTGGCTGGGTCAACTCGGTGACGTGGATGATCGCCGGCACGTGCTCACGACGGACGATCTCGATCGCGTCCCGGTAGGTCTCGAAGAGAGCCGGGTAGTCCCAGCCCTTGACCTCGTAGAGGTCGTAGCCCTTGTGGCCGTCCTTGTCCCGCTGAAAGCCGGAGAGCGTTCGCGAGAGGTTGCCGCCGCTGATCTGGAACTCGTTGGGTACCGAGATGCCGTAGTTGTCGTCCCAGATCGACAGCAGGACCGGCGCCTGGAGCACACCGATCGCGTTGACCGATTCCCAGAACAACCCCTCGGCACAGCTGGCGTTGCCGATGGTGCCGAAGGCGACCTCGTCGCCGTTGTGAGAAAACTGCGTCATCGAGCGGAGCGATTCGAGTTCGCGGAACAGCCTCGATGCGTAGCCCAGACCGACCAGCCGGGGCATCTGACAGCCGGTCGGCGAAACGTCGGCCGAGGAGTTGAGGGACTCGGTGAGGTTGCGCCACGAGCCGTCGGCGTCGACGGTGCGCGTCGCGAAGTGCCCGTTCATCGAACGACCCGCCGATGCCGGTTCAGCCTCGGCGTCGGCGTGGGCGTAGAGCTGGGCGAAGAACTCCTCGATCGAGAGCATTCCCAGCGCGAGCATGAAGGTCTGATCGCGGTAGTAGCCCGAACGGAAATCGCCCTTGCGGAAGGCGTGGGCCATGGCGAGCTGGCAGACTTCCTTGCCGTCGCCGAAGATGCCGAACTTGGCCTTTCCGGTGAAGACTTCCTTGCGTCCGAGCAGACTGGCCTGGCGGCTGAGATAGGCGACGCGGTAGTCGCGGACGATCGTCTCCCGGGTGATCCCGGCGGGCAATTCCTGCGCTGTCGGCCGTCTACCCAAACCCACCGCCTCCGTGCATACTCCGGCCCAGATCAGCGAACTGGGACGGGTCAGAAATGACCTTCGGAACCGCCCCCAGAGTATCACGTGGGCGGTCCCCAGCACCCGGCCCCCGCTGCCGGATGCCCGGAATCGCTTTGATCTCGAAGGTTTGACGGCGGCCATCGGGCCCCTTGTGTCGCGGACCGGCCGATCAAGACTTACCATGATTCCCGATGTCGTCCCCCACCCCGATTTCCCTCGCGACCCGCCTCCGGAACGGCCTCGTGCTGTTGGTGGCGGCATTCGTGGGACTGTCGGCGGCCGGGACCGCCTCGGCCCAATTCGACCCGGCCGCGCCGGAACCGCTCCAGGCGCCGACCGGAACGATCCTGGTCGTCGGCGCCGGGCCGGTCTCCTACGGCACCCGGGCGCATTTCGTGGAAGCGGCCGGAGGATCCGACGCACGGATCGTCGTGATCCCGGCGGCCCAGGCCACCGCCGACTCGCCCGACGATGATCCACGTGCTCGCTGGACGTCGTTCGCACTTGCCGGGCTGGAGCTGCTGCAACCGGCGTCCCGCTCCGAGGCCGGCGCCGCGATGGCCCTGGCCCGGCTCCCCGAGGCGACCGGAGTATGGATCGACGACGGTGACCCCGCCCGGATCGTCGAGTTGTTCGGCGGAACCCACATCGAGGCCGAACTGCGACGGATTCTCGATCGTGGCGGGGTCGTCGGCGCTCACAACCGGGCGGCACGCTGCTTGACCGCGGCGATGCTCACGGATCGGGGGGATCTGGTGCGGGGGTTCGATCTGCTCCCCGGCTCGATCCTCGACACGTGGCCCGACGATACCGTCCGTAACCGGCGGCTGCGCGACGCGGTTTCAATCCAGTCCGCTCGGGTCGGCTTCGGAGTTCCCGCCGACACGAACCTGTGGTTCGAAGGCCGCCGGATCCGTGCAGAGGGGAAGCGCCCCGCCGAGGCACTGGTCGCCGCCAGCGACACCAGGCCGTGGCGCATCGATCGGATCGATCGAGGCCGAAGGGCCGACCTGATCGCGCTGTCTCGCGCCGCGGCCGCGCGGCTGGCTGAACCGTTCCCGCTGCCGAATCCGCCGGAGCCGAATCTGGAGAACGGCACGTTGATTCTCGCCGGCGGCGGCGACCCTCCTCGCGGGTTGCTCCAGCGCTTCCTCGAACTCGCCGGCGGCCACGACGCCCCGATCGTCTTCATCCCCTGCTCGCCGGCCGAGGCGATCGCCCGGGAGCCGTCGATGGTCCGCACACTGCGTGCGATCGGCGCCACCGACGTCACCTGGATTCACACCAAGGATCGGCGACGGGCCGACTCGGACGAGGCGATTCTCGGGCCTTTGCGCCGCGCCCGGGGAATCTGGTTCGGCGGCGGCCGTCAGTGGAACCTCGTCGATTCGTACGAGAACACGACCGCCCATCGGCTGATGCACGAGGTCCTGGCCCGGGGCGGCGTGATCGGTGGCTCGTCCGCCGGCGCGTCGATCCAGGCTGATTTCATGGTCCGTGGCGACCCTCTCGGAAACCTGACGATCGCCGCGGAAGGTTACGAGCGAGGGTTCGGATTCCTGACCGGAGTCGCGATCGACCAGCATTTCTCGAACCGTGGGCGCCAGAAGGACATGGTGTTGTTGATGAACAGCTACCCGCAGCTGCTGGGCATCGGCCTCGACGAGGGAACGGCGCTCGTGGTCTCGGGTTCGACGGCCGAGGTCGTGGCGCTTCCCGGCAAGCGGCACGTCTACTTCTACGATCACACCCAGGATTCCGAGGCGCCTCACCGGATCGGCGCCGGCGAGCGGTTCGACCTGCGCGCACGCGCCCCGATTCCACCACCGGACCACTGACCGGGAGCTACGGCTTCGGCGCCTTCTTCGATCTGGTCTTCGTGCTGCGACCCTTCTTCTGCTGCTCGGCGTAATCGAGGGGAAACAGCATGACGGAGAAGCGGAATCGTCTACGCTCGGAAACCGGCGAGTCCCCTTCGGGATTCTCGGACTCCGCCGCCAGGAAGGCCAGCAGCCGCTCGCGGAACCCCTTGATGTCGTCGGCTGACGAGTTGAACTCGCAGAAGGTGACGATCGACTCGTCCTCGAGTTCCACATCGGAGTGCTGCGCGAAGCGCACCAGTTCTCGAAACTCGTCCCCCGTTCGCTGCAGCAGTCCTGACGTCATTTCCTCGATGGCATCTCCGGCGGCCTCGGCGTCTGCGTTGTCGGAGGAGAACAGCGCCGGTTCGGCGCGGAAGGTCTTCGCCACGGACTGGTAGTACTTCTCGACGGTTCCGCGGTTCTGCTTCGTACGGGTCAGCCGGATCAGGCCGACGCGCTCCAGGGCATCCACGTGGTGATAGAGCCGGGTCGGTTTCTCACCGAGCTCGCCGGCCACCTGCTTCGTCGTCATCTCGTTCTTGCAGAACAGCTCGAGGAGGCGCAGCCGCAGGGGGTCGGCGATCACCTTCAACTGCTCCAGATCGGAGACGGTGTAGACCTCAGGAGTCTTCTTTTCGGGCTTCGCCGGCAATTCCCTGCCTCTCCCGGCCTGTTCTCGGCCCGGAACTCGTTCGTTTTCAAAGGATTCCAGAAATCAGAGTATCACGGGTTGACAGAGCATGATTATTCAGTCTATGTTGAATATTCGAGAACGACAACAGGCACCGCCAGCAGCCCGCCGCTCGTGGCGAGGAGAGAGGTCGACAAGCCATGCGCCCATTTTTCACCCTCTGGATCGGTCAGGCCCTCTCGCTCCTGGGAACCCAGGCGGTGCAGTTCGCCCTGATCTGGTGGTTGACCATCGAGACCGGCTCCCCGACGATCCTGGCCACGGCCTCCCTGTTCGGACTGGCCCCTCAGATCATCGCCGGTCCGTTCATCGGCGCCCTCGTCGACCGCTGGAATCGCAGGACGGTGATGTTCGTCGCCGACGCGACCGCGGCGCTGGCATCTCTGGTGCTCGCGGCCCTGTTCGTGACCGACAGCGCCTCGATCGCCGCGGTGTTCGGGCTCTTGCTGGTTCGCTCGATCTGCGAGGCGTTTCACGCTCCGGCGATGCTGGCGTCGACCTCGTTGATGGTACCCGAGGAACACCTGACCCGGATCCAGGGGTTGAACCAGATGCTCCAGGGCAGCCTGCTGATCGTCACGGCTCCGATCGGCGCGGTGCTCTACGCCTCGATGTCGATGGGTAGCGTCATGCTCGTCGATGTGGGAACCGCGGGATTCGCGTTGCTCGCGCTGATCCTGGTCCGGGTTCCTCAGCCCCGGCGGGCCGCCACCGAAGACAAGCCCTCGGTCTGGCGGGACACGATGGACGGTCTGCGTTACCTGCGCTCGCGCCCGGGGCATCCGTCGCTGCTGGTGCTCTCCCTGTTCGTCAACCTGAGCCTCATCCCGGCGTTCGCGATGATGCCGTTGCTGGTCAAGGAGTGGGGCGCCGGGGCGATGCAGCTCGGCTGGATGAACTCGGCCCTGGGCATCGGCACGATCGTCGGCGGGATCATCCTCGGTGTCTGGGGTGGTTTCAAGACCAGGATCCACACGACCCTGAGCGGACTGCTCGTCGTCGGCCTGGCGACCGTCGCCATGGGCGCGGTCCCGCCGGTCGCCGCGTACGGCATCGCAGCGATCCTGGTCGTCGGGATCGCCGTCCCGATCGCCAATGGACCGATCCAGGCCGTGCTCCAGGCCACGGTGGCGCCGGAGATCCAGGGACGGATCTTCACCCTTTACGGGAGCCTCGCCGGCCTGGCAGCGCCGCTGGGCCTGGTCTTCGCAGCCCCGATCGCCGAGTTCCTCGGTATTCGCATGACGTACTGGTGCAGCGGTCTCGCCTGCTGTGCCCTGGCGATCGCCGGCTGGTTCATCCCGGCCCTGTTGACGATCGAACAGCGCCCCGACGGGGAGACCGCAAGCGCCGTCGCAGACGGGGAAACCGCCTGCGACGGCGACTGCGTCGGAGCGTAAGAGCCGGCGGGCTCCCGGACCCCGCCGACTAGCGGCGTCGGACCTCGGTGTCGACGTCCGGCAGATCGACCCGTAGCCTCAGCGGTCCGCCGTCACGAACGACCTCGACCTCGATCGAGCCGCCGGCTCGACCCTCCTGGAGGATCCGTCCGATATCGCCGGCATCGCGAACGGGATCCCCGTCGACCGCGACGATCAGATCGCCGACCTCGATCCCGGCCTCGGCGGCCGGGCTGGATGCATGGACCTTGCCGATCAGCACGCCCGAGTCACGATCGCCGCCGAGGTGCCGGCGCAGCTCGGCGGTGGTCGAGACCACACTGACTCCGAGGAGCGGACGACCGAACCACGGCACGTCGTACACGGCACAGCCCTTGCCGATGCAGTCGACCTTGTACCAGTCACCCGAGCCGAACGCGCAGTCGTCTTCTCCGCCGCAAACGTAGACATCGTCCAGTTCGCCATGGGTGCCGTGAATCGCCGTGCCGTCGTGGATCCGGATCCGGGAAGAGGGGGTCCAGACGAGCCACTCCCCCTCCGCCTCGATCCGTAGTCGGGCGCCGCGGCTGCCGAGCTCGACGTCGACGGGCTCACGGCGACCGTCCCGGAGCAAGGTCAGCTCGGCGACGTCGCCTGGGCGACGAGAACCGATCGCCGCCGCGAGGCCTTTTCGGCCGGAGCCTTGACCGTCGATCTCGACGATCACGTCGCCCTCCTGGATCCCGGCCCGCTCGGCCGCGGAGCCGCTGACGACATGAATGACCTGGATTCCGCCCTCTTCCCCCCGGGCCGGGCGGAAGCTGATACCCAGGAAGGCTCGGTCGTCCTCTTCCGCCTCGACCCGGATCGGGCCATCGGCGAGGACGCGGTTGCCCGCGATGGCAGGCTGGAGAACCAGCGGAGCCAGGATCGCGAGCAGGAGACAGGTCCGGCGGACGAGGGTCCGCAGTGGAGATTCATGGTTGTGGATCACGTGGATTCCTCCCTTTTCATGTTCTTCTACGAGTGACCGGGAATAAAGTCGCAACCGGGACCGCAACGATCTCCCGATACCGCCGGCATCACTCATGACGAAACCACCACAGCCCGTCACTCCGGCCCGGATGCTCGCCTTCTGGGTCCCGATGGCCTTCACCTGGCTGATGATGGCTCTTGAGGGACCGTTCCTCGCCGCGCTGATCGCCCGACTGGCGGAACCCAAGGAGAACCTTGCCGCGTTCGGGGTCGCCTTTGCCGTCGCGATCATCCTCGAGTCCCCGGTGATCATGATCCTCAGCGCCTCGACCGCGCTGATCGGCGGCCGTGAGTCGTTCCGCAGGCTCCGTCGATTCACCTACACGCTGAACGCGGCGGTGACGGTGACGATGCTGCTCCTCCTGCTGACCCCGGCGTTTCCGTTCCTGGCGCTGCATGCACTCCGCTTGCCGGAGCATGTCGCCGGTTTGACCCACACCGCTCTGTTGATGCTGATCTTCTGGCCCGCGGCGGTCGGCTATCGCCGCTTCTATCAGGGAATCCTGATCCGCGGGGGTGAGACTCGCCGGGTCGCCTACGGCACCGTGATCCGGCTGTCGTCGATGGCCCTGGTCGGCATCGTGCTGGCGCGTTACACCGCCTGGCCCGGAGCCTGGGTCGGAGGCGCGGCCCTCGCCGGAGGCGTGCTGGCCGAGGCGGTGATCACCCGCTGGATGGCGCGCCACGCGGTACGGCGGGTCCGGGAGATCGACGAGCCCGCCGATGTCGCCCACCCCGACGGTCTGACCCAGCGGGCGATCGGCCAGTTCTACTTCCCCCTGGCGCTGACCTCGTTCATCGGCCTGGCGGCCCACCCGATCGTGACGTTCTTCATGGCCCTTGGCCGGGCTCCGCTGGAGTCCCTGGCCGTCCTACCGGTGATCAACTCGTTGACGTTCCTGTTTCGCTCGGTCGGCCTGTCCTACCAGGAAGTCGCGATCGCGCTGCTCGGCCACGGAAAACAGAACCGGCGCCCCGTCACCCGGTTCGCGCTGGTGCTGGCGCTGGGCGCCTCGGCCGGGCTGGCCCTGATCGCGTTCACGCCGTTGCGGCAGGTCTGGTTCGAAGGCCTGTCCGGGCTGACCGTCGAACTGGCCGGGTTCGCCACCACACCGATCCGCATCCTTGCCCTGATGCCGGCGCTGTCGGTCTTGCTGTCGCTGCAACGTGCGATCCTCGTCGACCGACGCAGAACGGCAGCGATCACCTGGGCGACCGCAGGCGAGGTACTGGGCATCGTCGCGATCCTGCTGATCACGGTTCTCGGCCTGGGGATGATCGGCGCGACCGGTGCGGCGCTGGCGATGGTCGGCGGCCGCCTCGTCGCGAACGTCACATTGTTGCGACCCTGCTTCGAACGCGATTAGACGGCGCCGGCCGCTCACTGTCAACGTCGTCGATACACCGTGGCCGGAGTGTCGTCGTCGTCGTCGTCGTCGTCGCCGTCAGCGGGTCCGGGAATCGTTCCGTTGAGGATCCACTGCCAGTCGAATCGAAGTCCGAGCCCGGGGGGCAGCAGCGGATTGTCGCTCTGCCCGCATCCCGGAGTGCCGTCGATGATGCAGATCGAGATGCGTCCGTTGAGCTGGGCAGTTCCGAGGATGCCGGCGTAGATCCCGGTACCACCGGTGATCAGCGCCGGGCCGGTGGTGGCGAAGGGAGTCGAGGTCGAGCCCATCGCGCCGTCGGCCGTCGGCGCCAGTGCGATCGTCCCGGCCCAGAAGATCGAGCCGTCCGGGGTATCCAGGGTGTCCGTCGCGTCGCCGAGGGAGCGCCCCTGGGGCATCATCGGATCCTCAGGACGCAGGTTGGCTACGAGCTCGGTCCAGTCGCCGATGATCACGCCCGGCACGCCCGCCTGCAAGCTCTCGGCCTTGCCGAATACATCGTTACCGACGACGCTCTCGGCCCGGCCGATGAACGCGATCTGGATCGGCGTCTCGCCGGACATCACACCGATTGGGGCGCTGCTGGAGACCTCGATGCCGGCAAGGTCGCTCAGCCCCACGAGGCTGCGGGAGCGCTGGGTCCACGCCTCGTTGATCGCGAACGTGATCGAGACGGCGGCCACCAGGGCCATTACGAACAGGGTCTTGCGACTCTTCATTCCGCTTTCCTCCTGGGGGGAGATAGATTGAATTGTACGCGACATTCGGAGCCGGGGTTCATTCTTCGTCGGAGCCGGGAACCAGACGGCCGTAAAGGTAGCGTTCGCGGCCCAGCAGCTCCCGGGCGGCGCGGCCGACCCGTTCCCCGGTCACCGCGCGGACGCGCTCGGGGTAACGGGCCGGGATCCCCGGATCCGTCCCGTAGCGCCAGACCGAGGTCAGCACCGACAGCCAGTAGCTGTTCTCTCGCACGGTGAGCTCGAAGCTGCGCAGCTGGGACTCCTTGACCTTGTCCAGCACGTCGTCGGATATGCCGTCGCGCTGGATGGACTCGATCTCTTCGAGAGTCGAGGCGATCAGCTCGTCGATCTTCTCGGGCGCGCAGCCGAAGGCGATCGTGGCGTTCGCATACTCTCGCGGCCTGCGGGCGATCGTGCCGCTGACCGAGACGCCGTAGGTTCCGCCCATGTCCTCGCGCAGCACTTCGCGGAGGCGGATCCGGAGAACGTCGACGAGGGCGGCCAGGGCCTGGCGGTTCTCGAGGGAGGCGTCGGCAGGACCGTGAAACTGGAGACGCACCAGCCCCTTCGGCTCCAGGCCACTCGCCAGGGTGAACTCGTGGGTACGGTCAAGGGGGTAGGGGCCCACATCCCGGGGCGACTCCTGGCGGCCGGTCGCCGGTAGCCCGCCGATCCAGGTCGCCAGATCGCCCTCGATCTGCAGCGGGTCGAAGTTGCCGACGATCACGAACGTGAAGTCGCCGGCATCGGAGAAACGCTCGAGGTACAGCTCCCGGGCCCGATCGAGATCGATCGCCCGCAGCGTCTCGACGTCGACGAGTCGCAATCGCGGGTGGTCCCCGTAGAGTTCACGATTCCACCTCTCGAAGAACTGGGCCTGGGGGTCGTCCATCCGGTTCTCGACGGCGGCGACGGACCGCTCGATCCAGGAGGTAAACGCGGCGTGGTCCGCTCGGGGTTCCGTGAACCAGAGCCAGACCAGCTGGAACATCGTCTCCAGGTCCTCCGGCGATGCGCGTCCGCCGATCGACTCCTCGTAGGCCGCGATCGAGGGCGAGACCCGGGCGACCTTGCCGGTCAACGCCTTCTGGAGCTCGATCAGGTCAAAGCTTCCCAGACCGCCGGCTCCGAGGGCGCTGGTCGCGTACATGCCGGAGACAAGGTCCTCGTCGGTGAACTGTGAGTTCCCCCCGGGGCTGAACCCCTGGAGCAGGATCTCGTCGTTCTTGAACTCGGTGGGCTTCATCACGACCAGCGCACCGTTCGACATCCGCACCCAGGAGGCTCCGAGCTCCTCGACGAAGCCCCGCTCGACGACATGACCGCCGGCCGGGCGGTCGGCGACGAGGGGCCCCTCCCGGGTGCGGTCGACCCACGGGGCGATCTCCGCCGATTCGGCCCGGGCGAAGATCGCCAGCAGTTCCTCTTCGGTGATCGTGGCCGACGACTCGTCTGCCGGCCCCGTGTAGGTGATCACACGATCGTGCTCGGTGATCCACGACGAAGCGCGTCGGTTCACCTCTTCGAGCTGGATGCCCGGGAGCATCTCCTGCGCCTGGGCGACATACCAGTCGAGCGCCGGCGCCGGTGCGTCGACCAGGAAGAGTTGCACCAGCTGAGCCGCGAAGCCGACGGACTTCTGCTTGTCCCGCTCCCGCAGCGCCTGCTCGATCCCCCGAAGGTAGTTCTCCCGGACCCGGTCCAGCTCCGACTGCTGGAAGCCGAAGCGATCGACGCGCTCGATCTCGAGCAGCAGTGCTTCGAGACCACGATCGACGCCGCCCTCCTCGACGCCGGCCATCTGCGATACGACGTTGCGCGCCCGGGTGAAGGCACCGGCGCCCGAGAACGCGTAGAGGAACGGCGGCGAGGGCTGCTGCCGGATCTCCGCGAGCCGGCTGTTGATCAGTGCGTGATACAGCTGCTCGACCATCGATTCCCGCAGGCTCGGGAGATCCACCACGCGAGTCTTGTCGAGCTTGTAGTAGACGCCGACCTGGGTCGTCGTCACCTCGGGATCGGTGGCGATCGCGAACAGCGTCTCCTCGTGGGCCGGCACCGGCCACTCGACACGCTCCCGCGGCGAATCCCGACGGGGAATCCCGCCGAAGCGTTCACGGATCTCGGTTTCCATCCAGTCGCCATCGAAGTCCCCGACGGCCACGATCGACATCAACTCCGGGCGGTACCAGTCGCGATAGTATCGACGAAGCACCTCGGGTTCGAACGACCGGATGACCTCCGGATCGCCGATCGGAAGACGTTCGGCGTACCGCGACCCACGGAAGAGGATCGGGAACTGCTCGTCGCGGATCCTGGCCGCGGCGCCACGTCCGCTGCGCCACTCCTCGAGAACGACACCGCGCTCCTTCTCGATCTCCTCATCTTCGAAGCTGACGCCGTGGGCCCAGTCTTCGAGGACCAGCAGTGCCTGGCCCACCGTCTCCCGGTCGTCGGTCGGAACGGTGATCGAGTAGACCGTCTCGTCGAAGGAGGTGTAGGCGTTGAGATCCGCGCCGAAGCGCATCCCGATGCCCTCGAAGAAATCGATGATCTGCTGCTTCTCGAAGTGGCGGGTCCCGTTGAAGGCCATGTGCTCGACGAAGTGGGCCAGACCGAGCTGGTCGTCGTCTTCCTGGAGCGATCCCGCGTCGATCACCAGCCGCAGCTCCGCTCGTTGCTGCGGCTCGGAGTTGACCCGCACGTACCAGGTCAATCCGTTGTCGAGGACCCCGGTCCGGACCGCCGGGTCGAGGGGGATCGACGGGGCGCCGGCGGCGACGGGTGTGACCGCGATCGGGTTCGACGAGCCCCGGCAGCCGCCCAGCGCCAGCGTGAGCCCGGCGATGAGAAGAACCGCGAAGCGGAGGGTAAGGCGACGGTGCATCAGGAGCCCCCGGAGGAGTCGGCCAGGGCGGCGAACCATGCGGCGGCGATCGCCTGGGTGTCCGCGGGTGTCGGGGAGCCTCCCGGGCCGCCGAAGCAGGAGGGGTGACAGCCCACGAGGAGCGGACCGAGATCGGCGCCCGGACGGACGAACTCGTGTTGCAGGGCCAGCAGTCGCTCCCGGGTTCCGGATTGCGGCGTTCGAGTGTCGAAAGACGGCCCGTTGATCCAGGAGCCGATCAGCACGTGCTCCACTCCGAGATTCCGCAACCGTGTCGCCAGCAACTCCAGGGCATCCCGGGGATCGACGCCGGCCAGTTCAGGGTTGACGGTATCGGCGGCCCCGGGGAATGACGATGGTTGCAGCAGCACGACCTCGGGCACCGGCGCCCAGCCGCGCCCGTGGCCCTCATCGGCCAGGAACTTCGTTCGGAGGGCCTGGATCGTTCGCGCGTACTCCATCGTTCCCGGTGCCGCGAGCCACTGCTGAACGCCGCCGCCGTCGGTCGCCGCGTTGAGTACGTGATAGAGCCGCTCGCCGCCGGTGAAATCGTCGAGGCGCTGCTGCAATTCGGCGGGCCAGCCGAGGGCATCCACCGAGCCGACCACCAGCAGCGACTTCTCCTGGTCATCCAGCAGCGGAGTCGGTGTCGCAATCCGGGGGGACACCGGGCCGCAACCGGCCGCCGCCGGCAGCAGGATCAAGGCGGCGGTCGCCAGCGCTCTCTTCAAGTCGATCACTCCCGTAATGATGTCGAATAGGCCTTGATTCTACTCTGGATGCTCGCCCCCACCGCCGCGGTGGAGGCCCGGACTTGACCCCGGGACGAACCGGCCTAGATTTCCCGGAGAGACATCGAGGTCGGGTCGCTTCCGCCGGGGAGCCTCGCCGGCCGCTACGGGCATGGTCAAGACAGAAATCGAAACAGCAGAACCCATCTGCGACGTGTCGGCGGCGATCGCCGCCCGATCCTTCGGCGACATCCGTGAGGAAGTCGCTCGTCTGCGATCGGTCATCGACCGATCGCTGGACGAGGTGTCGCAACACCCTCGCCTCGCCCGGATGGTCGTCACCCGGGAGCTGGGTTTCGAACCCTCCCCCGAAGCGCTGCACGCGATCGTTCGCATCGCGACCGCGGGCGACCTTCACCCGGGCACCCTGGAGATCGCCCACGATCTGCTGGCGCTGACGGTGCTCGCCGAACGATTGACCGGACGTTTACTCGACTCCGGCCGCTGTGAGCCGGAGGCGTTGCGCAGCGGCGGCCGACTCGCCGGTGAGGTCCTCGCCCGTTGCCGGCTGGATCGCCGGAAGCTGCTCGATCGACTGGACGAAAGCGACGAATCCCAGCGCGAGTTCCTGCTCGAGGTCGCCAGCTGCCTGGCCGTCGAGCGGGACGATCTGATCGCCGCCGCCCTGGTCACTCCGCGACTGGAACAGATGATCGTCGAGGCCCGCGGCGGGCGGCTCGCCGATGGACGGCTCGCCCTGGGCGACCACGAGATCACCGAGATCTCCAGCGCCGCGGCAGACGGAGGGGAATCTCTCCCCGGTTGTCGGGCACGGATCAACGCGATCGCGCTGCGCTCGCTGCTCCGGGAGCATCTCGCCAGGGTTCCGACGGAATCCAGCACGGCCAACGTGACCCGGGCACGCAAGGACCTGCTGGCCTATCCGGTCATCGCCCAGCGGCTGCAGGTGCGGCAGGAGACCGCGATGGCCGCCGGGCTCTCGGAGTTCGCCGGCGACCTCCGCCGGACCCGGCGGGAGCTGTTCGCCGTCTACCTCGAACTGAATCAGGCCATCGAAGAGGCGAGCCTCCCATGACCCGCGCGCTCCTCTGTTAGGATTCCTGGATCGGAGGAGCGCTTGCAGAACATCACACCACGGATTCCCCCGTTCGCCGCCATCGGTCTGCTGACCGGGCTCATCGTCGCCATTGCCGGATGTGCAGGACGCTCGGACGTCCGCGGGCCGGACGATACCGCCGACCCGAGCCCGGCCCACGGTACGAACGGCATCGAGGCCACCCACCCCGCCGAGCCCGAGGTCGACGCGATCGCCCTGGCCGCCATCGACCACAGCGTTCAGCGGGCGGTCGAGGTCTACGGAGAGGCTGTCGACGAGATCGCCGCCGGCGACGAGGTCGCCGGAGAACGGCGAATGGTCGTCGCCCGGGGCATCCTGGAGTCGGCCCTCGACGAATGCTCGCTGACCACCGGCTGCGAGCCCCAGCGTCTCCTCGACAGTTACGACAGGATGCTCGCCGCCCAGGCGATCGCCTTGAAGCAGCAATCGGCGAGGGTGCGCGAACTCGAAGAACAGCTTGCCGAAGAAACCCAGGAGCCGGGAACGGCATCGTTCACCCCGTCGGTTCGGGAGAACGACACGACGGTGGCCGCCCTTCACGGAACCGACCTCGACCAGGTGATCACCCTCAACGAACCGGTCCAGGCCGCCCTTGACGACTGGCTCACGTGGATGCGTCCACTGCTGATGGAATCGTGGCGCAACTACCAGTACCTGCGGCCCAGGATCGGGCCGATCTACCAGGAGGCGGGGCTACCGGAGGCGCTGCTGTTCGGGATGATCGCCACCGAAACCGGCGGCCGGACGCACTCCTATTCCCATGCCGGCGCCGCCGGGTTGCTCCAGTTCATCCGCAGCACCGGCCGGGCCTACGGGCTCGAGGTCGTCGACGGCTTCGACACCCGCCTCGACCCCGAGGCGGCGACCCGGGCCAACGTCCGGTACATGAACGACCGCTTCGCCGAGTTCGGCCAGAACCTGGAGAAGGCCCTCGCCGCCTACAACGGCGGCGAGAACCGGATGCGCCGCCTCGACCGCAAGTACCGCAACGTCGGTTTCTGGGACACTCGCGTGTACTACGCCTTCCCCCGGGAGACCCGGGAGTACGTCCCGCGTGTGATGGCCGCCGCGTGGCTGTACCTGCACCCGGAGGACTACAACGTCGAGTTCCCCGAGTACGAGACCACGCTGGTCGACCTGACGATCGAACGGGATGCCTCCCTCGGCGAGATGACGATCTGTCTCGGACAGGCCGACGACCCCGGCGGCTGGTTTCGCGTCCTGCGCAACCTGAACCCTCGCCTGGAGCCGGCGGTCCGCATCCCCCAGGGCGACGTGATCACGGTGCCGGCACCGGTAGAGCCGATCTACCACGAGCGTTGCCTGTCCGGCGACGTGCTGGCGCGGGCGACGGCCCTTCACGACGCGAACTATCCGCCTGAGGGAGCGATGGTCGACTACGTCGTCGAGAGCGGCGACACCCTGGGGCGCATCGCCTCTCGCCACAGCTGCGTTTCCATCGGAGAACTCGCCGACATCAACCAGGTCCGAGCGCCCCGGTACACGATTCGCGTCGGACAGGTACTCAAGATCCCCTCGTGCTCCTGAATGAAGAGCGTCTTCTTCTGTCCGGTCTACGACGAGATCCAGGACTTCCCGGACCTGCTCGAGCAGCTGCGGTCTCCCGACCGGGCCTGCGACGAGGTTCTGCTCGTCGACAACGGCTCCTCGGACGGCTCCGAGAAGCTCGTTCGTGACAGCGGTCTGCCGTCGCTCCGGCTGGAGCAGAACCTCGGGCTGGGTCACGCGTTCATGGTCGCGATCGACTGGGCCCTCGAGCGGCAATTCGATCTGTTCGGCGCGATCGCCGCAAACGGCAAGATGTTGCCCGGAGAGATGCCGCGGCTGCTGACCCCTCTGCTGAGGGATGAGGCCGATTGCGTCACCGGAAGCCGGTTCCTCGCCGGGGGCGCCTCGCCCAACTTGCCGGCGTTCCGCCGACGCGCGATCCCGCTGGTCAACCGCTGGGCCGGGTTCTGCTCGGGTGCCCGCCTGACCGACGCGACCTGCGGTTACCGGGCTTACCGCCTCGAGCCGCTGGGACGGGCGACCTTCGACCGGCACGCCGCCGATCTGCAGCGTTACGGCTTCGAGTTCTACGTCTATGCGAAGTTTCTGATGGATCCGGCCCTGCGCTGCATCGAGGTTCCGATCACGATGCGCTACCCTGCCGCGCGGCGGCCGTACAGCAAGATCCCTCCCGTGACCGGCTGGTTCTCGATGCTGCGGCCCTGGTGGAAGGCGCGGGCCGACGGACTCGGTTTCGCCGCCGCAGGGAGCAGACGATGAAAGGCGTACCGTTCGTCGACCTGAGGCGATTGCACGAGCCGATCCGGCCGGCGATCGAGGAGGCGTTGCGCGGCTCTCTGCAGCGGGGCGACTTCATCGAGGGGGCCGCCCTCGGCGAGTTCGAGGCCAGCTTCTCCGCCTTCTGCGGCGTCTCTCACGGCGTCGGGGTGGCGTCGGGGATGGATGCCCTGGTGCTGGCCCTCGAGGGACTCGGCGTCGGCCCCGGCGACGAGGTGATCACCGCTGCGAACACCTTCATCGCGACGGTGTTCGCGATCCAGCGAACCGGCGCCCGCCCGGTGCTCGTCGACTGCGACGACACGACGAGCAATCTGGACCCGACAGCTCTCGAAGACGCGATCACCCCAAGGACGAAGGCGATCCTTCCGGTGCACCTCTACGGACGGCTGGCGAACATGCAGGCGATCGGCGCGATCGCGCAGGCCCGGAGCTTGCCGGTCCTGGAGGACGCGGCCCAGGCCCATGGCGCGACTCGCGACGGCAAGATCGCCGGCGGCTTCGGCCGGGCCGCGGCCTTCAGCTTCTATCCATCGAAGAACCTCGGCGCCCTCGGCGACGGCGGCGCCGTGGTCACCGACGACCCGGAGCTGGCGGCCCGGCTGCGCGCCGTTCGGAGCTACGGCCAGCGGGTCAAGAACCGGCATGACACGTTCGGCGTGAACTCCCGGCTCGACACGCTTCAGGCCGGAGTCCTAAAGATCAAGCTCGAACGCCTGCCGGAGTGGAATCGATCCCGGGCTGCCGCGGCCGCAGGTTACCGTGAGCGGCTGGCCGACCTGCCCCTACGGCTGCCTGAAGATGAGCCGGGAGCCCACGTCTACCACCTGTTCGTGATCCGGACTCCCCGGCGCGACGAACTCCGGGAAGGGCTGGCCGAGGCCGGGATCCAGAGCGGGATCCACTACCCGGCGCCGGTCCATCTGCAGCCGGCAGGTCGCGAACTGGCCTCGGGGCCGGGCAGCTTCCCGGTCGCGGAGAAGCAGGCCGAAGAGGTGCTCTCGCTGCCGATGTTCCCCGGCATGCGAGAGGACGAACTCGATCGTGTCGCCGACAGGCTGACAGAGCTGCTCTAGCCGGTTCGAAGGCCAGACGCTAGAGCTTCACGCGCCGGGATTCCTGTTCGATCGAGCGATCGATCGCCGACAGCACCCGGACGACATCGACCCCCATCTTTCCATCCGGACTCCGAGACCGACCCGAACGAACCGCCTCGAGGAATGCATGACATTCCTTGCGCAACGGCTCGCCCGTCGACAGCGGCGGGATGACCACGTCGCCCTGGGTCAGGATGACCCGGAACGCACCGAAGGTGTCGACGAGCTGGTTGGCACCGGCGTCGCTCTCCTCGGCGCGCCAGCCCTTGTTGTAGATCCGGACCGGTTCGAGGAGGTTCATGTCATCGAAGACCAGCATCTGCCCCTCGCCGACGGCGACCAGCTGGCGTACCTTCTGGGGATCGAGCCAGCTCGTGTGCAGGTGCGCCACCGATCCGTCGTCGAAGAACAACGTCGCGAAGACGAGGTCCGGCACCCCGGGCTGGATGAAGGTCTGGGCCGATGCGGTCACCTCCACCGGCAGCCCGCCCTTGAGGTGCAGGAAGATCGAGATGTCGTGAGCCGCCAGATCCCAGCCGGCGTGGACGTCGCTGCGCACCGGCCCGAGATTCGTCCGCCGGGCGTACAGGTAGCGCAGGTCACCGAACTCGGGGCGGCGCAGGATCTCGCCACAGGCGCGCACGGCGTCGTTGTAGAGGAAGATGTGCCCGACCATCAATATCAGCGACTGCCGCTGGGCCAGCTCCTGCAGCGCCTCGGCGTCGGCCAGATTCGTGGCCAGCGGCTTCTCCACCAGAACGTGCCGGCCGGCCTCGAGGGCGGCTCGGGCGAACGGCGCGTGGCTCTCGGTCGGCGTGGCGATGACCACCGCGTCGATCGAGGAGTCGCGGAACACTTCATCGGGATCGGCGACGGTCCGGACTCCCGGGTACCGGTCACCGATCAGCTTGCGCCGTTGCTCGTCGCGATCGCAGACGACGGCGACCTCGGCGTCGGCCGCGTCCCGGAAGCAGCGGATCAGGTTCGGCCCCCAGTGACCGGCCCCGAGAACCGCGATACGAGTCTTTTCCGTCATGGCCACGTATGGTAACAAGAGACGTGGACTCCTGGACCCTCATCATGCGCGCGATTCCCGCTGCGCTGGCCAGTCTGACTCTCGCGACCGCCGGGGGGATGATCGCCCTGCGGGTGACGGACCGGGCTCTGCCCGGCGTCGCCGGCCCGCTGCGCTGGATCGCGGCGGGTGTGACCGGGGCCTGGCTGGCGACGACCGGCTTTCACCTGCTCTTGCCTCTGCATGCGTTCCGCCTCTGGATCGTGCTCCCCCTCGTCGTGCTGGCCGCCGTGATTGCGCTGTTCCTGCTCCGTGGGACGGAAAACGCCACGGATCCCGCCGGGTCCGATGAAGCCGCGGAGGCGACCGACGGGAGTCTCTCCCCGGTCTGGGTCACCGGACTCATGGTCACGATCGGTGCGGCGCTGTCCGCGGTGGCGGTACGGGGACTGCTGCTGCCGGTGGTCGCCTGGGACTCGATGACCTACCACGCGACCAAGGCCGCGCTCTGGGTGCAGGGTGGTGGGCCTCTCGAGCTGGCCGCTCCGGGAGGCTGGAGCATCTACCGCCTCTACCCCTCCGGCGGCGAGATCCTCGTCTCCTGGGCCATGCTGCCGTTCCACGGCGACACGATCGCCGGTGTCGTCGACCTGCTGGCGTGGGTCGGACTCGGAGCGGCGGTCTGGGCCCTGGGCCACGAATGCGGCCTGACCCGTCGGGAGGCGCTGTTCTCCGGCGCCTTCGTGATGATGATCCCGGCCGCCTCCCGGGCGGTCGGCAGCCTCTACGTCGACAACCTGCTCGCGGCGCTCATCGTGAGTGCCGCAGCGCTGTTCGCCGCGGCGCTGCGCCGGGAGCGGTCCGGAGCGTTGCCGTTCGGATTCGCCGCCCTCGGGCTCGCCGTGGGCACCAAGACCTTCGCCCTTCCGGTGGCGGCGATGTCGACGGTCGTCGTCCTGTTCCTGATCGGCCGACGACTCACGCTGCCGCGGTTCCGTCGGGCCACCCTGCTGGGCTTGACCGCGGCGGCGATCGTGGCCGCGCCGACCTTCGTCTCCGCCTGGCTGCTGACCGGATATCCCCTCTCGCCGCTACCGGTCGAGATCCTCGGAGTCACCCTGGGCCAGGCGAACGACGCGATGGACTGGTACATGAACCGACCGGAACTGGTCGGCGCCGGGATCGATCGCGAACTCGGCTCGCTGGCACAGATGTTCGGATTCCCCGGTGCGGCACCCTGGTCCGAGCCGACCCTGGGAATGTTCACGCTGCTGCCGATCGGACTCGGTGCGATCGGTTTCGTCTCCTTGTTCCGCCGGCGACCTGCGGTGGCGGCCCTCGGGGCGGCGATCGTCCTGCCTCTGGCCTTCTCGCTGTTCGGTGGCGGGATGCGCACCACTCGGCTGATCTGGGGAGTCGTCAGCGGACGCTACGTGCTGGCGGCCGTCGCCGTGCTCGTCGTGGTCTCCTTCGCGCTCTGGAGTGGGCGACGCATCGCGACCGCCTACCTGCTGGCACTGACCGGCTGCGCCGGGCTGCTGTTAGGACTCTCGGTGGTACAGGGCTGGCAAAGCTTCGAGTCGATCCCCGCGGCGGGAGTCGGGATTCTCCTGGCGGCAGGCGCGTTCCAGTGGTCGCGGGGGACCAGGCGGTGGGGGCGGGTCGACGGGTTGACCACGATCGTGGTCTTGCTGTTCGCGATGGTCGCCCTGACCTACTTCCGCGATCAAACGCGTCCTTTCGCGTTCCGCGAAAGCGTCTCGCTTCACCCCAGCCCGCGCTATTTCGTCGACGCGATCGACCACCTCGACAAGCGCATCGAGCCGACGCGGATCGCGGTGACCTCGGGACCCGCACAGAACGCCGACAACGTCTTCTACTACCCCCTGCTCGGCACCAGGCTCCAGCATCGAATCGCCTACTTCACGCCGACGACCAGCGGGGCTCCGGCGGATCCGCGTCGGCCCGGCGATGAACACGCTCGGGGTGCGTACCGCGCCTGGCGGGACCGGATGTCGGAGGCCGGGATCACCCACGTGTTCTCCTTCTCACCGGCGTCCGTCGAACTCCGCTGGATGGAGATTCGTTCGCCGGCGTTCTTGCGGCTCGCCGGCGACGGAGAGCAATGGGGCCTGTACGAGATCCGGACACCACGGGCCCACGACCGGCAGCCGGGAGCTCCGTAGCGGTCAGACACTCCCGGCGATCAGCAGCTCCTGGACTCTCCCCGCTTCCGCATGGCCCGGGGCACGCCGCGGACCGGAGAGCCGATCGGCCCCGGCGGCCCGACGCAGCAGCGGCGCGGCCATCCGGAACCAGTCACGGGGGGCCGCCTTGCTGTAGGGGCGACCGTCCGCCGGATAGACCTTGCGCACCGGTACCTCGACGACGCGATAGCCCAGCCGGACCGCGGACAGCAGCAGGTGGATCTCGACCTGGTAGCTCGACCCGAGCCACGGGGCACACCAGTCGATCCGCTCGTCGTTCAGCAGCGCGACCCGGTAGGCCCGGAAGCCGTTGCTGCAGTCGTGAAACCGGCGCCGGCAGACGATCGACGCGGCGACGGTGAAGCCCCGGATCGCCAGATCGCGGTGGAACGGCAGCCGCTCGCTAAGGCCACCGGGCTGGAAACGACTTCCCTGGACGTAATCGGCCTCGTCGCCGTGGATCGGGGCCAGCACCGCCGGGAGATCCTCGGGGTCGTCCTTGCCGTTTCCGGCCATCACACAGAAGCTCTCGTGGCCCCGGGCCAGAGCGTGTCGATACGCGGTCCGGAAGCCCTCGCCCAGCCCGAGACGATCGGGGTGACGCAGCACCGACAACCGTCCGTCGAACGCCGCCGCGCTGTCGACGATCTCCTGTGGGCTGTGGTCGGTGGATCCGTCGTCGACGACGACGACCTCGGCCAGATCGGTCTCCACACCGGCGATGCGCCGCAACAGGCTACCGATCCGCCCTTCCTCGTTGAAACAGGGAACGAAGAGGAGGGTGCGCTGCCGGGTCAATCCGGCGCTCGACCGAGGGAGCGAACGATTCCCGCGCCACGCAACCGATGCTCGGCCTCGGCGAAACGCTCGTCGACCTTCCCGATCGAGCGGACCCACTCGGTGTACCCGGCGAGTCCATCGTCGAGCCCGCAGGCAGGCTCCCAGCCGAGTGCGCGCAGGCTCGTGGCGTCTCCCAGCATGTGTCGGTTATCCATCGGCCGGAAGCGCCGGCCGGTTTCGGGCTCGATGGCCACGCCGAGTTGCCGGGCCAGCGCCCGGGCGAACGCCGCCACCTCGACCGACTCGCCCCGGGCCACGTTGAAGACCCGACCGGCTGCTTCGGGGGCTTCGAAGGCGATCCGTGTCGCCCGGGCCACGTCGGATACGTGATTCACGTCCCGCGTCTGTCGACCGTCCTCGTAGACGATCGGCGGCAGTCCGTTGAGCAGCCGGGTGGCGAAGATCGAGGCGATACCCGAGTACGGGTTGTGGACGCTCTGCCGGGTGCCGAACGTCAGGAAATAGCGCAACGCGACCCCCTCGAACGCACCCAGACGGGACTCATCGAGGGTCACGCGCTCCGCGAAGTACTTGCTCGCCGCGTAGGTCGACGAAGGCACCGCCGGCCGGCTCTCCTCGATCGGATGCGGAGCTCCATCGGCACCGCAAGTGGGGCACGGCACCTCCCAGTTCGATTGTTCGAGTCGCTCCACCGAGCGCGGCAAGCCCTGGAACGGTCCGTGCTCCGCGCAGCGATACCAGCCCTCGCCGTAGACCGCCATCGAAGACGCGGTGACCACGCGACGGACCGCTCCACTGCGGCGGACACCCTCCAGCAGCCGGGCGGTCCCGGTCGCGTTGACGTCGGCGATCCTCGAGAATTCCGGGGAGAAGCCACCGTACGCCGCCAGGTGAAACACACCCTCGCAACCTTCGAGGGCCTTGCCGACCGCGTCGGGATCCCGCACGTCACCCTCGAGAAAGCGAAGCCCGTCGGGAATCCAGTCCGGTCGCCCTCGTGGATGCACCTCCGGTTCGAGGTTGTCGAGGATCGTCACGTCGTATCCGGCCGCGAGCAGTTCGTCGACCAGATGACTGCCGATCAGGCCCGCGCCGCCGGTCACCAGGACTCGCATCAGCGAGGATCCGGCAAGCTGCGCAGCTTCCGCGCCGGGTTGCCGGCGAACGTGCCGGCCTCGGTGATGTCCCGGGTGACGACGGCACCGGCGCCGATGACCGCGCCGGGATGGATCGTGACCGGCAGAATCACCGCGCCGGAACCGATCGAGACCCTGTCGCCGACGACCGTCTTCTCCCAGTCCACCGGGTCGCTGGACGGTCCGCCGGAGGCGAAGCGATCGTTGACGAAGCGCACCCCGTGACCGATGAAGCAGTCGTCTCCGACCGTCACGCCCTCGCAGACGAACGTGTGGCTCTGCACGCGGGTTCTTGCACCGATCTTCGCATTGCGCTGGATCTCGACGAACGGGCCGATGAAGCAACCGTCGCCGATCTCGCAGCCGTAGAGATTGACCGGCTCGACGATGTGAACGTCCCGGCCCATGGCGACCGAATCGATGCCGACGGAGGTTCGATGAAGCGTCATGAGCCGAGCTTATCCGCGCGGCCCCGCCTCACGCAACGGCGACGCGACGTCGGCGATGCCTGAGGGTAGAATGCCCCGGGAACGGAGGAACGATGAAGGTCCTGATCACCGGAGCGAGCCAGGGAATCGGCGCCGCGATCGCCCGTCGCTTCGCGACGGAGGCGCAGGCGGATCTGACCCTTGTCGCCCGGGGAGCCTCGAAGCTGGCGGCTGTCGAGACCACCTGCAAGGAGCTGGGCGCCCGCGCCCGATCGCTCCCCTGCGACTTGACCGACCCCGAGGCGGTCCAGGCCCTGGCCAACAACGTCCTCGACGACGGCCCTCCCGGCATCCTGATCAACAACGCCGGGCGCTTCGAACCTGGAAAACTGCTGGAAACCGACGCGAAGCAGTTCCGTTCGCAGCTCGACGTGAATCTGACCAGCGCTTTCCTGGTAACCCGGACGCTGCTCCCGGCGATGATCGAGTCGGGTAGCGGTGACCTGGTCTTCCTGGCCTCGGTAGCGTCGTTGCGGGCCTATCCCGGCGGCGCGGCCTACTGCGCCGCCAAGCACGGCCTGCTGGGGCTGGCCCGGGCGGCCCGGGAGGAGACCCGGGAAACCGGCGTACGAGTGCTGACGATGATCCCCGGCGCCACGCTGACCCCCAGCTGGGACGGCCTCGACATCCCGCCGGAGCGGTTCATGCCCGCCGAGGACGTCGCCCAGGCGATCTTCGAGATGACCCGGCTGAGCCGGCGCACCGTCGTCGAGGAGCTGCTGCTGCGGCCCCTCCAGGGAGATCTCTGATCGCGCCGTGAGCACCGCCGCCAAGCAACGCATCTTCCGTCGAACCGGCATCCTGCTGCTGGTCTTTCTGTGCGTATCGGTCTACCTGCGCAACGTCGACGACTACTTCGTCGGCGACGACTTCGACCTGATCCAGTCCTTTCACGGCAAGGGCCCAGGGTACTTCGTGGCGTTGCTCGTCGACGACGAGAGTGGCGACATCTGGGACTACCTCTGCCACGCCGAGAGCAGCGAGTGCCCCGACCCGGAGAACCACGGTTTCCTGCGGCCGTTCAAGATGTGGATCTTCGGCATCGATCACCTGCTGTGGGGCACGAACCCGATCGGCTACCACGTCACCGCGTTGCTGTTCTTCGGGCTGACCGTACTCGGTGTATTCCTGATCATGGAACGGCTGGTGCCCGACCGGCCGGCCTTCGCCTGGCTCGGTGGGTGGTTCGCGGCGATCCACCCGGTCTTCGCCGAGGTCGTCCCTTCGATCACGTACCGCGAGGAGGTGATCGCGTCGGCGACCGCCCTGGCGGCGGTCTGGTACTTCCTGCGTTACCGCCAGGGCGCCGGATCCCCGATCGGTTTCTACGTCGCCTATGGCCTGGCGCTGCTGACCAAGGAATCGGCGATCGCCACCCTGGGGATCGTCCTGGTCTATGACGGGCTGCACGCCCTGGCCGATCGCGAGACACCGGCCGACTGGCTGCGTCGAGCGCGGGTTTACTTACCTGTGGCAGCGATTCTCGTCGTCTATTTCGCCCTGCGGCTCGTCGCGTTCCACAGCCTGGTCGGCGGCCACGGAGAAACGGACCACCTCGCTCTCGATCGCTTCCTC
Source organism: uncultured bacterium (assembly GCA_942490715.1). Lineage (GTDB taxonomy): Bacteria > Acidobacteriota > Polarisedimenticolia > Polarisedimenticolales > Polarisedimenticolaceae > CALNYP01. Next base: position 211,879 of record CALNYP010000023.1, read on the forward strand.
TCGTTCCACCGCGCCTTCGCCACGTACGTCTTCGCGAAGCCCTTCTTCTCCGGCCACGCGTTCCCGTGGCTCAAGCTCGTCTTTCTTGCCGGCCTGGTGAGCACGATGGTGTTCATGATCCAGCGGCGAGAACGACTCGGGCCGAAGTACTGGATCAACCTGCTCTTCCTCTCGGTGGGCTGGTACGTCGCGACGACCTCGATCGCCCACGGCGTCTACTTCTCGCCGCGACATGTGGTGATGCCGGTTCTGGGCATGATCCTCGCCCTGGCCTATCTCGCCTACGGGGTGTCGAGGTGCCTGCAGCTACGCCGGGATGAGTGGCTGGTGCTCGGCGCGGTGGTCCTGGCCAACACGGCGTGGTTGCCGCCGACGATCGCGATGAGCTCGGCCTACGACGACGCCTCGCGCACCGTCGAACGGATCCGCCGCGAGATCGAGGTGCAGACCGCCGGACTTCCCGACGGCAGCCGCGTGCTTCTGATCGACGTGCCCGAGTTCCGTCCGGTCGCACCGCCGTACTTCGGCCTGGGGTTGCGCTCGGCGCTATCTCCGCCGTTCACACCGTCGGATGTCGAGGGGCGACTGGTGATCGAGACGGTCGAGCCGGCGCGGGGCGGTCCCACGGCGGAATTCGACCTGGTCCTGCGGTTTACCGGTTCGGCCCGCGACTGACCTCAGTCTCCGGAACGCTCGAGGATGTCGGTCTCGGCGATGGGGCTGGTGAACGTACGGTGGCCGCCCATCGTGTTCGCGTGAACCTTCAACTCGCCAGGAGCCGCTCCCTTGAACCGGACGCGGATCGTCACCGGACGGCCGGCGTAGAGATCGGGGATCCGTGAGGGCTCGATCGCTTCGACGATCGCGTCGCCGGCGTCGAATTCCAGGTCCCAGGCCAGCGGGTCGGCGACACTGTCGAACAGCCCTGCCAGCGCCGTCTGCAACTGCTCGGGATCGACCGAGAACGCCGCGGTTCCCCGGCCCGCCTCGGCGAAACGCAGGATCCGGTCCTGCTTCACATCCTCGCCGATTCCGATGAAGAACAGCCGACCCTTGTCGAGTTTCTCGGCCAGCAGTTGCTCGACTTCCCGGGGATCTTCCACGTTGCCGTCGGTCAGGACCATGATCATCCCGTGACGATCGACGTCTGACCCTTCGCCCTGGGCGAAGGCCGCGGCGAGCGCGGGAAGGAGCTTCGTGCTCCCGGTCGGCCGCTGCTGCGACAGCCACTTCGCCGCCGACTCCACCGGCAAGGTCTCGACCGTCACCGGCTCGGGCTGCATCAGGCTGAACGCACCGTCGAACTCGACGATGTTGTAGGTGTCCTCAGGAGAGAGCTTGACCAGACTTTCGTAGAGCGCGGTCCTGGCCTGTTCCAGCTTGCCCTTGGCCATCGAACCGGACGTATCGAGCACGAAGACGACCTGCTTGGCCCGGACCGCCTCACGGTGAGGCTTTGACGGAGGGGTCAACACGGCCAGTGCCTCGCGGAAACCGTCCTTCTCCTTGCCGACGTAGCCGAGCAGGGTCGGGTCGTCTTCCGGCCCGATCGCCAGTTCCAGCTCGAACGCCGCCCCGGTGAGGTCATCACCATCGGTCAGCTCGATCGACGTGCGGTTGCCTTCGTAAGCGATGAACACGTCGTGGCTGCGGCTCTCGGCCTTGCTCAACGGGAGGTCGTGATGCACGAGAACGCGGAAGCCGGTCGGCAGCGGGCCGCTTGCGGAATCCCGACGGCCGATCTCGGGCAGCCGCAGGGCGATTGCGCCTTCCGCGATCGGCAGGGCAGCCTGGAAGCGGGTCGTTACCTCGACGATCGATTCGGGGCCAACGGAGATGTTGAGTCCCTGGAGCCTGGAGTCGCTGCTCGGTTTCGCCCGGCCGCGCTGTTCTCGTTTCGGGGCAGGCTGCTTTTCGGGCTCGACGACAACGCCGTCGATGCGGAACTCGACGCCCTCGGGGGTAAGGCCGGCGACCGGCTTGAACTTGTAGGTGACTGCGCGGGTCTGATCGATGTCGTTGCGGAAGGACTGCTTCAACCGGCCGACCGCGACGGAACCAAAGAGGTCGACCTCGTACGCCGCGCTGTCGAGAGGCAGTACCTCGGAAGTGCCGTTCTCGGCCAGCTCCGGACACCACGGCCCGCACTTGGCCTCGGCCGCGTGGGTCGATCCGGACAGCAGAGCCAGGGCGAGGAGTGTCGTCAGTAGCAGCGGGGCTCGTCGGGTCATCAGGTCTTTCCTCCGGTACCGGGTCCGAGACGGACTCTACTAATGTACTGGGAAAAACCACCTCTCGCTGCAGACAAAAGGTGGACGGCGGGCCGGGGTGGGCCCGAACCCGCCGCCGCTGCAAACTACTGAGCCAGAAGGATTTCCTCGATTCGGATGCTCCCGATCTCGTCCCCTTTCTCCAGGGCGGCCGAACAGGAGCCGTCGATCTCGATGATCTGGGTTCGCCGGGGGTTCGTCTCCGCGGCTTCGAGGACGTGTACGTAGATCGTTTCGCCGAGCTGAGGCGCTCCCGTGGCCCAGGAGTCGATCTCGAACTCGGGGTCGGATCGAGAGACGATCTCGTCGAACCAGATCCAGGCCTCGGGGTCCTGGAAGTCAGGTCGATCGGTGACCAGGATGCGCACTTCGGTGGTCGCTGCCAGCGCGTCGTCGCAGTACAGCACCTCCGTCGGAGCCTCGCTTGCACCGGCAAAGCTCGTGCAGGCTTCGCCTGTGAATGCAGCGCGGAGCGACCGGATCGGTCGTTCCGCCGGACAGCTCGGTGTGTCGAGACTGACCGAGACACCCGCGCTGGCGGAGCAGGTCCCGCCTCCCGCCGCGAGCAACGTGCCATTGACCACCGCGTTCGTCGCGAAGTCGCTGACGATCATCCGGGTCTCCGTCATCTCTACGGACTCGCCGCGGGCCAGTTCCAGGCCCTCGGCGATCACGCCCAGGTGGTCGTCGACCAGGCTGACCTGTTGCACCGTGTCGCCGTGGTTGACCACGGTGTAGCTGAACATCACCTCGGTCAGGTCCGCCAGCTCGTCGTTGAATCCGACCAGAGTCGATGCCCCGAATGCGTTACCCATCCGCAGCGGTTCGGTGCAGCCGGTCGTGAACTTGCTCAATTCGATCCCGCCACCGTTCGATAGCTGGATGTACGAGTTGGAGCAGAATCCCGTCGATCCCGCGTAGATCGTGAACGTCTCACCCGGTGCGACGCTGGCCGGCACCACGGTATAGGCCTCGCACTTGAACCGGAATCCGCCGCGGGTCTCTGATTGCTCGTCGAAGCTGCCGATCGGGCCGGCGCCGGTCCCGGTGCCGCTGGTTCCGCCAGGGTGGCCGGCGGTGTTCGAGCCGGTGACCCAGCTCGCCGCCGGGGAGCCCGGCGTCGGTGTCGGATCCATCTGCTGCAGTTCGTACAATCCGCCGGTGACGACGCTCACCGCCTGGCTGACGTCGATGGAGCCCTCGCAGGATGCCTCTTCGCCCTGCTGATGGACGCCAGGGCAGGCGGAGCCGCTGTAGAGGAAGGTCAGCTGGGTCGGCTTGCCGAGCTCGTCACATCCAAGGTCGTTGATCGGAGTCAAGGTTCCCGGGGTCGCCGTGCGGATCAGCTCGAGGCCACAGGTGTCCTCGAGCTCACAGGTCGTCGAGCAGCCGTCCCCGCCGATGCGGTTGGAGTCATCGCACTCCTCACCCACCACGCCGTCGACGAATCCGTTGCCGCAGAGATTGAGGTTGCAGTTATCGCATTCGTCGGTGGGGTCGGTGTTGCCGTCGTCGCAGGCTTCGCCGTTGTTGACTTCGCCATCGCCGCAGGTGTTCAGCTCGCAGTCGTTGCCGCAGGCGTCCAGGTCGTCGGTGTTTCCGTCGTCGCAGGCTTCGCCGTTGTTGATCTCGCCGTCGCCGCAGGTGTTCAGCTGGCAGTCGTTGCCGCAGGCGTCCAGGTCGTCGGAGTTTCCGTCGTCGCAGGATTCGCCGTTGTTCACCTCACTGTCGCCGCAGGTGTTCAGCTCGCAGTCGTTGCCGCAGGCGTCCAGATCGTCGGTGTTCCCGTCGTCGCAGGACTCGCCGTTGTTCACTTCGCCGTCGCCGCAGGTGTTCGCGATGCAGTCGTTGCCGCACGCGTCCAGGTCGTCGGTGTTCCCGTCGTCGCAGGCCTCGCCGTTGTTCACCTCACCGTCGCCACAGGTGTTGGCCAGGCAGTCGTTGCCGCAGGCGTCGAGATCGTCGGTGTTCCCGTCGTCACAGGCTTCGCCGTTGTTGACCTCGCCATCGCCGCAGGCGTTGGCCAGGCAGTCGTTGCCGCAGGCGTCCAAGTCGTCGGTGTTTCCGTCGTCGCAGGCTTCGCCGTTGTTGATCTTACCGTCGCCGCAGGCGTTCGCGATGCAGTCGTTGCCGCACGCGTCCAAGTCGTCGGTGTTTCCGTCGTCGCAGGCTTCGCCGTTGTTCACCTCGCCGTCGCCGCAAGTGTTCAGCTCGCAGTCGTTGCCGCAGGCGTCGAGATCGTCGGTGTTCCCGTCGTCGCAGGACTCGCCGTTGTTGACCTCCCCGTCGCCGCAGGTGTTTGCCAGGCAGTCGTTGCCGCAGGCGTCCAGGTCGTCGGTGTTCCCGTCGTCGCAGGCTTCGCCGTTGTTGACTTCGCCGTCGCCGCAGGTGTTCAGATCGCAGTCGTTGCCGCAGGCGTCCAGGTCGTCGGTGTTCCCGTCGTCGCAGGACTTCGCCGTTGTTGATCTCGCCGTCGCCACAGGTGTTCGCCAGGCAGTCGTTGCCGCAAGCGTCGAGATCGTCGGTGTTGCCGTCGTCACAGGCTTCGCCGTTGTTGACTTCGCCGTCGCCGCAGGTGTTCAGCTCGCAGTCGTTGCCGCAGGCGTCCAGGTCGTCGGTGTTCCCGTCGTCACAGGATTCGCCGTTGTTGACTTCGCCGTCGCCGCAGGTGTTGGCCAGGCAGTCGTTGCCGCAGGCGTCCAGGTCGTCGGTGTTGCCGTCGTCGCAGGATTCGCCGTTGTTGATCTCGCCGTCGCCGCAGGTGTTGGCCAGGCAGTCGTTGCGCCGCAGGCGTCCAGAGTCGTCGGTATTGCCGTCGTCGCAGGCTTCGCCGTTGTTCACCTCGCCTTCGCCGCAGGTGTTCGCGATGCAGTCGTTGCCGCAGGCGTCCAGGTCGTCGGTGTTCCCGTCGTCGCAGGCTTCACCGTTGTTAACCTCACCGTCGCCGCAGGTGTTGACCAGGCAGTCGTTGCCGCAGGCGTCGAGGTCGTCGGTGTTCCCGTCGTCACAGGATTCGCCGTTGTTGACTTCGCCGTCGCCGCAGGTGTTGACGATGCAGTCGTTGCCGCAGGCGTCCAGGTCGTCGGTGTTCCCGTCGTCGCAGGCTTCGCCGTTGTTGACCTCGCCGTCGCCGCAGGTGTTGACGATGGCAGTCGTTGCCGCAGGCGTCCAGGTCGTCGGTGTTGCCGTCGTCGCAGGCTTCGCCGTTGTTGACTTCGCCATCACCGCAGGTGTTGGCCAGGCAGTCGTTGCCGCAGGCGTCCAGGTCGTCGGTGTTGCCGTCGTCGCAGGCTTCGCCGTTGTTGACTTCGCCATCGCCGCAGGTGTTGGCCAGGCAGTCGTTGCCGCAGGCGTCCAGATCGTCGGTGTTCCCGTCGTCGCAGGCTTCGCCGTTGTTGACTTCGCCGTCGCCGCAGGTGTTGGCCAGGCAGTCGTTGCCGCAGGCGTCGAGATCGTCGATGTTGCCATCGTCGCAGGCTTCGCCGTTGTTGACTTCGCCGTCGCCGCAGGTGTTCAGCTCGCAGTCGTTGCCGCAGGCGTCCAGATCGTCGGTGTTGCCGTCATCGCAGGCTTCGCCGTTGTTGATCTCACCGTCGCCGCAGGTGTTGACCAGGCAGTCGTTACCGCAGGCGTCCAGATCGTCGGTGTTGCCGTCGTCACAGGCTTCACCGTTGTTCACTTCGCCATCACCGCATGTGTTGGCCAGGCAGTCGTTGCCGCAGGCGTCCAGATCGTTGAGATTGCCGTCATCACAGACTTCGCCGTTGTTGACTTCGCCGTCGCCGCAGGTGTTCAGCGCGCAGTCGTTACCGCAGGCGTCCAGGTCGTCGGTGTTCCCGTCGTCGCAGGCTTCGCCGTTGTTGACTTCACCGTCGCCGCAGGTGTTCGCCAGGCAGTCGTTGCCGCAGGCGTCCAGGTCGTCGGTGTTGCCGTCATCGCAGGATTCGCCGTTGTTCACTTCACCGTCGCCACAGGTGTTCACCAGGCAGTCGTTACCGCAGGCGTCAAGGTCGTCGGTGTTCCCGTCGTCGCAGGATTCGCCGTTGTTGACTTCACCGTCACCGCAGGTGTTCAGCTCGCAGTCGTTGCTGCAGGCGTCCAGATCGTCGGTGTTGCCGTCATCGCAGGCTTCACCGTTGTTAACCTCGCCATCGCCGCAGGTGTTGGCGATGCAATCGTTGCCGCAGGCGTCCAGGTCGTTGGAATTACCATCGTCGCAGGCTTCGCCGTTGTTGACTTCGTCGTCGCCGCAGGTGTTCGCCAGGCAGTCGTTGCCGCAGGCGTCCAGATCGTCGGTGTTCCCGTCGTCGCAGGCTTCGCCGTTGTTGATCTCGCCGTCGCCGCAGGTGTTGGCCAGGCAGTCGTTGCCGCAGGCGTCCAGATCGTCGGCATTGCCGTCGTCGCAGGCTTCGCCGTTGTTGACTTCGCCGTCGCCGCAGGTGTTCAGCTCGCAGTCGTTGCCGCAGGCGTCGAGATCGTCGGTGTTGCCGTCGTCGCAGGATTCGCCGTTGTTCACTTCGCCGTCGCCGCATGTGTTGGCCAGGCAGTCGTTGCCGCAGGCGTCCAGATCGTTGAAATTGCCGTCATCACAGACTTCGCCGTTGTTGACTTCGCCGTCGCCGCAGGTGTTGACGATGCAGTCGTTGCCGCAGGCGTCCAGATCGTTGAAATTGCCGTCATCACAGACTTCGCCGTTGTTGACTTCGCCGTCGCCGCAGGTGTTGACGATGCAGTCGTTGCCGCAGGCGTCCAGGTCGTCGGTGTTGCCGTCGTCGCAGGCTTCGCCGTTGTTGATCTCGCCGTCGCCGCAGGTATTGGCCAGGCAGTCGTTGCCGCAGGCGTCCAGGTCGTCGGTGTTGCCGTCGTCGCAGGATTCGCCGTTGTTCACCTCACCGTCGCCGCAGGTGTTGACCAGGCAGTCGTTACCGCAGGCGTCCAGGTCGTCGGTGTTCCCGTCGTCGCAGGATTCGCCGTTGTTGACTTCGCCATCTCCGCAGGTGTTCAGCTCGCAGTCGTTGCTGCAGGCGTCCAGATCGTCGGTGTTGCCGTCATCGCAGGCTTCGCCGTTGTTGACTTCGCCGTCGCCACAGGTGTTCGCCAGGCAGTCGTTGCCGCAGGCGTCCAGGTCGTCGGTGTTCCCGTCGTCGCAGGATTCGCCGTTGTTCACTTCGCCGTCGCCGCAGGTGTTGGCCAGGCAGTCGTTGCCGCAGGCGTCCAGGTCGTCGGTGTTGCCGTCGTCGCAGGCTTCACCGTTGTTCACCTCACCGTCGCCGCAGGTGTTGACCAGGCAGTCGTTGCCGCAGGCGTCCAGGTCGTCGGTGTTGCCGTCGTCGCAGGATTCGCCGTTGTTGATCTCACCGTCCCCGCAGGTGTTTGCCAGGCAGTCGTTCCCGCAGGCGTCGAGATCGTCGGTGTTGCCGTCGTCGCAGGATTCGCCGTTGTTCACTTCGCCGTCGCCGCAGGTATTGGCCACGCAGTCGTTGCCGCAGGCGTCCAGATCGTCGGTGTTGCCGTCATCACAGACTTCGCCGTTGTTGATCTCGCCGTCGCCGCAGGTATTGGCCACGCAGTCGTTGCCGCAGGCGTCCAGATCGTGGAAATTGCCGTCGTCACAGACTTCGCCGTTGTTGACTTCGCCGTCGCCGCAGGTGTTCACGATGCAGTCGTTGCCGCAGGCGTCCAGGTCGTCGGTATTGCCGTCATCGCAGGCTTCGCCGTTGTTGATCTCGCCGTCGCCGCAGGTGTTCAGCGCGCAGTCGTTGCCACAGGCGTCCAGGTCGTCGGTGTTTCCGTCGTCGCAGGACTCGCCGTTGTTGACTTCGCCATCACCGCAGGTGTTGGCCAGGCAGTCGTTGCCGCAGGCGTCCAGGTCGTCGGTGTTGCCGTCGTCGCAGGCTTCGCCGTTGTTGATCTCACCGTCGCCGCGCCGGTGTTGATCTCGCCGTCGCCGATCTCGCCGTCGCCGCAGGTGTTGGCCAGGCAGTCGTTGCCGCAGGCGTCCAGGTCGTCGGTGTTGCCGTCGTCGCAGGATTCGGCGTTGTTGACTTCGCCGTCGCCGCAGGTGTTCAGCTCGCAGTCGTTGCCACAGGCGTCCAGATCGTCGGTGTTGCCGTCGTCGCAGGACTCGCCGTAGTTGACTTCGCCTTCTCCGCAGGTGTTGCCCTGGCAGTCGTTGCCGCAGGCGTCCAGGTCGTCGGTGTTGCCGTCGTCACAGGCCTTCGCCGTTGTTGACTTCGCCGTCGCCGCAGGTGTTCTCCGTGCAGTCGTTGCCGCAGGCGTCGAGATCGTCGGTGTTCCCGTCGTCGCAGGCTTCGCCGTTGTTCACTTCGCCGTCGCCGCAGGTGTTCGCGATGCAGTCGTTGCCGCAGGCGTCCAGGTCGTTGGTGTTCCCGTCGTCGCAGGCTTCGCCGTTGTTCACTTCGCCATCGCCGCAGGTGTTCAGCTGGCAGTCGTTGCCGCAGGCGTCCAGGTCGTCGGTGTTTCCGTCGTCGCAGGCTTCGCCGTTGTTCACTTCACCGTCGCCACAGGTGTTCAGCTCGCAGTCGTTGCCGCAGGCGTCCAGATCGTCGGTGTTTCCGTCATCACAGGCTTCGCCGTTGTTGACTTCGCCGTCGCCGCAGGTGTTCAGCGCGCAGTCGTTACCGCAGGCGTCCAGGTCGTCGGTGTTGCCGTCGTCACAGACTTCGCCGTTGTTGACTTCGCCATCGCCGCAGGTGTTGGCCAGGCAGTCGTTGCCGCAGGCGTCCAGGTCGTCGGTGTTGCCGTCGTCGCAGGCTTCGCCGTTGTTGATCTCACCGTCGCCGCAGGTGTTTGCCAGGCAGTCGTTACCGCAGGCGTCCAGGTCGTCGGTGTTCCCGTCGTCGCAGACTTCGCCGTTGTTGATCTCGCCGTCGCCGCAGGTGTTGGCCAGGCAGTCGTTGCCGCAGGCGTCCAGGTCGTCGGTGTTGCCGTCGTCGCAGGCTTCGCCGTTGTTGACTTCGCCGTCGCCGCAGGTGTTCAGCTCGCAGTCGTTGCCGCAGGCGTCCATATCGTCGGTGTTCCCGTCGTCGCAGGCTTCGCCGTTGTTGACTTCGCCGTCGCCGCAGGTGTTGGCGAGGCAGTCGTTGCCGCAGGCGTCCAGATCGTCGGTGTTGCCGTCGTCACAGCCTTCGCCGTTGTTGACTTCGCCGTCGCCGCAGGTGTTGGCCAGGCAGTCGTTGCCGCAGGCGTCCAGGTCGTCGGTGTTGCCGTCGTCGCAGGCTTCACCGTTGTTCACTTCGCCGTCGCCGCAGGTGTTCGCCAGGCAGTCGTTGCCGCAGGCGTCCAGGTCGTTGGTGTTCCCGTCGTCGCAGGCTTCGCCGTTGTTGACTTCGCCGTCGCCGCAGAGGTTCAGCGCGCAGTCGTTGCCGCAGGCGTCCAGGTCGTCGGTGTTGCCGTCGTCGCAGGCTTCACCGTTGTTGACTTCGCCATCGCCGCAGGTGTTGGCGATGCAATCGTTGCCGCAGGCGTCCAGGTCGTTGGAGTTACCATCGTCGCAGGCTTCGCCGTTGTTGACTTCGCCATCGCCGCAGGTGCTGGCGATGCAATCGTTGCCGCAGGCGTCCAGGTCGTTGGAATTACCATCGTCGCAGGCTTCGCCGTTGTTGACCTCACCGTCGCCGCAGGTGTTCAGCTGGCAGTCGTTGCCGCAGGCGTCCAGGTCGTCGGTGTTGCCGTCATCGCAGACCTCCCCGAAGTCAACCATCGCGTCGCCGCAGTACGGCACAGACAGTTCAAGAGTTGACGCAACGAGGGCCAGGGATGCCGGCTTCGCCGCCGTCTCGTCATCGATCGAGATCACTTCGACGATCAGGCTTGTGGCCCCGGGGGGCACGAGGGCGGAGATCGTGGCGTGGTCCCATTCCGCCCCGTTTCGGCTGGCGAGAAGGTTGCGATACTCGACCGATTCGTCACCAGACGTTACACGGACAAGGCTAGGTCGCTCCGGCTGGTCGCCGGATACGGGCCCTTCGATGCTTCCGGTGATCACGGTGACTTCCGCGGTCCTGGGATACGCGGAGGCCACAAAGCTGAATTGCTGGGGCACCGTCGCGTTCAGCGGAGGGTCGAACACCAGGTATGCGAGGTCCTGCCCGTCGAGGATCTGAGTCGAACGCGGGGCCGATCCGTCATCGATGATCGCCACGATCGACGTTCCGTTCTCGATCTCACTGAAGCCGGTTCCGGAAACCGCGACGGTGTTGGTGCCGGGGCCGATCACGCCGAGCGCGGTGATGTCAGCTCTCCAGGACGAACTGTAGTTGTCTCGGAAGAAGAGCGTCGGCCCACCGATCAGGCTGCCGGACACACTGGTCCCATCAACGTGGATCGTTTCGAGGCCTGATACGTCGTCTGTCTCGTGGAAGCCGTTCCAGTACAGGAAGACCTGCCGGACGACCGCGCCCGCCGGAACCTCGACCACGATCTCCCCACTTCCCGTGAAGAGGCCGACGCCGCTGCCGACGATATCCGTGCCCGTCGCGACGGTCACCGCCGGGCTGCCGAGCCCTTCGGTGCCATCCGCCATCGCGAACGACGACGCGGCGAGCAAAACCATGATCCAGAGAATGGTGCGTGCTTGTTGCATCGCGGACCTCGCTTCGACTCGCCCACCGAGTCAAGGCTAGGCAACCTCTGTCTACCGGCGATCCGGTAGAGTCGAGGAGCCCTGCGCCCACCGCAGAACCTTGCCTGAGATCCTGTTACGGACGGATCCGGTCAATCTCCACCGAAGATTCTCCGGAAACCGAATCAATTCCGTCAGCTCGCCAGATCGACTCCGGAGAATCGGCCCTGCGGCCTAGGTGCTGCCCCGCCGTTTACGAAACCGTCACGCCCACGCAGAAAAACGGGGGCGGTGCCGAATGCGACACCGCCCCCTACCCCCCCGTGCGGTCGAGCCTTACGGTTCTTCGGTGAAACTCACCACGAACCAGTTGGGTGACGGGTCACCCTTGGGATCATCAAGCGGTGCCGGTGCGCCCGCCGAGAACGGCACCGAGCAGCTGGTGTCCAAGACCTCCATCACACCATTGATCGAGATCGTCGTCTTCGAACCGAGCTGGCTCTCGCCATGGGCGTTTGCATCGACGGAGTAACCGTTCTCCCCGTCGGAGACGATCACTGTTCCGGAAACCAGCCCAGTCGGGAACTCATAGACCACCGGGTCATTGCGGAACTTGTCCCCCGCCAGTTCGACGGTCACGGAGCCAGGCACGTCGGGCCCGATGTACTGGAATCGTGCCGCCTGGATCCGGCCGTCACACTCGGTGACCTCCGGTGGAGTCTCCACGGTCACGATCGCGGTGTCCGTCGCCACCGGACACTCCCGGCCGTCCTCGAGCTGGCCGTTCACAAACACGGTGTTCGTCGTGTCCTCCGCGATCGTCGCCAGCGCCTGCAGCGTCACCATCTCCCCTGGCGCAAGCAACGGAATCGGGCTACCGGAGACTTCGCCGATCTTGTCGTCGAAGACCGTCACGTTCACCACCGAAGCATCGCTCAGGTTCGTCACTTTGTAGGTGTAGATCACCTCGTGACCCATCGCGACATCACCCCCTCCGGTGGAGGACACGCCGAACACCTCCAAGGATCCAAATCGGTCCCCAAGGTCCAGACGCTTGGAACACGAGGTATGGAAACTGACGTCCTGGACCCAGTTTCCGAACTCGTCATGGATCTCACAGGTGGTCTGCGACCCGAGCTGGTCTTGACCGGCGTTGGCCGCCGCCAGCTCGACGACGTCGTCGAGGTTCACATTCGCCGGATCTCCGGTGTCGAGGTAGACCTCGCCGGCGTCCTTGAAACAGACGATCCGGACGGGACTGACCGCACCGGCATCGCCGGAACAGGTAGCCTTGCCCTCTTGTTCGTTGTTGCCCTGGCTGCAATCCCCGCCGCCGTAGCGCAGTTGCAACGACTTCACCTTGCCGTCGCAATGCGGGCCCGCCGGAGTCGGTGGAATCACACACTCGGAGGCACTGTCGTCGCCGCCATCCGGATCGGGCTCCGGAAGGGTCACCGTACCGCCCTCCGTGGAGACCAGCTCCACGAGCCTCATGCTGCCGAACTGGTCGCCGACCGCGATCGGCTTGGAGCAGGAGGTGTGGAACGAGATCGACTCCAGTCCGTCGTCAATCACCACGTCGGTCTGGGCATCGAACTTCTCTTCGCCGGCGAATGCCGCGGAGGCCTCGACGATGTCCCCCAGGAACACCGCGCCCTCGTCGGCGTACACGGCGTCGCCGCGCTGGCTGACGACCCTGACCCCGACCGGTGATGCGAAGCCAGCATCACCCTGGCAGGTGGCCTTGCCTTCCTGCGGGTTCGTCAGCATCGCGCAGCCCCCACCGGTGTACTCGAGCTTCATCGACAGCAGCTTGCCATCGCAATCGTCGTCATCGTCGTCATCACCGCTGCCGTCCATCGGAACGAAGCAGTTCTTGATGACATCGAGCTCGCAGGCCGTCTCGAACCGGCACTCCGACGAGCAACCGTCGCCGTCGTCGTTGTTGCCGTCGTCGCACTCTTCGTCGCGGTCAACGCTGCCGTCGCCGCAGAAGGTGCAATCGTCGCGGCACTCGTTCGGGAGGCCCAGCGGCTCTCCCGGTGGGTCACAGGTCTCGCCGGACTGATTGACCTCGCCATCGCCGCAGGTGGGACTCAGCGTGCAGTCCGACTCGCAGCCATCGCCATCGTTGCTGTTGCCGTCGTCGCACTCTTCACCGTCGTCGACGATCCCGTCGCCGCATTCCGGTCTCGAGCAGTCGTTACGGCAGTCGTCCTCGTTGACGTCGTTGCCGTCGTCGCACTCCTCGCCCGCGTCGAGAATGCCGTCACCGCAGACCGGAGCCGTGCAATCGTTGCGGCAATCGTCGTCATCGTCGTTGTTGCCGTCGTCGCATTGCTCGGCCTGATCGGCGACACCATCACCGCAGGTGGTGCAGTCGTCACGGCAATCATTGCCGCTGGCGCCGGCGGGGCTCCCCGGCGGATCGCAGGTCTCCCCGTCCTGGTTGACCTCGCCATCGCCGCAGAACGGAGTTACGGTGCAATCCCGCTCGCAGCCGTCGCCGTCGACGTCATTGCCGTCGTCGCATTCCTCTCCGGCGTCCAGGATTCCGTCACCGCAGAACGGCACGGTGCAGTCGTTCCGACATTGGTCACCATTGATGTCGTTGCCGTCGTCGCACTCCTCACCGTTGTTGACCTCGCCGTCGCTGCAGAAGTTCTCGGTGCAGTCGTTCCCACAGGCGTCGGCGTCGTTCTGGTTCCCGTCGTCGCACTGCTCTCCTGGCCCCACGATTCCGTCGCCGCAGCTGGCGTTCTCGCATGCGTTGGTGCACTCGTCGGTGTCGACGTCGTTGCCGTCATCGCACTCCTCGTCGCCGTCGAGGATCCCGTCACCACAGCCCGGGTTCCGGCAGTTGCCCTGGCAGCCGTCGCCGTCGTCGTTGTTGCCGTCGTCGCACTCTTCCCCGTCGTCCACGATGCCGTCACCGCAGAACGGGTTGGTGCAGTCGCCCTGGCAGCCATCACCGTCGTCGTTGTTGCCGTCGTCGCACTCTTCCCCATCGTCGAGGATGCCGTCGCCGCAGGACGGGTTCAGGCAGTTCGACTGGCAGCCGTCCCCGTAGTCGTTGTTGCCGTCGTCGCACTCTTCCCCGGGATCCACGATGCCGTCGCCGCAGAACGGCTCCTGGCAGTTGCTCTGGCAGCCGTCGCCATCGTCGTTGTTGCCGTCGTCGCACTCTTCCCCATCGTCGAGGATGCCGTCACCGCAGAACGGGTTGGCGCAGTCGCCCTGGCAACCGTCACCGTCGTCGTTGTTCCCGTCGTCGCACTCTTCCCCATCGTCGAGGATGCCGTCGCCGCAGGACGGGTTCAGGCAGTTCGACTGGCAACCGTCCCCGTCGACGTCGTTGCCGTCGTCGCACTCTTCCCCTGGATCAACGATGCCGTCGCCGCAGACCGGCTCCTGGCAGTCGCTCTGGCAGCCGTCGCCGTCGTCATTGTTGCCGTCGTCGCACTCTTCGCCGTCATCCACGATGCCGTCACCGCAGAACGGGTTGGCGCAGTCGCCCTGGCAACCGTCACCGTCGTCGTTGTTCCCGTCGTCGCACTCTTCCCCATCGTCGAGGATGCCGTCGCCGCAGAACGGGTTCAGGCAGTTGCCCTGGCAGCCGTCGCCGTCGTCGTTGTTGCCGTCGTCGCACTCTTCCCCTGGATCAACGATGCCGTCGCCGCAGACCGGGTTCAGGCAGTCGCTCTGGCAGCCGTCGCCGTCGTCATTGTTGCCGTCGTCGCACTCTTCCCCGTCGTCCACGATGCCGTCGCCGCAGAACGGAGTCACGCAGTCGCCCTGGCAGCCGTCCCCATCGTCGTTGTTGCCGTCGTCGCACTCTTCTCCATCATCGAGGATGCCGTCGCCGCAGGACGGGTTCAGGCAGGTCGACTGGCAACCGTCGCCATCGTCGTTGTTGCCGTCGTCGCACTCCTCCCCGGGATCAACGACGCCGTCGCCACAGCGGCTCTCGAGGGCAGTCGCTCTGGCAGCCGTCGCCGTCGTCGTTGTTGCCGTCGTCGCACTCTTCACCGTCGTCCACGATGCCGTCGCCGCAGAACGGATTCGCGCAGTCGCCCTGGCAGCCGTCACCATCGTCGTTGTCGCCGTCGTCGCACTCTTCCCCATCGTCGAGGATGCCGTCGCCGCAGGACGGGTTCAGGCAGGTCGACTGGCAACCGTCGCCATCGTCGTTGTTGCCGTCGTCGCACTCTTCCCCATCGTCCACGATGCCGTCGCCGCAGAACGGCTCCTGGCAGTTCGACTGGCAGCCGTCGCCATCGTCGATATTGCCATCGTCGCACTCTTCCCCGTCGTCCACGATGCCGTCACCGCAGAATGGATTCGCACAATCCCCCTGGCAGCCATCACCGTCATCGTTGTTGCCGTCGTCGCACTCCTCACCATCGTCGAGGATGCCATCGCCGCAGAACGGATTCAGGCAGTTGGACTGGCAGCCGTCGCCGTCGTCGTTATTTCCGTCGTCGCACTCTTCCCCGTTGTTGAGCTCGCCATCGCCGCAGAAGTTCTCGCTGCAGTCATTCCCGCAGGCGTCGAGATCGTCCTGGTTTCCGTCGTCGCATTCCTCGCCGGGATCGACGATCCCATCGCCGCAGACCGGGGTCGTGCAATCATTGTGGCAGGCGTCTTCCTCGATCATGTTGCCGTCGTCGCATTCCTCGCCGGGATCGACGATCCCGTCGCCACAGACCGGCTCCGAACAGTCATTGCGACACCCGTCCGTATCGTCCGTGTTGGCGTCGTCGCAGAACTCGCCTCCGTTGACCTGACCGTCGCCGCAGACGGTGCAATCGTTCCGGCATTCGTTTCCGTTCTGCCCGGCCGGATCACCAGGCGGATCACAGGTTTCGTCTCCCTCGACAACACCATCACCGCAACCCGCCAGGCGACAGGCGTTGGAGCACTCGTCGTCGTCGATCGAGTTGCCGTCGTCGCAGGCCTCGTCCCCGTTGATCAGACCGTCGCCACAGTAGTTGCACTGATCCCGACAGGTGTTCTGGTTCGGGCCGACCTTGGAATCCGGCGGATCGCAGGTCTCGCCTTCGTCGAGGATCTCATCGCCACAGAACGGGAGGACGCAGCTGTTGCGGCAACCATCGTCGTCGTCCGAGTTTCCGTCGTCACAGACCTCGTTGCCGTTCACGACGCCATCGCCGCAGACGGTGCAGTCGTCACGGCAGTCGGCATCGTTGGCGCCGGCGGGTTCGCCGGGGGGGTCGCAGAATTCGCCGGGGTCGAGAATGTCGTCACCGCAGGTCGGCAAGCTGCAGTCGTTGCGGCAAGAGTCGAAATTCTCGTTGTTGCCGTCGTCGCACTCCTCGTTTCCGTTCGTTTCGCCGTCTCCGCAGACCGTGCAGTCGTCGCGGCAGTCGTTACCCAGTGCACCGGCGGGGTCGCCCGGCGGCTCGCAGGTCTCGCCCGGGTCGACGGTTCCGTCGCCGCATACCGGCTCCGTGCAGTTGTTGCGGCAGCCGTCCAGGTCGTCGGTGTTGCCGTCATCGCACTGTTCCGAAGGGTCGGTGACTCCGTCGCCACACACCGTGCAGTCGTCGCGGCACTCGTTATCGTTGGAACCGGCGGGGTCCCCCGGGAGCTCGCAGGTTTCGCCTGGGTCGACAATGCCGTCGCCGCAGGTCGGGACACTGCAGTCGTTGCGGCAGCCGTCGAGGTCGTCGGCGTTGCCGTCGTCGCACATCTCGAAGTCATCGACGATCCCGTCTCCACAGAAGGTGCAGTCGTCGCGGCACTGGTTGCCGTTCGGAGGCTGCTGATCTCCCGGGGGATCGCAGGTCTCGTTCGGGTCCACGGTCTGGTCGCCGCACTCCCCGGCCGGCGGAATCGCCACACCGGTCAGGATCCAGGCGAAGGAGGCAGGGAGGTTGTCGGTGTCGTCGTTTGCCGACAGGGCCTGGACCGTCATCGAGCTCACGCCGGGCGGGATGACCACCGGGATCGAGTTGTGGTCCCACTCGTCGCCACTGATGCTCTCCAACAGGTCGATGGTGTCCATCGTACTGCCGTTCATGGTGATCCGGATGACGTTCGGGCGGATCGGCCCCATCCCGGACGCCGGCCCCTCGACGCTACCGGCGACGATCACGACGTCGACCATGCGAGGAAACTCGGCCGGTGCAAATGTATAGGTCTGCGGCACCGTCGTATCGAGAGGCGGCGCAAAGAGCAAGAACGCCAGATCCTGTCCGTCGTTGATCTTGATCTCGTAGGGCGGGCTGCCGTCGTCGGTGATCACGAGAATCGTCGCGCCGTTGTCCGCCTGGTCGAAGTCCAGTCCGTCCATCACGAGGTTGTTCGCGCCGTTGACGACCAGTCCGAGGTCGGTGATGTCGGCGCGATACGTCGTGCTCCAGTGCTGACCTGCGCCCTGAGTGGTGAAGAACAAGGTCGGCCCGCCGATCAGCGCGCCCTGGATCACATTCCCGTCCACGACGATCGTGTCGTCGCCATTGCCCGGTGTCGAGTGGAATCCGTTCCAGTACAGCAGCACCTGCTCGATCGCGGCGCCGCCGGGTACGTTCAACGCCAGGTTGACCGGGTGGCCGATCATACCCACGCCGTTTCCGACGAGGCCGGTTCCCTGGTGGATGGCGATGGGTGCCGGATTCAGCGTCTCGGTGCCATCTGCGACCGCGGGAGTGGCCAGCACACAGGCAAGCGCCAAGGCCAGGCAGATGTTCAGGGGGGTATGTGATCTCATCTCGGCTTCCTCGGAAGAATCGGGCGCACGAACTACGCACGCGTCTTCAGTTGCTCGAGAGTGAGATACCGACCGTTACAGTTTCGTACCACAGATATGTAATCGGTGATGGCAGGAAGCCGCGCGTGTGTCGGATATCGCGACACGGCGCAGATCGAAGAGCCGACAGTCACACGGGCGACAGAATAAAAAGGGCCGCCCCGGGGTCAAAGCCGGGGCGGCCCTACAAGACCGAACGGATCGAGCCTGGATCAGGGAGCGTTCCGCAGACTCTCCACCGTGAACTGTGCCGAGGGTGCCCCTTTGGGACTGCTCAGCGGCGCCGGCTCTCCAACCCGGAACGGGACGGAGCAACTCGTGTGGATTTCCTCGGAAACACCGTTGATCCAGAGCGTCGTATTCGCCCCGAGATCGGCCTCGCCGTGAAGCGCAGCATCAATCGTCTGACCGCCCTGATCACCGCTCTCGAGCAACGTGCCCGACAGCAGGCCGTCCGGGAAGTTCAGGATCACGGACGATGTGTTTCGCAGCCGATCCGCGGAGATGGTCACGGTCACCGGACCCGGAACATCGGGGCCGTGATACCGCAGGACCATCGCCTGGATCTTCGTCGTGCACTCCAGGTCACCTGGCGCAGGCTCGACGCTGATCGTCGTGACGGACGTGACCGCATCGCACTCCATGCCGGTATCGAGGGTACCGTCGACGGTGACACCGGTGGCGACGTCGCTGTAGACCATGCCCATCGCTTCGAAGACCAACGACTCACCCGGCAGGATCAAGGGAATCGGGCTACCGCTGATCTCGCCCAGCTCGTCGTCCTCGACGGTGACGTCGATGGCCGGCTCCTCACTGTTGTTGGTCACCACGTAGGTGTACAGCACCTCGGTACCCATCTTGACCCGGCCACCCTGGCTGGTCTCGATGCCGAAGACCTCGAACCCACCCAGCTGGTTGCCGAGATCCAGTGGCATCGTGCAATCCGTCACGAAGGTCAGGTCCTGGAGCCAGTTATCGAACTCGTCGAATACCTGGCAGGTCGTGCTCGCGTCGAAGGCGCTCTTGCCGGCGTTTGCCGGCGCGACGTCGACGAGATCGCCCGTCATCACGCTCGCCGGCATCCCGGTATCCAGGTAGACCGACCCGGCGTTGTGACAGGTCACACGGACGGGCCCAGGCGATGTCGAGTCACCGGCGCAGGACAGCTCGCCACCCTGCGGATTGTCGGTCATCTCGCATGGCGAACCCTTGAACTTGAGCTGCAGCCCCGTGAGCGCGCTGGTGCAGTGTGGAGCCGCCGGCGCCTCGTACACGACGCAGTGGTTGGTCTTGGGTGCGGGCGCCTTGTCGGCCAGAGTCCGGGTGCCACCCTCGGTGGTCGTCAACTCGACAAGTCGGATGCTGCCGAACTGGTCACCGACCGTCAGCGGCTTGGAACAGGAGGTATGGAACGATGCGACCTCCATCCCGTCGTCGATCACGAAGTCGGTCTGCGAACCGAACTGGCTCTTGCCGGCACTGGACGCAGTCGCCTCGATGATGTCGCCGAGGAACACGCTACCTTCGTCGGCGTAGACGGCCTCGCCTCGCTCGTCCTGCACCTGGATTCTCACCGCCGAGGTGTAGGCCGCGTCGCCCTCGCACGTGGCCTTGCCATCCTGTGGGTTACCCAGGATCGAGCAGCCCTCCCCGGTGTACTCGAACTTCAGCGACACGACCTTGCCGAGGCAATCGTCATCATCGTCGTCGCCATCGGCCAGCGACGGAACCGAGCATGACTTCTCGATCTCGAGCAGGCAGGCGGCGTTCTCGGTGCAGCTATTACTGCACGCGTTGAAGTCGTTCCGGTCGCCGTCGTCACACTCTTCGCCGTCGTCCACCACACTGTCGCCGCAGCGCGGGAACCGGCAGTTACGGCAATCATCGGCCTCATCGGTATTCTGGTCGTCGCACTCCTCATCGAAGTTGTTGACAATACCGTCGCCGCAGAATTCGAGAACACAGCTACTGCAACCGTCGCCGTCCACATCATTGCCGTCGTCGCACTCTTCAGCGTTCTCGGCAAGGTTGTCGTCAATCAGGAAGTCGCCGCAGAACGGCTTGGTGCAGTCGTTTCGGCACTCGTCACCACTGTTCACATTGTTGCCGTCGTCGCACTCCTCGCCGTTGTTGACCTCGCCGTCGCCGCATTCGTTCGGCATGCAGTCGTTACCGCACCCGTCGTCGTCGATGTCGTTACCGTCGTCGCAGGTCTCGTCAGCATCAAGCCGACCGTCGCCACACTCGGCCGGAACACAAGTATTCCGACATGCGTCCTTGTCTTCGCGGTTGCCGTCGTCGCACTCCTCGCCGTCGTCCAGAATGCCGTCTCCACACTCCGGGTCCATGCAGTTGCCCTGACACCCGTCGCCGTCGACCAGGTTGCCGTCGTCACACTCCTCGCCGGCGTCGACCAGGCCATCACCGCAGGTCGGATCGAGACAATTCCGGCACTGATCGGTCTGATCAGCGTTGCCGTCGTCGCACTCTTCACCGGGATCCTCGATACCGTCACCACAGATCGGCAACAGGCAGCCGCCCTGACAACCATCGGCATCGGCGTTGTTGCCATCGTCGCACTCTTCTCCGTTGTTCACGACGTTGTCGCCGCAGAAGTTCTCGACACAGTCGTTGGCGCAGGCGTCGTCGTTCACGGCGTTACCGTCGTCACACTCTTCCACGCCGGCCCACAGGGCTCCATCGCCGCAGGCGGCATCGGCACAGACGTTCGTGCAGTCGTCGGTGTCGTCCTGGTTGCCGTCGTCGCACTCCTCACCCGGGCCGACGATACCGTCACCGCAGACGGCGGTTGTGCAGGCGTTCGTGCAGGCATCAGTATCGGTCAGGTTGCCGTCATCGCACTCTTCGTTGCCGGCCCAGACGATTCCGTCGCCGCAGGTCGCGTTCTTGCAACCGTTCGTGCAATCGTCGGTGTTGACGTCGTTACCGTCGTCGCAGCCCTCACCGGGGCCCTGGATCCCGTCGCCGCATTCCGCGATCGTGCACGCGTTCGTGCACAGGTCGTTATCGTTGTCGTTTCCGTCATCGCACTCTTCCGACGGCGTCTTGAATCCGTCCCCGCAGCTCGCGTTCTTGCACTCGTTGGTGCAAGCATCGGTGTTCTCCTGGTTGCCGTCGTCGCACTCTTCGTCCGGCCCCAGGCTGCCATCGCCGCATCGCGCGTTCGTGCAGGCGTTCGTGCAGGCGTCCGTGTCGTCCTGGTTGCCGTCGTCGCACTCCTCGCCGGGACCGACGATGCTGTCTCCGCAGGTCGCGAGAGTGCAGGCGTTGGTGCAGTCGTCAGAGTCGTCCTGGTTACCGTCGTCGCACTCCTCGCCGGGGCCCTGGCTACCATCGCCGCAGCGGGCGGTAGTGCAGGCATTCGTGCAGTCGTCGTTATCGTCGTCGTTACCGTCGTCGCACTCCTCGCCGGGACCCTCGTGACCATCGCCACAACGGGCATTCATGCACAAGTCGGTACATTCGTCGGTGTTGTCGGCGTTGCCGTCGTCGCACTCCTCACCCGGGCCGGCAATCCCGTCGCCGCAATCCGCGAGAGTACAGAGGTTGGTGCATTCGTCGGTATCCACGAGGTTGCCGTCGTCGCAACCCTCGCCGGGACCGACGATGCCGTCGCCACAGACTGCGATCGTGCAAGCGTTGGTGCAGTCATCGTTATCGTTGGTGTTGCCGTCGTCGCACTCCTCGGAGTCGGTCTTGAACCCGTCTCCGCAGACCGGGGTCGTGCACTCGATGGTACAGACATTCGGATCCGGGTCGTCGCACTCCTCACCGGGGCCGACGACGCCGTCGCCGCACGCCGCGATCGTGCACGAGTTGGTGCAGGCGTCGGTATCGGTGTCGTTCCCGTCGTCGCACTCTTCACCAGGCCCGACGAAGCCATCTCCGCAAGCCGGATCCTCGCACGCATTGGTGCAATCGTCGGCGTTGTTCTGGTTGCCGTCGTCGCAGTCCTCGCCCGGGTCCGGAATACCATCGCCGCAGAAGGGCAACTTGCAGTTGCTCTGACAACCGTCTCCATCCACGAGATTGCCGTCGTCGCACTGCTCGTTCGGGCCGACGATGCCGTCACCACACGTCGCGATCGTGCACGCGTTCGTGCAGGCATCGGTATCGGTGGTGTTGCCGTCGTCGCACTCCTCGGTGACACTCATGATCCCGTCGCCGCAAACTGCGTCCTTGCAGTCGTTGGTGCACTCGTCCCGCGGGTCAAGGTTGCCGTCGTCGCACTCCTCGCCGGGACCGACGATCCGGTCACCGCAACGAGGAAGCTTGCAGGCGTTCGTGCAATCGTCCTCATCGACGGTGTTGCCGTCATCACATGCTTCGCCGACATCCGTGACTCCGTCGCCACAGACCGGTAGCAGACAGGTCGCCTGGCAGCCGTCGCCGTCGGCGGTGTTCCCGTCGTCGCACTCCTCGCCGTTGTCGACAATCCCGTCTCCGCAGATCGGGATCAGGCAGTCACCCTGACAGCCGTCCGCATCGATGGTATTGCCATCGTCGCATTCCTCATCCGCGTCCAGAATGCCATCGCCGCAGACAGGGTTCTGACAGTTACCCTGGCAGCCGTCGGCATCGACGATATTGCCGTCATCGCACTCCTCGCCGGCGTCGAGGATCCCATCACCGCACTCCGGCAGCTCGCAATTGCCCTGACAGCCGTCGGCATCGTCGTTGTTGCCGTCGTCGCACTCCTCATTGTCGTCCAGGATGCCGTCGCCGCAGATCGGGTTCTTGCAATCGCCCTGACAGCCATCGGCGTCGTCGGTATTGCCGTCATCGCACTCTTCGCCTGGGCTCAGAATTGCGTCACCACAGATCGGCCGAGTGCACTGATGGGTACAGTCGTCGTCATCGTCCAGGTTGCCGTCGTCGCACTCCTCGTTCGGGCCGAGGATCCCGTCGCCGCAGACCGCGAGCGTGCAGGCGTTCGTGCAGGCGTCGCCATCGGCCTGGTTACCGTCGTCGCACTCCTCATCGGCGTCCTGGATGCCGTCGCCGCAGAACGGGTTCTTGCAATCGCCCTGACAGCCGTCGGCGTCTTCGTTGTTGCCGTCGTCGCACTCTTCGTCCGGCAGGTCAAGGATGCTGTCGCCGCAGAACGGATCCATGCAGTTGCCCTGACAACCGTCGCCATCGTTGTTGTTTCCGTCGTCGCACTGCTCGCCCGGCCCGACAAAGCCGTCGCCACAGGCCTGGGCTTCGCAGACGTCCGTGCAGTCGTCGGTGTTGTCCAGGTTGCCGTCGTCGCACTCCTCGCCGGCGTCGGTGATGCCGTCGCCGCATCTCGGGTCGAGGCAGTTACCCTGGCACCCGTCGCCGTCGTCGTTGTTGCCGTCGTCGCACTGCTCACCAGGATCGACTATGGAATCGCCGCACGATTCCACCGTGCAATCCGCGCGGCAGCCGTCGCCGGCTAGCTGGTTACCGTCGTCGCACTCTTCCTCGTCCGTCTTGATCCCGTCGCCGCATGCCGCCAGCTTGCAGGCGTTGGTGCACTCGTTGGTGTCGACGCCGTCTCCGTCGTCGCAGACTTCGCCGAAGTCGAGCATGCCATCGCCGCACACCCCCGGCCCGCAATCCGCAGCACAGCCATCGTCGCCCTCGGTATTGCCGTCGTCGCAGGTCTCACCGGCGTCGACGATGTTGTCGCCGCAGAACGGAACAACACAGCCGTTGCGGCATTCGTCGTTGTTGTTGGTATTGCCGTCGTCGCACTCCTCGCCGTTGTTCGTCTCACCGTCCCCGCAGTAGTTCGAGGTGCAGTCGTTGGCACATGCGTCGGCTACGTCTTCGGAGTTTCCGTCGTCGCACTCCTCGTCCGGGACGCCCTCGACACCGACATCGACAACGCCGTCGCCGCAGGTCGGAATGACACAGTCGTTGCGGCAGGCATTCCGGTTGTCCTGGTCTCCGTCGTCGCATTCCTCGCCGTTGTTGACCTCGCCGTCGCCGCAGAAGTTCTTCATGCAGTCATCGCCGCAGGCGTCGGTGTCAACATCGTTGGCATCGTCACACTCTTCGCCGAGCGGCAACTGCCGAATACCGTCACCGCAGAAGTTCGTCGTGCAGTCGTTGGCGCAGAGGTTGTCGTTGATCTGGTCGCCGTCATCGCACTCTTCGCCGTTGTTGGTCTCGCCGTCGCCGCAGCGGTTGGCGACACAGTCGTTGGCGCAGGCGTCGTCGTCGACCATGTTCATGTCGTCGCACTCTTCGCCGACGTCCACGATTCCGTCACCACAGAGCTCTTCCGTACAGTCGTGGCGGCAACCGTCGCCGTCTGCGGTATTGCCGTCATCGCAGGCCTCGCCATCGTCGAGGATGCCGTCGCCGCAGACCGGGTTCCGGCAGTTCCCTTGACAGCCGTCGCCGTCGACGTTGTTGCCGTCGTCGCACTGCTCGCCGTTGTTCAGCTCGCCGTCGCCACAGAAGTTGACTGTACAGTCGTTACCGCAGGCATCGAGATCGTTCAGGTTGCCGTCGTCGCAGGGCTCACCGTTATTCGTGACGCCGTCGCCGCAGAAGGTCACCTTGCAGTTGTTCGTGCAGGTATCGTGCTCGTCGTCGTTGCCGTCGTCGCACTCTTCACCCTCGTCGACATCGCCATCGCCGCAACGGTTGAACTCGCAGCTGTTGTTGCATTCGTCGTCGTCATTGTCGTTTCCGTCGTCGCACTCCTCGGTTGCCGGCGGGATGGTCATCAGACTGACGTTGTCGTAGAGGACCCCGTAACTACCACCGGTGTGCTGGAGGACCAGGCGATAAAGATCGCCGGACGTGTGGTTTCCGGGCACCGCGAAGTCGATCTGGAACTGCTGCCAGGCTCCGTCTGAGAGCAGTCCGCCGTAGAACGTGTCCACGCCGTTCGGCAACCAGTTGCCGTCGCCGGCGAGCCACTCGCCCGTCGTCTGGTTGATCAGCCGCACCCGCGGTGCCGAGGCACCCGATGCCGTGCCGCCGTCGGTCATCGCCCAGAACGAGAGGGTTGCCAGGTCACCTGCGGTCAAGCCGGAGAACTCCTGGTAGACCCGGAGCACCCCGCCCTGCCCGCGCTGCAGACGCACCGAGGAACCGCCCTCGACCGTCTCCGCGCCATCCCGCATCACATCGCCACCGGCATCGGTGACACTCCAGTACATCGGGCTACCGGCCTCCCACATCTCGACCCCGCTGTCCTGGATCATGTTGTGGGCGTCAGGAGTATCCGTGTTGCCGTCGCCACAGAACGTGCAGTCCTCGCGGCACAGGTTCCAGTTCGGCCCCTGCGGGTCGCCAGGCGGGTCACAGGTTTCACCCTCACCCTCATCGACCATGGCATCGCCGCAAACCGGCTCTCGGGTGCAGGCCATGCTGCAGCCGTCGTTGTCATCCATGTTGCCGTCGTCACATTCCTCGCCAGCGTCCGGGATACCGTCGCCGCAGAAAGGCTCCGTGCAGTCATTCCGGCAATCGTCTCGATTGTCGTTGTTGCCGTCGTCGCACTCCTCGCCGAGGAGATCCTGCGTAACACTGTCGCCGCAGTAGTTCTGCATGCAGTCATTGCTGCAGTGATCGCCGTCCTCCGCGTTGCCGTCGTCACACTCTTCGTTGAACGGATCCTCGTCGTCGACGAGCATGTCGCCGCAGTACGGCTCGGTGCAGTTGTTCCGGCACGCGTCCATGTTCTCGTCGTTGCCGTCGTCGCACTCCTCGCCGTTGTTCGGGACACCGTCGCCGCAGAACTCCACGACACAGCTACTGCTGCAGCCGTCGCCATCGTTCGTGTTGCCGTCGTCGCATTCCTCGGTGGCCTGGCCGTTTAGGATGTTGTTGACGATGCCGTCACCGCAGACGTTCAGGCGACAGTTGTTGCCGCAACCGTCATCCGGGACATCGTTCATGTCGTCGCAGCTCTCGCCGAGATGCGGCGTGACCTCACCGTCGCCGCAGAAGTTGTCTCGGCAGTCGTCGCCACAGTGGTCGTCGTCGCCGTTCGCGCCGTCGTCGCAATCCTCGTCTCGGTTGATCACGCCGTCGCCGCAGAAGGTCAGCGTACAGTCGTTGGTGCATTCGTCGTCGTTGTCGTCGTTGCCGTCGTCGCACTCTTCGTTGAAGGGATCGAAGTCATCGAGCACGCCGTCGCCGCACGTCGGGATGCGGCAGTCCGCTTGACACCCGTCGCCATTGTCGTTGTTGCCGTCATCGCACTCTTCGCCCTCGTCAACGTCGCCGTCGCCGCAGAAGTTCTTGACGCACTCGTTGTTGCACTCGTCATTGTCGTTGTCGTTGGCGTCGTCGCACTCTTCGATCGTCGCAGGTACGAGGAGTGAGGTCAGGCTCGCCTCGTCGTAGAGCACGCTGATACCGCTGGCGCCGGTGTTCTCGAGCACCAGGCGATAGCGATCGCCGACCCCGGCCGTCTCCGGAATCGGGAAGGTGATCGAGAATCGCGTCCACTCGTCATCGGCCGTCAGTCCGCCACGGAAGACATCCGTGAGCGATCCGTCCCAGCTGCCATCAGGGGCCAGCCATGTGAAATTGGACTTGTTCATCAGGCGAATCCGCGGCGCTTGGCCCGGACCGCCCTGGGTCTTGGCCCAGACGACGATCTCGCCCTGCTCGCCGGGCACCAGCCCGACGAACTCCTGGTAGACCCGCAGCAGGCCACGGCCCTTGCGCTCGAGGCGCACGGAGCTCGAGCCGCCCATCGCGTCGAAGTCCGGAGTCGCGTCGCCGGCCTGGGTCGTCATCAACCAGCCGGCGAGGCCGGCCTCGAAATCGCCGTTGCTCAGCAGCGGATCAATCGTCATGCGCTCCTTCTCGGCGACGATTCCGTCGCCGCAGAAGGTGCAGTCCTGCCGACAGACGTTCCAGTTCGGCGGCTGCGGGTCGCCCGGCGGCTCACAGGTCTCGCCCAGATCCTCGTCCAGCTCTCCATCGCCGCAGAACGGCTCGAGGGCGCAGTTCTCGTCGCAGCCGTCATCGGGGTCGATGTTGCCGTCGTCGCATTCCTCGCCCGGATCCTGGAGACCGTCGCCGCAGAACGGAAGCAGGCAGTTGTTCCGGCACCCGTCGTTGTTCACGCCGTTGCCGTCGTCACACTCCTCCTTCGGATCCTGATTGACTTCGCCGTCGCCGCAGAAGTTCTGCTGGCAGGCGTTGTCGCAGTCGTCGTCGTCGACCAGGTTCATGTCGTCGCACTGCTCACCCTGAGCCACGTCGACGATGCCGTCGCCGCACTCGGCCATCGTGCAGTTGTTGCGACAGCCGTCGAAGTTGTCGCTATTGCCGTCGTCGCACACCTCGCCGTTGTTGACCTCGCCGTCACCGCAGACGTTGGCGGTGCAGTCGTTGCCGCAGGCATCGTCGACGTCTTCGTCGTTGCCGTCGTCGCACATCTCGTCGCGATTGACGACGCCGTCGCCGCAGAAGGTCTCCTTGCAGTTGTTGGTGCAGGCGTCGAAAGGATCGTCGTTACCGTCGTCGCACTCCTCGCCCACGTTGACCAGTCCGTCGCCGCAGAAGGTGTTCTTGCAATCGGCACAGTGGTCGGTGGGGTCGTCGTCGCCGTCGTCGCATTCCTCACCGGGATCGACGATGCCGTCGCCGCACACCGGGTTGGTGCAATCGGCCTGACAGCCGTCGCCGTCGTCATTGTTGCCGTCGTCGCACTCTTCGCCTTCGTCGAGATCGCCATCGCCGCAGAAGTTGATGACGCAGTTGTTGTTGCACTCGTTGTCGTCGTTCTGGTCGCCGTCGTCACACTCCTCACCGTCGTCGACGATTCCGTCGCCGCAGACCGGGAGCTTGCAATCACCTTGACAGCCGTCGCCATCGGTGGTGTTGCCATCGTCGCATTCCTCGCCGGGGCCGACGATATTGTCGCCGCAGACCGCGATCGTGCAGTCGTTCGTGCACTCGTCGCCGTCTTCGGTGTTGCCGTCGTCGCACTCCTCGTCGGGGTCCTTGATGCCGTCGCCGCACTCCGGCAACTGACAGTCGCCCTGGCAGCCATCGGCATCGACGTTGTTGCCGTCGTCGCACTGCTCGCCCTGACCCGGGTCGAGGATACCGTCGCCGCATTCCGGCAGCTGGCAGTTGCCCTGACAACCGTCACCGTCAACGTTGTTGCCGTCGTCGCACTCTTCACCCTGGCCGGGATCGACGATCATGTCGCCGCAGACCGGGAGCTTGCAATCGCCCTGGCAGCCGTCGCCGTCATCGTTGTCGCCGTCGTCACACTCTTCGCCCTCGTCGAGGTCGCCGTCGCCGCAGAAGTTCTCGAGGCAGTCGTTGTTGCAAGCGTCGTTATCGTTGTCGTTGCCGTCGTCGCATTCCTCGTCCTCACCGATCGTCGCCTCGAGAACCACCGAGTCGTAGTAGATCGTCCCCTTGGGCCCGGTGTGATCGAGGATCAGCAGGTAGCTGTCGGTCGAACTGTGGGTCATCGGAGTCTTGAAGCCGATCGTGAACTCCTGCCACGTGTCGGCAGCGCCCAGTCCGCCGTTGATCGCGTTGGTCATACCCATCTGCCAGGTGCCGTCCGACTTCAGGTATTCGTCGACCGTCTGGTTCCGCAAGCGAACCCTGGGCATGCTCGCGCCCGGAGCACCGGCGCTCTTGGCCCAGACCTTCAAGGTGTTGGGCTTGCCCGGCTCGAGACCCGTCAGGGGATGGGCGATCACCAGCACTCCCGCGCCGGTCCGCACCAGCTGCACCGCGCCGCCGCCGGCCTGGGGCATGCCCATTTCGGCGCCCACCGAGCCACCCGCCTTGATCGCGGTCCAGCCCACCGGCAGCCCGGTCATCTCGTTGAAGGTCTCCATCGCGCCGTCGGGGCCAAGGATGTTGACGACGGTTGCGCCATCGACGACACCATCGCCACAGAACGTGCAGTCCTCGCGGCAGTTGTTGCGGTTCGGTCCTTGCGGGCCGCCAGGAGGATCACAGGTCTCGTCGACCTCGGGGTCGACCGAGCCGTCGCCGCAGAACGGCTCGTCCTTGCAGAACTCGTCGCAGCCGTCGCCGTTGTCGTTATTGCCGTCGTCGCACTCTTCGGCGTCGTCGAGGATATTGTCGCCGCACATCGACAGGGTGCAGTCGTTTCGACACTCGTCGGTGTTGACGTCGTTACCGTCGTCACACTCTTCGCCGAGTAGATCCTGGGTATCTCCGTCGCCGCAGAAATTTTCCTGGCAGTCGTCGCCGCAGCGATCGCCGTCAACGTCGTTGCCGTCGTCGCACTCTTCTCCCGGATCGACCAGCATGTCGCCGCAGAACGGCAAGGTGCAGTTGTTACGACACTCGTCCAGGTTGACGTTGTTGCCGTCGTCGCACTCTTCCTTCGGATCTCCGTTGACCTCGCCATCGCCGCAGACCGCTGCGGTGCAGTCGTTCCGACAGCCGTCGTCGTCGACCATATTGCCGTCGTCGCAGGCCTCCCCGTTGCGGACATCGACCGTACCGTCGCCACAGACGCTGATGATGCAGTCATTGCCGCAAGCGTCCTTGTCGTCAGTGTTGCCGTCGTCGCACTCCTCGCCGCTGTTGACCTCACCGTCGCCGCAGAAGTTCTTCTGGCAGGTGTTGGAGCAGTCGTCGTCGTCGACCATGTTGCCGTCGTCGCACTGCTCCTCGCCCTGCATGATTCCGTCGCCGCACGAAGGGAGCTTGCAGGTGTTGGAGCATCCGTCGAGGTCGTCGGTGTTGCCGTCATCACACTCCTCGCCGTCGTCGATCTCGCCGTCGCCGCAGAAGTTCGTGATGCAGTCGTTGTCGCAGTCGTCGGAGTCGCTGGTGTTGCCGTCGTCGCACTCCTCGCCGGCGGCCGCGTCGACGACGCCGTCGCCACAGACCGTGCAATCGTCCCGACAGACATTACCGTTCGCGCCGCCGGGCGAATCGGGTGGATCGCAGGTTTCGCCGGGGTCGAGATCCCCGTCCCCGCACGTCGGAGTCTCCGTACAATCGGGCTCGCAGCCGTCTCCGGCCTCGTCGTTGCCGTCGTCGCACTCCTCCCCGGGATCGACGATGCCGTCGCCGCATTCCGGGTTGGTGCAGTCGCCCTGACAACCGTCGCCATCGGTCGTGTTACCGTCGTCGCACTCCTCGCCGGGGCCGACGATGTTGTCGCCGCAGCGGGCGTGGGTACAGGCGTTGGTGCAGTCGTCTTCGTCGACGGTGTTGCCGTCATCGCACTCCTCGCCGGGGCCGACGATTCCGTCGCCGCACTCCGCGTCGGTGCAGGCGTTGGTGCAGTCGTCCATGTCGTCGGTGTTGCCGTCGTCGCACTCTTCGCCGTCGTCCAGGATACCGTCGCCGCAGACCGGCAACATGCAGTTGCCCTGGCAGCCGTCGCCGTCGACGTTGTTGCTGTCGTCGCACTCTTCGCCGGGGTCGAGCACACCGTCGCCGCAGTCGGCCAGCACACAGGTCGACGAACAACCGTCGCCGTCGTCGTTGTTGCTGTCGTCGCACTGCTCGCCGTCGTCCAGGACGCCGTCGCCACAGAACGTGCAGTCGTCACGGCACTCGTTGGGCAGGCCGGAGTTGTCTCCCGGCGGCTCGCAGGTCTCGCCGGGGTCGAGGCGGCCGTCACCGCAGTACGGCACTTCGACTGCGAAGGACGCACCGACCCAAACGAACGAGGCCGGCAAGCGGGTGTCCATCGGCTGGGTCGTCACCGACAGGAGCTGCACGGTCAGTGTGGTGGCTCCGGCAGGCACGTTGATCGCGGGGAAGACGTCGTGGTCCCACTCGTCGCCGGTATTGGAGTTGAGCTGGTCGTCACGGGTCTCCACGGTAGCGTTGGCGTTGTTGGTGATGCGAATTCGATTCGGCCGGGTCAAGTCGGCGCCGGATTCCTGCCCCTCGACACTACCGGCAAGCAAGGTCAATTTTGCAAGGCGCGGCTGGTCGGATACGGGGAAGGTGAAGGTCACGGGGACCGTGGTGTCCCGGGGGGCAGGGAAGTCGCGGAACGCGAGGTCCTGGCCATCGTACATCTGGATGTGGGCCTGGTTGATCCCGTCGTCGATCACCGCGACGATCGAGGCGCCGTTGATCACGCCGAGGGTGCCGAAGTCGATATCGTCGATCGCGACGACATTGTTCATCCCGACGGTCAGCAGGGCTTCGGCGGTGATGTCGGCGCGATAGGTCCAGCTGGTGTTGCTGAAGCGGTTGGGAACCGCGCCCTCGTTGAAAAAGAACCTCTCGCCACCGATCAGGGTCCCGGTGACCGGAATTCCCCCGATCGTGACGTCGGGGTCTCCCACCGGGTCGGGGCCGCCATCCTCGGTGTTCTTGACCGTGAACCCATTCCAGTACAGGAGGACCTGCTTGATCGTCACTCCTGCAGGGACGTCCACCTCGATGTCGGCGGGCTGCATCTTCACGAGCCCGACCCCACCACCGACGACATCGGTGCCGATCACCGCGTCCACCGTCGGGACACCGAGAGCGTCCACGTCCAAGGGGTTGCTGTCGGCCGAAGCCGGCGCGATGGCCAGCGCCATACACGACAAGACCAGCAGTCCCAACCAGATACGATTCGAAAAGTTCTTCACGACCGACTCCTAGTGCCTATTGCTTGACCGCACTACGAATGCTTCTTCCACAGGGGAACCCACCTGCTGGTGGGCAAGTGGTTACTGAATACGGACACTGGCCCGACGAGACCAGCGAAAACTCCGCAACTTCCCCCCGGATAGCGGAATACTTCCCCAAAATAAGGCGGTTTTTCGCGCTTATTGAACCACGGCGAGCCCTGTCCAGGCAATGGTGTATACCGAAACCCTGGACTTCTCGCGGCGCGGCGGCGGCGGAGAGGGCAACGATCGAAAGCGGGGCCCGACCGGCCGATCAGGCCTCTATTCGAGGTTCCTGAGGCGGCGCTGAGGCACGTTGGTGAGCAACGTGTACCCCGAATGGGCCGTCGAGACGCTACTCCAGCGCGAGGCGGTCGTCCGGTGCAGTTCCTCGAGCATGTCGTCGACGTAGAGATTCTGAGCGATGAGGTAGACCTCGGGAAGGGCCTGGACGTGCTCGATCATCTCGTCCAGCTCCGCCGGCTCGAAGTAGCGATAGTCCTGCCCGTGGTAGTAGCGAATCGAGTAACGGATCCAGCCGTAGAACACCAGCTCGGCGTCGCCCCCGGCCAGCTCGTCGAACCGTTCAGCGTAGACCTTCAGGCTGCGGTCGGGGGCATGGGCCGGCATCGCGTATCCAAGGAAGAAGGCACCGTTTCCGAACGCGACCAGCAGCGCCAGTAGAAAAGCGATCGACGCACCGCGGCGGCCGATGAACGCGGCGAACGCCATCGCAGCGCACCATCCCGCGAACAGCACCCAGAGCGCAGCATCGATCTCGTACTCGACCCGCCAGACCTCGAACGCCGGGACGAAGACGCTGAAGATGTAACGATTGCTGACGTCGATGAAATCCTTGACCGGCATCAGCAGGAACAGCGGCGAGATCCAGATCGCAGGACGCACCCAGAAGGGGCGATCCTCGGCGAGATAGGCCTCCCAGACGAAGGCGATCAAGAAGGCCACGGCCGGCATGATCGGCAACAAGTAATGATCGAGCTTCGTGCCGGCGACGGTGAAGATCGAGAACA
This sequence comes from uncultured bacterium, assembly GCA_942490715.1. Classification (GTDB taxonomy): domain Bacteria; phylum Acidobacteriota; class Polarisedimenticolia; order Polarisedimenticolales; family Polarisedimenticolaceae; genus CALNYP01. The sequence continues at coordinate 244,128 of CALNYP010000023.1, forward strand.
CCGCCAGAAACCAGGCCGCGACGAACCAGCGCTGACGCGCCTCGTCGTCCAGCCGCGTCCGGCCCTGGAACAGGAAAAGGATCGCCGCGGGGAGCAAGGCGCCCCAGGGGAATGTGCCGTGAACCACGGTCCGCAGGTAGCGCGTCGCCGTGCCGGTGTGACCCCAGAGCGGCTCGGTGAAACGCTGGATGTTCTCGTCGAGGAAGAAGTTGTCGATGAAGGCGCCACGATGTTCGATCAGCATCGCCACGTACCACGGGCCGGCGACGGCGCTGAAGATGAGAATGCCCATCCAGACCCGGTAGCGCGACCAGAGCCGGGCGACGTCCTCGCGGAGCGCCGATGGCCGGATCAGGCGGCCCGGCTCCAGATCGGGAAGGACGAACAGGATCAGCGTCCAGACGACGATCGCGCAGGCGACAGGACCCTTGGCCAGAAACCCCACGGCGGCAGCGGCGTAGGCGATCGCCAGGTTCCGACGGCGGTGCTCCTCACGGAATCGGGCCAGCGCAAAGAACCCCAGCGCCGCCGTCACCGAGACGGTCAGCAGCATGTCCGGCGTCGCCTGGCGGGCCAGGTAGAAGTACTGCGGCAAGGTGGCCAGGATCGCCGCGGCGATCCAGCCGACCCGCGGCCCACGAAGGGTGCCGACCACGTGCCCGACCGTCCAGATCCCGAACAGCGCGGCGAAGACCGAGGGCAAACGCACCGCCCACTCGACGTTGCCGAACAGCTTGACCGGTAGCGCCATCGCCCAGTAGACGAGGATCGGCTTGGTCCAGCGGATCTTGCCGTCGAGCCACGGGGTCAGCCAGTCACCTCGCTCCCCCATCTCGCGGACGGCCTGGGCGTACTTCGGCTCCCAGGGATCCCATAACGCGTAGGAACCGATGCCCCAGACATAGAGGACTCCGCTGGCCAGCAACAGCATCGCCATCGGCAGATGGCGCTTCCAGTCACGAGGTTGGGGGGTCATCACGAGGGGGTTCCGTCGGCTCCGGTCAGCGGTCGTCGGATCGTATCACCGGAGCGACGGCGCCCGGTGATGGGTCTGCGGTCGGCCCGGGATCATGGGCAGGCGCCGGAAACTCGCGGTGAGCCGTCGCTGGCCTGCCCGTACGAACCTCCTCCACAGGCGTTGACGCCGCGGATCAAGTAAAAGAAAGCGCTTCCGGCCGGCGGCACGGCGGGGTCGGTGTAGGCCGTGGTGGCCAGCCCGGTCGCGGCGCAGGTTTCCACCCCACCACCGACCGGGAGCAGGAAGGCGTCGCCACGCAGAACCTCCCAGGTCGGCGTTCCGCCGCCGTCGACCACCGAGCTCCAGCCCAGCGTCTCGCCATCCGGCAGAAACTGCACTCCCGAGACGCTTCCGGGCATGTCCCAGAGGGAGCCGTCGCCATTCGCGCAGTCACAGCCGTCACCGCGCGGATCACCGTCGCCGTTCGGTTGCTCGGCGAACACCTGCACGTTGTCGACGCCGAACGTATGCTCGGTCTGATCGTCCATCGTGTCGTAGACGAAGATCACCTGGATCGACTGGCCGGCCCACGCGGACAGGTCGAACTCGTGATGCGCCGGGATCCCGTTGCCCGCGGTCAGCGCGGTGCAATCGTTCAGGGTGACGTAGGTCACGCCGCCGTCGGTGGTGATCCCGACATCCTTCGCGTCGAAGTCTCCGCTGTCGATACACGCTCCCCCTTCGTCGAACGAGATCACATCGAAGATCAGTCGTGCCGTCCCTGCGGGCAGGTCGACCACCGGGCTCAGCAGCTGGCTGGTCTCCCGAGAGCTATCGGGCAGGCAGTCCCTGCCGGCGTTGCCGTTGGAAAGGAACCAGGTGCTGCCCAGTTCGTCGCCGAAGCAGCTCGCCTCGCCGAGGTGCCAGGTGTCGGCGCCGACTCCGCGAATCGAATGGCTCCAGCCTGCGACGCCGGACTCCCAGTCGGTGGTGAGCAACGGGGTGATCGGGTCGAAGACCTCGGGGCAGATATCGCACAGGTCACCGACACCGTCGGAGTCAGCGTCGGCTTGATCGGCGTTGGACAGATCACGACAGTTGTCGCAGACATCGCCGGCCCCGTCGAGGTCGGTGTCCTGCTGGAAGGCGTTGAGGGTCAGCGGGCAGTTGTCGCAGACGTCACCGATTCCATCCACGTCGAGATCCGACTGATCGGAATTGGCGATGACGGAACAGTTGTCGCAGACGTCGCTGACGCCGTCCAGGTCGGTGTCGTCGACCTGAGTCGTCACGCTGTTGGATCGCACCCGCACGTTGTCCACGGCGAAGGTGTCCTGGGCCTGGTCGTCGACGGTGTCGTAGACGAAGATGATCTGTACCGTCTGGCCGGCCCAGGGGCGCAGGTCGAAGAAGTTGCGGATGCGTCGCTGGACCTGATCGGCCAGCGGGAAACAATCGTTGAGAACGGCGTAGGTCATCCCCCCGTCCAGGGTCACCCCGACGTCCTTCTTGTCGAAGCCCGGACCCGAGATGCAGCCACCGAGTTCGTCGAAGGTGCGCATGTCGAAGCTCAACGTGATCTCGCCGATCGTCGGCAGGGTGATCGGCGGGCTCAGCAACTCGCTGTGCTCGTGGGAGGAGTTCAGCACGCAGGCCGGTCCCGCGTTGCCGTTGGACACGTACATCGTGCTACCGAGAGATTCGTTGAAGCAGGCGAACGCATCCAGGTGCCAGGTATCGGCGGCGCCTCGCGATTGATGAACCCAGTCCTTGGCGCCGGTCTCGAAATCCTCGTCGTAGACCGCCTCGCGGGGATTGCTGTCCAGCGGGCAACTGTCGCAGGTATCGCCGACCAGATCCTCGTCCAGATCGGCCTGATCGGGGTTGGCCTCGAACAGGCAGTTGTCGCAGGCGTCGCCGGCTCCGTCGTCGTCCAGGTCGTCCTGGTCCGGGTCGGAGATCAGCGGGCAGATGTCGTCGCTGCAGGCCTCGTTGGGGAAGCCGGGGTTGCCGTAGCCGTCGCCGTCGGTATCGGTGCATGGGTCACAGACGTCGCCGATCATGTCGCCGTCGAGGTCGGGCTGACTCGCGCCGTTGGAGACGACCCGGAAGTTGTCGATGAAGAAGCTGTCGCCGAACAGCGCGTCCACGGTGTCGTAGACGAAGATGACCTGGACCTCCATCCCGGCGAATGCGGAGATGTCGAAGTCGTGATGGGTCGGGGCACCGCCCGGTGTCGTCAGCGGTGTGCAGTCGTTGAGGACGACATAGGTCTGCCCGCCATTCAGCGTGATGCCGACGTCCTTCGCGTCAGGGTCGCCGCTGAGCAGACACGCGCCGGCCTGGTCGAACGCCAGCGCGTCGAAGGACAACGTCATCGCGCCGGCGGCCGGCAGGGTGAACTCGGGGCTGAGCAGCTGGCTGCGCTCGAACGAGCTGTCGGCGACACAGTCCGGCCCTGCGTTCCCGCTGGACAGGAAGCCGGTGCTGCCCAGGTCGGTGCCACCGCAGGTGGCCTTGGCCAGGGCCCAGGTGTCCGCACCTCCGCGACCGGCGTGGGTCCATCCAGGCGCGCCGGACTCGAAATCATCGTCGACGATCGGCGGGATCGGATTCGGATCTTCGGGACAGCTGTCGCAGGCGTCGCCGACGCCGTCGCCGTCTCCGTCGGACTGATCGAGATTGGCCGTGAAGACGCAGTTGTCGACGGCGTCGGGGACCCCGTCGGAGTCAAAGTCGCCTCCGCCCTTGCCGGGTCCCCGGGCGAACCCCGCGGTGCTGACGAGCAATGCGATCGCCAGGAGGGCGATGGAGCGCGTCAGGGCCCGTATACGGCGCGTTCGCCGGCTTGCCATAGGATGACCTCGTCGGTTCACGAAAAACCTGTCAGGGTCCGCACGCGTTCCCTCCGCCTTCCGATGATCATCGACCGGGGGGTACCGACGGAATCCCGTGCTGTCGTCACAAGTTACGATTCGACCCTCTGCAAATCTACAAGGCCGTTCGCGGAAACGGACTTCCCCCCGGGTTTTCTCGGTTTTCCGGCTCTGGGCATCGGGTAGCCGGGGGGAGCTAATCCCCCCGGCTCCCACACCACCGTACGTACGGTTCCGTATACGGCGGTTCACGAGAGGCTCGTGAGCCTCCGGTACTCGCTGAGGAAGCTCGTGAATCCCATATCCAACAGCTTGCGGGTCGGCATCGCGAGGTGCATGTGGGCAGCACCGGCGTTCCACCAGGGCCCTCGGCCGTTCCCGGCTGAGAGTCTGGCCTGTTCCGGGTCCAGCCCAAGTGTGACCAGCATCTTCCGCCGGGTTCGCGGTCGTTTCCACTGGCGCCACTGGATGCAGCGCAGCTTCCTTCGCAACCACTTGTCCAGCACTTCGAAGACGCGGTGCACGTCGCTAAGCCGGTAGTACGCTATCCAGCCCCGAATCACGGGCCGCAGATCCTCGATCACACGGATCAAGCTCCGGCCACGACCGCGTCGAAGCATCTGCCGCAGCTTGCCCTTCAGTCGTTTCACCGACTTCGGCGCAGGCTTCAGCTTCGGCTTCTTGTGCGTGGTGACGCTGTACCCCAGAAACTTGCGTGTCCAGGGGCGCGCCACCTTGCTCTTGTCCCGGTTAGTCTGCAATCGCAGACGCTTCTTCAAAAAGCTCTCCAGCGATGCCATCACACGTTTGCCCGCAGCCTCGGACTTCACGTAGACGTTGAAATCGTCGGCGTAGCGGACGAAGCGGTGCCCTCGACGCTCGAGTTCCTTGTCCAACTCGTCGAGCAGGACGTTGCTCAGAAGCGGTGAAAGGGGGCCGCCTTGCGGCGTCCCTTCCTTGCGGGGCGACACCGGCCCACCCTCCATCATCCCCGCCTGCAAGTAGCGGCGAATCAGGAGCAGGACCTTCTTGTCCTTCACCCGGCGAGCCACACGGGCCATCAGCACGTCGTGGTTCACGCGGTCGAAGAAACGTTCCAGGTCCATGTCCACCGCCCAACGATGACCCGCCGCGATATGCTCACGGGCGCGTAAGACCGCTTGGTGAGCACTGCGTCCCGGACGAAAGCCGTAGCTGTCATCCGAGAAAGTCGGGTCGAAGATCGGTTGGAGGACTTGTAACAGGGCCTGCTGGATCATCCGGTCCAACACGGCCGGGATACCCAGCATTCGCGTCCCGCCATCGGGCTTCGGGATCTCCACCCGACGCACCGGTTGGGACTTGTAGCGACCGCTGAGAAGTTCCTCGCGAATCCGGGGCCAGTGCTCCCGGCAATAAGGCATCAGCTCTTCGACGGTCATCCCGTCGACGCCCGGTGCCCCGCCGTTGCGCACCACCCTATGGTGAGCCGCTAACAGGTTCTCACGGCACAGCGCTTCCTCCATGAGTGACGGAGCCCCGTCCCCGACATGCTCGTCTCGTGCCGTGTCCGTTTGACGCGCGAAGCCCGTAACCTCGGCGGTGCCGCCGCCTACTCTCCGGGGTCGCTCAGGCATCTCAGCCCTCTGATCTGCGTCTCGCTCGGACATCGAACGCTCCGTGCCGGTTCGGCTCCTCGTGTTCGGCCCTTCGCCGCCGTGCGCTGACGACTACTACGGCCTCGGCTGACTGCTGTCGCCATTTACTGCCGCATTGCACAGTTTCCTAGACGGTAGACGACAGCCCTCCCGGGGTAAGGCGCGTGACTTTCACCCCACATACCCGCCGCATATACAGCCCGCCGGCCTGGGTAGCATCGGGCTTCGGATCTTTTGGCCTCCTCGCCCACCTGCTGGCTGCCTCGTATGCGGTTCGTGTGCCTCGGGCCGAGGTTTTGCCTGCGGCTGCCTTCCCACCTCGCCTCGCAGCTCGGCGGTTGCCGTTCGGCTAAGGGTTCCCGCCACCAGGGCCCCTAAGGGACTTGCACCCTCTAGTCACTTCCGGTTTCAGTTTCCCTCCACCGTTGACAGCGCCAGCCATGGCGCTGCGCGCCATGCCCGGCGCACCAAAGAAGGGGCCGCCTCGCTGGAGGCGGCCCCGTTCAGGGACTCTGAAAGTCCGTCTACTCCTGGGTGAAGCTCACGACCCACCAGTTGGAGGACGGATCACCCTTCGGATCGTCGAGGGGTGCAGGCATTCCGGCCACGAAGGGTACGGAACAGCTGGTGTGAATCACCTCTTCTTCGCCGTTGATCGTCAGGTACGACTTGGCGCCGAGCTGACTCTGACCGTGGGCCGTCGAGTCGACCGTGTTGCCGTTCTCGCCCAGGCCGGAGATGACGGTACCGCTGACCAGGCCGGCCGGGAAGTCGTAGACCGCCGGGTCGTTGCGGAACTTGTCGCCGGCGACCTCCACGGTGACCGGACCAGGCACGTCGGGCCCGATGTACTGCATCAGGAACGAACTCACACGGCCGTCGCACTCGGTGACCTCCGGAGGCGTCTCGACGGTCACGGTGACCGTGTCGTCGACATCCGGACATTCGCCGCCGTTCTCGGTCTGGCCGGAAACGGTCACCACGTTCACCGTGTCTTCGGAGATCATCGCCACCGCCTGCAACGTCACCATCTCGCCCGCGGCCATGAAGCCGATCGGGCTGCCGGTGATCTCGCCGAGCTTGTCGTCGAAGACGGAGACATTGACGACGCCGACGTCGCTCAGGTTGGTCACCTTGTAGGTGTAGATCACCTCGGTGCCGGCCATCGCGTTGCCGCCCTCGGTCGAATCGAGGCCAAAGACCTCGAGGGAGCCGAACTTGTCGCCGATGCCGATCGGCTTGGAGCAAGACGTGTGGAAGCTGACGTCCTGCACCCAGTTACCGAACTCGTCGTAGATCGTGCAGTCGGTCTGCGCTGCGAAGGTCGCCTGACCGGCGTTGACCGCCAACGCATCGACCATGTCGCCGATGTTGACGTTGGCCGGATCGCCGGTGTCGAGGTACGTGTCTCCGCCGCCGTCCTTCGTGCAGACGATCCGCACCGGTGCCGTTGCGCCGGCGTCGCCGTTGCAGGTGGCCTTGCCTTCCTGGTCGTTGTTGCCCTGGGCACAGTCGCCACCGTTGTACGTCAGCGTCACACCCTGGAGCTTGCCTTCGCAAACATCGGAGCCCGGCGGCGGGATCACACACTCGTGCTGGCCGTCGGGGTTCTCCGGATCCGGGTCGGGTAGTCCGATCGTGCCGCCTTCGGTGGAGACGAGCTCGACCAGCCGCATCGAACCGAACTGGTCGCCCACGGCGATCGGCTTGGAGCAGGAGGTGTGGAACGAGATCGACTCGAGGCCGTTGTCGATGATGACGTCGGTCTGGGCGTCGAACTTGTCTTCGCCGGCGTTGGCCGCGCTGGCCTCGACGATGTCGCCGAGGAAGACCGCGCCTTCGTCGGCGTAGACTGCGTCACCGCGCTGACTCACGACCTGGATCCCGACCGGGGACGCAAAGCCGGCGTCACCCTCGCAGGTGGCCTTGCCGTCCTGCGGGTTGGTCAGCATCGCGCAACTCCTCGCCGGTGTACTCCAGCTTCATCGACAGGAGTTTGCCGGCGCAGTCGTCATCGTCGTCGTCGTCGCCGTCGGCGGGAACGAAGCAGTTCTTGACCACGTCGAGTTCGCAGACCTCTTCGAGGGTGCAATCCTCGGCGCAGCCGTCGCCGTTCTCGTTGTTGCCGTCATCGCACTGCTCGGAGTCGTCGACGTTGCCGTCGCCACAGTAGGTGCAGTCGTCGCGACACTCATCCGGACCGCCCTGAGGCTCGCCGGGTGGATCGCAGGTCTCGCCGTCATCGACGGTTCCGTCGCCGCAGGTCGGCACGGTGCAGTCGTTCCGGCAGTCGTCGTCGTTGACCCCGTTCGCGTCGTCGCACTCCTCGCCTGGATCGACGATACCGTCACCGCAAACCGTGCAGTCGTCGCGACAGTCGTTACCGTTGCCGCCGGCTTCCTCACCGGGCGGGTCGCAGGTCTCCCCGTCATCGACCGTTCCGTCGCCGCAGGTCGGCACGGTGCAGTCATTGCGGCAATCGTCGTCGTCGACGCCGTTCGCGTCGTCGCACTCTTCGCCCGGATCGACGATACCGTCACCGCAGACCGTGCAGTCGTCGCGACAGTCGTTGCCGTTGCCGCCGGCCTCTTCGCCAGGCGGGTCACAGGTTTCGCCGTCGTCGACGGTTCCGTCGCCGCAGGTCGGCACGGTGCAGTCGTTGCGGCAATCGTCATCGTTGATGCCGTTCGCGTCGTCGCACTCCTCGCCGACGTCGACGTTTCCGTCGCCGCAGGAGGTGCAATCGTCGCGGCAGTCGTTGCCGTTGTTGCCGCCCGGTGCGCCGGGTGGATCGCAGGTCTCACCGGGGTCGATGATTCCGTCGCCGCACTCTCCGCGGTTGACATTGCACTGGTTGTCGCAGTCGTCGTCGTTGATGCCGTTGCCGTCATCGCACTCTTCGCCGTTGTCGACGATACCGTCGCCGCAGGAGGTGCAATCGTCGCGGCAATCGTTGCCGTTGTTGCCGCCGGGATCGCCAGGCGGGTCGCAGGTCTCGCCGTCGTCGATGATCCCGTCGCCGCAGACCGGTTCGGTGCAGTCGTTGCGGCAACCGTCGTCGTTGATGCCGTTGCCGTCGTCGCACTCTTCCTCGTCGTCGACGATGCCGTCGCCGCAGGAAGTGCAGTCTTCACGACAGTCGTTACCGTTGTTGCCGCCGGGGTCGCCAGGCGGATCGCAGGTTTCGCCCTCGTCGATGATTCCATCGCCGCATTCGGGCAAGCTGCAGTCGTTGCGGCAGCCGTCGTCGTTGACGCCGTTGCCGTCGTCGCACTCCTCGCCGTCGTCGACGATGCCGTCGCCACAGGACGTGCAGTCTTCACGGCAGTCGTTACCGCTGTTGCCGGCCGGGCGATCGCCGGGCGGATCGCAGGTCTCGTCCTCGTCGATGATCTCCATCGCCGCATTCGGGCAAGCTGCAGTCGTTGCGGCAGCCGTCGTCGTTGACGCCGTTGCCGTCGTCGCACTCTTCGCCGTCATCGACGATGCCGTCGCCGCAGACCGTGCAGTCGTCGCGACAGTCATTGCCGTTGCCGCCGGCGGGGTCACCGGGCGGATCGCAGGTCTCACCCTCGTTGACGACACCGTCGCCGCAGATCGGCAGTTCGCAGGTGTTACTGCAACCATCATCGTTGTTGTCGTTGCCGTCGTCGCACTCTTCACCGTCGTCGACGTTTCCGTCGCCGCAGTAGGTGCAATCGTCGCGACAGGCGTTGCCGTTCGGCGGCTGCTTGGAGTCCGGCGGATCGCAGGTCTCGCCCTCGTCGAGGATCTCGTCGCCGCAATACGGGATGGTGCAGTCGTTGCGGCAGCCGTCGTCATCGACGCCGTTGCCGTCGTCGCAGTCCTCGCCGGGATCGACGATCGCGTCGCCGCAAACCGTGCAGTCGTCGCGACAGTCGTTGCCGTTGCCGCCGGCCGGCTCGCCGGGAGGCTCGCAGGACTCGTCGGGATCCAGCAGCCCGTCGCCGCAGACCGGCACGGTGCAATCGTTGCGGCAGCCGTCGTTGTCGTCGGAGTTACCGTCGTCGCACTCCTCGTCGCCGTTCAACTGGCCGTCGCCGCAAACCGTGCAATCGTCGCGGCACTCGTTGTCGTTGGCACCGGCCGGGTCGCCGGGAGGCTCACAGAACTCGCCGGGATCGAGGATCCCGTCACCGCAGTATGGAAGCAGGCAATCGTTGCGGCAGCCGTCGAAGTTGTCGGCGTTGCCGTCGTCGCACTCTTCCTGGTCGTCGAGCACGCCGTCTCCGCAGACCGTGCAGTCGTCGCGACACTCGTTGCCGATCGCGCCGGCCGGGTCGCCAGGGGGTTCGCAGGTCTCGCCGGGATCGAGATTGCCGTCGCCGCAGGCCGGCTCGGGGATCGCCAGCGCGGAGAACATGAAGGCAAAGGAGGCCGGGAGGTTGTTCGTGGCGTCGTTGACCGACAGAGCCTGAATGGTCAGGCTCGATTCGCCGGGCGGAATGTTGACCGCCGCGGTCACATGGTCCCACTCGGGCCCGCTGATGCTCGCGAAGGGGTCGACGATGTCGATCGGTGGATTCGCGCCGATGGTGATACGCACCAGGTTCGGGCGAATCGGGTCGGCGCCGGAGGCCGGCCCCTGGACACTACCGGCCAGCAGGGTGATGTCGGCCACCCGCGGGAAGGCGGAGGGGGCGAAGTTGTAGACCTGAGGCACCGTCGTGTCGAGTGGGGGTGCGAAGTTGATGAAGGCCAGATCCTGGCCATCGAAGACCGAGATGTTCTTCTGGACGCCACCTTCATCGATGACCACGATGATGCTGGCGCCGTTGGTGACCTGGTCGAAGTCGCCGCCGGTCACGGTGATCATGTTGTTACCGACCGCCACCAGGCCGAGGCCGGTGATGTCCGCGCGGTAGGTGGAACTCCAGTGGTCGCCGGCTCCCTGGGTGGTGAAGAACAGCGTCGGACCGCCGATCAACGTACCCATCACGGGAATCGCGCCACCGCCGGCGTCCAGGACAATCTCGTCGTCACCGTTGCCCATCATCGAGTGGAAGCCGTTCCAGTAGAGCAAGACCTGCTCCACGGTCGCGCCACCGGGCACTGCGAAGGAGATCAATCCGGGTTCCGCGAGGAGCCCCGTGCCTCCGCCGATGAGGTCCGTGCCGTCGGCTACGGGTGTCTCACCGAGAATCTCGGTTCCGTCTGCCAGGGCTACGGACGACATACATACGATCGCGAAGATCGCGACGGTCGTCGCCAAGCGAGTCAAATAATTGGGTTTCACGGTTCGACCCCCCCTAGGTCGTGTGCCACGAAATCACATCAGTGGTACTGACCTGACAATTCGTAACTAACAGGACTCTCCAAACCTGGGAAGAACCGGATCACGCCACCTGTTTTTCTTCGCGTCGCTGCGCATGGCTATGAGGCATTCCCCCTGTCGTCGTTCAACAGACTGAGCGAACATACCGACGTCTCGCCGGTGGGATTCTGAATATTGTACACAAAAATGGTAATTTGTGGGGAAAATTGTGTTTTGCAAAACCGTCGGCGATGCACCGAAGCGCCCCGGCAACCCGCGCAACCATCTGTGATCGCAGGGAGTTCCCGCGACAACTGCGCAGGCGACACCGTGGGTCGTTTGCCCCATTCGATATCCGGGGCGCTGGTGGGCCGGATCTGCCGCCGAAATGCTGCGGACCAAAGAAAAAGGGCGTCGCGCCAGTTGACGCGACGCCCTTGGTCGGACGTTTCGGTGTCCCGCCGGATCAACTCCGGCGAGTCGCGAATTCTTCTAGAACTGCGCTGCTTCCGTCGAATCCTCGAGGGCGGTCGTCGAGGACAGGCCGCCGGAGACGATCTGGCTGACCCGGTCGAAGTAGCCGGTGCCGACCTCGTGCTGGTGGCGCGTCGCGGTGTAGCCGTGTTGCTCCGCCGCGAACTCCTCCTGCTGCAACTTCGAGTAAGCGGTCATGCCGGCCTTGGCGTAGTTGCGGGCGAGGCCGAACATCGAGTGATTCAGCGCGTGGAACCCGGCCAGGGTGATGAACTGGAACTTGTAGCCCATCGCGCCGAGTTCGCGCTGGAACTTGGCGATCGTCACGTCGTCCAGCTTCCCCTTCCAGTTGAAGGAGGGCGAGCAGTTGTAAGCCAGCATCTTGTTCGGGAACTCGGCCCGGATCGCTTCGGCGAAATTCTTGGCCTGTTCGAGATCCGGCGTCGAGGTCTCGCACCAGAGCAGGTCGGCGTAGGGCGCGTAGGAGAGACCGCGAGCGATCGCCAGCTCCTGGCCGGCGTGGACGCGATAGAACCCCTCCGGGGTGCGCTCCCCGGTCATGAACCGCCGGTCGGCCGGGTCGATATCCGAGGTCAGGAGCTGGGCGCTCTCGGCGTCGGTCCGGGCGATCAGCACCGTCGGAACGTCGAGCACGTCAGCGGCCAGACGGGCCGCGACCAGTGTCCGCACGAAGTGCGAGGTCGGGATGAGCACCTTGCCGCCCAGATGCCCGCACTTCTTCTCCGACGAGAGTTGATCCTCGTAATGCACGCCGGCGGCGCCGGCGGCGATCATCGCTTTCATCATTTCGTACGCGTTCAACGGGCCACCGAAACCGGCCTCGGCGTCGGCGACGATCGGCGCGAACCAGTGGGTCTCGTGCTTGCCTTCGGAGTGGTCCACCTGATCGGCGCGCTGCAGCGTCTGGTTGATCTTCTTGACCAGCTCGGGGACGCTGTTGGCCGGATACAGGCTCTGGTCCGGATACATGTTGCCGGAGACGTTGGCGTCGGCCGCCACCTGCCATCCACTGCAGTAGATCGCCTTCAGCCCGGCGCGGACCTGCTGCATCGCCTGGTTGCCGGTCACGGCACCCAGGGCGTTGACGTAGTCGTCGGACGTCATCAACTCCCACAGACGCCTGGAGCCCAGGTCCGCCAGTGTGTGCTCGATCTTGACCGAGCCCCGCAGTTCGTCGACTTCGGCGTCGGAGTACGGTCGAACGACTCCATCCCAGCGCTTGTTTCCATTCGCAGCCATCTGTCCAACCTCCAGGGCTATTCGTTGCCCGCCCGTTGCGGGGTCACCAGTAGTTCGTACGCACCATTCGTCAGGAACTCCAGCATCTCCTCGGAGAAACAGAGTTCGGAGAAGAGCCTGGCCGCCTCGCCGAAGCGCCCGGACTCGAAGCGCTCGGCGCCGACCTCTCGACGAATCTCGTCGGTCTCCTCGACGAGAACCTGCTCGACGAGGGGGCGATCGACGACGCGACCGTCGTCCAGCTTCGCGGCGTGTCGGAGCCACTGCCAGACCTGGGCTCGCGAGATCTCGGCGGTCGCCGCGTCTTCCATCAGGTTGTAGAGCGGGACACAGCCGTTCCCGGAGATCCAGGCTTCGAGGTAGAGCACCCCGACCCGGACATTGAGCCGCAGCCCTGCCTCGGTCCTGGCGCCCACCGGCACCTCGAGGAGATCGGCCTCACCCGACTCGACGTCGTCCCGGAGCCGGTGAAGTTGATGGTCGCCGGTCATCACCGAGTCGAACGCCTCGCGCGCCAGCGCCACGAGCCCCGGATGGGCAACCCACGTGCCGTCGTGGCCGTCGTTGACCTCACGGAGCTTGTCGGCGCGGACCTTGGAGAGCGCGGCCTCGTTCGCCGCGGGGTCGTTCTTGATCGGGATCTGCGCCGCCATGCCGCCGATGGCGTGCGCCCCTCGCCGGTGACAGGTCCGGATCGCCAGCTGGGTGTAGGCCCGCATGAACGGCTGCTCCATCGTCACCTCGGAGCGATCGGGCAGCAACGCCTGGGCATCCCAGCGACGGGTCTTGATGAAGCTGAAGATGTAGTCCCAGCGGCCGCAGTTCAGCCCGGAGGAATGCTCCCGGAGTTCGTGGAGGATCTCGTCCATCTCGAAGGCCGCAGGCAGCGTCTCGATCAGGACGGTGGCCCGGATCGTTCCCCTGGGCAGCCCCAGCGCTTCCTGGGCCTGGAGGAAGATCTCGTTCCACAGCCGGGCCTCGCGGTGGCTCTCGAGCTTCGGCAGGTAGAAGTACGGGCCGGAGCCGCGGGCGACCAGTTCACGGGCGTTGTGGAAGAAGTAGAGGCCGAAGTCACAGAGCGAAGCAGGCAGGTCGCCGCCGCGCCAGTTCAAGTGTCGCTCCGGCAGGTGCAGGCCGCGGGGCCGCACCAGCAGCGTCGCGGGCGAGTCGCACAGCTTGTACTCCTTGCCGCTGACCGGGTCCTTGAAGTCGACCTGGTGACGAATCGCGTCGCGCAGGTTCCGCTGGCCGTCGAGGATGTTGCGCCAGGAAGGCGCGGTCGAGTCTTCGAAGTCCGCCATGAATACGTCGGCACCCGAGTTCAACGCGTTGATCACCATCTTGCGGCTCACCGGCCCGGTGATCTCGATCGTCCGCTTCGTCAGATCCGACGGCATCGGCGCGACTCGCCAGTCTCCGGCGCGAACGTCGGCCGTCTCGGTCAGGAAGGCCGGCGTCGCACCGGCCTCCCACTCCTTGCGGCGATCGGCGCGGCGCTGCAGCGCGGAGGGAAACTCGTCGGCGAACCGAGCGGCGAGGTCGGCCAGAAACGCGAGGGCATCCGGGGTCAGAATCGCCGCATCGGCGTCGGTCGTCGGACCGGCAATGACCAGCTCATCCAGCGGAGCCGTCTCCCGTTTCGCATCACCCATCGGTGCACCTCTGCCCACCGCGGAGGGGGCATAGGAAACATTCGGCCTCGGGGCCGAAATGCCAACGGTTTCTTGCCTCTCAAGGAACGATAACCGCCGACCGAGCGGGCGGCTATCAGGAAGAACCCTGACACCGACCGATCACATCGACGGAGTTACGAATCCGTCATCCGTCGGACGCCGGGGCGGGGCGGGGCTCAGTTTCCGGCGAAGATCGCGGCGAACAGTTCGATGCCGTACCAGAGATTGGCGATGCGCAGGTTCTCGTCGGGTGCGTGCTGGTTGTCGTCGTGGTTGGCGATCGGCACCACGACGACCGGCCTGGCCAGCCGATCGGCGAACAGGTACAGCGGCAACGACCCGCCCAGCGTCGGCATCAGGATCAGCGGTCCGCCGGCGGCGGCCCGGGCCGCATCGAGCACCGGGCGCACGATCGGCAGGTCCATCGGCGTCCGCACCGCCGGATAGCCCGGACGCCGGGTCACCCGGACGATCTTGCCGTGGGCCGCCCGCGTCGCCGCGTCGGGATCCTCGCGGACGATGTGATAGCCCTGGGCGGCGATATGTTTTTCGACGAGATCCAGCATCTTCTCGGGGTCGTTCCCCTTCACGAGCCGCATGTCGATCGACGCGTCGGCGACGGTGGGGATGATGTTCCGGGCGGTCGGTCCCACCGACGCGCTCCCGAGCCCCCGCACATTGAAGGACGGGAGCAGGATCCGCTCGATCAGCGATGCCCCGCCGCCCTCGCTCTCGGCGAGCCCGAGCTCCTGGCGGAGCCGGTCCCCGTCGTCAGGCAGCCGCTCGACCGCCGCTCGCCCCTCCGCCGTCAGCGGCACGACGGAGTCGTAGAACCCCTCGATGGTCACCCTGCCCGCAGCGTCCTTCATCCCCGCAAGCAGTCGGGAAAGCTCGAGTGCCGGATTCGGCGCCCAGTTTCCGTAGTGCCCGCTGTGGAGGTAACGGGTGGCGCCGTAGACCCGCAGGTCCACTCCGCTGTAGCCCCGCACGCCGAAGACGATCTGCGGGGCGCGGCTCTGGTGCACCGGACCATCCGCGATCAGCCAGAGATCGACGTCGTCGATCTTGCTACGCCAGCGGTCGAGGAACCGCTGCAGATCCCCGGAGCCGGCCTCCTCTTGCCCCTCGAAAAAGAAGATCAGGTTGGATGTCGGGGCGATGCCGGCCGCGCTCAGCGCGTCGAGGGCGGCAAGGATCGCCGGAACCGGCGCCTTGTCGTCGCCCGACGACCGGGCGTACAGCCGCCACTCGGGGTCGACGGCCTCGCCGTCCGCCGGCAACGGCCGGGGTCTGCCGCCGTCTTCCAGGGCGGCGGTGAGCAAGGTCGGTTCGAACGGTGGATAGGTCCACTGTTCCGGTGCGACCGGCTGGCCGTCGTAATGGACGTAGATGCCCAGGGTCCGAGTCGCACCGGGGACCATCAGGCGGCCGTGGACGATCGGCGGGACTCCGTCGAGCTCCAGCAACTCCGCCGTCACTCCGCGTCGGCCCAGCGCGTCCCGGATGTGAGCCGCAGTGCGCTGCAGCCCCGGCTGGTCCGCCTGGACATTGGGGATCCGCAGGAGGTCGGCGAACTCGCGCAGGATCGCCGGGCCGTGAGTCCCGTGGAACGCCCGGGCCGCCGAGACCGCCTCCTCCTCGGGGTCGGCGGCGCCGGCCGGCAAACCGACGAGGCCAGCTACACCGAGGAACGTCGTCAGGCACGAGAGGGCAAGGCGGAAAGAGAACATGATTCAGCCTCGAAGGGGAAAGGGTCGGGAGCGGCGGGACTCGAGATCGTCCTGGCCTTCGGTGATCGTCACGACCCGGTCCATCTCGACCTTGTCGAACCGCTGCGTGGTATCCGAGGTCGGCCAGTAGATCTCGACACTCTCGATGGCGTCGGCGGCGCCGAGCCCGATCTCCTGGCGGAGCGGATTGCCCCCGAACGTGCCCCCCGATCCGACGTGGCGATAGATCGAGCGGGTCTCCGTCCCCTCCCGGATCACCACCTTGATTCGCGCTCCGATCGCCGCACGATTCGAGATCGTTCCGATCAGCTTGACCTTCAACCAGTGATGGCCGAATCCGGGGTTCTCGAAGAGGGCGTTGCCGAAGGCATCGCCGGGATAGAAACCGCCGAGCTGCTCGAAGACGTCGGCGTCGCCGTCGTCGTCCAGGTCCGCGAAGACGACCCCGTGCCCTTTCTGGAGGTGTCCGAAGCCACCCGAGGTCGTCACGTCCGCGAAGCCGGCCCCGGCCCGGTTGCGGTACATCACGTTGGGCATCAGCCCTTCGTAATACGGGTAGCCGGTGCCCAGGTAGATATCGAGCCAGCCGTCGGAGTCGAGATCGCCGAAGTTGCTGCCCATCGGCAGCGTGACGCGTTCCAGGTTCCAGTCGGCCGAGACGTCGGTGAACCCGCCGATCCCATCGCCGCGGAAGAGCCGGGCCCGTTCTGCCGAGCTGTCGATTCCGAGGTAGCTCGCGGCAACGAACGCCACATCCGGTGGGAGCCGCACGCCGCCGTATGCGGTGACGAACAGGTCGAGGGCTCCGTCGTTGTCGGCGTCCCAGAACCAGGCCGGGAAACTCGAAATCGGCCGCTCCAGACCGAGCTCCGCCGCGACGTCGACGAAGGTCCCGTCCCCTTCGTTGCGATAGAACCGATTCCGGTCGCCGATGTTCGAAACGTACAGGTCGGGGTCCCGATCACCGTCGTGATCGCCCCAGATGACCGCCTTGGCGAATCGAAGATTCTCGACGCCCGCGGCGGCGGCGACATCGACGAAGGTGCCATCGCCCTCGTTGCGGAACAGCTGACATGGCGCGCGGAGCTCGTCGCCGGTCTCGTTGCCGACGTAAAGGTCGAGATCCCCGTCATTGTCGAAATCGGCCCAGGCGGCAGTCTGGGTCGGATAATCGACCTCGGCCAGCCCGGCCTGGAACGTCACGTCGGTGAAGGTCCCGTCACCTTCGTTCCGTAGCAGCGAGTTGGGGTGCCGTCCGAACATCCCCCACCAGGCACCCCGGAGCACCAGCAGGTCGAGGTCGCCATCGTTGTCGTAATCCGCATGGATCAGATTCAAGCCGCCGACGAGGCCGTCGAGCCCGGCTGCCGAGGTGCGCTCGGTGAACCCGGCGGTCCCGTCGTTCCGGTAGTAGCGCATCGGCCCGCGCGTGTCGGAGGTCGTTACCACCAGATCGAGGTCGCCATCTCCATCGAAGTCGTCGGCGACGGCGCCCCCGGCCAGGTCAAACGAGTCGAGGCCGATTTCCGGAGCCACGTTGACGAAGTGTGGGATCGACTCGTCGGAGGCGAAGGCCTGCTCGGGAATCCGGTAGGCCTCGGGAACGCCGGCGGGGTATTCACCGACGGTCATGTAGGCGAGGTTCAGCAACCAGACCGACTTGATCCAGAAGTACGACCGGGGCGGCGACAGTTCCAGCACCTGCCGGAAGTAGACCATCGCCTCCCGGGAGGCCGATGGGTCGACGTGGATCGCCTGGCCCCGGAGCGGCAAGATGCAGCTCTCGGGGCCGTGACGCTGGACGCAGTTCCGTGTCTCGCCGTCGCGCAGGTGGGCCACGCCGAGTTCGAAGATCGTCTCCAGCTGCTTATCGGCCGGGATGTCTTCGGGAAACAACGCCAGCTCACGGTAGGCGACCTCGTAGTGCCGGATCGCCTGCTCGCTGTTGCCGAGCATCAGTTCGTGAGCACCGAGCAGCCGGTTGAAGTACCAGTTGCGGAGATCCCGGACACCGGCAGGCACCTTGTCCAGTTCGGCGCGCAGCTCTCGGGCGCGGCGGACTCCGAGATACGGGTTGTCCTCGTCGGACTGGTCTGCGAGCTCGCCCAGTCGCGCCAGCATCCTGGCGTGACCGGCCCGTTCCGCCTCGGTCGGGACCGTCACCTTACCGTCGCCGGAGCAGCCGGAAAGGGCGACAAGGAACGCCGCGCCGGCGAGTCCGAGCAGCGGGAGTCCGATGGTGCGGCAGACGTTTTTCATCCCGGCTCTATGATACCGTGCGCCGCGGGGGCAATGCCGCCGTCCCTGGACTATTCTGGCCTCTCGATGCTCGACATGATCCGATCCAGTCGCTGCCGCTCTGGTGCCCTGGCGCTGCTCGTCGCCGCTTCGGGGACGATGATCCCGGCAGCGTCGACGTCGCTGGACGCCGCGCGCCGTGCCTTCGCCTCCGGAGATCTCGACGGGGCCACGGCGGCCTGCAACTCGCTGCTCTCCGCCGCTCCCGACGACGTCGAAGTACTGCTGTTCCTGGGCCAGGTCCGCTCTCGCGCCGCGGACCCCGACGGTGCGATCGCAGCCTACGAACGACTGCTGACGATCGAGCCCGGTCACAAGATCGCCCGGAACAACCTGGGGAACACCTTCTTCCGCCGGACCGAGTTCGCGCGGGCCGCGGAGCAGTATGAGCGGGCCCTCGAGACCGACGGCGATTACGTGCGGGCTCGCCTGAACCTCGGGCGAACGCAGCTCGAACTCGGCCGAACCGACGCGGCCGAGGAGTCGTTCCTGCTCTGCATGAGCGCGCCGGTCACGGCGTCCGGCGATGCCGTCGCCCAGCTCGACTGTCGCTACTATCAGGGCACCCTCCGTTTCCGGGCGGAGGAGTACGAGACGGCCGCCCGGATCATGGAGCAGGTACTGGCTCAGTGGCCGGAACATACGGAGGCGCGTTACTACCTGGGCCAGGCGTATCTGCGAACCGGACGAACGGAGGAAGGCCGACAGCAGCTGGAACTACACCGCGAGATCCTCCGGTCCCTGCGACCGGCTACGCCGATCGAGAAAGCCGAGAGCCCGTGATCGACCTCAACGCAGCCTTCGACAAGGTGCGCCTGGCGATCCTGGGGTTGCTGGTCTCGTGTTTCGTCGGTTGTGGCAGCTCACCGCCCGACGAGGCGACCGGCCCGATCCGGTTCACCGACGTCACCAGCCAGGTCGGCCTGGGGGTCGTGCAGCTCACCGGCGGTGCCGACGTGGACACGATCATCGAATCGATCGGCGCGGGAGGGGCCTGGCTGGACTACGACGGCGACGGCGATACCGACCTGTACCTGGTCCAGGGCGGTACTCGCGGCGAGGCCGAGGGCCCTCCGGACGTTCTGCTGCGAAACGACGGCGATCACGACGGTGACGGGCTCCCCGAGTTCACCGACGTCACGGCCGAATCCGGCCTCGGCGACACGCGCTGGAGCTTCGGTGCGGCCACGGCCGACTACGACAACGATGGCGACACGGACCTGCTGCTGACCAACTGGGGGCCCAACCGGCTCTACCGGAACAATGGCGACGGGACCTTCACCGACGTCGCCCCTGGGGCCGGCGTCGACGATCCTCGCTGGGGCATCTCGGCCGCGTGGAGTGATGTCGACCGCGACGGCGACCTCGATCTCTACGTGACGAACTACGTGGAGTTCACCTTCGATCGTTACCCGACACGGGGCGAACCCGGCGCCCGAGGCGAGCCCGCTTGCAACTGGAAGGGGCTCCATGTCTTCTGTGGGCCGCGCAACCTCGAGGCCGCCGGGGACGCCCTCTTTCGCAACGACGGCGACGCCGACGGCGACGGCATCCCGACGTTCACCGACGTCACCCGCGAGGCCGGTCTCGCGATCGCAGAGCCGTTCTTCGGGATCGCCGTTGTCTTCTTCGACGCTGAGGGTGACGGCGATGACGACCTCTACGTCGCCAACGATTCGATGCCCAACCTCTACTTCATCAACCAGGGCGATGGCCGATTCGAAGAAGCGGGCATCCTCAGCGGCCTGGCTTACAACGAGAAGGGACACGAACAGGCCGGTATGGGGATCGCGGTCGGCGACTACACCGGCAACGGCCGGATGGATCTGTTCGTGACCAACTTCTCCCACGATCACGACACCCTGTACCGCAACGATGGCGACTGGGTCTTCACCGATCGCTCGTTTCAGGCGGGGGTCGGCCTGCCCTCCAAGCTGAAGCTGGGCTGGGGCGCGGAGTTCCTCGACCTCGACAACGATGGATGGGAAGACCTGTACGTCGCCCAGGGCCACGTCTATCCCCAGGTCGACGGTGCCGGGACCGGCAGCGACTACCGGCAGGCGAACAGCCTGTTCCGCAACCTCGGCGACGGAACGTTCGCCGACGTGGGAGCGACCGCCGGATCCGGACTTGCCGTGGTGAGCTGCAGCCGGGCGATCCTGCCGATCGACCTCGATGAAGACGGCGACCAGGATCTGGTCGTCACCACCTGGAACGGTGAACCGCAATGGCTGCGCAACGACTCCCCTGCCGCGAACTGGGTCGCGGTCCGACTCGAGGGACACCAGAGCAATCGAGACGGGATCGGAGCCCGGGTCACCGTCGTCGCCGGCGGCCGAACCCAGGTCCGGGAGATCCGTCGGAACCGCTCGGTGGCAGGCTCCAGCCTGCCGGTGGCCCACTTCGGCCTCGGCGGAGCCGATCGGATCGACCGGATCGAGATCCGCTGGCCGTCGGGCCGGATCGACCTGCATCAGGCTCCCGAAAGTAACCGGATCCTGAGGTTTTCCGAGGGAACCGCACCCTGATACGGCCAGGCCGGCGAGACGGGGGTATGCTCAGGGGTACGGAGGTGCCCATGCGTCCACCCGCGATTTCCCGTTTTGTCGTGCTTCTGGCCGTCCTGGTGCTGGGGGGCAGCGGCGCTGGAATTGCGGCGGAGCCGGCCGACGAGCCGGCACACCCGGTCGGGGAGCTCGTACCGCCCCAGGTGATCGCGAAGAGCTATTCGCCTCCGGTCTACCCTCCTGCGGCCAAGGCCGGACGCTTCAGCGGCCTCGTCGTCGTCGAGGCGACGATCGGTACGGACGGACGGGTACGTACCGCACGAGTCGCCGAATGCTCCCACATTCATCTGGGCTTCGAGGATGCCGCGCTGACGGCCGTACGAAACTGGCGGTTCCACCCGGCGACGCACAACGGCGACCCGGTCCCCTGGGAAAGTCGCTTCCGGCTCCACTTCGGACGAACCGGCGCCCGGATCGAGACGGCGATGGCGCTCGGCCCGGCCAGCGCCCACGGCTCCGGCCCGGAAAGCACCACCCGTGGACCCGGCGAGGAATCGGCACGCCCGCGGACCCACAGTTCGGGAGCTGTCGGAACGCCGCAGCGAAGGTAGACCCGGGGCGGCCCAGGCCGTATCTTCCGTAAGGAAAGGATTTCGGCCATGCGGCTGTCCGACTACGTCACGCGAGTCGCCCCCAGGGCGCTGTACTACGCCGCGGCTCGCAAGGGCTGGGTGCAGCCGATCAATCCGCTCACGCTGACCTTCTCGGTCACCGCGGCCTGCCAGAGTCAGTGCAAGACCTGCAACATCGGCCAGGTCTACCTGGCGAATCCGGCGCTGGCCCAGCGCAACCTCTCCCTCGACGAGATCGAGAAGGTCTTCCGCTCCCTGGGCCAGATCTACTTCTTCAACGTCTCCGGCGGCGAGCCGTTCATGCGCAAGGACCTCGCCGAGATCATCCGCCTGGCTTGCATCCACCTGAAGCCGAGCCTGATCCACATCCCGACCAACGGGATCTCGCCGAAGTTTATCGACAAGACGACCCGCAAGATCCTGGACTACATGGGTGAGTACCTGCCGGCCGACGTGCCGATCTCGATCAAGCCGTCGATCGACGGCGTCGGCGCGATGCACGACTACGTGCGCGGCTTCAAGGGCAACTTCAACAAGCTGGAGTTGACCCTGGACACCCTGCTCGCCATTCGCGAGGAGAACCCGCGCCTCCACGTCGACCTGGGCACGGTGATCTCGAACCTCAACCTCGATCACCTGGACGAGATCGAGGACTGGGTCCACTCCCGGGGGATCGAGTCCTACCGCCACGAGATCGCCGAACAGCGTGCCGAGTTCCACAACCTGGGAGATCCGATCACGCCGACTTCCGAGATCTACGCCGAGCTGACGAAACGCTTCAAGGAGAAGATCGTCCGCAACATCAAGCGCAAGGCGTTCCTGACCCGCACCACCGAGGCGGTCCGGGTCGTCTACTACGACGTCGCGGTCAAGATCCTGCAACAACGCAAACAGGTCACACCGTGCTACGGCGGCATCTCCAACATTCACATGAACTACGACGGCGAGATCTGGCCCTGCTGCGTGCTGGGCGGTGAGCAGACCCTGGGCAACGTTCGACAGTCCGGGTACGACGTGCAGGCGGTGCTGCGTTCGGAACAGGCCGGCAAGTCCCGTCGCTACATCGCCGACGGCAATTGTGCCTGCCCGCTGGCCAACCAGTGGCTCAACAACGTGCTACTGACCCCACGGCACATGCTGAAGGTACTGCACACGCTGTTCGTCACCTTCCGCCGGGCACCGGCGCCGACCGCCGAAGCTCCCTCGCGCACGGTGAACCCGGCGGACGTCAAGGTGCAGGTCGTCGGAAAGCGACAGACCAAGGCGCTGGTGATGCACAAGCTGGGTACGATCCCGGAAGAAGAGCCGGTCGAGCTGCCGATGTTGAAAGCCCGCGACTGAATCCGCTCCGCCGCTGACGCGGCGGCCGTGGGATCACTCGAGCAGGAAGCGCTTCCCGTCCTCGGCCAGCAGCTCCAGGTTCGCGCAGTGCCCGTCGCGGATCAGCACCCTGGGCAACCCGTCGGGGGAACCGCCGACCTGTAACCGGTGACTCCGGTTGGCCATCCCGGCCCAGGCGATCGCGGCGACGTGCCGTCCCATTGCGGGTTCGATGCCGATCCGCTCCAGATGGCGGAGGGAGCGGAGCCGCAACCGATCCCGGGAAGCCACGTCGCCGTGGAAGACCCGGCGGTGATTCTCGAGCCGGTCGTCGTCGGTCTCACCTCGGGGCACCATCCGCAGCGAAGCGAGGAAGTGCAGCAGGTCGGTCATCGGCCAGCCGCCGTCGAGCGGACCGTCGAAGTCGATCACGCCGACCGGTCCGCCGTCGTCGTAGAGCACGTTCTCCACGCAGAAGTCACCGTGGGTCGCGATCGCCGCCGGGGCCCTTCCGGCGACTTTCTCCAGGGCCTGATCCAGCAGGCGGTCGACCGCCGCCGAGCGCCGATGGTTCTCGCGAAACGCGGCGACGATCGCGGTCGCTTCCGGGGCCGCCACCGCCTCCGGGGCCGTCGCGGCCGTCGCGAACCGATCCAGCCAGTCGATCACCTGATCGAAGACGTCGGGGAACGATCGGCCCGCCATCCAGCCCGGTGGACGGTTCTTGAGGCGCTGACCGGGGAGGACGGTGCAGGCGAACAGCCGGAGCCCGCGCCGCTCTCCGAAGAACAGCGGCCGGGGGATCGATCCGGCCAGCTCGGCGCCGGCACGAGCCTCCAGGGTGACGAGGTTGGCATGTTCGCGTTCCAGGGCGCCGACCTGTGTCGGATCGGCCGTCGCCTTGAGGAAGGCTCGCGGCGTCGGCGCGCCCCCGGCGAAGACCAGCACGGCCACGACCGCGGCATCACCCGCGGATCGATCCAGCTCGATCACCGATATGGGCGTGTCGTGAATCCCCGCCGCCTGGAGGACTTCCCGGGCCACCGTCAACAGGCCGGTCATCGTGCCTGTCGCTCGAAGAACAGGAAGTGGAACGGAACGGCGCGGGTGAACAGGCCGGCGTCGGTGGCCAATCCCGCGGCATGCACCGCCAGCTGTGCCAGACGCGAGTTCTTGCGGACCAGGTTATCGAGGAAGTAACGGACGACCGCACGATCTTCGACCGGAAGCACGACCTGCACCGTGTGCTGATCCGGCAACGGCGCGTAGACCTGGGGCGCGGCGAAACCGTGGGCGGTCAGCGCCTCGGTCCAGTCCGCCCGGGAGGCCCGGGCACCTCTCCGGGAACGCTCGCGCTTGAGCTCGCGCTGCAGCGAACGGATCCGCGGTTTCGCGCGCAAGCGGTCCTGCAACGCGTCGAAACCCAGCCGACGCGGCCAGGGGTTGACGACGCCGAGGTAGAGCGCCCCTCCCGGCTTGACCACCCGGGCGAACTCCTGCGCCACCCGGAAGAGCGTCTCGGGCTGGACTCCGAACGCCGACGCCGCGTCGCCTTCGATGGCCAATCCACCCAGCATCGCGTCGGCCAGCGGGAGCGCGTCGAGTCCGTCGAGGACGGCGACCGCGGGCTCGATCCCCGCGTCCTCCATCCGGCGGGCGACGATCGACGCGGCCGTCGCGTCGTGGGCGGCGCAGAGGATCCTGCCGTTGCGTGCGAGTTCGATCGTGTCGTCGCCGAGCCCGGGGCCGATCTCGAGGATCGGTTCTCCCGAAGGCGCCGGGAAGAGCGAGAACCAGTCGGCGCCGGACCGGTAGCGGGAGAGCTCGGTGCCGTCGACGAGTTCAGCGATGCCGGTTTCGAGGTCACCGCCCCGCACCCGGGCCCAGAGCCGGGCCAGGCGGTCGTCATCCGGCGGCGGCGCCGCGGCCGCCGCGAAGTGGGCGATGCCGCCCTCGGTTCGATAGGTCGCGCCGCAACTCGTACAGCGGAGCTCAGCGCCGGTGCCACCGGCCAGGGCGCCACGATCCTGCGGGCAGCACCACGACACCTCGCTCACCCGTGCTCCCGCCGGTCCGGCAGCGCCTCGCACTCGCCGCGAACCCAGCCGGCCATCCGGACCCGCAGCCGGAAGCGGCCCAGCCCCTCATCGCCCTTGACCGTCATGCGCTTCAACGCGTAGCGGTCGGTCGTCGCCAGGTCGCTCCAGCCGAGGATCACCGCGCAGGCCGCGTCGAATCCCGACGCCCGGACCTGAGAGAGATGCTCCACGCTCCAGGCGCCCCGGGGATAGGCCAGGAAGCGCGGCGGATGCCCGAGTTCACGGGTCAACGTCGCCCGGGAAGCCTCGAGGTCCCGGGCGATCTCGTCGGCGGTCAGCCGGGTCAACATCGTGTGGCGGGCCGTGTGCGATTCGATCTCGAACCCCTCCTCATCGAGGGTCCGCAATTGATCCCAGGTCATCAGCGGTCGCGCCGGCTCGCCGACATCGGCGTCCCAGTCGCTGGACTCCCCGACCCGGTCGGTGACCACGAACAGGGTCGCCCGGGCATCGTGGCGCAGGAGCACCGGCCGGGCGTGTTCGAAGAAATCGGCGGTGCCGTCGTCGAAGGTGATCGCGATCGGTCGCGGCGTCGTGCCCGGCTCGGCGGCGAGGGTCCGTCCCAGCGTCGTCGGTCGGTAGCCCCGTGCGATCAGCTCCTCGATCTGCTCGGCGAAACGCTCGGGGGTGATCTCGAGTTGTGGAGAACGGCTGGCCGACGGAACCCCGGAGCCCCGGAACCAGTGGTACATCAGGATCGGTGGTTGTCTCATCGTCGCCCGGCCGGCACCTCGGCCAGCACGTAGTAAAGATGGGCGTAGAGCAGCTTCAAGGGTAGCGGCAGCGGCAACCACTCGAAGAAGTAGAGCAGGCTCAGCTTGAGCGGGTACTGGCCCTGCTTCATCCAGTGGATCGTGCGGCTGTCCCAGTCGATCTCGTGGAGGTCGACGTTCATGCGATGCAGGCGCATGTCGCGAAAGCCGAGGGAGTCGGGGTACGGCGGTGTGTCGACGGCCCCGGTGCGCGCGACGTTCAGCCCCCGCTCCCGGAAGATCCGCCGCACGTGATACGGGTTCATCCAGGCCACGTCTCCGTGGGTCCAGGGTACCTGGTTGATCCGGTGCACCGCGCGGTGGCTGAAGAAGCCCGGGTTGAACCGGTTCACGGCAACGAACATGACCCAGCGGCGGCTGAGTCGAACCATCTCGTCGAGCTGGGCCGCCTTGTCGTCGACCTGGGACAGCTGCATGAAGTTCCAGACCAGGTCCCAGCCGCCGGACTCGAGGCCGGTGGCCTCGAGGCGGTCGACCTCGATGCAGCGCACCGGCAGGTCGAGCTCCTGCCAGGCCCACATCGACTTCGGTTGCGGGTTGACCAGCGTCACCTCGCAGCCGGCCTCGGCCAGGGCGATCGAGTAGATCGAGGGCATCGCCTTCTCGCCCCGGGCCGGGATCTCGAGGACGCTGCGGATCCCGCGCTCC
The DNA here is from genome assembly GCA_942490715.1 of uncultured bacterium. Classification (GTDB taxonomy): domain Bacteria; phylum Acidobacteriota; class Polarisedimenticolia; order Polarisedimenticolales; family Polarisedimenticolaceae; genus CALNYP01. The sequence continues at coordinate 270,288 of CALNYP010000023.1, forward strand.
TCGACCATCCGGCGGAACAGCTTGCGCAGCGCGAACCGCTCGTAGTCGAGCCCCTTGCCCTCGATCTCGGCCATGCGAACCTCGGGCGATGGTTCCCGCCCACCGGGAATCCGACAGCGGTCATCGCCGGGGGAAGCATACCGATCAGGGGGCCTGAAACCACCGAAAAGGCCTCGGGCGGGAACGACCCTCCCACGTAGTATGGTTGGTCCGATGAAGCGGGTGATCGTGAACGCCGACGATTTCGGCCTCTCCGCCGGGGTGACCCGGGGAATCGTCGAGGCTTACCGCGACGGCGTGCTGACGTCGACGACGATGATGGCCAACCAGCCCGGATTCGACGACGCCGTCCGGGCCGCCCGGGAGAACCCCGAACTACCGATCGGCGTGCATCTGACCCTGCTCTGGGGGCCACCGGTGGCCAACCCGGCGCTGGTATCGGGTCTGCTCCAGGCCGACGGCAACTTTCCGACCAGCCTCACCGAACTCGCCCGGCGCTATGCCACCGGTCGCCTGCGTCGGACCGAGGTCGAAACGGAGTTCCGGGCCCAGATCCAGCGAATCGTCGATGCCGGCATCGAACCGACTCACCTCGACACCCACAAGCACGTACACGGGCTGGCCGGCGTCCTCGAGGCGTTGATCCACGTCGCGACCGAGTTCGGGATCGACCGTGTGCGGTTGCCCTACGAGACCCGGCTCCGGGGGGGGCGGGCAGCCGCGGGCGGGTCGGCCACCACCGACGCCAAGGTGGCTCTGCTGCGGTTGCTGACCCGCCGTCACCGGAGCCTGCTGAGGGCCCGCCAGATGCGGACGACGGACCAGTTCGTCGGCATCGCCTGGATGGATCGGTTGAATCTCGAGGCTTTTCGCTTTCTTTTCGACTCGATTCCCGACGGAATCACCGAGCTGATGTGCCATCCGGGCTACGACGACCCGGACTCCCGGGCCTACTCCCGCCGCCCGCCGGACCGGGAGGGCGAGCTGCGGGCGCTGCTCGACCCGGAAACCCGCGCCGCCGCCGAAGCCGCCGACGTCGAATTCATCAGTTACAACGAGGTATGAGGCGGACGACCGCTTCTACTGGTATAGAAGAAGGCATGAGCCAACGACCTTCCCCATCGTCCAGGCGGCTGGTCTCCCTGGTCCTGCCCGTGTACAACGAGGCGCTGTCGCTGCGCAAGCTGCACGGGGCGATCACCGAGGTGATGGCCGGTCGGGACGAGGACTACGAGCTCGTCTTCGTCGACGACGGCAGCTCCGACGACTCCTTCCGTGTGCTCGAGGAGCTCCACGGAGAAGACGACCACGTCCGGGTCGTCCGCTTCCGCCGCAACTTCGGCAAGGCCGCCGCATACAGCGCCGGCTTCGAGGCGGCCCAGGGCGAGATCGTCGTCACCCTCGACACCGACCTGCAGGACGACCCGGCAGAGATTCCCCTGTTCCTCGAGAAGATCGACGAGGGAAACGACATGGTGATCGGCTGGAAGCACGGCGGAAAGGGCGCCCTCGACAAGTCGCTGCCCTCGCGCTTCTTCAACTTCGTCGTCCGTCGACTGACCGGCATTCAACTCCATGACTTCAACTGTCCGTTCAAGGCCTACCGCAAGGAGGTCCTGAACGAGATCCACGTCTACGGCGAGCTGCATCGCTACATCCCGGTGCTGGCCTCCGCCCGGGGATTCAAGCTGGCCGAGATCAAGATCAGCAACCGCGATCGGCAACACGGCCACTCCCACTACGGCATGGAACGGTACATCCGCGGGATGCTCGACCTGCTCACGGTGATCTTCCTGACCCGTTTCGCGCGCCGGCCGATGCACCTGCTCGCCGCCGGCGGTCTCGTCGCCGTCGGTCTGGGCACCACGATCCTGTCGGTACTGATCGGCGGACACTTCCTGCTCAAGCTCGGTGTGCTGACCGACCCTGGATGGAACATCCACGATCGGCCCGCGATCAGCCTCGGCATCCTGCTCGTGATCGTCGGCATCCAGTTCCTGGTCAGCGGACTGCTGGCGGAACTGTTCGTGATCGGCTGGACCGCCAACGGAGGCGACGACGGCTATTCGATCCGCGAGCATCTCACCGGCCGCCGCAAGCGGCCCGAGGCGTCGATCGAGCTGCTGCCGGGCGGAGAACGCACCGTCGGCGGTCGAGATCGGTGAAGATCGCCCTCGTCGGTCTGACCCATCCCTTTCGCGGCGGAATCGCACACTACACGACGTTGCTCTGCAAGGCGCTCCGACAGCGCCACGACGTCCGCTTCTATTCGCTGAGCCGCCAGTACCCCGAGTTCCTGTTCCCGGGCAAGACCCAGCGGGACGAATCGGCCCAGGCGCTGGTCGTCGACAACGAGGCCTGCCTGGACTCGATCCAGCCGTTCTCCTGGTGGAGCACCGCGTCACGGATCGCCCGTGAAGGAGCCGAACTGGCGCTGTTCTCCTGGTGGCACCCGTTCTTCGGCCCCTCGTTCGGCACCGTCGCCCGTTCGTTGCGCCGCCGGGGAATCCCGAGCTGTTTTCTCTGCCACAACGTCGTTCCTCACGAAACGTCGCAGGTGGACCGCCTGCTGTCGCGCTACGCGCTGGGCTCGTCGACGAACTTCATCACCCATTCCGCGACCGACGCCGACAACCTGCGCCAGCTGCTGCCCGGCGCCCGGGTGCTCCAGAACCCGCATCCGAGCTACGACGCCTTCGCCGAGACGGAGTTGCCGACACCCGACGAGGCGCGCCGTCGACTGGATCTCCCGGCGGAGAAGAAGCTGTTGCTGTTCTTCGGCTACGTCCGGCCCTACAAGGGGCTCGACGTGCTGCTCGCCGCCGCCGAGCAGCTCGACGCCGATCGGTATCATCTCGTCGTCGTCGGAGAGTTCTACGAGTCGCCGGATCGCTACGCCGCCGCCATCGAGCGGCTGCGTCGGCGGGGCCAGCTGACCCTCGTCGATCGCTACGTGGCCAACGAGGAGATCCCGGGCTTCTTCCAGGCGGCCGATCTGGTGATCGTCCCCTACCTGACGGCGACCCAGAGCGGGATCGTCCAGATGGCCTACGGCTTCGAGCGCCCGGTCGTCGCCACGACGGCAGGCGGCCTGCCCGAGACGGTCGTCGAGGGCGAAACGGGCCATCTCGTCCCCCCGGGAGATCCGGAAGCGATCGCCGCCGCGGTGCGCCGGCACTTCGAGCGGCCGGCGGCGCACTACCGCGACGGGATCTCCCGCCAGCGGGCCCGGTACTCCTGGGAGCGGATGGTGGAGACGATCGAACAGGCCGCCTCCTCCGCCCGGAACGGCGCCCCGGGCTGAATCCACGTCGACGTGGACTTTGTCCCACCGGGCGCGTTAAGTTTCGCTGCGAGGCCCCCTGAACATGAACTCCCCCCACAAGGGCGGTGACACACCGCCGCGACCGATCCCGGATTCCGTCTGGTACGGCGTGCTGCTGCTGGGCGCCCTGCTCCTGCTCGGCTGGGGCATCGGCTCCTACTCGCTGTGGGATCCCTGGGAGCCGAAGTACGCCGTGGCGATCGACGAGATGCGCGCCCGTGGCGAGCTGCTCGTTCCGTACCTCCACGACGAGATCCGCTGGACGAAACCGATCCTGATCTACTGGGCGATGTACGTCCCGGTCGCGATCTTCGGCAACTCGGAGTGGGCGGTCCGGCTGCCCTCGGTGCTCGGCGCCTGTGCCGGCGTGCTGTGGGTCTTCTTCTTCGTCTCCCGGCTGATGGGACGGCGGGCCGGCCTGATGGCGGCGTGCGTTCTCGGCACGCTGCCCCAGTACGTCTACATGGCGCGGCAGGCGATGCCCGACATGCTGCTGACCGTCTTCCTCGCCGGCTCGATGGGATCCCTGGCCCTGGCCCGCTTCGGAGACAGCCGTCGCCGGGCCTGGAACCTGGTCTTCTGGGCGTCCCTCGGCCTGGCAGTGCTGACCAAGGGGCCGGTCGCCGGCGCCGTCGTTGTCGCATCAGTGGGCCTGTTCTGGCTCGTCGACCTCGAGCCCTGGGGCTGGCGCAGCGTGCGTGACGTCTGGAGCGCGATCGTCGGGCTCTGGCGTGACTACGACATGGGCCGGGGCTTGCTGCTGTTCGCCGCGGTGGCTGCCCCCTGGTACGTCGCCGTGCTCCTGCGCCACGGCAACCAGTTCATCGACAGCTTCGTGATGGGCGAGAACCTTCACCGCTTCAGCGAGCCGGTCCGCGATCATCACGGGACGGCGCAGTACTACGTGAAGCATTTCTTCCACGGGATGTACCCGTGGGCCGGACTGCTGCCGGTCTCGCTGCTGTTCCTGTTCCACGGGAGCCGCGGCCTCGACGAGCAGAGCCGACGCGAGTGGTACTGGGCCTCGTGGGCCCTGGGTACTTTCCTGCTGTTCACGATCGCCGGCACGAAGATCGACCACTACATCCTGCCGATCCTGCCCGTGATCGCGGTGCTCGTCGCACGGGTCTGGCAGGCCTACTTCGACGACGACCCGCCATTCTGGGTCCGCCCCTCGCTGATCGTGTCGGTGCCCCTGCTGTGGATCACGGTCCGGGACTTCCAGCTCGAGGGCGACCGCTATCTGTTCAACGTCTTCAACAACGCCCGGGACATCGACTACCCCGGACTACCGACGGCGTTGAACGTCTTGCTGGTCGCCTGGGCCCTGGCGATGCTCGCCGCGGCGTTCGTGCCCCGCTCCCGGGTCGTCGCCGGGCTGGCGGTCGCCGTCGCCGCCGGCGGCATGATCTACATGACCCAGTTCGTGATGCCCTATCACACCGCGGCGCGCACGATGAAACCGTACGTCGAGGAGTACAAGGCCCGGTCCGCCGGAGGCCAGGCCGAGCTCGTCTTCTACGGCAAGATCCGCTACACGACCCACTACTACATGGACGGCGAGCCGTTCGAGAAGTTCGAGCGCGGAGAACTCGAGGAGTTGATCCGGCACGTGAGGGGCAAGGATCGCGTGTACATCATCGCCCGTTCGTCCGACGCCGCCCGGGCCGCGCAACCCCTGCGCTCGGGCACCGGCAAGCGCTGGTTCGTCGTGGGTAACGGACACCCGCGGTACGTCCTGCTGTCGAACGTCGCCCCCGGCGGCTGACCGTGCTCGACTCCCGGCGGCTCTGGATCCTCGATGGTGGCCTGGCCACCGAGCTGGAGCGCCGCGGTCACGATCTGGACCATCCGCTGTGGTCCGCCCGCCTGCTGATCGAAGACCCGGAGTCGATCCGTTCGGTCCACCGCTCCTACCTGGATGCCGGAGCCGACTGTCTGATCGCCGCGACGTACCAGGCCAGCCTTCCCGGCCTGCAGCGCGAGGGAGTCTCCGCCCGGGGCGCCCGCGCCCTGATGCTCGAGGCCGTCGAGCTGGCCCGGAGTGCCGGTGAAGCCGGGTCACACCTCGTCGCGGCGAGCGTCGGACCGTACGGTGCCTATCTCGCCGACGGCTCGGAATACCGCGGTCGTTACGGCCTGTCGATCGACGAGCTGTACGAGTTCCACGCGCCGCGCTGGGAGATCCTCGCCGGCTCGACAGCCGACCTGCTCGCCTGTGAGACGATCCCGGATCTCGACGAAGCCCGGGCGCTGCGCAGGCTGATCGAGGCGACACCCGAGCGGTCCGCCTGGGTCAGCTTCTCCTGTTCCGACGGCGATCACCTGCGGGACGGGTCGACCGCCGCTGCGGCCTTCGCCCTGTTCGCCGACCTCCCGTCGGTCGTCGCCGTCGGTGTCAACTGCACCGCGCCGCGCTTCGTCACGTCGCTGATCGGCCACGCTCGTCGAGCGGCCCCCGACCTGCGGGTCGTCGTCTACCCCAACTCGGGAGAGCGGTACGATGGCGCGACCCGGAGCTGGTCCGGTGAGGCCGATCCCGGCGATTTCGTCGCGATGGCCCGGAAGTGGCAAGCGGCGGGAGCGTCGCTGATCGGAGGCTGCTGCCGCACGGGGCCCGCTCACATCCGGGCGATCGCCGACAAGCTCGGCGAACCGGTCGAGTAGTCAGCGGTCCTTGAGGATCAGGAACGGTTTCTCGACGGTGAAGTGCAGCGTGAGCGCCGCGGCCAGCGTGACGGCGACGTAGATCGGCAGGAACAGGGCGAACTGCGTCACGGTCGCCTCCCCGGCCATGCCCGGGACCTTGCGGGCCAGCGCCAGGGTCAACGGGACCAGCGGCAGGTGCACCAGGTACCAGCTATAGGAGATCCGCGAGAAGAAGTAGAGCGGCCGGTTCATCAGCAGGCCGCCGACCAGCGACGGGCGCATCATGCAGGCGAAGGCGATCGCCGCGAAGCCCAGAGGCAGCAGGTAGTAGAGGCTCAGCGACAGACGCCAGAGCCCGACTTCCATGTACGGCGCGCCGAACAGGATACCGACGACGAGCAGCACTCCGGCGACGCCGATCGCCGCGGTCGTTCTCGACCGGGCGAAGCGCGCCCGGATCCCACGGTCGTCGTAGAGCAATGCGACCAGGCCGCCGAGATAGAAGCCGTCGAAGATGTGGTGAAACGGAGCGCGGTAGCGCAGGAAGAAGTTGTAGTAGTCGTACTCCACCTCGCCTGCGCTGTGGAACGCGTACCCGCGGAGCGCCAGCGGAATCAGCGAGAGCGCCAGCATCAATGCCAGCCGGCTCCGCAGCCGTGACAGGCGAAACAGCAGCGCCATCACCAACGGGGTCACCAGGTAGAACTTCTCCTCGACCCCCAGGGACCACGCCGCGACGAGCAACGTCGACGGGAAGTAGTCCTGCAGGTAGAGCAGGTGGATCAGCAGCATCGGCAGGAACTCTTCGCCCCGGCCTCCGCGGTAGAGCGGCACCAGACCCAGCGCCAGAACGAAGATGACGGCGTAGTACGCGGGAAAGATCCGCAGCACACGCTTGCGGAAGTAGCCTCGCAGGTTCGCCAGGGTCACTCTCCCGTTCCAGCGCTGCAGGACGTGGTAGGTGATCAGGAACCCGCTGATCACGAAGAACAGATCCACCCCGGCCCAGCCGTTGATCAGGATCGTCGCCGCGTCACGGCCGAACAGCGGCAGTAGCGGGACTTCCGGCGAGAAGAAGGGACGGACGCCGTGCCGGAAGATCACCAGCCAGATCGCGATCGCCCGCAACCCGTCGAGGACCGGGATCGCGGAGACCTGCTCGACGACGGTGAAGTATCCCTTGCGCACCGGGCTCAGGCGGTCACACCGAGGTTCTTCTGCAGGGGCTTGCGCCGGACCTTCCAGATCACGCCATCGACGATGTAATGGTGGAAGTTGATCGCCGAGTAGACGATCAGCACGAGCCCGCCGAGGCTCATCCCGGCCTGCGGAGCCACGACGCGCAAGAGCTGGTCGATCCCGAAATAGAGGGCGGTCGAGCTGATCAGGCAGACGGCGAAGTAGATCAGCGCGTTGCGCTGCTGACTGATCGTCGACAGGAAGCGGTGCGCCGGGTCGATCCCGTTGCGGAAGCGGTTGTTGTTGTACATCCAGACCAGCAGGATGTACTGGGCGTTGTGCCAGATGTTCACGGCCAGCCAGCCGTGATCCAGGTCCCGGATCACCAGGTAGGAGACCGAGAAGACCGCCAGGTGCGACACCAGGTACAGGTGGAGGACCGGCGCGCGCTGCCCCTCGAAGTATCGAACGGGGAGTTTCGACCGGCGTAGACCACTGTCGCCGCAACGGCGAGTACACCCACCATCGCCACGAGCCAGAACGGCACGGGAAGCACCTTCAGCGGCATGCCCAGGAACCGATCGGGGGCCTGATAGGAGCGGTACAGGATTCCCGGCGGGATCGCGTAGATCACCGTGGTCGCCAGTCGATCGTCGACCGCCTTGCCGGCGTTCGCCTTGCGACCGTAGATCCGCGCGATGCCGTAACTCTGCCGCGTGTAGTGGAACCATTGCCAGTAGAGGTAGGCCGAGGCCAGTACCCAGCGTCCCATGAAGAACAGACTGGCCAGACAGGCGACCGTCACCAGCACCGGAAGGCCGATGACCAGGAAGCGGTGTTCGCGGAAGCTCTCGATGTCGAAGAACAGTCGTGTGTAGGTCGAGACCACGTGGTGGTAGCCCAGGACCCAGAGATCGACGAACAGGATCAAGCCGAACCAGGCCGGGTTGTAGACGACGGCTGCCCCGGAGAGCAGGGCGATCGCGCAGACGCCGACGATGAACGTCAGGTCGAACGCCGGGGCGCGCAGCCAGCCCAGGGGACGTGGCTCGGCGGTCGGGCTGTAAGTGGTCACGGCATCGGCTCCGGGGCCGAATAATGTGCCGTCGGGTCAGGGTGTCGAGGCCGGCGACTCCAGCATCTTCGCCGCGGCCAGCAAGGCCGAGATGTTGTGCTGCACGTAGTCGATACGGATCTCGTACTCGTCGAGACCCCGCCGGAAGCCGCCCAGCGTCGGTGCCGGCTCGGCGAGGAACATGTTCAACTCCGGAGATGCCTGGGTCTGGAGCTGGAAACGGATCCCCAGGCGAACGGCCGCCTCGATCCGGGTCATCGTCTTCCGATCGCCGACCCGTCCCATCATCGACCAGGCCGCCGCCAGGCCCTCGGTACGGATCGCGGTCGGAGTGGTCCGCGGAGGCCGATAGTAGCTGCCGAGCCAGTCGATCCACTCCGGCTCGGTGTTCTGCGCATCGACGATCGCCTGGACGATCTTGCCCGCATGGGTCACATAGAGCGGATCGGGGCGATGCCGGTGGAGCGCATCCAGTCCGTACAGCAGCCAGTGGTCGTGGGAGAGCTGATCGACGCCCTTGCCGCCGTCGCGCACCTGGATCAGCCAGCGCGAGGCCCGTTCCGCGGTATCGAGCAGGGAGCTGTCGCCGGTTCTCTCGAACACGCGCACCAGCGCCAGCACCGCTTCGCCCGGGTAGTACTCCGAGACGAAGCTGCTGGCGACCCCGCGGGGGAAGCTCTCCTTGTGCACCGTGAACTGGCCGGCCTCGTCCTGGACGTCCTGGATCCAGCCGACGAGGGACGCCGCACGTTCCCGGTACTCGGTGTTCCCCGTCGCGGCCTCGTACTGCGCCAGCGCGATCGCCGCCAGGGCGTTCCCGCCCAGCTTGACCGAGTCGATGTCGACCGCGCACTGCCGGGTCGCGAAGTTCGGGCAGGGCTTGATGTTCGCCAGCAGGAAGTCGATCGCCCGTTCGATCGCCGCCAGCAGCTTCGCGTCGCCGTTGACCTGGTACATCTCGACCATCGAGTAGATCGTCCCGGCGTGCCGCAGCATGTTGTAGGCGTCGAACATCGAACGGTCCGACGGGTCCTGGGAATAGACGAACCGACCCGCGGCGTCGGTGACCCGGACCAGATAGTCGGTCCCCTCCTGGGCCGAGCGCACCAGGGCGTCGGGAGTCAGCTGCTCCTCCGAGAACAATCGGTGGCCGCGGTAGAGCGGCCGGAGCCGCCGACCCTCGAGGGTGTACCCCAGCGTGCGGAAGAAGCGGTACGGATTGGCGACACCCGGCTGCACCATCGCCGTGAAGCGCCGGGCCAGCACCGGGTTCTTGGCTTCCAGGTAGTCCAGCAGTGCTCGCGGCGCGATCTCGCGATCCTTGTTGACGATCTTGTTCGCCAGCACCTCGGCCGGCAGCACGGAGATCCCGGAGCGGCGTTCGAACGCCAGACCATGCAGCCCCGGGTCCATCGCCAGCGGTGGCCGGAAGTCGAAGCGGTCGGTGTCATCGACGTGGTCGACGATGTCGAGCCGGACCCAGCGCCCCTCGGCGGTCGCCGGAAGTCCCGCGGTGCGGGCGGCGTCGCGGATCGCCTCGGTCAGTCCGGCACCGAGCCCGGTGAAGACCCGGACCCGGGACGCGGCATCACCGAGGGAGACGAAGACCATCCGCGGCGCGCGATCGGCGGCGAGCAGCGGACTCGCCGGAGCGTCCGGCTGCATCAGGGCGGCGGTCAATCCGTCGAGGTCACCGGCGATTCCGGCAGGTAACTCCGGGTTCGACGCGACGTCCTCGAACCAGATCGCCGGATTGCTCGTGTCCGGCAGCTCCGGCAGCGTGCCGACACGCACACCGCCGGTCGCCGGCTGAGACCCTGCACCCACCGCGCGCCGGAACAGTCCGGGGACCGGATCGCCGGCCGCCGCCTGCTCGCGTGCGAAGTGATAGACGACACCCGCCGACAGGAGCATCACACCGCAGACCGCCGACAGGCCGACCAGGGCGGTGCGATTCAACCAGCGATCGGCCCGGGTCAACTCGCCACGGCGTCGCTCGGTCAGGTCCAGGGCGATGTCGACGACGTACGAGGCGATCGCGCCGACGAGAAAGATCGCGCCGAGGATCTCGAGCTGTTCCTCGATGACCACCTGCCAGCCGTACCAGTCGCCGCCGCCGCGGCGGAACATGCCGCGCACGCCCTCCAGGAACAGCGCGGCGAACCAGCAGCCGAGGCCGGCCCACGCGGCCCCGCGGGCCCGGCGACTGGCGCCGAACCGGTTGGCGAAGAAGACCGTCATGTATCCGGCGGCGGCCAGGATCGCCGGGGCGAACAGCAGTTGCCACTGGGTCAGGTACTTCCAGGTGTCGCTGCGCTCGTTCGAGGCCTGGCGCACCTCTTTCCAGAACAGGTTCTCGTGGAGGATCGTGATCTCGTCCAGGGACATGTAGAAGCCGACCACGGCCACACCGAGCCAGAGTACCGGCAACCGGAAGGTCGCCCGCTCGGCGTTGCGCTTGATCTCCCAGCCGAAGGCGACCAGCGCGGACGCACCGAACAGGAAGAACAGCGACCCGCTGAACCAGGTCGCCAGGTTGCGTTCCTTGTCGAGGTTGAACCAGAACACATTGCCGGCCTCGAACTCGGCGAACAGCAGATGCAAGACGGCCAGGGCCAGCGAGACGCCGGCGAGGCCGATCAGGTAGCCGTGGAGCGTCCGCCGCACCGCGTCGGCGCGTCCGTCCTCGATGGTCGCCGCGCGGTTCAATGGACCTCCATCGTGATCCGGTAGATGCCGTCGCTCTCCTCGGGGAACCAGCGCGTCACCGCGGGGTCGTGTCCGGGCATCAGCAGAAACGGCGACCCGGCCTGCTGGAGCAGGCGCTGGACCGTCGCCACGTTCTCGTCGTGATCGACCGCGGTCCCGATCGCGACCCGGCGGCTCCCGTTCCAGTAGAGGTAGGTCATGTCTCCACCCAGCACGACCTTGCCGTCCCGGGTCTCGACGACGGCGTACTGGGAACCGATCGTGTGCGAGCCGCCCCGGTCGACGGTGAAGCCCGGCGCGACCTGGTGGGCGCCGTCGACCAGCACCAGCCGTCCTTCGCCGGCGGCGGCGTCGAGGGCGGCGACATCCGGCCAGCGCAGGCCTCGCCCCTCGAGGGTCTCCGGATTGACGGTCTCCCGGGCGAACTCGAGCTCCGCCTGTTGCAGGTAGATCCTGGCACCGGGGAAGGCCGCAACCGTCCCGGCGTGGTCCCAGTGGGTGTGGGTCAGCACGACGTCGGTGACGTCGCCGGGTTCGATCCCCATCTGTCGCAACCGTTCGAGGGGTGGCGTGAAGCGGGCGATGCGCCAGCGACGGGCCAGCTCGGGATCGTCGAAGCCGGTGTCGAGCAGGATCGTCCGGTCGTCGGACTTCACGATGTAGAACAACCACTCGAACGGGACCCCGGTCGTCCGTGAACCGCCGAGCAACACCCGGTCCTCACGATGCGAAGAGCGTCCCATGCTCGCCGCGTACACCTCGTAGACACCGTCGGCGGCGGGGGCGGCCCGTGCCGGCCGGCTCAGCAACCAGGGTGAGACGAGCAGCAACCCGAGGACGGCATAGGCCGGCCCGTTGACCAGCATGCGGAGCTGGTTGCCCCGGGCACCCAGCAACGAGAGCGCCACCGCGGCGTAGACCACGACCGCGACGACGAGGACCTGGCGCATGCCCCAGGCGCTGGAGATGTTGAGGGCCAGCGGTACCGCCAGGGCGCTGGTGGCCGCGTTGATCGCGAACAGCATCGCCGCCGATGACTCGCTGAAATGCTGCTTGCCGGCGCGCAGGACGAACGGGAACGGAACGCCCATGAAGAACGCCAGCGGTGCGAGGGTCAGCGCCGCCGCGAACAGCCGGAGCCCGAGGGACAGCGGCGCGATGATCCCCAGCAGCGACGGCACCGCGAACAGGTGCAGGACCAGCATCGCGAACAGGCCGCCCAGCACGAGGTTCATCCGTCGGTCGTCGACCCGCGAGCTCCAGAGACTGCCGAGTCCCGAAAAGATCAGCAGGGTCCCGAGCACCGTTGCCAGGGTGACGATCGGCGACCCGAGGAAGATCGCGAAGCGCTGGATCAGCACGACCTCGACCAGCAGGTAGCCCATGCCGGTCAGGCCGACGACCGAGACGTACGGCAGCGCCGCTCGCAACCCCTGGCCCGATCGGCGCAGGAAGGCCACGAAGAACGGCAGCAACAGCAGCGTCGCCGCCAGGGTGCGGGTGTAGGCCTGGCGTGTCTCCGGCCGGGCGGGGTTCAGGTCGAAGGGAAACGGCATGTCGTCGGTGATCGGACGCAGGTTGTGGGCCGCCACGAACTCCGGCGTGGTGCGCCCCTCGACGACCCGGGCGATGTTCGTATCGAACGGCTCGTCCGGGGCGTAGAGCACGGTCTGGATCGACTTGATCGGCCCCAGCCGGGTCCCGGCCTCGCGTTCGGTCTGCGGGAGGACATCGCACTCGTGCAGCCACTGACGCAACGCCGCGAGGTCGGCGGCGGTGTAGGGCGTCTTCTTCATCAGCACCTGGAAGTAGTTGTTCCGCCGCGACTTCCACTGGAAGACGAAGAAGTGCCGCTCCGGCTCGGTCGCCCCGGCGGCGAGCAACGCCTCACGCATCGACACGAGCAGCTTCCAGACCTGGGGCTCGCGCTCCGGCGTGCCGATCGGCTCCTCGATCACGACCATTCCGCGATCGGTCAGCACACGAAGGTAGGCCTCGAACGCCTCCACCGTCTGCAGGTACTCCGGGCTGGCCGATCGGCCCTTGACGTAGCCCTTGGCGAAGTGCGAGTTCATCAGCGTGATCATGTCGAACTGCCGATCGGTCCGCTCGACATAGGTGCGTCCGTCACGGGTGACGACCTCGATACCGTCGTAGCTCGCGCCGTTCAACTCCCGCATCTCGTCCCGTTGCAGCTCGACGACGACGGGGTTGATCTCGATCCCGACCACGGTGTCGGACAGGAACGTCGATGTCTTGGTGATCGCGTCACCGGAGAGGCCGATGATCAGGATCGCCGGATTCTCGATGATCGTGTGCGGAATCCGCGGGTCGACCTGGTAGTGCTCCGGACCGAGGCTGCGCACGGTGTCGATGATCCGGCCGTTCTCGACGGTCTTGAGCGTGTCCAGCTCGGGCCGGGTGCGGATGACGTCGTACCGCCCGACGAAGGACGACCGGGAGAACAGCATCTCCAGATCGGGATAGCGCTGCTGCATGTGGGTCCGGACGACGTTCAGCGCATCGACCCGGACGTTCCAGGCCGTCAGGGCCACGAAGGCGAGCATCAGGCCGCCGGCGATCGGCAGGAACCGCCGCCGCACGGCGGCTCGGGGATCGGCCCGGATGAAGCAGAGCGCCACGAGCAGCGCGCCGGCGCAGAGCAGCAGCAGACTGCCCTCCTCCCGGAGCGCGCCGAGGAGCGGGCTGACCACCAGCGCGCCAAGGGCCGCCCCGACCAGGTCGATGCAGTAGACCAGGTGCGACGCGCCACGGGCGATCGCCACGGTGATCGACGTGCTGGCGCAGACGAAGGGCAGGGCCAGTAGCAGCGATGCCGTCAGCGGGCTGTCGTCGAGATGGGCCACCGTCGTGCCGAAGGCGACGAGGATCGCCAGCGGCATCAACAGGCTCGAAGCGATCATCGCCGTCATCGGCGCGCGGGCGGCGGCGTGGTAGCCGATCACACCGCCACCGGCGATGCCCAGCAGCGCCACCGAGAGCACGGTGTTCGCCGTCACGTAGTCGCCGAAGATGTTCAGCATCTGGAACAGCACGATCTGCAGGCAGATGACGAGGAAGGTCGATCCGCCGACACCGATCAGGACCCAGCGTCGATCGACCGGGGCGGCATACGCCTCGGGCTCCCCGGAGCGCTCGGCCTGTTCGGCGTTGACCGCCGGACGCAGGGCGTGCCCGCCGACCGTGGCCAGCAGCAGCGTAGCGCCGAGGACCGTCGACGTGCCGATCGCCAGATCGGTGTACAGCTCGAGGCGCGGCGGCATCCAGGGTGCGAGAAAGCGGAACGCGAGCGCATAGACCCAGGCGATCGACCAGGCGCCGACGAACCAGCGTTCCCCGACCAGCCCGTCCAGCCGGTCGTGGAGGAACCAGGCGACCAGCGCGACGAGCCCGGCGCCCAGGGCCAGGACCACCAGTCGCGAGTAGACCGACGGATCGGGTTCCAGGAGGTCCAGCCGGTCGTGGAACCGGGTGATCTCGGCCAGCGACAGCAGCGCCGACAGCGACGCGACGGCGAGCCAGATCCAGGAGGTTGCGCGCCGGAAGGGAATCCGCCGGTCGCGCTCCCGGTGGTAGGCCAGCAGGGCCAGGCCGGAGACGGCGACCAGCTGCATCGCCACCAGCCACGAAGCAAGGGTCAGGCTGTTGCCCAGGCGAAAATAGGAGTCCCGGCCCTGTCCCCACTCGTAGTCGGGCCAGGCCAGGTGGGCTGCACCGAGGACCAATCCCAGGGCGCCGAGGACGTAGACGATTCGTCGGAACAACACGTGGCTTCGTTCTCGGGGGCCATCATCCATCGGTCGGGACCCGCCGACGGCCCGAAATGGCCCGAAATCGGCGAATCATGCGGCCCGGAACCCTCAATATCGGCTCCCGGCCATCGCCCCGTCAACACTTGCCTGATCTGAGTCCCGAGATATCAGCGTTCGGCCTTGAGCGTGGCCAGCAGCGGGTTCCGCAGGACCCCCGAAACGGCGACGATGCTGGAGAGCATCCCGACCAGCAACACCACGCCGAGGGTCGCGCTCAAGGAGGCCCAGGGGATGTGGGTCTGGGCCAGCCGGGGGGCCACACCGAGGATCGCGGAGAGGGTGCCGACCCCCACGCCGACCACGAGCAAGAAGGCGTTCTCGAGAAGCACCATCCAGGCCAGCTGCCGGCGACGGAAGCCGAAGGCGCGCAGCGTCGCCAGTTCACCCCGGCGCTCGATCACGTTGCGGAACAGCACGACGCCCAGGCCGACGGTGCCCAGCAGCAACCCCAGCCCGCCGAGGGTCTGGAACGTCGACAGGTAGGTGTTCTGGACGATCTCGTAGGAGGCCAGCCGGTCCTTCGTCGTGCTGACATCGAAACCGAAGTCGGCGAGCTTCGATTCGAGCAGTGTGGCCAGACCGTCGCCGGCTCCGGCGGGCGCATCGAACAGGAAGGTGGAGTAGCCCCCGCGGCTGGGGAAGTGTTCCAGGAAGCGGCCCTCGGAGATCAGCATCTCGCTCTGGAAGACGCTCTTGGCGAACGTGCCGACCAGACGTAGCGCGATCGTGTTTCCGTACTCGTCGTCGATCAGCACGTCGCCGCCGAGGGGCAGATGCAGGATCCACTGCATCGAGTTGAAGTCGCCGATCGCCGGGACCACCGGCACCGTCAGGCCCAGCTCGTTGACGATCGGATCGAACTCCTGTTCCAGCAGTTCCCACGGATTGTCGCCGGCGCCGTCGATCGTCTGCTGAAAAGAGAAGCCGCCCCGGGCGATCATCGTCTGCGGAACACCGAGCACACGCGGCTTCTCGGGCTGGTAGAGATTGAGGCAGCTCGTGTCGTCACCGGGCAGGTAACGGAAGGCGACGATCTCGGCCTGGGCCAGCTGCGCCGACTCCTCGGGAGAGAAGCCGAGGTCGCCGCGATCGCCCGGCCGGCTCAGATCCTGGAACAGCGGCGAGTCGGACTCGGCGATCAGGCTGAAGC
The DNA here is from genome assembly GCA_942490715.1 of uncultured bacterium. Classification (GTDB taxonomy): domain Bacteria; phylum Acidobacteriota; class Polarisedimenticolia; order Polarisedimenticolales; family Polarisedimenticolaceae; genus CALNYP01. The sequence continues at coordinate 286,208 of CALNYP010000023.1, forward strand.
CACCGGAGCCCGAGTCCTTCGCCGCCAGCTCACCACCGAACTCATGACGATTCGCCGCCACGGCGACGATGACGAAACAGGCCGACGCGACGAGGGCGACGCTGAGGATGCTGCGGCCCGGGTTCCAGGAGCTGTTGCGCGCCGCCATGCCGACGATCGCGCCCTTGCCGGTCAGTCCGCTGCCGCCGACGCCACGGCACCAGAGGGCGAACCAGGCCAGACCGGAGATCAACAACAGCGACCCGCTGCCGAAGGAGAGCCCCGGGGAAGCCGACGCGCCGGTGGTGATCGCGTAGCCGGCGATCAGGGTTCCGCCGAGCAGTCCGGTCCAGGCCAGGATCGCCGTGATCCGTCGCTGTCGCAAGGGTCGGTCCGGCCGCAACGAGCCGGCGAGCAGGGCGCTGAGCGGGATCCGGTTGAGGCGCCGGACGGTCCACCAGATCGAGAGCAGGATCACCAGCACCGCGATGATCCAGCCCAGACCGATCGCCAGCGGCGTCACGTGGAGGAACAGCGCCGAGGAGCCGACCGCAGGCAACCAGATCGTTCGCAGGGCCAGCATCAGCAACCCCGCGTAACCGACTCCGGCGGCCAGTCCCAGCAGCGCGCCGGCGGCGGCCAGGACACCTCCCTCGGCGAGCAGGCGACGGCGGACCCGGGTCAGCGGGTAGCCGACGGCGAGCATCAGCCCGACCTGCTTCGCCCGTTGCTCGACGTTCAGGCTGAACAGCAAACCGACGAGCAGCGCGGAGGAGACGATCAGGAAGAAGCTGAAACCGATGAACAGCCCGGCGAAGTCGGTCGCTCCCGACGATGCGGCGAGCCCCTCGGCCTTCACGGGACGGATGACGAAGCCGAAGGTCTCCGGCGGCAACTTCTCGAACAGGGCGTTGCGGAACTGTTCACGGATCGCGCCGGAGTCGCCACCCTCGGGAACGTCGATGCGGGCCGAGGTCGTGGTCCCGTAGCGCGTGGCCCAGAGATCACGCCCCGTCCGCTCGGCGACGAACGCCTTGGGGGTCGGCCCGAATTCGTCCCAGTAGTCCTCGTCCACCGGTCGGATCCGGTCGAGTTCCACGGGAAACGGCGGATCCCAGGCCGACATGTCCGCGGCCTCCTGGATGCCGGGGTAGTCCGGAGTCAACGTGCGGTCCGCGGCGAGCCCCTTGTCGCGCAGGATTCCCTTCACCCGGAAGGTCGCACCCTGCTCGACCAGCTCCTCCCGCGGTCCGACCTCGTAGTAGATCAGGTCGACCCTGTCGCCCGGGCGCGCTCGCAGGTCGTCGGCGGTCCAGCGCGTGAGCAGGATCTCGCCATCGCCGATCTCGTCGACGGAGCTGCCGTCGGCGAAGGTCAGGCCGGACCAGTCGGCGCCCGGAATCGGATCCAGGGCGGCGACCATCGAATAGGGCACCTCACGATCGCCGAGGCGGATCGTGTTGGCCAGGTAGCTCTGGGTGCGCAGCAGGGTCCGGCCGAGCTGGCCGGCGACGGCGCCGATCGCGGCGTCGACGTTCGGGCGCAGCACGAACTCCCGGCTGGTGATCGTCAGGTGATCGCCGGCGTCCTCCAGAACCAGCCCGAGGTCGTCGAAGTCGATCGCCCCGGCCAGCGCCGCGGCGTCGGCCTCGGCCCCCGCGCCGGCTCCCGGGAGGAGCACCGCGTTGACCTGCTCTCGCTGCCCCAGCGCCCGCTGGATCTGCTTCAGGTCGACGAAGGCGTTCAGCGGGGTCTGTTGATTCGGCTGCAGCCCGAAGCGCCCCACGCCCCGGTCGGCCACGACCGATCGCACCGTGACCCGTACCCGGCCGAGGACCTCCTGGGGGTCCTTCTCGCCCATCAGCGTGTCCCGGGGGATGTCGCTGGCCCGGGCGAAGCTGACGATCAGGGAGTCTCCCGGGGCGGCATCGAGCTCCCGGCGCAGGGATTCGTTGATCACGATCGAGGGGAAGATCTGCCCCTGGGCCCGGGAGAAATCGAACGCCGCGTCGGGAAAGAGCGTCGCGAAGCGCCCGTCGACTCCCTGAACCGCGACGTTCGAGGCCCGGGCGCCGGTGTCGCCGTGGACCGCGGTGCCGCGGAGCAGGATCGCCGGAACCGGCGCCGCCTCCACGCCAGCGGCCAGATCGGCGGCCAGCTCTTCGCGGAAGAAGCGCTCGCCGACCAGCGCACGGTCGACGTTCCCCAGGCGCTCCAGGGTCAGGTCGCGCAGGCTGCCCCGGATCGAGTCGCCGACGATCAGCGCACCGGTGAGCACCGCGGTGGCGACCGCAGCGCCGGCCAGCACGGCGAGGTTGACCCGCCAGTAGTGAATCAGGCTTCGATACACCGGCCGTCCTGCAGTTCCATGCGGCGACCGCACATGCCGGCGAGGTCGAGGCTGTGGGTCACGATGATCAAGATGTTGTTCTCTTCCCGGTGCAGCTCGAACAGCAGCGTCGCCACCGCGCCAGCGGTCTTGCCGTCGAGACTGCCGGTCGGTTCGTCGCAGAGCATCACGCCGGGCTGATTGATCAGCGCGCGGGCGACCGCCGCCCGCTGCCGCTCGCCGCCGGAGAGCTGGTCCGGTCGATGGGACAACCGGTGGGACAGTCCGACCCGTTCCAGCAACTGCTTGGCCCGCTCGGCCCGCGACTCGCCGCCCGGGAACGCCACCGTCGGCACCAGCACGTTCTCCAGGACGGAGAACTGGGGCAGCAAGTGGTGGTCCTGGAAGATGAACCCGACCGAGGCGTTGCGAAAACGGGCCAGCTCCTTCTCCGGCAACTCGTAGGGCTGCCGCCCGCCGAGCTCGACGGTGCCGGAACTCGGTCGATCGAGGGCTCCGATCAGCTGGAGCAGCGTGCTCTTGCCGGACCCGGACGGCCCGGTGATCGCCGCCGACTCTCCGTCGTTCAGCTCGAAGGTCACGCCACGAAGAACCTCGACCGGGTTCTCTCCGCTGTCGAAGCGCTTGTGTACGTCGGTCAGCTTCAGCCGGGCGCTCATCGCGGTACCTCTTCGATCTGGTCGGCAAGGAACTTCGGAATCCGGATCGCCTTCAACCCGCCGCCGTCGAGGCTGCAACAGGCGCAGGTCGACCGGCCCAGGGCGATCAGCTCGCCGTCCTTCTCGAAGCGAAAACCGTAGGTCATCGAGCGGTTCCCCTTCCGCTCGACCGTCACCACGATGTCGAGGTCGTCCCGGAATCGTGCGGGGCGTTTGTACTCGCAGGAGACCGAGACCCGGGGCCAGCCGACGCGAACGCCGTCGATCGTCGTCGCCACGCTCGTGCCGAGCGCCTCGAGAAACTCGTGCTCCGCGGTCTCCATGTAGATCAGGAAACGCGAGAAGTGGACGATTCCTTCCATGTCGGTGTCGACGAATTCGACCCGACGCTGCGTGCGAAACGTGTGCATCTGCTGGATCTCGCTAGCGCGTCACGTGCCGATAGACCCGGAGTAGGCGCTCGGCCGACGCGGCGTCATTATAGTCGCGGCGGACCGCCGCCTCCCCCGCCCGGGCGAGTTCGTTGCGCTCGTCGTCGGCGGACATCAGCCGGTGCAGCTCGGCGGCGAGGGCCTCGGTGTTTCCCGGCTCGACGAGCCGCCCGCCGCCGGTCCTGGCGACCAGCTCGGGAAAGGCGCCGTGGTCCGGCAGCACGACCGGTGTCCCCGAGGCCAGCGCCTCGAGTACGAAGACACCCTTCGGCTCCCGGTAGACGGTCGGCACCGACAGGACGTGGAGCGAGCGCAGGAACTCGGCCTTCTCGGTCCGGTCGACCTCGCCGACGTAGTCGACCCGGTCGTCGATGCCCCACTCCCGTAGCTGTTCACGGCACTGCTCGAAGTAGGCCTCGTCCCGGGGTCCGAGATAGCCGGCGATTCCCAGCCGGACTTCCTCGTCGCCGGCACGCTGGACCAGCTTGTGGAACGCGTCGCAGAGCAGGTGCAGTCCCTTCTCGGGACAGATCCGGGCGAGGTAGCCGACCCGGAACGGGGGGCGAACCGGCGGCTCCCCCGCTGCAAACCCGTCGACCTTGATCCCCGAGGGGAGGGGGGATGGAGGAGCGGACCATGTACCTTGTGTAACGGTAGTGGGGAGTAGGCAGGCGGGAGTGGAGAGGGGGGGAGGGGGGGGGGAGGGGGGAGCGAAGGGAGGGGGGGGAGGGGGGAAGGGGCCCTGGGAAGGGTCGTGGAGGAAGATGTCCTCTCCCGGAAGAGAGCAGAGCACCGGGACACCGAGCTCGTCGCGAATCTGATGCGCCATCCCGAGGAGCATCGAGTTCGACAGGTGCACGACCTCGGGCTTGATCTCGTCGCGCAGCCAGTCGACCAGCTCTTCGAGCTCCTTGCTCTGGTTGCCGTCCTCACCGCTGCAGCACCGACAGCGTCAGGTCGCCGAGATCGCGTGGCATCGATGGACGATCCGCAGCTTCGAGGCCCAGTTCAGCAGCCTCGCCGGGTTGAGCAGGCGGTCGACCAGCCAGGGCGTGTGGCGAAACAGCGCCGACTTCTGCTCCAGGAAGACGTTGATCGCGCCGTAGAACACGCGGTCGATGCTGACGTCTTCCTCGTCGGTGCGGATCGGCGTGTAGATCGGCACCAGGGTGACGTCGTGACCCCGCCGCGTCAGCGCCCCGGCCAGCGTGTTGTCGTGCAGGCAGCTTCCGCAGTACATCCCGGCGGCGCCGGCGGTGATGTAGGCGATCTTCATCGTCGATCGGAGAACGAACCTCCGGCGGGGAAGAACCGCTCGATCGCTCCGGGCGGCCGGTGTCAGCAGCGAGACCAGCGACCAGGACGAAGGCCGACGCCGGAAGCATCACCGCCACGGGCATCACGCCGGTGCCGCCGACGGTGTAGCCCGGCACGCCGTAACCGACGACGAAGAAGTAGACCCACAGCCGCCACGGTGGCCAACGGAGGCCAGGCGCCGACCGTGGTGCTGCGCCGCCAGAACAGCGCGGCGACGACCACCGGGAAACAGGGCGGCGAAGCCGGTGAACGACCAGACGCCCAGCGAGAAGATCGTCGCGGCGTCACCGAGCGGAGAGCAGGTAGGTCACTACCAGGATGACGGCGACGAACAGCCGGCCGACCAGGACCTGTTGCGCCTCGGTCATCCTGTCGCCGAAGCCCGTAGTGGCGCACGATGTCCTGGGTGAACATCGTGCCCAGCGACAGCACCTGGGAGTCGAGCGACGACATGATCGCCGCGAACACGCCGGCGGCCGAGCAGCCCGGCCAGCAGCTCGGGAGCATGGGGCTGGATCATCCGCACCAGGATCGAGCTGGCCGCCGGGCCCTGCAGCCCCGGGATATCCGCGGTTCCCAGCACACCGAGCAGCACGCTGGGGATCCAGACGATCGCGATGCACAGCGGGTAGCCACGATCGCGGAGCTGAAGGTCGCGGCGCTCCGGGCCGTCAGCCAGTGCATGAAGATGTGCGGGAACATCCCGACCGAAAGCGGGATCGCCGTGTACGTCAGCAGCTTGAGGGGCGGGATCTTCTCGCCACGGACCAGCAACTCGGGGGCCTGTGCGCGCACGGCGTCGAGGGCGGGCCCCAGCCCGCCGAGGCTGCGGACGATCCAGAAGAAGGCGACCCCGCCGAGGGTCATGAAGACCAGGGTCTGGAAGGTGTTGGCCCAGGCGGTCCCGCGCAGCCCACCGTAGGTCACGTAGGCCATCACCACGGCGCAGATCCGCGAGGCTGCCCGACCCAGCCGGGTACCGTGCCGTCGGTGATCTGGTTCAGCGTCACGCCCGGCGCCCATCACGCCGATCAGCAGGTACGGCATGAGCAGGTCACCAGCACGACGAACAGCACAGGCCGAACCCGTCCGAGCCCCAGCGATCACGGAAGAACTGCACCTGCGTGATGTAGCCGTGGCGCTTGCCCAGCTGCCCACAGCCGGGTACCGACGAAGAAGAACACCGTGGGCACGACGATCGCCGACGACGAGGCCATCAGGCCGTAGACACCGATGCCGGTGCGATAGGCCTCACCCGACGCACCGAGCAACGAGAAGGCGGTCATGTGCGTGCCGAACAGCGACATCAGCAACACGAACGGCCCGATCGAGCGCGTGGCGAGGAAGTAGTCCTCGCCGGTGCCGCGGAACAGCCGGTGGCTGGCCAGGCCGAGACCAGCAGGACCAGCCAGATAGGTAGACGATGATGACGGTCATGAGTCGTCACGCTGGACCTCGTCCGGATCTCACCGTCGGGGCCTGCCGAAACGCAGCAGCAGCGCGAAGACGACGGCCACGGCACCGCAGACAGAACAGGACGTGCCAGGTCAGACCGACCGGTAGGGACGCCGAGCAAGCGCCGATCGGTCGTTCCACAACCACAGGTCGTTGTGCAGCAGCAGGATCAGCAGCCAGCTCACGGCACCGTAGAGCAGCCGCGAGGGAGCGTCCGGGGCTCACCGGCTCGCCTGCTCGGCCGGTTCGCAAGGTGCGGGCTTCTCGGGCAGATCGCGTACTCCTGGCCATCGCCTCGAACAACCCGTCGATCGATTCGCGGAACACGTTTCCGATCAACAGATTCACCACGTGCTTGCGGCAGTCCGGATTGACCGCTGGAGGAACTGCGGGACGTTGAACTCCTCGTCGTAGTAGGCGTAGACCAGCTTGCGCATGTTCTCCATGCCAGCCAGGTACTCGTTGCCGTACTTGCCGAGTTGAGCGGCGGAGAAATCACCGGCCTTGAAGGCACCGAGCGTGGCGTCCGCCGCAAACTCGGCCGATTTCATCGCCAGGAAGACGCCGGTGGAGTAGATCGGATCGAGGAAGCCGAACGCATCGCCGGCCAGGATCCAGCCGTTGCCGGCGATCGCGTTGGAGATGTAGGAGAAATCGCGCAGCACCCGAACGTCCTCGTCCTGTTCGGCGCGGCCAGGCGTTCCTGGAGCAGCGCCTGGCAGATCGCCCCTCCTCGTCGAACACCTCCTGCAGGGGTACCGTCGCCCCTTCAGCAGGTAGTCGATCGGCCCGACGACGCCGACACTGATCACGTCGTCAGGCAGCGGGATGTACCAGAACCAGACTTCCGGTCTCGCTGGTCTGCATGATCAGCGTCGCGCCCTCGTCCATGCCCTCGCCGCGCCAGGCCCCGCTGTAGCGGGTGAAGAAGGCGGCGTGCCGCAGCTTCGGATCGACTCGCGCAGCCCGAGCTTGCGGCGCGAGATCAGGCCGGTCTGGCCGCTGGCGTCGACCACACCTGGGCGCCGATGTCTGCGGCGCGAACCGTCGGCGAACTCGACGCGACGCCGACGCGCCCGTCGCCCTCGAACAGCACCTCCCTGACGTTGGCCTGCTGGCAGACCTCGACGCCGTGCTCGGCGGCGTTGTCCAGCAGCATCTGGTCGAACTGCTCAACGGTCCACCTGCCAGGTCTCGGGCTCTCCTGGGATCGTCGAACTCGGTGAAGTAGAACGGCGAGCCGGCACTTGCCGCTCGGCGAGAAGAACTGGACGCTGTGCTTCCTCGGTGCCGCTCCATCTTGGTCCAGCACGCCGAGACGCTCAGCGTCCAGTAGGTCGCCGGCATCAACGACTCGCCGATGCGGAAACGCGGGAAACGTCTCCCGGTCGAGGAGCAGCACGCGACTGCCCCGCCTGCGCGATCAGCGTCGCGGCGGTGGAGCCGGCCGGCCCGCCGCCGATCACGATCACGTCGTAGTCCGTCTCGCTGAGGTCGGGTTCTCCGCATCAAACTCAAGTCCTGTCTCTCCCTCGGTACCCGGATCGTCGCTTTCTACCATCGCGATCGCCTATCAACGGCGAAGCTGAAGTCCGCGCTGAAGTAAACGGCCGCCTCGTTGGCCGGGATGACCGAGTCGGAACCGAAACCGCGAAATTCATACTCCTCGTCGGTGAGGTTCTTGAAGTTGACCTTGAAACGGAACTTGTCCAGATCGTAGTACACCGTCGCGTCGACGATGAACGCGCTCGTCGATGGCGAACGCGTTGTCGGCGGCGATGAACTGCTCGTCGACGTAGCGCACGCCGCCGCCCAGCCCGAGCCCACCGGGGAACGTCTTGCTGACCCAGAGGTTGACCAGGTGCTCCGGCGCGAATGCGGGATTGTTGCCGGAGCGGTCGAACGTGATCAGCATCATGAAGAACGGGTCGGTGAACGCCTCGGTGAAGGGGGTCAGCTCGGCGTCGGTGTAGGCGTAGGAGAAGAAAAGCGCAGACCCGGCATGGCTCGGCGGCAAAGATCGATCTCGAATCCACGCGATCGCTGGTCGCCGACCTGCTGGGTGATGCCGTTGTCGTCCGGGATGCCGATGTTGTCGCGCTCGAGCTGGTAGACGGCGAACGCCGCGCGGGCCTTGCCGTTCAGGAACAGCTTCTTGGCACCGACCTCGATCTGCTCGCTCTTCCTCCGGCTCGAGGTCTCCGCACTCCGACGTACGCGGGTGCCGAGCGGCGCGAAGGACTCGCGGCATTGGCGTAGAGCGTCAGGCTGCTCGACGGCGGCGAAGACCAGGCCGACCATGGGGCTGGCCTCACTGTCGTTGCGGGTGTACCCCGGCGACGAACGTCATTGGACGTGCGCGTTGAAGTCCGGACCTCGGTATCGATGTCGTCGTAGCGCGCGCCGAGCGAGCAGCTGGAAGCGGTCGGAGAACGCGATCTGGTCGATGACGTAGGGCGCGACGACGGCTGCGGGCATCACCGACCTGGAACGGAAAACGGTTCACCAGTCGATGGGCCGGCGGTCTCGACCGGGTTGAACAGGTCGATCCCGGGCATGCAGCCCGGGTTGGTGCCGTCACAGGGCGCGGCGATGCCCAGGTTGAAGTCGTCCTGGTACTCGGACAGTTCGATACCGGCGAGGAAGCTGTGCTTGATGCGCTTGCCGACCTCGAAGACGACCTCGAACTGGTTGCCGTAGGATGTCCTGGTCGTTGTCCAGCGGGGTCAGCGACTGCGGATACCTGGGTGCCGCCGCCGAACATCGTCGGGAGGTCGAACGCCGCGAACAGCGTCCCGAGCGTCTGCCAGTCCAGTTCGCGGTAGTAGATCTTGTTGCGCATGGTGACCTTGTCGTTCAGTGGCGATTCTGGTAGTCGACCTGGAAGCGGCTGATGTCCTGCTCGGAGAAATCGAGCGGCGCTCTGGTACGTGCTGGTGCGCGGCACGTCCGGCATCTGCCCCGTTGAACAGCGGGATCCCGCTATCGGGGCGGAATCTCCGCGTGACGAACTCGAGGTTGAAGTTCAGACTGCGGACTCGTTGGCCAGCTGCATCGTGAAGCCGGGTTGATCGCGACTGCTGGTCTCGCTGACGTCGCGGTATCCGTCCGACTCGAGGTAGACGCCGTTGACCCGGAAGTTGCGATCACCGTCCGCGTTGGCGGTGTTCCAGTCGAGGTTGGCCTCGTAGGTGCCGAAACTGCCGGCGCGAGGCACCGAAGCGCAGCAGCTCTCCGGGCAGCGGCTGCTTGCGCACCAGGTTCACCGCGCCGGCCGAGCGGATTGCTGCCCGTAGAGGAAGCCGGCCGGCCCCTTGAGCACCTCGACACCCTCGACGTTGTACATGTTGTAGAACGTGGCCTCGGGCTCGGGCGCCCCGTCGGTCATCACCAGCGCCGTCGAGCTAGTCGAACCCGCGCAGGATCAGAAGAAGTCGTGCACTCCGTTGCCGGTCTGCACGTTGACGCTGCTGACGTTGCGCAGCGCATCGCCGAGCACGATCGCGTGCTGTTCGCTGATCAGAGGCGCGGTGACGGCGCCGACGTTGGCCGGCGTCACCTGGAGCGGCACCGGCAGCTTGGTGGCGATGGTGTTCGAGTCGGGCGCGTAGGGCACCTTGACCTCGATGTACTCCTTCCTCGATCGACGTCGATCGGCTGTTCTTCGGTCGGTCGATTGAACGTCCTTCGGTCGTCGTCGGCCGCCTCTCGGTCGTCATCGGCAGTAGCCGGCGGGCCAGACAACAAGACGAGCAGCGGCATAGACCGCTCAACCATTTCGTTCGAATCGGACACTACGGATCGCCCTTGATCGTCCAGGATCCGTTGTTCCAAATCGCGGATCGCGCGTGGAGATCCCGGACTCAGTCGGTGTACCGCGCGTTCTGGTATTCCGACGCGTAGAACTCGGGCAGCAGTGAATCGACGCGCAGCAGCCCCGTCGCGGGTCAGGCGGACCCAGCCGTCCTTGATCTCCAGCATGCCGCGCTCAGGCCAGGCGTCCCACGCCGGCTCGGCGAACTGCTCGAGGATGTCGACGCCGAACTTGTTCTCGAAGTAGCGGCATCCAGCCGACCCGAGCTTCAGCTGCAGGATCACCTCCCGGGTCAGCTGTTCCGCTCGTGGTGCACGAACGCCCGATCGATCGGCAGCTGCCGACCCTCGACGCGCTCGAGATAGGCGTCCCAGTTGCCGCCGTGTTCTGGTAGTGCACGCCGTTGAGGTGACCGAACGAGGACACGCCCGAGCGAGAGCAGGTCGGCAACCCTGCCAGACCGAATTGCGGTAGACGAACTTCGGCCTTGTCACCGCTGCACCATGGTGTAGGCGCTCGAGACACCTCGTAGCCGGCCTGCTCGACAGCTGCTCGAAGGCGTAGGCGTGCCAGGCGCGCTTGGTCTCCCAGTCGGCGACCGGCACCTCTCGCCGTCGAGCACGGCCTTGCTTCGAGTAGACCGTGTTGAAGGGCAGCTCCATCTGGTAGATGGTCACGCTGTCCGGCGCCAGGTCGATCGTCTTGGCCACCGAGTCCGCGCCAGGTGTCCCAGGTCTCGCCGACCATGCCGGCGATCAGGTCGATGTTCAGCTGGTCGAAGTTCAGTGCGCGGATCCAGGGTTCGACCCGGTAGATCTCCTTGGAGACGTGGGCCCGTCCGTTGCCGGCCAGGATCTCGTCGTTCCAGTTCTCGACGCCGAGACTGAGCCGTGTGATGCCCAGTTCGCGGATCGTCGCCAGCTTCGGCTCGGTCAGCGTTCCGGGCTCGCACTCGAAGGTGACCTCCTCGACGCCGCTCCAGGGAAGTCGCGACTTGAGCGCCTCGACGACCTGCCGGAGGTGTCGACTGCTGATGAACGACGGCGTTCCGCCGCCGAAGTAGATGAAACGCGGGCTGCGGCCGCCGATCACGGCGCTCGGCGTAGCAGGTCGAGCCTCGCGCACCACCGCATCGACGTAGCGCTGGACCTCGGCCGCGTTCTTGTCGGTGTAGACACGGAAGTAGCAGAACTTGCAGCGCTTGCGGCAGAACGGGATGTGCAGGTAGAGCCCGAGCGGCGTGTCGGGGCGCGGCGCCTCGGCGAGGGCACCTCGTGCAGCACGCAGGGCATGGTCGGCGCTCCAGAACGAGTACGGCGGGTAGTTCGATACGAAGACGCTGCCGACATCGGTGGTTTGTGCTCCGACGTCGACGGCGGTGGCCGGTTCGTGACTCGTGCTCATCCGTTGCCGCCCCCGCCGGGTTGCGTGGGCGCTCCGAAGCAGTACAGCTCGCCGTCCAGCGTGCCGATGACCAGCCGGCCGGCGACCAGCGCCGGCGTCGCGGTGATCGACGAGCCGGTCTCGAACTTCCACGCAGCCTTCCCGGTTTCCAGGTCGAGGGCCAGCACGTCCCCGCTTCGCCGAGCCGACCCAGACCCGCCGGCCGGCGATCACGGGAGAGGAGTCGATCTTCCCCCGGCTGGAGTACGACCACTTCTGTTCGCCTGTCATTCGATCGAGGGCATGCACCTGCTTGTCCCGGCCACCGACGATGACGAGCTTGTCGGTCAGGGCGGCCGACGAGAGGTACGGGAATTTCCGGTCGGGGTTCTCGTAGGTCCAGAGGACCTTCTTGCCGGCGAGGTCCACCGCGTGCACCTGGTTCTCGAAGGTGCCGACGTAGACCGTACCGTTGCTCACCGCGGGGCTGGCACCGACGTACCCGCCGAGCTCGATCTGGTGGAGCACGCTGCCGTCGGACTGGGCCAGGACGCGCAAGAAGCCGTCGCAGCCGGCCGACACGAGCTTGTCGTCAAAGAGCGCGGGGGTTCCGTAGACGTAGCCGTCGGTCTCGAACTTCCAGGCCAGGGAGCCGTCCTTGACGTTCAGCGCGTAGATGAACTGATCGTGGGAACCGAAGAAGATTCGATCGCCGGAGTAGTTCGCCGAGGAGAGGATCTCGGCACCGGTCGCGAAGGTCCAGCGCGCCTTGCCGCTCGTCGCGTCGACGGCGTGGAACATACCGTCGCCGTCGCCGAACAGCACCAGCCCGCGGTAAACCGTCGGCGAGGACTTGATCTCGGCGGTCGCCTCGTAGCTCCAGCGAACCGAGCCGTCTTGCAGGGACAGCGCGTAGAGGATGCCTTCGAGAGAGCCCGCGAAGACCGTCCCACCGGAGATGGCCGCCGTCGCCTCGAAGCCCTCGGCGCCGTCAAAGACCCAGAGCGGATCCAGCGGTAGCGCCAGCGCATCCGCCACCGTTCCGGTCAGCCCCGGGTTGCCCCGGAACTGCCAGGTGCCCTCTTCCGTCGCGGCGGCCGGAACGGCGGGTTTCTCCTGGGCCACGGCGGTCGTCACGCCGAGGACGGCCACGAGGGCGAGCAGGCCGATGACCCCGCGACGGGGCGTCCCGGACGTCGCGGCGACGGTTCAGTACGCGGCTTCATAGATCCTCAGCAATTCGGGACGACCGACGGGCACCGGGTTGAAACCGGCGGTCCACTGACGGGCGGCCTCTTCGGCGAGGGTCGGCAGGCTGTTGTTCGGGATCGGGTAGCTCTCGAGTCGTTCCGGAAGCCCCGCCAGACTGCGCAGCTCGCAGACGCGGTCGACCAGCCGGGCTCCTGACGGATCCGACTTGGGCTTGCGCAGCAGGCCGGCGAGATTCAGGTCGTTGTACAGGCCGCCGACCGCCGGTGCGTTGAAACGCATCACCGACGGCAGCATCAGGCCGACCGCGTGTCCGTGGCTGACCTGGAATCGGGCGGTGAGCGGGTTCGCGCAGGCGTGGGCCGCGCCGAGCATCGAGTGCTCGATCGCCGCTCCGGCGAGATGGGCGCCGACCAGCATCTTGCCCCAGGCGTCGAGGTCTCCGGCGTCCTGCAGCACGCGCTCGAAGTTGCCGTCGAGCAGCCGCCAGGCCTCGCGAGCGAAGGTCATCGAGAAGGCGTTGCGCCGCTTGCAGACGTAGCTCTCGACGCTGTGCGAGACGGCGTCGATGCCGGTCGCGGCGATCACCGACCGGGGCACCGTCGCCGTCAAGGTCGGATCGAGCACGACGGTACGGAACCTATGAGGCGTTAATCCAGG
>CALNYP010000024.1:0-15690 GCA_942490715.1 uncultured bacterium
TTACGCGCCGTCGAGGGCGCAGCGGTCGACGCCCTGGTCGCCGACCCTCCGGCCAGCGGACTCGCCGCCGAGGGCGTCGCTGCCGTCGCCGCCCTGGCACCGCCGACGGTGGTGTTGATCTCGTGTGACGACGCCAGCGCGGCCCGGGATCTGCGACTGCTCGTCGATGCCGGCTGGCGTCTCGAGCGGATCGTGCCCCACGACATGTTCCCCCAGACCCACCGGGTGGAGATCGTCAGCCTGCTCCGCCGCTGAGCGGACCGCCGGCAACGCCGTGGAGCGGTCCGCCGGCGATCGCCGCCAGGACCTGCTCCGAGAGCAAGGTCCGGTTCTGGTTCCGGCGGCTGGCCTGCCGGGCCAGGCTCGTGAGTTCGATCAAGCGTGCCGTGCGGACCGGACCCAGTCGCCGGCCCAGCCGGGACAGCGGCTCGGCGCGGTCGATGTGGATCAGGGCCGGGTCCTCAGGATCGATCGCCGCCCGGGCGGCATCCCGCAACAACCCCTGGAGCAGGTCCATCCCTTCGTGAAAATCGGTCTCGTCCTTGCCGGCGATCTCGGCGCCCTGGGACGGGATCTCGTCGAGGTGTTGCCCGGTCGACAGTTTGCCGAGCGACTGCAACAGGGCATCCCGGCGCAACCGCAAATCGTCGGGATCGAGCTCGATCGCCCGGCCGGGCCGGCCCTCGGCGAAGGCCGCGCGGGCCTCGGCGTCGGCAGCCTCGTAGTCCATCTCGACGAGGATGTCGGCCAGCTCCCGGGAGCGCAGCGCCGCGAAGCGAATCGCCATGCAGCGGGACCGCACGGTCGGGAGCAGGTGGTTCGGATTGGCGGCTACCAGCACCATCACGACCTTCGGTGCCGGCTCCTCGAGGGACTTCAACAGCGCGTTCTGCGCGTTACGGTTCATCAGGTCGGCGTCGTCGATGAGGATGACCCGGTGCTGACTTCTCCGGGGCGTCTGTCCGATCAGGCCGGTCATCTGACGGATCTGGTCCACGTTGATGTCCCGGTTCAGCTCCGGTCCGCGCGGTCCCTTCCGCGGCGGATGCTTCGGCAGCCGCCGCAGGAGCGTGAAGTCCTCATGGTTCCCGGCGGCGAACAGACGGCAGGCCTCGCAACGGCCGCAGGCGGTCGTCTGCTCGTTGCAGAGCAGCGAGCGGGCGAGGGCCATCGCCGTCGTCCCCTTGCCGATGCCGGCGGGCCCCTGGAACAGCAACGCCTGAGGCACGCGCCGACGGTCGAGCATCGTGCGCAGCAGATCGATCGCCTGCTCGTGACCACGGATCTCGTCGAAAGATTTCACAGCAGCTCCTCCACGACCGCGAGGGTCCGTGCAGCGACGGTCGCCGGGTCGCCATTCCCGTCGACGACAAACAGCCGCTCGGGCTCTGCCCTGGCGATCGCCAGGTATCCCTCCCGCACTCTACGGTGGAACGCGAGCTCCTCGGCCTCGAACCGCCCCTCGCTCACATCGGCCCCGGTCTCGACGTTGCGCCGTCGTGCGCGTTCCAGCGCGATCTCGGGGTCGAGGTCGACCAGCACGGTACGACGGGGCCGCCGATCGAGAGGCGCCGAGCGGTGTAGATCGAGGATCGCCTGCACCCCCAGCCCGCGCCCGTACCCCTGGTAGGCCACCGTGGCATCGAGAAAGCGATCGCAGAGCACGAGCTTCCCCGCGGCCAGCGCCGGCTCGATCACTTCCCGCAGGTGCTGGGCGCGGTCGGCGGTGTACAGCAGCAACTCCGCCTCCGGCGCCATCGGCCGGTCGGTGGGCGCCAGCAGCAGCTCGCGGAGCCGCCGGCCGAGATCGGTACCACCGGGCTCCCGGGTCGTGAGCAGCGCGATACCGCGACTCTCGAGGGTGCGCGCCAGTCGCTGAACCTGGGTCGACTTTCCGCAGCCCTCGATCCCCTCGAAGCTGATGAACACCCCCGCTCCTTCGACGCCCGGCTTCATCGCTCAGCGGGGCTCGAGGGAGAGGTCCTGAAAGAAGCTCTCCGCGGCGGCGACATCGAGGGCGATCTGCGCACGGAGCGCGTCGGCATCCGGAAACTTGCGTTCGTCACGGATCCGCTCGAGAAAGCGCAGCTCGATCCGCCGGTCGTAGAGGTCGTCCTCGAAGTCGAGCAGGTACGCCTCGACCGTCTGCCCCTCCCCGTCGAAGGTCGGCCGGGTACCGACGTTGGTCACCGACGGGTAACGCGATCCGTCGACCAGCGCCTCGGTGACGTAGACGCCGACCGCCGGAGTCACCTCGTTCTCGACGGCGAGGTTGGCGGTCGGGAATTCGAGTTTCCGGCCGCGGCCGGCTCCGCGCACGACCTCCCCCTCGGCGGAGTAGGGCCGACCGAGCATCGCCCGGGCCCGGGAGACCTCGCCCCGGGCGATCGCATCGCGGATCGCCGAGCTGGAGACGGTCTCGTCGCCGAGCTGGACCGGCGGGATGCCCCGGACTTCGAAGCCCAGCTGCGCACCGATCTTCGCCAGGGTCGTGTGGTCGCCGGAGCGCTGCGCACCGAAGCGAAAGGTCTCGCCGACGTGGATCGCCGCGAAGCTGACGCGGCCGTCGAGGACCTCGTGGAAGAAGCCCTCGCCGGTGAGCCGGGAGAGTTCGCGATCGAAGGCGAGGATCAGGACTCCCTCGAGGCCGGTCGCCTCGAGAGCGGCCAGCTTCTGGTGCCGGGTCTGGATCAGCAGGGGACGACGGTCCGGAGCGACGACCGCGAGTGGATGCGGATCGAAGGTGATCAGCAACGAGGCACGCCGGGTCTCCCGGGCGCGCTTGACCACTCCGTCGAGGATCGTCGCGTGACCGACGTGGACCCCGTCGTAGTTGCCGATGCTGGCGATCACCGGATCCCTCGACTCGGGGTAGGCGTCGATTCCGTTCCAGACGTTCATCAGCTTCCTGCCGCCGCCGTCAGGCCGGCGCGAGAATCGTCCCGACCAGATCGTATCCGGCAACCTCGGTGATCTCCACCGACGCGAACGTCCCGGCTGCGGCGGTCCCGTCGTTGAGCAGGATCTGCCCGTCGACATCGGGCGCCTGGCTCGCCATGCGGCCGACGAGCAGGTGTTCGGTCTCGGGGTGGGCCCCCTCGACCAGCACCTCCACGGTACGGCCGACCATGCCCCGGAGCCGCTCGAGGGCGATCTCCTGCTGACAGGCGAGCAGGCGCTCGTGACGCTCCTGCTTGAGCTCGTCCGGCACATCGTCGGCGACATCCTCGGCCGGGGTGTTCTGCTCGTGGGAGTAGACGAACGCGCCCAGATGATCGAAGCGCGCCTGGCGCACGAAGTCCAGCAAGGCGTCGAACTCCTCCTCCGTCTCACCCGGAAAGCCGACGATGAACGTGCTGCGCAACGCGACCTCGCCCATCGCCTGACGGAAGCGCCCGAGCAGCTCGAGGTGCCGTTCGGCCGAGCCGCCCCGGCGCATCCGCCGGAGCATGTCGGGATGCGCGTGCTGCAACGGCAGATCGACGTAGTCGACGACCGGCGCGAGTCGCGCCATCGTATCGATCAGATGCGGAGTGATCGTGTTCGGGTAGAGGTAGTGCACCCGCAGCCAGCGCAGCTGCTCGACCTCGGAAAGGTTCTCCAGCAGGCCGGCCAGCCCTTCGCGGATCTCCAGGTCCCGGCCGTAGTGACTCGAGTCCTGGGCGATCAGGTTGACCTCGCGGACGCCGCCGGCGACCAGCCGTTCGACTTCCCGGCGAACGCTCTCGGGGCGCCGGGAACGGAACGTGCCGCGGAAACTCGGGATCGCGCAGAACGAACAGGTGTGATCGCAGCCCTCGGCGATCTTCACGTACGCGGTCCAGCCCGGCGTCGCGGGACGTCGGGGAGTTCGATCGTCGTAGAGATAGGAGGAGGCGCCCCAGGCGGCGACGGCGGTGTCCGAGGCACCGCGGGCGCCGGTCGGACGGGGAGCCAGCATCGGAAGATCGCCATGGAGCACCGACGTCGGCGGCGCCGGAGTGATCCCCGAGGCCTCGACGATCTGATCGAGCCGGTCCAGGTCGACGAACCCGTCGACCTCCGGAAGTTCACGGCTGAGCTCGTCGCGGTAGCGTTGCACCATGCAGCCGGCGACGACGACGCGCCGGGTCCGGCCGCTCTTCTTCCATTCCGCCGCCTCAAGAATCGCGTCGATCGATTCCTTCCGCGCCGCGTCGATGAAGCCGCAGGTGTTGACGACGACGACGTCGGCGTCGGCCGGATCGGTGACGAACTCGCAGCCGGCACGATCGAGGTGGCCCAGCATCACCTCGGTGTCGACGAGGTTCTTGGCACAACCGAGGCTGACCACGCCAACCCGGGTGCGCGTCGAGCCGGCCAGGCTGCCGTCCGGGTTGCCCACGGCGGGGGAACTCTCGGGGTCACCCACCGGTGGCTCGGTCACGGGTACAACCGGTGAATCTGGCGCGGGTAGGGGATCGACTGTCGCAGATGAGGGATCCCGCAGACCCAGGTCACGAAGCGCTCGATCCCCATGCCGAAGCCGGCGTGGGGCACGGAACCGTAGCGGCGGATATCGAGGTACCACTGAAACGCTTCCTGGGGCAGGTCGTGGTGCTTGATCCGTTCGAGGAGCAGATCGTGATCGTGGATCCGCTGGGAGCCGCCGATGATCTCGCCGTAGCCCTCGGGGGCCAGCACGTCGAGACAGCGTACCTTCGTGGGGTCGTCGTCGTCGGGCTGCATGTAGAAGGCCTTGATCTCCGCGGGCCAGTGGGTCACGCAGACCGGCTGGTCGAAGCGCTCGGTCAGCAGCGTTTCGTCGAGGCCGCCGAAATCGCTACCGTGGGCGAACAGCGGCGCACCGGCCTTCTTCATCTTGGCCTGGGACTCCGGTTCGACGAGGATCTTCGCCGCTTCGTCGTAGGTCAGCCGGGTGAACGGAGCGCCGATCTTCTCGAGCTTGGTGACATCGCGCTCGAGAGTGTCCAGCTCCACGCGACAGCGATCCAGACAGCGGCCGATCAGGTACGAGACGAACGACTCGGCCAGATCGATCAGCCCGGGCAGCTCCAGGAACGCCACCTCCGGCTCGCACATCCAGAACTCGGTCAGGTGACGCCGGGTCTTCGATTTCTCCGCGCGGAACGTCGGGCCGAGGCAGTAGACGCGGCCGAGGGCCATGCAGGCCGGCTCCAGGTAGAGCTGTCCCGACTGGGCCAGGAACGCCTTCTCGCCGAAGTAATCGGTCTCGAAGAGCGTCGTCGTGCCCTCGCACGCCGCCGGCGTGAGGATCGGCGAGTCGATCAGGACGAAGCCGCGTTCGTAGAAGAACTCCCGGCAACCCATCAGGATCTCGTTGCGGATGCGCAGCACCGCCTGGGGCACCCGGGAACGCAGGTAGAGGTGCCGCTGGTCGAACAGGAATTCGACACCGTGCTCCTTGGGCTGGATCGGGTACTCCTCGGCGGCGTGGATCAGCTGCAGATCCTCGAGGCCGAGTTCGAAGCCGCCCGGGGCACGATCGTCGGCCTTGACCGTTCCCCGCGCCGTCACCGAGGACTCCTGGGGAATCGAGTCGGCGAGGGCGAACGCCGCCTCGTCCATGTTCTTGTGGATGGCGACGCACTGGAGGTAGCCGGAGCCGTCGCGCAGCACGACGAAGCGGATCTTGCCTGACGAGCGCTTCTGGTCGACCCAGCCCTTGACGGTGACGACCTGTCCGACGTGATCTTTCAGATCGGCGATGTAGACGAACGAATCGCTCACCCGGCCTTCTCTTCCGCAGCCTTGGCGGCCGCCTCTGCAATCTTCTTGCGTTCGTGGGCCGGGACCTCGCCGTAGTGCTCGAACTCCATCGTGTAGGAAGCGCGGTCGCTGGTCATCGACTTCAGCGCCGAGGCATAGTCCAGCATCTCGGCCATCGGAACGGTGGCCTTGATCACCTGGGTCGATCCCTGGGTGTCCATGCCCTGGGGCTTGCCGCGGCGAGAGGACAGGTCGCCCATGATGTCGCCCATGCACTCCTCGGGAGCGACGATCTCGACATGCATCACCGGTTCGAGGATCGTCGGTCCGGCCTTGGCCATCGCCTCCTTGAACGCGATCGAACCCGCGATCTTGAACGCCATCTCCGACGAGTCGACGTTGTGGTACTTGCCGTCGGTGAGCGTCACCCGGAAGTCGACGACCGGACTGCCGGCCAGCCAGCCGTGCTCCGCCGCTTCGCGGATTCCCTTGTCGACGGCGGGACGGTAGTTCTGCGGGATCGCGCCGCCGAAGATCTTGTCGACGAACTCGATGCCCGATCCCGACGGCAGCGGCTCGAGATCGATGACGCAGACGCCGAACTGACCGCGGCCACCGCTCTGTTTCTTGTGCTTGCCCTCGACGCCGGTGACCTTCTTCTTGATCGTCTCGAGGTACGGCACCTTCGGTGGATGGAGGATCGCGTCGACGCCGAACTTCTTCTTCATCCGCGCCAGGGTGACCTCGACGTGCACCTGGCCGGTACCCGAGACGAGCAACTCGTGGGTCTTGGGATCCCGCCGTACCCGCAGGACCGGATCCTCCTCCATCATGCGGTTGAGGGAGGTGGAGATCTTCTCCTCGTCACCCTTGGCCTTCGGTTCGACGGCGTACGAGATCGCCGGCTCGCGGAAGCTGACCTTCGGGAGAACGAAGCGCGCGGCCGGATCGCAGAGGGTGTCGCCGGTCTGGGTCTCCTTGAGTTTCGCCACGACACCGAGGTCGCCGGCGTGCATCTCCTTGACCGGCTCGAGTTGCTTGCCCCGGGCGACCGAGAGGCCACCGACACGCTCGGCGATGTTCTCGCGACCGGGGTTGATCAGGTTCGCGTCGGCCTTGACCACGCCGCCGCAGACCCGGAACAGCGAGAGCTTGCCGGCGAACGGGTCGGCCATCGTCTTGAAGATCTGCAGCGACAGCGGTTGATCGTCGGCCAGCGGGCGCCGGACCTCGGAGTCGTCGGCCGGATTCACGCCGACGAGTTCACCGCGATCCCCCGGGCGGGGGAACAGGTCGCAG
This sequence comes from uncultured bacterium, assembly GCA_942490715.1. GTDB lineage: Bacteria > Acidobacteriota > Polarisedimenticolia > Polarisedimenticolales > Polarisedimenticolaceae > CALNYP01. The sequence goes on from CALNYP010000024.1 coordinate 7,009, forward strand.
CAGGCGCCGAGCAACATCGACGCGCCGACGCCGGTGGTTGCCGACGTGCAGAAGACGGGAAACAGGGAGCGGGCGGAGATCGCCTTGCACAGTCCGGACTTGAGTTGAACGTCGGTGAGGTCGCCGTTCTCGAAGAACGCCTCCATCAAGGCGTCGTCGGTCTCGGCGATCATCTCGATCAGCGCCCCACGGGCCTCGGCAGCGGCCTCGGCGAGATCGGCGGGGATCTCGCAGGCCGACACCTTGCCGGAGCCATCGTCGGCGAAGCTGTAGGCCTTGTTGGTGACCAGGTCGACGATGCCCTTGAAGGAACGTTCCTGTCCGATCGGCAACTGCACCGGCATCGCGGTTCGCCCGAACTTCTCCTGGATCGCGAGCAGGGCCCGTTCGAACTCGGCGTTTTCCCGGTCGAGCTTGTTGACGACGAAGGCCAGCGGCAGGTCGAAGTCGTTCGCGTAGCCGAAGGTGCGCTCGGTGATGATCTCGACGCCGGCCAGCGCCTCGACGAGCAGGAGGGCGGTGTCGGCGGCCGGCATCGCCAGCTTCGCATCGGCGACGAACGCCGCGTAGCCCGGAGTGTCGATCACGTTGATCTTCGTACCCTGCCACTCGACGTAGGCCATCGCCGTCTGCAGCGAGATCTTGCGCTCGATCTCCTCCTCGTCGAAGTCGGTCGCCGCCTGCCCCTCGTCGACCGACCCGAAGCGATTCGAGGCACCCGCGGCGAAGAGCATCGACGAGGCGAGGCTGGTCTTGCCCGACCCGCCATGTCCGACGAGGACGATGTTACGAATGTCATCCGTTGCGTAGACCTTCATGACGGCTCCCTTTTCGGATCCCGGGCGCGCCCCACGGCGCGCTGAGCGCACACCTGCCGGACAAACCGGTCACGCCGATCGGAACGAATTCAGGGTGCCGTGCCGGAGTCCGAAGAGCACTCACTATATCACAGCGCCCGGAGCCCAAAGCAACGAAAACCCCCGATTTTGGCTATATTCGAGCCCTCGAGCGGGCTCGGGAAATGCCTCCGGCCTCTTGACCGCCCCCGGGGGCGAACCTACGTTCCCCGGGTAGTGAAGGCCCCAGGAATGCCCGCCTCCCGAAGGGCTCGGTGACCCATCGATGATCGTCAACTGTCCGACCTGTCAGACCAGCTATCGGGTCCCGGCGTCCGCCACCGCGACGGCGATCGCCCGTTGCTCCAAGTGCAGCGACGCGGTGCCTGTTTCCGGCCGGCGCTCCTACCGTCTGCTGGAGCGTGGGGCCGGCGACCCCGCGACGGCCCTACCTTCCGGGTCGTCCTTCGACTGGCCCGACATGCCCCCGGCACCGGCGGGGACGGAGTTGCTGACCGAGGACCTCGGCGGAGCGATCCACGAGGAGGTTCCGGAACCGACCGGCCAGGCGAGGTCGACCGAGCCGGAACCGGCCGCACCGAGCCGTGACGCCGATCGGCCCAGGGGCCGGCGCATCGGGGCGAGCCTGGTCGCCGCTTCGGTTCTGGCGGCGGCAGGCGCTGCGAGTGGGTACTATTTCTCGATCCTCGAAGGACTGGACAGCGTCGTCTCGGCGTCGATCGGGGGAGGCTCCGGCCTCCTGCTCTCCCTGGGTGTGATCTGGTGGACACGACGGAAACCCTGACCGCCGGAGACTCGACCGGAACCTCGAAGAGCGAGGGCGTCTCGAGGAGCAACTCCCGCCGCTGTCCCGGGTGCGACGCCCCCGGGGGCGGGCCGCCGCCGTCGGCAACCGCCCTGTTCGGCGGCCAACCGATTCACCGCTGTCTCCACTGCGGTGGGCGGTATCTCGCGGGGTCCGAGAAGATTCGCGATTGCCCCGAGTGCTGTCAGCCGTTCGTCTCCGAGGAATCGCCGATCTGCGCCCACTGCCGGCAGTCCGGCGGCCCCGACGTCGGATCGTCCGACGTCCTGCCGGGCATCGCCGGCGAGCTTCGCCGAGCCCTCGCCGCCGAAATGCGGCTCATCCGACACGCCTCCCTGGACGCCTATCTGAGTCGTCTGGCCGGGGCGTTGGCGTTTGCCTCCGGCGGCGATCCGATCGAGATCCGCGTCTTCGAGGACGAGCGTCCCCGCTGCATCGCGTTGCCCGGCGGCACGCTGTTGATCAGTCGTGGCGAACTGACACGTACCCAGTACGAGAGCGAACTGGCCTTCGTGATCGCCAGGGAGTGTCACCACCTGGAATCCGGTGACGTCGCGCGACGCCTCGCCGGCGCCGGGGCCGAGATCGCCATCGCCCGGGACGGCACGACCGGCTGGGGCGCAGCCGCGTTCGACCTGATGCGCATCGGTTGCGGCGCGGACCGGGAGTACGCCGCGGACCAGGCGGCCCTGCAACGCCTGACACAGATGGGCTACGACACCGAGGGCCCGCTCCGTTACCTCTCGCGGACCGCCGCGGCGGTGCGCGAGGGAGACCCGCGCTTCGCCGACCTGAACTGTGCCCTGCCTCCGGCCGAGCTCCGCGCCCGGCGACTGTCCCGGGATGTCCGTGCATCCGGCCGCGCTCCCGGCCGCACCAATCGCGAACCGTTTCGCAGGGCCGTGAGTCCGCGAATCTTCGCCGAGGCGGAGCGAACCGACGGCGGGATCCTGCAGGTGGACGCGCCGCGGGATTCGCCCCGCCGTGGCCCGTGGTTCTGGCTTTCGCTGCTGGCGGCCGGAACGTTGACGCTGGTTCTGGTGCTCGGCTTGCTGTTCCTCTGAGGTTGGACGGGGGGCCGGGCACGGGCTACGATCCCGCCCGAGGATCACGTGCCGACCCCCAGACAAGCTCCCCGCGCAGCCCAGGCCCGCCTTGGCGCACACATGTCGATCGCCGGTGGCGCGGACCGGGCGGTGGACCGCGCCGTCTCCGTTGCCGCGGATGCGCTGCAGATCTTCGTCAAATCGGCCCGCCAGTGGGTCGCGGCTCCTCCGGACCCGGAGGTCGTTGCCCGCTACCGCGATCGGGCCGCGGAGACCGGACTGGCGCCGCACACCCTGGCCCACGCCTCCTACCTGATCAATCTGGCCGCCTCCGACCCGGCTCTGCGCCGACGTTCGATCGCGGCACTCGAGGATGAGCTGGATCGCTGCGCGCTGTTCGGCGTGCCGTATCTGGTGCTGCACCCGGGCTCCCATGTCGGCGACGGTGAGAGCGTCGGCATCGCCCGGATCGCCGCCGGAATCGAGCGGGCGATGGCCCGCCGACGCGGCGGCGGAAAGGGTGCGGCCCCGAGGGATCCGGTCACCTTGCTCCTCGAGAACACCGCCGGCCAGGGTTCCAACCTCGGAAGTCGCTTCGAAGAGCTTGCGGCGATTCTCGACCGCTGCGACGGGAGGGCGCGACTCGGGGTCTGCTTCGATACCTGTCACGCACTCGCGGCCGGCTACGACCTCCGCGACGAGGCCGGATACCGACGGACCTTCCGGCAGTTCGAGAGTTGCATCGGGCTCGATCGGCTACGCGCCTTTCACCTGAACGACTCCCGGGGCGCCCTGGGCAGCCGGGTCGATCGCCACGAGCACATCGGCGAAGGGCAGATCGGCCTGGAGGGTTTTCGACTGCTGCTTCGCGACCGGCGGTTTCACGGACTGCCGATGGTCCTGGAGACACCCAAGGGCGAAGACGACGAGGGTGATCGGCGCAACCTGACCCGGCTTCGTCAGCTGCGCGATGCGGCGGAACCGATCGCTTCATGAGCGTCGAACCCAAGGGGATGTCCCTCGACGACTTCGACTACTCGCTGCCTCCCGGGCGGATCGCGCAGGTGCCGCCCGAACACCGAGAAGACGCCCGGCTGCTCACCCTGGATCGGTCCTCGGGAGCGATCGGCCACCACGGATTCGGCCAGATCGTCGAGCAGTTGCGCCCGAGAGATCTGCTGGTCCTCAACGACACACGGGTCCGCCCGGCCCGCTTGCGCGGCCGCAAGGCCAGCGGCGGACAGGTCGAGCTGTTGCTGATCGAGACGGTCACCGACGGTGACAGAAGCTCGCGATGGCTCGCGCTGCTGCAGGTCTCCCGCCCGCCGGCGATCGACTCGAGGATCACCCTCGCCGACGGGACGACCGCCCGGGTCGTAGAGCGCTCCCCCGACGGCTGGCTGCTGGAGTTCTCCGCGGATCGGGCCGCGATCGAGGGCCTGATGGAGCGCGACGGCGCGATGCCCTTGCCGCCCTACATCCACCGGGACGAGAACGATCCGCGCGGCGTGCTGGATCGGGAGCGCTACCAGACCGTCTTCGCCGATCAGGTCGGGGCCGTCGCGGCACCGACCGCGGGGCTGCATTTCTCCGACGCGTTGCTCGAGCGGATCGTCAGCTCGGGAGTGTCGACGGCGACGATCACGCTCCACGTCGGCCCGGGCACCTTTCTTCCGGTTCGGGTAGACGATATCGACGAGCATCGGATGCACGAGGAGGTCTGTGAGATCTCCCCGGCGACGTCGGACGCGGTCGCTCGGGCTCGCCGCGACGGGGGCCGGGTCGTCGCCGTCGGTACGACGGTGGTGCGGACGCTGGAGCATGCGGCGACCGAGGGGCGACGGGTGCGCCCGGGCCGGGGCTCGACGGACCTGTTCATCCGGCCCGGCTTCGAGTTCCGGGTCGTCGACGCGATGATCACGAATTTCCACCTGCCCCGTTCGACACTGCTTATGCTCGTCTGCGCCTTCGCCGGCCGTGATTCGGTGCTGCAGGCCTATCGAGACGCCGTCGAACGCGAGTACCGTTTCTTTTCCTATGGCGATGCGATGTGGATCGAATGAGCGACTTCGGCTTCACGCTGAACGACCGCGACGGTGACGCAAGGGCCGGCACCTTGCACACCTCCCGGGGAGATCTGTCGACCCCGGTCTTCATGCCGGTCGGGACGGCGGGCAGCGTCAAGGCGGTGACGCCGCGGGAACTCCGGGAGTGCGGAGCCGGACTGATCCTCGGCAACACCTACCACCTGTACCTGCGGCCGGGACACGAGACGGTGTCCTCCCTCGGCGGCCTCCACCGCTTCATGAACTGGGACGGCCCGATCCTGACCGACTCCGGCGGGTTCCAGGTCTTCTCGCTGGCCGATCTGCGCAAGATCACCGATGAGGGGGTCACGTTCCGCTCCCACATCGACGGGTCGCTGCACACGCTGACTCCGGAATCGAGCATGCAGATCCAGTCGGCGCTGGGCTCCGACATCGCGATGCTGTTCGACGAGTGCCCACCGCTGCCGGCAGACCGCGATGAGGTCGAACGCGCGGTGAAGCGTACGACCGATTGGGCCCGGCGATCGGTCGCGGCCTATCGCGGTCCCGGCGTCGCCTTCGGGATCGTCCAGGGCGGCACCTTCGAGGACCTGCGCCGGCGCAGCGCCGAGGAGCTGCTCGAGCTGGACCTGCCGGGTTACGCCATCGGCGGTGTCTCGGTCGGCGAAGGACAGGAGTGGATCGGCCGCATCGCGGCGAGTACCGCCGCGCGCCTGCCGTCGGAGCGGCCGCGCTACCTGATGGGTGTCGGCACGCCCCGGGATCTCGTCGAGGGTGTCGCGGCCGGCATCGACATGTTCGACTGCGTGATGCCGACCCGCAATGCGAGAAACGGCACGCTGTTCACCGCTCGCGGAAAGATGCACATCAAGCGGGCGGCGTACAAGGACGACCCGGCACCTCTCGACGAGAGTTGCCGTTGCGAGACCTGCCGGGATTACAGCCGGGCGTACCTGAGGCACCTGTTCCAGTCCGGGGAGGTGCTCTCCTCACGCCTGTTGACGATCCACAACCTGTTCTACTATCTGAATCTGATGCGACGGATCCGGGAAGCGATCGTCGCCGGCAGCTTCGAGGCGTTCCGTCGCGAGTTTCTCGGCGGTCCGGAAGCCGGCGGACGGGCGGAGCCGTGAGCGATCTTGTCGCGTACATCGGAGATGTCCACCTCGACGAGGGTGAGGCCGCCGTCGGCGAGTTCATCGCGTTCCTGGATCGGCTCGCGCTGCGGGCCCGGCGGATCGTGCTGATGGGCGACCTGTTCAATCTGTGGGTCGCCGCTCCGGAGTTCGAAGGCAGCCATCAGCGGCAGGTGGTCGAGGCACTCGTCGGGCTCCCGACGCCGGTGGACTACATCGAAGGAAACCGGGACTACCGGATCGGCAAGCGCTACCGCGGGCAGGCGTTCGACCAGGTGACCGCTGCCGGGCTGAGCGAACAGGTCGGAGAGCGGCGCATCTTCGCGATCCATGGCGACCTCGCCAACACCGACGACCGCCAGTACCGGACCTGGCGTCGCGTCTCACGCTCCGGGCTGGTCTGGGGGCTGCTGCACCTGCTGCCCCGGCAGCGGCGCAAGCGGCTCGCCGACGATCTCGAACGGCGCATGCGCACCACGAACCTGAACTACAAGCAGGAGTTCCCCGAGGAGATCGTGCGCCGGTACGCGGCTACCTTCCTGGCCCGGGGTCATGACACGGTGGTTCTGGGGCACTTTCACGTGGAACGGCAGCTGTCGATCGACGGCGCGTCGAAGCGGGGAGAGGTCTACGTGTTGCCGGAATGGAAAGGGAGTCGCCGACACCTCGAGGTCGACGGATCGGGGATCGGCTTCGTCGATTCCTGAAACCCGGTTCAGCCGCCCGAGGGAGCTTCGGCCCTGGCCTTCGTCGAGCGCTTGGGGTAGATCATGAACTTCCGATCGAGGGGCTGGAACAGGTCGGCCGCCTCGATCAAGCTCTTGGCGGTGTTTCGAGGAAAGCCGAAGACCTCGACACGGCTGCCGATCCGTTTCACCCGCTGGACGATCGACGTGAAGTCGCCATCGCCCGAGACGAGAACGACCACATCGAGGTCGGCGGCCGCATCGACGATGTCGAAGGCCAGCTCCATGTCCCAGTCGCCCTTGGTCGAACCGTCGGCACGAACCCGGAGGTTCTTGCGCCGGACCTCGATTCCCTGTTTCTCGAGCACGGCGATGAAGCCGGACTGGTCGATCTCCTTGGACTCGACCACGTAGGCCGACGCGTGGATCATCCGCCGATCCAGTACGGCGGCATCCAGCAGCGCGACGAAGTCCAGCTTGCCCTTCATACGCCGCGCCGCGTAGTACATGTTCTGCACATCGACGAAGATCCCGACCCGGGCGTCGCGCCCCTGACTCTTGATCCGGCGCTGGGGGCGCGACAGGGTCTTCTTCATCGCGCGCAGGTCGCCGCGCAGCTCTTCCATCCGGCGCACCTGTTCGCTGAACTCCTTGGCATTCCTGCGCTTGACGTTGTCCACGTCCCGGCGCATGCGGTCGACGGTCTCGAGCAGAAGAGTCAACTCACTGCTCGGCGCGATCCGGGCCGGTGCGGTCTCGGCCGGACGGGCCAGCGCGTGGGCGACCTTCTTCTGCTCGGCCACCAGCCGCCGGACCGCGCGGCCCAGCTTTTCGACCGAGTCGACGTCGGCGGTCTTGCCCCGGGCCTGGCGGGCGTTCTCCAGCGCCGCTTCCGAGGCCTCGAGGTCCCGGCGCAGTCGCTCGGAGAGCATCCGGGATTCGGCCAGCTCGCCCTTGCGCTTGATCAGATCCTTCTTGATGTTCTTCTCGGAGTCACGGGTCTGGAGCAGCTGTTTTTCCAGCCGCTGGATCTTTCGCTCCTGCTCGGCCACCTTGCGTTCGAGGCGTGAGGTCTCGCGGGCCAGGGTCTGCGGGGTCTTCGTCGCGGCTTCGCGGCGTCGAGCCCCCGACGGTCCGGCGAGCGAGAGCATCCGGTCCAGCTGGGGCCCGTTTCCGTTGGGCTCGGCGGTGGAAAGCAGGAACAGGTGGCGGCCGAGGTTGCCGTTGGTCACCAGGAACGTGTCGCTGGCCATCAGCGCTTCCTGTTCGGCCTCGGACAGCCCATTCCACCGTCGCGCGGCCGGGCGGGTCTCCTTCTGGATCGCCCGGTAGACCGCCTTGAGGGTCGAGTCCTTCTCGGCGCTCTCCTTCACCAGGTCGGTGACGATGCGCTGCAGCTCCTGGGACTGGGTCCGCATGCCGGGGTACTTGATCGCGCAGGCGTTGGCGAGTCGGACCAGCCGTCCGTGATCCAGGACGTCCTCGAGCACCCGGGCCAATCCCCGGGGGCCGAGTCGGTCGAGCATCGCTTTTTCAGGACGGCTCACGGGGCTCCCACGGGCACAGCGGACACGTCAGGTCTCCGGAGTGCGGGGCGAACGGTCGAGGACGTTTGCGAACGACGGATCCGCCACTTCGGGAGGTCGGGTTCGCAACGCAAAGCCAAGAACCAAAGTAACTTAGCTATCTGCGTCTCGATCGATACTATACCATTGGCCGGGTCGGGAGCGGCCGGCCAAACCGGCCGACGGACGGGGGATTCGTGGTCATCGGAGTCGGCATCGATCTGCTGGAGATCTCTCGCCTGGAGGAGGCGCTGGGCCGCCACGGAGAGGCGTTCGAGCGCAAGATCTTTACCAGCAAGGAGTTGGCGGATTGCGCCACCCGGAAGGACCGGATCCAGGCCCTGGCGGCCCGCTTCGCCGCCAAGGAAGCCTGCCTGAAGGCGTTCGGCACCGGTCAGCACGAGGGACTGTCCCTGCGGCACGTTGAGGTCGTCCGCACCGAGAACGGCGCCCCCCGGTTACGACTCCACGGCCGGGCCGAGGAAAAGGCCCGGGAGCTGGGTGTCACCCGGACCCACGTCTAGCCTGACCCACCAGCC
>CALNYP010000025.1:0-15169 GCA_942490715.1 uncultured bacterium
ACAACGCCTGGGCCCGTTGCATCTCACCGAGATTCGCCGGCCCGGACGCGCTATCCTTGAATCAGGCCGAGGAATCTGCGAAAGGGCCGAAAATGTTGCGATCCCTGCCCCTGGCGATGTTGCTCCTGCTCCCGGGCGAGCCGGCAGAGGCGCCTCCCGAAGCCGAGCTGCGCCCGCTGGAGATCCGCGTGGCCGAGGCCGACTGGCGGCTGCGGATCGAGGCCCCCGGCTTCGAGTTCGGCGACCCCGAGATCAGCCCCCGCGGAGATCGAATCTGGGCCTACGGCGATCAGGCGGATAGCGACGCGGTCTTCACCGTCGTCATCGCCGGCGACCGGTGGAACGAGAGCCCCACGGAGTGCCGGGCCAACACGAAGATGAGCAGCAACGCCCGCAAGCTCGAGCTATCGACGCGCGGAGAGATGGCGCTGACCGAGTACGCGATCAAGGAGTTCGGCGGCGTCGAGGTCGACCAGCATCACGTCTGGGCGCACCTGTACCGCGGTGGGCACTGCATCGAAGCCCACATCGCACTGACCGGGTTCAAGGAGAAGGATCGACCCTGGCTCGAAACGTTGCTCGACGGGATCCGGGTCCTCGACGACGGGGTCGACGGGGTCGACGGGCGGTAGCCGGCGGCAGGCTAGGGCTGCTTCTGGGTCGGCGCCGGCGCCTCGGGGCTCATGAACACTCCGGCGATCTTGTGATCGCCGCTCAGCACCCAGCGCACCTCGATCACCCCCGGGTACTTCTCGAAGTTGGCCCGGCGGGTGTAGACGACGTAGGCGTCCTGGACCGTGACCTTCTCGCCCAGCGTCTCCTGCTGATCTCCGAGTTGCAGGCCGAGCTGGCGCCTGACCTCGACGAAAGCATCGAACGACATCGCCGCCTTCATGTCGTCGGTGAACATGTCGTGGAGCGCCTTCAGGTCCGAGGCGTAGAACATCTCGGTGTACTTCCGGCCTGCGTCCTGGGCGTTGGAATGCTCCTTGGACAGTTCTTGCGCAGCAGCGGGTGCCAGCGAAACGACGAGCAGACTTGCCAGGATGAAGATGCAGGATCGGGTCGCAGTCACGGTGTCCTCCAGGATCGGCGGCCGTACCGGACCGCACCGGAGGATTATACGAGCGTCACGGCAACCCGGCCATCTCCCGGGGGTCGACGACGGTCAACTCGTCGAAGCGGATCTCCGCCGTCTTCGGATCGACGGTGATGTCGACCTGGAGGCGGCGCGGCTCCTCGAAGCCGAGGGCCCCGACCTGCAGGTCCAGGATGACCCGGAAGTTGCGGTACCCCCGCCGCGAATCGTGGCGGTAAGCCGGCCCGAGCAGCTCGTAGCGAATCCCGTCGACCCGGCTCACCTCGCCGACCCCGGCCCCGGCAGCAGCACCGACACCCGACACGTCGTCGATCTCAAGAGCGTGGGCCAGCGCCAGGATCCCGAACGGCCGGTCGGGGATGAGGTCCAGCGGCAGGTCGCTCCACTCGGGGTGGTTCTTCAACCCCTTGACCCGTGGCAGCATCCAGGCGGTCCGCGGCAACACCACACGCCACTGGCCGATCCGGTCCAGCCCGGCGTCGCGCACCGGATCGAGCAAGGTCAGGACCCGCGCGTAGGACGGCAGGTAGAAGACGCGCCGGACCGCCTCCCAGCGTTCCTCGAACCCGGCCTCGAGAAGCACCCCGGAGGTGAGGTTGCGGTTGATTCGCTCGAGCTCCCAGGCCACGAGCAGGTCATAGGCGCTGATGTCGCCGAGCCAGGCCGCGACGTGATTCTGCACATCACGCACCTGGGGCTCGTCGATCCGCGCGAGGATCTCCTTCCCCGCTGCAGACAGACGCACCGTCTCGGCGACCAGCCCGGGATCGGAATCCGGAGCGCGTCGCAGGTACTCTCTCTCGAGACGCGCCAGTTCGCGCTCGGCCGTCGCGACGAGTTTCGGCCGGATCCACTCCTTGTAGTCGGGCCGGGAGTAAATCTCCCGGGTCAGCGCCGTGCGAACGTCGAAGAACATGCGTCCGTTCGCCAGCGGGGGGAGGTCGTGATACGGGCGGGAGTACTTCTCCGCCGGTCGCTTCAACGGGGCTGTCTTCGGGTGGGCGTCGGCGTGCTTCACGAGGTAGTCCGCCAGACGATCGAGGAGCTGCTCGGGGCGCGACGGCAGATCCGCGAGCGGCGGCAGTTCCAGCTCCATAGCCCGGACGCCCACTTCGAGCCAGCCGGAGTAGGCGGCGCGCTGGGCGCTGTACGCATCGTAGGTGACCCCCGGCTCCATGGTGATGTCGATGCCGCAGACGAGCACGCGGTCGTCCTCACCGAGCAGGAACCACGGATCGCCGTCCCGCTGACACGCCGGGTCGATGTCGGAGCCTCGCGCATCCTCGAAGTAGTCCCGGACCCGGTCGTCGGGCGACAACGGCGTCGGCTGCTCGACCTCGCTGACCTGCGCCGGAAGTTCGGTGTCGAGGGGCGTCCCGCGACCGGGACTGCGACCCCGGGGCTGGAACACATGCACCGAGCAGGGCGCGCTCGGCGCCTTGACGCTGATCTTCCCTTCGGTCTCCTCGTCGGGCGCGGAGTCGATCACCGTCAACACGGCCTCGCTGTTCAGCATCGCCCGGATATCGGCGAACGCCGGCGACAGCCTGGACCGGGTCGGAACCTCGAAGAACTTTCCGTTGGTGCGCCAGGCGACATCGCCGAGGAAGCTTCTGGCCGAAATACCGCCGGCCGAGCCGTTGCGGGGAGTCACGGGCAGCTGATACCCGATCGCGAACAAGGTCACATCGTCGCGGCGATCGAGTCGGCGGCGCACCTCGTAGCGCTCGTGCAAGCTGGTCGAGTCGACGCCGTCGGTCAGGACGACGATCACCGGCCGCTCCCGGTATCCCTCCAGCTCTCGCAGAACGTCGTACAGAGCGTCGTAGAGTGAAGTGGCGCCGCCCATCCGCATCTGCTCGAGACGCGCGATCAACTCGCTGTTGTCGTGGTGCGGAGGGCCGAGCAGCACGACGCTGTCGCCGAAGGTCGCGACCAGCGCCTGATCGGTTTCCGGGTCGAGATCCCCGAGGTACTCGGCGGCGGCGCTCCGCAGACTGTCGATCTTCCCCAGCATGCTGCGGCTGATGTCGAGAATCAGGGCGTGGATCGTCGGGCGATCCTCGCGGTTCAGTTCCACCAGGGAGTCCCGCTGCAGGCGTTCGCCGCGCAGCTGGACCGTCAGGTCGTCGAGCTCGATCGCCTCGCAGTCGCCGGGCCGCGCCCCGTCGCGCGGCTCGAATCGCAGGGTGACGTCGAGCAGGCGGACCCGGGACTGTTCCTCGACGGTGGACGCGGACTGGGCCGACAGCGGCGGCGGCCCGACCACCGCCAGCAGAGCTGCGAGGGTCGTCATGGCGAAACGGTGCATAGGCATGCTCCGATGATTCTCCCTTTATTCTGCGCCGAAACGCCGGCTTGCCCACCCCTCAATCGCGGCTGGGGGCAGAATCTGCGGGGCCGGTTCAGCGAGGGCCGACTTTCGCCTTCGCCCGGGCTTCGTTATCATCCCTGTCCTGACGGCCCCGCGGCCGAATGCGGAGATTCGAGAGCGATGGAACTGGCCAACCCGGTGACCCACGACGGTCTGTCGACCCCCGCCGACCCCGAGCGGGTCACCCGCCGGCTGTCGGCGACGATGCTCGAGGCCGTGGCGCGGCACCGGATGATCGAAGGCGACGATCGCATCCTCGTCGCCGTCTCCGGCGGCAAGGACAGCTACACCATGCTCGACCTGCTGATCCGCGCGCGACGACGAGCGCCGGTGAAGTTCGAACTGATCGCCTTCCATCTCGATCAGAAGCAGCCGGGTTACGACGGGACTTCCCTGCGCGACTGGCTCGAACGCCAGGAGACACCGTTCGAGATCCACGACGAGGACACCTACTCGGCCGTCATCGCCCAGTCCGAGGCCAGCGGTAAACAGAAGACGACCTACTGCCGGGTCTGCTCGCGACTGCGCCGCGGGATCATGTACAGCGCCGCCGAGCAGCTCGGCTGCAACAAGATCGCGCTGGGCCATCACCGGGACGACTCCCTCGAGACGCTGCTGCTCAACCTGTTCTACTCGGGAAAGCTGCAGGCGATGCCGGCGATCTACCGGACCAACGACGGCAAGTTCCAGGTGATCCGCCCGCTGATCGAATGTGGCGAGGCCGAGATCGCGGAGCATGCACGGAAGGAGGCCTACCCGATCCTGCCTTGCAACCTGTGCGGCGCCCAGACCGACCTGAAGCGGGTCGAGGTCAAGCAGATGCTCGTCGATCTCGAGAAGCGGATTCCCAACGTGCGTCAGGTGATGCTGGCCGCGCTGCGCAACGTGCGGCCGTCCCACCTGCTGGACCCCGAGGTCGCCGAGGCCTGGGAGAAGCAGGCGATGCACTACGAGCCTCGACGCTAGTTCAGGGAACGCCAGCAGGCCTCGAGGTCGGCCCGGTTGAGGGTCATCCGCGTCAGGTGCGAGTCACCCTCGCCGCAGAAGAGAACGAACTCGTCGCCACGCCGCAGGACCGACATCACGTAGAGGATCGTGCGCAGTCGGCCGCGAGCGCCCCGGCCACGACACAGCGGCTCCGACGAGATCTTCATCGGCAGCAACGACTGCCGGTCCAGCAACACCGCCCACTGGTGGTACCGCTTGGCGCCGCGGTCCCGGTCCACGTGCTGGACCTGATGAATCAGCATCAGGAAGTGTTCGTCGTCGTAGTCGATCGGGTTGGTGCTGAAGGAGACCATCGTCCCGTACCCGCCGGTGTCGCCCAGGGCAGGACCGAGATCCTGGTTCACGACCGTCGAGAAGCTCAGCCCCTGTCGGTCGCTCAGCTTGAGCACTCGATACGGCCGGCAGGAGTAGAGCAGGTACAGGTCGCCGCCCGACTCGACGAACAGCCAGTTCTTCTCGATGCGACTCGTCTCGAAGTCGAGCCGGGGCGTTCCGATCCGGGTCAGCGACGGTCCGGTCGGGTCGAGGATCGACAGAGTCTGGACCCCGCGGTGGATCGACGGCCGGTCGCCCTTCTGCCGGTACTGCAGGTCGCCATGATTGACCCAGATACGACCCTCGAACCGGAACAGCCGGTAGTCCTCGATCCGGCTTCCCTCGAACGTCGTGAAGTCGCGGAACGAACGGATCGCCTGACCGTTGATCGTCGACAGATCCTCGCCGAGGGTGATCAGCACCGGACCGCCTTCCCCGTAGCGCTCCGCACGTTCCCCCTGGCAGTCGATCCAGTGGAGCTGCTGGCCGTGGGCCAGCAAGATGACCTGGCCGCTGTCGAGCATCAACGACCCGGGGTTGTACAGGCCGCCGCCGAACCCGAGGAAGCCCGGCGCGGCGATCACCTGCGATCGCAGGCGGTGACGCAGGATCGCCGGCACCCGGCCGGCGAGGTCGACGAGACCGCGCCACCTGCGTGCCAGGCTGGACGTCAACGCATCCACGTCGTCAGGCGAGCAGCTCGGCAAGCCCGCGCATGTCGGGAACGTTCCCTCGAGGTCGCGCCGGCCCCGAGGGCGACTCGTTCTTCCGGTTGACCCAGATCACCGGCACCCCGAGGGCGTGAGCCGGCTCGACGTCGTGGAACCAGCTCTGCGCGGCGTGGAGCCAGCGCTTCTCGCCGATACGTTCGCCGGCGGTGAGGAAGTGCCCGTGGGCCGGCTTGTACGAGCCGACCTGCTGCGCGGTCACGATCAGGTCGAACGAGACGTCGAACTGACGCAGGGTGCCGGCCAGCATCTCGTCCTCGATGTTGGAGAGAATGCCGAGCTCGTGGCCGCCATCGATCAGCCGTTGCAGCGCCGCGTTCGTGTCGGGGAAGATCGCCCAGTCGACGAGACCGTCGGGGAGAAAGCAGGCCCGCTCGCGCTCGAGCGACCAGCCCAGGTTCGCGGCCATCCGGATCGCGGTCTCGATCAGCACCTCGCGATAGCCGAGGTTCGAACCCTGCTGCACCTGCGGCTCGACCAGGGCATGTTGCCGCAGCACCTCGTCGCGGTCGAACGCGAGGCCGTCCCTGGCCGCCTCGGCGAGAAAACTGTCGCTGATGCCGGTCTCCCAGTCGACCAGCGTTCCGTAGCAATCGAAGGTGACGATGTCGAAGTCGCGGCCCATCAGGACTCGTCGTTTCGAGGGCCTTCCGCGTCTAGCGTGCGTCGTACGCGCTGGAGCAGCGTCGCCGCGGTGAACGGCTTGGCCAGCATCTCCAGGTTCTCGTCGGCGTCGGTCTGGGACGCGACCAGATCTCCGGTGTGTCCGGAAACGAGCAGGACCCGGGTCTCGCCGTGCTGCTCGCACAGTCGACCGGCCAGTTCGGCGCCGCTCATCTCGGGCATCACGGTATCGGTCACGAGCAGATGGATCGGACCGGCGTAGCCGGTGGCCAGCCGCAGCGCTTCCCTGCCGTTCTCGGCCTGCATCACCCGGTAGCCGGCGTCGCGCAGCACCTCGCTGGCCAGGGCACGCACCATCTCGTCGTCCTCGCAGACCAGCACGGTCTCGTCGCCGCGAACGTCGGTGATCGGCTGGGGACGGGTATCGGTCGTCTCCTGACGTGGCGCCCGGGGAATCAACAGCTCGAACGCGGTGCCCTGTCCGACCTCGGTGTTGACCCGGATCGTTCCGCCGGCCTGGGAGACGATGCCGTAGACGGTCGCCAGGCCCAGCCCGGTTCCCTGACCGACCGGCTTGGTCGTGAAGAACGGCTCGAAGATGTGCTGGACCGTCTCGTCGTTCATCCCACAGCCGTTGTCCCGCACGCGGATCATCACGTGAGGTCCGGGCTTCGCGCCGGGGTCCTGCAGGTCGCCCGCTTCGAGTTCGACGTTGGCGGTCTCGATCCCGAGGGTGCCGCCCCGGGGCATCGCGTCCCGTGCGTTGACGACGAGGTTCAGCACCAGCTGCTCGATCTGGCTGACGTCGGCGAGGATGCAGCCGAGGGTCGGATCGAGGCGGGTCTCCAGAATGACGTGCTCCCCGATCAGCCGTTGCATCATTCCCTGCATCTCGGCGATGATCCGGTTCGGCTGCAGCACGACCAGCTCGCGCACCTGCTTGCGGCTGAAGGCCAGCAACTGCCGCGTCAGCGCCGAGGCGCGCTCGCCGGCGTGGCGGATCTGGCGCAGCTGGTCCCGGGCACGCGGCGGGAGGTTGTCGGCGACCCGCTCGTGCTCGCGCTCGAGCATCTCGGCGTTGCCGAGAATCGCGGTGAGGATGTTGTTGAAGTCGTGGGAGACGCCGCCGGCGAGCTGTCCCAGCGCCTCCATCTTGCCGGCGTGGCGCAGCATCGTCTCGAGGCGCTCTTTTTCCTGTTCCGCCCGGACGCGATCGGTGACGTCGTCGGCGATCGTCAGCGCGCAGCGCTCGCCGGACAGGTCGACCAGCTCCATGTTGACGCGCATCGTCCGGACCTCGCCGCACTTGTTGACAAACTCGCATTCGAAGTCGCGAACCGAGCCGCTACTCTGGAGCTCGCCGATCACCTGCTCCCGGGTCTCCTGCTTCTGCCAGAGCCCCAGGTCCATCGTCGTCATGCCCAGCGCTTCTTCACGGCTGTATCCGGTCGTCGTGGAGAACTGATCGTTCACGTCGATCAATCGACCTTCGGGCAACTGGGTGATCAGACAGGCCATCGGCGACGAGCGGAACACATGGGCGAAGCGCTGCTCCGACTCGCGCAGGACGCGCTCGGAGCTCTTCAGTTCGGTGATGTCGTGGAGGACGAGCTGCAGCATCGTCTTCCCCGACAGCTCGACCGGACGGGAGGTGACCTTCAGGTCGCGAACCTCGCCGGAGCGGGTGCGCATGCGCGTCGAGAACTCCGAACCGCCTTCGACCACGGTCCTCTGCATCCCGGCGAGAATTTCGCTCGGCGAGTAGTCGAGATCGTGCTTGTAGATCGGCATCCGTTCCAGCTCGTCCCGGTCGTAACCGAGCAGCTGCACGGCGGGGTCGTTGAACCCGGCCGGGATACCGGTCTGGGGATCCAGCAGCATCACCGCGTCGGGAAGCTGGTCGTACAGCGTGCGGTAACGCTGGTCGAGATCGCGATGGGTCCGGGCGTGCTCGAGTTCGTTGCCGATCCAGCGACCGAGCAGCTCGAGCCAGTCGGTCTCCGCCTCGGTGATCCGTCGTCCGGAGGGCTCTCGTCTCAGGAAGCAGAGCGATCCGTGTACCGCATCGCCGACCAGCACACGGGTGGCGAGGAAGGCCTCGAGCTTGCCCCGGACGGCGTTGTGAGCCGGTTGCTCCGGGCGCACCTGGAACACGATCGGGTGATCCGAGCGAACGGCGTGCTCGCACATCGAGATCTCGTCCTCGACGAACGCCCCCTGGCGCAGCGAACCGTCGTCGGCCGGGTGGACCTGCTCGATCCGGAAGCGGTCGCCGATGCGCCGGGTGAAGATGCCGACTTCGGTGCCGAAGCGTTGGCAACCGAGTTCCAGCAGCTGGCGGACCTGTTCCTCGAAGCCGACTCCGTGGGCCGACGTGATCGCATGCAGCCCACGGATCGCCGCCTCGCGCTCGGCGTCTTCCCGTGCCGCGCGCCGCCGCTCGATCGCCAGTTCGGCGACACGCTCGGCGACCTCGATCAGCTCGATCTCGGCGTCGTTCGGTTCCCGTGCCTCGGGATGGTGGAACGCAAGTACTCCCAGCACGTCGCCCCGGGTGTCGAGGATCGGCTCGACCCAGCAACCGTGCAGCTCGAGCTTCAGCAACGGATCGCGGTACTCCTGGATCGACGGGTCGCGACGCACGTCGGCGACCAGCATGCGTTCCCGGCTGGCCACCGCACTACCGAACGGACCGACGTCGATGCCGAGGTCCAGCCCGTCGAGCGCCTGCTCGTACTTCTCGGGCAGACCGGGGGCGGCCAGCAACTTCAGCCGGCTCGACTGCTCGTCGATCAGGAATGCGGCGCAGCGCATCTGCGGGCTGCGCTCCTCGACGGCCCGCAGCAGACGGCCCAGGACGTCGGCCAGATCCTTGCCGGCGGCTAGGGACTCGAGCACACGGGTCAACGACGTCCGCAACGCTTCGTCGCGGCGGCGCTCGGTGATGTCCCGGGTGATCGACGTGACCCCGACGATCTGACCGTCCTTGTAGCTCGGTCCGATGTGCGACGAGTAAACCGGGGCGTTCCCGGCGGCCGACTCGAAGGTGGTGCAATCACCGGTGGTCAACACCTGGTGGATCGCCTCGCGCAACCGCTCGCGATCCTCGGGACTCGACACCTCGTAGATCGTCTTGCCGACGAGCGCATCGCCGGCGCAACCACCGGGTGGGTGGTTGAGGAACTGGATCGTGCCTTCGCGATCGAGGAGCATGATGTAGTCGGGGGCGTTGTCGACGAGGGAGCGCCACTGATTCTCGGTTTCGTCCCGGGCCTGCTCGGCGCCGACGCGATCGGAGATGTCGGTGATCACCACCAGGGCGCCGTCGCTGCCGGCCGGTTCGCCGATGGGGACGATCCGCGTCGAGGACCAGGCATTCTCCACCCCAGCGGTGCTCGACCTGGATGCACTCGCCACGATCGAACGCGGCGGCCATCCCGGCTTCGAGCCCGGTCCGCTCCGGTTCCGGAAGCAGTCCGGCCAGGGGCCGGCCGATCGGCCGTTCGTCGGGCCCGTTCGGGGCCCCTCGGTTCGCGTAGCGGATGACGCCGCCGCGATCAATCCGCAGGATCGTGTCCGGCGAGTGCTCGACCAGGGCACGCAGGGTGTCCTCGCCGTCCCGCAGGACCGCGGCCTTTTCCTGGCGCTCGATCGCATTGAGGAAGATGTCACCGATGAAACGCAGCAGCACCCGCAGCTCGGCGCCCCAGTCCGCCCGCCGGTTCCGGGAGAAGGCCAGGTAGCCCAGCCGCCGTGCACCGGCGCGGAGCGGCAGGGCCAGGAACGACTCGGCGCCGGTCTCCCGGAAGAACCGTTTCGTCGCCGCGGCCTCCTCGGGCAGCGCGTCGGGAGAGTCGAAGCAGATGATCTCCTCGTTGCGAACCTGGGACCAGAGCCAGGGCTGACAGGCAACGGGGACGTTCTCGACCCGTGGATACGCCGGCGGGTGCCCCTCGGCGCACCATTCGAGGCCCAGGGTCATCCGCGGCGGATCCCCCTGGAAGCGGCAGAGATACGCGTGGTCGACCTCGATCGCCTCGGCGATCCGCTGCAGGCCGTGGCCCATCGCCTGATCGAGCCGTTCCGGCTCGACGAGGACGAACTCGGCGGAGATCCCGGTGATCAGGTGTTCGAGCCGCTCGTGCCGGTTCCAGTCGGGTTCGGACGGCTGGTACGCGGGTGCCGCAGGGTGACCGGCTGTCGGACGATGCCGGCCGGCCGCGCCATCAGGCGTGGTCGCGGGCGAACGCAGATCGGTACGGAGATTGCCTGGCCGTTCTTCCATGTCCACGCCCGGTAGGGCGGCCGGCCCGACACGGGTCTCTCTCAACCCGGACGGCGACACGCCGGGGGCGAGTATAGCCCAGTCCGGGGCCTTTTCAGCCCAAGGTGGTCTCGAGATTGTTGCGCGGCCCGTATCCCGGGAAACGGCAAATCCCAGCTACCAGGCGGCGCAACAATCTCGAGACCACCTTGGGTAGCGCTCAGTGCCACCCCCACTTCCCCCTCCACGGCGCACCGAATGCCCCAGGCCTGCAATCGATGGACACCTCGTGTCACTCGGGGGCCCCGATCCGGGTGGAAAAGGCGGACAGACCTCAGAGCATCGCGTGGCATCGACCTTGCTGTTTCTCGGGGCGTGAACGAAACCGACCGGGACGGGCCGAGGCTCACCGGTAGACGAGGTAGAGAAATGGCCGAGACGTCACTTGCAGAAGTCGTGAAGTTGCTGGATCGCTCTTCGAATTCCTGGGTCGGAGATTCCGACACGGGCGCGATGGCCCGTTGCGGGACCCACTCCAGGGAGAGCCTGCAGGACGAGTTGGATCGGGCGATGCGGATGCTGGGAGAGCTGACCGAGCGGCTCGACGGGCTTCAGCGGAGCCAGCGCCTGCTCGCCGACGAGCAGCGACGCGCCCGGCAATAGGACTCCGCCCAGGGCCGAGGTTGGTTCCTCGGCTCCCGGGGGAGGGTCAGCAGCGGTCGGCTTGTCTAAGGGGGGGCCGTCTCGATCAGGAGGCGCGCAGGCGGCCGAGGAACACGTTCAGCGAGTGGGTCCGGTTCAGGAACGGAAGCACCGGCGGTCGCCGGTAGCCCATCTTCTGCAATTCCCGTCGAATCCCCTCGTGGTCCGGCTGCAGCCGGAGCCCGCGAGAGAGGACCTTGTGCGCCTCGCGCTTGCGCTCCGCGAGCAGCAGGACGCGCCCCAGATTCCAGCAGATCTCCGGTCGGTATGCCTCGCGCTTCATCGCCGTGCGGCAGCAGCGCACCGCCTCGTGGAGATCTCCGTTCGTGTGCCCCAGGGTGAGACCGTAGTAAGAGATGTAGCGGGCCTGCACCGGGCGCGGGCCGCCTTCTCTGCGTTCGATCTCGATGGCGCCACTGAAGAACACGAGGGCTTCCTTCCGTTTTCCGGAAGCGAGACTGTCGAGCCCCCGTTGAAAGCTTTGTTCTGCAGCGTGAATCAGCATGACGCCCTCCGGCCAGTGTCGATTTAGGGTGGGATGTCTGCTCTGAATATCGGCCCTGGAAACCACGGAAAACCATGCTCCTTTTCGTGGAGCCGATCACAGGAATGTGATCCGGTTTCGGAAAACGATCCGGGTTCAGGCGCCGTCGGGGAGTGGATCGAAAGCGAACAGCGGTCGTCCGGCGGTCACGAGGTAGAAACCCCAGCCGACCATGCCGATCAGCACGGCGAGGACGAGGTAGACCTGTGGCGCGAACCACAACCCGGGGTCGGGGGTCAGCGGGAAAGTCAACAGGACGTTGGCGAAGTAGAAGCTGAAGACCGCGGCGAGCAAACCGATCCGGATCGTGACGGCGAGGATCAGGCTCCAGACCGCGATCGAGAACAGCGCGCCCCAGACTCCGCCGGAACTGCCCAGGAACAGCAGCGTCGCCATCAGCACGAAGATCGTTCCGACGGCGATCGCCGTCTTGCGGAACAGGCCCTTGAGTAATACGAGGAAGAAGAACAGGCCGATCGGCGTCGCCGTTGCTCCGGGAAACTGGGAAAACACGTTGCTGAGCGCATGGCGCGTCCCTTCGAAAGAGGCGGGATCGGCCAGCAGCGGATCCGGCGCCCCACCGGTGAGCGCGCCGACCAGCGCGCCGGCAACGACGAATACGGCCACCATCGCACCGGCGGCACCGCCGACGACCAGGTCGCGTCCCAGCAGCGGATCCCGGAATCGCCCCTCGAGGAAGCGGCTCCAGCTGATCAGCGCGTGGGGCCAGATCCGCCGGACGTAGGGCTCCAGCGCCAGGTAGACGATCCAGACCAACGACCCGACGAGCAGCCCGCTCTGCACCGCCGTCAGGAAGAAGACGCCGATCTCCTGGAAGCCGGCGACGTGGTGGGCTCCGAGAACCCAGGCGACGAGCATCAAACCGAACACGAGCAGGGCCGTCAGCGTCGCGCCGCGAAGGTCTCCCCGGCCGAGTCGCAGGTTCCGTCGAACGAAGAACAGCGCGCCGACGACCAGAATGACCAGAAGCGTCAGCAGGAAGTAGAGCACCGCTCGGTCCGTGGCGGAGATTTCCTGCGTGGTTTGCCGGCCCGCCTCGCGCCACGGAGGAACGACCTGGAAGTACACCGGCACCCCGCCGTATCCGCCGGCCTCGATACGCATCTCGTGATCGGGTCGGTCGGGGTACGTGCCGACCCAGGCCCGGCGGACGTCGCAATCGACCAGCGGATTCCACTCGGGTTCGGCCTCGCGGAACGTGGCCGGATCCAGACCGGCGGCGGCGAACAACGAATCGAAATCGGGTTCCGTGCCGCGCTGGTCGATCCCGTCCGGGTCGTGTTCGAGGGGTACGGCCAGGAACTCGGTCAACCGGCCGTCGAGGTCCATCTCCAGCCGCGCAGCGCCGCTGATTCGCATCGCCGGGTTGTTCTACGTGACATCTCCGGTCCCGCGGGTCGCGGTGAGCAGCCTCGGGTGTTCGCGGTACCAGTAGCGGTACACGCCGGGCCGGGCGGCGGCGAGGTCGTCCCAGCGATCCAGGCTCGAGTCGTCGTTCTGCTTGACGTATTCGAGGTACGACACGTCGAAGTCGAATCCGTATGCGGGGTCGACCGGCGGATCGACGTGACCGAACGCCGTTCGAGCATGCCGCGGGCCTCGATCGCCAGGTGTGCATCGCTCTTGGGCGGGTCGCTCTTCGAAACCGGACGATGCAGCAGATCGCCCGCCATCACGATCGAGATGACGAGCAGAAACCCGAGACCGACGACGAACACGGCGCCGCAGCCGATCGCCACCGCGGGCGACATGCATCCTGCGCGCCGGCGGCGGCGACCATCTCCGGCGACGGCGTCTCCCCGGCGGCGAGGGCCGCCGCGAGCGGATCGCCTCCGGGCAGCGAGCCGGCGACGGCCAGGGCGCTGCGCGGACGATCGGCCGGATCCTTTTCCAGGCACTGCAGGATCACGCGCTCGACGCCGGGATCGATCGGTCCGCCACCAGCGTCGACGGCTCGTCGGGTCACCGAGCTGTTGCTGCAGCTGGTTCAGCTCGGCGAGCGTTTCGGCCTGGAACGCCGGCTGGCCGGTGAACAGCTCGTAGAGCACAGCCCCAGCGAGTAGATGTCGCTCTGGACGGTGACCTCTTCGCCGGCGAGCTGCTCGGGCGCCATGTAAGCCGGCGTGCCGGCGCGAATCTCGGCGCCGCGGATCGTCGGCCAGACCGGCCAGGCCGAAATCGGTGATCCGCGACCTGCCCCTGGCCGTCGATCATCACGTTGGCGGGCTTGAGATCGCGGTGGACGATGCCCTGATCGTGGGCGGCGGCGAGCCCGGCGCAGATCTGCCGCGCGATCTCGATCGCCTTGTCGTCCGGGAGCCGACCGATCCGGCGCAACAGCGTCGACAGGTCCTCGCCGTCGATGAACTCCATCGACAGGTAGGTCGCGTGCCCCCGTCGACCCGACCGATGTCGTAGACCCGACAGACATTGGGGTGGGAGACCTGCCGGGCGATCTTGACCTCGTGGAGAAGCGCTCGCGCCGGTCGGTATCGCGGTCGAGCTCGAGCGGCAGGAACTTCAGCGCCACCGGCTGGTCGAGCGTCAGGTCATCGGCGCGGTAGACCTCGCCCATGCCCCTTGCCGATCAGCCCGATGATGCGGTAGCGGTCGCCGACAATGTCGCCGAGGAAACGCGAAGCCTCCAGACTGTCCCGGGGAGACCTGAAAAACGCCTGACACGTGAGGCCGACGCCGGCGCCGATCCCCACTACCGGAAAGTCCGATTCCCGCGGGGAATCGGGAGGTCTGCTTCCCACGGCGCCGCCGTCGGGGCCTGCAAGGAGGTTCCACAGGACGGCAGAACCGCGAATCTTCCTGTGGTCTCGCTGCTGCACTTCGGGCATCGGTCCACGGATTTCATCCTGTCGGAGCTTTCTCGGGTACACCTTCCCTGTCATACGGAAGGCCGCGACGCGAGATTGTAACCGAGGTCGGATTCCTGGGGCGGTCGGACCACACCGGCCTGGCGGACTGGCGACCGCGCCGCCGATGCATAGGCCAAGGAAAGGAGCCATGGCTATCCTTCCGACCGATGCCGAGCAAGCACCTGGAGAGGACTATTTGAAGTGCATCTTCCGCGCGGAACAGCGGAGGGCGGGGAACGTGGGCCCCGGCCGGATCGCCTCGGCGATGGGGGTCGCTCCGGGCACCGTCACGGCCATGCTCAAGACGCTGACCGATTCCGCCCTTGTCGACTATCTGGGCTACGTGGGGGGCCAGCTCGACCGACGTGCCGCCGCAAGCTGGCCGACCCGCGTCCTGCGCCGGCAACGGGTGGTCGAGCAGTTCCTGGTCCAGGTCATGGAGATGTATGGATCGAGGTCCATCCCGAGGCCGAGATCCTCGAGCACGCGGTCTCGGACCGATTGGTCGCCCGCATGGACGAGATGCTCGGACGACCCGTCGGTCGATCCCCACGGCGACCAGATCCCCACCGCCGGCGGACAGGTGGTCGAGATCGATAGTACACAACTGAACGAAGTACAAG
>CALNYP010000026.1:0-118246 GCA_942490715.1 uncultured bacterium
ATGGACCGGATTTCGAGGGGAACGTCGCCTGAGGGTCACTACCGGGTGGTGGTGAATGTCCTCAAGGAAGACCAACCTCGTGCGGAGCGAGTCGTTGCCTCTCGTTTCGTGGTAGCCGAGCGTGCGTGTCAGAAGTGACCGGAGGGGAGAAGGCGAAGCTGTTGTCGATCCACGCAGTGTAAGGGGGATGCTGGGATTGGGCGGGACTCCATGAGGGCACGTTCTTGAAGTCAAGGCGCTCAAGAAGGCCCAGCCGAAGGGATCCAAGGAAAGGAAGAACATCAAACAGCTGAATCGATCCGAGATCACGTCGCTCCCCTGAAGAGGTGTCAGTTGAGTGCAGGCGAGATGCCGCTCTGGTTGGAGGTCGTACTATTCGCAATGGTCGGTATTCCCGTGGGTTGCGCCTTGTGGGCAGCCTCCGTGATGGTCGATGAGATCGCGAGTGGTCTTGCAACCAGAGTGGCCGTCCGCCGGGCGCTGCGGACCCAGAGGTTTCTCCTTCGGGGGCGGTATCTATTGGGTGGCAAGCAAGCGCCATCAACGCTTTCCACGTCGATAGGTCGAGGGATCATTGTTCTGGCGCTGCTCGGTTGGCTGTTTCATATTATCAGCCGAGTTGTAAAGGGGTTCTAGGCAAAGGTCCGCATTCGGAAGCTCGCCTCCGGCAATGCGTATGACGGCGCACGGATCCTGCGGGAAGCGGAGTATGGCCAGCGTCCTACCCACTTTCGTTTCCACCTGAATCCGGCTGGCAGAGGATACGCACTTGATATTTTCACAATATTGATATAATATCAATGCCGTGACGCCGAGAGGCAACAAGCCGAATGAGCGGGAACGAGCCACAATCGAAGCCAAAGTCCGACTCTACTGGCTCGAGCGGACGGTGGTGGTGACTCCTTATGCACGCGGTCGGATGAATCGACCTGGGCGGAGCGTGCTGGACGTGGACCTGGACAGCGTGATCCTCGGCGGGGAACTCTCCCGCATCCAGCCGGGTCCACCAGATCGCTATCTCATGGTCGGCAAGAAGGTCGATCCGCCGCGCACGCTGCGCGTTGTCGTTGAATTCAGCGAGGCGGAAGGTGAGATCGTGGTGATTACGACGTATTGAGGCCGGGGTCGGGAGGGCGGGATGCGTACTTGCGGACACTGCATGAAGAACTTGAAAACGCGGGTGGCGACAGCCCGAAGACCGTACCGTTACGATGGAATCGGTCTCGATAACGTCTACCTGACCGGGGTGAAGGTTTATGTTTGTGAGTGCGGTGAGGCGGCAGCGATCCCGCGAATCGTGGACCTGCACGCAGCGATCGGTTGCGAATTGCTGAAACAGCCCGCCAGCTTGACCGGGGCGGAGGTTCGGTACCTGCGTAAGTGGGTGGAACTGTCGGGCCGTGAGTTCGCCAAGCGAATCCGGATCACTCCAGAATCGCTTTCCCGAATCGAGAACGATAAGCAGGATGTTGGAGCGAGCCTGGACAAGCTGATCCGTCTGGTCGTTGCCGCCCTGACCCCGATCGACTGGAATGCCGCGAAGCACCTGATCGAGATCGTGGTTCAAATGGCCGCCAAGAAGGGGCGAACCAAACGCCAGCAGTTCACCTACGGCAAGAGATGGGCGGCCGCAGCCTGATGAATCGCGCCGGGCGTTCCGGAGAGTGATCGAATCACAATCGACCCCGAGTGCAGCGGCGGAAGCTCAACTCCACAGTCGGTCAGGATAGACCCCGGCGGCGATCCTGGCCTGCAACTCGGCCCGGACCGTGTCGAGGTCGGCCGCCGCGGTCATCCCGCACCAGCGGCTGGCTGTCGGCAGGACCCGCACCTGCGCCCGGGCCTCCCGGATCGCCTTGCCGACCACGACCGGGAGCTGGAACTCGCTGCCGGCAGCCGGATCACCGGCGACGAACTCCCGGAACTGCATCTCCAGCTCGGTGAACAGCTCTTCGCCGAAGCCCCACAGGTTCATCGAGACCAGTGTTTCGGCAGGAGGGACGCCGGCCCGCACCTGCCGCGCGTCGACCCGGAGCAGCTCGTCGATCGACTGCAGCCAGCCATGTTCGACGGTGAGCGCCGCCCGTGACACCGCCCCTTCGCTTGGCAAAGTGCCTGCGATCGGATAACCGACGACACCCCACGTCGAGCCCGAGGCACCACCCCCGGCCAGGAACCGGCCCAGCTCGGCGATCGCCTCGTGCCCGTAGAGGTCGTCGGCGTTGGCGACTCCGAAGGCGCCTCGCACATGGTCCGCCGCGGCAAGGACCGCATGGCCGGTGCCCCAAGGTCGCGGTCGATCGGCGCAGTCCTGGTGGGCCATCGAAACGGCAACGTGCTTGCCGAAGCCACGATCGACGTGATCGCGGATCGCGGCCTCGATCTCGTCGCGGATCACAAGCACGACGCCGTCGAAGCCCGAGCGCAGCGCATCGAAGACGGTGTAGTCGAGGATCGACTCGCCGGCCGGACCGACCGGTGCGAGCTGCTTCAGCCCCCCGAACCGTCGCCCCATGCCCGCCGCGAGAATCACCAGTTGCAACGAGCTGCCCTCAGGAGATTCGTGCCTGGTTCGATGCTCACCGGGCGGATTATACGGGTAGACTGGGGCAATGACGATCGAGCCGGGCCGGGAACTTCTTCATTACCGCATCGTCGACAAGATCGGCGAGGGCGGCATGGGCGCGGTCTGGAAGGCGGTCGACACCGCCCTCGACCGCGAGGTCGCGATCAAGGTGCTGCCCGAGCTGTTCTCGGCCGACGCCGAGCGCATGGCCCGCTTCGATCGCGAAGCGAAGACGCTGGCCGCGATCAACCACCCCAGCATCGCCGGCATCTACGGACTGCACGAGGTCGACGGGCTGCGCTTCATCGCCATGGAGTACGTCGGCGGCGAGGATCTGACCGACCGGATCGCCCGGGGGGCGATGGTCGAAGCCGACGCCCTGGAGATCGCGGCGCAGATCGCCCAGGCGCTGGAGACGGCCCACGAGCAGGGCATCGTGCATCGCGACCTCAAGCCGGCCAACATCCGCGTGAACGCCGAGGGGCAGGTCAAGGTGCTCGACTTCGGTCTGGCCAAGGCGCTGGACCCGACGTCGTCGCAACCGGGTTCCGATGCGTTGGGACTCTCTCCGACGATGACCAGCGCCGGGGCCGCCGGTACGATGGCCGGCACGATCCTCGGCACCGCCGGCTACATGTCGCCGGAGCAGGCCAAGGGCAAGCCGGTCGATCGCCGGGCCGACATCTGGGCCTTCGGTGTCGTGCTGTACGAGATGCTCACCGGGCGGCGACTGTACGAGTCGGAGACGATCTCGGAGACCCTCGCCGCCGTACTGCTGAGCGCGCCCGATTTCGCCGCGCTTCCGGACTCCGTCTCGCCGAATACCCGCTGGCTGCTGCAGCGCTGCTTGACCAAGGAGCCGAAGCAGCGACTACGGGACATCGGCGAGGCCCGTCTGGCGACCGAGAACCCCGAAAGCTGGACGCCGACGCTTCCGGCGTCGACCGGCGAAGCGGTCGAGGGCGCTGCCGTCGCCGGCTCGTTCCTGCGCTCCAGAACGGGAGTGCTGGTCACGACCCTGGTCGTCGCCATCGTCGCCAGTGTCGCGTTTCTGGTCGGCATGCTCGCCGGCGGCGAGGAGCAGGCTCCGCTGCCCCTGCGCAAGTTCGAGATCTCCCGGGACGGCGTGAACCGCAGCTTCGACAATCCACCGACGCTCTCCCCCGACGGGCAACGCATCGTTTATGTACACGAGGACGCGATCTGGCTCCGCGACTTCGCCCAGCTCGAACCGCGCAAGCTGGTCGAACCGGGCGACACGCCGTTCTGGTCCGCCGACGGCCGGAGCATCGCCTACGAGAACGACAAGAAGCTCTGGCGGATCCCGATCACGGGCGGGCAACCGTCGTTGATCTGCGAACTTCCCGAGCGCGGCAACATCGTCTCCGGTGTCTGGGCCAGGGACGGCACGATCTGGGTCGCCACCTGGCGTGGCGGGATCTATCGCGTGTCGGCGCGCGGGGGAGACCCGCAGCTCGCCCTGGCGATCGCCGCCGACGAGGTCGACTTCCACGATCTGTGGTTGTTGCCCGATCAGCACTCGGTGATGATGGTGAACCACATGGCCAATCCGGACACCGGCGAGTGGGTCGAGGAGAACCGGATCATCGTCCTGCGTGACGGCGAACGGCACGAGGTGATCGTCGATCCGGGAGTGACCTCGGTCTCGACGCCGGTGTACTCACGCGGGCATCTGCTCTACCGCCGGGAGGACACCGCGGAGGGCATCTGGGCCGTGCCGTTCTCCCCCGAGAAGCTCGAGACGACCGGGGAGCCGTTCCTGCTCGTCGCCGGAGCGCGAACGCCGAGCGTCGCCGACGACGGCACCTTGACCTATCTACCCGACACCGGCGCCGACGCCGAAACGATCCAGCTCGTCTGGTTCGATCGAACCGGGCGGGAGCTGGCCCGTGTCGGGCCGCCGCGCAAGATGCATCATCGCTTCGCGCTCTCACCCGACGGATCGAAGATCGTCGTTTCCATCGAAAGGGATAGCGAGCAGACCGATCTGTGGGTCCACGATGCCGACGGCCGAGGGGGCTATCCGCTGACCCGGGAGCCGGGGCGGGAGTCCCTGCCGACGTGGTCCGCCGACGGAAACACGATCTATTACAACGCGAGCGCCGAAAATTGCCGGAGCTTGCGCTGCATCACGATCGCCGCACGCGCCGCCGACGGGTCCGGCAGCCCGACGGTGCTGGGCAGCGGCGGGTTCCACGGCACTCCGACGCTCGACGAGAGCGCGGTGCTGTTCACGACCTTCACCGGGGGAGCCGGCGCCGGCCTGACGATCATGCGGCAGCCGCTCGATGCGGACGCCGGCGAGCCGGCTCCGCTGTTCGAGGGTTCGAAGGAGCGTGCGTTTCCGAGTTTCTCCCCCGACGGGCGATTCATCGCCTACACCCAGGTCGTCGGCTTCGAGGGAGAGGCGGACAGCCAGGTCGTGATCTCCAGCTATCCCGATCTCTCGATGACCCTCGAGGTGACCCGGGACGGAGGGGCGTGGCCGACCTGGAGCGCCGACGGCGATCGGCTGTACTACCTCGACCAGTTCGACCTGATGGAAGTCGAAGTGACACGGGAGCCGAGGCTCCGTGCCGGGACACCCCAGCGGTTGTTCGCGTTGCAGGAGCATCGGTTCGATTCGCCGGAAGGTGGATTGCCGACCGTCGCCGTCGCCGCCGACGGGCAGAGATTCCTGACGACCCGGGTCGAACTCGACAACCGCGCCGCCCGGGGCATCGTCGTCGTGCAGAACTGGGTGCGGGAGTACGCATCGCCGTGAACCGTTGCTCGGTACTCCTGATCGCCGCCTGGACGCTGGCCCTCACGTTCGCCGTGCCGACCCCTGCGGCGAATGGCGACTTGCTGCAGCGGGAGACGGTGCCCCTCGACCTGGACGCCCTGCTCGACGGCGTCGACGAAGAGCGCCGGGCCGGGCTACGCACACGACTGATCGCCGTTGGCGCGGGCGTGGAACTCTCCCGCATCACCTACGAGAGCGACGGCCTGAAGGTGCGCGGCTACCTTGCCGTGCCGGCCGTGCCGGCTGCTGACGCGACCCCGAAGGACGCCGAAGCGTTACCCTGCGTGATCTACAACCGCGGGGGCAACCGCGACTTCGGTGCACTCTCGGACCTCCGCGCGTTCCTGACCCTGGGGCCGCTCGCCGGTCGCGGCTACATCGTCGTCGCCAGTCAGTACCGCGGCGTGGACGGCGGCGAGGGCACCGAGGAGTTCGGCGGCGCCGAGGTGAACGACGTCCTCCATCTGATCCCGCTGCTCGAACGGCTCGACCGCGCCGACGCGTCACGCATCGGCATGTTCGGCTGGTCCCGGGGCGGCATGATGACCTACCTGGCGCTGGCGCGGACCGACCGGCTGCGCGCGGCGATCGTCGGCGCCGGCGTCTCCGATTCCTTCGACACGATCGCCCGCCGGCCGGAGATGGAGCAGTACGTCTACGCCGAGCTGGTCCCGGACTGGGAGAACCAGCGCGAGGCGGCCCTCGTCGCGCGCTCGGCGCTGCGCTGGCCCGAGAAGATGCATGCCGAGACGCCGATCCTGCTGCTCCACGGCACCGGCGACTGGCGGGTCGATCCGACCCACTCGCTGCGCATGGCCCAGGCGTTGCTCGAGATCCGCCATCCCTACCGCTTGATCATGTTCGAGGGCGGCGACCACGGCCTGTCCGAGTTCCGCGACGAGGTCGACGAGGCGGTCGCCGACTGGCTCGACCGCTACGTCCGCGACGGCGAGCGCTGGCCCAGCCTGGAACCCCACGGCCGCTGACTCGCCGGCGGGGTGATCGCCCCGGCTTCCTTCATCGGGCTGTTAATCCTCGGCTAGTTACTCCGTATACATACTGAGTACACAAGCGAGGGATCCCCTGAAATGAGCATTCGCAACAGTTTCCTGGCCCTGCTGGCCTCCCAGCCGGCCCACGGCTACGGCCTCAAGTCCTTCTTCGAGGAGAGCACCGGCGGCGCCTGGCCCCTCAACGCCGGCCAGGTCTACACGACCCTGAGCCGGCTCGAACGCGACGGTCTCGTCGAGGCCGAGGGCGACTCCGACGACCGCCGCTCGTGGCACGTGACCGAGAAGGGTCGCCACGCCCTGGCCGACTGGTACGACGCGCCGGTCGAGGACCGCTCGACCCGGGACGAGCTGGTGATCAAGGTGCTCGTCGCCGTCGCCACCGGCGAGTCGAACATGGCCCGGGTGCTGCAGACCCAGCGTTCGGCGACGATGCAGCGCCTCCAGGAGTACACGCGCCAGAAGATGGAGGCCGACCCACGGGCCGAGCTGCCCTGGGTGCTGATGCTGGACGCGCTGATCCTCCGCGCCGAGGCCGAGGTGCGCTGGCTGGAACTGTGCGAGCAACGACTGGAGCTGCAGGGCACCGGAGGTGACCGATGCTGACCTTCGAGGGCGTCAGCCGGATTCACGGCGCAGGTCCACTGGCGGTGCGAGCCCTGGGGCCCGTCGACCTCAAGGTGCGGTCGGGCGAGTTCGTCGCGATCATGGGTCCGTCGGGTTCGGGGAAGTCGACGTTGCTCTCCCTGGCCGGTGCCCTCGACCGCCCCTCCCGGGGTCGCGTGCGGGTCGACGGCAAGGATCTGGCGACGCTCACCGCCTCCGAGCTGGCCGAGCTGCGACGCCGGGTGATCGGCTATGTCTTTCAGGATCTGAACCTGCTTCCTGGACTGACCGCGATCGAGAACGTCGCGTTACCCCTCGAACTCGACGGCTGCCCCCTCGGCGAAGCCCGGGAGCGAGCCCGCGAAGAGCTGGAACGGGTCGGCGTCGGCGAACTCGCCGAACGCTTCCCGGACAACCTGTCGGGGGGCGAGCAGCAGCGCGTGGCGATCGCCCGGGCCTTCGTCGGTCCACGAAACCTGCTGCTGGCCGACGAACCGACCGGCGCCCTCGACTCGGTCACCGGCGAGTCGGTGGTGCGCCACCTGCGCTCCCAGTGCGCGCTGGGGCGCACGGTCGTGCTGGTGACCCATAACGCCGCCCACGCCGCATGGGCCGATCGGGTGCTGTACCTCCGGGACGGCGAGGTCGTCGACGAAACCGTCGCGGCCCGGACGTGAGGGGGCGACGATGAGAAAGCTGCGAGCCCTTCGTGCACTGATCCGTGTGGAGCTCCGCCAGTTGCAGCGCCACCGCGGACGTTCGCTGCTGGTGATGCTGCTGATCGCGGTTCCGGTCGCGGCGATCGTCGGTGGCAGCACCGTGGCCTACGTGATCGAGGCGACGCCGGAGGAGCGCGCCGAGAGATCGATGGGTCAGGCGAACCTCAGGGTCGACGGTTCGGCAGGCTGGGAAGACCTACAGCAGCTCCGCGACCTGCTCCCCGGCGAAGCACGGATCGAACGCATGTTCATCGGCCTCGAGCAGGCCGGCGTGCCGGGTCGGCGTCTGCGCGCGCGATTGATCGCCGCGGCGCCGGAGCTGTTCCAGGCAGCGGGACTCGGCCAGGGGATCGTCCGGCTACGAGAGGGAAGGCTGCCGGCCAACGCCGGCGAGGTCGCCCTGTCGCCGACGCTGCTCGACGGGCTCGGCGTGAGCCTCGGCGATCGGGTCACCCTCGAGTTCGGAGGCTGGCGCACGGTCACCGGTGTCGTGATCGACCCGGAGGAGCTCGACCTGCCGCTGGTGCTCCGGGTCCCCGCCGCCGTCGAGTACCGCGGGTCCCATCGCTTCCTGATCGAGCTGTCGCCTGCCGAGGATCGGACGGTCGCTGCGCTGGAGTCCGCCGGGTTCGCCGTGACGACCCGGGACGACGAAGCGGTCACCGACCCGGTCGTCGCCGCGTTCGTCTTCGCCTTCGGGATCCTCGCACTGTTCGAGGCCGCCCTGATCGTCTCGGCGGCGTTCGCGATCAGCCTGCGGCGCCGGCAGTTCGAGATCGGCTTGCTCGGCTCGACCGGGGCGACGATCCGCGGCATCACCGGGTCGCTGTTGATCTCCGCCGCGACGGTGGCGCTGCTCGGCGGACTGCTGGGAGTCGTGCTCGGCGTCGTCGGAGCCGCGACGATGCATCCGTGGCTCGACGGCTGGACCAACCGCATCAACGGCCCCCTCGAGGTGCCGACCGGCCAGGTGATCGCCGCGGTGCTGCTCGGCATCGTCGCTTCGGTTCTCGCCGCCATGTTGCCGGCACGGACCGCCGCGCGGGTCAGCGTGCGCGATGCGCTCTCCGGTCGCCGCCCGACCGGCCGCCGCTCCAGGAACTGGCTCGTCATTGGCCTCTCGATGGTCGGCGTCGCCACGGTCCTGCTGATCCTGGCCCAGACCGAGAACCCGGTGATCGGCCCGCTGGCGATCATCCTCGCTCCGATCCTGGGTATCCTCGGCTTCGGCGCCTGCTCGCCCTGGCTGCTCGACGGGTTGGCCGGACGGGCCTCGCGATTGCCGTTGCCCTGGCGGCTGGCGGTTCGCGACGCCGGCCGCTTCCGGGAACGCAACGGCGCGGTCGTCACCGCCGTGCTGGCCGGCATGTCGATGAGCGTGACCGTCGCGGCGCTGGTGGCAAGCCTCGAGACGGCGGTCGGCGCCTTCCCGGCGATCTATCGCGACGATCAGGTGCTGGTCGAGGGTCCCGGCGCCGAGGAGGCTGCCGGACGGATCGCGGCGAAATTCACGACCCTCGCCGTCGCGCCGCTCCAGGCGGTCTACACCCACGGCGAACCGGTCCGGGTCCGGGCCGGCGACGGCCTCGGCGCTCGGGGACAGTGGATCGCCGTCAGCGATGCCGAGGTCGCCACGGCGATGGGCGCAGAGTCGGGAATCCGCAGCGCGGCGGAGGGCCGGCTGCTGGTGCTCGACCCCGGTGGGGCGGTCGGCGGCGAAGCCTCGCAGCTCGAACTCTCGTCGCAGCTCGAGCTCTCCTCGTGGGTCGACGGGACCGTTCTCGAACGACCGGAGCTTGCGGTGATCTCCACCGGACAGTTCGTGCGCGAACCGGCCTATCTCCTCGATCGCAGCGCGGTCGACGCCGCGGGGTACGAGGTCGGACCACCACCCCAGCGCAGCCTGGTTCCCTGGCTCGTTCGCTTTCCCGAACCGCTGACCGATGCGCGACTGGCCGAGGTGCAGGAGGTCGCCGCGGCCTCGGTCCGCACGTCGGTCGAGTCCGGGCTGACCCGTAGCAATCCGTTTCGCAACTTCTACCATTCGGTGCTGGCGATCTGCGTGCTGACCGGCGTCGTCATCGTCGTGATCGCGACCTCGCTCTCGGCGGCGGAGTCGGCGCCGGACAAGCGGATCCTGCACACCGTCGGTGCCGCGCCGCGCACCCTGCGCAGCCACCTGGCGGCCCGGGCCGGTTACCTGGCGTTGCTCGGCTGCATCCTCGCCGTGCCCGCCGGCATCTTCGGCGCGATGGGTCTGTTCCGCGCCTCGAACCTGCCGCTGGAGTTCGTGCCGCCGTGGTTCGATGCGTTGATGATCGTCACCGTGTTGCCGGTCGTGGTCTACGCCGGCACGTGGCTTCTCGGTGAGCCCCGGGACTCCCGGGTCCTCTCGCGTGGGTCGGCGATCCTGCTCGCCCTGGTCTGCTCGGGTGCCGTGTTCGGCGCGGAGCCGGCGGGAGAGATTGTGCGTGCGCCGATCGCCTGGGAGCCGTTCGTCGGCACCGCCCTCGACGGTAGTCCGCTACCCGGTGAGCTCGGTCGCATCCGGGTTCCCGAGAATCGCAGCCGGCCCGACGGCCCGACGATCGAGCTGGCCTTCGTGCGATACCGCACGACCCACCCCAACCCTGGTCCGCCGATCTTTTACCTGGCCGGCGGCCCCGGTGGATCCGGTGTCGAGGGTGCGGCGGTCCGGGCGACCCACCCGCAGGTGCGGCTGCTCGAGCACGCCGACGTGATCGGCATCGACCAGCGCGGTACGGGGCTGACCCGCCCCGACCTGTCGACTCCCGCGTTCACCCGGCAACTTCCCCTCGACCGGGTGGTCGATCGCGGCGAGTGGATTCGCGAGTACCGGCGGCTGATCCGGCGTGGCGTGGCCTACTGGAGCGAGCAGGGGATCGACCTCGGCGCCTACAACACGGTCGAGAGCGCCGATGACATCGACGCCGTCCGCCGGGCGCTGGGTCTGGAGCGCATCGTACTCGATGGATCGAGCTACGGATCCCATCTCGGCCTGGCCTACCTGCGCCGTCACGGCGATCATGTCGCCCGGGCGCTGCTGACCCGGGTCGAGGGTCCCGATCACACCGTGAAGCTTCCCGGCACCGTCGAGCGCCACCTCGAGCGACTCGACCGCATGGTCGCCGGCGATCCGATGTTCCGCGAGCGGATCCCCGGTCTGCGCGATGCGGTGATCGCGCTGCTGCGGCAGCTCGAGGCCGAACCGGTCTCCGTTCCCACCGAGTCCGCGGGGCCGGTCGTGGTCGGTGCCTACGATCTGCGGGTCGAGCTCTCCAACTGGCTCTCCGAGGTCGGCACGATCACGGCGTTGCCGGCGAAGATCGTCCGCTATCGCGAGGGGGACTGGGCCGAACTCGGCGACTCGGTCCGGGAGAACCGGACGATCTCGTTCCATCCGATGGCGCTGATGATGGACTGCGCTTCGGGTGCTTCTGAGAAGAGGCTGCGTCAGGTGGCGCTGGAATCCAGGGATCCGGACAACGTTCTGGGCGACGGGATTCTCGCGCCGTTCTTTCCCGAACTCTGCGCTGCCAGCGGCGCAGCGGATCTCGGCGACGGGTTCCGTGGTCCGCTCCGCAGCGACGTACCGACGCTGTTCGTCAGCGGGACCCTCGACGTGCGGACGCCACCCGCCAACGTCGACGAGATCATCGGCGGCTTCTCCGCCGCCGCCCACGTGATCGTCGAGAACGCCGGACACGAGGGACGCGACCTGATGTCATCGGAGTTCCGCGACCTGCTCCAGGCGTTCCTGCGCGGCGATCCGGTCCAGGCGGTCACGATCCGGTTGCCCGAACCGATGTTCACTCTTGCGTCGGAGGCAGAGTAGCGAGCCCTCGCCGGGCACGATCGTTCGAAGGGTCCAGCTCCAGCACACGCCGGTACAGCGGCCCCGCCTCGTCGCCCCGCCCCTGGCGGTGCAGCAGCAGCGCCAGGTTGAGGTTGGCTTCCAGGTGATCGGGCGCCGCGGCCAGGGCTCGGCGTAGCAGACGCTCCGATTCGCCGAGGTCGCCCTGGGCCTGGCGGGCGAGCGCCAGGTTGGTCAACGTCGACGGCTCGTCGGGGCTCCCGGCGAGAGCCTGCTGGTAGTAACGCACCGCCTCGTCGAGCTGGCCGGCCGTATGAGCCGCGATGCCGAGCTGGTTGAACTCGGCCACGGCCCGGCGGGGACGGCCGGGGTCGAGGCGCAAGGCCCGGCTCAGCGCATCGGCGGCAGCTTGCCGGTCGTCGGAACGCCGGAGCAGTTCGGCCAGTCGGTACCAGTTGTCCCGCTGCTCGGGGTCGAGCTCGGTCGCGATGCGGAAAGCGGCGATCGCCTCCTCGTCCCGGTCCTGGACGGCGAGGGCCACGGCGAGTCCTTCGTGTCCCTTCGCATCGTCGGGGTTCCGTTCCAGCAGCCGGCGAAAGGTCGCCTCGGCCTTCAGCGCTTCCCCCCGTGCC
The DNA here is from genome assembly GCA_942490715.1 of uncultured bacterium. Lineage (GTDB taxonomy): Bacteria > Acidobacteriota > Polarisedimenticolia > Polarisedimenticolales > Polarisedimenticolaceae > CALNYP01. The sequence goes on from CALNYP010000026.1 coordinate 12,175, forward strand.
AGCTGGATCGTGCCCTGCAACCCGTTGCCGAACGGGCTGTCCGGGTCGAGGGCCAGCAACCGGACGACCAGCGGCTCCGCCTCGTCCAGTCGTTGTTCCTGGATCAGCAGGTCGGCGAGCGCGGCCAGCGCGCCGGCGAACTCCGGTGCGATCGCCAGCGATGCGCGAAACGACTCGATCGCCCGGGCGGTGTGCCCTTGATTGCGGAGCACCGCTCCCTGATTGAACAGCCAGGTCGCGTTGTCCCTCCCCGCGCTGTGCGAGGCGCTCCCGTCCCGTCGAGAGAGCGCCTCGTCGAACGTGGCCCGGGACGCGGTTCCGGGCGCGCCGACGTTGCCGTGGCGCTCGAGGGCCTGCCAGATCTCCCAGGCGACGATCCGGTGGCCGGCGAGAGTCGGGTGCACGTAATCCTCGATCAGCTCGAAGCCGACCAGGCCATGCTCGCTGGCGTCGACGAACGCCTGCTCGACGTCGACCAGCAGCGCTCCCTCGGCCAGCGCGAGTTCACGGATCGTCTCGTTGATCGCCGACAGCCGGCGAGCCGGGGAAGCGTCCAGATCGCAGGCCCGGCTGTAGGCCTCCCGGGCCAGCCCCCACTCGCCGCGAGCCTCGTGGAGCCGACCGGCGAGCCAGTGACTCTCGGCGTGAGTGGGGTCGAGAGCCAGCGCCTCGGCCAGCGCGGCATCAGGCTCGTGGTCGGCAGGCGCATCGACACGGGAACGCGCCTCGTCCAGGGCACGCTGCCAGCGCAGTCGCATGTCGCCGGCGAGGCTCTCGTCGATCGCCGAGCGCTGGGGCCGCCAGTCCCGCAGGTTGCACGGCACCGTGCAGAGCACGACCGTCACACCGGCGCGCCGGGCGCGACGCAGGATGTCTCGCAACCCCTCGGCAAACCCCGCGACCACCGCACGCTTGCCCTCGTCGTCCCACAGCCGGGTCTCCCGCCGGACGAAGCGGTCGTAGCGCTCGGTCGCCGGGCTGGTCGGCGTGGGTCGCAGCAGGCCGCGCATCGCCGAGTAGATCCGCGAGTGGGCCGCGGCATGTTCGACCCGGTTGAGTCCGCCGCGCTGCTTCAACGCCTCGAAGAAGTCGGTCTCGACGAACTCGTTGTGACCGCTGTAGATGACCAGCACGTCCGGGTCGTATTCGAGCAGCTCGTGGCTGAGGATCCGCAGCCGGTGCATCGCGTAGGAGACTCCGGCGGCGTTGACCACCTCGACGGTGCGCTGAGGATGGGCCTGCTCCAGCACGTCGGCCAGCATGCCGCTGAAGGTCTCCTCGGCGGTCCACGGGTAGCCGTAGGCGCTCGAGCCGCCGATCACGAACAGCCGCAAACCGTCGGCCGGTTTCTCGGCCAGGAACGACTGTTCGTTGAAGGTGCGGTAGCCCTCTTCCCGCCGGGTGTGAAACCGATCGCCGTCGCGCTCGAACACCGGGACCAGCCGGGAGAAGCCGCGGAACGGATCCTCGCGTTCGATCACCGTCGGCACACCGGCGATCCACAGAAAGAACTCGGCGGCGAGAAAGACGAGGGTGACGGCGACGCCGGCGAACAGCAGCTTCTTGCCGGCCGGGAGCGTCACGCCGGTGCGCTCAGCGCAGGCTCGACAACCGGTCGGCCAGGTTGAGCGTCCGTTCCTGCTCGACCGTCGCGAGCACGATGCGCTTGCCGTCCGGTGAGATGCCGAAGCTCTCGTGGACCTGCTGGCCCCGGAAGCCGACGAGCTTCCGCCGCGTCGCGATCGTGTCGCGCTGCGGATCGAAATCCTGGATGTAGAGGCCGGTGTTGCCGTCGTCGTCGATGCCGACGAAAACGATCGAAGAGCCGTCGGGCGTCCAGCGTCCCCGGAGGTAGGTCACGTTGCGGGAGCGGACGTTGTACTTCTGCTCGATGCGGAACGGCACCGTCTCGCCGGTGGCGACCTCGACGACCTGCATGATGTTGCGCAGCTGCGAGCCATCGCTCGTCAGGTAGAAGGCGAACCGGCCGTCGGGGGAGACCTCGGCGTTGGTCCAGTTGCCGGGCACGAGGTTGATCATCTCGCTCCCGTCGGCGTTCATCCGGTAGATACCGGATGCGTCCGCGTTGCCGCTGGCGAAGACGATCCACTTGCCGTCAGGTGTCATCGTCGGGTTCTCGGCGTTGCTGCCGGTCTGGCTCACCTGCCGCGGATTGGAGCCGTCGGCGTCGGCGGTCCAGATCTCCAGCGGGCCGCCGCGGTCCGATCCCCAGATGATCGATTTGCCGTCGGGCGTGTAGCCGCCGTCCCAGTCGGCCCCTGGATGGTCGGTCAACTGCAGCAGCTGGCCGGTCGCGAACTCGTACGAGAACAGATCGACGTTCCCCGAGCGGTTCGAGGTGAACAGCACGCGACTTCCGTCGGGGTGATAGGCCGGTTGTCGATCGTTCGCCGTGCCGCCGAGCAACGGCCGGATCGTCTCACCGTCGAGGGTGATCTCGAACAGCCGCTGGTATCCGCGGAAGGTGTCGAACACGACGCTGTGATCGTCCAGCAGTTCGATCTGGGTCGTGTTGTTCAGCGAGCCACGGAACGGGAACAGATACGAGGCCCAGAACAGCTCCCGGCTCTCGCCGGTTTCCAGGTCGTGACGGAGCACGAGATACGGCCTCGCCGTTCCGCTGACCGTCGTCGGCGACGAGGCCAGGATCAACGCCGATGAGCCGGCCCAGGTGACGCTGGAGATCAGTCCGTCGCCCCCCGCCGCAATCTCCTCGACCTCGGCGGTCTCGACGTCGATCAGCAACGCGAGCCAGTTGCCCGCCGCACCCTGGACCGACGCCCGGGTCAACGAGAGCCTGCCTCCGTCGGGCGACCAGCAGAGGCCGAACAGCTCGTAGCCGGAGACCTGGTGCAAGATCGTTTTCTCGCCGGTCTCCGGGTCCAGCAGACCGACCCTGGAGTCGCTGAGGCTCGATGCTACCGAGGAGCCCTGGAGGTACGCGAAGCGTCGGCCATCCGGTGACGAGACGATCTCGTTGACATCGTCGAGTAGCTTGCGCGGCTGCCCGCCCACGAGGGGGACCCGGTAGGCCGAGTAGCGATCGCCGACCCCGCGGATGAAGGTGACCGACGAACCGTCGGGAGAGAATCGCGGTCGCCAGTCGGGACCCTCGGTCAGCGGCTGCTCGCCGCCGGTCTCGACCTGGCGCAACCAGATCCGCGACGTGCCGTCGCGGCTCGAGGTGAAGGCGATCAGCTTGCCGTCGGGGGAGACGCTGGGCTGCAGATCCTCGCCGCTGAAGGTCAACGGCGTGATCCGCGGAATCGGTGCCGCCTCCGTCGCGGCGCCGCCGATGCGGCCGACGACGAACGCCGCCGCCGCGACCAGCACGAGGGCGCCCACGACGACCGGCAGACCCAGGCGGGTTCGCCTCGGTCGATCGGCGATCGCGGCCACCGCCGTCACGCTGGTCGAGGAGCTGTCGAAGGTCGCGCTGTCCAGGGCGAAGGCGAGATCCCGTGCGCTCTGGAAGCGTTCGTCCGGCGACTTCTCCAGGCAGCGTTCGACGATCCGTTTCACCGTGGCCGGGGCGGGTTGACCGCCGACGGTGAGCTCTTCGGCGTCCTCGCGCAGGATCGCCGTCATCGTCTCGGCGGTGGTCGGCCGGTCGAAGGTGCGCCGGCCCGAGAACATCTCGTGGAGCATCGTCCCCAGCGAGAAGATGTCCGAGCGGGAGTCGGCCGCGGCGCCGCGCACCTGCTCCGGCGACATGTAGCTGACGGTGCCCATCACCGAGCCGGGGGTGGTCAACTCGGTGCGGGTCGCGGCGCTGGGGTCGGAACGCTTGCCTTCGTCGCCGGCGCCGACGGCGGCCAGTCCGAAGTCGAGGATCCGTGCCCGGCTGTCGGAAGACAGAAACACGTTGTCCGGTTTCAGGTCCCGATGGACGATCCCCTTGGCATGGGCCGCATCGAGACCGGTGGCGATCTGCCGCGCGACGTCGAGGGTCTTCCGTGGCGGCAGGCTGCCCTCGTCGAGGTGCTCCCTCAGCGAGCGCCCTTCGAGCAACTCGATCGCCGCGTAGGCGGTCCCGTCGTGCTGGCCGAAGCCGTGGATCGCGACGATGTTCGGATGGGACAGGGCGGCGACCGCCTTGGCCTCACGCTCGAAGCGGGCCAGTCGATCGGCGTCCCGGACGAACTCGGCCGGCAGGACCTTGATCGCGACGTCGCGGTCGAGGGTCGTGTCCCGCGCCTTCCAGACGACGCCCATTCCGCCCTCGCCGATCGGTTCGAGCAGGCGGTATTGATCCAGCATCTGTCCGGCAGAAGGTTGCATCGGGCCATTCTACCCGTTCCGGCGACTCGTCCGGGCCCGGGTCAGATCAGCGCGGAGAGAATCAGCGCCCCGGCCAGGATCCCGGTCGCCGCCAGCCCACCGGCGCGACTGGGAGAGGTCGTCCCGGCAAGCACCGCCATGAACACCACGCCGCCGCCGGCGATCACGATCGACGAACCCCCGCCGCCGATCGCGGTCGCGACCAGCAGGCTGACGCCGACGACCGCAGCACAGAGCAGGGGTAGCCCACGTACCCGGGCCTGGTCGCGCAGGAACCAGGCACCCGCCATCCCGGACGCGGCGAGGAGGGTCGCACCGGCAATCGTCGAGACATCAGCGGATGCCATCGCGGAGGCCAGCAGTACTCCTCCAGCGATCAACAGCGACGCGACGATCATGCGCCAGCCGTTTTCCCGGGGAGACGGTTCGCAGTTGCAAGTGGGCTCGTTCATCGACGGTGAATGTAGCCCAAACAGAAACGCCTGCCACGGTCCGCAGGGTCGGCGGACCGGGGCAGGCGATGAACGGTCGGAACCGGGCTCCGGGAGGGAGCCCGGGAGGTCTAGAGCTTGAACTGCAGGTAGCCCCAGAACTTGTCGACGTCGACCTTGCCGCCGCCGGCGTCAGCCGAGAACGCGGCGTAGACCAGGCCGACGGTGTAGTGGTTGCGGAACTTCTTCTCGACCTGCAGGTCGAGTTCGGAGCCGAAGTCCTGGGAGCCGCTGTCCGCGCCGAACTCGTGCCAGATCACCTTCCACGCAGCGCCGCCGATCTTGCCGTCGAGGCTGAACGCCATATCGGTCAAGCCCTCGTCGGGAGTCGTCAGGAACAGGTCGGCCCGGCCGTTGAACTTGTGCAGCGTCGCCAGCGGTGTCTGGAACGCGTAGGTGCCGTCGCCGCCGAGCTCCTCGTAGGCCGCGCGCAGGGTGGCCCAGGACCACTGCAGCCCCAGCTCACCGAGCAGGTAGGTCGCGTCGACGGACGAAGGCGCCTGCTCGTAGTCCGACTGATCCGCGTACTCGGCGGTGTAGTGCAGCGTGAGCTTGTCGCCGGTCTTGCGTTTGCCGGCGAAACGCAGGCCGAGGTTCTTGTGGGAGGTGTCGGGAGCGTCGGCGTAGTCGAGGAAGTAGGCGTAGCCGGTGAGCTTGCCGACCTTGGTGTCCCAGCCGACGTTGAACAGATCGAAGTCGCCGTCGGCGTGGGCCCTGGCCGGATCCGGATTGTGTTCGCCGAAGATCTTGTTGACCCGATCGATGTGCGAGTAGTGCAGCGTAAGACGATCCGCCGGTTTGCTTGTCACCGAGATCGCGTCCATCGTCTGCTGGAACTGGCGCCAGTCGACGTTGCCGACGAAGCGATGGTTGTCAAGCGCGATCGCCTGGCGTCCAAGACGGATCTCGGTGTTGCCGCCGGTCCGGTATCCCAGGTAGCCCTGCCCGAGCCAGGCGTCCTCGGGGTCGGGAACGACCGGGTACTCGGTCAGGCCGTTGGCGGTGCTGTTGTACCCGTCGGCGCCGACGGTCTCGGTGACCTGGAACGTCGCCAGGGCGAACAGGCCGTGCCAGGCTCCGGTCTTGTAGCCGAGGCGCAGCCGCGCCGTCGAGGCGTTGGCGTTGCGGGTGAAGTCCTGCTGGTCGACCCACTCGAAGCGGTAACGCAGGTCGATGATCGGACTCCCATCCTTGATCGCGCGGACGATGCCGTCGTCCGCCGACGCGGGAACCGCGACCGTCAGCGATGCGAAGATCGTGATCAGGGCGAGCAGGGCAAGGGAATGGAGGGGCCGTCGAGCAGGGCTCTTCATGAAGCGATCTCCTGTGACCTGGATTCCATCTGCATTTCCAGGCTTGTGGGGGACGACGAGTGTAGCGGACAGGTTTCATCGGCGCCCCCGGCGGAGCGCACCGACCGGGCGATCATCCAGCCGCCTGCGAGGAGCAGCAGCACGGCAACCAGGGCACGGCCGCGAGCGCGGATCCCCGGCGAGGCCCAGCGCTGGGCCGCGACGACGGCGGTCAGCGCCGGGACGGTCCCGGCACCGAAGGCGAGCATCGCCAGCGCCGACAGCGGCGGGGACGGCAAGGCGGCAGCGGGAATCAGCATCGCGTAGACCAGGCCGCAGGGAATCCAGCCCATCAACGCGCCGACCAGGAAACGCGGGCCGAAGCCGGACGTCCGCTGCAGGCCGCTCCAGGCGAGTAGCCGTCGCAACCCGGCGGCGAAGCGCAGCGCCAGCGATCCCTTCGCGCCGGCGACGCCGGGCAGCAACAGGACCGCACCGTTCAACACGATCACGATGCCGAAGACCAGGGCGATCCAGCGCCGTCCGTCGAGGGCCCAGCGCAGACCGGAGCCGAACGTGCCGGCCAGCAGGCCGAGGAGCATGTAGGTCCAGAGCCGGCCGAGGTGGTAGCCGGCGGCATCTCGGGTCAGAGATCGGCGGGTCGGAGACTGGCGGGTCGGGGCGCGGCCACGGTCGAGCCCGGCCCCGAGACCGACCACCAGCGGTCCGCACATGCCGATGCAGTGCAGGCTGCTGGTCAACCCGGCCAGCGCCATCGCGCCGAAGATCGCCAGGTGTTCGCCGGTCACAGGACGCCTCCGGCCGGGGAGGTCGTGCCCAGCGCAGCCGGTGTCGGGTGTCCCGGCTCCGCGGGTCGCCCGCTGTCTCCGGAACCCCCCGCGTAGCCCAGCACGATCAGGCTCGAGAAGACCATCGCGGTGGCGGCGAAGGCCGGGTGCAACAGACCGGAGACGGCAAGGCCGAGCCCGACACCGTTGTAGGCGAAGGCCCAGGCCAGGATCACCCGCAGCCGCCGCTGGGCATCCCGTGCGATGCGTACGGCCTCGGGCACGCCACCCAGCCGGTCGTCGAGCAGGAGCACCTGTCCCGCCTGACGCGTCAGGTCGGTGCCGCCGGACATCGCGAAGCCGACGTCGGCCAGCGCCAGCGCCGGGGCGTCGTTGATCCCGTCGCCGACCATGCCCAGCGTCGATCGTCGCGGGAGTGCCTCCTGCATCTGGCGCATCCGCGCCAGCTTGTCGGCGGGGAGCATGCCGGCCTCGATCGGCATCGAGAGAGTCTCGGCCAGTTGTGCCGAAGGGGCCGATTGGTCACCGCTGAGCCCGGCGACGCCGATCGAGAGCGCTTGAAGACCGGCGATCGCTTCGGCCGCGTCGCCGCGCACTCGATCGCGGAGGCAGATACGGGCCAGCAGTCGCCGCCCCTCCACCAGGTAGATCGCCGCGTCGCAACACTCATCGTCCCGCTGTCGGGGGAAGCCGGCCTGGGCCAGCAGTCGCTCGCCGCCGATCCGGTACTCCCGGCCGTCGACCCGTGCGGAGACGCCGATTCCGGGGATCACCTGGCAGCGCTCGACCGGGCGAGGTTCGACGGACTCCGCCGCCGCGAACTCGACCAGCCCCCGGGCGATCGGGTGGCGATGGCCGGACTCGATCGAGGCCAGGATCGTCAGCACGTCGCGCCGGACGACCCCGGCGGTCGGGCGGACCTCCAGCACCTCGGTGGTCGCCGTCGTCAACGTGCCGGTCTTGTCGAAGAAGACATAGCGCAGTGCCGAGGTGCGCTCGACGACCGCCGCCGTGGCGAACAGCACACCGCGGCTCGCCGCCCGGCGCATCGCCGAGACCAGGGTCAGCGAGGGTGCGATCGCCAGGGCGCAGGGGCAAGCGATCAACAGGACGCTCAGCCCGCGCAGGATCCCCTCCTCGGGAGCGCCGCGAAGAATCTGGAACAGCGCCACGGCGATCGCCAGCAGCGCCACCGAGGGTCCGAAGCTGCCGGCGATCCGGTCGGCGATGCGCTGGGCCCGGGGCCGCTCGCCGCGCGCCGTCTCTAGTAACGATTCGACCTGGGCCAGTGTCCGCGCACTGCCGACGCGTTCGGCGCGGATCCACAGCTCACCGTCGAGGGCGATCGCCCCGGCCAGCACCCGGTCGCCGGTCTCGACCGGGACCGGCCTGGACTCGCCACTCAGCCGTCCGGTGTCGAGGTGGCTGCGTCCGCGGTCGACCACGCCGTCGACCGGGGCCGAGTCGCCGGGTCGAACCCGCACAAGGTCGCCGATCTGTACCGCGTCGGTGGCGATCTCGATGATCTGGTCTTCGCTGCCGGGACGCAGGATCTCCACCCGCTCGGGCAACCCGTCCAGCGCCGAGGCCACGCGCTCGGCGGCGCGCCGGCGAGCCACCGCCTCGACGTAGTGGCCGAGAGTCACCACGACCAGCACGAGGGTTGCCGTGTCGTAGTAGGGCCGCCCCGCACCGGTGAAGGTGTGCCAGGCACTCAGCACGTAGGCGGCGAAGACCCCGGCGAGGATCAACAACGAAGCGTTCGGTCGCGGGAAGCGGCCGCCGGACTCGTGCAGCCAGGCGTCGAGCAGCAACGGGACGCCGAGCAGGACCAGCACCAGCGTCGCCAGGAACAACATCAGGTAGCCGAACAGGCCGGAGAGTTCGCCCCAGGCACTTCCGGCGACCGCCTCGCTGCCGAACAGGTCCGGCGCGTACAGCGAGAAGTTCAGCGCCATCACGTTCATCGCGATGAACACGCCGAAGACCAGCCGCAGCCGCAGGGAGGGCACGCCGGCGCCCTCGCCGCCGGCCCCGCCGGGATCGACGATCTCCCTCGCGACCCGGCAGCCGAAACAACAGAATTCATCCCGTCGTCGTGGCGGTACGGGCAGGCCGCAATGGACGCAGAGCGTTGCCGTCGTGTCAGAGCACGACATGCTTGACCAGGTAACCGACTCCGAGGACGAAGAAGGTGATCCAGATCAGCGTGACGTACCAGGGAAACGAGTAGCCCTGGTAGCTCAGGTACTTGTGCAGTCGAAACTCAGGTTTCATGATCCCGCCTTCCACTCGCGATCGCACTCGGCGTTCATCTCGAGCATCCGGTACTTCGGCTCTTCGACGTTGCGGAACTGCCCCCGGGAGTAGGCCCAGACGAACAGCGACGTGAAGCCGGCGGCCACGAACAGGTAGTTCAGCACCGGGATCAGGAACGAGGCCAGCGCCGAGGAGCCCTCGGTGGTCGCGGTGATGTAGAAATCGATCAGCTTGAACGTGAACGCGGTGCCCGCGGTGACGATCATCGCGATGCTGAAGATCCACAGGAAGCGCCGGGTGGCCCGGGAGGGGCCACGACGCTGGACCGGATCGGGTACGGCTTGCAAGGGTCCCATCGTGTTACTCCTCTCCCCAGACGTCGTCTTCGGCGAACGGGTCGTCTTCTTCGGCCTCGCCCTCGACCGGCGGCGGCAGCGGCATGCGCGGTGCTTCGTAGGTCGCGGCGATGGCGTCGATGTCGTAGATCGTCTCGTTGAGCCGCGGCTGCCAGCTGCCGAGCCACTGAACGTAGGAGATGATCGACAGCCCCTCCTTGTTCGGAGTCAAGCCGTCCTCCTCGTAGAACCAGGGGTAGGCCGGCATGACGCTCCAGGGGACGACGTCGGGCGGGTTGTAGAAGTGCGCGACGTGCCAGTCGTTGGACTGACGTCCGCCCCGACGGATCAGGTCGGGGCCGATCCGGCGCGTACCCCACAGCGGCGGCATGTTCAGCTCGTTGTGGTACTCCTCGGGGAAACTCTTGGGGCCGTAGCGCGCCTCGTCGTTGCCCCAGGGACGGACCTGCTGGGAGTGACAGTGCCAGCAGGCCTCGCCGATGTAGGTCTTGTGTCCGGTGCGCAGCGCGTCGGCGAACGCCTCGGTCTCGCTCATCCCGGGGAAGGCCTTGGCGTACGCCTCGGGATACTGCTCCTGGAGCAGGCTGAACTCGAACGGCGGCTGCTGCGCCATCTGCTCGACGGTGCGGACCTCCAGCTCCTGGACCTGCAGCATCGGGATGAACCCGCTGACCGCGAAGGCGAAGGCGAAGAAGCCCAGACCGGCAACGAGGAATACGAAGCTAAACCGTTCCAACGCCCACCTCCTCGGCCGTCTCGTACGGCTCGTACTCCAGGTCGGCGTGCTGGCGGCGGGATGCGAACGCCGTCATCGCCATGTTGGTCACCAGGCAGCCGACGCCGAGCACGATCGCCACGCCGGTGATCGTCCGGGTGAACCAGAACGGCCGCATGCTCTCGAGGATCGTCTCCCGCGCGACGAGGTGCAGCGACATGAAGCCCTCGATCAGCCCACCGGCGGTGAGCACGAGGAACATCCCCCACAGTCCGCCGGCGGTCAGCCAGAAGGACCACTGCCGCAGCGCGGGGCTCCACCACTCGCGCCCGGTCAGCTTGGGCCAGAGGTGCTCGATCATGCCGAAGATCCAGAAGCTGAAGACGCCGAACATCACCAGGTGGGCGTGAGCCACGACCCAGTCGGTGAAGTGGATGATGTTCTGGAAGGTCAGCGTGACCTGGAACGCGCACTGGAAGCAGGTGATGAAGTAGTTCAGCGCGCCGAGCCAGAACCAGCGGATCGGGATGCTGCGCTTGAGGAAGCCGTCGGTGCCGCGCCAGGTCATGAAGAAGTTGATCACGACGGTGGTGACGACGATCTCGATGGCGATCGTGCTGATCACCGCGCTGTACTGGGCGAACATCGGGATCGGCGAACCGAGGAAGTGATGCACACCCTGGAGCGGGTAGAAGAAGGCCAGACCCCAGAAGCCGACCAGCGACAGGGCGTGGGACCAGATCGGTCGCCGCAGGATGATCGGGACGAAGAAGTACATCATCCCCCAGCCCATCGGCGTGACCCACAGCCCGACGAGGTCGTGGATGTACAGCCCGAGCAGCGGACCGGCGGCGTTGCCGGCGACGAGATACTGCGGGAAGAAGTTGCCCATGATGTAGGTCAGGCCGAGCCAGATGAAACCGGCCGAGAAGTACCAGAGCGAGACGTAGAGCGCGCGCTCCTTGGTCTTCACGATCGGTGTGTAGAACTGGATCCAGACCAGGATCGCGCCGACGACGACCAGCGGATCGACCCAGACCGGCGTCTCGCCCCACTCGACCGCCTGGGCCTCGCCGAGCCCCAGGCCGACGAAGGTGGCCAGAATGATCAGGTTCCAGGCGCCGAGGATCAACCAGCCCAGGTTCTTCGAGGCGACCCGTACGCCGGTCAGCCGGGGCACGGTCCAGTAGAGCATGCCGAAGAAGGCGTTGGTCAGGAAGCCGAAGGCGATCAGGTTGGTGTGGATCAACCGGATCCGACCCGGCGAGAGGACCGGGATCTTCGGCAACGGCCAGTGCTGCAGCAGCTGCATCGAGTACAGCAGACCGGCGATCAACGAGATGCAGAGCCAGCCCATCGCCGCCGCGAGGTGGGACTGGACCAGCCCCCGGGAAACCAGTGGATTGGACGGGTTACTCATGCGATCCCTCCAGGCGAGGCGTTCCGAGCACGGCGGCGGCAGTGGTGGTCGTCGTGCGCAGCGACTGGATGTAGGCCACCAGATCCCAGCTGTTGCGCGTTTCGAGCCGGCGTTGCTCCTCGCCGGTCATCGCGTCGATCTCCGCCATCGTTTCGGGGAAGTCCGACGAGTCTTCCTGGGTCACCGCGGTCAACGTTCCACCGCCGTAGGACGGCATGATCGAACGCAGGCCGGCATGGAACGTCCGGTAGATGTCCTCGGGGGAGTCGCCGCCCTTCAGCGAACCGCGGGTGAAGTCGAACGGTTTCTGCGGGTTGCCCCAGGCGTCGACGTACTCCGTCCGGGTGGCGCCGGTGCCGCGCCCGTCGGTGCCGTGACACTGGGAGCACTGCATCGCCGTGTAGACCACCTGGCCCCGGGAGATGCGCAGCGGATCGTGGAGATCCGTCGGCGCCTTGGGGACGACCACCGCCACCCGGCGATCCTTCTCCTCTTCCCAGCCGGGGTAGAGCGACTTGATGTACTCGATCACCGAGACCTTGTCGCGATGGGCCATCAGCGGGAACGCCGGCATGCTCACCCCGGAGAGGCCCCGGGTGATCGTGCGGTAGATGTCCGTCTCCATCGGCAGGCTGCCGGAGTCGGTCGAGCGGAACTTGTAGACGCCGCTGGTGAAATCCCGCGGCTGGGTGATCAGCCGGATCGCCGCCGGCCCGTCGCCACGTCCGTCGAGGCCGTGACAGCCGACGCAGAACTTGTGATAGACCTCGCGTCCGCGCTGGATCATGTTCTCCCGGCGGTTGTAGGCCAGGTACTCGCCGGGCTCTTCGGTCTCCCAGCGCGGGTAGTCGAGGGACATCGTGTCCTGGGTTTCCGTGGTCGCTCCTTGCGCGGCTGCCTCGGTCCCTTCGTGGGGCGAGACCGGGGAAGAGGCCGGGGGCGCGACGGGGCCCTGGCAACTGGTCAGCGCCGCGACGACCAGCGTCACCGCCATCAGCAGGAAGACCGTCGTGCGGACGCGTTGTTTGCGGTTGCTCTTCATCGATTCACCTGTTGCGGTTCGAGCGGCTCGCGTTCGAAGCGCCCCCACATCTCCGCCGCCAGCATCGTCCAGGCGAAGGCGAGGTGGGTCAGCGCGGCAACCCAGAACGGAACGAGCTCCACGATCCAGTTGCCGCCCAGCAGCAGCGGCTGGAGCCAGATCAGGATCAGATAGAAGTTGACGAGCCAGACCGCGAGTCCGAACGCCGTCGCCAGCAGGAAGCGCTTGCCGGTCGAATCGTCGCGGAACATCCGCATCGCCAGGTGAAAGACGATCCCGTAGGCCGCTCCGGTGATCAGGTACAGCAGCGCGCCGACGAACAGCACGACGCCCTCCTCCGCGTGAAGCGCGCGCTCACCCATCGGGAAGGTGAGATAGACGCGGATCAGCTGCATCGAGGGCTGCCCGAACAGCGGCGCCCCGATCAGGTTGAGGGCCAGGCTGACCAGTGCGCCCAGCCCGCCGATCGTGATCCCAACGACCAGATGCCAGATCAGGTAGAAGCCGCCCGGGGGCCAGTCGGCCGGATGGGCGGCGGCTTCCTCCGCCTCGAGCCGCTGCAAGGCAGCCCGATGCTCCTCCAGCAGGGCCTTACGCTCTTCCGATGACCGTGGAGATTCCATCCCGCTCCTTTCCCGCGTCGTGGAACCCGAGTCGCAGTGGAATCGTCTTTCCACCTCGCTTCCCGATGATCCACTCGCATGCACGCACGCAGTCGCCGCATTCCAGACAGTGATTGCGCCCCGGCGCGTCGGCGATGGAGATCCCCCCGCGGGAGGGGACCGGCTCCATCAGTTGCCGAGGTTCCAGATCGACGGGGCAGACGTTGTCGCAGAGGTTGCACTCGATGCAGGCATCGGCGTGGGGGAAGGTCACGCCGTACCAGGCCGCCGGAGCGACGAACGAGTAGTAGAGGCCGATCGGGCAGGTCGTCCGGCAGAAGGCCCAGCGCCAGCCGCGGCCGTGGGCGTAGGCCAGACCGGTCAAGCCGGCGACGATCCCCCAGGCGATCCCGGCCTGTCGCGGCGTGCCGAGCCAGAGCACCCGCAGGTCGGTCCACCAGGCGATCGAGGCCAGCACCAGGGCGAAGCTGAACGCGCCGCCCTTCAACTGGGCGGCCAGCCGACCGAGGCGAGTCAGGCCCCGGCGTTCGACCGCCTCACCGAAGCGGCTCAACTGGCCGACCGGGCAGCCCCAGCCGCAGAACATCCGCCCGGCCAGCACGTTGCTCAGGAAGGTCACGGTGTAGATCACGGCGAACGCGACCAGCACTGCCGCCAGTGCTTCCCGGAAGCTGGCGGCGGCGAAGAACAGTCGATGCTCTCCACGCCAGAGGTCGATCCGGATCGCCCCCGTGAGCGGGAAGATCAGCAGCACGCCGAGGGAGACGCTCATCCCCAGCGTGCGCCATCCGTTGTAACGATGATGATCCCCGCCCTTGCGCAGGGCATCGAGAATCTTCATCCGCTTGAGGTCCGCCACGGTAGAGCCGGCCTAGTACTGTTCCAGCAGGTACTTGATCAGGTCGGTGCTGGTGACGATCCCGACCAGTGCGCCGTCGCCGTCGACGATCGGAGCCGAGTGGAACGACCCGTCGGCCAGGAGCTTCGCCGCGTCGCGCACGGTGTCGTCCGCGAACAGATGCTCCGGCGTGTGGTTCATCACCTGATCGACGGTGAACAGCCGGTCGAGCATCGCGTCGACCGCTTCGGCATCGTGGCCCCAGGCCTCGAGGGTCAGCCGCATCATGTCGGTGCTGCTGATGATCCCGACCAGCTTGCCCGATTCGGTCACGGGAACGTGATGGATCTGCTGAGAGGCAAGGGCGCGGCGCACCTTGCTGATCGCCTCACCCCGTTCGACGTGGAACGGGTCGGCGGTCATGATCGACTTGATCGGCTCGTTCTTCTTCAAGGGGGCGCCTCCTCCGTACGTTCAAGCAGTGAACGTACCGAGCGAGCGCTCCCCGGTGTATCCGCAACTCCCGGCGGGCCGGTTTCGGAAACTACGTATCGTCCTCGGATGGGCCCCGGTTGATCGACATCCGGACCAGGTGAGGCAGCGAATCGGCCTCCATCTTCTGCATCACCCGGCCCCGGTGGATCTCGACGGTGCGTTCGCTGACCCCGAGTTCGATGGCGATGACCTTGTTGGCCTGGCCCTGGACGACCCGGCCCATCACCTCCCGCTCCCTGGGGGTCAGCCGGGCATAGCGGGTCGCGATCTCGTCCCGCTCGGCCAGGGAGTTGCGGGCCCGTGCGTCACGCTCGAGGGTGCGCTGGATGACGTCGAGGATCTCCTGGTCGTCGAACGGCTTCTGCAGGAAGTCGATCGCGCCGGCGCGCATGGCGTGGACGGCGCTCTCGACGCTGCCGTGGCCGGAGACGAAGATCACCGGCAGCAGCGCGCCCATCTGGTGCAGCCGCTCCTGCAGCTCGAGGCCGCTCATCCCCGGCATGCGCAGATCGAGAAGCAGGCAGCCCGGCCTGTCGTCGGTGTAGGCGTCGAGGAACTCCTGGGCCGAGTGGAACGCGCGGGTGGTGACACCCACGGTACGCAGGAGCAGTTGCAGGCTGTCGCAGACCGCCTCGTCGTCGTCGACGATGAAGACGATCGGGTCTTGATCGGTCATGTCGGATCTCCACTTGCCACCGGGACCTGGATCCGGAACGTCACGCCACGATCGCTGTTGCGGGTGAAGGACAGCCGCCCGCCCTGCATCTCCACGATCGAGCGACAGATCGCCAGCCCCATTCCCATGCCGTCGCGCTTGGTACTGAAGAACGGCTCGAACAGCCGTGCCTCGTCATCCTCGGAGATACCCTTACCCCGATCCCGCACCTCGGTGCAGACCGAGTCGTCCTTGCGCAGCGTGCGGACCCGCACCGACTCGGGACCGTTGGCGGAAACGACGCTGGCCTCGATCGCATTGCGAATCAGGTTGAGGACGACCTGCTGAAACTGGATCCGATCGAACAGCACCGGGGGGAGGCCGGTTCCGAGCCGCAGCTCCAGGCCGACCTTGTGACGCATCCCGTCGATCTCGGCCAGGGCCACGGCCTCCTCGATCACGGCGTTGACATCGAGCAGTTCGGCGTCACCAGGATTCTTCGAGACGAAGCCGCGGATGCGCCGGATGATCTCGCCGGCCCGATGGGCCTGGAGATGCAGCTTGTTCGCGGTTTCCAGCAGGTCGGCGTCGTCGATTCCCTGCTGTTCCATCATCCGGGAGAGGGCCCGGGAGTAGTTGGCGATCGCACTGAGCGGCTGGTTGACCTCGTGGGCGATCCCGCTGGCCATCTCGCCGATCATGCTGATCCGGTCGACCCGGGCCAGCCGGTCCCGGGCGGCCCGGGCATCGGCGGCGGCGCGCAGCCGCTCGGTGTGATCCTCGAACTGGGCCACCAGCAGGGATGGGGAGCCTTCGGCGTCCTCGACGACGTTGAGGTGCAGGATCACCTCGTGCTCCTGCTCCGCCGCTGCCGACGATACGGCAGGGACGTTCCTGCACCGTGTCGTCGAAGGTGACCTCTTCGTCGGTTCCGCAGATCAGGTCCGCCAGCATCCGGCCGGCGGCCTCGTTCTTGTTCCAGCCCAGCAGGCGCTGGAACGCCCGGTTGATCGTGATGATCTTGCCGTCGGTGTCGAGAGTCGCGCTGGCCAGCGGCGCCTCCTCGAACGTCAGCCGCAGCACCTGGTCCCGTTCCTTGACGAGGCTCTCGGCCTGCTTCTGGGCGGTCAGGTCGTGGATCACCGCCACGTAGCCGGGGGTCTCGTCGACGCGAAACTCGCCGACCGACAGGTGAATCGGAATCGGCGAGCCGTCGGCGTGCACCGCCGTCACTTCACGACCGGTTCCGATGATCCGTGGGTCGCCACTCGCCTGGTAGCGCTCGAGGTAGCCGTCGTGCTGTTTCGCATCCGGTTGGGGCATCAGTATGTTCACGTTCCGGCCGAGCACAGCCTCTCGCCCGCGCCCGAACAGTCGCTCCGCCGCATGGTTGAACCCGTCGATCCGGCCTCGCCGATCGATCGTGATCACCGCGTGAACGGCGGCCTCGAACACCGCGACCCAGCGGGCGGCGTTCCCTTCGTCTCCGGACGGAGTGCTCGGCTCGTGGTTCATCGCCTCGATCGTAATCGTTCTTTCGCCGAGGTACCAAGGGGATAACCTCGAACGCACCGCTGCGGCAATACGGGAATCCCGCCATGACCGTCGGTGTTCCGGCTTCTGTCGCCGTTATCCGCGGCCGGCTCCGCCGCCGAGGCGCTGTCCCAGCTCGGCCAGCTCCTGCCGGTAGGGCCAGTCCGCGCCGGCCCGTTGCCGGGCCTGCTCGGCGTCGGCGATCGCGCCGACTCGATCGCCGCTCTCCTCGCGGACGAGCGCACGGAAGTACCAGGCGGTCGCATTCTCGGGGCGAATGCCGATCGCCGCGTCGAAGTCGGCCCGCGCACCGGCGGTGTCGCCGATCTTGCGCCGGGCGGCGCCACGGGCCAGATAGGGCTCGGGATAATTGCGGCTCCGGCGAATCGCCTCGGTGTAGTCGGACAGCGCGCCGTCGACGTCGCGCAGGTCCATCCGCATCGTTCCCCGGTTGTAGTACAGCCGGGCGTCCTTCGGGTTCAACGTGAGGGCGATCTCGATCTGTTCGAGGGCCTGTCCCGTTTCCCCCGACTGGAACAGCAGGTAACCGACGTTGGCCTGCATCTCGCTGTTGTACGGATTCAGCCGCAACGAATCCCGGGCGTGCTCCAGCGCCTTCTCGTGGTCTCCCAGCTGTAGCAACGTCTTGCTCAGGCTGTCGTGAATCCGCCAGTCGTTGACCCGCCAGGCCTCGGGTTCCCCCTCCAGCGCCCGCTGGAACTCGGTCACCGCTTCCAGCAGCTCCCCGCTTCGTTTCAGTTCGTTGCCCCGGGCGAAGTAGCGGTAGTGATCGACGGCGGGCACGGAGATGGTGACGAAACGGTCGTAGGACGTGTTGACGAACTCGGGCAGGTTCACCGCCCGATTCGCGGCGGTGCTGTTCTCGATCAGGATCGCCGGGCTGTCGTTCCCTTCCTCGTCGATGTGGGTCAGGAACATCTGGGTGTAGGGCGTGTTCACCTTGGAGGAGAAGACCATCCAGCGGCCGTTCGGCGAGAAGCTGTGCCACGAGTTCATGACTTCGAGGTTGCAGCGCATCTCGCGCGCCTCGCCGCCCTCGAAGGGCATGATCCACAGCCGGCTGTCCGGGCGCATCAGCTGACCGTTCTTGGCCTTGACCCAGACGATCCACTTCCCGTCGGGGGAGACCTTGGGGAACGAGTTGCTCATTCCGTTCGCCGATCCGCCCTCGATCGGCTCGGCCTTGCCGCCGCGACCCTCGTTGAACGGGATCCGGTAGAGGTCGTAGACGATCTGCGTTTCGTTGGGGTCGCCCGAATAGGTCGCCTGGGGCCGGCTGTAGTCGTAGGGGTCCTTGGCCGGCGCCCGGGAGAAGACGATCGTCTTGCCGTCCGGTGACCAGACGGCGTTGCAGTGGACGTAGTTCTCGTCGTCGGCGCCGGGCAGCGCCTTCATCTCGCCGGTCTCCTCCGAGTACCAGGCGAGGATGCCGCGGGTGGGATAGAACACCTGGACGAACCGGTAGGTCGGGAAGTTCGCGACGTAGAGCGCCTCGTTGACGGTGGAGAGCGCGTAGGAACCATCCGGGCTGATCCGCGAGAGGAACCCGATCGTGTTGTGCCCCTCGGGTCTTCTCGGGGAACGAGTTCCAGGTGATCACCTGCTCGTCGTCGATCACCACTGTCCTGGTTGACGGCGGCGATGGCGTAGGCGCCCTTGTCGCCCTGGGGGCCGTCGACATCCATGCCCATCGTCGCGCCGTCGGCGGAGAAGCTGTGACAGTTGGCGCAGGTCGGCATGTCCCGGAGCACGATGCGGCTGGAATCCCGGGAGACGCTGCGCAGGCGCCAGTCGATCAGCGGCACCGCCCCCTTGGCCAGCGGCTTGATCGTGCCGTCTTCTGTTTCGGCGGGCATCAACGGAACATCGCGATAGAAGATCGGCGCACCGACCGGGTCCAGCGAGGTCGACAGCTCGGTCGTGCCCCGGGAGACCGGCCGCTGTGGATCGCTCCTGCGAAAGCCGAGGAACGTCAGCCGGGCGGTCGAACCCGACGAGGCGCGCTGGATCGCCGACCAGTCCTCCCGCACCGGCCGCCACGAGCGAGCCGACGCCTGGTACTCGGTCGGTTCGTACTTCTCGTTCGTCTCTCCGAGGCAGCGCGGGTCGATCTCGCCGGCGGGCGGCGGGTCGCCGGCCACGAACCGGCGCAGCGGAGGCGCGTCGTCGAAGGCGACCTCGAGCAGCCAGGAGTCCGCGCCGCTGGAGTCGTGCCACAGGAACGTCGGCGCGACCATGTCCGGCGGGACGATCGAGCCGTCGGCCGGGTAATCGACGGTCAACTCGGCCAGGCGATCGACCGCCGCGGCGTTCTCGAGCAACGGGGCCGGATCGACGATCGTTCCGTCCGAGGCCGCGGCGCCGGCGACGACGTACAGCGCCGCCACCCCCGCGCCGAGCAGGCCGGCGAGAATCCCCATCAAGACCTTGCGCTTCACCGGTGCCCTCCGATCAGCGTGTCGCCGAAGGGTGTCGAGGAGTCGGTGTATTGCCGCGCCGCGGCGATGATCCGCCGCAGCTCCTCGGGCGGCACTCCCTGGTAGGCGTCACAGCGCAGCTTCGAGCGGTCGGCGTCCTGTTCGACGACCTCGACCAGCAGCCCCTGGGCCCCGGCGGCGAGCGCCGCACGACTCATCCCCTCGACCATCCGCCAGTCGCCGGTCGCGTGAGACGGGTCGACGATCACCGGCAGCGGCGTCGCCTGGCGCGCCGGAGCGATCACGTTGAGGTCGAGCACGCTGTGGGCGTGATTCCACGCGCACGAGGTGCGCACGCCGCGTTCGCACAGCACGATGTCGAGGTTCCCCTCCCGGGCGATGTACTCCGCCGCGCAGAGCCACTCGGCGAGGGTCGCGCTCCAGCCGCGTTTGAGCAGCACCGGCTTGCCGGCCTTGCCGACCTCGGTCAGCAGCGGGAAGTTCTGCATCGACCGCGAACCGATCTGCAGCATGTCGGCGTACGCCGCGACCTCTTCGACGAGCCGCGGATCGAGCACCTCGGTGACGACCCCGAGCCCGGTCTCCCGGCGCACGTGGTCGAGGATCTCCAGACCTTCGCGCTGAAGGCCCTGGAACGAGTGGGGATTGGTGCGGGGCTTGTAGACGCCGCCCCGGAGCAGCTGCCCGCCGGCATCCCGGACCACCCGGGCGATGTTGAGGGTGCTCTCGGCCGATTCGACCGCGCACGGCCCGGCGATGACCACCGGCGTGCCCGCGCCGAAGGTCGCCTGGCCCACCGCCACCGTCCGTGTCGTCGTGGGGTCGCCGTAGCCCGCCTGGTTTCGACGGAGCAGCCCCAGCTCGGGCAGCTCCTTCACGACGCCCGTGGGATCATCGCGATCGCCTCGATCTCGATGAGGAGGTCGGAGCGGCACAGCCGCGCCTGGATGCCGGTACTCGCGGGCAGGGGATCGAGGCCCGCCGACAGGAAGAACATCGTCCGGATCCGGTTGAACTCGTCGTAGTCCCGTTCGATGTCTCGCAGGTAGCAGGAGGTGCGCACGATGTCGTGCCAGCTGGCGCCCTCGGCGGTCAACAGCTCGGTGAGGTTGCGGTAGGTCCGCAGGCACTGGGCGGCGAAATCGCCGGGGTGTACCGAGCGTCCCTGCTCGTCGACGCTGGCGGTCCCCGACAGGAAGAGCATCGTCGCGCCGGGCAGCTCGACCCGCATGCCCCGGGTGAACGATGCCGGCTCGGCGTAGTCGTAGGCCTCGTTCAGGACACTCGACGCCGACATCGGTCGCTTGGGTAGCAGGTCGCGGTCGGCGACCGGCCGCAAGCCGTCGGTCTCCGCCGGTGTGCGGAGCCCCAGCGCTTCGAACTCTTTTCGTGCCGCCTCGCTCAACTCGAGCTTGAGATCCAGCGCACCCTCGATCGTGTTGGCTTCGGACATCTCGTTCCCCTCCAGCCGGCGCGTTTCAGCCGGCGCTCTCGCTCCCGGCAGAGAGTGCCTCCACCGTGCTCGCCGAGAGGTAGCGCAGCTTCCCGGAGGCCAGCTCCGCCGCCATCTCCGCCAGTGATTTCTGTTTGAACATCTCGAGAATCTCGTGCTTGATCGCCTGCCAGCGGTGGTGCATCGGGCAGGGACTCGCGTCGTCGCACAGGTCGAGACCGAGCACGCAGCGGGTGAATCCGGCGAGCCCGTCGACCGCCCGGACGACGTCGATCGCGACGATCTCTTCGGCCGGCCGGGCCAGGGCGACCCCACCCCGCGGTCCCTTGTTCGAGACGAGGAGCCCGTTCGTCGTCAGCCGGTAGCAGATCTTCCCCAGGAAATGAAACGGGATGCCGCACTCCCGGGAGAGCTCCCGGACCGGCTGGAATCCGCTCTCGCCGTCCCTCTCCCGCAGGGCCAGGTGCAGGGCGATCCGGATCCCGTATTCCCCTGGTTTCGACAGAATCATCTGTAAATCGTCTCTTTTCGCATTTCGGACTTCGGAGTCGGAAGTCTGTTATACGTCGAGACGCCAGGGCCGGCAAGCACCGGTTCAGGAAAGTTCGCGCTTCAGGTAGCCGGCGACATCCTTGACGAACCGGTGCACCGAGGCCTCGGCGATCCGATGCCCGGCGACGGCGTCGATGGCGCCGCCCAGCGGCCCCAGGGGAGGCGCGTAGCGGCCGGAGAGATCGAGCTGGGTCTCGGTGGCCGTCAGCGGGTAGACCGACAGCTCCGCCTGCATCAGCGGGAACAGGCCCGGCCGGCGGGTCGCCTTCCACGAGAGCTGGAGGGTCGTCCGGGGAGGGGAGGTCACCGTTCCCGGGCTCTCCTCGATCCCGTCGACCGAGATCGACACATCGGTGGCGATCTCGATCCCGCCGATGTCGATGCGCAAGGCCGAGACGACCGCGTGAGCCCGGGAGGTCGCCCCGCTGGTCGCCGAGCCGAAGATCGCCACCGGGTCGGCACGCAGCGCATCCCGGACCCGCTCGTACGGCCGGTTCACGTAGTCGAAGGAACGAAGCTCGGTACCTTTTGCCATCGGAACTCCCTGCAGGACGCCACGGGGCTACACAGGACTACACAGGACTAGGAGAACAGGTCGTACTTCTTCATCCGGTAGCGCAGGGTGTCCCGGGAGATCCCGAGGATCCGCGCCGCCCGGACCTGATTCTGCCCGGCCTGCTCCAGGGCCCGGGCGATCGCCAGTCGCTCCATCTCGTCGAGGCTCAGCTTGCCCACGCTGTCCGGCGTCGGCACCGGCATGGCCTCGCGGATCTCGGCATTGCGGATCGACCCCGGCAGGTCGTCGAGTTCGATCCTCGGCTTGTCCTCGAGGATCATGATCCGCTCGATGACGTTGCGCAGCTCGCGGACGTTCCCCGGCCACGAATAGGCCTTCAACCGCTCCATCGCCGCCGGATCGGCCTCGGTGGTGTTCTTGCGCATCGTCTTGTTGAAGTGATCGAGGAAGTGGCTGACGAACAGCGGGATGTCGTCGACGTGCTCCCGCAGCGCCGGCATCCGGATCGGGATCACCTGCAGTCGATAGTAGAGATCCTCCCGGAACGTGCCGGCGGCGACCGCCTTCTTGAGGTCACGGTTCGTCGCCGCGACGATCCGCACGTCGACGCTGATGTCCCGTGTCCCGCCGACCCGCTTGAAGGTCTTGTCCTCGAGAAAACGCAGCAGCTTCGACTGGGCGCCGACACCCATCTCGCCGATCTCGTCGAGGAACACGGTGCCGCCGTCGGCGATCTCGAGCAACCCTTTCTTCTGGGTCCGGGCGTCGGTGAAGGCGCCGCGCTCGTGGCCGAACAGTTCGCTCTCGAGCAACGTCTCGGTCAGCGCCGAGCAGGTGATCGTGACGAAGGGATGGTTCGCCCGGGCGCTGCCGAAGTGGACCGCACGGGCGATGACGTTCTTGCCGGTGCCGCTGTCGCCCTCGAGCAGGATCGTCGTCGCCGGGCTCGTGCTGACCTTCTCGACCATCTCCAGCAGATCGCGCATCACCTGGCTCTCGCCGACGATGCGGAAGTTGCTCTGCTGCTTGCGGTGCTCCGAGCGCAGCCGGCGGACCTCGCGGCGCAGGTTGGTCGTCTCCAGCGCCTTCTGGACCACGACCGACAGCTCGTCCAGATCGACCGGCTTGGTCAGGTAATCGAAGGCGCCGAGTTTCATCGCCCGGACGGCGCGCTCCACCGTGCCGAAGGCGGTCATCATCACCACCGAGGTCTCCGGCCACTCCTGCTGCAGCCGCTCGAGGATCTGCATGCCGGACGTGTCCGCGAGCCTGTAGTCCAGCAGCATCAGGTCGAACTCACCCTCCTCGAGCAGGTCGATCGCGTCGTCGCCCCGTCGGGGGCCTCGGCGATCTCGAAACCGTCTTCCTGCAGCCGGGAACGAACGGCCCAGCGGATCAGCTTCTCGTCGTCGACGATCAGGACTCGCTCGCTCATCGTGTCTTCTCCAGGGCCGGCAGCGTGACCGTCGCCGTGGTGCCCTCGCCCGGTTCGCTGGTGACCTGGATCGTTCCGCCGTGGGCCTTGACGATCTCGGCCACGATCGGCAGCCCCAGGCCCGGAACCCCGATGGCGGGTGGTGAAGAAGGGCTGGAAGATGCGCTCGAGGTCGCCGGGGGCGATCCCCTTGCCGGTGTCCCGCAGACTGACCTCGATGGCACCCTCCCGGGCCCGGACACCGATCGACAACTGGCCACCGTTCTCCATCGCCTGCATCGCGTTGTGCATCAGGTTCAGGAACACCTGTTCCATCTGGGTCGGATCCGCGGTCAGTTCTCCGGAGTTCGGGCCGAATTCGAGCAGGACCGTGATGCCCCGTCGATCGAGTTCCTCCTGGAACAGCCGCTGGAGCCGTTCGACCATCGGGTGCAGCTCGAAGCTCTGGCGGCGCAGCGC
Source organism: uncultured bacterium (assembly GCA_942490715.1). Lineage (GTDB taxonomy): Bacteria > Acidobacteriota > Polarisedimenticolia > Polarisedimenticolales > Polarisedimenticolaceae > CALNYP01. The sequence goes on from CALNYP010000026.1 coordinate 35,880, forward strand.
CCGGGGCTGGGCGTAGGTCAGCAGGTCGCGGACGAGGTTCTCCAGCCGGTCGATCTGGGCCAGCAGCTCGGCGGTGATCTCCCGGTGGTCCGGTGTGACCGCCAGCTCCTTCAGCAGCACCTGCAGCGCGCCCTTCATCCCGGCCAGGGGATTGCGCACCTCGTGGGCGATGCTCGCCGCGAGTTCGCCGACCGCCGCCAGCTGCTCCGAGCGCTCGACGGCGTGCCGCTCCCGGATCCCGTAGTAGGCGTCGAGGACGATCTGCATGTCGAGGATCATCAGCTTGGACAGCGCCGTGCTGGCCCGCACGGCGGCCGCTGGATCGTCCGTGTGTTGCTCGATGATCGCCGGAGCCAGCAGGTCGAGGTAGAAGGCGTAGGTGCCGAGGTACCAGGCCGGGTCGAGGCCGATGCGCTCGTGCACACCCCCGATGCGCCGGCGATCGGCGACGTAGTCGGCCCCGTACTCTCCGTCGGTCAGCCGGATCAGGTACTTGCGCTGGAAGTCCTGAAGGCGCTGCACCGTCGCCGGGTCCTGGAGCAGTCGACGGAGGGGCTCGAATTTCGACAGATGGTCGTAGAACTCGTCGACGATCTCGTCGGCGCCACGCTCGATCGCCGGCCGCAGCTCCTGCAGCGCCGCCGCGTCCGCCTCGGTGAACCGGGCGAACTCCTTCCGGCGCTCGAAGCGCTTGTCGTCGTCGAGTCGTCGAGGCCGCCGAGGCCGCTGGGGCCGTCGGGGCCGCCGGGGCCGCCGGGGCCGTCTCGATCTTGAGGTTTCATCGTGCCCTGCACCTGGGAAAACAGCTCCATGATAGTCGGAAGGAGGCCGCCCCCTGACTTGCGACGGCACGATTCGTGCCAGCGGCCGGATTCGTCGCGTCCGGGCATGAACGGCCCAGAACTCGCCCGGTTGCCCTCGAAACTCGACACTGCGTGCGGGGTATCGCGCATCGACTGAGGGATCTCGCACACTCCTCTCTCCCGGGGTGCCCCAGCGGCGACAACTCACCCGAGACGTTTCGTTCCGGCTACCTCTTCCATCATGGCGCGAGGTTTGCTTTCACGAACGGGTGAAAGGAGGTGCAACGTGAAGATTCGCAAGATTCTGATTCCGACAGATCTGTCCGAGACCTCTCGCGTCGCCTTCCGTCATGCCGCGGCGCTCGCGGACGTCTTCGACGCCAGCTTGATGGCGGTTCACGTCGAGGAAGATCGCCTTCCGCCTCTGGTCGTCGAGTACGCCACCGTCGGGCTCGAGGAGATCCAGGCGGCGCAGCTGGCCCGGGCCCGGGAGCGACTGGCGGAGGAGACCGCCCATTGCCTCCCCGGCCGCGATGTGGAGCAGATCGTGCGGACCGGTGTGCCCCACATCGAGATCGTCGAACTCGCCCGGGAGCAGGGAGTCGACCTGATCGTGACGGCAACCCACGGTCGAGGCTTCATCTCTCACGCAATTCTGGGCTCCACCGCCGAACGCGTCGTACACCGGGCCTCCTGTCCGGTCTACGTCGCCCGTGAAGCAGAGGTAAGCGATGGCTGATGAAACCACCGACCCCCCCGGCAGGCGGCGTTCGTTCTCGAACGCCGCCATGCTGCTCGGCCTGGCCGGAAGTTATGGATTGTTCGGCTGGACCGCGTTGCGGTTCCTGTTTCCCGCGAAGCCACAGCGCCAGTCGTGGCTGTTCGTGACCGAGGTCGCCAGCCTGGGTACCGGGCAGTCCCTGCGGTTCCGGACGCCGGCCGGTGCGCTGGTCAACGTCACCCGCCAGGGCGACGCCGGGGAGGTCGATGATTTCATCGCACTCTCCAGCACCTGTCCGCACCTGGGCTGCCAGGTTCACTGGGAATCCGCAAACAATCGCTACTTCTGCCCCTGTCACAACGGCACCTTCGACGCCGGAGGGAAGGGGACCGGTGGTCCTCCCGGCGAGGCGGGCCAGTCCCTGCCGCGCTATCCGCTGAAGGTCGAGAACGGTCTGCTGTTCCTGGAGGCTCCCGTCGAATCGCTGACGGCGGACAACCGGGGCGAGGTGATCGAGTCGATCGACGGCGGCCAGGGTCCGGGGCACGACCCCTGCCTGGCCCGTCTGCGTCCCGCCGAGGACCGGAAGTCGCCAGACCGTTCTGGCGGATCGCGAGCCTGACATGGGCGTTCGGGGGTGGCTTCAGGACCGGTTACCGGTAAGCGGTGAGCAGCTTCGTGAGCTGACCAACGAGCCCGTTCCGTATCACCTCAAGCGCTGGTGGTTCGCGCTCGGCGGGACACCGGCCTACCTGTTCATCGTCCAGATCGTCACGGGCATCCTGCTCGCGTTCTACTACCAGCCGAGCCCGGCGACCGCCTACGAGTCCGTGCGGTACATCACCGAGGAGGTCGCCTTCGGCTGGTACATCCGCGGGATTCACAAGTGGGGCGCGACCCTGATGATCGCTGCCGTGATCCTGCACCAGATGCGGGTCTACTTCACCGGCGCGTATCGCAAGCCCCGCGAGATCAACTGGATGGTCGGCATGATGCTGCTGATCTGCACGTTGATGATCGGTTTCACCGGGTACAGCCTGGTCTTCGAGCAGCTCAGCTACTGGGGCGCCACCGTCGGTGCGAACATCTCCGATGTGGTGCCGGTCGTCGGCATCTACATGAAGAAGATGATGCTGGCCGGCGAGGTCTACAACGAGCAGACGTTGCCCCGGTTCTTCATCCTTCACGCCGCGGTGTTGCCGGTCACGCTGGTCGTGCTGCTGGTGATCCACATCGGGATCATCCGCCTGCAGGGCGTGACCGAGTTCGAGTTCGAAGACGAGCCGAAGGATGCGCCGAAGACCTTCGCGTTCTTCCCCGATCACCTGATGATCGAGTTGACGATCGGCCTGGCGCTGATGGTCGTGCTGAGCGCGCTGGCGACGATCCTGCCCGCCGAGCTCGGGCCGCCCGCCGATCCGCTGACGACGCCGGAAGTGATCAAGCCCGAGTGGTTCTTCTACGTCGCGTTTCGCTGGCTCAAGCTGTTCAGCGGCACGACCGCCGTGCTCAGCATGGGCTTGATCGTGTTCACGGTGTTCGCCTGGCCGTTCATCGATTCTTGGATTCGCCGGAAGACCCGCTTCACCGAGGCGAGCGTCTGGATCGGCATCGTGGGTGTGCTGACCATCATCGGATTGACTGTCTGGGAGGCTCTGGTCGCGCACTGACGCGCGCCAGACGAGTCGAGGTGACGTTGTGACCCTGGAAAACAAGCGTTATGTGATTGCGGGAATGGGGGCGCTGTTCCTGCTCTCCCTGGTGCTCGTGCAGTGGCTCGAGGTCGTGCGCAAGCAGGAGGAGGCCGGAATCCGACCGGCCTCGGTCTCGGTGCCGGCGAGTTCACGGGATTGCGTCGACTGTCATGCGCAGACGACGCCGGGGATCATCTCGCACTGGAAGGACAGCACCCACTCCCACAAGGGTGTCGGTTGCATCGAGTGCCACACCGCCCAGGCGGAGGACGCCGACGCCTTCCAGCACTACGGAGCGACGATCGCGACGATCGTGACACCCCGGGACTGCGCGACCTGTCACGTCGCCGAGGCCAGCCAGTTCGCCAGCAGTCACCACGCCAAGGCCGGCGACATTCTGCATTCGCTCGACAACTTCCTCGCCGAGACCGTCGAGGGTTCCCGGATGGCCGTTCAACCCGCACTCGCCGACGCCCGGCAAGGAGGTCGACAAAGTCAACGGCATGGCGAGCGCCTTCGTCGGCTGCCAGCAATGCCACGGCAGCAAGGTCGCCTCTGGTGGCGACCGACGGCGGGCATGATCACCGTCGAAGAGCTGCAGCCGGACGAGAATGGCAAGCCGACCAACCGCGAGGCCGTCGCCCGGATCGTCCGCGATGAAGAAGGCCGGCCGAAGCTTGAACGCCGGCACCTGGCCCAACACGGGCATCGGTCGGCTCAACCTCGACGGCTCCCGGGGTTCGTGCTCTGCGTGTCACAGCCGTCACGATTTCTCGCCGCGGCGCGCCCGCCAGCCGGAGAACTGCGGCAAGTGCCACCTGGGACCGGACCACCCCCAGAAGGAGATCTACGAGGAGTCCAAGCACGGCGTCGCCTACCGCGACCTGAAAGACGACATGAACCTCGACTCCAAGGAGTGGGTGCTCGGTCGCGACTACGCCGCGGCGCCGACCTGTGCGACTTGCCACATGTCCGGCAACATCCGCAACGGCGGTCGCGTGACCCACGATCCCGGTGAGCGGATCTCCTGGACCAACCGCCCGCCGGTCAGCCTGGTGATGGACACCGACGTCGACCACGCGATCGTCAAGACGACCGACCCCGAAGAGCGAGCCGCGCTGATCCACGACAGCGCCGAGAACAAGCGCAACCGGATGAAGGAAGTCTGCTCGAGCTGCCATACGCCGGCGTACATCAACGCCTTCTACAGCCAGTACGACGACCTGGTGATCCTGTTCAACGAGAAGTTCGCCAAGCCGGGCCAGATGATCGTCAAGGCTCTCGAGACCAACGGGCTGATCACCAAGACCCAGTTCGACGACGAGATCGAGTGGACCTGGTTCTACCTGTGGCATCACGAGGGTCGCCGGGCCCGTCACGGCGCGTCGATGATGGCGCCGGACTACACCCACTGGCACGGCATGTACGAGGTCGCCGAGCGCTTCTACATGGAGCTGATCCCGCAGGCACGTGAACTGGTCACCCACGCCCAGGACGCCGGACATCGCCGCGAGGCGAACGCGGTGGCCAAGGTGATCAACGACATCCTCGCCCGCCCCGAACACGTCTGGTTCGAGGAAGGCGCCGACGAACAGACCGAGCAGAGAGGGAAGGGAAGGAAGAAAGGGGGGGGGGGGGGGGAGGAGGAGGGGGGGGGGGGGGGGGGGGGGGGGGGGCATCCGCAAGGAGATAGGGAGGAAGAGGGAAGAGGGAAATTGAAGGGGAGGGGGGGGGGGAGGGAGAGGGGGGGGGGGGGGGGGGGGGGGGGGGGAGGGAGGGGGGGGGGGCGAGGGGGGGGAGGGGGGGGGGGGGGGAGGTCGGGGTCAAGGACGGCAAGGTCATGGCCGTGCGTGGCGACGAGGCCAGCCCCGTCAACAAGGGGTTGCTCTGCGTGAAGGGCTACCACCTGCCGGCGATGCTCTACGGCGAGGACCGGTTGACCCACCCGATGCTGCGGGACGGCGACTCGTGGAGACAGATCTCCTGGGACGAGGCGCTGGACCTGATCGCCGAGAAGTTCCAGGAGGCCCTCGACGAGAAGGGTCCCGACGGCGTCGCGGTCTACGGCTCCGGTCAGTGGACCGTCTTCGACGGTTACGCCGCGCTGAAGTGGGTCAAGGGCGGCATGCGCAGCAACAACCTCGATCCCAACGCCCGGCTCTGCATGGCCAGCGCGGTGATGGGCTTCGTGACCCAGTTCCAGAGCGACGAGCCGATGGGTTGCTACAAGGACTTCGAGGTCGGTGACGACTTCATCCTGTGGGGCAACAACATGGCCGAGATGCATCCGGTGCTGTTCAGCCGGATCCTCGAGAGCAAGCGCAAGCGTTCCGGCGTCCGGATGGTCGACATCGCCACCCGGCGCACGCCGACCAGCGACTACGCCGACATGTACGTCGAGTTCCGGCCGGGCTCCGACCTGGCCCTGGCCAACGGCATCCTGCACCTGCTGCTGAAGAACGACAAGATCGACCGCCCGTTCATCAAGGAGAACCTGGTCTTCAAGCGCGGCATCGAGGATCTCGAACAGATCGGCTACGGCTGCTACGGCGAACAGGCCGAACGTTACACCTTCAAGGACAAGGGCCGGGACTCGTCCCTCGAAGAGCTCGAGCGTTTCCTGCGCGACTACACACCCGAGAAGGTCAGCGAGATCTCCGGCGTCCCCGTGGCCCAGATCCACACCCTCGCCGGCATGTACGGCGACAGCAACCGCGGCACCGTCAGCACCTGGTGCATGGGGGTCAACCAGCACTATCGCGGCACGTGGATGAACAACCTGATCAACGACCTGCATCTGATCACCGGCAAGATCTCGCGGCCCGGCAACAACCCGTTCAGCCTGACCGGGCAGCCCAGCGCCTGCGGCACCGCTCGCGAGGTCGGGACGCTGTCGAACCGCCTGCCGGCGGACATGGTCGTGATGAACGCCGACCATCGCAAGAAGGCCGAGGAGATCTGGGGGCTCGAGCCGGGCACGATCAATCCCAAGCCCGGCTACCACGCCGTCGACATGTTCCGGGCGCTGATGCGCAGCGACGTCAAGGCGATCTGGATCCAGACCACCAACCCGTGGGTCACGATGCCCAACCTGCACCGGATGGACCGCAAGCCCGGCGACGGTCGGTTCGTCGTCGTCAGCGACATCTATCCCACGCCGACGACCGAGCGCGCCGACCTGGTGCTGCCCTCGGCCGGCTGGGTCGAACGCGAAGGCGTGTTCGGCAACAGCGAACGCCGAACCCAGCAGTGGAACCAGCTCGTTCCGCCGCCCGGCGAGGCGAAGGAGGACGCCTGGCAGATCATGGAGGTCGCCAGGCGCATGGGCATGGGGCACCTGTTCCCCTGGCCCGAGGACGACTGGCACGAGGCGATGTTCGAGGAGTACCGCAGCTTCACCCTGGGGATCGGCAAGGATCTCGCGAGCTACGAGCAGCTCAAGGCAACGCGCGGCATGCTGTGGCCGGTCGTCGACGGCAAGGAGACGCGACTACCGCTACGCCGCCGGGTTCGATCCGTATGTGAAGAAGAAGAAGGGCGTCCACTTCTACAAGGCGAAGGGCTACGGCGAGAAGGCTGCGTTCTGGCTGCGCCCGTATCATCCGCCGGCCGAGGAGCCCGACGCCGAGTATCCGTTCTGGATGGCGACCGGGCGAGTGCTGGAGCACTGGCACACCGGCTCGATGACCCGCCGGGTCAAGCAGCTGCATCAGGCGGTTCCCGAAGCCTACGTCGAGCTGAATCACACCGACGCTCAGGAGCTGGGGGTGAAGCAGGGCGATCGGGTGCGACTGGTCAGTCGACGGGGCTCGATGGAGCTGCCGGTGTCGGTCGACGGACGCGGCAAGCCGCCCCGGGGTTCGGTCTTCGTGCCGTTCTTCGACGAGAGCCACCTGATCAACGAGCTGACGCTGGACGTGATGGACAACATCAGCAAGGAGCCGGACTACAAGAAGTCGGTCGTTCGCATCGAGAGGGTCTGAATCATGCGCGCCCCTGCGATCAAGACTGCTGCCGGCATCGGTTGCGCGTCGGTCGGCCTCGTCCTCATGGCGAGTCTCGCCGGTTGCTCGGGGGAATCCCGGCTCGTCGGCGCCGACGCGGCGAAGAGCCCGGCGGTCGAACGTGCTTCACGGCGGGCCTACGACGGCGCTCCGCCGGTGATCCCCCACGAGAACTTCGGCATGGACTGCGTGAGCTGTCACGACGCCGGTGGCGTCGAGGTGCCGGGGGTCGGCTTCTCGCCGCCCTCGCCCCATGACCTGACGCCGGGGTTGAGCACCGAGGCCAACTGCCGCCAGTGCCACGTCTTCATCCAGACACCGGAGCTGTTCGTCGCCAGCCGGTTCACCGGCATGCCCCAGGATCTGCGGCGCGGAGAACGCCTGTTCGAGGGTGCCCCGCCGGTGATTCCGCACAAGCTGTTCATGCGCGAGGACTGCAACGCCTGCCACACGGGCACCGCGGCGCGGGAGGAGATCCGCACCAGCCACCCCGAGCGAGCCCGTTGCCGTCAGTGTCACGCGGCCCAGTTGACCACCGAGCCGTTCCATGTGGAAGCGTTCAATCGGTAGTCGGATCGAGCCGGTCCTCGAGCATCTCCGCGGCGACGTTGACCAGATCCCGCTCGGTCATGATCCCGACCAGCCGATCGTCCTTGACCACCGGCAGGCAGCCGATTCTGTTCTCGCGCATCAGATGGATCGCCGCGAGGGTCGACTCCTCGGGTGCGACGACGACCGGGTTGCGGATCATCACCTCGCTGACCGAGATCTCGGTCTTGTCCTGCTGATTCCTGCCGGTCAGCTGACGCAGTAGCGTGCGATAGGAGACGAGTCCGACCAGCCGGTGTCGATTGTCCTCGACCGGAACGTGGCGGATCCGCTCCCACTGCATCATGTGGGCGACCATGTCGAGGGACTCGTCCTCGTGAACCGTGAACAGATCGGTCGACATGTACTGTTCGACGCGCATGAAGTTCCTCTTCCAGCCGCCCGACTCCTCGAACTTCGCCGGCTCCCATTCGCTGACCGGTTGCCCGGTGAGCTGCCGCTCGACCATCCCGGCGGTCACGGCGTTCAGCCGTTCGCCGGCGGAGCCACGCCCACGGATTCCGGTCAGCGACCGCAGCTGCCAGCGAGCACCGGTCTGGCCGCTGTTGACCCGGGCCTCGATGATTCCCAGATAGCGCTCGGCGTCGGCGGAGTCGATGCCGCTACGGGCGAGCCCCTCGTGTGCCAGCGGTAGCAAGGTGTCGCCGATCAGACGCGCCGCCGGCAAGACATTGCCGTCGGTCCAGGCGAACTGGGCGTCCAGCCCGAGGCGCGCGGCGCACTTGAAGTTCATCGCGACATCCTCGAACGAGTGGAGCTGGGTGATGTCCGGATACTTCGCGGCCATGCCGGAGATCAACCCGAACCAGAACGCGCCGTTGGCCACCTCGTCGACGATCGTCGGCCCGGCGGGCAGCACCCGGTTCTCGATCCGCAGGTGCGGCTTCCCGTCGTGCCCGTAACACACCCGGTTCCAGCGGTAGACCGTGCCGTTGTGCAGGCAGAGCGCCTGCAGCTTCGGGGCCTCGCCGCGGTCCAGCAGTCGGCCAGCGGAGTCCTCGTCGAGTCCGCCGCGATCACGACGCGGAAGCGCGCGATGTCCTCCCGGAAGATCTCGAGCACCGAGTCCTTGACCCAGTCGTCGCCGAAGTGACGCGCGGCGGCGCTCGCGCACTGGTGGAGCGGTGACTGCGCGTGTCGACCGACTGCTGGAACAGCGCGACGCGCGTCTCGTTCCACAGGCGCTTGCCGAGCAGCAGCGGCGAGTTGACCGCCACCGCCAGCACCGGCGCCGTGATCGCCTGCGCGAGGTTGTAGAGCTTGGCGAACTCTTCGGGCCCCACTTGGAAGTGGATCTGGAAGCTGGTGTTGCAGGACTCGAGCATCACGTTGTCGTGGACGGCGTAGAGCTCGTCGATGCCCTTGATGTGCACCTCGAAGGCCGCCGCCGCGCAGCGACGTCATGGCGTCGTTGAGCGCGTAGTAGCGCGGCTTGGGCGTCATGTTGTCGAGGCCGAGGTGGTCCTTGATCAGCGTCGGCAGGATGCCGGTCAGCACGACGTCGGCCTCCCGTGCTCGTGGCGCGCCGAGCCGCGACGCTCTCCAGCCGACGAGCACTCGTCGATGGTCAGCTCGGCGTCGAACCGCGCTGAGACAGTCGCCCCCCGAAAGAGGCGTCCTGCGGGGTCCAGGTTGGCCTCGAGGTTGAACAGCGCCAGCTCGGTGGTGCACATCGTTTTCGATCAGACCGTCGTCGATCATCGAGTCGAGGACGTGCAGGTCGTTGAACAGCTGCCGCATGAACGCACGACGACGGGGGCCGTCGACGTTCGCTTCTACCTCGTGGTCGCCCATGAATCCCCCGAGCCGATCGGCGCAGCGTTGTCCCCCGGCGCCCCCCCAAGAATAAACCCGCACCAGCCGTGCCACGGCTTCCCGATTCAGCTTTCGCGTCGCGTGCCGCCGGCTCATCCGGGCTGCGGCAAATCCCTCACGTCCGCCACGGCAGCGGTGGGTCAAAAGGCACAGGCGGGGTGGGGTCAGGGAGCCGTGGAAGACGACTCGCGACGCAGCAAGGCTCGCAGGTAGCCCGCCCCGATCGTCGCCGGCGCGAACCGCTCGGCGGCTTCGGCCAGGAGTGTGGCCGGGGTCGGCTCATCCAGGCCGGCGAGGATCGCCGCCGCCAGGGCGTCGGGGTCGCGGGTCGGGACCAGCCGGCCGTACTTCCCGTCCTCCAGCACTTCCCGCGGTCCGCTCTTGCAGTCGGTGGCGACCACCGGGCAACCGCAGACCATCGCCTGCACCAGCGCGTTGGGCATCCCCTCGCGGATCGACGAGAGTACGTACAGCGATGCACGGGACATGAAGGCATACGGGTTGCCGGCGAATCCCGGCAACGAGACATGCTCGTCGAGGGCCAGTTCGCCGATCAGGTCGGTCAGTCGATCGCGCAGCTCGCCGTCGCCGACGATCGCCAGACGCAGGTCGCGTTTCCGCCGGGCGATGGCGAAGGCCCGGATCAGGGTCGGGTAGTCCTTGGCCTCGGTCATCCTCCCGACGCTGAGCAGGACCGGGCTGCCGTTGCCGTCGAACCAGGGGTGATCGGTCGGCTCGGACATCAACCTTGCGACATCCCGGGGGTACGACGGGTTGTAGACGACCGAGATCTTCTCCGCCGGGACACCGAACTCCGCGATCAGATCGTCGGCCACGCCCCGGGAGACGGCGATCACGCCGCCGGCCCGGGGGTAGGAGAACCTCGCCAGGGTCGGCAGGACGAAGTCGCGAATCCCCTTGCGCTCGGCCAGCGACAGGGTCGTCGCTTCCCGGACGAACACCCGGGCGGACGCACCGGCGAACTTGCCGGCCCAGATCGTCATCACGTTGGCGTGGGTCAGGGTCGAGAGCAGGGCATCGGGCTTGCGGCTCCGCAGGTAGCGCACCAGGAAGGGGAGCGCGGCGATGATCCCGCCGGCCTCCATCTCGGTCAGCCGGACCCGCTCGTCGATCTCCGGGCGCAGCGGGCCCGACGCGTCGACGACCAGCAACTCGACCTCGGCACCCTGCTCGACGAGCTCGTTGGCGAGATAGATCATCGCCTTCTCCGCCCCGCCGAAGTGGAGGTTCGGGACGAAGTGACCAGTCAAAAACGGCCGGTTCGGCGCGCTCGCCGAGTGTGCGGGGTCAGTCCCGGAGTCATGGTAATGCAGAACGGCGGGGGACTTGGCAGGCCGAGGGGCAGACTCTATTCTTGGCGGCGTCATGATGTCGTTCCCTTCATGAAGATCGCGGTCGTCACCACCTCCTTCCTGCCCCGGGTCGGCGGTGCCGAGTTCGCCGTCCACCATCTGGCCCAGCAGTGGGTCGCCGCCGGTCACACCGTGCGGGTGCTGAACCAGATCGCCGACACGCCGACCCACCCCGACGCCCGTTACTCCGTCGAGCGCTACGCCACGCCTCCCGGAGCCTATCGACTCGGATTGCACGGCCACTGGACGAGCTTCTGGGTCAACCGGACGCTGCGGTCGAAGCTGGAGGTCTTCGGACCCGACACGATCTCGGCCCACTTCGGCTACCCGGTCGGGATCTGGCTCGCACGGATGAAGGACCTCCCGCCCTGGATCGTCACGCCTCACGGCCCGGCCCTCAACGTGACCCCCGAGGGCCCCCGGGCCCGCTACGGAATCGACGAACTCGTCGGCGCTTCCCTGGCGGCGGCGCGGCGGGCGGTCGCGATCAGCACCCACGCCCGGGAGGTGATGGAGTCGATCGGCGTGCCGCCGGAACAGATCGCCGACATTCCCAACGGCGTCGAGGCCGAGCGCTTCCGGCGCCGGGTCGAGGGCTTCGATCTCGCCGGACAGTTCGGGCTCGACCGTGACGCCGTGACGGTCCTCAGCGTCGGCCGCGAGGCCGAGGCCAAGGACTACCGGACCGGTCTCGAGGCGTTCGCCCGTGCGGCGGCTCGCGTACCCGGGCTGGTCTACCTGCTGGTCGGCGCCGGCATCGGCGACGTCTGGAAGCCGGTCGCCGAACAGCTCGGCATCGCCGACCGCGTACGCTTTCATGACGGTCTGTTCGGCGACGACCTGGTCGCGACCTACCAGCAGGCGGACATCTTCTTCCTACCGTCCAAGAAGGAGCTCTGTCCGCTGGTGGTGCCCGAGGCGATGGCCGCCGGCTGCCCCGCGGTCGTCACCGACGTCAGCGGCAGCCAGGACATGATCGCCGATGGCGACAACGGCTTCGTCGCTCCACCCGGCGACGCCGCGGCCCTGGGCGACGCCCTGGCCCGTCTCGGCGAAGATGCCGCGTTGCGGGAACGGATGGCGGCCCGGGCGACCGAGCTGTCCGCTCGCTACGACTGGGTCCGGATCGCCGCCGAACATCTGGAGCTGACGGGACTCTAGCCCTTGGGGGACGCCCCGGACAACGCGGTGAGCAGCCCGAGGCCGATGTAGTCGCTCCGGGTCACATCGTGAAAGCGTAGATCGTACCGTCGGTGTTGCCGACGAAGACCTTGTCCGTGCCGGTCGCCGGCGACGAGGCGAACCCGCCGTTGCCCTCCTCGGGGGCCTCGGCGAGGTAGGCCCAGCGCGGGCTGCCGTCGGCGCGGTCGAGGGCGAAGAAGCCGGCCTGTCGCCGGCCGATGTAGCCGGTGGTGCCGACCGTGCCCGCGAAGACGGTCTGGCCGGCGACCGCCGGCTGGGCCCAGGCCCACCCCCCGGCCCGAAACGTCCAGCGGGGCTTGCCGGTCGCGACGTCGAGGGCGTGGATCCGGAGCAGGTCCGACGAGCCGACGAAGACGGTGTCGCCGTCGACCCGGGCGTCGGAGTCGACCCAGGAGAACCAGTAGTAGTAGGACCAGGCCGGTGCTCCGGTGGCGCCGTCGAGAGACAGCAGGTCGTAGCTGCGGCTGCCGACGATGATCCGATCGCCGGCGACCGCCGGTGACGAGGGCACCGGGGCACCGGTCTCGTGCTGCCAGAGCGGCTCGCCGCTGGCGGCGTCGATCGCGTAGACGTTGCCGTCGAAGCTGCCGACGTGAACCCGCCCGTCGAGCACCGCCGGGGTGCCGGTGATCGCATCGCCCGCGTTCCAGCTCCAGCGCTTCGCCCCGTCGGCGAGGGTGATCGCGTGCAGGCTTCCGTCGCTCGACCCGACGTAGGCGACCTCGCCGCTGACCGTTGCCGAAGAGGAGAAGTGGTCATAGCGCGCCCCGGGCTCGCCGGGAGGGACCCGCTCCAGGGGGCCGTCACGGAGGGCGGACTGCCAGCGGATCTTGCCGTTCCGGCGATCCAGCGCGTAGAGCTTGCCGTCGTCGGAGTGGACCAGCACGTTGCTGCCGGCGATCGTCGGCCGTGCCCGCACCGCGCCGCCGGTCCTGGCGCGCCAGCGCAGCTTGCCGTCGCCGGCGTTCAGCGCCAGCACTTCGCCGGCGTCGTTCCCGGCGAGCACGAGACCGTCGTCGTGGGCCACGCCGGCCCAGATCGGGGCACCGCTGTCGAAGGTCCAGGCCGGTTCGACCCCGGGCGGATCGACCGGCGGCGGTGGAGTCGCGGCGATCGGGCCGGAACGTTTCAGTACGGCGCGGATCGTGTGTACCGGCACGAGGAAGCCCGGCATCTCGCCCTCGAGGGTGTCGGTGGCCGGGTTCCAGCGCAGCACCCAGGGGCCGGCGTGCACCTCGGTACCATTCTCGACCGTGGTCGTGCCGAACGGCATCGCCCAGGCTTCGATGGTCGGGATCGCGGCGATCGCCTCGACCGTGCCCGACGGATCGCGCTCGAAGCGCATGACGAAGCGATCCTGTGTGCCCTGGTGTTCGAGCAGAGCCGTCCAGGTTCCGACGAGCTCGTCGGAGGCGATCGTGGTCGGCGGCGGGGGGCCGCAGCCGCTCAGAACGGCCAGGCACAGTCCGACAGCGATCCCGTGGATTCGTGACATGCTGCGGGTGGATACGAGAATCCGGCCTGCCGGTTCAGGATTCCGGCTGCCAGCGATACTCCATGTACTGCGCCGTGCGCTCGGCGGCACTCCGGCCGAGCAGCCGGGAGACCAGGTGCAGCGCGCCGTCGATTCCCGCCGAGACGCCGGCCGTCGTCAGCACGCTTCCGTTGTCGACGAGCCGCACCCCGCGCTGGACCTTCGCCTTCGGGAATTGCCGCTCCAGTTCGTCGATCGCGCCGTACCAGGTCGTGACCGTCTTGCCGTCGAGCAGACCGTTCTTGCCGAGAATGAACGCCCCGGTGCAGACCGACATGGCGACCTCGGATTCCCGGGCGACCTTGCCGGCCCAGGCCAGGAACTCGGGGTCCGAGAGCACGCTGTCGGTGCCGCCGCCGGGCAGCACGACGATGTCCGGCTTCGGCGCGTCGGCGATCGAATACTGGGGAATGACCTTGATGAAGCGCTGGGACAGGATCGGCTCGGTGGTCTTCGACACGGTGTAGACATTGAAGACCTTCTTGCCGCCCGGTTGCCGGCTGGCCGCCTCGAACACCTCGGCCGGCCCGGTCCAGTCGAGCACCTCGGCACCGTTCCAGATCACGATCGCGACGTTGCGGGTTTCGGCTCTGCTGCTGGTCATGGCGCCAAGTATGACCGCCACGATCGCGATTGCGGCGATCTTCATCGGTGACTCCTCCTGTGGCGCCGGCAGCGGCACCGGTCGGCCCCTGTACTCAAGCTATCCGGAACCCGGAGCCCGCGACAGGACAGGGGGAGGACGTTTCGGGCCAGCCCGGCGCTACTTGGCGCGCTCCGGGGCGATCTCGTGAAGCATCAGCTTGTGGCCCTCGCTGTCCTCGACGATCGCCATCTTGCAGACCTTGTTGTCCATGACATCCATCAGCACCTTCACGCCGAGCTTCCGCAGTCGCTCGACCTCGGCGGCGATGTCATCGGTCTCCAGCGCCATGTAGGGCGGGCTGCCGTCGGGCGAGAACGTCTCGAGTCCGATCGACTTCCCCTCGGGGGTGTCGAACTCGCACCACTTGCCCTCGTACTCGGCGGTCTGCTTCAGGCCGAGCACTTCACCGTAGAACTTCTTGGCCCGCTCCATGTCCTGGACCGGATTGCCGATGAACGCGATCTTCTTGATCATCTCGATGCCTCCGTGGGTTCGATGCCTCCGACGGCATCGAACCCCGATCGAGACATCTTACTCGCACTCGATCGACGGAGACCGCTCGCCGGCCAGCGTCGCGAACCCGAGGCTGCCCGGACCACACGAGTTCCGTGCTCGCACGAGGTAGTACAGCGTCTGGCCCGGCGCGGTCGGGTCCGCCGGATCGTCGACCATCGTCGTCGGCGATCCGATGTGGGCGCAGGCCGCACCGGTCCCACCGGCGAGGTCGGCGATGTCGCCGACGAACACGTCGTAGACGAATCCCGTGCCGGCCGAGGACCAGGCCAGCTGGATCCCGTCACCCAGGTCGACGGTCAGGCCACCGACCTCATCGGCCGCCACCGACGTATCCGGATCCAGCGGCGCGCAGTCGGCGCCGTCGGGTACCTCGTCGTTGTCGTCGTCGGGATCGCACAGGTCGTAGATCCCGTCGAGGTCGTTGTCCTGCGTCCCGCAGTTGGAGGCGACACAGGCGCTGGTGCAGAGGTCGGTGTCGTTGGCGTTGCCGTCGTCGCACACCTCGCCGTTGTTCGTCTCACCGTCGCCGCAGAAGTTGGCGATGCAGTCGTTGCCGCAGGCGTCGTCGTCGACGGCGTTGCCGTCGTCGCACTGCTCGCCGTTGTTCGTCAGCGCGTCACCGCAGAAGTTGATGATGCAGTCGTTGGCGCAGGCATCGAAGTTGTCCGTGTTGCCGTCGTCGCACTCCTCGCCGCCGGTGACCACGCCGTTGCCGCAGATCCGGTCGAGGCAGTCGTTGCCGCAGGCGTCGAAGTCGTTGGTGTTGGCGTCATCGCAGTCTTCACCGTTGTTGACCTCGCCGTCGCCGCAGAAGTTGACGGTGCAGTCGTTGCCGCAGGCGTCGAGGTCGTCGGTGTTGCCGTCGTCGCAGGGTTCGCCGGCGTCGACGATTCCGTCGCCGCACTCCTCGGGCGTGCAGTCGCCGCGGCAGCCGTCGCCGGCGGCGGTGTTGCCGTCGTCGCAGCTCTCGCCGGGGTCGAGGATGCCGTCGCCGCACTCCTCGTCGGTGCAGTCGCCGCGGCAGCCGTCACCGGGGAGGTTGTTGCCGTCGTCACACTGTTCGCTGGGGTCGACAGTGCCGTCGCCGCAGGAGCCACCGAGGCAGCTGTTCGAGCAATCGTCGTTGTCGACCGTGTTGCCGTCGTCGCACTGCTCGCCGTTGTTGACCTCGCCGTCACCGCAGTAGTTGTCGAGGCAGTCGTTGCCGCAGGCGTCGAAATCGTCGTCGTTGCCGTCATCGCACTGGTCGCCGTTGTTGACCTCGCCGTCGCCGCAGAAGTTGACGGTGCAGTCGGTGGCGCAGGCATCGACGTCGGATGCGTTGCCGTCATCGCACTCTTCGCCGTTGTTGCGCCGGCCGTCGCCGCAGAAGTTGTCGAGGCAGTCATTGCCGCAGGCGTCGAAGTCGTTGGTATTGCCGTCGTCGCATTCCTCGCCGTTGTTGACCTCGCCGTCGCCGCAGAAGCTCACCTGGCAGTCGCTGGTACAGGCGTCGTTCTCGATCGTGTTGCCGTCGTCGCAGGCCTCGCCGTTGTTGACCTCGCCGTCGCCGCAGTAGTTGTCGAGGCAGTCGTTGCCGCAGGCGTCGGCGTCGTCGGCGTTGCCGTCGTCACACTCCTCGCCGTTGTTGGCCTCGCCGTCGCCACAGACGTTGCTCAGGCAGTCGTTACCGCAGGCGTCGTCATCGACGGTGTTGCCGTCGTCACACTCCTCGGTGATGCTGACATTCCCGTCGCCGCAGACGGCGGCGCTGCAGAGGTTGCTGCAGCCGTCGTCGTCGACGGTGTTGCCGTCGTCGCACTCCTCGCCGTTGTTGACCTCGCCGTCGCCGCAGAAGTTCTCGACGCAGTCGTTGCCGCAGGCGTCGTCGTCGACGGTGTTGCCGTCGTCACAGGCTTCAGGGGAGTCGAGGATGCCGTCGCCGCAGCTTTCGATCGTGCAGTCGGCCCGGCAGCCGTCGCCGGGATCGGTGTTGCCGTCGTCGCAGGCCTCCGGGGAGTCGAGGATGCCGTCGCCGCAGCTTTCGAGCGTGCAGTCGGCCCGGCAGCCGTCGCCGGGGTCGTTGTTGCCGTCGTCGCAGGCCTCGGGTGAATCGAGCAGGCCGTCGCCGCAGAGCTCGTCGGTGCAATCGGCGCGACAGCCGTCGCCGGCGTCGACGTTGCCGTCGTCGCATTCCTCGCCGTTGTTGGCCTCGCCGTCGCCGCAGAAGTTGTCGAGGCAGTCGTTGCCGCAGGCGTCGAGATCGTCGGCGTTACCGTCGTCGCATTCCTCGGGCGCCTCGGCCACGCCGTCGCCGCAGAAGACCGTGCTGCAGTTGTTGCGGCAGCCGTCGTCATCGTCGGAGTTGCCGTCGTCGCATTGCTCGCCGTTGTTGACGACGCCGTCGCCACAGAAGTTGTCGAGGCAGTCGTTACCGCAGGCGTCGAGATCGTCGGCGTTGCCGTCGTCGCACTCCTCGCCGTTGTTGGTCTCGCCGTCGCCACAGAAGTTGTCGAGGCAGTCGTTGCCGCAGGCGTCGAAGTCGTCGGCGTCGCCGTCGTCGCACTCCTCGCCGGCGCCGACCAGCCCGTCGCCGCAGAACGGGAAGCGGCAGCTGTTCGGACAGGCGTCGCCGTCGACGGCGTTGGCGTCATCGCAGTCCTCGCCGGTGCCGACGATTCCGTCGCCGCAGTACGGGCAGTCGTCGACCCGCTCGAGGTAGATCTCGTCGAAGTAGTAGGTGGCGCCGACCTGGTCGAAGGAGCCGGCCTGGAACAGGATCCGGGCATCGGACTGGTCGCCGGGAGGCGTCGTGAACAGCACGATGTGCTCGGTCATCTGGGTGGTCAGGTTGACGTTCTCGGACAGGCCGTAAAGAGCGTAGGGGTCGACGTGCTGTCGCAGCTCGACCTTGATGTCACGACCCGATGTATTCCGACCCTGGAAGCGCAGCCGGTAGTCGGTGTTGCCGAGGGTCGGCACGAAGAACTGATAGAGCTGGACGTTGCTGCCGACCGCGGTGATCGTCATCCGCGCCTCGCCATTGACGACCGAGAATGCGCCGCCGCCGTTGGTGAAGTGCTTCCACGGATCCTTGCCCTCGTCGAACGTGTGATTGACGATCGGGCTGCTGCAGTCGATCGCCTGGATGCAGGCGTTGGAGCAGAAGTCGTCGTCGATCAGGTTGGCGTCGTCGCACTCCTCGCCGTTGTTGACCTCACCGTCGCCGCAGAAATTGACGACGCAGTCATTGCCGCAGGCGTCGAAGTCTTCGGTGTTGCCGTCGTCGCAGGCCTCGCCGTCGTCGAGTCGGCCATCGCCGCAGCTGGGAATCGTGCAGTCGATCCGGCAGCCGTCGTCGTCGATCAGGTTGCCGTCGTCGCAGTCTTCGCCGTTGTTGACCAGTCCGTCACCGCAGAAATTGAGGGTGCAGTCGTTGCCGCAGGCGTCGTCGTCGACGAGGTTGCCGTCGTCGCACTGCTCGCCGCCCTGGGTCACGCCATTGCCGCAGATCTCGGCGTTACAGGCCGCGTCGCAGCCGTCGCCATCGTCGTTGGCGCCGTCGTCGCATTCCTCGCCGTTGTTGAT
The DNA here is from genome assembly GCA_942490715.1 of uncultured bacterium. Lineage (GTDB taxonomy): Bacteria > Acidobacteriota > Polarisedimenticolia > Polarisedimenticolales > Polarisedimenticolaceae > CALNYP01. Next base: position 54,365 of record CALNYP010000026.1, read on the forward strand.
CTCGCCGTCGCCGCAGAAGTTGGCGATGCAGTCGTTGCCGCAGGCGTCGAGATCGACGGTGTTGTTGTCGTCGCATTCCTCGTTGATCTGGACGATGCCGTTGCCGCAGATCTCGTTCCGGCAGTTCGAGTCGCAGCCGTCGCCGTCATCCTCGTTGCCGTCGTCGCAATCCTCGCCGCCCTCGATCAGGTTGTCGCCGCAGTTCGCGGTGAACTGTTCCGGTGAACCGACGGTGACGGACAGGTTCTTGTAGGCGTCCTCGACGAGGGGCTTGGCCGTCGCGTAGGTCGTCGTCTCCAGCATGCCCATCGAGAACACCTGCTGGCCGGTCAGCAGCTTCATCGTGCCGGCACCGCGTCCGAAGCCGAAGACGGTCATCCAGTCCGAGTCCGGGCCGCCCTCGGGAGAGTCGAGTGGGTTGTAGCGGTCGGCCAGGCTGTCGTTGGTGTGATTGGCGAGGAACAGCGATTTCCCCAGCAGCGGATCGCCGAAGTAGGCCCACTCGTCTCCGGGGATGTCCATGTTCTCGGGCCAGCTGTCGGCGACCGAGATCGTAGCGCCGTCGCTGCGCACGAGGATGTCGTTGTTCGGTGCGATGCGGTCGAGACTGCCGCCGGGGGTGCCCTCGTAGAGGAACCAGTAGGTTCCGAGGGACTCCAGCACGGTCAGCTTGGCGTGGGTCGGATAGAACTCCCAGCGGGTCTTGAAGTTGCCGTTGTCCGAAGGGCTGTCGATCGTCGCCTTGATCGGACCGTCGGAGATCAGCGCGCTGCTGGCGAAGGTGTAGCCCGGATGAAAGACGTTGCCGGGGAAGACCAGATTCGGGACGCCACGGAACTCGCCGGCGCTGCCCGGTCCGCTGTTGTAGTTGATCCAGTCGTTGCCCTGGTTGTCGAGCAGGCTGCTGAATCCGGCGCCCTCGCGGTGAAAGAAGAACGTCGCGTTGTTGTTCGCGATCCGGTAGCTGTCCATTCCTTCGTCGAAGACACCGGTCGTCACCGTGACTCGATCCGGGAAGGTCGGGGGCATGAAGGGCAGCGTGTCGAAGTAGAAATGATAGTAGCGGGTCTCGTTCCCGGCGGTCGCTCCCGTCATCTCGAAGACGATGTTGCCGACGGTCGAGCCGTCGAACTGGAACGGAACGTCACCGTCGAGGAGTTCACCGGTAACGGACACCTCGACCAGCAGGTAGCTGCTGGTCTGGACCTGACCGCTGCCGCCGGCCTGGGACAGCAGGCCGGGGAGGCTGACGAACGCCTCGGCGATCTTGTCGGTGCGCGGGAAGCCGTCGGCGAACGCGGAGACCGGAACGCGGAAACGGCGAGCTCCGCCGTGCCAGTTCTCGGAGGCCTCGCCGGCGATGGCCGCGGGCCCCTGGAAGTTCAACAGGACAAGCAACGCCGGCAGGGCGGCGCGGATAATCGTGGAACGCAGCATCGTCGACCCTCAGGTCGGATGCACCGACCCCTAGACCATCCCGGAAAGAGGCCGACCCGGCGCTCCGAAGGGGACTGGTTCGCCGGGAAATATAGGGTCGGAAGCGCAACGTTTCCACGGGAACGCGACGCAGTTTCGTAACCGGCGGGCGGGCGGATCACACAATCGAAATCGCGGCGATGCCGGCGCGGTCAGCCGCCGATCGCGCCCAGCACGGAGCTGAATCGCGGGTCGCCACGGAGCGTGTCGAACTCGCGGAACCCCCGCAGGTAGACCAGGAACGGTTCACGGGCCGCGACCGCCAGGGCCAACTGTTCGAGAACCTCGGTGTTTTCGCCGAGCAGCGCGTACCCCCGGGCGAGCTGCAGATGGGACGACTCGTCGGCCCGGGCCGATTCCAGCCGCCATTTGCGGTAGGCGACGAGTGCAGCGGCGGGTGGCCCGGCCAGGGTCCCCTCGATAGCCGACGCCTCGACTCCCGACAGCGCCATGACCCGGTGGGCGGCAGCGACCGCCTCGGCGTCGTGCCCCAGGGCCACATGGGACTGGACCAGGAAGGTGAGCGCGGGAACGAAGTCCGGCTCGACCGCCAGCGCCGACTCGCTCTCGACGATCGCCTCCTCGTAGCGGCCGGCGGCGAGCAGGAACCAGCCCAGATCTGCGCGAACGTAGAAGGAGGCCGGATCGAGCTCCACCGCTCGACGGGCAGCCTGGACCGCCTCATCGTGGCGGCCCACCGCCGAGAGCCAGCCCGCCGAGGCGAGCTGGATGCGCGGGTCGTCGGGGTCGAGTCGTCGCGCCTCGGCGATCGACCGTCCGGCCGATGCCAGATCCCAGTCGGCATGCAGCTCGACCATCGCCAGCGTGGCGTGGGCCGTCGCCAGCTCGGGGTTCCGGGCCAGCGCCGCCCGGGCATCGGTACCGGCGAGGGACAGGGATTCCCGCAGGGCGAGTCGTCGCCGGAACCCGAGGTCCAGTCGAGCGTGAGCCCTGGCTGCCAGGGCCTGGGCAAAGCTCGGGTCGAGGGCGATCACCTCGTCGAACGCCTCGACGGCGAGCTCCAGATCGCCCGGGTCGGCACGTTCCTGCAGGAACAGACCGCGTTGCCAGGCCGACCGTGCCTCCGCCGCCGGCTTCGGGGCTTGTTCCGTCGCCGGTCGGATCGCCGACAGGGCGACCAGGGTGAGCAACGTCGCGGCGGCAAGCCCGGCCAGCAGGCGGCGTCCGGGGAGCAACGGGCGCTCCGATCGACCCGGGGGCGCGGCCGCCGGTAGTTCGGCGGGGGGTCGGGCTTCTTCGCGGTTCCGGCCGTCGCCGTTGCCGTCGCCGTCGCCGTGGTCGTGGTCGACACGGACGCGGCCGAGGAAGCGGTAGCCCAGCCGGGGAAGCGTCTCGATCAGTCGCGGGCTCCGGGCCGGATCGCGCAACGCCGCCCGCACGCTGGCCACCGCGCTGTTCAGGTTGTTGTCGAAGTCGACGACCGTGCCGTCGGGCCACAGTAACGTGCGGAGTTCGTCGCGAGTGACCAGCTTGCCGGGGGCCGCGGTCAGGGCCTGCAAGACGAGAAACGGTTTCTCCTGCAGGCGAACGCGCCGGCCCGATCGGAACAACTCCCGGGAATGCAGGTCCAGCCGGAAACCGTCGAAACGAACTTGCACGGTGGATCCTCCTCGTCGCCTCGATCATTCTAGCAACGCTGGCCAGGCCGGGAGCTGCTCCGCAGGCCGCGCTCGGCCATGGCCAACGCCGGTAAATCATTTCGGGAGAACCGCTTACGGATTGCGGCTCAATTGCGACGTCCTTGCCCTCGCCAGCGTGGATCGTGGGTTCTCTCGAGGCTCTAAGGGTTTCCTCAGGCAAGCGTCATGGTTCCCCTCGTCCGCCGTCTCGTAGTCTCCACCCGGGGCCCATCCGAGGAGACGACGCATGCCGACGAAGAACGGGAACGCGAAGAACACGACGGCGACACAGACGACGCCCGCGACGCCCGCGACGCCCGCGACGCCCGCGACGGGGCGGCGATCCTTCCTCCGGGGAGCGATCACGGCGATGGGCTGCACCGCCGCGGGCCTGATGCTCGGGGGAGGGTCGGCTGTCCTGGCCGAGGACGACGCCGGACAGGGTCCCGGGAAGCCGGACTCGGCCGCAGCGCCGAGCGGACGCTTTCTCGCCGCGGTGATCGCCGGTGACGTCGCCGCGGTCCAGGCCGCCCTCGCGCGCGACCCGGGTCTGGTCCACTCCCGGGACGCTGTCGGACGGAGCGCCTTCGCCCTGGCGCTGCTGCATCGCCGGCAGGCGGTCGCCGACCTGCTCCGGGAAAGCGGCCACCGACCGGACCTCCACGAAGCGGCGCTCGCCGCCGACTTCGAAACCTTCGAGCCGCTGGCCGAGCGATCGCCGGGACTGCTGAACCAGGACCATCCGATCGGGGGGACCGCGATGTACGCCGCGGCCTACGGCGGCGCGGGCAGTGAGATCTGGCGGGTCTATCGTTACGGTGGGCTTCCCGATGTCGCGCCCCGGGGGGCGGCGGGCGATCCTGCGCTGATCGCCGGGCTGCGGCACCCCGACCCTGTCGTCGCCGAGTTGACCGCCGCGGCCATGCTCAGCAACGGGGCCAGCACGACGTTGCGGGGGCAGGATCGCACCACCGCGCTGCACCTCGCCGCATCCATCGGAAGTCTCGACATCGTCGAGATGCTGCTCCGAGGCGGCGCCGAGGTCGACGCGCAGGATCGCGAAGGGCGCACCGCCCTGCAGGTCGCCGAGCGCGAGCACAGCGAACGACACAGAGCGGTCGCCGAGCTTCTCGAGAATCCGTCACGGGTGCCCCGGAACCACTCCACGTCGCGACACGCCTACGATGCCGCCGGGGCGGTCTACGCACCTCCGGACATCAGCGACCTGGCGCTGACGAGTCGTCTGTCCGTCGTCGGAGATTCCCACTCCGACATCGACGCCGTTCGTGGGTCGCTCTTGCGCAGCCCGGCGCTGGTGCATTCCGTCGCCACCACCACCGAGGGTGCCGTCGAGGCCGGCGCCCACATGGGTCGCCGGGACATCGTCGACGTCCTGCTCGAGGCCGGCGCTCCGTACTCGTTGCCGACCGCGGTCATGCGTGGCGATCTGGTCTGGGCGCGGAAGCTGCTCGACGAGGACGCCCTGCGGATCCACGAACGTGGCGCCCACGATTTCCCGTTGCTCTGGTATCCGGCGATCGGCAGGACCGGCGTCGAGATGGCCGAGCTGCTGCTCGCTCGCGGGGCGCAGGTCGAGGGGCAACACTGGTTGGGGACGACCGCCCTGCACTTCGCGGCCCTGGGTGGCCAGCGCGAGCTGGTCGCCCTGTTCCTGGAGCATGGCGCCGACCCGCAACGCGTCGGGCGCAAGTTCTCGCCGTCCGGCCACACCGCCCTCGAGCTCGCGGAGAGGCGGGGGCATGACGATGTCGCGGCGATGCTGCGGGAGGCCTGAGCGCTTGGTACCCGGATCCGGCGGCCGTATGCTGCAACGGTGGAGGGACCGCTCTGTGGCTACCGGGAAGCACCGCTTCGGCCCGTTCGAGTTCGATCCGGCGACCGGCGAACTGCGAAACTGCGACCGCAGCGGTCCCGACGCCGTGCAACGGTTGGCCCGCAGCCGGCGCGACTCCTCGCCTTGCTCGCCGGTCGGCAGGGATCAACTCGTCACCCGGGACGAGATCCGGCGCAGCATCTGGCCCGACGTTGCCGTCGACTTCGACGCGAGTCTTCATTTCTGCATCCGTCAGATTCGTGCGGCTCTCGGGGACACGGCGGAGCAACCGCGGTACGTCGAGAACCTTCCGCGCCGGGGCTACCGGATTCTCGGCATCGTCGCCGATAGGGAGGAGCCGGAGGCGGGGCAAGCCGATGGAGTCGATGGAGTCGAAGAGGGTCGCGGTCGTCGGTGGGTCGTCGGGGCCAGCGTCGTCTCCGCCGTCGTCGCACTGGTCCTGATCGCCTCTCTCGTCTGGTTCGCGGGTTCCCGGGCCGGGACGAACCTGGCGTCGGCAAGCGAGGCGGCGGGCGAGGCGGCCGGCGAGGCGAGTGCGGCGGCTCGGCCCGGTGCGCCGGGTGTAGCTCGAATCGGAATCCTGCCCTTCGATCCCCCGGACCGGAGCGGTGACTGGGGCAACCCCGGTCCGATCGCCGAGTCCTTGCTGGAGCAGTTGACCAACCAGGCCGGGGCCCGGGCCGAGGTCGTCGGACCGACGACCACCACCGCCTTCGCCGGCACCACGCGGTCCCACAGGGAACTTGCCGCCGAATACCGCCTCGATTACCTGATCAACGGCCGGTTCATTCATGACGAGCGGGGCCACAGGATGCTCGCCGAGCTGATTCGCGTCCGGGACGGAGCCCACGTCTGGGTCCGCTCGTATGACGACCTCGGTCGCCACGCCGAGATCGGCGGTGAGGTGACCGAGGCGACCCTTCGGGAACTGGAGTCGCCCCGCTAGCCTCCAACTGCGTTACAGTTCTGCGGTTCCAACTGGAGAAGAGGACCCATGAACTTGCGCAACCACTCGACCGTCCCGTTCACCGTTCGCGTCTTCACCGCGGCCATCGCCGCCCTGTCGGCGCTGACGGCCGTCGCGGTTCTCGGACCGGTGACCCTGGCCCAGGTCCCGTCGACCGACATCTTCCTGATCCCGATCGACGGCTCCGGCGTCGGCACTCCGGTCAACATCACCGATCGCGAGGGGTACGACAACCAGCCCAAGTTCTTGCCGGGGGGCAACGAGCTGGTCTACAGCTCGTCGCACGACGGTGGCACGAACATCCTGCGTTACGGGATCGCATCGGGAAGCACCGACGTGGTCGTCGGCACTCCCGAGAGCGAGTACTCGCCGACGCCGATCCCCGGCCGCAAGGCGATCTCGGTGGTTCGCGACTATGGCAACCAGAAGCAACAGCTCTGGAGTTTCCCCCTCGACGGTGGCGAGCCGGAGTTGCTGCTGCCGGACATCAGCCCGGTCGGGTACCACGCGTGGATCGACCGCGAGAACGTGATCATGTTCGTGCTGGGGACGCCTCACGAACTTCAGATCGCCAGGATCGGTCCGGGCACCGGGACGATCGTCGGTGAGTCGCCGGGGCGTGGGCTCGAGCGGATCCCCGACGGCAAGGAGATGACCTTCGTCGACAAGTCCGGCGGTGACTGGTGGTTGACGGCGATCGACCCCGATACTCGCGAGACCCGCCGGCTGATCGTGATGCCCGAGGGGCGTGAGGACTACGGCTGGTCTCCGGACGGTTCGGTCTGGACCGCCGACGACAGCAGGCTGATGCGCTGGGAGCCGGGGCAGGATCGCTGGGAGGAGATAGCCGACCTCGATGCCCACGGCGTCTACGGAATCACGCGGCTGACGTTCGCTCCCGATGGAAAGACGATCGCGGTCGTCGGCGCACGGCCGCCCGCGGATCTGACCGCGGCCTATCGCCTTCCGGCGGGTCAGTTGCTCGGCGCCGCGCTCACCGATGTCGAGGGCTGGGAGAAGCTGGAGCACCTGGCGACGGTGATCGGTCACCGGCTGAGTGGTTCCGCGGGGCTCGAGCAGGCGATCGACTGGGCGGTCGCGCGCATGAACGATGAGGGGCTGGCGGTCCGGAAGCAGTCGGTGATGGTGCCCCGCTGGGTCCGCGGCCGTGAGAGCGCAAGCATGCTCGAACCGCAGCGACGCGAGTTGCGGATCCTCGGCCTGGGGAACAGCGTCGGCACTCCACCGGAGGGCATCACCGCGCCGGTGGTCGTCGTGCGCAACTTCGAAGAGCTCGAAGCGCTCGGACGCGCAGGCGTCGAGGGCAAGATCGTGCTCTACGCCGTCGAGTGGGCCGGCTACGGCGGCACCGTCCGTTATCGCGGTAGCGGACCGTCCCGAGCGGCGGCGCTGGGAGCGGTGGCCGCCCTGGTCCGATCGGCGACGGGCAGCAGTCTGTCCACTCCGCACACCGGTTCCCTGCGTTACGACGAAGAGCATCCGGCGATCCCCGCCGCTGCGGTCACCGTCGAGGACGCGATGTGGATGCGATCTCTCGCCGACCGCGGCATCGAGATCACCGTCGAGTTGAAGATGGAAGCGCAGATGCTCGAAGACGTCGAGTCGTTCAACGTGATCGCCGAGATCCCCGGTTCCGAGCGGCCCGAGGAGGTCGTCGTGATGGGTGGCCATTACGACTCGTGGGACGTCGGGCAGGGTGTGCACGACGACGGTGCAGCCTGCATCGCGGCCTGGCAGGCACTGCGCCTGGTGCAACAGACCGGCCTGCAGCCGCGACGCACCTTGCGAGTCGTGCTCTGGACCAACGAGGAGAACGGTCTTCGAGGTGGCAACGCCTACAAGGATGCGCTCTCCGACGACGAGGTCGCCAGGCACGTTGCGGCGCTGGAGATGGACGGCGGTTGCGAACGGCCGGTCGGCTGGGGCTTCGGACTCCAGGGCGTCGACGAGCGCAGCGAGGGTGCGAGCCCGATCTACGAGGCGGCGCTGACGAAGATGGAGCAGATCGGCCGGCTGCTGGAGGCGATCGACGCGAACACGATCAGCCGGGGCGGTGGCGGTGCGGATATCGGCCCGCTGACCCGGGCCGGCGTACCTGGCCTCGGCCTGCGGACCGTCGGCGAGCACTACTTCGACTGGCATCACACCGACGCCGACACACTGGACAAGGTCGACCCGCAGAACTTCCGCAAGGCGATCGCGCTGCTGGCGGTGACCGGTTTCGTACTGGCCGACATGCCCGAACGGCTGGTGCCTGTCGGCGACGAGTGACCCTGTTGGGCTTGGGCTTGGGCTTGAGCTTGAGGTTGTCTGGCTACGGGTGTCGGCGTACATCTGGAGCGATCTGGCCGGAGCCGGTCGAACCGGGCGTGAGGACGTGGTGATGAAGATGAGGGTGACCGAAGTGACCAGGCTGTTTGTCGTGTCGCTCGTCGTCGTGATCCTGCTGGGCGGCAGGGCGATGGCCGGGCAACCGGAGAGTGTGACGATCCTTTTCGATCACTACGAAGTGATCCGGCAGGCGTTGTTGTACGACACGCTGGATGATGTGGCCGATCAAGCCCTCGAGATCATGCAGCTCGCCGAGAGCGCGGCCGGCGAGCTCTGCTCCGCCGACGCCGGTGAATGTCCCGAGGCCCTCGTCGCGATCGGGCGGTCGGCATCGACGCTTCAGGACGCAACGTCGATCGACGATGCCCGGCAAGCCTTCGGCGAACTGAGCGATGCGTTCATCGAGTACCGCGAGGGCGTCGACGGGCCGAAGCCGGTGGTCGCCCATTGCTCGATGGCCGACAGATCCTGGCTCCAGCCGAAGGGCGAGATCGGCAATCCGTACTACGGCCAGGAGATGGCGAGGTGCGGTGAGGTGATCGCCGAGTAGCGCTGGTCGGTGGTCGGGTCGGTGGTCGTGGTCCCGGGGCGGATACGGCTCCTCCGTTGTTATCGCGACGGGTTCCTCGCGTGCTGGTGCGTTTGGCGGAAAACGTTTGCGGCGTTGCCCTGTGTGTTGGGGTGGCGCTGGCCGATGGCTGCGTCGGTGCGTGCCTCAAAGGGTTTCCGTTCTGCAACGAGAAGATTCGAAACCTCATGCTTGTTCGCTCTACTTTCGCCATACTGTTGACAGGAAGCAGGCGAAGGGCTTCGAAGCAGGAGGGCACTATCGAATGGACAGCCGTGAAGGGAATCCGGGAGCGGTCACGACCCGGTATCGAACTCCACCAACCGCGATCCTCGACCTCGACCTGGCAGCGTGGCGAGGGCGCACCGGGCTGGACCGTGTCACGCCCACGCTGGCCGGTGTGGCCGCAGCTGCGGTTCGGATGCGTTCCTGGAACGTCTTCGGCTACGCGCGCAGCAGCGACTACGCCCGGGAGCGTCTCGCCCGGTCGGCGAGGTGGCTTCGCGAACTATCAGCATTGGGCAGGGTGATCGAGCGTTCGCCGGAGCTGGCCCTCGCCCTCACCGGAGACGACGGCGGTGCGCCTCTGGGTCGTGTCGCGGCCACGATCGTCGCTCGATCCGCCGCCGACGGTTCCATGGGGGAGTGGATCGAGGTGGCACGCAACTCGACCGTCGCAGAACTGAAAGCCCAGGCGCGGAACGCCAGGTCGGCGGCAAGGGCTTCTCCGGTAGCTGATTCGCCAGATGAGGCTGTTCCGGCCGGGTCGTCGCAGGAGGATAGCTCCAGCGACGCTCCCGCCCGGCGTGTGCGGATACCGCTACCCGGTCCCCTGCGGGCGGCGTTCGACGAGGTGGTCGTCCTGTCCCGATCGATCAACGGTGGGGAAGGTACGCTGAGCGAGTTCATCGAATGCCTCATCGCCGAGAACCTGTCCGGTCCGGCGCCTCCCGGCATCGAGTCGTCGACCATCACCGGTGGTCCACGACGGGTCGATATCGAAGGCATGCTCGCCCGGATCACAAAGAACTGGCTCTGCCTGTCCGAAAGTCGACTCCCGAGCGGGGATATGCCGGAGTTGTTGCGCGCGCAGCAGTTACTGGAGCGGCTCCAGAAGGTGTCTGCGGTCGCCGGGCAAGGGGATGCGGTGGAGCTGGATCGTCAGTTGCGCGAGCTCATATCGATTGAAGATGAACTGCAGCGCAATCTGGGAGAGCTGCTCGAGGCGATGAGAGCCCGCGGAGCGTGGTCCACGTTGATGTTCAACGGCGTCGGTCACTACGCCGAGCAGCGTCTCGGTATGGGTCGCCGAACCGCAGAGGAGCGCGCGCGACTTGCGCGGCTGGCCCGGAAGTATTCCGTGATCGGGGCGGCGTATCACGAGGGAAGGATCGGTTCCGAAGCCGCATTGCTCATCGCGAAAGCGGTCGCGTCCGTCGACGGCGGCCCCGAGCTTGAAAGAGAGTGGGTTGCACAGGCGGAGCAGTGTTCGATCAAACGGCTCCTCGACGAGATCCGTGTCGTCGGCCGTCAACGCTGGACGGTCGAGGATGCCCCACCAGGGCGTCCCCTCGATGATGACCAGTGGCACAGGTCTCTCGAGCAGCATCCGGGCACGCTGCACGACCGTGTCGCTCGACTTGCCCTCGAGGCGGCACGCTTGCCCGAGGCAGATATGTTCCTGTCGCTGCGGCTATCGGATTCGCTGGCGAACGATTTCCTGGGAAGTGTGGAGGGGCGACGGCGATCGATCGAGCAGGCGGTCACCGCGGTTCCCTGGGACGAACCATGGCCGGACGAGGGCGCGTCGCTGGCGGTGCTCGTCGGGCGGTTGTTTTCCGTCCGCGCACGTCAGGTACCCGCATGGGTCGGCTTGCTCGGGATTCTCGAGGAGTTCGTGTCCACGTGGGATCGCCTGGAAGCGTCGCCGAAGCGTCGGTCCGATCCGGTCTACTCCCGTGACGGCTGGCGTTGTGCGGCACCGGGGGTGTACGTCGCGCCGCAACATCGAAGACCACCACATCCAGTATCGCTCGCAAGGGGGTGACAACCGTCCTGAAAACAGAATCACGATCTGTCGATTCCACCATCAGCTCGGTGAGCACGGCGCCTTTGCATCGTGTCGAGGCGAGGCTCCGCTGAAGGTCACCTGGCGACTCGGACGACAGGACGTCGGGCAGTGGTTTCGCAACGAACGCCGGATCGCGTGAGGATCAATCCTGAACGGAGCCCAGCGCGATCAGTTCAGACGGCGTACGAATGAACAGGAGACCCTCGGAGATCGCCGGCGTGGCCATCAGCGGGGCGCCGAACTCGTGGACCGCCAGTTCCCGGAATTCGGGGCCGGCCTCGAGCACGTACAGGGTGCCCTCTTCGGTGCCCTGGTAGATCGTGCCGTTGGCAACGACCGGTGAGGAGGTGCAGGTGCCCCCCACGCTCAGGCGAGCCTGGTAGACGCGGGCGCCGGATCGTGCGTCATGGGCAACGATTCTTGCGTTGTGGTGGACCATGTAGAGGATCCCGCGGTAGAGCAGGGGTGTCGGCATGTACGCGCCACCGCGGTTGGTGTACCAGGCCAGTCCCTCGGCGTCGGCATCGGACTGGACGTCGTGCTTGCCGCGGATGCCCGGCTTGACCGCGTAGATCGGTCTCGCCGGTGGGTAGCCCGATGAGACGAAGAGGTTTTGAGCACCGACCACAGGTGACGCCACTACCTGGACCGAGGTCGGGCCGAGGCTCCAGAGTTCACGCCCGTCGTCAGGGTCGTAGCCGCGGATGATCGAGGCGTTGACGATCAGCTCGTCGCCGTCGGCCGTTGGCCAGATCGCGGGGGTCGCCCAGGACGGCGCGACGTCGGGGCGATCGGTCTTCCAGACCGGCGCACCGGTCTCGAGGTTCCAGGCGGCGAGGTAGGCGCCTTCGTGGATGTCTGCCTGCAGGATGACCTTGTCCTTGTAGATGATCGGCGAGGCGGCGAAGCCCCACTGCATTCCAGGGTCATTGAAGCCCCCGGCGTTCAATCCGCCGAGCTCGTGCTTCCAGTGCAGCTTGCCGTCCATGCCCAGGCAGGCCAGGCCCGCGGTCGGGAAGACGACGACGATATGCTTGCCATCGGTCACCGGGCTCGAGTTGGCCTGGGTCGCCTTGAAGTGGCGCTTGGTGAGCGGGACCCCGCGGCCGACCTCGGTCTCCCAGATCTTTTTCCCGCTCCGTTTGTCGTAGGCGATGGTGAGCCAGCGGTGTTCGCTGTCCTCTTCGACCTCGTCACCGGAGCCGGTCGGGCCGACCCGCAGGGGTGTGTGTCCTCCCGCGGCAACCGCCGTCGTCACGTAGACGCGGTCGCCCCAGACGATCGGACTCGAGTCGCCGAGGCCGGGCAGGTCGACCCGCCAGGCCACCCCGTCACCGCCGTCCAGGTCGAACTCGACCGGCGTGGCGGCACCGTCGCCGATCCCGTCCCGGTTGGCTCCACGGAACCCCGGCCAGTTGACCGTCGGCTTCGCGTTCGGGTCGGCGACGAACTCGGGCAGGTCGGCGACGCTGATCGACTCCGTCGTATCGGCGAGTCCCATGCGCAGGGGCTCCTGTCCCTCGCGCTCGATCGTCAACCGCTCGATGGTTCCTGCTCGACCGGAGTAGCTCAGCGTGAGCGCCCCATCTTCGCTGCGGAACTGCCGCTCGGCGATCGCGGCGAGGGTCGTCCTGTCGCCGGCGAGCTCGACGACGAGCTTCTTGTCGTGCACCACGATCGTCGCCGTGGCGTCGCCCGACTCGTAGACACCGGCGAACCCGGCCAGCTCCTTGGCGCTGTACATCGGCGGCGGCGGATCCTCTACCGTCTTCGTCGATGCGAGAATCTCCGTCAACGACGCGACGGTCTCCGGGGGCAACCCGCCCGCCTCGCCCGTGGGCTCGGCCGCGAGGTTCTGCCGGAGTTCGACCGCCTCCGATTCGCTAACCGGCCCCGATGCCGCCGCCGCCCGGGCCAGCTCGACGTTTCCTGAGCGTATCGCGACGGCGAGGGCTGTCGATCGATCCTTGGCCCCGGCCGCCAGCAACATCTTGGCGACGGTGAAGTCCGGCTCGCCGTCCCAGAGCGATACATCGAGGGTTGTCGAACCGAAGAAGGTCTCCCGGGCGCTCGGGCTGGCTCCTTTTGCCAGCAGGTACTTAACGACATCGACACGGCCGTGACGCGACGCGAGGTAGAGCGCCGTCGTGCCCCAGTCATCGGGCTGGTCCACCGGTGTGCCGGCCTCGACCAGGCGCTTGACCGCCGCCAGATCGCCGGAACGAGCCGCCAGCTTGAGGTCCCGGGAGTCGTCGGCGTGGGCCACGCCAACCGCCATTGGGTCGAGGGCGACGAGGGTCATCGTCACGACGAGCAGACCGACACGAACGACAGGGTGCATCCAGAGCATTCCGTTTCTCCCGCCCTAGGAACCTGTGGCCCGGGCTGATCGGTGAGTGTAACCGGGTCCCGGGCCCAGATCCGCAGAACCGACCCGGTTCGGCCGTTTTTCGCCTCCCCGTGATGGCAGCCCTACCACCCGCTGATAGAATTCCCTCTCACCAGCCAGAGTCTTCCCGGAGGAGCCACCACCATGCCCCGCAGCACCAGTACAATCACGCCAGGACTCTTCGCCATTTTGCTGCTCACCGTGTTCATCACGGCTTGCGGCACCAGCTCAGATGGGGATCACGCATCCATGGACGACAACATCCTGATCGCGGAATGGACCGGCCCCTACGGCGGCGTCCCGGCCTTCGACAAGATGGAGCTCGAGGCACTCAAGCCGGCCCTCGAAGCAGGGATGGCCAGGAACCTCGAGGAGATCGACGCGATCGCCAACGACCCGGCGCCGCCCTCCTTCGAGAACACGATCCTGGCGATGGAGAGTGCCGGCACCGATCTCGGCCGGGTCTTCACCTACTGGGGCATCTGGAGCTCGAACCGCTCCTCACCGGAGTTCCGCGAGATCCAGCAGGAGATGGCACCGCGACTCTCCGAGTTCAACTCGAAGATCACCCAGAACGAGAAGCTGTTCGCCCGCGTCAAGGCGGTGCACGACGGCGAGGAGATGGCGACCCTGCGACCCGATCAGCAGCGGCTCGTGACCCTGGTCTACGACGGCTTCGCCCGCAACGGCGCGACCCTCGAGGGCGAGGCGAAGGAACGCTACGCCGCGATCAACCAGCGCCTGGCCGAGCTGCACACCAGCTTTGGCAACAACGTGCTGGCCGATGAAGAGGGGTATGTCCTCTACATCAAGGAGGACCAGGTCGGAGGCCTCGCCGAGTCGTTCGTCAACGCCGCCGCGGCCGCCGCCAAGGAGCGCGGCCACGAGGGCGAGTACGCGATCACCAACACCCGTTCGTCGATGGACCCCTTCCTGACCTTCTCCGACGAGCGCGAGCTGCGCGAGAAGGTCTGGCGGACCTACTACTCCCGCGGCGACAACGGTGACGAGCACGACAACAACGCGATCATCGCCGAGATCCTCGCGCTCCGCCACGAACGCGTCGGCCTGCTGGGCTACGACGACTACGCATCCTGGCGCCTCGAGAACCGGATGGCCAAGGAGCCCGAGAGCGCGTTTCGCCTGATGGAAGCGGTCTGGCCAGCCGCGATCGCCCGGGTCCGCGAAGAGGTCGCCGACATGCAGAAGATCGCCGACCGCGAGGGCGCCGGGATCACGATCGAGCCCTGGGACTACCGCTACTACGCCGAGAAGGTCCGCAAGGCGAAGTACGACCTCGACTCCGACGACGTGAAGCAGTACCTCCAGCTGGACAAGCTCCGCGAGGCGATGTTCTTCGTCGCCGGCGAGCTGTTCAACTTCGACTTCGAGGCGGTGGCCGAGGGCTCGGTGCCGGTGTTCCACGAGGACGTCAAGGTCTGGGAGGTCACCGACCGCAGGACCGGAGACCACGTCGGACTGTGGTACCTCGACCCCTTCGCCCGGCCGGGCAAGCGCTCCGGCGCGTGGGCCACGACCTATCGCAACCACGAGACCTACGACGGCAAGAAGACCGTACTGGGATCGAACAACTCGAACTTCGTCAAGGGCGCCCCGGGTGAGGCGGTGCTGATCTCCTGGTCCGACGCCGAGACGTTGTTCCACGAGTTCGGCCACGCCCTGCACTACCTGTCGTCCAACGTCGCCTACCCCACCCTGAACGGCGGCGTGCGGGACTACACCGAGTTCCAGTCCCAGCTGCTCGAGCGCTGGTTGACCACCGACGAGGTGATCAACAACTACCTCGTCCATCACAAGACCGGCGAGCCGATCCCGGCCTCGCTGGTGGCCAAGATCAAGAAGGCCGCGACCTTCAACCAGGGATTCGAGACGACCGAGTACCTCGCCTCGGCACTGGTCGACATGAAGTACCACATGGTCGACCCGACCGGAATCGACCCCGACGCCTTCGAGCGCGAGACGCTGGCGGCCCTGAACATGCCCGACGAGATCGTCATGCGCCACCGCAGCCCGCACTTCGGCCACATCTTCTCGGGCGAGGGGTACTCCGCCGGCTACTACGGCTACATGTGGGCCGACGTGCTGACCTCCGACGCCGCCGAGGCGTTCGAAGAGGCGCCGGGCGGCTACTACGACAAGGAGATGGCGCAGAAGCTCGTCGATCATCTGTTCGCGGTGCGCAACGCCGTCGACCCGGCAGACGCCTATCGCGCCTTCCGGGGGCGCGACGCCAGGATCGAAGCGTTGATGCGCGACCGCGGCTTCCCGATCCCGGCCACCGGCTCGGCGTCGTCGAGGTAAGGCTCGCGATGAACACCAGGCAAGCGATGGACCGGCTGAAGGCGATGGGCACGGCGCAGACGCGCAAGACCTACGGCCGCCACGGCGTTACCGGCGAGATGTTCGGCGTGCGCTACGGCGACCTCGAGCAGCTGGTGCGCGAGATCAAGGTCGATCACGAGCTGGCCCTGTCGCTGTGGGAGACCGGCAACCACGACGCCCGGGTGCTCGCGGCGAAGATCATCGACCCGTCGAAGCTGAGGGCGATTCACTTCAACGTCTGGATCAAGGACGTCGACAACCACGTCGTGGCCCACGAGCTCGGCGGAATCGCCCGGCGCTGCGAGGCCGGGCGCAAGGTGATGAAACGCTGGATGGCGTCCAAGAAGGAGTGGCCCGCCGCCACCGGCTGGGGCGCGATGGCCGGCTGGCTCGGCGAGGCCGAGAACGTGACCAAGATGGACGCGAAGCGGTTGCTGTCCGAGATCGAGAAGCGCATCCACAGCAGCCCGAACCGTGTGAAGTACTCGATGAACAACGCCTTGATCGCGATCGGCAGCTTCGTCGGGGGCATGGAGGCGACGGCGATCAAGGTCGCCGAACGCATCGGCCAGGTCGAGGTCGACCACGGTCTGACCAGCTGCCAGACGCCCCTCGCGGCGCCCTACATCCGCAAGGCCGCCGCCCACCGCCGGGCCAATGAGGCCAAGGCGGCGTCGCAGGAACGGGCGATCCGCAAGGCCCGGGCCAGCGAAAAGGCGGCGTCGAAGGCGAAGCCCAGGCCGAGCCGCGGGAAGGCCGCCGGGCGCTAGGGCGCCGAGCGCTAAGGCGCCGGGTCGGGCTCCGGCTCCGGCTGGAACGTCAGCCGGCTCCACGTCGCCGGGTCGAAGCTGACCCCGGGCGGGAGGTTGCCGAACACGAGTTCCCTGGAGCGCACATCGTCGTCGAGACCGGCGGGCCAGTAGATCGGCGAGTCGGCATCGGTCGCGTAGATCAGCGACAGCGTCCCGTCGGCGAACACCTCTCGCGACACCCGGTACTCGTAGTGATTCGGCGTTCGCAACTCGACCGTCGATGCGACCCAGCCGTGGGCCTTGTGGTAGGCGGTGCGCTGGGCCTCGGCGTCCTCGTCGAGCCCGATGTTCCGCAAGGCCCAGTCGAACTCGTTCGACGGGTTCCACTTGCCGTCCTCGCCACGGCGGAAGACCGCCTGCCCCAGGGCGGCCGACGCGTGGAGAATGACCACCTCGTCGCCGCGAGTCACCGCGAGATGGGACCAGCCCCGCCCGCTGCCGCTGATGCCGACCAGCAGATCCTTCCCGTCGTGCTTGAGCAACACCCGGCCCGGGCCACCCTCCACCGGCAACACCACGGCGCCGTGCCACTCGTTCTGGTCCAGGCCTCCGTCCACGGTGATGCCGCTGCCGAACGGGACCTCGACGGTCGATTCCGCCCGGGGTGCCGCGATGCCCAGGGCCACGACGGCGACGGCCGTCACGTAGAGTCGAAGCTTCATCGGTTCCTCCAACCCCAATGGTAGCGCGGCTCCCTATTCCGTGCGCAACGCCGTCATCGGATCGACGCGGGTCGCCCGACGCGCCGGCAGGTAGCACGCTGCCCCGGCGGCACCGAGCAGGACGATCACGATCGCCCCGTAGGTCAGCGGGTCGGTCGGACTGACCTCGAACAGCAACGACGTCATGAACCGCGTCACCCCCAGGGCCAGCACCAGCCCGGTCGCCAGCCCGGCCAGCGTCAACCCGAGCCCCTGGGCGAAGACCATCCGCAGGATCTCGCCGGGCCGGGCCCCCAGGGCGACGCGGATGCCGATCTCCCGCACCCGCCGGCTGACCGAGTAGGAGATGACGCCGTAGATCCCGACGACGGCCAGCAGCAGTGCGACCGCGGAGAAGATCGCCAGCAGCACCGCGTTCATCTTCGAGGAGGCCATCGTGTGCGAGACGACCCGGTCCGCCGTCAGCACCTCGCCGATCGGGATGTCGCGGTCCACGGACCACACCGCCGCCTGGACCGCTTCCGCAACGAGATGTGGCGGCAGCGAGCTGCGGGCGACGACCGTCGACAGCGGAAACCAGGAGAACGGGTTCTGGGCGTAGGGGAAGTAGACCTCGGGCCGGATCGACTCGGCCAGCGAGTTCTGGTGAATGTCCCCGACGACCCCGACGACGGTCATCCAGGGCGAGTCGCTGTCCGGGTCGCCACGCTTGATCCGCCGACCGACGACGCGGCCTCCGGGAAACAGCGCCCGGGCCAATCGCTCGTTGATCACGACCACCGGTGCGCCGCCGGCATCGTCACGCGGGTCGAAATCCCGACCGTCGAGCAGGGGAGTCTCCATCGTGGCGAAGAAACCCGGTGTCACGACCCGCGGGCTGATCGAGATGCGCTCGGACATCGCCGACAGGCCCTGATCGGAATCGTCGAGTTGTGCGGTGATGCCGATACCCCACAGGTCGCCGCCGAGGTGCGGAAAGTTGACAAGCGCCGCCGAGGTGATCCCCGGAGAGCCCCCGACTCCCTCGACGATCCGGTCGAGCACCGGCTGCAACGTGGTGCCCTCCTCGTAGCGCGGGTCGCCGAAGCTGAGCCGTAGCGTCATCAGGCCTCGCGGGTCGAAACCGGGGTCGACCCGGGTCAGGCGAAAGAGGCTGTTGGTCATCAAGCCGGTACCGACCAGCAGCACCAGCGCCAGGGCCACCTCGGCGACGATCAGCAGACGTTGCGGGCCCCCGGCGAAGGCTTTGATGTCCGGGCGAGAGGCTCGCAGCGCCGGAGCCAGTCCGAACAGCAAGCCGGTCAGCAGCGTGAGACCGATCGTGAACAGGATCACCCGGGGATCGATGCCGATGGCGTCGAGCCGGGGGAGGTCGGCCGGGGCCAGCCGGGTCAGCAGCCGAACGCCGGCCCAGGCCAGCACGATGCCCGCGGCTCCACCGAGAGAGGCCAGCAGCAGGCTCTCGACCAGGAACTGTCGCAGCAGCCGCCCCCGTCCGGCGCCCAGCGCGACGCGGACGGCGACCTCCCGTCTCCGGGCAGCGCCGCGAGCGAGCAGCAGGTTCGCGACGTTGGCACAGGCGATCAGCAGCACGAACGTCACCGTCGCCAGCAGCACGATCAGCGCCGGCCGTACGTCGCTGACGACCGGTTCGTGGAGCGGCTCCAGGTCGAGACCGCTGCCCTCGTTGTCGTCGGGGAAATCCGCGGCCAGCCGGCGACCGATCTCCCGGGCCTCCTCCCGCGCCTGCTCGATGCCGGCGCCGGCGGCGAGACGCCCGAAGATCCGCAGGTAGCGCGCGCCCCGGTTGGCCGAGTCGTTGGAGGTCGCACCCTCGGCATCGAAGACCAGCGGCGCCCAGACTTCCGTGGCGTCGGCCCAGAACGGCGGGAACTCGAACCCGGCCGGCATCACACCGAGGACGGTGTGCGCCTCGCCGTCCAGCCGGATCGACTGTCCCAGCACCCCGTGGTCGCCGGCGAACAGCCGCTGCCACGCGCCGTGAGACAGCACCGCGACGCGGTGCTCTCCGGCGACGCCGTGTTCCTGCTCGTTGAAGGTTCGTCCGAGGGCCGCCCTCGCGCCGATCAGGTCGAACATCCCGGCGGAGGCCAGTAGCCCGCGGAACGCGTACGGCGTCTCCTGCCCGGTCAGGGTCGGCGACCACATCCTCGCCGCGGTCAGCTGCTCGACCCTGGTGCTCTGCTCGCGCCAGTCGAGGAAGTTGGCCGGCGAGTTGGCATAGGTGAAACCAGCGTTCTCGACCGCGACGCCGACGACCAGCTCGCCGGGCTCCGCGTAGGGGAGCGGCTCCAGCAGGATCCCGCTGACGACGCTGAAGATCGCCGTATTGGCGCCGATCCCCAGCGCCAGTGTGATCACCGCGACCGCCGTCGCGACCGGAGTCCGGGCCATCGTCCGCAGGCCGAAGCGGGCATCTTGATACAGGCTCATCGTCGTCCCTCCCGGGAAGAACTGCACCGAATAAGACGCCTCGGGTGCCGGCCGGTCGCGTCTTTTGTCCTAGACTCGTGCCGATTCGCGGGTTGACCGCGGGAAAACGGGGAGAAACCAAGATGAGAACGACCGGAATCCTGATCCTGGCGTTGAGCGCCAGCCTCTGTGCCAGCGGCTGCCACCTGCCGTCGAAGGCGATCCGCAGCGACTACTCGACCTACAACCAGACGATCCAGTACAACCAGAGTCAGCAGATGCTGCTCAACCTGGTCCGGCTGAAGTACCGCGAGACGCCGCTGTTCCTGAAAGTCGGCGCCCTGTCGGCGTCGTATTCCTACTCGATGGACGGCAGCGCGAACTTCGCCGTCGGTGGGAGAACGAAGGGCTACGGCGTCCGCGCCGGAGCGGCCTACTCGACGCGCCCGACGATCACCTACACCCCACTCGAAGGCAACACCTTCGTTCAGCAGGTGCTGTCCGAGGTCGAGACGACAGAGTTCATCTTGATGATCCGCTCAGGCTGGTCGATCGACAAGCTCTGCAGCATCATCGTCGAGAGGATCGGTGACAATCACAACGACCCTGACGAACCCGGCTACGAGCAGTTCAAGACAGTCGTCGAGGCCCTCGACGAGGCCCAGGGCGCCGGCAACCTGCAGATCGTCAGCATCGCCGGCGAGGCGATCCTGCAGGTCAAGTCCCGGCGGGTCGCCCTCGACAGCCTCGAGGTTGGCGACGAGCTGAAGACCCACTCGATGCCGATGAGCAGTTTCCAGCTACGCTCGTTCCTGGACATCATGTTCTTCCTCGGCAAGAACACGCTGGTTCCCGAGGAGCACAAGGAGATGGTGCGCGAAAGCACGCCGAACGGACAGCTGTTCATCCGCGCCACCTCCGATGAACCGAAGGACGCGATGGTCGCGATTCGCCATCACGGCTATCACTTCAGCATCGACAACACCGACGTCAACTCCAAGGACACCTTCGCGCTGTTGAAGCTGCTCTACCAGATGCGGGCGGGAGACGTGAAGAGCAGCGCACCGATCCTGACGTTGCCGGTCAACTTCTAGTCTCTTCCAGCAGGTGCCGGAAGAGTGCCCGGACGATGTCGATGTTGTTCGACAGCAGATCGAACATGTCCTCGGCCTCGAGGGCCAGTACGAGAGTGTCCTGCTCGGCGACGGCGTCTTCCCCACGAAGTCGACCGCAGAGGATCTCCCGGACACCGAAGGTCCGCAGCGGACCGAGCGTGCGTGCCTGCTCGCCGTTCGGCCCGCTGCCGCCGGAGAGGGCGACCGAGCCGTGGACGACCGCGAACAGCACCTCGGCCGGTCCGTTGCGTTCGTAGATCTTCTCGCCGGCGCGGAACTTGCGCTCGTGGGCGATCCCGGCGATCCGCAGGATCTCCTCGGCCTTGCAGTACGAGAACAGGTCGCAACTCTGCAGGCAGACGACGACCTGGATACGCGTCAACTCCGCCATGGTCCCACTTCCAACCTCTCGGCGACCCAGGTCGCCGTTTCGCGAACGAACGTGTCTTGTGCGTTTTCGAGCAGGCGCTCGACACGAGGATACAGCTCCTCGATTCTTTCCGTGTAGACGGTGTACAGGCTGGCCACGGTCAGCGAGGGCCCGTCGGGGTCGTCCTCGTCGCCGCCGAGGAACCGACTGACGACGGCGGCCGAGGTGGTCCTCGACAGGCCGAAGGCGTCCCGGGCGTTGCGCAGCTTGCTCTGGGCCGGCGAATCGTCGATCACCGCGAAGACGTTCCGTCGCACGTCTCCGCTGAGCGTGTTGTCGAGATACTCGAGGGAGTTGGCGCGCAACGCCGGTCGCCCGCTGAGCAGGCTGCGATAGGCGGCCCAGACGTCCGGCGGCGGGTGCAGCAAGGCGACCAGACCGAAGATCGTGTGCAGGTGTTCCTCGATCCGCTCGGCGACCATCTGGGTCAGCAGGTTCAGCTCGCGCTTGTCCCAGCGCACCAGCGGCCCTTCGAAGCGCAGCGCGTCCTCGCCGGCGAGCACCGTGACGTCGTGCAGCCGCTCGAGGTAGCGCCGCGACTCGGCGCGAATCGCCTGTTCGATCTTCTCCCGGGCATCGACCTTAGACAGATCGGCCCGCCGGCTGGCCAGCGCCTCGACGAGCTGAGCCCGCAGCAGGGCGTCCTCGACGGTGTTCAACGAGTCGACGAGGGTCTGCACGACGTGGTCGCCCTCGATGCGGGCGATCGTCTTCGGCAACGCGCGACGGACCCAGATCGCCTCGCCGGGATCGTTCATGAAGAAGTTCATGATCGGCAGGGCCTGTTCCCCGAAGGCGACGAGGGCCTCCCGGGCCTCGTGCTTCAGACGCCGGTCCTGCAGCAACGAGATCAGCCGGGGGACGTACAGCGGATCGAAGCCGTCACGGGAGACGACCCGGCGCACCGCCTGGATCGCCTCGCCGGCGACCCGGGCGTCCCGGTCGTAGAGTGCCTGAATCAGTCGACCGTGGAGATCCGTGTCGTGCACGGCGCCGATCGCCCGGATCGCCTCGGCGCGGAACTCCGGACTCCCGTCGGACAGCATGTCGTCCAGCGCCTTGCGGGCCTGGACCACCATCGCCTCGTCGCCGTGGTTGGCCAGGCAGGTCACCGCCGCGGCCCGCACCCGGGGGTCGGTCTCGTTCAGCCGCGGCAGCATCAATTCGCAGGCATCGCCGGCGTGGAATGCGGTCAGCACCCGGATCGCCTCGGCGCGCACGTCGGGATCGTCGTCGCCCAGCCGACGTTCGACCAGCTCCGCGGCGTCCCGACGCCCGACGCCGGCGAGCACCTGCAGCGTCCGCCGGCGGACCGCCGGGTCGTCGTGGTACAGCAGCAGCGGCGGCACGAGGTTGCCCCGTCCGTTGGCGTCGAGGATCTCCAGGCTGTGCAACACCTGACGCGAGTCCGGGCTGCCCAGCGACTGCACCAGCAACTCGACGGTCTTGACGTCGGAGATGTTGATCGGCACCGCGGAGTCGACGCTGCGTTGCTTCAACCCGTCGCGGAAGGCCCGAACGTACTCGCGGTAGGTGACCCCGGAGAGCAGCAACCAGACGCCGACCAGTGCCAGCGTCATCCAGGCGGCCTGGATCACCGTGATCCAGCCGAAGGTGACCGGCAGCAGCAGCAGCGCCGCCAGCCCCTTGGCCGTGCGCTGGACGAACACGTCGATGAACGCCTTGGCCTTGACCCGCAGGTTCGCGCCGACCGGCAGGAACAGCAGCTCCCGGGTCGACTGGTCCAGGGAGTAGCGCACTCCGCTCTCTCCCGCCTTGAGGGCCAGGACCGTGGCGACCGTGAACTCCACCGCAAAGCCGGAGGCCAGCAGCAGGATCGCGCTGCCCACTCCGATGACGATCGGCAGCGCACGCATCGCCAGGCCGACGCCGAGACTGCGATGGATCCGCGAGGTGAAGACGACCTGGAACACCAGCGCCAGCACGCCGGTCACACTGAAGAAGTTGCCGAACCAGGCGGTGCGCTCGGCCAGGGTGCTCGTGGCTCGCTCGACGGCCCAGTTGAACTGCAGGTCGACGATCTGCGAGGCGACGACCATCACCACGACGCCGAAGGCGAGCAGCCGCAGGTGCCGGGAACCGATGATCGTCCGCAGTCCGCCCTTCGATTGCTCGAACTTGGCCAGCCCCGACGCACCGCCGTGTTCGCCGTCGCCGGGATGGCGGCGATGCACGGCGTGGATCAGGAAGACCAACCCGATCAGCAACAGGGCCCCGACCAGCAACGACGAGCGCGGGCCGACCCAGACGTTCATCCAGCGCGCGACCTGGCCGCCGGCGATCCCGCCGAGCAGGCCGCCGGCGCCGATCGGCCCGAACAGGCGCTTGGCCTGGCGGGCGTCGAGGGAGTGATTGGCGAACGACCAGAACTGGCTGATCGTCAGGACGAAGGCGATCGAGGTCCAGACGTAGAACGCCGCCGGGACCCAGTTCCAGGGGTAGCGGTAGAGCCACCAGAAGCCGACGGTGACACCGGCGACCAGCAGGCAGGTGAAGGAGATCAGCCGGTGCCGCTCGACACGATCGGCGAACCGGGTGTAGACCCGCAGCAACGGGTACGAGAGCAGGGCGACGGCGAGGTAGACCCAGGGCAGGCGCGTGGCGCCCAGCGCATCGACGAAGGTCGACTGGCGCACCGTCTTGGCCACGTACTGGAAGTTGACGACGAGGAACAGGCTGCTGAACAGCAGCAGGGTGACCAGACCCTCGCCTGCGCGCACGTCCGCTCCCAGCCGCTGCCAGAAGCGCCGAATTGCCGAACCGTCCGAACTCCCTGCCGCCACGCCCTCTCCTCGATGCACGTCACTATACGGGCAAAGGAGGGATCAGGCGCCGGGAACGTGGTAGAACCCCGGTCCTGGGGGAGCAAAAAACGGGCGGGGCTTACTGGTCGCGCAGCACGATCATCGGATCGACCCGGGTCGCCGAGCGCGCCGGGATGTAGGCCGCGAGCATCGAGACGCCGAGCAGGACCATCGACAGCATGGCGTAGGTCACCGGATCGACCGGCTCGACCTGGTAGAGCAGGCTCGTCATCAACCGCGTCAGACCGAAGGCCGCCAGCAAGCCGGCAACCACGCCGCTGAGGGTGATCAGCAGCCCCTGGCGGACGACCATCTTCAGCACGTCGACGCCCCGGGCGCCCAGCGCCATGTGGATGCCGATCTCCCGCACCCGCTGCATCACCGAGAAGGACATCACCCCGAACACCCCGATCGCCGCCAGCGCCAGCGCCAGGCAACTGAAGATCATCAGCAGACCGCTGACGACCTTGGTGCTCGACATTGCGCTATCGACGTAGTTGTCCATCGTCTCGACCCGGTCCAGCGGGATGTCGGGGTCGATCGCCTGCAGCTCACGACGGATCGACTCGGTCAGCCGGGTCGGATCGCCCTCGGTCTTGACCGCGACGCTCATGCTCCGGGACCAGCTCGTCCCGCTCTGGGTCACCGGGATGTAGACCTGCACCCGGGACGGATTCTCCAGCTCGTAGTGGCGGACGCTCCGGGCGACCCCGACGACGGTGCGCCAGATGCGGATCTCGTCGGTGGCCTCGTCGTCGTCATGGTCTTCGCTTTCCAGGGTGACGCGCTTGCCGATCGGATCCTCGTCGGGCCAGAAGCGCTCGGCCATCGTGTGATCGACGATCGCGACGAGGTCACCGCCGTCCCGGTCCGATTGCCGGAAGCCGCGGCCCTTGATCAACGCGATGCCGTAGGTGTCGAAGTGATCTTTCGAGATCATGTGGAACAGCACCGATTCGCCGGTCTCCCGGTCGATCGGTACGCCCTCGGGCCAGATGCCCCGCTCCCAGCTGTTGCCGCCGAGGGGAACGAAGTTGGCGATCGACGCCGACTGCACGCCGGGCAACGTCCCGACACGCTCGAGGAAACGCTCGTAGAACGCCCAGACCTTTTCTTTCTCATCGAACGTCACCGCGGGGAGCGGCACCCGGGCCGTGACGACGCTGTCGGCCTGGAAGCCCTTGTCGACGCTCTGCAGCTTGTGCAGGCTCTTCATCATCAGTCCGGCGCCGATCAGCAGCACCAGCGACAGGCCGACCTCGGCGGCGACGAGCAACGAGCGCAACCGCTGGCGCCCTCGGTCGCCGGTGTCCCGTCCGCCTTCCTTCAACTGGTGGCTGAGATCGGTCCGGGACGTGCGCAACGCGGGCACGATGCCGAAGACCAGTCCGGCCACCGTGGTCACCCCCAGGGTGAACAGCAACACGCCGGGCTCGAGCCCGATCCGCCCGGCGAGAATCGAGGGGACGTTCTCGCTGACCCAGGGCTGCATCAACCGCACCCCGAGGAAGGCGACACCGATCCCGAGCAGCCCACCCGCCAGCGCCAGCACCATCGCCTCGGTCAGCAGTTGCCGGATCATCCGGCCGCGTCCGGCGCCGAGGGCGGTGCGCACCGCGATCTCCCGTCGCCGCGCCTCGCCCCGAGCCAGCAGCAGGCCGGCGACGTTGGCACAGGCGATCAGCAGTACGAAGGAGACGGCACCCATCAGCGTCCAGACATGAACCCGGATGTCGCCGACATAGGCCTGGGTCAACGACTCGAGCACCGGCGAGGCCGGTTCGTCACCTTCCTCCTCGGTGATCTCACGGACGATGCGGTCGAGATCCTGCTGGGCGGTCTCGATCGCCACGCCCTCGCCGAGACGGGCGACCGCCCAGGTTCCCTGGGAGCAGTCCCGGACCTCCCAGCACATGTTGTCGGAGAAGTAGCCCATCGGCAGGAAGAGGTCGGTCGTCGCGGTGGGGAAGACGAAGTCGCGCGGCATCACGCCGACGATCGTGAACGGCTGGTTGTCGAGAGTGATCGAGCGACCGAGGACATCCGGGTCGCGCTGGAAGCCGCGC
Source organism: uncultured bacterium (assembly GCA_942490715.1). Taxonomy (GTDB): domain Bacteria; phylum Acidobacteriota; class Polarisedimenticolia; order Polarisedimenticolales; family Polarisedimenticolaceae; genus CALNYP01. The sequence continues at coordinate 80,369 of CALNYP010000026.1, forward strand.
TCCCAGAAACCGTCGGTGATGACGACGACCGGCTCGGCGCCGGCCCAGGTCTCCTCCGAAGGGATCGTCCGGCCGAGGGCCGGGGAGACTCCGAGGGTCTCGAAGAAGTCACCGAGGATGATCCGGCCGGAGAGGATCTCGGGCCGGTCGCCTCCGGTCATCGTGTAACTGCGACCGGCATTCGCGGCGAACGACTCGAAGGTCCGGTTGCGCTCTTTCCAGTCCCGGAAGTTGGGGATCGACAGCGAGATCTCGTAGCCCCGGGTCGAGATGACGTTGACGGCGACCAGGTCATCGGGGTCGCTGACCGGCAGGGGAGCCAGCAGCACGCCGTTGACGACGCTGAAGATCGCCGCCGTCGAGCCGACGCCGAGGGCGATCGTGATCATGGCGACCGCGGTGAATCCCGGCCGTTTGGCCCAGTTGCGAACCCCGTAGCGGACATCGCTGAGCAGTGAAGTCATCTCCCCCTACTACGCGCGACCCGGGGGAAACGTTGCAGAATATTCGGCTAGCGGCGCCGGGAGTAGTAGAGGGTCAACGGCTGCTCCTCCCAGCTCTTCCCGTCGTCGGTGGAGCGGAACAGCCGCTTGGTCCAGCCGTAGGGCGAGATCTCCGAGTCGACCTCACGCTGGATGTAGGGCTCGTCGCCGGCATAGCCGCCGGGAATCGTGGTCACCATCTCGTCGTCGCGCCAGACCGATTCCGTCGTGGTCCAGCGCTGACGCCTGGAGTTGACGAACTGGTTGATCCACTTCTTTTGCGTGGTGTCGTAGGCCTTGATCATCGTCGAGTAGAACCCGTCGCCGCCGTCCGTCGGGGAATCCGACTGGAACTCCGACTGGAAGGTCAGGCCGTCGTCGAGGTAGTAGCCGCGGACGTACGCCTTCGACTCGGAGGTCTCGACGGAGCCGTCCTCCTGGCGGGTCTTGAAGGTGACGTCCCACTCACCGACGGCGAAGTTCCACTGTTTCACCGCATCCGGGGCGTCCGGGGCGGCGTGACGGATCTGCCCCCGGAACCGGCTCTCCTGGGCCAGGGCGGGCAGCATCAGGAGCGGGATCAGGAGCGCGATCAGGACTTTGAGCAGACGCATGAAAGTTCCCTCGCTTCGTCGAGTGCGTTCCAGCGGGGAGGAGCCGTTGTACGAAGCGAGGGAATACTAACCTAACGCGCAGCGAGGATGACCGTGTCGTCACGATCCAGCAATTCTTCAAATCCCGCGTTCCAGTGGGTGCGAATCTCCGGCGACAGGTCCTCACGGAAGACGTGATGAAGAACCTTGCGATCCATCGGCCGGTGGTAGCTGAACAGCTCCAGCCGACCTTCGCCGTCGCGCAGGAAGATCAGGTAGGGTCTTTCGGCCGCGGCGCCCTCGCCGGCGAAGATTGCGGTCCGTTCGCTGTCACTGGTGAACGTCGGAAAGAGCCCCAGGCCGCGGCCCTCGATCGTCAGCTCGTGCAGGCCGATCGTCGGGGAATAGGCCTGACGGTGGCAGATGCGCCACTGACCGGATGCCAGCTCCTGCCCGTCGGGGAGGACCGCGGCGAACGGCACCTCGGCGATCAGGCAGCGGCCCACGTCGTCCGCCCGTGCGGATGTGCCGACCCACGCAACCAGCAACAGGATGGCAATGATGTAGCGAAACGCTCGGTGGTTGTTGGTCTTCATCGTCGTTCTCCTTCGAGCAAGCGGCGGTACGCGAATGCGAAAGACCCTATTGCAGGATGTATGCCACACCACGGAGGCCCGCAATCGTGGAAACGACCTACGGAATCGACGAACCCATGCTCTTTCGATCAAACATGAATGAACAGACGGACACGCCTGTCGATCGCGACTCCCGTTTCCTGGGAATCAGTCCCGCCGCCGCCGAGGTGCGCCGGCTGATCCGCAAGACCGCCCGCTCGGGGGCGCACGCCCTGATCATCGGCGAGAGCGGGGTGGGCAAGGAGGTCGTCGCCGGCGAGATCCACCGCCTGTCGGATCGCCAGGACGAGCCGTTTCTCGCAGTGAACTGCGCGGCGATTCCCGACGGGTTGATCGAGTCGGAGCTGTTCGGCCACGAGAAAGGGGGCGTTCACCGACGCCCGCCGGTCGCACCAGGGCGCGTTCGAGCGCGCCGGTCGCGGTACGCTGTTGCTGGACGAGGTCGGCGAGCTCTCGCTCCGTGCCCAGCCCAAGCTGCTCCGGGCCCTGGAGTGCGGCGAGGTGAGCCGGGTCGGGTCGGAGTCGACCACGAAGGTCTTCCCGCGAGTCGTCGCGGCGACGAACCGCAAGCTCCGGGAACTGTGCGATCGCGGACAGTTCCGTGCGGATCTGTTCTACCGCCTGTCGGTGATCGAGATCCACGTGCCACCCCTGCGTGATCGCCCCGAGGACATCGAGGTGCTGGCCGCCCACTTCCTCAGAGAGCTGGCCTGCCGTGTCAACGGAGCCCGGCCGACGATCACCGGGGACGGGCTACGCGCGCTGTGCCGCTACGACTGGCCCGGCAACGGCCGGGAGCTGCGCCACGCGATCGAACGGGGCATCGCCCTGGCCTCGCACCCCGTGCTCAACGCCGACACCCTCGACCTCGATCCGCGCGTCCGGCCGAACGAACTGGGATTGCTGCTCGAGATGGACTGGCGCGGCGCCAGGCGTGCGTTCACGGAGCTGTACGTCCGCAGCCTGATGGAAAAGTACTCCGGCAACGTCAAGCAGGCCGCCGCCGACGCCGGCGTGGCCCAGGGCAGCTTTTACAAGTGGCTGCGCGAGTTCGATATCCCCACGTAGCTTCGTGTAGTATTCGCGAGATGAACGAAGTGCTCGACCGGCTCGTCGACCTGCTCAGTCTCGAGCAACTCGAGGACAACCTGTTCCGCGGCCCCAGCAGCGACATCCTGCGCAAGCGGGTCTTCGGCGGTCAGGTGCTGGGGCAGGCGTTGACCGCAGCGACGAAGACCGTCGTCCCGGAGCGAATCGTTCATTCACTCCACGCCTACTTCATGCGCGCCGGCGACCCCGAGATTCCGATCGTCTACGACGTCGACCGGGCCCGGGACGGCCGCAGCTTCACCACTCGCCGGGTCGTCGCGATCCAGCACGGCCGGCCGATCCTGAACATGGCGGCGTCGTTCCAGGTCGTCGAGCAGGGGCTCGAACACCAGGCGGAGATGCCGGATGTACCGGCGCCCGAAGCGCTGCGTCCGATGCACATCGACCTCGAGGCCTGCGAGCTGCTGCCCGAAAAGGTGCGACGCTTGCTCGACCACCAGCGGCCGTTCGAATTTCGTCCGGTGCAGCCGGTCAACGTCATGAAGCCGACTCACCGCGAGCCCCATCAGGCGATCTGGTTCCGCACGATCGACCGGCTTCCCGACGACGACCAGCTCCATCGCTGCATGCTGGCCTACGTGTCGGACTACAACCTGTTGCCGACCGCCTCGCTGCCCCACGGCGTCTCGTTCATGCAGGGCACCTTGCAGATGGCAAGCCTGGACCACGCGATGTGGTTCCACCGGCCGATGCGCCTCGACGACTGGCTGCTGTACGTGACCGACAGTCCCAGCGCCTGCGGCTCTCGCGCGGGTTCACCCGGGGCAGCATCTTCTCGCCCGACGGCCGGCTCGTCGCCTCGACGGCCCAGGAAGGGTTGATGCGGGTCTGGGACACGCCGAAGGCCGACCACCCCGACCCGCCCTGCTAGCGAATGCACCTCGCCCGGCTCCGTACTAGAATCGGAAGTCTGACTGGACGTTAGGGGGCGTTCTGCCGATGCACCGGATCCTGCCATCGTTTCAGGCGTCTTCGCGCGACGTGTTCGTGGCGCTGGCCGCGGTCCTGGCGCTGGCTGCCGCCGGTTGCGGCGCCGACGCCGGCTCGTCGGTCTCGATCCGCAAGACGATCGACGACGCCTGGGCCGAGCACGCGCGCAAGGTCGCGGCCGGAGACGACAAGGCGGTCCGGGACTTCGAACGGCGCACCGGTCGATCGTTGTTCGATTACTACCTGCTGACTCCCGATGACGAGCCGGAGCGCGACGAGCTCGCCGCGGCCGCAATCCGGATGTGGGGCAACCTGGGCGACGACGACTCGATCGACGCCTCTCTGGAACAGATCGATCGCCACTCGGCGATCTGGGTTGCGATCCTACCGGCGATCGCCGACGGCTACGCGAGCGCCCGCCGCCCGGAGTCCGATACGTTTCATCTGTTCATCGAGCTCGACGAGTGGCTGACCCACCCGGCGAGCCGGTCGGAGCTGCTCCTGCGCATGAGTGACTTCCACGTCGACACCGGGAACCATGTCGAGGCCGAGAAGCTCCGCAGGCACGTCGTCGAGCTCGACGCAGGTCGGCAGTTCGTCGAACGCGCCAACCAGGCGGCCCGGGAGTAGATCAGGCGTCGCGGATTCCCTGGCGAATGCGCTCGGCATACTCGGGGTCGATCTCGAGCGGTGCGCCGGGTTCGGTCGAGTCCGGGTCGTCAGGATCGCCCGCGTCGTGTCGACCGGTCCAGCGTCGCAGCACGAGCCAGATCATCGGCATGCCCACGGCCAGCGCCAGAAACGGCACCACGTAGACGACCAGGTTGAACCCGGCCGGCTCCGGCGCGGCGAGGATCTGTTCGCCGTGACGTTCGACGTAGACGGCGAGGATCGCGGCTTCGTCCTTGCCCTCGCTGAGCATCTCGCGGATCTCCCGCCGGACCTCGTTGGCCGCGGGGGAGTGGTGCTGCTCGACCGTGTTGGCCCCGCAGCACGGGGTCATCAGCTTGCTCTCGAGCTTGCGCGCCCGCTCTTCCAGGGTCGCGGCGAAGGCGACCGGCGAGGCGACCGCCGATAAGACGAAAAGGGCGAGCAGCCCGCTGACGATGGTCCGACCAAAACCCATGGCCCCATGGTACCCCACCGGGGTCTTCGCGTCCCGTGGTCGCCGGTCGTATAATCAACGGACCCATGGGCTCCTTCGTTATCCTCTTGCTGACCCTGGTCCTGCAGGCCCCTCCCGGAGAGTCGAATCCGGAGCAGGCCCGCCAGCAGGTCGAGCGGCTGATGAACGCCGGGCTGCCGTTTGCCGAGAAGATGCTCGCCGAGCACGGCGAGTTCGAGCCCTTCGGCGCGGTGATGCTGCAGAAGGGACTGATCCAGGCGGTCGGGACCGAGGAGGTCCCCGAATCGGTGCCGACGGAGCAGATCCTCGCCGGTCTGATCGAGGGTCTGGAGCTCGGCGCCGAGCAGGGCGAATACCGCGCCGTCGCCACCTTCGCGATGGTCGAGCTGCGCGACCCGGGCCGCGACCGCATCGTCTCGGCGGTCCACGTAGCCCTGGAACACCAGGACGGGCTCTGCATCGACGTCTACTACCCGACGGTGCTCGAGGGTGATTCGATCGTGCTCGGCCAGTCCTTCGCCGGACGGCGCCACGGCGTGATCTTCACCCGGTGCAACGAGACCCCGACCTCCGAGCCCGGCTGAAGAATCTGCATCGTTGCAGCGCCGATGCCCGGCCCCGGACCGACCCGGTCCTCCCGGCTGTCACCATGACTACAGGATCCAGCCGACAGAGCTACGTAGCTCGCGACTTCCCATTTGCGAGAGCAGGAGGACGCGATGCATCCGAGAACGAGTGGACCGAGGTTCGCGGCCTGCGTGGTCGCGGCCCTGTGCGGACTGGCCGCCGTGACTGCTGTGACCGCCGTGGCCAGCCTGGCCGCAGAGCGCCGCGATCCGCTGGAACGCCTGCGCGAGATCGGACCTGAACGACGAGATCCGCAGATCGAAGAGTACTGGCCGTCGTTGATCACGTTGCTCGAGACCCTCCGTAGCGGGACCCTGGATCAGAAGATCGAGCAGTTCGAGGGGAACGGCGACTACCCGCCGATGGTCTGGCTCGAAGATGCCGATCCCGCGGACCCCGCCGGCCACCGTGAAATCGTCGACCTGGTGTTCGAGGAACTCGAACGGGCGCTGGCGAACGAGACGCAGCCGTGGATCGTTTACGGCATCGTCGAGGGACTGATCAACACCGACCTGGAAGCGGTCGACGCGATGATCCCCGCACTGGCGCGTCATCTTGTTCCCGCCGTGCGCGTGCTGGCGATCGAATACGCAACCTACGAATGGGATAGTGGATTGCGAGAATTCCTGGAGTCGATGTGGGAGGTGGAGGGGACGGATCTCGTCCGCAGCGCGTTGATACCGGAGTTGCAGGCCGTCGAGAGTGAGCGGGTGCCGGCGATCTGCCACGAACATCTCGAACGATCGGCGCCGGAATTCGCGGAAGAGGCGATCTGGTGCCTGGTTGAGGCAGGGGGAGACGCCGATGTCGTCGCGCTGGCCCGTCGCCTGGCGACCGGAGCCGACGACCCGCTGCAACCGACCCTGCTCACCGCCGTCGATCGGGTGGGAAAACTGAATCCGCGGGCCCGCACGATCCTCGAGAGGTTCTGGAAGCGAGGCACTCCGAAGTGGATGCAGGCGACGCTGCTGCGCGTCCTCGCCGCGTCGGATTCGACGCTGGCGCTCGAGGCGGCGCGCAAGCTGATGTTCGAGGACGAGAGCCCCCTGGCGATCCCGGCGATGGCGATCGTTGCCGTCCATGGTGATGCCGACGCGGATGTCTCCCGGCTGCACGCTCGCGCGACCCGGGGGGCAGCGGAGCTCCGAGCAGCAGCGCTACACCACCTGATGAACGAGTCCTGGTCCCCGGAGATCGAGGAGACGATCGCGTCCTCCCTGTCGAAGTACGAGCCGGCGCCGGTCCGGGAGGCGGCGCAGCAGGTGGTCGCCGGACTGCTGTCGACGGTCGATCTCTACGATGAGATCGGCGAGGTGCTACCACTCGGGTCCGACATACGGCTCGACCCGGCCATCGCGTCGTTCGCCCGCGATCTCGAGGGCGAGGTTCCCGACGAAACCCCGGCCGCCGGCATGATCTTCCCGCATGGGGTCTTCGTCGTCTCGGGATGTGGGTTGTCGCTGCGCACCTCGCAGGTCACGTTCACCCTGGTCCCGGCCGACGGCGCCCGGTCGGTTCGCTGCCATCGGATTCCGGGAGTGCAGTACCCGCTGGAGGATTCGTTCCGGATCGATGCGTCGTCGGCGTGGCCGGCACGACGCTGGTTCGAGGACGCCACCGGAACCATGTGGGCCGACATCATCGGATCCTGGGCCGAGGAGGGGAGCTGCTGGGTTCCTCGCCGGCAGCTTCGATTCGATCACCCGGCGGATGGCCGGACCGTCAACCACGACGCCACCCGCTCGACCCGGGAAGTCGATGTGTCGACGGAGACCGCCTGGCTGCCGGAGTTTCGCGCGCTCGAGCGGGCCCGTGGGATCACGATCGTCGATGAAGGCGATTCCCGGTATGGCGTCCGCATCGAGCCCGAACTCGACCCACGGTCGGTCGAGATCGCCCTGCAGTCTGCGCCGTTTCGGGAATCGGCGCTCGGGAAGATCCTGGCCCGGATCGAACGAATTGGACAATTTGAACCAGAGGAGCCGGAATAGTCCTCTGGGTCAAAACGGCCGGCTCGGGCCCTCGAAATCCCCCAGAAAACCGCCGGCCGGGTCGGCACGGAGCTTGCGAACAGACCCGATCATGAAACACCTGACGACGCTGATCGCATTCGCCGTTTGCCTGCTTCCCGCCGTCGCCGCCGCGCCCCCGGCACGCTGCATCGTGACTCCCTCGCCCGGCGAGTTCGCCCTGCCCGACGGCAGCCGCCGGGCCGGCCTGGTCAAGATCTGCTGGGAGCAGGAGCTGACGCCGACGACGGCGATCGGGACCGCATACCTCGACGGCGAGTTCGCCGGGACGTTCGCCCGTCGCGAGGTCGCCCGCGAGGTCGCCCGGAACCGGGCCAGCGACGCCGTGTCGTCGGTGAGCTTCGGCCGGAACGACGATGGGCGGGTCCAGCCCTGCGCCTACACCCAGTCGAGCGACGGCCGTACGTCGACCTTCGAGCTGCACGCACTCGGAGCGCAAGAAAACATGGGTACCGTGGAACGGCGAGCCGCTCGTTGTGGTGGTGAGAGGCTTGCCGTTTCCGCGGTGCTGATTCGCTGACCGATCAGTCGCGGTCGGAGTCGGAGGGCTCCCGGGGCTTGAGGCCGAGCCGGCGGAGCATCTTGTAGAGGCCCCCCTGCGCGAGCCCGGCCGCCTTCGCCGCTTCCTGAACGTTTCCCCGGTGTCGCGCCAGCAACTGCTGAGCGTAGGCGCGTTCGAACTGCTCCCGGGCCTGCTTCCACTCCTGGACCAGCATGCTGTCACCGGTCCGGCTCGGCACCGACAGCGGGTCCAGATCGAACGCGCTCAGGCCGAGCTCGGCGTCGCCGCCCAGCGCCAGCCCGCGCTCGATCGCCGAGCGCAGCTCCCGGGCGTTACCCGGCCAGGGGTGACGCTGGAGGTACTCCATCGCGTCGTCGGCGATTCCCTCGAAGGGACGGCGGTTGCGCCGGCTCAACATCTCGGCGAAGTGATGGGCGAGGAACGGGATGTCGTCCGGTCGTTCCCGCAGCGGCGGGACCTTGATCGCCAGCACTCGCAGCCGGTAGTAGAGGTCCTTGCGGAAGGTGCCTTCCTTGCACATCTGGCGCAGGTTCTGGTGGGTCGCGGCGAGGACCCGGATATCGACCGTTCGCTGCTGGGAGTCACCCAGTCGCTGGATCTCGCCGGTCTCCAGCGCCCGGAGGAGCTTCGGCTGGGCCGCAGGGCTGAGGTCACCGATCTCGTCGAGGAACAGCGTACCGCCGTCGGCATGCTCGAACGCGCCGAGTCGGCGGAGCCGGGCATCGGTGAAGGCGCCGGCCTCGTGGCCGAACAGCTCGGATTCGATCAGCGTATCGGGGATCGCCGCGCAGTTCAGCGGAACGAACGGGCCGGAGCTACGCGACGACCGGGCGTGGATCTCCCGTGCGACCAGCTCCTTACCGACCCCGCTCTCACCCTGGACGAGCACCGCGGCATCGGTGGCGGCCGCGCCGGCGATCAGTTCCCGTACGCGAAGGGTCGCCTCGCTGACGCCGAGAAACAGCGCGGAGTCGGAGATCGGTGGCTGCCGAGGATCATCGTGCATCACGGCACGCATCATATAGCGCTACGGCCGGATCTCGTGGCTCAGGCGAATCGCTGCTCCTGGCCACCAGGCAGCAGCGCGGGCCCACCGAATTCCGGGAAGCGCTGCAGCTTGTGAGCCGGGACCGTCGAGCCGGGAAAGTCGACGAAGGGGAGCCGGACCGACGACGGCTCGAGGTTGCCGCCGTCGAGGAGCACCAGCCGTAGCAACTCCGCGTTGAGCCGGGGTTCGTCGGCCTCGGCCGACCCCGCGAGCAGGAACGCGCCCGTCGGCGTGATCGACGAGACGAACCGCCGGTGCAGGCTGATCGCCGCCACGTCGGTCAACTCGAGATCGAGGATCCGTGTGTCCGAGCGGTCGCCGTCGACCGGCCGGCTCCAGGTTCGCGGGGCGCCGGCGTGATACGAGCCGTTCCTCGATCCGGCCGGCGGCGCCGCGAACAGCGGCCCCAGGCGACGACCGTCGGCGGCGTACCTCGTGACGACGATCTCGTCCTGGACCGCAGACTCGCGCCAGTCGGAGACCGGGTCGAGGCTGACCAGCGTCTGGGCCAGCCGCGGCCGGTACGTCACGACCCCTTTCAGGACCTCCGCCGAGTGCGGATCGAACCGGACAAGCAGGGCGACGTTCATGGCTGCTCCAGATCCAGGACCCAGACATCGCCGACCGTCTCTTCCTCGGGGAAGAGCAGCAGGCGCCCGTCCGATGTCACGTCAAACATGGCCTGCATCGCGTCGTCGGTCAGCGACGGCCGGACCTCGGGCACGCGAAACTCGAAGCCCTCCCGGGAGATCTCGCGGTAGGTCACCCGGGACTGGTCCCACGTCCCTGCTGCTATCAACGTGTCGTTGTCGATCCACCGCACACGGATTCCCCGGTGGTCGGTCGTGACCTGCCGGGCCGGCGCCGATCCGTCGGCCGGGACGAGCCAGATGTTCGACGCCGCGTTGTCGATCCGCATGAACGCGATCGCCTGGCCATCGGGCGCCCAGGCCGGGGCGTAGTCGTTACCGCCCCGGGTCAGCTGCCGGGGCTCGCCGTCCCGCCGGCCATTCCGCACCGGGGCGACCCAGAGCACCGACTCACCGCCGGCATCCGAGGCGAAGGCGATCGACCGGCCATCCGGAGACCATGACGGGGTGATGTTCGCGGAGCCGGAGTCGGTGAACCGGATCGGCTCCCCGCCATCGCTGGAGACGATCCAGATGTGCCGCTCGTCGTCCCGGATCAGGTAGTAGGCGATCCACCGGCCGTCCGGAGAGAAGGCCGGCTGCGAGGGATTGCCGATCGGCTGCTCGAGGACCGGTTTCGGTTGACCGACGATGTCGCCGTTGGCGAACTCCGAGACCCAGAGGTTCAACCGGCCGGTCCAGTCGGCGACCACGACGACACGGTCCTGGGCTGCGCTGATCGCCGGCATCATCGAACCGCCGAGTCGCTGGATCCGGGTCCGCTCTCCGCTGCTCCGATCGAACAGCACCATGTGCATCCGCTGATCGTTCGTCGAGTAGGCCAGCCTGCTTCCGTCGGCGGAGACGCTGGGGTGACGCTCCTGACCGATCCCCTGGGTCACCCGGGTCGGCTCGCCGCCCTCGGGGGCGACGGACCAGATCGACGTCGTCCCGTCCTGGAAGCTGGTGTAGTAGATCCGCGAACCGCGGGGGGACCAGACCGGCTCGATCCGGCTTGTGCCGCCGTCAGGGATCAGCGGGCGGGCGGTCCCGCCGCTGGCAGGCACGATCCAGAGGCTCGCCAGGGACTGGTAGGCGACCGACTCGCCATCGGGAGACCACGTCGGGTGGGTGTGTCCCCAGAGGCCGTCGTCGTCTCCGGTCAGGGAGACCGCCTGGTCCACGGCATCCAGCGGCGCGACGTGGATGCGCAGGAACCCCGATTCGTCGAACCGGGAGAAGGCGATCCGGCGGCCGTCCGGGGAGACCGCGGCGTGGCGCGCGTCGGGAACGAGGAGCTCGGCCGCACCTCCGTCGACCGGGGCGCGCCAGAGGTCCGGTGCGCTTCCCCGGTCGGAGGTGAACAGGATCGACTTGCCGTCGGGGAACCAGGTCGGGTCACTATCCGCGGCGGCGTGCTCGGTCAACCGGAGCGGAGCCCCACCCGAGGCGTCGGCGATGTAGATGTCCCGGTTGCTTCCGGGGTTGCTCGTGTAGGCAACCCGACGGCCGTCAGGCGAGATGGCGGCCTCTCCCTCCCAGGCGAAACCGCGGGTGATCCGGGCCGGTTCACCGACGCCCCGCAGGTCGAAGCCGGGCTCCGGGCGGCGAAACAGGATCGCGATCCCGGCGGTGCCGAGGGTCAGCGCGACGACGATCGCCGCGGTCCAGCGCAGGCGCTCACCGGGGCCGGCGTGGCCCCCGCCGATCTCCGCCAGGAGCCGTTCGATGTCTCGCTTCAGTTCCGACGCGTCGGGATAGCGGTCGTCGGGATGACGGGCCAGGCAACGCGAGACGATCTTCTGCAACCCGGCCGGGACCTTCACGCCGTCGACCTGGTCGAGGGTCGCCGGATCGTGATGCAGGATCTGATCGATCAACGGCTCGGGCTCGTTGCCCGGGAAGGCCCGCTCGCCGGTGATCGCCTCGTAGAGCACCGCACCCAGGCTGTAGAGATCGCTGCGGGCGTCGAGCTTCCGACCGAAGATCTGCTCCGCGGGCATGTAGTTGGGAGTGCCGACGAAGCTCTGGCTCGGGTTCGCGAGGCCGGCTTCGCCGTCGCCGGTCTCGGTGACCCGCGCCAGCCCGAAGTCGGTCAGCTGCGCCCGGCCGTCGCTGCCGACAAGGATGTTGCGAGGCGTGATGTCCCGGTGCAGGACCCCGGCGGCGTGGGCGTATTCCAGCGCCGAGGTGAGCTCGCGGGCGTACCTCGCCACACGCTCCGGCGGCATCGGCCCACCGGTGCGGACAAGGTCCGAGAGGTTCTGTCCGTGTACGAGTTGCATGACCAGCCACAGAACCCCATGCAATTCGAATGCCTCATACAGCGGGACGATGTTGGGGTGCGAGAGCCCCGCGGTGATCCGCGCCTCGCGCAGGAAGCGCTCGCCGTACTTCGGGTCGGTGGCGAGGTGGGGCCAGGGGCACTTCAGGGCGACGTCGCGCCCCAGGTCGGTGTCCCGGGCCCGGAAGACCACCCCCATGCCGCCGCGGCCCAGTTCTTCCAGGATTTCGTACTGTCGGACCCGATCTCCGGGCTTGGCCGGAGGCGTCGAGCCGGAGTGCAGAGGTGGTGGCAAGGCGAAGAAACTCCGGGCTCCGATCCAGTAGGGGGCGAGTCTGGTAACGCAGCATTTTCGGTGCCAGTTCCCGATTCTACAACTCCCGCAGACGAGGGCCGGAACGGCCTCGCCGACTCTCCTCTGGTTCAAGGAATTGTCGATTGGTTCAAAAACCGTGGAGTACCATGGGCGGCCGATTCGACGGGGAATCGGCCTGTTCCCGCGGAGATTGAAATGAAGTCTGCTCGCCTGCCTGCCATCCTGCTGCTCGCCCTCGCCCTGCCGGCCCTGTTCGTGGCCTGTTCCGACGGAACCAAGCCCGCGGATGCCGGGAATCTCGAGATCCCCTTCGAGCGCTACACCCTGGACAACGGCCTGGAGGTGATCCTCCACGAAGACCACTCGGACCCGATCGTGGCGATGGCCACCCTGGTCCATGTCGGCTCCTCTCGCGAGAAGCGCGGCCGCACCGGCTTCGCCCACTTCTTCGAGCACATGTCGTTCAACGACTCCGAGAACGTCCCCCGCGGCGCGAACCGGAAGATGATCGGCGAATGGGGCGGTACCCGTAACGGAGGCACCTGGACCGACGGAACGATCTACTACGAGGTCGTGCCGAAGGACGCCCTCGAGAAGCTGATGTGGATCGACTCGGACCGGCTCGGCTTCATGATCAACACCGTCACCGAGGCGGCGCTCGAGAACGAGAAGCAGGTCGTCAAGAACGAGAAGAGGCAGCGGGTCGACAACCAGCCCTACGGCCACACCGGCACCGTGATCCTCGAGAACCTCTACCCCCCGGATCATCCCTATAGCTGGTCGGTCATCGGCTCCCTCGAGGATCTGCAGGCGGCGACCCTCGGAGACGTCCGCGAGTTCTACGACCAGTTCTACGGCCCGAACAACGCGACGCTGGTGATCGCCGGCGACATCGACAAGGACGACGTCAAGGCACTGGTCCAGAGCTGGTTCGGCGAGATCAAGCGTGGGCCCGACGTCCCGACACCCCAGCCCCAGTCGGTCACGTTGAACGAGACCAGGTCGGTCTTCCACGTCGATACGTTCGCCAAGCTCCCCGAGATCCGTCTGACCTTCCCGACCGTCGAGGAGTACCACCCCGATTCCTACGCGCTGAGCGTGCTCGGCGAGGTGCTGAGCCAGGGCAAGCGCGCCCCGCTCTACAAGGTGATCGTCGAGGAGAAGCAGCTCGCACCGGGCGCGGGCGCGTTCAACGGCAGCAGCGAGATGGCCGGCACGTTCACGATTCGTGTCCGGGCCAACGCCGGTGTCCCGCTGGACGACGTCAAGGCTGCGATCGACGAGGCGCTGATGCGCTTCGCCAGGGACGGCTTCTCCGACGCCGACCTGCAGCGGATCAAGGTCGCCCTGGAGCGCCAGTTCTACGAGGGAATCGCCAGCGTGCTCGGCAAGGCGTTCCAGCTGGCCCAGTACAGCGTCTTCGCCGGCGACCCCGGCTTCGTCACCGAGGACCTGGCCCGGGTCAAGGCGGTGACCCGTGAGGACGTCATGGACGTCTTCGAGCGCTACATCAAGGACAAGCACTACGTGATGACCAGTTTCGTGCCCCGTGGTGGTGAGGAGCTGATCGTCAGCGGGGCGACCCGGGCGACGGTCGTCGAGGAGCAGATCGTCCAGGGCGCCGAGAAGGTGATCGAGGACGATCCGGACTTCGAGTACGAGATCACCGAGACCGAGCACGATCGTTCGGAGCCCGGCCTGCGGGCCGCTCCCCGGGTCACCGTGCCCCGGGTCTGGACCGCCGCGACCGACAGCGGCATGCAGGTGCTGGGCATCGAGCAGAACGAGCTTCCGCTGGTGGAGTTCACCCTGCGCCTGAAGGGCGGACAGCTGCTCGACGCGCCGGACAAGGTCGGCGTGGCGCCGCTGCTGGCCGACCTGATGATGGAGGGCACCGCCCAGCGGACCCCCGAGCAACTCGAGGACGCCATCGGCGAGCTGGGTGCGGAGATCAACATCGGTTCCGGTCGGGAGTCGCTGGTGATCAGCGGCAGCACCCTGTCGCGCAACTACGAAGCGGTGATCGCACTCGTCCACGAGATCTTGCTCGAACCCCGCTGGGACGAGGCCGAGTTCGACCGGCTCAAGCGCAGCCTGCTGACCCAGCTCAAGCAGCGCGAGGGCAGCCCCGGCGCGATCGCCTCCCTCGCCTTCTACAAGCAGGTCTACGGCGACGATCACATCTTCGGCATGCCGACCGGCGGAACCACCGAGACCGTCTCGGGGATCACTCTCGACGACCTCAAGGCCTGGTACGCCGCCAACGTCTCCCCGAAGGTCGCCGCGTTCCACGTCGCCGGCGCGGTGGATCAGGACCGGGTGATGCGATCGGCCGGTCTCCTCGTCGACGGCTGGGAGGCGAAGGACGTCGCGTTCCCGACCTACACCCTGGCCAAGACTCCCGACAAGCCGAAGATCTACTTCGTCGATGTGCCCGACGCCAAGCAGTCGGTGATCATGATCGGCAAGCAGGCGATCGCCGGCAGCGACGAGAACTACGCCCGGCTGGCCTTCTCCAACAACCGGCTCGGGTCGGGCTCGAGCGCGCGCCTGTTCCAGCTCCTGCGAATCGAGAAGGGCTACACCTACGGCGCGGGCTCGTTCGTTCCCCGCTGGTCCGAGACCGCCCCGTTCATCGCCCAGTCCAGCGTGCGGACCAACGTCACCCTGGAGTCGCTTCAGCTGTTCCGCGAACAGCTCGAGAACTACGCCGCGACCTTCGAGATCGAGGATCTGGAGACGACCAAGAACCTGTTGACCAAGCAGGCGACCCGCGAGTTCGAGACCCTCGGTGACCTGATCGAGGTGCTGGAGAACGTCAGCCAGCTCGGTCTGTCTCCCGGCTACCTCGAAGAGGAGCAGCGGCTGGAGAGCGCGCTGACTCTCGAGGAGGTGCGGCAGATCATCGCCGCTCACATGAACCCCGACGAGATGGTCTATGTCGTCGTCGGCGACGGGAAATCCCAGCGCGACCGGCTCAAGGCGATGAAATTCGGCGCGCCGATCGAACTGGACATATTCGGCGACCCGATCTAGCCGCCAGATTTCTGGAAGATCCGGCTGGCGTAGAATCGGTCAGGGGAGGGACCGATGTCCGGCAAGCATCCGAGGATTTCCCAGGAGTCGGTCACCCGCCTCTGGCTCCACCGACAGGGGCTCGCCGCGCCCCGGGGCAGCGTGGGGCCGACCCGGCGCAACCTGCAGGATCACCTCGAGCGCACCGGAGCCCTGCAGCTGGACAGCATCAATGTTTGCGATCGCGCGCACTACCTGACCCTCTGGAGTCGATTCGGGCCCTACGACCGTGGCAAGCTCGACAGCTGGTGCTACGGCGAGCGGGGAGTGGCCTACGAGTACTGGGGGCACGAGGCGTCGCTGTTGCCGCGATCCCACCTGCCCCTCGGTCGCCGACGGATGCTCGGCTTCCCTCCCGACAGCTGGCGCAACGCGTACTGGTGGACCCGGTTCGCGGTGCCCGATTCGTCGAAGCGCCGGGTGCTGCGCCGCTTGAAGAACGAGGGCCCGCTGGAGTCGGCCGACTTCGACCGGCAGCCGGCGGACGGCAACCTCCCGCCGGCCGGCGGGATGAAAACCGACAAGCGTGCGCTGATCCTGCTCTGGCATTCCGGCAAGGTCGCCATCCGCACCCGGAGACACTTCCGCCGCGTCTACGACCTGGCCTCGCGGGTGCACGCCAGGGTCGCACCCGCGTCGAAGGCGGCCTACCACGACAGCTGGCTGCTGTCGGCGCTGCGCGGCTGCGGCGTCGCCGGTGAGTCGCACATCGTCAACTACTTCACCGCACCGAAGCTCAACGCCGCCGAGCGCAAGGCGACGATCGCCCGCTGCCTGCGCCGGGGGGAGGTGGTCGAGGTCAAGATCGACGGCCGACGCGGAGTGGCCTACGCACTCGCCGAGCATCTCGACGGCATCGACCAGCTCAACGCTCCGACCGGCACGAACCTGATCTGCCCGTTCGATTCGTTCCTCTGGCAGCGCAAGCGGGCCGAGGATCTGCTCGACTTCGAATACCGCGTCGAGATCTACGTGCCGAAGCCGAAGCGGCGCTACGGCTACTACGTGCTGCCGATCCTGCATGACGGGAGACTCGTGGGGCGCCTCGATCCGAAGCTGCACCGCGACCGTGACGAGCTGGAGATCCAGTCGGTGCACTTCGAACCCGGTGTGACGTGCGCCGGCACGTTACGGCGCGGCCTGCGCGAGGCGATCGCCGACCTGGCGGCCTTTCTCGGCGCCACGAAGATCAAGCGGCCAGCGGGGATCTGATCCCGATTCCGACTCCCGTCAGGGACAGTCGACGCTGCGGGGGAGCCCGTCGGACCCGACGCCCCAGCTGCCGGGGAACGGCGTCGATGCCCGGTACAGATAGCAGAACAGCCCGTCGGGATCCGGCAACTCCGGATCGACGATCCAGCCGTCGCCCGTGGCAAACAGGGTGCAGTCGGCGTCGAATGTCGCCGATCTCGCCCGGGCGACCTGGTAGCCGGTCGCTCCGGGCTGGGTCGGCCAGCTGTAGAGATCCGGATTCCCCGGGTCGTGGAAGCCTCCGCCATAGGCTGCTTCGTCGGCCTGGCCGTAGCCGTAGTCGCCGGGACACTGGTTGTCGATCCCGTCGTTGACCTCGGATGCACCGGGATACACCTCGGCGAGGGTCGGCTCGCAATCGCACCCGTCGCCGAAGCCGTCTCCGTCGGTGTCGACGCGTCCCGGGTCGGGAACGCTCGGGCAAAGATCGCAGATCCCGCCGAGGCCGTCTCCGTCGAGATCTTCGTCGCCACCGATGCCGACGTTGTCGTTGGTGTCCACCGCGACCTGCGCCGGAACGGTCAACGCTCCGTGAATCGTGACGTCGTCGATGAACCAGCCGTCGTCGCGAGAATCGGGGTTGAAGGAGTAGAGGGCCTCCCAGGTCAGGAAGCCCCCCTGCTTCTTGCCGGAGGTGAGGAAGCGCAGGCGAACCCGCTGTCCGCGGAACCGATCGAGATCGACCCGTGGTTCGACCCAGGAGCCCCGGCCGGTCTCACCACGCAGGGTCGGTCCGTCCCAGGCGTCGCCGAGCATCGTCGCGCCGAAGCGGTCGGTGCTGCCCTGGTCGGCGTAGGTGTAGACGGGGAAACAGGTCGAGGACGGGCCGAAGCGCCGCATCGGGTCGGTCGGGTCGAAGAAATCCTCCTCGGTGTTGCCGTCGTCGGTGGGGTCGAAGAAGCAGCCGAAGAAGCTCGCCGCCGCCTGACTGTCGTAGCTGTTGACGTACGGCTCGAGCCGGATCCAGTCACCGACACCGACACCGGCGGCGTCGGCCACCTGCAGGCTCATCATGCCGCGATCCAGCGTCTGCCCGGGTGGCGGGTTGCTCGTCCGGTGGTCGATGAAGCTGACCTGGTGTTTGAACGACAGGGTCGGCGGCAGGCAGGACTCACCCGTGGGGCAGTCCGAGTCGGTCGAGCAGCTATCGCTGCCCAGCGAGCAGACCCGGGACAGGGACAGGTTGATCGGATTCCCCGACCGGATCGCCTCGAGCTGCGCAGTCGGCGTGGTGAAGCCGAGTCCGTCCCCGAGGTTGTGGTTGAACGCCAGGGACGCGGTCCCGCTGAAGGCGCGGTCGGTCGTCGTGTGCCACCAGTAACGGTCGCCGGCGTTGGTCGGGTTGGGGTAGCAGATATCGGCCGCGGAGCTGCCGTAGCTGTTCGAGTAGATCCAGTCCGGATCGTGAGTCTGACAGCGAGCACCGTCGGAGTTGGCCACACCAGCGGCGTGATTCGTGGGGTCGGTCGCCGGAGGGTTCAGCGCGTCGTCGATCGGCATCGGCACGAAGCTCCCCAGGCCGCTTTCGAATCCTTCGAAGAAAGTCGTCGGCCCGTCGCCTCCGGACACATCCAGATCAAGAGGCAGCGTCAGCGTCTGCGGCGACGGGAGCGGTCCGGCGACCTCGTCGACTTCGAACTCGATCTGGAACGAGGCCTCGAACGCCTCGTAGGGCGCGGCGCGGGAGACGTCCTTGACCTTGAACTCGAACCCGCCGTCGGTCAGCGGTGTCTCGCCGGCGGCGATGGCACCGATCGTCAAGGAGTCCTGGAGCAGGCACTCGATCCGTGGGTCCGATGACAGGAGCGTCGCGCGGACATTCGTCAGGTCGATGCCCGAGGCGTTGAACAGCCGCAGCCGCATCGTCACCGTCTCGTTCGAGTCGGCCCAGCCGTCGTTGTCTCCGTTGTCCGACAGCACCGCGTGGATCACACGGATCATCCGGGCCGGATCTTCGAACTCGGCGCTGGCGAATGCAGGAAATGCAGGAAGAGTGACGGTGATCAGGATCGCGATCGCTAACGGACCGGGTCGATAGCTCATCGGGTTGCCCCCTTGGCCCTCGGTATACCCGGAAACGGCCCCGGCGTCACCCCATGGCGGAAATCGGCGGTTTTTGGCAGGCGACGAGGTGCCGGATCCGTCCGCTACGGCGTACAGGTATCGAAATCGCCCAGACCCGGACACTCGTCGGCGGCGACGTTCAGCGGAGCTTCCGGGGTACAGCCGGCGCCGCCCTCCCACTTGAACGAGTAGGGGAACGTGTCGGCCCCCGCCGCGGCGCGTACCCGCAGGCAGTACGAACCGGCCGGCAGGCAGGCGACGATCTGGGCGTCGTCAGCGGCGCCGCTGTCGTCGTCGCAGCCGAGCACGGCTCCGGTGTCGCAGTCGACCAGCTCCATCGCCGGGTCGCCGCTGCTGCTGGTGCGGAACAGCGCTTCGGCCGGCAGGTCCAGCGTGACCTTGTAGGTGTCGTAGTCGCATTCGGGAGAGATCGCGGAGTAGACCGTGTCGCCCAGTTCGGGCTCGTTGATCGTGACCGCGCAGCTGTCGTTGGGTTCGATCTCGGCGCCCTCGCACGACAGATCGCAATCGATCTCGACCCGGTCGACACAGACGGCGTCCCAGGTGAACGAGCAGCAGAAGATGTCGGCGTCGCAGACCTTCTGCACGCAACTGTCGGTCGACGGTGGGGCATCGCAGCCGGCCTCGAGAGCGACGCCGGTCGTGCAGAGGAGATGGTCGCAGCTTCCCTGACTCGCCGGGCAGATCGCCTCGCCGCAGGTCGAGAGCACGCGATCGACACAGGAGGCGTCCCAGGCGGAACTGCAACATTCCGGAGCGACGTCGCAGATGTCGGCAACGCACGGATCGCAGGCGATGCCCAGCGGAGCGCCGACCTCGCACTTGTCATGATCGCACCCCGCACAGACGATCGGCATGCGGTCCGTCCCGTCACCCAGTCCACCGCCGCCGCAGGCGTTCACGCCCTCGGCGAGGTACCAGAAGCCGGAGTCGACGGCAGGAAGGTCGAAGTCGACGAAGGTCCTGCCGGTCAGATCGGTGGCCAGGCAGGTCTCGCCTACGCCGTTACCGAGGGGGAACCCGGTGAGATCGCCGCGATAGACCGTGTGGGTCGTGCCCGAGCCGCCGGAGCCGACGACCGAGTCCCAGCCCAGTTGCACCCGGGTCAGGAAATCCAGCACGGTGACCGGGTCGGGCAGCGAGCCGGCGGTGGCGTCGAGCGGCGCGCAATCGCACAGATCACCGACGCCTTCGTTGTCGCTGTCGTCCTGCCCGGGGTTCACCGTGGCCGGGCAGTTGTCGCAGATGTCGCCGACCCCGTCCATGTCGAGGTCGACCTGCTCCGGGTTGATCGCCAGCGGGCAGTTGTCGGAGGCGTCGGGCTCGCCGTCGTTGTCGTCGTCGTCGTCGCAGGCGTCACCCGTCCCGTCGCCGTCGAAGTCTTCCTGATCCGGGTTGCTGGCCTCGGGACAGTTGTCGCGTGGGTTGCAGAGCCCGTCGACGTCGTCGTCCCCGGCGCCGACGCAGACGACCTCGGGGAACAGCCAGGCACCGCGGCCGAGCAGCCCGGCAACGAGGACATCGTCGGCCTCGTCGTAGTCCAGATCGCGAACGGGGGCACCGGGCAAGTTGTCGCCGACGTCGCTCCAGACACCGGGGTTGTCGCTGATCATCACGTATACGCCGTGCTGGCCACCGACGAAGATGCGGTCCGACATCCCACCCTCGGCGATGACGATCGAGCGCAGGCTCGGGTCGTTCAGGTTGCCGGTCACGTCGGTCCAGCCGTTCCCCGCTGCGAGGGATCGGAAGACCTGGGTCGCGCTGATCGCGTAGACGGTCTCGAAGTCCTGGGGGTCCATGGCGACGTCGCGCACCGTGCCGCCGGGGAACGGCGTGAGGGTCTGCAGGAACGCTTGTCCCGGCGCGAGCCGACGGTAGACGCTGCTCGAAGCGCCGACGTACGCAACGGCCGGGTGGTCCTCGCCGTCCTTGCGTCCGCCGTAGGTCATGCCGCCGGATACGAAGGCTCCGGAGAGCACCTGAACCGCCGTGGAGCCCATGTCGAAGGACTCGAAGACGCCGTTGGAGCCGCCGACGAGCATCGCCGTCTGGTCCACGTGGTTGAGTTCGACGGGGGTGACGAACAGCGGACTGAGGTTGCTGCCCTCGATCACGTTGAAGGGCACGCTGAAGCCACCGAGGAAGACGTTGTTCGCATCGTAGATCCGGCGGCTGAAGGCGCCCAGATTCTGGAAGCTCACGTAGCGCTGCGACTGACCCGGAGTGCTGGTGTCGTCCACGGCGACGTCGCCACCGTCGGCGGTCTGCACGGTGAACCACTTCTTGCCGCCGGGGGTCATCTGTTGCGGCGAACCGTTGTCCTGGGCGCCGCCGATGATGATGTTCGAATTCGAGTCGTAGGCGATGTCGTGAAACTCCGTCGACTGCAGGTCGCCGCCGATCGAGAACCAGTCGCCGGTGTTGTCTGCAGGGCTCGTGCGGCGGTACAGGCCGCCGTCGCTGGCCTCGATCAGATCGCCGTTGGCGTCGAGCGCCATGTCCCGGGAGTCGGCGTGGGGTGAACTGCCGCCGGCCGTGCCTCCGCCGGGGAAGGCGGTGATGCCGGTCATGTGGGTCAGGTGCTCCCACTGGGGCGACGGAGCGAACCCTGCCGGGGCGACCGTGGTGTCCCCACGGAACAGCTTGCCGCTGAAATCGAAGGCACCGATGAGGTTCGGAAACGGGCTGTTCTGCCGGTCGCCGCCGACGTACAGGGTCGTACCGTCGGTCGCCATCGAGAAGTGAATGCTGCCCTGCCCGCCTGGCTTCTCTTCGGGGTTGATCGTCGAGGCGACGTTCCAGACTCCGCCGCCGCCATAGCTGCCGGTGCCGGAGCTGCCTTGCAGGGCGAACTCCGTGCCACTGACGACCGCGACGGAGTAGACACCGTTCGCGCCGTCGTTCCCGGTCACGTTGCGGACCGAGACGAGCTGACCGTTGCTCAGCAGGTGAGAGTCGAGCGACGTGATCACGACCGGAGTCGTGTTCGTCGCGTGGGTGACGACCTGGGTCGCTCCCTCGATCGTCACCGGGAGGTCCATCTCGATCCAGGTCGGCGGCGTAGCATCGGCGTTGTCGGTGTAGCCGATGTAGTCGACCCTGCCGTTGAGCAACACACCGACGTAGAGCCGTCCATCGGGCGCCACGGTCATCTCGGCGTTGTTGTTCGCGCTGGATACGATCGACCCGTGGAGGCGCGAGTCGGTCGCGGAGATGTTGGTCCAGGTCGCTCCCGCATCTTCGCTGCGGTAGACACCGGTGCGGCGAACCGTGATGTAGAAGACATCGGGGTCGCCGGGGTCGCCGACCAGATCGAAGTGACCGTCGCCACCGGGCAGGCCGCTTCCCGCCACGCCGACGATATCGGTCCAGCTGACTCCGGCGTCGGTGCTGCGAAACAGGCTTCCGGACAGCCCGTTGAACGACGTTGCCAGCAGGACATTCCCGCGGGCGGCGACTCCGGAGATGCGCTCGCCGATCAGTTTCGCATCCGAGAAGGTCTGCCAGGTTTCGCCTTCGTCGGTGGTGTAGAGCACCCCGAGCAGGGAACCTCCAGCGCCCCCGAAGCTGCTGTACGAGCCGTGGCCGGCGATCAGCGTGCGGGAGGTGATGTCGGTCGGGTCGTACGCCAGCGCGGAGATCGACAGCGATCCCTTGGCGTCGATCAACGGCGTCCAGTTCGGGCTCGCGCTGGTCGCGTTGCGGGTGCGCCAGATTCCGGAGTTCACGCCGCCGACGAACATGATGTCGGCGTTGGTCGGGTGGGTCGCGATCGCGTGGATCGCGCCGACGACCTGGTCTTCCGGTGAGAGGTTCTCGACCTGGCCGTTCGTCGATGGCCCGGGGCCCTGAGAGATCCAGTTCTGCGGCGGCGGGTCCTCGCCGGCGATCGTCGCGGAGGCTCCGCCGGCTGCGAGGAACAGGAGGGCCATGAGGGCGACGGGGGCCAGGGGGGGCGATGACATCGTGGAGGTTCTCATCGGCGTGCCGGGGGGAGAGTGCCGCGGTATTCGGTGTCGCGGATCTCGCGGGACCACAACGGTTCGCCCGAAGCGGCGTCGAGGGCCAGCATGCGCAACGGCAGTTCCTGCCGCTGGCCACCGCTGACGCGGGTTTCGGGGAGCGCCTCGACCAGTATCTGGTTCCCGACGACCAGGAACGATGCGGCGGCGATCGGACGGCGGAAGCTGGCGACCCGTGCGCCGCTGTCGAGGTCGATGACGGACCAGGTGTAGACGGGGAAGCCGGACTCGTCGCGACCGGGCCGGCTACCCAGCAGGTGACGTCCGTCGGAGGAGAGGTTCTTGACCTGGTTTCCGTCGCCGAACACGGTCAACGGCGCCAGCTCCCGGCCGGAACCGGCGTTCCAGCGGCGGACCCGGGCACGTTTGCGGGGGTCGCTGTTCTCCAGCTCGACCAGGGCGATCGTCTCGCGGTTGGCCCGGGCCTGGCCTGGGGGTCGATCGGCCTTGTCGATGCCCGGCAATCGCGGCTTGCGGGGGTCCGGGACGAGCTCGGGGTCGATCTCCCGCAGAGCGCCGCGTCCCAGCGGGATCCGTGCCGCGCCGTTCCACTCCTGGGTGGCGTTCCTGCCGTCCTTGGTATCGGCGGTATCGGCCGTGTCCATTCCGGTCGGTCCCGGGAGTTTGCGCGCGCTCCAGCGCACGAGGATGTCGGTCTCGTCACGCCAGGCGTGGATCTCGAACGTGCGCTTGATGCCGGCGGTGACCGTGGCCCGGGCGCCCTGGGGCAGCGGTACCGTCGCCAGCACCGGGTCCCGGTCCGGATCCCGCGGGTCGAAGATGGCGATCCGTAGCGCTCCCTCTCGGCCGGGAGTCTCGACCTGGGCGACCAGCGTCTCCGCGTCGGCGTACAGCGGTCGAGCGGCGGCGCCGGTGGTCCAGCGGGTCGTGCCGGTGGCCAGATCCACGGCGGCGATCCCGCCGCCCGGCTGCATCAGATAGACCGTCGACCAGGCGTCGTCGACGACAGCCCCCGGTCGGAGTTCCACCCCGGCCGAGACGGCGGCGCCGCTGACGATCAGGACGAGCATCGTGGCGCAGACCGCCCCGAAACGCATAAACCACCCCTCCATCCGTCCCGAGGCGGGTCGGATCGTTACCCTCGCATCTTTTAATACAGGCTTCCGGCGAAGCCGACAACGGGCCAGGCGACGTTTTCGCGGATCTCGGTGGAATCCCGCCGACTTTTCAAGAATCGGGGCTTCGGCGGGGGTCAGGGACGGGTACCCGATGACAGGTCGGCGGCGATCCGCAGAATCGCCTCCAGGCTGCGATCGACATCCTCTTCGGTCGTGGCCCAGGACGAGACAGCGATCCGCATCGCCCCCCGGCCCTGCCAGCGCGTCCCGCCGCACCAGCAGGTCCGCTCCTGCTGGACCGCGGCGATCACCTGGTTCGTCAGATCGTCGTCGCCGAACGAGACGAGAACCTGGTTCAGCTCGACGTCGTTGAGGATCTCCCAGCCGGCGTCGCGCAGCCCGTCGGCAAACCGGACCGCGTGCCGGCAGCAACGATCGAGGAGGTCGGCCAGGCCGCTCCGGCCGAGGGTACTCAGGGCGGCCCAGATCTCGACGCCCCGGGCACGCCGCGACATCTCGGGCACGCAATGGTGGGGTTCACGGTCGCCGCCGATGACGAGGTATTCGGCGGAGGTCGACATCGCGTTGCGCAGCGCCTCCGGGTCGCGCACGAATACCAGGCCGCTGTCGTAGGGGACGTTGAGCCACTTGTGGCCGTCGACGGCCCACGAATCGGCCAGCTCGTAACCCCGGACATGATGGGCCAGCCGTGGCGAGGCCGCGGCCCAGAGCCCGAAGGCACCGTCGACGTGAACCCAGGCGCCGGCTTCGGTCGCGGCGGCGCAGAGTTCCAGCGCCGGATCGAAGGCGCCGGAGTTGACGTTCCCGGCCTGGAGGCAGACGATCGTCGGCCCCTCGATCCGGGGCAGCCGGTCTGCTCGCATCCGCCCCTGACGGTCGACGGGAACGCGGACGACACGGTCGCGGCCCAGGCCGACGAGGCTCAACGCCTTCTTGAGGCTGACGTGGTATTCCTCGCCGACGATCACCGTGATCGGCGGTGCGCCGAACAGACCGTTTCGCTCGACGTCCCAGCCCTCGGCGGCCAGCAGCGCGTGGCGTGCCGCGGCGAGCGCGGTGAAATTCGCCTGGGTTGCACCGGTGACGAATCCCGCTCCGCATCCCTCGGGAAGCCCCAGCAGGTCGATCAGCCAGCTCGAGGCGATGTCTTCGAGTCGGGCACCGACCGGCGAGAGGACCCGGATCCCCGGGCACTGATCCCAGGCCGTGGCCAGCCAGCTTGCCGCGACGGTCGCCGGCAGCGACCCTCCGGTGACGAAGCCGAAGTAGCGGCTGCCCGCCGAGGCGACGGTGGCCGGCGAACCGATCTCATCGAGGGTCTGCAGTACAACGCGGGGATCGACCGGTCCGTCGGGCAGTTCGGCCGGAAGCCGATCCAGCCCGTCGATCGCTTCGCGGCTGGGATAGACCTCGCGCCGGTCGACCTGTTCCAGGTAGCCGATCGCCCGCCGGGCGGCCTCCTCGTACAGGTCGCGCAACCGGTTACTCGGCCCTGCGGATCGCGACGACGCTGATGTCGTCCTCCTGGCTTCGGGAAGCACAGATCTCTTCGCGCAGCCGCTGGCAGACCTGGCCGGCCGTCAGCCCGTCGGACTCGCGGAGCAGGCTCTCGACCCGCGCCGGGAAGAACTTCCCGCCGTCATGGTCGCTGAATCCGTCGGTGTGCAACAACATGACGTCGCCCTGGGCCAGCAGGTTGATCTCGTTTACCTCGTAGCGCTTCTTGTAGCTGTAGATGCTCGGGTGCACGAGGTCGTCCGGGTCGGCGCTGGAGGGCAGCATGCCCACCGGCGGGAACGAGATCAGCCGGTCCTCGCTGATCTTGACGAAGCGGCCGTACTCCCGCGAGAAGATCGCCGGGGGTTGGTGGCCGGAGGACAGGAAGCGGAAGTTTCCGCTGGTGTTGATCTCGCCGTAGATCATCGTGAAGTACTTGTTGACCGAGGTCGTCCGGAAGAACCGTGTGTTCAGCTGTTCGAACAGCTTCGTCGTGATCTCGCCGAACATATCCAGCTCGTACTGGGCGCCGAGCAGGAAGGCCTGGTGCAGCATCGCTCCCATCAACGAGTCGGTCATGTGGTGGCCGGAGACGTCGGCGACCAGGATGCCCAGGCGGTTGCGCAGCCGGTCGAGGTTCTCGGCAACGGCGTCCTTGCCGTCCTCCTTCGCCTCGGCGATGCGACGGTCGAGGTCGTACCGGCGGTTGAAGTCGACGTAGATGATGTGGTCGCCGCCGACGATGTCTTCGAGGGGCAGCTCGAGGGCGCCGACCTCGATCCCGGGCAGCCCGGGGATCTCGCCCGGCGAGATCTTCAGGTGACGGGCGATCTCGCGAAAGTTGCGTAGTTCCTCGTCGATGTGCTGGGCGGGATCCTGATCACGGGTAGTCATCGCGACCAAGATAGCAGCAGGCTGCGACCGGCGGCAGGGTGTCCAGTCGACAATCGGACGGGCGAGGCCGTATGTTCCGCCGGGGTAGGAATTCCTGTTGTCTGAATACTTCCGCAGTCGATGGTTTCGCAGGTGGCTCCTGTTCGCCGGTTTCGCGGCGATTCTGGGCGCGACGGCGTTCGGTTTCGTTTCCGTAATCGGCGGCATCCGTCACGATCGAGCGATCCTGGCCTGGAACGCACGCTTCGGATCGTGGGACAACCTGCTTGCCCGTTACCCACCCCGGGACGCCAACGAGCCCGCCCTGCGGATCGAGGAGCGGGCGGCCCGGCTCGGTGTGAATCTGGCGCCGGAATCCGGCGGTGACCGCTCCCGGCCGTCGGTGGAGCAGGAGCGCCGGTTCCGCCGGATCGAGGCCGACCTGAGCCGATACGTGCGAAGCCAGATCGTTCGCAACCGTTCACCGGTCGCCTCGCCCTCCAGCCGCGTCGCCGACTTTCTCGCGAACCACGCCGCGGAGATCGCCGCCGTGCGCGACGAGTTGATCGAGGCGCCGGCGCCACCGGCCTGGGAGCTGTACCTCGAGCGAGAGATCGACAACCCGCTGCCCAACCTGCTCGGTCATTTCAACCTGCAGCGGGTGCTGATCGCCGACGCTCTCGAACACACCCGCATCGGCGACCACGAGACCGCCCGCCGGGATCTGGAGGCGTCGTGGCGCTTGAACGAGGTCGTGCGCCGGGATCCGGTGCTGATCACCCAGTCGATCACGATCAGCATCGCCCGGATCCAGGCCGGCGCCCTGCGTCACATCGAGGGGCTGGACCCGGTCTGGCAGGGCCGCCTGCTCGAGCAGCGCTTCCGTCGTTCGATGCGTCACGCTCTGCAGAACGAGGTGCGTTTCTGGTCGATGGGCAGCACCGCGTTGTTCGACACCGACGACAACCTGTTGACCCGATCGGTGATGGCGGTGGCGGCACCCTACATCCGGCTCTGCCTCGCCGACGTCACCGAGGAGAGCCTGCGGCAGATGGACAAGCTGACCTGGGTCGAGGACGTCTGCGACCCATCGGCCCGGGGTGCCGACGAATCGGGCTTCGCCGGTTGGAACCGGCTGGCACCGTTGATCGTGCCGAACTTCGGCGGCATCTCCGAGGGGATCGCCCGTCTCGAACTCGACCTCGAGTTGACCACGAAGGTCCTCGAGGCCCGGGCGGCCAGGGACACCCTCGGCGCCTGGCCGACGGAACTGGCACGGGCTCGCTCCGAGACCTGCCCCGCGGATCTATGGGTCTACGAGGCCGACCCGTCGGGTAACGCCTCGATCCGTTTCCACCGCGACGTCAACTGGGCCGACCAGTCCGGCACGTTGCTGCCGGTGAGCTTCGCGATTCCGCCGCCGTTGCTGGCACCCTGAACCTCGCGGTGCCGGCCACGCCTTACTGTTCGAGCAACCGGTTGATCGCGAGGGAGACCCGGCGCCAGTTCCGGGTCTCGGATTCCAGACGCTTGCGGCCGGCGCGTGTCAGTTCGTAGAACTTGGCCCGGCGGTTGTTGTCCGACGAGCCCCACGTGCCGCGAATCCAGTCGTCGCGTTCCAGCCGGTAGAGCGCCGGGAACAGCGAACCGGCCTTGAAGTCGAAGACGCCGTCGGTCATCTGTTCGAGACGCTGGGCGATGCCGTAGCCGTGCTCGGCTCCCGCGGCGAGGGCCTGCAGGATCATCAGGTCCAGCGTCCCGCGGAGCAGCTCCGATTTCTTCGCCTCGGCCATACAGGTACAGGTGTACCTGCGGTCCTCTAGGAAGTCAAGAGGAGTGTGGCGGCCGGCCCAGCCCGCCGACGTGACGTGCGGCAGCGGCGGCGAGAGCGGCCGCGAGCATCGCGAAGACGAGGCCGGTGACGATCGCCGTCGGTATCCCGATCACCGAGAGGCCGCCGAGCAGCGGTAACTCGAGGCGGGCCAGCGTCGCCGCGGTGATGCCGCCGAGCAACAGCCCTGCGGCGATCACGATCGAGACCGACAGGACCGTGGCGCGGCGGGCCGCCGCCTCCGCCGCCTCGAGAGCCAGCCCGGTCAGTCCGATCAAGGCGAGCCCCGAGGTGAACAGCGCGAACAGCGTCAGCCAGAGGGTGCCGAAGCGCAGCTCCTCTTCGGCGCCGCGAACGATCTGCTCAGCGGTATGAGCCGAGCCGGCGACGAGGTCCGGCGCAGACTCCGTGAGCGCGGCGTGCAGCAGGACGGGATCGATCGCGGTCTTCTCGCCACGGGCGACGACGGTCAGCAGATCCGCACCGGAGTACTGGTTGAACGGACGATAGACGATCGCCGCCCGGGGTCGCTGGCGGGAGTCCTGGCGGATGTTGCCGGCAACGCCGACGATCGTGAGTCGCTTCCCACCGGGATAGAACTCGATCTGCTTGCCCACCGCCGCACCGTCGTACCCCAGCTCCGCGGCCATCGCCTGGTTCACGATGCAGACGTCGGGGCTGACGCCGCGCAGCTCGTCGGGACGGAAACCTCGACCGTCGAGTAGCGGGATGCCGACCGTCTCCAGGTAGTCGCTATCGATGGTATTGAAGCGCACGCGCTCCAGGCGGTGGGCGGGAGCCTCGACGCCGCGGAAGCCGACGAACCAGTAGCGCCCCTGCATCGGAAACGCGCTGGAGAAGCTCGCGGAGGTCACGCCCGGCAGCCGTTCCGCCGCCGCGACGAGCTCAGCCGCGCGGCTCCGTCGCTCGGCCCACGATTCGATGCCGCCGATCGAAACGTCGACCGCGGAGAGGGTCCGGAAGGCGAATCCGGGGGACTCGATCCGCGAGCCGACCCAGGTCCGGATCGGCGCCACCGCGCAGAGCAGCAGCACCACTGCGACGGTGATCTCCAGCGCCACCAGCGAAGCTCGTAGACGATAGCGGCGAATGGCGAAGCGGCGCTGTGTCGCCTCGTCGCGAGTCGAGCCGAGCAGGCGGCCGGTGGCGACCAGCAGCAGGGCAAAGACGAGGGCGATCCCCGCGGTGAGGGCGAGGACGCGGGCGTCGGACTGGAGATCGAACAGCGGTGCCAGGTCGCCGAGCAGCGGCTTGGCCAGCGCCGGCGCGGCCTGTCGGGCCAGCACACAGCCGAGCCAGACCGCAAGCGCGGCGATCAGGAAGTTCTCCATCACCGAGACCCAGCGCGGAGTCGCCGCAAGGTCGTCGACGCTCAGCGGCCTGGCCGCGTTGGCGCAGCGCCGCTGCTGGACGTGGGCGAACACCGAGACCATCAGCAGGCCGACGATGAACAGCCCGCCGACCAGTCGCCCTTCGACGAAGGAGGCGTAGACGCTCTGCAGCGGTCGGAGATCCACGTGCAGCCCCGCGGCGACGGCCGGTAGTTCGGGGGTCCGGGCCAGCCGCGACGCCAGGACCGCCTGCACGTCGGCCCGGGTGCGGCCGGCGGCGATCCGGCCCGCCATCAGGTAGGTCGCGCCGAACGGCCCTCCGCCGCTCTCCGGGATCGGCAACGGGAGAAACAGCGCGGTCTCCTGGTACATCGGCAGGTCCTGTGGCATCACGCCGACGACGGTGTGCGGCGTGCCGTCAACGGTCAGTTGCCGGCCGACGATCTCCGGATCCTTGCGGTGACGGTCCTGCCAGTACTCGTAGCTCAGCAGGGCCACCCGGCTGACGGCGCTCTCCTCCTCGTCGGGTGCGAACAATCGCCCCCGGGCGGCGGCCGCGCCGTAAAGCCGGAAGTAGTCGGCCGAGACGAGCTTGGCGCGGACGTTGTCGGTTCCGCGTTCGTCCCGGACGCTGACCCCTTGATACCTCACCAGCGTCACATGCTCGAACAGATCCACCTGCCGGCGAACGCTGCGAAAGTCGTCGAAGGTCGAACCGGAGGCCCAGCGATTCGCCACGCCGTCGTACCACCAGACCGCGACCCGCTCGGCCTGGTCGCGAAACGCCGTCGGCTGGCGGAACCAGGCCGCGTTCAACAGCAGGAAGACCGCCGACGCCAGGCCGATACCGCAGGCCAGCATCAGCATGGTCTCCGTCGCCCGTAGCGCGATCCGCGCGGGATGGTGGGTGTGCACCTGCACGCAGGCCTCGGCGATCGAATCCGGGTTGCCGAAGCGCCGCTCTGCCTCGGCCCGGGCTTCGGCCGGCGACATGCCGTCGGCGATGTTGTCCGCGGTTCGCAGCTCGACGTGGAACCGCAACTCCTCGTAGACGTCGCTCTCGATCTCCCGGCGACGACGGGGTGTCAGCGGCCGCAGACCCCGGACGAAGGAGAACAGCCCCGGCATCACGCACCCTCGGCCGGAGGAGTGAGGACCCCGGCGGACGGGGCAGGCGCGGCAGGCATTCGTCCGCGGGAGTAGCGCTCCTCGAGCTGCCGCTGTCCGTCGGCGGTCAACGTGTAGACCCTGGCCCGTCGCCCATGCTCGGTCGGTTGCCAGGTCGCCTCGAGCCAGCCCCAGGATTCCATCCGGTGCAGGACCGGATAGATCCGGCCCTCTTCGTGGCCTAGACCGGCGTCGCCGTCGCCGTCGAGGATCCGGCGCAGCAGGTCGCAGCCGTGGGCCGGCCCGTGGGCCAGAGCTCGGAGTACCTGCAGGTCGAGGGTTGGCGGAGGCTGAGTAGGGGAGACGCGGCTCATCCCCTCAGCGTACCGCCACTCCTCTAGACTATCAAGTAGAGTCCGCGGCGATCAGAAAAAGGCCCCTCCCGAAGGAGGGGCCCAGGGCCATTCGAATCGCCGGTCTCGATCAGAAGTCGAAGGACAGCCGGCCGTACCAGTAGCCGCCGTTGAAGCCGAACGGCGCCGTGCGCCGCGGGTAGACGAAGATCCCGTTGAACGAGTTCGAGGGGATGTTCTCGTCCGGGAACTCGTCGAAGACGTTGTTGCCGCCGACCGCCAGGCGCAGGCCGTCGGTGAATCTCCAGGAGAACTCGACGTCGGTCAGCCACTTGCCGGTGAAGGTCTGCTTGCGCGACGGATCGGAGGCCGACTCGGTCGACTGCACCGCGCCGAACTTGTTGACCCGGACCAGCGCCGCCCACTTGTCCTTCGAGTAGCGGGCGCCGAAGTTGTAGAGCTCCCGGGGCTGCCCGCGCTCGAGGTAGGTCACCTCGATGTCGTCGAACAGCGTCTCGCCGAGACCCGCCAGTTGCGGCGGCGTGCGAACCTCGCCGTCAAGACGTGTCTCGTTCCAGTTCGCCGCACCGGTCAGGCTCAGGCTGCCCGAGCCGAGGTTCTTGCTCCAGGCGACGACCAGGTCGACACCGTCGGTCGTCGTGTCGATCGCGTTGGTGAAGAACTGTGCGGCGTTGACGCCGAACGGCGCCAGGATCGGTGCGATCTGCGGGTTGCTCGCGGAGAAGCGCCCGGTGAGCACGATGCGGTCCTCGATGTCGATCGAGAAGTAGTCCGCCGTGACCGACAGGTTGCGCTTCGGGCGCCAGGTGAAGCCGCCGCTGTAGCTGAACGAGGTCTCCTCCTCCAGCGGGGTCGCGCCCAGCGCCACGGCGACCGGATCGCTGACCTGGAACGTTCCGACCTCGAGGGGCGTCAGCACGCCGGAGACGTCGACGAACTGGGTGCTGATGTTGTTGAAATGGGATTGATGCAGTGACGGTGCCCGGAATCCGGTGCTCAGCGACCCACGCAGCGCGAAGTCGTCGGTCAACTCCCAGCGCGCGGCGATCTTGCCGCTCAGGTTGCTGCCGAAGTCGCTGTACTCCTCGAAGCGCGCGGCGAGGCCGAGCATGAAGCTGTCGGAGAGGTTGAACTCGATGTCGCCGTAGGCCGCGAAGTTGTCGCGATCGGTGTCGACGGCGTTGGTCGGCCGGAAGCCGGGGAAGACCTGGATGCCGGCCGGGGAGCGTCCGCCGAACTGATCGGGAACACCGCCGTCGATCCAGGACGCGGCGTCGCCCTCCTCGATCTCGTACATGTCCTGGCGATACTCGAAGCCGAAGGCGACGCCGACCGGAGTGCTGCCCCAGGTGGTCGCGCCGTAGACATCGACGTTCGCGCTGAACTGGTTGAAGCTCAACGTGCCGGCGTCGGCGGACAGCGGACTGAGGGGCCCCAGCGACGTGTTGGCCGAGTTGGCGATGTTGAACTGGAACTCGTTGCCGCCGTAGGTGAAGCCGGTGTCCAGCGTCCAGTTCTCGGCGAGCTTCGATTCGAGGCCGACCGACAACGACATGTCGTCGACGTCAGTGTCGATCAACGGCAGGAACCCGTCGGGGTAGACCTCGACCAGGGTCCGGGACTGCCCCGGGAGCCGGTTGAAACCGGCCGACTCTCCGTCACGCTGGGAGGCGCCGCCGAAGAAGTAGATCTTCGACCCGTCGCTCAGCGGGATCTCGGAGTTGACGAACAGGTACATGTTCTCCGAGTCGGCATCGCCGTAGCGGTGATTCAGCCGGTCGTAGGTCGACTCGTTGGGGTCCAGCGTGCAGCTGCCGCCGGAGTCGCAGATGCCGTCGCCGTTGCTGTCTACCAGCGCCGGCTGGCCGAAGACCTGCTCCTGATAGTTGTAGATCCGTCGCGGATCCAGCCCGGCCCGGTTGGTCGCGCCGCGGTCGCGGTACTCGAAGGTCGCGTTGATGAAGCCGCCGTCGTCTCCGATCGCCCAGCCGCGGTTGATGCTGAAGGTCGAGGTCTCGCCGTCGCCCTCGTAGGCCTGCCCGTAGCTCAGGTCGACGTGGGTCACGCCGACATCGTTGGCCAGCCGCACGTTCATCACACCGGCGATCGCATCGGAGCCGTACTGGGCCGCCGCGCCGTCGCGCAGGATCTCGATCGTGCTGATCGAGCTGGCCGGGATGGCGTTGAGATCGGTACCGGCGGTTCCACGGCCGATCGAGCCGTTGACGTGGACCAGCGCGCTGTTGTGGCGGCGCTTGCCGTTGACCAGCACCAGGGTCTGATCGGGACCGAGGCTGCGCAGCGTCGAGGGACGGACGATGTCGGTTCCGTCACTGATCGTCGACGTGGAGACGTTGAACGACGGAGCCAGGAACTGGATCATCCGGGCGGTCTCGGTCTGGCCGGAATCCTGCAGATCCTCCTCGGTCAGTACGTCGACCGGAACCGCGGTCTCCAGCGCCGTGCGCTCGGAGCGCGAACCCAGCACGACGATCTGTTCGCCGAACTGGGACAGCGCCGCCCGCAGCTCGAAGTTGAGTTCGGTCTTGAGGTCGTTGGACACCGTGATCGACGCCCCGGATGGCGAGTAGCCCACGGCGATCGCGACGACGCGGTAGGCCCCGGCGGGGACATCCAGCACGTAGGTACCGTCGGCGAACGTCGTCGCCTCGTTGGTCGTGCCCGGAACGCGGATGATGACACCCTCGATCGGCTTCCCGTTGACATCGACGACCTTGCCGCCGACGGTGCCGTCGGCCCAGGCAAGCCCCGCGGCCAACAGGGCGACGACAGGCAAGGCGATCAGCCAGTTTTTCGCTCTCAACACAATGCACTCCTCCTTCTGAGCCGCATTCCCCCCGACCCCGGGCGATCCTCCGACGTGGCGAACTGCCCCGTGGAGTCGATACGGCTCGCGGAGTCTACTCGAATCGGCGCAACGAAGTTGTTGCGTCAGGGCCGGAGGCGGCGGAGACCTTCCGTGGCTCGGTGATGCCGAAGACATGGTGCAGGGTTCGCACCACCATCACGCCGTCGGAAACCGCTGGGGTGCTCATGATCACCTCGCCCATCGGGTTGCGGGAGATCTCCTCGTACGCGCCGCCGGCGGCGATCACCAGCACGTCACCTTCCTCGGTCGAGAAGTACAGCCGTCCATCGGCGGCGATCGGCGATGCCGTGAACGAACCGCCGCCGAAGACCCGGGCCCGGAAGCGCTCTTCGCCGGTGGCGGCGTCGTAGGCGATCATGCGGCCGTTGTTGGCGCAGGTGTAGAGCGTGCCGCGGTAGGCGATCGGCGTCGGCATGTAGGTGCCGTCGCGATTCTTGCTCCAGGCCACCTGCTTGCTGCTCTCGGCGCCATCGGACAGCGTCAGGTCGCCGCGTCCCCCGGGACGGATCGCGTAGATCGGCCGCACCGGGGGGTAGCCCGCGGTGACGTAGACGATGCCGTCGGCGACGATCGGCGTCGCCACCGTCACCTCGGAGTTGGGGCCCAGCGTCCAGAGCTCCTTGCCGGTCGCGGGGTCGTACCCGCGAATCGTGGTCCCGTTGGTGACCAGCTCGTCGTGCTTGCCGTTGCGCACGACGGTCGGTGAGCCCCAGGTCGGGATCTCGTCCCGCGACGTCTTCCAGGCTTCGGAGCCGTCCTTCAGGCGATAGGCGGCGATGTAGGAGTCCTTCTGCACGTCGGCCTGGACGATCACCAGATCCTTGTAGATGATCGGCGAGCTGGCGTGGCCCCACTGGTAGGTCTTGTCGTAGAACCAGCCGGCGTCGAGATTGCCGATCCGGGTCGACCATTTCTCGTTGCCGTCGAGGTCGTGGGCCACCAGCAGCCCGATCGAGCCGAACAGGGAGACGACGACCTTGCCGTTGGTCACCGGTGTCGAGTTGGCCTGGGTCGCCTTCGTGTGTCGCTTCGACCCGGGGACCGAGCTGGCCGCGGTGCGCTCCCAGACGATCTCGCCGGAGTTGCGATCGAGGGCGTAGACCTTGAACGTGTGCTCGGACTCGTCGTCCACCGAGCCGACGTCGCCGTACAGCCCGGAGCGGAAGGTGTCGTCGCCCTTGCCGCTGATCGCGGTGAGGATGAACACCCGGTCGCCCCAGATCACCGGGCTGGCGTTGGCCAGGCCGGGAATCGGCGTCTTCCAGGCGATGTTCTCGCCGGTCTCGCCGTTCCAGCGCACCGGGGCACCCTGGCCGTCACCGTTCCCCGAGGCATCCGCACCGCGGAACGAGGGCCAGTTTCGCGGCTTGCCCCGGGAGATCGGCATGGCGACCGCGCTCGCCTCGCCGGCGTCGGCCCCGGTCTTCGGGGCGGTCGCGGCGGCGTCGGTCGCCGCGGTGTCGGCAGGCTCGCTCGCGGCGGCGTCTGCCGTTGCCTCGACCGGCCGGAAGTTCTGGGTTCCGTTGGGGGTCTCGGCCTGGACGTTCTCGACGATTCCGCCACGGCCGGAGAAGGTGACCGTCAGGCCGGAGCCGTCCACGGCACGGAACTGGTTCTCCGCGATCGCGATGAGTTGCTGGGGTTCGTTGCCCGGGGCGATGGCGACCAGTCGCTTGCCGTCGACCCGGACCTCGACGACCATCTCGGAGGCGTCGTGCTGGTACTTGCCGGCGAAGTTCGCCAGCGTTTCGTCGGGGAGTTCCAGCTCCACCGGCGCCGGCGTCGGCTTGACGTCGGCACTCTCGAGCAAGGCGACGATCTCGCCGCCGTCCTCGAGCCCCGCGGCCTGTTCCATGGCACGGTCCATCATCTTCGAGGTGATCTCGCCGGTGCCCAGGGCGGAGCGGATCAGCACGGCGTTCTTCTTGCGAACGCCGGTCAACAGGACGTTGTCGGCGCCGGAGGAGCCGTGCCCCATCAGGAACACGACGATCTCGTCGTGGTCGTTGAACAGCGCCCAGCCCACCGGGGTGAAGCCGTAGAACGTGTCCTCGACGTTGACGTCGGCGCCGTTCTCGACCAGGTAGCGCACGACGTCGAGTTGACCCTTGTCGCAGGCGAACGACAGCGCCGTCGCGCCGTAGCGGCTCGGGGTATTCACGTCGAGGCCGGACGTGTGCATCCGGCGGACCGTCTCGAGGTCTCCGGTACGCGCGGCGTCGAAGAACGCCTCGGCACGATCGTCCGGCACGACCTCGGCGAACACGCCGGCCGCAGCGAGCAGGAACAGGGCACAGACACAGGTCAACGAGGATCCACGGAGTATCATTCAGGGCCTCCCATCCGGACAGGCAAGTATACGGAAAGCCGGGCGACGAGCCCGGCCAGCGCCGCCAGCAGCAGCACGCCGGCCAGCTGGTACAGCGGCAGGATCACGAAGACGACCCCGCTCTGGGCGTCCGGCGAGCGGACGAACGCGATACGCAGAAACCAGAACGCCGAGGCGGCGAGCCCGATGGCGCCGAGGGTGAGGAGCAGCCGCGGGGCCGGGCGTCCCGCCAGTTTCTTTCCGGCAAACGCCATCGCGATGAAAGGCGTCGAGGTCCAGACGAAGAAGACGATCGCCGCGCCCCACCAGCCGGGCGTGGCGGGGCTCCCTTCGCGGAAGATGAACCCGAGGGTGATCAGGTAGCCGGCGGCGGTGGCGCCGTACAAAACGCGGGGTGTCTGCAATCTGTAACCTCGAGCCCGGAAGTATACGTGTTAGCATCTCCCGTCGCCTGGAGTGCACCGTGGCCGAAGTGACGATTCTACCGTCGGATGATCGCTACAGCGAGGTCGCGCTGTCGGGCCGGCTGGACATCCAGGGTTGCGAGGCGGTGGAGTTGCGGCTGACCGCGGCGACCGCCGGGCGCAACTACCCGGCGATCGTCGACATGACCGATGTCTCGCTGATGGCGTCGGTCGGCGTCGGCATGATCGTCCGCATCGCCAACGCGTTGCGGGTCAAGGGGCAGCCGATGGTGCTCTTCGGCGCCGCCGACTCGGTCGACTCGATCCTCCGCGCGATGAAGATCGACGCGCTCGTCGATCTGGTGCCGCACCGGGACGACGCCGTCGCCCGGGTCCTGGCCTGGGGCCGAGGTCGCCCTACTCGTTGGTGCAATCGGCGGCGCAGCCGTCACCGCCGGTCGTTCCGCCGTCGTCACACTCCTCGCCGGGGTCGAGCAGTCCGTTGCCGCAGGTGACCGGGTCCTCGGGCGTCACCGGGGACGAGGTCTCGAAGAAGAAGTCGAACCTGGCGTCCAGCGCCGGCGCGACCGCGCCGGAGAAGTTCCCGGCGAACAGCCCGACGCCACGGACGGTCATCGCGTGGTTGAACGAGCCGGTGTCGCTCCAGCTGACGCCGTCGGTCGACGTGCGATGCGTCCAGGTGTCGCCGGAGCGCTCGACCTCGAGCCAGAGCGGAACCGGGGAGTCTCCGCTGCCGAGCTGGACGTTCAGCCGGGTCGTCGACGCCCCGGAGACCGTCGTCGCCGCGAAGCCGTACCAGCGCGTTGTGGTCGAGTAGATGTCGAAACGGATCCAGTCGTTCCGGTCCTGTTCGATGACCACTCCCTGGAGCTGGTTCCCCTCGGACAGCAGCGACTCCAGCTTGACCCGCAAGACGAAGTCCGAATCGTCGGCGTCCTGGATCAGCTGCGGTGCGAGGCGGGTGTGGAACAGGTCGTGAGAGGCCCCGCCGGGAACCGAGAGGACCAACCCGGCGTCCGCGGTTCCGGCTCCCGAGGTCCAGAACGTCGCGTCGCCCTGGGGGTCGAAGAAGCGCCAGCCGGCGTTCACGCCGGGGCTGAAGTCGTCGGAGACGATCGCCCGGCAGCGCTCGCTGCAGCCGTCGCCGGAGACGGTGCCGCCGTCGTCGCACTCCTCGCCGACGTTGATCACCCCGTTGCCGCAGGTGATCGGGTCCTCGGGGACGACCGGACTGGCGGTCTCGAAGAAGTAGTCGAAGGCGGCGCGGAAGCTCGGGGATGCCGCGCCGGCGGAGTTGGCGGCGAAGACACCGGCGCTGCGACTGTTCTGGA